>JANOCD010000066.1:0-24043 GCA_031411995.1 Cytophagales bacterium
TAACAATGGGTGCTGAATGCAGGATTGTGGTAATTTCGCCTTTGAGCTTCTGCTTCACAGGGAATGGGGTCTATTTGGAGCTTGAGAACTACAAATATCCTATTCCCTTTTCTATTGTCCTTATTTTAGTAGGGTAGAGTAGTCGCGCCGTTCGATGGTAAAGCGACTAAATGAACTAAAATTACGATTAGAGGCACGTCGTTTACGGCAGGCCGACCGTAAGCGTGACAACATCCTGACGTTTGACCAATTGGGAATCGACGCGCTGTTTTTGGACGAATGTCACAAATACAAACGGTTGGGCTTTTATACGAAGCGGCACCAGGTCAAAGGCATTGATACGGCAGGTTCGGAGGATGCGTTAAGCGCGATGTTTAAATGCCGGTCGGTGCAGAGTCGGCAGGGTAGGGTAGTACTGGCAACCGGAACGCCCATCAGCAACACAATGGCCGAAGCGTGGACAATGTTACGTTTTGTTGCCCCGGAGCGTTTGGAGCAAGCCCGGCTCAGTACGTTTGACCAGTTCGCCGGAGCGTTCGGGTCTATTATTGCCAGCTTTGAACTGACTACGACCGGCAACTTTAAAGCCGTTGAGCGGTTCGCCAAATTCGTTAACGTCCGGCAATTATCCGAGTTGTACCGTTCCCACGTTGATGTTGTGCTAAATGATGATGTAGTCGAGTTTCAACGGGACAAAACATTACCAACGCTAAAGCTGAACGACGAGGGCGTACCCGCTTTTACCCGCGTTGTGCTGCCGCAAACGGAGGGCGTTGCCAAGGAGTTAGAACGAATCCGGGAAACACTACGCTGGTTTGAAAATCTGAGTGGAGGAGAGAAGCGCGAGAACTCGCATATCCCGCTTGTGATGTTTGGGCAGGCCCGAAAAGCGACGTTGGACATTCGGCTTTTGGCCGCAACCGCCCCCGACGAAGGCGGGTCTAAAACAAACCGGGCCGTTGCCGAAATCTTACGCATCTACCAGAAAAGTGATTCCTACAATGGCACCCAGTTGGTTTTTGCCGACGTGTATCAAAGCCCCGCTGTCGTTGGTTTATTCGATGTAGAAGGGGCCGTACTACGTTCGGCCAAACTGACCGCGAAACTGTTTAACTTGTTTGCCGACATTCGCCATAAACTGATTGCCGAAGGCGTACCCGCTGACCAGATAGCCATTGTACCAGAGGATGCCAACAAACGGGAACCCGTATTTGCCAAAATGCGTACCGGCGAAATCCGGGTCATGTTGGGAACATCGGAGCGGATGGGCGTAGGCGTGAACGTGCAGGAACGGTTAGCCGCCTTGCACCACTTAGATGCTCCCAACCGCCCCACCGATTTTGAGCAACGCAATGGCCGAATCCTACGGCAGGGAAACTTACATGCCGTTTGGAATATACCCGTCGACATCCTTACCTATGGTGTTGACCGTACCTTAGATGCCACCGCTTATGGTCGGTTAGCCATCAAACAAAAGTTTATCAATCAGGTACTAAAAGGCCATATCAACGAGCAGGAAGTTAACGATATTGGAGCCGACGACGATTTTGCATCCATGAGTTTTGACCAGATGATGGCAACCCTTTCCGGTAGTCAGTATGCCATGCTGTACACCGCCCGCCAGTTGGATCTGTCGCGGTTGGTGCAGGCAAAAAAGAACTGGAAACGGGGGCTTATCGAAGCCCAAATGCAGGTCGAACGCGCCCGCGAAATTATTGCCCGAAAACAGCCGCAATTACCAACGCTGGAAGCCGAACTTGACGTTATCCGAAACCGCTTTGGTCAGCCATACGAGATTCATACGGTCGAAGTGGCCGGGAATAGCTACCGGGAGAAGTGGGGACCCGCCGTACAGGAGTTGTTTGATAGAATGCGTGGGCAGGTAAAGCGAAAACTACAGCCGCAGGAGACTATAAAAGTAAACGGTTTGCTACTAACCATCACGGCGGAAATGGTTCAGGAATTCTTATACGAGCGGCCTAAGTGCCATTACGTCTACAATTGGGGCCAAAGCATATCCGGCGAGGTGACCACCGCACCAGGCTTGTTTCTCTCATTACGGGCCAGTGTAGCCCATGCCGAGCAGTTACCCGCCCTGACCCGTCAGGACATCGACCGCGCCCGGCAGGTAGAAGCCGAGTTCTCCCGAAAATTATACGAACCCTTCCGCCGAGAAGCTGATTTACAACGGGTTGAGGGTGAGGTGGCCGAGTTACAACTAAAGATGGAACAGGAATCCGAGGAAATAGCCCCGGCGCAGGTTTGAAAGTAGGGTTGGCAGTGCGTGTTTACTCAATAAAGGGTAAACACGCACTCGAATAGAATCAAAGGGGTATATAATAAGCTGGAAGTGAAGGGAAAGTAGATAAGTAGCTGAACAGATTTAAGACTATAGGTGTAGTTTTGTGTTTTGACATCCTCTTTCCAACCATCCATGCCCCTCGACCCCGAACAACAGGCCCGACAGACAATAGACCGGATGTTGACCAACGCTGGTTGGCTCATTCAGAACGTCAAACAATTTAACCCGTCGGCGGGCGTGGGCGTAGCTGTTCGGGAATACCTTACGGACGATGGCCCGGCAGATTACGTGCTGTTTGTGGAGCGCAAGCCAGTGGGCGTGATTGAGGCCAAAAAAGAAGGGGTGATTTTAACACCCGTCGAAGAGCAAACCGGCAAATATGCCCAAAGTCGGCTCCGCTGGCAACAACAGGGACAATCGCTGCCGTTTCTCTACGAAAGTACGGGTGTTGAAACGCACTTTACCGACCTACGCGACCCTACGCCCCGCGCCCGCGATCTGTTTCACTTTCACCAGCCCGAACAACTCCGCGAATGGGTGCGCCAGCCCGACACGCTCCGCGCCCGGCTCATGACGTTGCCAACCTTACCGGAACAGGGCTTACGGGATTGTCAGATCAAGGCCGTCAGGAATCTGGAAACGTCCTTCGCGCAAAACCGGCCCCGCGCGCTCATTCAGATGGCCACCGGCGCGGGCAAAACGTTCACCGCCATCACCGCCATATATCGGCTGCTGAAGTTTGCGGGCGCAAAACGAATTCTGTTTCTGGTCGATACCCGAAACCTCGGCGAGCAGGCCGAAACCGAGTTTCAGGCCTACGTACCCAACGATGATCTACGGAGTTTCCGCGAACTCTACACTGTGCAGCGGCTCCAATCGTCGTTTGTTGACCCGTCGGCGCAGGTCTGCATCAGCACCATTCAACGGATGTACTCGGTGCTGAGAGGAGTGGAACTGGATGAGTCGGCAGAAGAAACGTCGCTGAATGAACTGACTCAGACCGGGCCACCGAAAGACGTGGCCTACAACGCTCGTGTGCCGGTCGAAACCTTCGATTTTATCGTTATTGACGAGTGCCACCGTTCCATCTACAACATCTGGCAACAGGTTCTCGATTACTTCGATGCGTTCCTGATCGGGCTGACGGCCACCCCGGATGCCCGTACCTATGGTTTCTTCAAAAAGAATGTCGTTAGTGAATACACCTACGAACGGGCCGTAGCCGACGGCGTGAACGTACCCTACGATGTCTATACCATCGAAACCGAGATCACGGCGCAGGGTGCTGGCTTACGGGCAAAAGAATACCTCGAACGCCGAAGCCGACAAACCCGGCGCAAACGCTGGGAGCAGCTCGATGAACCGCTCGACTACAGCGGTCGGCAGTTGGACCGTGATGTAGTGAATCCTGATCAGATTCGCACCGTAGTTCGGGAGTTTAGGCGGGCCTTGCAGCAGGATATCTTCCCCAATCGGCTGAATGAGAAAGGGGAGTATGAGGTGCCGAAAACGCTCATTTTTGCCAAGACCGACAGCCATGCCGAAGACATTATCCGTATCGTTCGGGAAGAATTCAACCAGGGAAACAACTTTTGTAAGAAGATAACCTACGGCAATAAAGAGGAGAAAGCCACCACGGTGTTAAAGCAGTTTCGCAACCAGTATGACCCGCGCGTAGCCGTAACGGTGGACATGATTGCCACCGGAACCGATGTTAAATCCATCGAGTGCCTGCTGTTTATGCGGGACGTGAAAAGCCGGTCTTATTTTGAACAGATGAAAGGGCGTGGCACCCGGACACTCGGCTCCGACGATCTTCAAAAGGTGACGAAAACGGCAGGGGGCAACAAAACCCATTTTGTGATTGTCGATGCCATCGGCGTGACGAAAAGCCTGAAAACCGATAGCCGACCGCTCGAACGAAAGCCCGGTGTGGCCCTCAAAGACCTGATGATGAGCGTGGTGATGGGCGACCGCACTGAAGACACCCTGTTGTCGCTGGCCAACCGGCTCACCCGGCTCGAAAAACAATTGGCCCCCGATGAGCGGAGCCACTTCGCCGAACTGACCGAAGGCACGAGCATTAACCAGATGGTGGCGAATTTGCTCGACGTGGACAACCCCGACTGTCAGGAGCAGAAAGTACGGGACCTACACCCCGAAGCAGCCGAAGGCTATCCACCCGCCTGGCTCGATGAAGCCCGCGACCAATTGGCTGACGAAGCGACCCGGCTGTTCGACCGGGCCGAATTACGCGACTACATCGAGACGGTACGGCAGCAACACGATCAGGTGATCGACCACCTTAACTTAGACAACGTGCGCTTTTCGGGCTGGGACATCAACGCCCGCGACGGGGCCACTGAACTCATCCGGCAATTCAGGGCGTATCTGGACGCGCACAAAGACGAAATCACGGCCCTGCAACTATTCTACGGCGAACCCTACCGCCGACGGGAGCTAACGTTTCGGATGGTGAAGGAGCTGATTGAGAAACTCAAAACCGAGCAGCCCGTGCTGATGCCGGCGCAGGTTTGGCTGGCCTATCAGGCTTTAGAGGCCGTCAAACTTCCTTCGCCCAAGAGCGAGTTAGTGGCCCTGGTGTCGCTGATTCGGCATGTGCTGGAGATTGATGCCGAACTAACGCCCTACGATCAGACAGTTGGCCGCAACTTCCAGACGTGGGTATTTGGCAAACAGGCCGGGTCGCTCAAATTCTCCGACGAGCAAATGACCTGGCTCCGCATGATGCGCGACTTTGTGGCCAGCAGCTTCCACCTCGACCGCACCGCTTTCGAGTATTCGCCCTTCGCCGAACGGGGTGGCCTGGGGAAGATGTGGCAGTTGTTTGGGGAGGAAAGTAATGTACTGATTGATGAATTGAATGAGTATCTTGCCGCTTAACAATACCACACGCAATGTTCAAACCCAATAAAGTCGTTATTCACGAATTGCAGAAAAGCCCTGACCACGAGGGTATTAAGTGGTTTCTTTCCGATACTTTGGCCGGTGTTAAACCGTCTAATTATGTATCAATGGAAAAAATGATTAAAAGTTTTGACCGAGAGGGAGTCTTTTATGGTCATTTCGGAATACCTGATGAAAACCCCTTTGTTGCTTCTTTCCGTACATATTTCAGTTCAGCCAAAGGAGAGGATGATTTTATTTTATTTACAAAGGATGTAGCCCCGCAATTGAATCGGCTTCTCGATAAAAAGAATTTCGCAAGAGGTGGGTACTACGTTTTTTGTGAGTATGAGAATAATGGAAATTATGGATTGGGTATCTTTTTAGTCAGAGATATTGAGGGAACACTTTTTAAATTAGATAATAATTCCCACAGTTTTCAACTTGACAAGATCAAGTATATGGAAACCGATAAAATGGCTATGGGATGCCAGATTGATTATATCAAATATCGTTCTGAAGGACAGAAGTGTTTAGCTTTTACACATAATCGTCAAAAAGAGGTTGCTGACTATTTTGTTGAGTGGGTAGGCTGTCAAAATAGGAAAAGTGGTAAAGAATCAACGGAAGATTTCTACAGACTACTTGATGCAATCAAAGACGAATTACCTGTTGATGCTGAAACAGGTGAAGCAATGACTGCTGAAAAACTGAAGACAAATGTTTTCAATCTTGTTGAATCGCAACAGAATAAAAAAATTGACTTGCTGACGGTTGGACGACATATATTCGAGGATGAAATGTTTTTGGTAAACAAAGCCAGATCTCACAAAATTGAAATTGATACAGAATTTAAACTACACAAGGGTACGGTCAGTAAGCGTGGTTGGTTGGATGTAAAAGACGAAGATTTAGGTATCAAGTTGAAATTTCCTAAACATCAGTTTGGTGATCGTTCACCTATAAGAATTAAACAAGATGGGCTAAATAAAATACTAATCATTGATTCACCATCGCTTATTAACCAGATAGTGAACGGCTTACAGAAATAAATTTATGGATATTCGTATACAAAACCTACTGGCGTTTTGTAATTTGATTCTCCCTAATCAGCCAATTTATAATCAGCAAGAGGGGATTATAGAATTCACAATTGATAACCCTGAGCTGATTATTGAAAGTCTGGTTAGTTGGGGAATAGAATTGGTCGATAATATCGGTGCAACAGTACAGGTTTCGCTCAATCAAAACAGTTTTTCGCTGTTTTTTGATGAAGAAGATTTTTTTGGTCGGGTTTCGAGAAGTGATTTTAATGCCGATTTATTGATCCTACACTCGACAAAGGGGGTCCCATATTTCTTTGACAATACAACTCATGAAACTCATCTTAACTTTAGTCTCATATCTACCGATTATATTTTTGAGAATACAAAAGTATATTTTGACTACATAGAATTTTTAAGAACTCAGGATCATCAGGAAGATAAACCGTTTTACTTTGTTGACTATTTCAATGATGCTCTTGATCAGATTATTTTTACATCTCCGAAGAAAGAGGGAAAGTTAAGTATTCCGTTTAAGCATTTTAAACCTTCTTTTGACCGTAATAAGTCTTTGCGAAAATCATTTGATGACTTTAAAACATCATTCGATGATCAGAATAAACACCTACCTAAATTTATTAAATACGAATTATTCAATTATCTGCCAAAAGTTGATCGGGACGAACGCATGAAAGTGTTCATTGAGAAAATGCCTGAAATACTCCATACGGCTCAACAAAATTTTGAAATATACCTTAACGACTTATCGCTTGACAAATTAAAATCAGAGTATCGAGACAGCCAAGATCAGTACTTCACTAAGATTCGTGAGCTTCTCGGCAAGGTTATTAACCAAACTATTGCTTTTCCTGTATCTATAACAGTAACTGCTTTTGCCACATTTAAGGTTAGTGATCCTACTCAGCCCGTTTTGACTACAATTTTACTCTTGTTAATAGTAGCGGCATTCCTGGTTTTTACCTTGTACACTGCTTTTTTATTAAGCATTCAACAAGATGATGTGGCAGAAATGAAGAGTAATTTTGAAGATGACTTCGCCAAACTCGCGAAGAACAAATTTTTTGAGAATGAGCGTAATATAGAGGATACTCAGCATTTCCAAGAAGCTAAAAACAAGGTTAACAAACAGTTTAGGAAGTTTGATTTAGCGATTACATCATACTTCATAATCCAGGCTATTTTCAATACATTATTCATCTGTTTCATACTGTTTCAGATTGGGTTAAGTATAAAATGGTTAGTTCCGCTGTCATTACTGTTTCTTGTTTGCTTGTATTTTGTTTACAATCATTTTGTCAATACGGCGAAATAGAAATTATTAATGGGGCTAAAATATGGCTAAAAAGCCGTATTTTGGCCCCTTATGACTGCTACCCAATTACTCGTTTTTCCGCCGGAATCTTCCCTTGATGCTTTCCCCTCAGCCTACAAAACCGATCTGCCCGACGGCTGGCGGTGGGTTAAGTTGGGAGAAATCGTTGACAAGATTTTCGATGGACCGTTTGGATCAAACTTGAAAACAGCAGATTATGTAGACCAACCTGGATATCAAGTCATCCGATTAGAGAACATCGGCCATATGGAGTTCATCGGTGATAAAGAGACTTTCATATCTGAACAGAAGTTCTATTCATTAGAAAAGAATGAAATTTACGAAGGTGATATAGTTTTTTCGTCATTCATTGGCGAGACTGTCCGAACCACTGTTGTTCCAAAGCTGAAAAATCGGGCTATCAATAAAGCTGACTGTTTCTGCATAAGAATTAATGCCAAAGTAGTAGATCGGCATTTTGTAGTCTATGCTCTAAGTACACAGGAGATTCACAAAACCCTAATACTTGGTGTACATGGTGCAACTCGTCCCCGCATCAATACTACCTTTCTTAAAGGTTATAAGTTACCTCTTCCCCCCCTCGCCGAGCAGCACCGCATCGTCGTCAAAATCGAAGAACTGTTTTCGGAGATTGATGCGGGCGTAACGGAGATAGAAACGGCCCTTGCCCGGCTCAAAATCTATCGTCAGGCCGTGTTGCACTACTTTTTGAGTAATCCCGACTGGGAACGGGTGAAGTTGGGTGAAATAGCCAGCGTTACAGGAGGAATTACGAAGAATAGTAAACGGGAAATATTGCCATTGCAAGTACCGTATTTGCGGGTCGCCAACGTTTACGCAAATAGGTTGGATTTAACGGAAATAAAAGAAATTGGAGTAGCTGAATCTGAAATTAGCCGAACGCTTTTGAAGTATGGTGATCTGCTTGTAGTTGAAGGGAACGGTAGTATTGAGCAAGTTGGTCGAGTGGCTTTGTGGAAGGAGGAAATACCATATTGCTTGCACCAAAATCATTTAATTAAAATACGCTTTGAGAATCCCGCTGCTTCTGTCTTTCTGTTGACGTGGCTTATCTCTCCGCTTGGGCGGGAAGCTATTGAAAAACAAGCCAGTTCTACATCTGGTCTTCATACATTGAGTATATCCAAAATAGCTGGTTTAACAATTCCTTTCCCCGACCTCGCTACTCAAACCCAAATCGTGCAGGAAATCGAAGCCCGCTTGTCAGAAGCCGACGCGCTCGAAAAAACGCTCCGTACCGAACTGCTCCGGGCCGGGCGATTACGACAAAGTGTACTAAAACAAGCCTTTCAAGGGAAGTTAGTATGACCGACCGCGAACATATCACCCAATTGCTACAACAGGGCGAGGGCCTCACCGTCGAGTTTAAAGAGGCCCGTACCGACCTGCCCCGTTCGTTGTTCGAGACCATTTGCGCCTTTCTCAACCGCGAGGGTGGCACGGTATTGCTTGGTGTGCGTGACGATAGCACTATCCTCGGCGTTGATCCTGATGTGGTTTCCAAACTGGTTAAGAATCTGGTCGCTTCGGCTAACGACCCCGACAAACTATCGCCCATTTACCGGCTCTTTCCCGAAACCGTCGAGATCGAGGGTAAACTTGTTTTGTACGTGCCAATAGGCCAAAGTTCGCAGGTACACCGCACCAACCGCACCATTTACGACCGCTCGGCGGATGGGGATTTTCGGGTCACCGATCAGGAAGCCACCCGCCTGCTGTATGAGCGTAAGGCTAATTTTTCTACCGAGAACCGGGTTATTCCCTATCTGGAATTGGCTGACCTTCGACCCGATTTGTTGGCGCGGGCGCGGCAGATGGCCACCGTCCGGCAGGATGGTCAGCACGTTTGGAATAGCCTGAACGATGCCGAACTGCTCCGCAGCGCGGGCCTGTGGCGACGCAACTTCCTGCCCCCGGCGAGCGGGCAACCCCTTGAAGGCTACACTTTGGGCGCGGCTTTGTTGTTCGGCAAAAACGAAACCATTATCAACGCTTTGCCGTACTACGAGTTCGATGCGCTTGTCCGTCAACTCGACCTTGACCGCTACGACGACCGGGATTACATACAATGCAACCTACTCGAAGCCTACGACCGGCTGATTGCCTTTGTGCGGAAGCATTTAGCCGACCCGTTTTTTCTGGAAGACAGCCAACGCATAAGCCTTCGTGACAAGATATTCCGGGAAGTGATTGTGAATATGCTGGCCCATCGGGAGTACGGCAGTGGCTATCCCGCCCGGCTCATCATCTACGCCGATCACGTCCTGACCGAAAACGCCAATCGCACCTACCAAAGCGGCCCGCTCGATCCCAATCGCTTCACGCCTTACCCCAAGAATCCGGCCATTGCCAATGTCTTCCGCGAGATCGGCTTTATGGATCGCTTAGGGTCGGGCGTTCGCCAGGTATCTCATTATCAGCCTGTTTACACGCCGGGTCAGTTACCACAATTCATCGAAGGCGATAGCTTTCGGGCTATTATACCCATTCCGGTCTATCGGGATTTTGCGGCTGAACGAGGGCAGGCTATTAATCAGGCAGAACCTCAACGTGCAACCAATGATACTGTAAAAAGCCCCAATGACCCTGTAAAAGTGAGTTATGCGACAATAAATGCGACAATAAACGCGACAATAAATGCAACAATAAGCACCGCTATCCGGGCCAGGCTGGCTGCTGAATTGTATCAAATTACTCAGTCGGACGGAGTGACCAACCGCCAGTTGCAGGACGATCTTAAGGTGTCTCGGTACACGATTCTTCGGGATATTGACCTTTTGCGTGCTGCCGAACTGATTGCCTTCGAAGGCTCCAAAAAAACGGGCCGCTACGTCCTGACCGAAAACGCCCGCCAACTCCTACAAGCCAACAACAAACCCACATGACCAACTCGAATTCACTCGTTGCCAAAATCTGGAATTACTGCCATACTCTCCGCGACGATGGTATGGGCTACGGTGACTATCTGGAACAACTTACGTACCTGCTATTCTTGAAAATGGCCGATGAATACAGTAAGCCCCCACATTTCCGCGACACAAACATTCCCGCCGAATTGGCCTGGGAAAGTCTGCTGGGCCGCACCGGGGCCGATCTGGAAGCGCACTACATTCATATCCTGCTTGAGTTGGGCCGACAACAAGGCATGATTGGGCAGATATTTTTCAAGGCCCAGAACAAGATTCAAGACCCGGCCAAGCTACATAAATTAGTGCTGCTCATCAACGCCGAAACCTGGACAACTCTCGACGTGGACGTGAAAGGCGAAGTGTATGAGGGATTGCTCGAAAAAAACGCCGAAGATACCAAGTCGGGAGCCGGGCAGTATTTCACGCCCCGCCCGCTCATCCGGGCGATGGTGGAATGTATGCGTCCGAAGCCGATGAAAACCATTGCCGATCCCGCTTGTGGCACGGGGGGTTTCTTTTTGGCCGCGTATGATTACGTTAGCAAACAGCCCTTAGACATTGAGGAAAAGCAGTTTCTGAAATACAATACGTTCCAGGGATGGGAAATTGTGCCGAATACCGTGCGGCTTTGCCTGATGAATATGTACCTGCACAACATCGGTGATCTGAACTCGGCCCCACCCATCGACCGGCGTGACAGCCTGCTCGAACTGCCCCGCCAACGGTTCGATTACGTGTTGGCCAATCCACCTTTTGGCAAAAAAAGCAGCACGACAATTACCAATGAAGACGGTGATATGGAGCGGGAAGCCCTGACCTACCAGCGTCAGGACTTTTGGGCAACCACCGCCAACAAGCAACTCAATTTCATGCAACACATCCGTTCGATGCTTAAAATTGACGGACAGGCGGCTGTGGTACTCCCCGACAACGTTTTGTTTGAAGGTGGGGCCGGGGAGACCATTCGTAAGCAATTGCTCCGCAGCACCGATCTGCATACCATTCTACGGTTGCCAACGGGCATTTTCTACGCTCAGGGCGTGAAAGCGAACGTGTTGTTTTTCGATAATAAACCCGCCAGCCGCGATCCCTGGACAAAAGAATTGTGGGTGTATGATTACCGGACCAACATCAAGCACACCCTCAAAACTAACCCGCTTCGGCCAACCCACCTGACTGAGTTTGTCTCATGCTACAACCCTGAAAACCGCCATCAGCGTCAGGAAACGGAGCGTTTTCGGCGATTTACGTATGAAGAAATTATGGCCCGCGACAAGACCAGCTTAGATATCTTCTGGCTGAAAGATGACAGTCTGAGTGATCTTGACAACCTGCCCAATCCCGATGAACTGGCTCTTGCTATTGTCGAGAATCTGGAAGCAGCCCTAAGCTCGTTCCGAACCGTGGCCAGCCAATTGTAATACCAGTAGCTTAACAAGCTGAATCGAATAAGCCCAATTGACCCACATCCTCCTCGGGTTTGTGTACGCCAAAATCGGCGTGACTTTCCAGTTCAGGTCGTGGCCGGGTGTATAATCGAACCGCTCCGGTTGTACTTTTCTGAGGAAAGCGGCTTAGATACGACTCAATTTCTTTATTTTGCTGGGGATGAACCCGGTTGATTTCGTTTGTATCCACGAAAATGACATTCTGTTTGGTTTGGGTAATCGTGCCAATTCGGTCGCGGGTGTGGTGCAAAAGGTGTTCTGATTCGTTATCGTATTCACCACTGGGTAACATAAATTTATAGCTAATATACAAGTAAGCATACCCACGCTGATACGTTGACACCGCCAGTTCGTACTGCTGGCTCCTCGACTGTATGAGTTGCCAAGTGTCGATCTCTTTAAGACCTGCATCAATCCGTCGGCGAATTTCTGCTTGTGCCAGCGGAGTTTGCTGGTCTAATTTAGCCTGTAATAACACAATTGAGTGTGATAAAGTATTTAGGTGTTCTGTTATATAGTTATGCCGTTCTTCATGTGTGAGATCATGGGGTTTCTTTAGCCAGTACTTGTGTTTGCTGTAAAAACTCATCTTGACCGCTGGCTTACCATAATTGATAAGCTTTACTGTTTTGCAACCAAAATCGCGCCAGAGAGCGAACTCGGCCATGTAACGACTATCCACAAAGTGAATATCTCCGCAGTCCTGCCAGGTTCCTTCGATATCCCAATTTTCTCGGTCGGGCTTAAGGACGGGTGTTTTAGCAATTTGCTTTAGCAATTCGGTCAGGAGGAAATCATATTGTTTGTTTGAGAACTTTGTTTTCTTTTTCATGGCAAATTTTTTAAAAATGAAGGCGAGTTAGTTTTCAGAAGAGATTAGAATTAGTAGATAGAAGAAAGGATGTTCAATGTCTATTTTTACTCTGAGGGGAAAATTGTTAATTTCTACTCGTTCTTTGTTAGTTTGAACGCTTTGTGTCGTAAATCTTGCATACTTAGTGTCGCCAGCTTCTACCAACAGCTTCCTGCAATAGGGCATCTATCTAATTTTGCAAGTGTCGCTTGCAAAATTGATCCAATGTTTATTGGCATAATCTCCCAAGGAACGATGCGTTGAGCCGGGGGTAATCAGCGGACAATATTGCCTCAACGAATAGGAGTAGCTTCATTCTCTTCCACACCAATTCTCGCCCGATACGGTATTGGACAGATTGGTTTCCGTTTCCTGAGCCTGCCTGCTTTGAATTGTCTGAGCATAGAATGATTCCAGTTCCGCCAATCGATCCACCAAGAGCGATGGGCAACAGAGCCGCTACCTTGCGTTCGCTTTTCAGTAGGACAAAGGCCTTGCCCGCATAATACGTTTGGTTAACATTCGCCCGGAAATAATATTGATCAATAGTTTATTTGTTCACCGTCTTGTAAATTATGCTTTGCGAGAATTGGTGAATATCATAAAATTTAACCACCTTCGCCCAACTAACCACGTTTGTTATGGCCGACACATCCATCATCCTACATTCCCCCGAAAATACTAAAACTGATCAGGCCGTCGGCAAAACAGTCAGCCGATACACCGTTAGTCAACTGGTTCGCTACTTTGCTGCTGACCTGCCTAAGTTGAGCAATTATCCCCGCCATGCTAAAGTGTTCGTTGAGGATTGTCTCAAAAAAAGGTTTCCTATCGACGGTATTAGTTTTGCCCGGTTCACCGCCGAGTTACCACCTAACCGTGTTTCACCCATTCGCAAGTTTCTGCTCTTTTATCAAACCATTGGTAGTCCGACCGTGGTGGCGGATTCCAAAACAACCAAAATTCCTCCAGCCGCCAATGAGCTGGTCTTGAAATTCATTCGGGAAGCCAAAAGCCTGCGTGGCGACCGCTCGAAGGAAACCTACACCAAAGCCCTCAACGCCTTTTTCCTGTATGTCGATGAGCAGACGGCATTAGGCTTGCCTGCATCACTGAGTGGGCTAACCGTATCCGATTTCGTGCAGCATCTCAAAGATAATCAGTATTCTGCGTTCACCATTAACCTCTACCTGTCAGCCGTCAAGCAATTATCCTCCTGGTGCATCCGCCGACGCGAAGACCTTAAGTTAGAGAAAGAGCAACTTAATTCGCTGCGTGACATCAATGACGTGCGCGGATTGGCCATCGAACGCACTTTTTATAAGGATAGTCTGGAAGCAACAGAGAGGCAACAAATCCTGAGTGAAGTTGAGACTACTCGTGACAAAGCCTTACTGGTCTTGTTGGGACTGGAGGGCTTGCGAACGGTCGAAGTGACCCGGCTGAAACTGGGCGACTTAGACTTTGAGAGGCACCAACTACACGTACTTGGCAAAGGCAAAAGCACGAAGAAAGCCATCAAATTCTTCGCGGCTTGCCGTCAGGTATTGCAAACGTATTTGGAAGAAACCAACCGCTGGCCCATTCCCCAAGGCCGACGAGGGGAGTATCTTTTCGATAACCTGAAGACGCATCAAATCCGGTATGTGGTCGATAAGCAGCTAAAAAAGCATGGGTTGAAACGAGTGGGCATGTCTGCCCACAGTCTGCGGCATACCGTAGGCCAACTCTTGTTGGAAGAAGGGGTTAGTCTGGAACACGTGCAGCAGCACTTGCGCCACGAGACGCTGGAGACCACTCAGTTTTATACCAAGAAGAAGACGCGCAAGACGTATTTTCAGCAGATGCCCGATTGAGAGCTGTACCGAAATAATCACACTTGCAAAAAGCCGCGTCCATTGAGTTGGAACGCGGCTTTTTCAGGCTAAAAAGTGTAGGGCAAAAATCACCTGATTGATTACAAGTTACCTTGTTAAAACGTACGTCAGGCCAATAACGGTATCGCTACGACAAACTGAGTGGCGGTTTCGGTAATACGGACGGGGCGTTGGCTCAGGTAGCCGTATAACGATTTCAGGCTGACTAAACCTTGCTTATTGGAGGTTTTGACAACGTCTTTTTTTTGCAGCGTGTTCAGTACAAACAGAGTTTCGTCCTCGCAATAGATGCTGATTTGCAGCGGAATTTCTTCGTCGATGATGTTGTGTTTAATGGCATTCTCCAGCAGATTCTGAATCGTGACGGGTACAATCCGGCGAGTCAGGTACTCGGCACCTACGTTCAGGCTGATTTGCAGACCATCTCCAAAGCGGGCAGACTGTAAATCAATATAGTGCTGGGTGAAGGCCAGTTCATCGCTCAGGCTGACAAGCTCCGAATCTTTGTTTTGCAGAATATAGCGATAGATCACCGATAGCTTTTGTAGAAAATCCGAAGCTTCTCTGGGCTTGGTCAGGATCAGACTATTGAGTGATGTCAGGCTGTTGAAGAGGAAGTGAGGATTAAGGTGATTGATCAGGTTCTGATACTGAATCTGGGTTTTGTCGTGTTCGAGCCGAGTCGCCTGTAATCGGAGCCGATAAATCTGGGCAGTCTGCAGAGTCCGGTATCGAAAAAAAACAATGAGCAATCCCGCAACCAGCAACCCGATCAACAGCCAGAACCAGGTAGCCTGGTAGAAATGGGTCGCAACCAGCACCGTCAGGCTGCGGGAGGGCGTTTCAATCCCTTCAGAACTAACTGATTTAACGGTGAACACATACTGGCCACCGGGTAGTTTGGTATAGACCGCATCCGTGCGAAGGCCAGCCTCCATCCAGTGTTCATCGTAGCCATCCAGTTTGTACAAATACCTATCTTTAACAGAGGCTGATAGCGCACTAAACTCTACGGTAAAGGAGTTGTCTTCGGCTTTTAGCTGCAGAGCAGGCGTATTAGTATGAAGCAGCAACGTGGTGTCGGGTAACACAATTCGGTTGAGCAACACCGGTTCGGGGGTGCGCGTTGGCCGTATGTTTTCGGGTTTGAACTCGACTACATGTCCCTTCTGGATTGACATAATGTGTCCGTTCCGCATTGAATACAGGCGGGTCGCATATTCGGTGGTGTACTCGTTGATAGACAGTCGGACATTCATTACCTGTTTCCTGGGGGTGATGACCGAAACGATATTGAAGTTCGCTACCCATGTATTACCAAATTTGTCAGGCAGGGCCGCCGTGCATTGGCTTAGGGCCATGCGTTCGTTTTCGGGCCTAACCCAATCCTGCCCGCGCACGGGGTCATAGCTCACTAAACCGTGCATCGTGGTAGCCATCAGAAACGAACCGTCCCGGTCTTCAGCCAACGAACAGATGGTAGCTTCGTAGTCGGCTTGCCGGGTATCAGTCACCACGAAGCAATTTTGCTTAGGGGAAAACCGGGCGAATCCTTCGGGGTGAATATCTATCCACAAGTCCCCCTGACGGTTCACTAATGCCCGGCGAACCAGAAATTCAGGATCTTTGCTGACTGACCGAATGGGATAGGTTTGCCACCGCTGGCGGGTGAGGTCGTAGGAAAAGGCGAGTTTACTATGCCCAAATACCCAGTACCGATTTCCGTCAAGCAGATACGGCCCCGAATGATCTAACCGGGCCTCCGCAGGCAAGGCAAGTTCACGAAATCGCTTAGTTTGTTTGCTGAAGCGGTAAACTGCATGGTCAGACCCCACAAAAATTTCGTTTCCCCGCAGGCTTAGTTCAGCAGCGGGCATTCCCCACGGATAACGGGATGTGCGGTTAGGCAGCCGGTATACGTCGAGCTGGTTGGTAGCCGGTCTGTAATGCAATAACCCCCGGATCGACGTGCCAAACCACCATGACCCGTCTATATCTTCGGCGAAGGACATAATACCCTGCTCGTCGGTGAGAGCCGGGAATAAAACGCCTAGGTCATACACGTCATATAAGGCGCGCTCCATGTTGGCGTAGGCAATGCCATTGACCGTACCGAGCCAGACGGAACCATCGGGGTGCTGCCACCCCGCCCAGAATGAGTTGGCCCCCAGCGAAGTAGGTTTGGTTTTGTCGTAGTTGAGTCTGAGGATGCCGTCGGTTTTGCCGTCAATAAAAAAGGTGGCTGAACTCCACGAACTGAGCCACAGATTGTGCCGCCGGTCGACAAAAATAGTGGCGATCTCAAAATCATCCCGGTCAGACTGTTTGGAGGGAAACAGTCGCTTCATGATCCGTCGCAGACGCAAGTCATAGACGATAATACTCCGGTCGGTGTTATCCGCGATCAGCAGCCGATCCCCGTCGATAGCAATGGCGGAAGTCCAGTTCGGTGTGAAAACGGGCAGGTGTTCCGGGTTTTGACGGTGGCTGGTGAACTCCCGCCGGGTAATGTCGAAGTAGCGCAGTCCGCTCCGTTCTGACACCCACAGACCCGCCCGGAAGGGGTCTTCGATCAGGCCATTGGGTAGGGTACGCACCCCGCCTGTGCTGTCACTGGCTGCGCCCGGAAAGTATTCCACTGCGCTGGTTTTGGTGACGTATCGGTAAAGACCCCGGTTTCGACTCGTGAACCACACATCGCCCGCGCGGTCGCAGCAAATGTTTTTGCAGATACCCAAAGGCTGGTTTTTAACGGTGGTGATGTGGTAGAACCGGCCCGTAATTTTGTCGTACCGACTGACTCCATTCTCGGCACTCATCCAGATGCGGCCCTGCCGGTCTTCGCAGAGTGAATACAACTGATTGTTGATGAGCGAGTTGTGATTACTTCGCTGCGTTTTAAAGGGCACGAAATGGGTGCCGTCGTACCGGTCCAGGCCGTTATTCGTACCCACCCACAAAAACCCGTCCCGATCCTGTAGCAGACAATAAACCACTCGGGACGACAGGCCCTCCTGCTCCCGAATGTGATTAAATTCGATAGGCAGGGAGCGTTGTTGAGCGGCTACTGTCCCGGTCATGCACGCCAACCAGACAGAACCCCAAATGCCATACTGAATAAGTCTGCGGCTCATTTGTCCAGCCATTTCCGAAACGAAGGTGCCTTCTCACGGCTAATGTCGAAGCCCACCGACTGATTGGGGGCCTTCAGAACGAGATTTAGTTTAAGGTTAGCCATGCCTTTGAGGGTATGCACCGCATTGATATGGATAATGCACTGCCGACTGATGCGATAGAATTGATCGGGGTTAACTAACGACTCGATTTCGTCAAGCGTTTCGTAATCCAGAATGTAGCGGTCGCCGGTGTTTGTGACCAGAAAGTTCAATTGATGGCGGATGAAATAAGCCACGTCGGCTACCTTGATGGGTATCCAGCTATTGCGCGCATTGCCCAGAAAATATTCTTTAAAAGCAGGCACAACAACCAACGAACTATTGAGTGCATTCATGAGTTTTTGCATATCGAATTGCGTTTGCTCCGGCGCTTTGACCAGTTTTCGGGCTTTGAGGATAGCCTGCCGAAGTTGGTCGCGGTTAACGGGTTTTAACAGGTAAGCGATTCCGTTGACGGTAAAGGCCTGGATGGCATATTCGTTGTAGGCCGTGGTGAAAATAACCGGACACGAAATCTGTATCTTGCTGAAGATACTGAAACTCACGCCGTCAGCTAATTGAATATCGGCAAAAATCAGATCGGGTTCTGCGTGGGCGGCAAACCAGTTCAACGCCGTTTTTACACTGCCGACCGTTCCAACCAAATTAACCGTTGGATCGACATCGGCAATACTGGCGGCCAACTCCTGGGCAACCAATTTTTCATCTTCGATAATTAGCGCGTTCATAAGCGGGGCTGGTTAACAGCTTTAAAGCTACCCGTAAATCCCTGTTATTCAGTATTTACTAACCCTGATTTTAGGATGAGCCGTCGATAAACCATAATCAATGACGCAGGATTGCCAACCAACGGTATTCAGTGTTTCTGCCGCCTACCCGATCCGGGCTTCACGCCGGGTATGGCGTGAAGCCCGAACACTATGCCCCCGTTCAAGAATCATTGCTCTGGACGCTGGAACAAGGGCTAGGCCATGATTGGAACGAGGACACACGGCAAGCCTGGGAAGCCTGTTTTGATTCGCTGACCCAATCGATGCTCGGAACTGCCTGAAGTTCAGCCCTGGGCTAAGGGATTAAACAACTCGTCGTCCACGAACTACAAGTCAACGGGTAAATCCGCACTATTCAGGCAGAAATTTTTGAGCATCCGCACCGACACCGCCAACTTTGCCACACAAACTGACTACGCAAAATAGGTGTAGTATGGAATGCAAGCGCAGGACCTTCCTGCCACTTTTTAACTCATACAAGTATGAAGACGAAAATAAATTGGAACAGTGGAACAGGTAAGGGTACTGCCCAAAACTCGTTGCTGCGGCCAGCTTCAGGTTCACTCAGATGGTGCTTTTTGATACTATATACCGTCACGTGCTTAGCCTTTACCCATCAGACTCAGGGGCAGCAGCGCACTCTACTGCCGGCATCAAAACATCAATTCAAGGTAGGAGTTGGAGTTGACTACCTTAAAACGGTCGATTTACAGTGTTCACCTAATTTGTACCAGTTCCTGCGGAAAAACCTGCAACTTGGTTATACGAACCAGTTGAAAAAGGGAATCTTCCTGACCAATGTAGCCCTGTACTACGGAACCTTAACGCCGACGGCTACCTCTGCGGACAAGGTGTACGCCAAAGAAAAGGACATTTATGGTCACGAAGCGATTGAGAGTCTTGAGCTTGCCACCACTCAACTGGGCGGTAATCTGGAAATTGGCTACCTGCGGGGATTGACCCGTCCTGCCACGTCAAGGGCCGTTTTTTATGCCGGGGGCAGCGTAGAGGAAAACCTGACCTTTTCAGCAGGCATACTCAGTATAGGTACCATCAACTACGTTTCGTTGAATGCCAAAGCAAGGGTTGATTATAGGCTCGGCAATGGCAGGCCACTTCGTTTCGGGCTTTCCTTTCCGGCTCTGTCGGTGGTTACCCGATTACCTTACCACAACGCGCCGGCCATACCCGGCAAGTCGGACATGGAGACGTTTTTCACCGGCAATAACACCCTCGAAACTGCCCGGCACTTTCAAAATGCCCATCTCTCGGTAACATACAATTGGTTGGTAAGAAAGCGGGTGTCATTCGATATCACCTGCCAATCGTACTGGATGCACTACTACAAGCCAGCACACCTTACCCAGGCGGGTAGCCAGCTTTCTCTTGGTTTAACCTTTTAATAAAACCCAAAATGAACAGACTATCAATACTACTGACAGGCACGTTGTTGGCTGTTATCACGTCGCTTTCCTCCTGCGAGGAACTAATGGTAGCGAAGCCGACAGGAAGCTCCCCCGAAACCAATTTTCGGCTCATGTGGGAGAAATACGACACGCACTACGGCCTGTTCGCTGTCAAAAACATCGACTGGAATTCGGTCTATACCGCGCATTTGCCAATGGCTCAGGCAGCACGCACTGACAAAGAATTGTTTTCAGTACTCAGCTCCATGTTACATACGTTGAACGACAAACACGTAAACATCTACACGACCAGTGCCGAATTGACGGATTATAACAGTGGCACCAACGGTCATCAGCCCGCTCAGGAAGATTTTCTTTTCGACGTTGTCCGGGACAATTATCTTAAAGATTACCAAGAGATTACCCCTCATTTTGGTTACGGAAAACTTAGCCCCGACCTTGGCTACATCCATATCTCCGCGTTTAAGGATGACTTGTCCGTTTTCAAAGAGGGTATGGACAAAGCGATCAATTCCCTCGCGTCCACTAAGGGAATTGTTTTCGACATTCGTGATCACAGCGGAGGTAGCGACCACGTAAGCAAGTACATCGCCGGGCGGTTTGCCGAATCCAAAAAGCTGTTTATGACCTCAAAAAAACGGAACGGACCCGGCCACAACGATTTTGACGATTTGCAGACGTGGTACGTGGAAAAGGAAGGTAAAAGCCAGTACACCAAGCCCGTTATATTGCTCACAAGCCCGCATACAATCAGTGCGGGCGAAACCTTCACCCTGGCCATGCGGGAAAACGACAAGGTGATCCAGATAGGCAACACAACGGCGGGAGCCTTTTCGGATACGGTTCCTTTTGAACTGCTCAACGGATGGATTTACACCGTGAGTGTCGGTGACTACCGGGGATCAGACGGCAAAAGCTACGAAGGGCTTGGAATCGCTCCTGATATCTACAGCATCAACAAGAAGTCCGATCTGCTCCAGGGAATTGATAAAACGCTGGAACAGGCCATCAACCTATTGAAGTAAACGGCACAGCCCACGTACCATTTTTGCCCGTTACACCGGCAACGAAAAAGAAATCTATTATGCAACTGAGAAAGAAATCCGGCTTCAAGAATGGGCCAAAAGCAGTCGAATGGTTTGGGCAATGGGTGTCTCAATTGGAACACCTCAATAACAAGCGGTACGAGCGAATCGAGCTAAAAACCTCCCTCGGTAACACGTGCGTATGGGGCTTAAACACTCAGGATGCTACGGCGGAGACCATCGTCATTTTTCCCGGTGCGCGAACCAGCAGTTTATTTTGGGACGTTGACAACGGGCTTGCTCCACTTCAAAAAACACACCACATATTTCTGGTTGAAACCAATGGGTTGCCAAACCTGAGCGATGGCAACACGCCCGATATCAAATCAACCGGCTATGGTGAGTGGGCGTTAGACGTTCTTGACCAGTTGACAATAGACAAAGCCTACGTTGCCGGTGCGTCGTTCGGCGGACTCGTATGCCTGAAGCTTTGTATGGTGGCTCCGCTACGGGTAAAAGCCGCTTTTCTGCTTAATCCGGGCTGTTTACAACCGTTTTCGTTGTCGGCCAAAAACTTGTACTACAATTTGTTGCCGATTCTATTTCCGAGCCGAAAAAACATCCTGACATTTTTGGACAAGGCCATCTTCCAAAAGCCAAATCACGACCTGCCCATAGCCTACAAAGAACTGTTGATCGACTACGAGCTTTTTGCCTTGACTCAGTACAACGACAACACCCAAAAGCCGTATTACATGAAAGGCGAGATGGACACGATCAGCACGGATGTGTTCCTGATTGTTGGCGAGAATGATTTGTTGTTTCCGTATAAAAAATCAATAGCCAATGCCCGGCGTGAATTGAGGTCGTTACGGGAGGTCATTACGTTGCCGAACGTTGGGCATGGCATTGAAACCTATAAAGAAGCTATTCAGCTACTAAGGGGCAGAATTGACCGTCTGGCTGCGGCTTAATTGTACTACTGAAAGCAAGTGTCCCATGGCTATTCACTTGACCTGGAGCTTCACAAAACCGGGATTTTTGGGGCATGTGTGCGGAAAATTTGATGGAAAGGGCTTGGTATAAAACTCAAATGCAGGAAGTCAACTGATTTCCATTATCACACAAGGCGACAATGACTCCATTGACAATTCAACAGCTTGACGGCTGGATGACCGCGCATTGCTACAACGACAGCTATGGCATAGGTAACCGGATTATACATGAGGGCTATGGTTTAAGTGCATCCAATAGTCTATATATCTGGTATTATATTGAACGCGGAGAACGGCAAAACCTGAACTACTTTCAAACAGAGCAGGAAGCCGTTGACTTTGCTTTCAGGGCAATAATAGCCGATAAATCGGCGAACAGACACCTGGTTGGCTTGCTGAACGACAAGAGCCTGGAACAGGCCTTGTTGGCTGAACTTGACACGAGAGGGATTGCCTATTGGAAAGATGAAATTCCGTACGGTGGACTTCACGACAGAAAAACGAGAGTTTTTGTTTTCGGCTGCGAGGTACAAAAGGCGCTGGACCTTCAAAAAGAATACAGTAACACCTAATCGCTATGACCACTACCAACATTATCAATGGGGTACTCATCAGTATTTATGGGGCTTTTGTGGGCTAGGTGTTCCTTCAAAAGGCGAATCCGCACAATGACGCTGGTGGCGGAGACATGGAAATGGGGCTGAAAGGATTGGCCGTTTTTCTGCTGTTCGCATTGATCGGGCTAAACGGGCTGTCATATTCAGGGACAAAAGTTGTGGCCTTGCTGCTGGTTCTGGTACTGTTGCTATTAGTCGTCTTTATCAGTATCCATTAACAGAAGCAGTTATCGTGGTCATCGCACCCGGATGCTTCGCTTTATAAAAGCCCTCCGTCGTTCACACCGGGGGGCTTTTTGCGTAAAGACAAGGTTTGTTGACCCCGCACCAATCCACAAACGGGGAGTAAGAAAACGGTTCATAATCAACCTGATACGACTCAACTACCGAATTGATACTACCCGTGCGGAAACTTTTGGCCTCCCTGCACCGGCCCCGCACCTTTGCAACACAATAACCAACAGGGGTCGCCGAAGCGTCGGCCCGGCGAAAACCTGAATCAGAGTAGGCAAACAATCAGTAAACAACTTTTTAAAAATCAGAAATCATGTCAACCAAATCAACCTTTACCGCCCTGTTCACGGGCGCAATCCTCGTAGCCGCTTCGCTGACCAGCTCGGTCGCCGTCGCCCAAACCACCGCCGAGCCTTCAACCCTTGTGGTAGGCGTTTACCCCACTAAGCAGGCCGAAAAAATCTGCCTATCGGTTGAAAAGAAGCCTAATGCACTGGCCTTCGTGCAACTGCTGACCCCAACGGGCGGAGAACTTTACAGTGGCATTCTGCCCAAAAAAGGCAGCAGTTTTCGTCAGTTCTTCGATTTAAACGAACTCAACGATGGCGTGTATCGCCTGCGGGTTACCCAGGGCAAAACCATCATCGTGAAGTCGATCAACCTGCAAACCACTGCTCCCGACCCAAGCCTGTCAACGCGCTCACTCACTTTAGAAAACTAACCCCATCCTGGGGGGGCAATCGCCCCCATTCACCAGTATCAATTTCATTTTACCAAGTACGAACAGAATACCAATGAAGACCTTACCAATAAACACAATAACGAAGAAAATCGCCGTAGCCGCTGGCTTAGTGTTGTCTTTAGCATCAGTTTCCTGCGAAAACGACAGCCCGGTCAACCCGGCCCCAACCCCGGCAGTGGCCTCGGCCCGAACCGGAAACAACCTAGTACTCATCCAATTTAGTTATTAGATATTGGGGACTTGTTAATGGGATTCACTTTTTCATACCAGCTCCTGAGTTTGTCTTCCGCAGCCGCCACAGTGAAACTCCAATGCACTTTGACAGCCCGCTCGTTGCGCTCAT
>JANOCD010000067.1:0-105986 GCA_031411995.1 Cytophagales bacterium
TTGCCCCGACAAGGCCGGTAATCTCTGGCTGGGTTGTCCCGGCAATGTGATAGCCCGGCTGAACCTGACAAATTCCAGGGTTCAGATTATTCCGTTGTCTGTTCCTGCTGCGACTTCCCCAGGCAGCATTATGACTATTTAACGTGAATACGGGATTAGACATGTACAGGTTTGACAAACACCGACGGCTTGGTGTCGTAAAAATGGTAGGCCACCAAGCCCGCCATCGTATGCACCAGCGCGTTCACCGGGGAACGATGGCGGCTGTGATCCACGTCCATCACGCTCATCAAAATGTCATTCACCGATTCGATCAACGCCCGCTTCTTCAGGCGCAGTTTGTCATCTAAATCCATCAGCACATTCTTCATGTTTTTGCGGATTTTGGTGACGATGTGCAGGCCTTCCTGATAAAACTGCTCGAAGAGCTTACTGATGTAGCCCTTGTCAGCGTAGCATTTGCCCACTAACCCTCGAAGCAACCGACGCAAGACCGTTTCGTTATTGTCGGAGACGTTGGCGGGGGTAATAAGAAAATTCATTATCTGGCCCAACTAATTGATAACCAAGTGCAACTTAAGGCCATAAAACCAGCCTGTCGATGATTTGCCCCGGCTGGCAATATCCTTGAAGACGCGGTGGGAGTGAATACGTCGATTGTCGCAGACGGGCAGTTTCTTACTGTCGGCGAAATAACAGCCCGTCCGCTTGCCCAGCAAACACAGGTACTTGGTCAGCACGTGCAGGGTGGCTACCTGCCGGGGCAGCAGGTCGATGAATCGCTGATAGCTGACCAGGTCAGGGAAGTAGGTACGCATCTGTGGCTCCACTAAACGCTGGTAGTAGTATTGAAAGTTTTTGTAGCCTGAGTGGTGGTAATAGACCAGTATAGTGAGAATCTCACTGGTACTTAACTCGGGTTTCCGGGTTGGTTGACGAGCCGGTGTTAAGGCACGGGTGGTTAGCCACCGATCAAAGAGAATGACGAAATCATCGACCGCAATGAAGAGTTCAATGAGTTTTTCTTCAGAAATTTGCGAGCACATAGGGGCGCGGGAGTTTATTTGTTGGCTTAGACACCACAAATTTAGTCCTGCTGTCCCTATTGTGCTTTCAGTCACCCAAATCTAATCCCGTACTCACGTTATTTACAAGACTCCGCAACGGGTGAAGTGTTGAGTAGGCCGCTGATAATTTGGATCGGCGTATTCAAATGCCCATCCCTCAGGTAATCTTTACCCAAGGTACTTCTTTAATTCGGCTGCTGCCTGCACGAATAGGGACCGCACCTGAGGTATTTCAGCTAAACCGTTCAGCAACCCAAAATCATGAATTACCCCGTTGTATCGCACCGTCGTTGCGGTTACGCCCGCTTCGTCTAATTTGCGACCAAACGCTTCCCCTTCGTCGCGCAGTACATCGTTTTCGGCTACCTGAATCAATGTGGGGGGAAGCCCCTTGAGTTGCTCCACTGTAGCCCGTAAAGTCGATGCGTAAATCTGCTTCCGGTCTTCAGGGTTGGGAATGTACATGTCATACATCCACTCCATGAGCGGAGTCGTCAGGAAGCGATCTTCGCCAAAGAGTTTATAGGACTCCGTTTCAAAGTCAGCATCAACGATAGGCCACATCATGATCAGCAGTTTGATGTGTGGGCCTCCTTTGTCTTTGGCCTGTAGGCCCGTGACCATTGTCATATTACCGCCCACGCTGTTTCCTACAACTGCCATGTTTTTGCCATCGACCCCGATTCCATTGCCATGCTCTGATACCCATTTTGTAGCCGCGTAAATTTCATTGATGGCTTGTGGAAAAGCGGCATCAGGGGTTCGCGTGTAGTTAACAAATACCCCGCAATAGCCTGTCAAAACAACCAGATCACGCACCATCCGCTCGTGGGTTGGAAAATCGCCCAGCACCCAACCGCCCCCGTGAATGAACATAAGTACGGGCAGCGTTCCGTTTACTCCAGCCGGACGAACAATGTCCAAAACTACGTTGTAGCCATCGGCAGTAATCGTTTTCTGAGAAATCTCAATGCCCAATAAATCAACTTTGACGGCGGCCTGTGCATTAACCAGCACCATCTTTGCCTCTGATGGAAGACGCTTTTCCATTGGTGGTCCATCGCCCGAATTCAGTTGGTTCAGAAATGCTTTGATACCGACTGAGAGATGTGGGTCTTCAACGTAGGGTACAGGTTTAACCTCCTCGAGGGTTGCTGTGGTAGTCATATAGATAATTGTTTAAACGTGAAAAACTCAACTAAGACTATCTCCTGAGCGTGCGTTATCCAGCTTAATTTAGGATAAGGGCAGGTAGGGGCAGTGTTCGATTGAACAATGCTTACAGTTTGGCGAACAGGTCATTCAATGCTTCGCTCATAGTGGGGTGCGTATAAATGTTGTCACGAAGAATAGTGTAGTCGATTCGTGCGTTGATAGCCATCTGTACCAAGTTTATTAGTTCGCTGGAATAGGCGCAGAGCAAAGAGCATCCCAAGATTTGATTGGTTTCAATATCCACTACAGCTTTTAGAACCCCTTCCGTCTGGTTGATGATTTGGGCGCGTATGTTATGGTGCTCCCCAATAGTTGGCTCTTACGCACTTTGTGTGGTTCAGCACCGATAAAGTACTCGTTGCCGTAATAAATCTAATTTGGCTCTTCCATACATCTGCCTCTTAATGAGCTTGAGCCGGGTCACTTGCCCTTCTGTTTGACCGTTGCTCCACGAGGTGGCTAAGGCCGCTCGTACAGCCGCATAGTCCTGTTGAAGGCGAATCCCAAACTGCTGGAGTAATACAGATGAACAAGTTTGGCAACGGGCCAACCAATCATCTAATAACTCTGACTGGCGGGCTCGAACCATGGCGGCAAAGTCCTTAACCAGTTCATAGACCTGAGCAATTACTGAGTCTTGACAAACATAGCACAGCATTTGTTGATCAGTCTCTTCCAGGAAACTGGGCGGGCGTACCATCAGCCAGGCAAGTTGTTGAGCAGTGGGTAGCTCAACAATAGGTTGAGGAGGTAGTAGCGAGTTAGTTACTGTCTGTTTTTGAGTCATTGATACCGGTTCATTACGACGCCTACTTAACCATTTACTTACCTGGTTGTGAGCACCAGGATAGCCCTGCTGACAAAGTTCTCGCCACAATTGTTGGGCGTTACGACAACCCTGCTGATAGCGATTTTCCAAGTAGGCCAGATAAGGAGTCAGCATGCTACGCCCGGTCGGTCGCCGGATTCGTTCGGGAAAGGACTCGGCGTAGGCATACCGACGGACAGGACTACGATTCATGGTCAGTTGCCGACTAATCCGCGAAATAGACATGCCTGCTTGGCGCAATTGCTGTACTTTATCAAAATGTCCTAAGCGTTTTTGCCGACCAGCCAAACGAGCCTCTATTTCATTTTTTGAATAATCCCGCATCACATAAGTAAGCCGTTCTGTTGTCGGCTGAGTTGTTGGAACTGCTTGAGAAAGGGGCAACTGCCGTAGCCGTTGATAGCTGCTCGTTAGTAATCGCTCTATCACTTGCTCTAGGTTTTGCAACAAGTGCCATCGATCAGCAACTTGCATAGCTTGTGGAGCCCCTTCACGCGCACCCCGAGCATATTCGCCCGAACGATCTCGAGTAATCACTTCTACTCCTGGATGGGCCTTCAGCCAATCGCGTAAGCCCTCTGCCGTACGGCCTTCCAATAAATCGATGGGTTGATGATTATCTAGGTCAACCAGAATGGTACCGTATGTTTTCGCTTTTCGTATCGCCCAGTCATCAACACCCAGTGCATGAGGTATTGGTGGATCGACTGGTTGCCATTTTCGGATAAGCCGTATCAGCGTATCATGGCTGGTGGGCATATATAAATGGGTCAGCAAGCGACTACCAGCTTGGCCACCAGCCATGATACGCTGAGCAAGCGCTAACCGATTAGTTCGACGGGCGAAAGCAGGTAGCCAATCTGGACAAGGCTGACCAAATGTCCGTTTTGGGCAACCCGGATTCAGACAGCGAAACCGTCTCAACCGTATCCGTAACCGGACTGGTTTATCGCTAATGGGTAAATCCGTAGGCTTACGATAATAAAATCCGTGTAATCGGCTTGATACTTGCTGGCAAGATGGACAACTGGCCTGCTGATCAGTTGAGTGGGCAACGATGACGTAGCCTTCTTGATAGGGCTGGCAATCTATAATTTGGCAATTGGGAAGACAAACGGGAAACGGAAGCTCAGTGTTCATTTAGTCAGAACAACAAAAGCTAAAAATCAGATCATCTAATCAACCACACAAAGTGCGTAAGAGCCAGTTTTTAGGGAGCATTATATGTTGGTTGCTACGGGCAGTGTAGCCACATTGATTTGATATCCCTTCTCTAACGCTTCCCACTCGCGCAGACCCACATGTGAAAAAGGCGGGGTGATAAACAGTGACGAAGCAATGTTCTTTCGATCTCGCGATGTATGCTCTTTGTGACCGAAGAACTGGCTTTTAATGATTCGAAAATCATCAAGGGATATGTACGTAAATTGTGGACCACCATTCACATCACCGATAGCCCAAATGTGAGGTCTGTTGGTTTGTAGCCGTTCGTTGACCCGAATGAACCCCCTTTCATCCTGTTTTATCCCAGCCGCCGATAGGTTTAATCCTTCAGTATAGGGCTGCCGACCAACAGCCACAAGAATAGCAGCCGCAAGAACGGCCTCAATGCCTCCTTGTTGATTCCTAAATACCACACTATCGTGCTGGTCGTTCTCCTTTTCGATCCTATCAATGGTTACGCCAGTTTCGATCCGAATTCCTTTATCAGACAGAAGCGCCCGGATTGCATCCGACATATCGCGATCCTCATTCGGCAGAAATACTGGCGATTTGCCTAAAAGCGTAACCTCCGAACAAAATTGAGCGTACATACTGGCGAATTCCAGTGCAACATACCCACCCCCTATAATTACCAACTCTTTAGGCAGCTCGGTTAGCTCAATGAGGCTCGCGCTGGTAAAGACTCGTCGGCTATCATTAATTCCCGGTATATAGGGTATACTGGCCTTTGCACCCGTGTTGATCATTATTCTCTCAGCCTCAATGAGCACCTCTTCGCCTGTATCAATGAGCCGAACTGATACCAAATGAGAAGATACAGAAGCGGCTTTACCTGTTATAACCGTAGCATTCGGTGAGTCGTTAACCGTGTTATAATTACTTTGCCGAAGTCTGGTATTTAGCGGTTTTTCCCTTCAATGGCTACCGTATAGGGTATGTGCATCTCGGCACTGTGAGCCAGAAGTTTAGTAGGAATGCAGGCAATATTAATGCACGCCCCCCGTACATCGACCCCGACTGCTCGACAAGTGCCACCTGCCACCCTTCATTGGCTAAGTTGAGCAGCAAGGGTTTTTCCACCCTTTCCAAACCCAATAATCAGGGCATCGTATTTCTGTTTAACAGGCTTCATAGTTTCAATCAAGTAATAACTAACGGTAATTAATATACGTCAACAAATAATCGTACTCGCTCAAGCGAAAATGCGGCCCAGACACCCATACCGTTTCTGTTACTTAAGATGGTTAGAACGCATTAGAACAAAAACGAGTAGCGAAGCGCGAGTCCACTATACTTTGTACTCGATGTTCAGGGCGCATACCGGGTAAATACAAAATCGTGGTCTTTAGCAGCCTGATGGTAGGAAGCGCAGGTATCGTGTACCATTTCAGGTGCGGGTTTGCCGTCGTTAAATTGTGCGTATCTCCAACCTCCCGTTAACGCGTATTTTTTCGAGTCCTTGACCATGAATTGAACGCCATTCTTGGGGTGACCGGCCACAAAGGATTGCTGATGGCCAAACGCTTTATTATTTTCCTCAGATGAGACATAATCCCAAGCTACCCGGGAAATGATTGTGCCGTCCGGGAACGGGAGTTTTTTCTCCCGAAAAGCGTTTATCGCTTCATCGTTGCCCAAAATAGCCCGTAAATCGTTGAGCTTACCTTCTTCGTGAGCCACCGAAATTACCCACCAGTCACGGTATCCAGTCGGAAGTTTAATTCCGTAGATTGGAGCGGTCGGCTCATCCCCATGGTGCGACGCGGAATACATACTGCTCATTCCACTGGCCAGCATTAAAATTATTGCCAACAAGGCAGCGATTAGTTTCATGGGGTTTGCGTGTTAGCTAGGGGAAAATAAACAACTCGTCGTTAACTACTTCCTGACTTGGAATGTCCGAAAAGTGTGCCAAACAACATGGCAATAACTCATGTATAGCTAAAAATGAGCTATTTAGCTAAAATAGGCCTTTATTTCTTATCTTTCCCCACTAAGATCTACCAATTACCGTATGCCAAAAATCCGATGAATTGGAGTCTCCAACAAAATGCTCCATGACTTTGGAGTAATCTACGTATCCTATAGCTTTTAAGACAGTCAGGTTAATAGCAAAATATGCCAGACACAAAGTAAATGAACTACCGCCCATCAAAGCATACTTGACGTTTCTCAATTTGCGTAGATTTAATATTCTGTATATCAGTTATTTAGCTATCTTGCGTAAGCATTTGTTTTAGTGTCGGTTCTGGCGACTTTCTTTTGTTAAATGTAAAGTTCTGGCTCTTTCTGTTTAGCCATAATATTGGTTATCAAGTTGCTAACCTTTTGGTATTATGTGTGACTTTCTGACAGTACGCTTTCTGTGGAGCCTGCTTGGGTTGATTTTGTCATTGTCTAAGCTCCGGGCACAGCCCGCAGCCGAAAGTTTAATGCAGGCCTTTCGAAGCACTAAAATCGATACCAGCCAGGCGTTAGCCCTTTTGACGTTGAGCGATTACTACCTAAACAAAACTCTCGATCCTAAGCGAGATTTGGATAGTGCTCTGGTGTTTGCCAGGCAGGCCGAGGAAGTAAGCCACCGGCTTGCCTTTGCGAGGGGCCAAGATGGTGCCCGTTTCATGCAGGCAAAAATTTACGGTAAACAACGAAAAAACACTACCGCCTTAACCTTATCGAAAAGCCTGAGTGATACCAGTCGCATTAAATTACTACTGGAATTGGGCAAGGGTAATCTCCGCCCAACCTATAGTCAGAATGCGAATCGGGATAGTGCCATCGTATTTTTTCGCCAAGCCGAAACACTCAGTGAACGCATTGGGAATCAGAAATGGAAGGAAGAAAGTCAGTGTCTAATTGGGATTGGCTTTCTTCTTGGTAAGGATTGGTCGTGCGGTAAAAAGTACTTCATGAAGGTTGTTGAGGCTCGCCAGCAGGCAGGCGACAAAGCTGGTGAAATCAGGGCCTTGCTGCGAATGGCGACCACTACTTTCTGTGATGACTGCCGAGAAAACATGAACGCTCTAATTAGAGCACTGGCTCTTTCCCGTCAAATCGGTGATAAGGCACAGGAAATGCTTATTCTGATGGAAATGGGATATGAGCATTTTCAATTAGACGATGGGAACACCCAGCAGGTTGAGCAAAAAACCCTTCAGGTATTAGCCATTCAAAACGTTATCGGTTTCAGGCCACTTGCCCAGGCTTGTCGTGCTCTGGCAGAGGAAAGTGTTTATAAACTGCCCGCCGAATATGGCTATTTATCCAATGCCTACTACTTCCTCTCTGATTTAAGTCAGGCAAGAGGAGATTTAAACCAGAAGTTATTTTACGTCCTTAAGGTTGTCAAAAGTATAGAAAGTAGCGGATTATCTGAGGAACTGGAATATGCCTATTTCAAGCTGGGGAACGCTTATTATGAGTTGGGCTTGTTTGATAAAAGTATGGCATATCATCAGAAATCTATTGCCATCAGTCATCAGAGAGGAAAGCTGTTTATTCAGGTAGGGATAGTCAGCCGTATGGTCGTGACTATGCTCAAACAAGGAAAAGCTCAAGAAGCATTACTGTTTTTGCAGGATATTTCCCGCAAAAAAATGGCCTTTACCTACGAGGACAAACTGCTTATAGCACAAAGCTTTGGTGCTTGCTACAGTGCTCTAAAAAAGTACAGACTGGCAGAAAGATATTACTTAGAAAGCGTTGCCGTGAGTAAACAGGTCGCATCTCAGTTTCAATACGGTGCATGGCAGCGCATCAGTCAGTTTTACGTAGCAAATGCTCAATACGCGAAGGCTGACCCGTATTTGAGGATGCTGCTGATGAGATCACCAAAAAAAATAATACCCAGTCATCAGATTGACGTACACCTGATGCTGTTCAAAGTAGATTCAGCACGAGGCAATTATCATGCTGCCATCCAACATTATCAACACTACAAAGCACTGACTGATTCGATTTTTAACGAGAAAAAATTTAGACAGATTGCCCGATTGAGTATTCAGTATGAAACGGATAAAAAAGAACAAGCCCTTCGATTAAAAGAAAAAGACATTGCTCTGCTTACCGAGCAGAGTAAAGCTCAGCAAACCCAGCGGAACGCCCTGATTGGGGGGACAGCTTTACTATTGGCTCTATTGCTGCTAAGTTACAATCGCTACCGGCTTAAACAGAGGAACAATCAGCAGCTTGAAGCCCAGCAACGAGCACTTCAGGAACGGCAGGAAGAGATTAATCACAAGAATAGCACGTTGCAACTATTGCTGACCGAGAAAGAGTGGCTCCTGAAAGAGATTCACCATCGGGTCAAAAACAACCTCCAGGTGGTGATGAGTTTACTCAATGCTCAGGCCACTTATCTTTCCGATGAAGCCGCCCTATCGGCCATTCAGGAGAGCCAACACAGGGTGCAGGCCATGGCCCTCATTCATCAGAAACTCTACCAGTCTGAGCAGATAGCCCAGATTGCGATAGCTGCCTACATTCAGGAGGTAGTAACTTATTTGCGAGACTCCTATAATTTACAGCAACCCATCACGTTCCAGCTCGATGTGGAGGCCATCGAACTGGACGTAACGCAGGCTGTTCCTTTAGGATTGATTATAAATGAAGCCATTACCAATGCCCTCAAATATGCGTTCCCGGGGGGACGTTCTGGTATGATTACACTAAGCTTACACCAGCCAAAGAAAGCTACTTACCAACTTATCATTGCTGACAATGGGGTGGGCTTACCGGTGGGGTATGCTCCAGAACGGGGTCGTTCGTTAGGTATGTCCCTTATGCATGGGTTTAGTGAGCAGTTGGGCGGAGTACTTCAGATTAGCAATGTCTCTGGATTAACAATCAGTTTATTATTCAGTCATGAGGTTTTTAATCAGAATTCACTAAAGGGAGAGGAATCGTTTCATTCGATAACCTCTTACGAGAATAAACAAGCCTGATGGTAAAGCAATGTGTGCTGACTCCAACACAATGGAGTTTTTTTATGGAGACTCCATAAGATTGGAGGCAAATGGAGGTTTTCCGGCCGGTGTTAGCTGTCAGATCTGGCAGAGACGAATTATCTTACTTAAATCGAGGAAAATTTAAGGGGCCGCTGGTTATGCTGTAGGCTGTTATTCTTTATAACTAATAATCTATAAGTCAGTATATTAACGGAAGTGTAAAAGGCTTTTGCCGGGTCTTTTCTAAGGCTTGTCCTACGGATACGTTCAAACGTAGTATCCTTACTTTAATCAACTGTAAAGCTGGTTCTCAAGTTGCTGCCTTTTTCTCATTATGGGATGCTTTCTAATCGTTTATTTCCCGTCAATTATACGCTGCATCATTCTGTTTTCACTCATGACCGGGGCAGAGAGGGTAGTTTTGACCGGCAGGCTCACACTGGTGCTTCTTTGAGAGTCATGGGTTATGAGACAAATGGGCTATATACGCTTTCTGCTCTGGTTTATTGGTACAAGCTCACTGGTTAGCACGGTTAGAGCGCAGTCGTACAAACCGGTCGAGGTCGAAAACTTAAAAAACGCACTGATAGTAGCCCTCCACGACACCAACCGCATCAGCTTATTGGTAGAACTGGGTCATAGCTACGTAATCAAACCCGGTGAGTTGGCCACCGATCTTGATACCGCTCTACTACTCAGTCGCCAGGCTTACACGCTTAGTCGCTCGGTAGGGTACGTAAAAGGGCAGGGGTTGAGCTTCCTGCTTGCAGCGCAGGCAAATCGCGAAAAGGGCAATAAGCAATTGGGAATGCAGCTCAATCAGCGAGCTATTGACCTTCTGAAAACGGTTGGTACGTCGGAAAATCAGGCGGATATGTACATGGAGCAGGCCGCTTACTACACCGTCTCTAACCAAGACCTTATTCAGCAAATTCGTCTGTATGAAAAAGCGGTTGCACTCCTGCAGCGCGCAGGAAATAAATTAAAACTGGCGGATGCGTTATCATACCGGGGCGATCTATATCAACTGCAAAGTAACAATGCACAGGGATTAAGTGACCTCCGCCAAGCCTTGTCACTTTATCAGTCTATTGGCTATAATCACCTTCAGGAAATATATGATTTACTCGGATTCGTCTGTAGTAAGACAGGTGATTATGAGGAAGGAGTCAAGTATGGTTTACTGGCAATGCAAACGGTGGAGGCTGCTAAGGATACTGTTAAATTAGCTAAAGTTTATAGTCGGCTCGGTAACACTTATCATGAATTAAACCAACCTAAGAAAGCATTCATTTATTACAATAAGGCACTAAGAAGTGCGCAAACACAACATCGCAGGAGCACCATCATTGTGCTGGCAACCACGATTAGTGCCATATTGGATAATTACACGGGCGAAACGGTAAAAAGTCTGAAAATAGACGAAGCGTTGGCTTATCTAAAAGAAATTGTCAGAAAGCGTCCTGCTGATATAAATGACATCGACTGCAGCATGGCAATAGCAACCTGCTATGTAAATTATTACAGCAAAATTTCTCATGACTATGCCAAAGCACAGCAGTATTGTGATCAACTGGAAGCAATGCTTCAAACCAATTTGGGAAAGGATTACCACCTCTATATGTATCAAACACTCATTCCGTTTTATGTAAACAGCAAACAATACGGGAAAGCTCGGTTAACGTTGAACACGAACGAAAGGCTGTGTCAACAAGCCCATTACGCTAAAGAATTGGCCATTAATCATTTGTGGTGGTTCAAGCTGGACTCTGCACTGGCTGACTATGCTTCGGCTATCAAGCATTATCAGCGATACAATACCTTAAATGATTCATTAATTAATGAGACGACAAAGCAGCGAACGGCCCTGTTCGAGGTTCAATACGAAACTCAGGAAAAAGAAAAAAAAATTATTGGACTGCGGCAGGAAGGCAGGTTACAGGAGCTGAAAATCCAGAAAGCAGAATCGACCCGTAACTTTATTATTATTGGTGCCATCATGCTAATCCTGCTTTTAGGGTTAAGTTACAATCGGTATCGATTGAAGCAACGCAGTAACCAACAGCTACAGGAGCGTCAGGAAGAAATCAACCAGAAAAACTCTACTCTCCAGCTACTGTTGACAGAAAAAGAATGGCTCCTTCGAGAAATTCATCACCGAGTCAAAAATAATCTTCAAGTCGTTATGAGCCTATTAAACTCTCAGGCCAGCTACCTCTCGGATGACACGGCTTTATCGGCCATCCAGGAGAGTCAACACCGGGTACAGGCAATGGCTCTGATTCACCAGAAACTCTACCAATCTGAACAGGTGGCCCGCATTGCAATGCCTTCCTACATTCAGGAACTGGTGGCATACCTGCGGGACTCCTATGACCTGCCGCAACCCATTCACTTCAGGATAGCTATCGATTCCATCGAACTGAATGTGACGCAAGCCGTTCCCTTAGGATTAATCATTAATGAAGCCATCACGAATGCGCTTAAATACGCTTTTCCGAATGGTCGCCCCGGGACGTTAAGCCTCTCATTGCGGCTGTTAGCACCGAATATATACGAACTTATTATTGAAGACGACGGAGTGGGCTTAGCGACGGGCTATGATCCCACACTTAGCAAGTCATTAGGGATGACGCTTATGCGTGGCTTTAGTGAGCAGTTGGGGGGAGACTTGCAGATAAACAGCAACCTCGGCCTGACGATCACCTTAGTGTTTGGTAATGAGCAATTAAATCCAACCTTTATCACTTCCGATTATGTCTATTAACACAACAACTATCCAGCACTCAACGCAAACGATCCTAATTGTAGAAGATGAGTTTGCGGTAGCCAATGATCTACGACTAATTCTGGAACGAGCAGGCTATGTAGTCAGTGGAATAGCACTATCGGTTGCTAAAGCCTTGGAAATTAATCGTCAGAAACGTCCGGATCTGGTTTTGGTTGACATCTACCTAAAAGGGACAGAAACGGGGATAGATCTGGCCCGTCAGCTTAGTGAAGACAATATTCCCTTTGTGTATTTATCGGCAAATACTAATGTGAGTATACTGGAGGAAGCAAAGGCCACCAAACCCTATGGTTTTTTAGTTAAGCCCTTTCGGGAGAAAGATGTGCTTGTTGCTCTGGAAATTGCTCATTACCGCCATGCACATAGTGTTGAGGTTCAGGTACGGCAAGAACAGACGTTGCAGATCGCTATTACAGATGCCCTTTCGCAAGACGGAGAATGGGAAGAGCGATTGTTGATGGTAACCCGGCTTTTCCAGTCCCACATTCCGTTTGATTACTTTATTATTGGGCTTGAGAACAAAGGTAGCCTGAATACTTTTCGTTCCTGTAGTTTCTTCCGGATGGGCCACGATGAATACCAAACTATCTGGGCGGAAAACTTTCTGGAAATGACCGGCCTAACGGTAGAGAAATATGGTCAGATACGTGCTCAATCACAGTTTGACCAATTATCCATTTATAACAGTGATGATTTTGAGGCTATCTGCCGTAAGAATCCATTGAGACAACTCATTGCCAGAACGTTTCGGTTACAGTCGAACCTAATTATACTTCTTAAAACGGTTCACAGTGGTGATTTTTACCTTTCATTCTTCAGCCGACAACCGGATACCTACCAACCCTATCACTTAAAATTACTCCAGCGATTGGAACCCTCATTAACACTGACTGTGGACCGCCTGCTGGCGTTTGATAAGATCGCACAACTCAGTGAGCAACTGCGTCAAGAGAATACGTATCTACAGGAAGAAGTAAAGACCGGGGCGAACTTTGAGGAAATCATTGGTACAAGTCCAGCCTTATTGAGTGTATTTAAGGGGATTGAACAAGTTGCACCAACCGACTATACGGTGTTGATTCAGGGTGAGACCGGGACGGGTAAAGAACTGATTGCCCGTGCTATCCATAACCGCTCAACCCGCAAAACCAAGGCCCTAATCAAACTTAACTGTGCCGCATTACCTGCAAATTTGATCGAATCGGAATTATTTGGTCATGAGAAAGGTGCATTTACGGGGGCTATCGACAAGCGAATTGGCAAGTTTGAGCTGGCCAACGGTGGCACAATCTTTTTGGATGAGATCGGTGAATTACCGCTGGAACTTCAACCCAAACTCCTGCGGGTTCTGCAGGAGAAGGAGATCGAACGGGTTGGTGGAAAAGGGCCAATTCCTTGTGATGTACGGGTGATTGCCGCCACCAATCGTAATCTGCAACAGGAAGCCGCTGCTGGTAATTTTCGTCAGGATCTTTATTATCGGTTGAATGTATTTCCTATCAATCTGCCTCCACTCCGGGAACGAAAAGAGGATATGATTCTGCTGAGTACTTACTTTCTGCAAAAGATTGCTAAAAAGCTGGGTAAGAAATTAACAGGTCTTTCGGAAACCTCAGTGCGGCAGATGATTGACTATAACTGGCCTGGTAATATACGGGAATTAGAGCACATGCTGGAGCGGGCTGCCATCATGAGTACTACCCCTGAGGTGTCCATAATTGAACCACTTGCCCCAAACTTAATGCCTGTTCCCTCCTATGCATTTCCCAATCTGTCTAACCCGCCTGTCTCATTCGTCAAGCCTTTTCAGCAGGCTGAACGGGATAATATTCTGGTAGCCTTAAATCTGTCAAATTATCGAATTCGGGGCAGAGGAGGGGCGGCTGAACTGCTCAACATCAAACCCACCACCCTGGAAGCCAAGATGGTCAGGATGGACATAAAACAAAATAAATAAGAACACTTGGTTGTGAGGGTACGATGAGTTTCACGAGTAAGAACTTGAAAGCCCCATCCAAACCTGAACGCAGGAAGTAAGTAGCCCTGTCATTTCCGATACCAGATTGGGTTTAACCAGAAAAGCATTCGCCCCCGCCCGGTAGCATCGTTCCCGATCTTCTTCAGATTGCGAGGTAGTCAGAACAACCACGGGTATGTCCCGATGGTACATAGACTGCTTCATCAGGTTTAATAACTCCAGCCCATTCAAATAAGGCATATTGAGATCCGTGATCAGTAAAGATGGTGGCCGTTGACATGTCTGAAGATAGGCAAGCGCATCCCGGGCATCAGATACCGTGAGTACTGTTATGTCCAGCATCGACTGTTTGAAAGCGTATTCTATTAAAAAGCGATCGTCAGCATCGTCATCCACAATAAGGATATCAGCCGGTTGATCATGTTGTGATTTCATGATTGTTTCACAAAATAGGTTAAAAAAGTACGGATTGATTCGTTCTGCATACTGCCCGAGTTAACTGCGTAACCATCTTCTGAAATGAATGCCCGTTTTAGCGGAGCGGCCCAAAACCGTGCCATAGCATCCGAAATACAAGGGTTTCGGCTCAAAACTGCGTCATTTGCCTGAATACTGCATTTTATCAGTTTATTCATCAGACAAAACGCTCTATTTTCTGTGTTTCAAGACTCCATACATCAGGAGTATCCAACCAACGTACTCCATGAGCATGGGGAAATATCGAACCGGTACGGGTGGCTCAATATCATCGGCCTACTCACCTTACCGTTACTTCTCTACAAAATAACCAGTCTTTGACGGGAACAATACTGAATTCGTTCTGGGAGAGAATTGACCAAGAAGAGTAACCTACTACTCTTCCAATTTGATTATTAGAAAAGAGGTTAGCTTTGCTCTATGAGCCGAACCGTTAATGCCTTCGTGTTGTCCGACGATGACCTGACTACCCTCAACCAATTAGTGGCCAAAGGAAAAACCTCTGTCCGAAAGATCAATCGCGCCCGCCTACTGCTGTTGTCCCACCAGAAACAGACCCCACAGCAAGTGAGTAGCTTATTAAACGTGAGTGTGGCTACCGTTTATAATATTCGTAAGCGGTACACAAAAGAGCATTTGGAACGGTCTTTGACTGAAAAAACTCGCACTGGCCAACCCCGCAAGGTAACGCCACAAGTCGAGGCCCACATTACCAGTATTGCCTGTAGTGCGGCTCCTGATGGGTCGGTGCGCTGGACAAGCAGCCTGATTAATGACCGATTAGTCAAACTTGATATCCATATTCACGATGAATCGGTACGGTTAGTTTTAAAAAAAACAAACTCAAACCTGTATGTCGTCAAGCAAAAGTGGACAGCTGCGGGTGAAAAGAGAAGAGAGGGTTCTAGCCGCTCTGAGCTCGCTGAAAAATATGACTTTTCCGCCGTTTTAGCAGCGACAAACGCTTAATCTGGTGCCGTTGAGCCAAAATCTGATCTTGACGGCCCCAGTACGCATCCGCTGGCCGTACGTTTTCTAATGACTCATGGTAACGTTGATGGTTATAATAAGCTACCCACTCCGTCAGGCGACTTCTCAGTTCATCAGGACTATAATAATGTTCCAGCAGCAGCACGTTTTTCATCGATCGATGATAGCGCTCAATTTTTCCTTGCGTCATGGGATGATAGGGGGCGCAGCGGATGTGCTCCATGCCTTTCCCTTTCAAATATGCCTTTAGATGCCCCGACACGTAAGCCGACCCATTGTCGGATAAAAGGCGGGGACGGGGACCGTTTTTCAGACTACTAGCTTGCAAAGCCGCTTGCAGGGTTCGTTCCACATCCACCGCCTGCATACCCGGACATAACTCCCAGGCCAGGATGTACCGTGAATAGTCGTCGAGTACCGTCGAGAGATAATACCAGCCCCACTGCTTGATCTTGAAATAAGTAAAATCGGTCTGCCAGAGTTGATTGGGTGCCGTAGTGGGGTTGTAGAAGTGATCAGCCGCTTCCAGTAACCGATAAGCTGGCGTAGTCACCAAGCCCTGGCTTTTGAGGATACGGTAAACCGTCGACTCCGACACAAACCACCCCTCATTATCAACGATATAGCACGCTAATTCGCGACTGGAAAGATCCGGCCGTTCTAGGGCTAGCTCAACAATCCGGCTTTTTTCAGTCGGCGGCAATTGGTTCCAGCCACTGGTGCGTTGATAGGGTTGATCAGCCAACCCGTCGTACCCATCACTCAAATACCGTTTATACCATTGATAAAAGGTGGATCGGTTAATACCCAACTCCCGCAAGGTGGCTTTCACACTCAGGCTTGAGTGCTCCACTAAGGTGATGATTTCCATCTTTTCTGATTGAGTCATGTGGTGATAGGGATTAGTCGTCGGCCCTGAGGCTTTTTTTTAATACCCTATTCTCCAGGCTCAGCTCGGCCACCAGTTGTTTGAGGGCTTCATTTTCTGACTTAATAGACTGCACTTCGGGCGCGGTGGCTTCCCGGGTTGTATCACCCGCCAGGCGTTTTTTGCCCGCTTCGAGAAATTCTTTGCTCCAGCGGTAATAGATATTGGTATTTAGCCCTTCCCGGCGGCAGATTTCGGCCACTGACTGTTCGCCTTGCAAGCCTTCCAGAACGATCCGGATTTTTTCTTCAGCGGTGTATTGTCGCCGGGTTTGCCGGTGAATGTCTTTGATGATTGATAAAGCCGGGGCCGGTTGAGCCGTTTTAGATCGGCTGGGCGCTTTTTTTGTTGAATTGGACATAACCAAGGTGATAAGAGTGAAACAATTTACTGAATTGTCTCTTCCTGTTTTCACCCCATTTGTCCACTTTTACTTGACGACGTACATCTGATCCACGCCCGGCGTGTCCTTACCCGCATTAAGTTGGGTAATTCGACGGACGCTGGTCACTCGGTTCGCATAACTTCGCAACATTAACTTTTGTAAGGAACGCACCTTTTTATAGTTGCCTTCCTGAGCCGCCCGAAAGATACGGGAGCGTAGATTTTTGAGCAATCGGAATGCTTTCTGCCAATCAATAGCATGCCATTCCGTTGTTCCAATGAGTCGGTTTGCTTCCGGTTTAGGGTGCATCGAACTAAGCTCTTTGTTCAAAATCTGTTCTTCCGTCTTTGGGTTCATCCACCAGACCCACGTCAGCCCTCTTTCAAGGTAGGTATTGCCCTATCTGGCCGGTTATGGATTCCCGTTGCCTTTCGGCTTGCCAGCTTTCGCTTCTTGGGTCTTCCTGTTCCCACTGAAGAGTTGTACCTTTCCTCACGGTCAGGTCTACTGTATCTTACGATACAGACTTCATTGGGGTTACCACGTTCCACACGTCTGAGATACGACCGGGTGGGGTGCCTCCTTTATGGCGGGGACTAGGGTGCTCACCATTCGTTGGCATAGTCGAATGTTCCTATTTGTCCCATCATTACCGTATCAATCCTTATTTCGGTAACCAACACTGACGCCACCTCATCAGAGGTTCATTTGCATTCACCCTTCCGGTCTTCTCCTGGCCCGATTTGCGTCAAGGATTGACCCACATCTTAGGCTTTATCCGCTTGCAACAGACCCCACCGTTACCCGTGACGCCCCTACGGATTGGAGATCGGTTCGAGCACTAACCGAATGGATTATCATCCATACTCAAAACGTGCAACTTCGTGTCGCACTAGGCCTGTGTGTTCCATACAGAACACGGCTTGTTTGGGATTCCAGCCGGGCAGTGCCCTAAACTCGGCCAAAGCGGTTTTGATACCCGTCAGGGTGTTAGGGGTGTGGGTGCTGAGTAGCACACCTTGTTGGGTATAGACCGCCCAATCCAAAGTGTCTTTGGCAATGTCAATACCGATAAAGTAGCAAAAGTCCATGTTGCTGTTTAGTTTTGAGTGACGGTCCGCCGTAGCGGTAGTCAACAACTTGCTTTTACTCGAACCCTTTCGTGGGCCTGAGAACCCTAATTTCTATCCGAGTCTGGGGCAGGTTAAAACAGAGTGGGGACTGAATCGGAGCATAGGTCTGACTCCTTGGCGGCCCGTTAGCGTACCCCACTCTGGTTGACTACTGGCAAAAGACCAATTCTTGGAATATTACCAGCCCACAAACCTAAAGGGCGGACCGGCCACAGCCGCTCCACAAAGATATTGTCTAAGGCCCGTCCTTTCCCATCCATCGATATACGAATTTGATTACTGAGCAACACTTGAGTAAAAACTTCTGAGGTGAACTGGCTCCCTTGATCGGTATTGAAAATCTCTGGGGCCGGATACTTTTCTAAAGCGTCCTTCAAGACCCGGCTACACCAGTCGGCATCCATTGTGTTGGAAACTGACCACACCAATACGTACCGACTGTGCAAATCAATGATGGCCATCAGGTACATATAACCTTCCGCCATCGGGATATATGTGATGTCAGTTGCCCAGACCTGATGCACTTTTACAATCGCCAACCCGCGTAAAAGGTAGGGGTAAATTTTATGGCCAATGGCTGGCTTTGAGAGGTTTACCTTTGGATAAATCGCTTCAATACCCATCGTCTGCATCAATCGCCTGACTCGTTTGTGATTGACTACATAGCCTGCTGCTTGCAACACCAGCCTCATCTTACGATAGCCATATTGGGGTGTTTCCAGATACTGTTCATCCAGTAGGCGCATCAATAAAAGGTCTTCCTTCGATACGGATACGGGCTGATAATAGTAAGCCGAGCGATGCAGACTCAACCATTGAAATTGCTGACGCAGACTGCCGGGAGCAATAGGATCAATCAAAGCACGTCGTTGGGCCAGGCTCATAGGGTCAACTTTTTTTTAAAGAATGTCAACTCCATTTGGAGCCGTCCAATCTGTTCATAGAGTAAGGCGTTATCGGGTTCTTGGGCTAATTTAACAGGCTTGGTCGTATTCTCAAAGACAGTCGATGCGCCGTCGAGAAACTGCTTTTTCCAGTCGCTGATCTGGTTCGGGTGCAACTCGTGCCGCTTACTGATGACGGCCAGTGTCTCTTTTTCTTTGAGGATTTCCAGCACCACTTTGAGTTTAAACTGGGAGGTGAATTTACGCTTGCTTTTGCCGTTCATGGGGTCAAAATTAGGCTCGAAATCCAACTTAACAGGTGGTCTTAAAAAGTGGGCGCACTATAATCGTCTCAACGTACCGCATTTACGTACAGCACATTGAGTTTCGTCTTGGCTCGTTTAAGCCGCATCTTTATTGCGCTGGCTGACAGCATAAAATGCGTCTGGATTTGCTCGATAGATTGGCCGTCGTGGTATTTGCGTTGCAGCATTGCTTGATCGATTTCAGGAAGGGTACTCAAAAGGGCCAGCATCGTACTTTCAGCACTTTCCCGAGACATTGAGCCTTCGGCAAAGGCTTCGGTAAAATCTGCCTGGTCGCCTTCGTAGTTTTCGGTTAACCGGGACATTACCATGTGTTTGGATTTCCGAAAAACCTCCCTGCAGTGATTATAGGTCAGCGTATACAACCAGGTCGAAAACGATGAATCTCCTTTGAAGGAATGCAAGTGCTCAAAGGCCTTGAGCAGAGCATCCTGGGCTAAATCAAAGGCATCGTCAGGGTCTTTACAGAAGGTCAGACACTTGCGGTACACTTTTAGGTAATATCGCTGATAAAGAACACGCATTCCCTCTTGGTTATCCGACTGGTATTGATCAACCCAATGGGCATCATTCATTACATGAGCAAATTCGTCAAACTTCATGGCAGTGATTGTTTAAGATGAGTAGAGGGGCAAAAAGTCAGGTGCAATCAGTTCAGACAGGGCAAAGCGAGGCCACCGCCCGGTTTTGGGGCCTGCCGTTCGTATCGTTCAAACTGGTTAATTAATTAAGCTTTACAGGAGTATGACCTGAAAGACAAAACGTGTGAAAGCTCGACAGGGTAAGCAACGGTTATGCTGTTAGACGAGATGGTAACCTGATAATGCCGGGCAATTCTGTAAGAACTAAAATGACGGAGCGTAAAGAACAAGTAGTGACGTACTTAGAATTTCGAAGGCTGGATATTCAACTAACCCAACCGCCTTAAGCTGCCTAATCGTCAACTGGCTAATTGTGATATAAGATTATCTCTCAACCGCGTACGACTGATTAATTGCTTTGGCACAGGCCGAGCACTGGGAGGGCATAATATTTCGTCACCAGTTTCCTCTGATAGCTTCAGAAACAAAGCACTATCATTGGGTTGACCCGGCGGTAAGCCTTCCCCCAGCTCGGGAATACCGGCTGATCGAATAAGCCGGGCAAAAGCACTGGGCGAAACGACCGTAAGCGCCCGGCTAAATGCTTTGGCCGAAGCGACCACAACGTGGGGAGTCATCTTCGGGATAAGCATACCCCCACCGGGATTTATGATGACGACCTCCGTGTCGATATAAACACTAAATTCACCTTCCAGCACGTAAATCATTTCAGTGTATTTCGAGTGGCGATACAAAGGGGTTTGGAACCCTGGAGGAAACTGCCCTTCGATCAAATCAAAATGAGAATCGGTTTGCTCTTCATCGGCTAGAACTGTGAGTTGAGCACCGAAAGGCCAATAGGTATGTGCCATCAGTTTGAGGGTTTAATGTGAAAATTTCTGAAATCGAGCTGAAATCGGTAAGCCATCCTACAACATGACCGGCCCTGGCCGGGTCGAATCAATATGAAACCGTCATTGATTGGTTCGAGCTCGTTGGAGGCTGCGCTGGAACAATGAACTATGTTCGAAAAATATGCCAAGGCGCTCCGCAGCTTATTCAATTGTCTAAAAACCTTATCTATTCGCTAAAAAAGAAGTTTTAGGGATTGAAACCTACTTGAGTCACCAACTTAAAAAAGCCCGTCAACATCCAGCCTCATGGAGTCTCCACGATCGTGGAGGGTAGACCATTGGAGAAACAGGAATGGCTGACAAACCTCAGAGTGAAGTTCAGGTCGCAGGAAGAGAGTAGTTAGTGACTTTGCGAGGACTGCTCAACAGACGTACGCGGCAAAGAGGGCCATTGTAAAACCTGATGGATGGCACCGGCCGTAGTCAATGTATCGACTACGTTGACTACCGTGTCATGTAAGTGCCGACAGGGGCTGTTTAGACTATCTATGCCTGCCGATCTGTACTGGCGGAAATGCTTTTCCAGGCACTTACCTCCGTTTCTATAGTCGCCACCTTTTCCCGAAAGGTTTACGACGTCTTAACCGACGGGTAGATGCAGTGGGGTGTCTGGGTATAAGCCAACCGAAGTGCCACCTGAGCCAGCTTTGAGGGATCACCCGGCTGATTGCCATGAACTTGTCCGGCTCTGGATACTATTTGCCCTACCGTAGGGGCGTAGGCTTGCAGTGCGTTGGCGGCAACTACGTGAGAATAACTTGCTAAGAAATCTGTACTGAAAAGCCCCGGTGCCAATGACGTCGCCCGGATACTTTGGGGGTTCACTGTCAGGGCTAATCCATCCGAAATACCTTCTACAGCAAACTTGAGGAGCCGGTAGTTCCCAAAACCGGGCGTGGAAGCCTTTTAGGCGAGCATAACCGAAACGTTGATGGTGTGGCCTGCCTTCCATTGCCGCACATGCGGTAAAATAGCCTGTGTTACGTGGAGTAAGCCAAACACATTCGTATCGAACTGGTGCCCAATATCCTCCACTTGAACTGATTCAGCGTCACAAAATTATTTTTAAAAACCTGGTGACCGATTCCGAACGATTGCATCTCAAGGCCCTGAAAAGTTAAGCAAACAGAAATTACAGTATCAACTCATCAGTCCTAAAATGACCCAAAGGTTATTTTAGGTTCTATCTAAAAGAATCAATGAAAGCGCAAAAAGTATTGCTCTCGGCTATTATCGCATCGACCGTTGCTTCTGGCCTTATCCTCCACGGTGCCCCCACTTACGCCCAGTCCGTAGCAGTCGCCACAGCGTCGGCTAATCACCCATACCCAATAAAGGTGGGCCTGGCAACTGAGGACAAATTAATTCGCTCCTTCCGCATCAACATTCCAGAAGCGGCACTCGTCGACCTCCGTCGGCGTGTACTGGCAACCCGGTGGCCCGATCAAGAGACTGTCAAGGATCAATCCCAAGGTGTGCAACTCGCCAAGCTTCAGACATTGGTCAGTTACTGGGGAAAGGGCTATGACTGGCGGAAAGTAGAGAAGAAGTTAAATGCCTTGCCCCAGTTTATCACAACCATTGATGGACTCGACATCCACTTCATTCATGTTCGCTCTAAGCATCCCAATGCCCTGCCGCTTATCATGACCCATGGCTGGCCCGGCTCGCCCCTGGAACTGCTAAAGGTCATTGGTCCACTCACTGACCCTACCGCTTTTGGCGGACGTGCTGAGGACGCTTTCGATCTGGTTCTGCCTACGTATCCTGGCTATGGCTTTTCTGAAAAACCCAAAAACACCGACTGGGGACCTACCCACGTTGCGCAGGCCTGGCACGAGCTGATGGGTCGTCTTGGCTATAAGAGCTACGTGTCTCAAGGTGGTGACTGGGGCGCGATCATCTCGGAGGTGATGGCTGTTCAGGCACCGACTGGACTGTTGGGTATTCATATTAACATGCCCGGTACCGCACCGGCGAGCGTTTTGAAGCTCCTGCGTAACGGTGATCCGGTACCTGCTGAGTTCTCCGATGTCGAGAAGGCCGCGTATGCCTCTCTCGACGCATTCTATAAGCAAGGCTTTGGCTATGCTGCTATGATGAATACCCGTCCGCAAACCCTGGGCTACGGGCTTGCCGATTCGCCAGTGGGCATGGCGGCTTTTTTCTACGACAAGTTCACGGCCTGGACGTACAGTGGTGGAATACCCGAACGGTCACTCACTCGAGATGAGATGCTTGACGACATCACGCTCTACTGGCTTACGAACACGGGCACATCCTCTTCCCGCTCTTACTGGGATGCAGCAAAATCAGGCGGTGGACCATTCAATGCCGTTGATATCCCGAAAGTTCCTGTCGCCGTGACCATCTTCCCCGGTGAGATTTACCGTGCACCACGTAGCTGGGCCGAGCAAAGCTTCCACAAGCTCATTTATTGGAACGAGGTTGACAGGGGAGGCCATTTCGCGGCCTGGGAGCAACCCGAACTCTTTTCAGCCGAACTCCGCGCGGCTTTCAGATCACTACGCCAACCTACGGCGAATTCGTCGGCGGCTACCAAGAACACGCCCTGATCAAATTGCCCTTGGCGTTGATCTCGCCGAGACCACAACCAAAGTTTTCCAATATCATAAAGCACAGATAGTCAACTGAATAAACAAATGAAAAATCAACTTAATTTGAGAAGGCTACGGAGTCTTGTTGCATGCGTTACTCTTGCTGCTTCCCTGCTGGTTATCATTCCTGATAGCGCAAATGCCCAGACAACCGTAAAAAACATAGTGCTTGTACACGGTGCTTTTGCGGATGGTTCTGGTTGGAGAGCGGTTTACAACAGGCTCGTAAAGCAGGGTTATCATGTGAGTGTAGTAGGAAATCCCAATACTGGGGTGGAAGATGATGTGGCAGCAACCAAAAGGGTATTGGACAGGCAGAAAGGTCCTGTAATCCTGGTGGGCCATTCATATGGAGGAGCAATTATTACTCAAGCCGGCAATGACCCAAATGTGGCTGCCCTTGTCTACATAGCGGCGTTTGCGCCAGATGAAGGCGAAGCTCTGGGGAAACTGCTTAGCACTTACCCATCTGATCCCAAGTCAGGAATACTCCTCCCTGTTGATGGGTTTGCATGGTACGATTTAGCGAAATATCACTCAGGTTTTTGCGCCGATCTGCCAAAAGAGGAAGCCGATTTTTTAGCAGATTCGCAAGTCCCTGTAGCAGCATCCGCCTTTACGTATGTGTTTAAGGATATAGCCTGGAAAAAGAAACCAACCTGGCACATAGTCGCAACAGAAGATCATTCTATACCGCCAGATTTAGAAAGATTCATGGGTAAGCGAACAGGCGGTAAAGTATCAGAAATAAAAGGGAGTCATCTGATCTTTATATCCCATGCAGACGAAGTTGCTGATATCATCGAAGATGCGGCCAAGAATTCATTAGTCAAGTAAATCACAAGTCCTTACAAGTAAAACAATGGAAACGAATCAAGTAGGTTCCGTAATAGCAGCCCCAACGTCCGAAAAAACGAACAAGGTCCAATTTGAAAAAGCGTATTACACCGCTAAAACGCACACAACGGGTGGCCGCGACGGTGCATCACAAAGTTCCGATGGTCGCTTAGATATCAAGTTGTCGACTCCCGGCACGCCGGGCAAGGGCACTAATCCTGAGCAGTTGTTCGCGGCTGGCTGGTCTGCCTGTTTCATCGGTGCAATGGGACTGGCCGCTGGCAAACTTAAGATTAAACTCCCGGCTGATACGGCCGTTGACACCGAAGTAGACCTATGTTACGTAGACGGTGAATACTTCCTCCAGGCTCGTCTTACCATTAGTTTGCCGGGTTTAGATTACGAAGTTGCTCAGTCGTTGGTAGATGCCGGAGAACGGACGTGTCCGTATTCAAAAGCCACGCGCGGTAACGTCAAAACCACCTTTAGTCTGATGACTCCCGATCATGTTGGTCTTTAGCCTAACTGATAAAAGGCGATCCGTAAGGCCTTAATTTGAGGAAGCTCATGTTCAACGAACACAATTATAATCGTCGTGGCTTTTTGGGTACTGCGGCCATGAGTCTTACTGCTGCCCAGCTCGGCCTGATAAGTTTCGTCAGCCAACCGATCAGGTCCACGGCAGTCGCGTTACCCCGAGAAGGCACCTTCCCTTCCCTGAGTAACGCGACTGCCTGGCTTAATTCGCAGCCACTATCAGTAGCGGACCTACACGGGAAAGTTGTCCTTATCAACTTCTGGACTTATACCTGTATCAATTGGCTTCGTACCCTTCCTCACGTTCGCGCGTGGGCTAAGAAATATAAAGATCAGGGGTTGGTGGTGGTTGGTGTACACACGCCTGAGTTTGCCTTTGAGCAAAACGTTGATAATGTTCGTCGAGCCACGAAGGAACTGCGGGTTAATTATCCGGCCGCGGTCGACAACGACAATACCATCTGGAATGCGTTCGAAAACCGATATTGGCCTGCCCTGTATTTCATTGACGCAAAAGGGCAAATCCGACATCACCAATTCGGCGAAGGCGAATACGAACGGGCGGAACAGATCATTCAACAGTTGCTGATGGAAGCTGGAACGGGCGGAACTCGTCAGGAGTTGACCGCGGTCGAAGCGCATGGAGCTGAAATAGCTGCCGATTGGAGCAACTTAAAGTCGTCGGAAAACTACGTTGGCTACGAGCGTACCGAGAATTTTGCGTCTCCCGGTGGTGCCGTGCCGGACAAGCCACGCCAATATACGTTACCCAAAAAGCTGATGCTCAATCACTGGGCTCTTTCGGGTGATTGGACGGTAGAGAAACAAGCTGTTGCGCTCAACAAAGCTGATGGACAGATTGTCTGTCGCTTTCACGCCCGCGATCTTCACCTTGTCATGGGTCCTTCATCATTAGGAATGCCCGTACGATTTCGGGTGCTCATCGATGGACTGCCGCCGGGCGATGCTCACGGTGTTGACGTTGATGAACAGGGGTACGGCATGGTTAATGAACAGCGGCTGTATCAGTTGATTCGACAGCAGAAACCGATCACGGACCGGCAATTCGAGATCAAGTTTTCCGGTTCGGCTGCGCAGGCTTTTGCGTTCACCTTCGGCTGATCCGACGCTATATCGACATTTACAGAATGTGATCTTATGGCCAACCCTCTTAATCGCCGAAGCTTTCTGTGGAGGGCCGCAGTGAGCATTATACCCGCAAGAATGTCGTTGATGGATACCTCACAAGAAGGATTTGGTGAGAAACCTGAAGGAGCCGAGTTTACTCTTACTCCTATCAGGCAAGTTAAGGCGGGTGTCCTCGACATCGGCTACTACGAATCAGGGCCGACTGATGGCCCGCCCGTACTGCTTCTGCACGGATTTCCGTATTCGATCGAGAGCTACGTTGAGGTTGCCCCTATGGTGGTGGCGCGTGGCTGCCGGGTGATTATTCCCTACTTGCGAGGCCACGCGTCTACTCGTTTCCTCGACAGCGCGACACCGCGCTCTGGTCAGCAGGGTGCGATTGGCGTAGACGTGATTGCCTTGATGGACGCGTTAGGAATAAAGAAGGCCGTTCTTGCGGGTTATGACTGGGGTGGCCGTGCCGCTTGTGTGGTAGCAGCACTTTGGCCGGAGCGGTGTACAGGGCTGGTGTCTGTCAACAGCTACCTGATCCAGGACATTGCGAAAGCAGGCATGCCTCTTGCCCCCGCAATTGAATCAGGGCTCTGGTATCAATACTATTTCCAGACCGATCGGGGGCGTGCTGGACTTACGGTCAATCGGCGCGAGATTGCCCGGACTCTTTGGGTACGCAACTCACCGAACTGGCACTTCGACAAGGCAACGCTCAATCGGCATGCCACCGCGTTTGACAACCCGGACTATGTAGACGTGGTAATTCATTCGTACCGTCATCGTCTGGGTCTCGCGGATGGGTACGCCCCATATGAAGACATAGAACGTAGGCTGGCGGCCCTTCCCGCCATCACCGTACCAACTATTACTCTGGACGGCAAGGCAGATGGCGTGGTACCAGCCAGTGACGGTCGCTTATCCGCCCCGAAGTTCACCGGATCACGGATGCACCGCGTCATTGAGAGAGTCGGCCACAACCTGCCCGAAGAAGCACCCCGGGAGTTTGCGAACGCCGTGTGGGAACTTGTCTCCACGAAATACTGACCGATCAAACTTAAGAGCGTGTTGGGGAATTTTAGATCATTGATTATAAGTTAGTTACCGAAAATTTGGCTATTTCATTGAGTCTGAGGTTTGCGTAGAAGGTTATTGACTTAAACCAGAAATGCTATAGCCAAATCTGAGCAGTCACAAACGCTTTACGAAAACATTAAATTGCTGATTTTCAGCTTTTTAAAATTCCCCAACACGCTCTAAATTCATTATCATGCTAAGCTCCGCAACTATTGCGCAATCGGATAGCGCAGCGACTGATTTACATCAAACAACGCCTACCCAATTTATCGACGTAAATGGAGCCGGGTATGCATACCGGGTCTTTGGGGCTGCGAGTGGCATCCCTTTGGTAATGCTACAGCACTTTAGCGGTAACATGGATAACTGGGACCCTGCGGTTACCAATGGCCTTGCTAAATACTTCCGGGCGGTCTTGTTTGATAATCAGGGCGTTGGAGCATCAGGCGGAGAAACTCCCGCTACCATTGAGGGCATGGCACAGGACGCAATCTCGTTTATTAGGGCGTTGGGCTTCAAAAAAGTAAATGTTTTAGGCTTTTCAATGGGAGGGTTTATAGCCCAGCAAATTGCGCTGGGCGAGCCGGATCTAATCGATAAATTAATTTTGGTGGGCACTGGGCCTAAAACAGCCCAGGGTCTGGCCGATATTGTAAAACCTCTGGAGGAGTCTGCTGCCATGAGCCCCGAGGAACAAAAGCTGTTTTTATTCTACAGCTCAACGCCAACCAGTCGTGCGCTTGGGCAGGAATCATTAGCGAGGATTAACAAACGCACGGTGAATCGTGATCAGGATACTCGTACGACTGCCATACAAGCCCAGTTAACGGCTATGCTCCGCTGGGCGCAGCCGGATGCAGAAGCCTTAAATAACCTTGCCCAAATCAGGCAACCCGTATTGGTCGTGAATGGTCACCATGATATCATGGTGCCTACTGAGAACTCATACACATTGTTCCATCACCTGCCAAATGCTACGCTTAGTCTGTATCCGGATTCTGGTCATGGTTCTTTCTTCCAATATCCCGAACTGTTCTTACGGGAAGCGATTCCGTTTTTGGAAGCCCAATAAGGCAGATGATGCCTCGTTAGACAACATTTCCTAATCGCATCCTACCTATGCAGGAGCCCCTGAAGACTACTTATTTACAAGCTTCTGGAAAGGGAACTATTGATAATCCAACCCGAGGCTCTACGCGGTCACGACAACGCTGCGCTGGCAGCGAACCTGCAATCATAAAGCAATCAAATCAATGAAGAACGTACTTCGTTTTGTAGGAATTGGACTGGCCCTTGTGCTGATCGGTGTGGCCGGTTTGCTGGCCTACACAAAGCTGTGCTTACCCAGTGTCGGGGATGCGCCTAAAATAGAGATCAACGCCACAGCCGCTCAGATTGAGCGAGGGCGTTACTTGGCTAACCACGTCAATGCCTGCATAGATTGCCATAGCAGCCGTGACTGGAGCCGCTTTTCAGGACCACCCATAGCGGGCACATTTGGCAAAGGGGGCGATCTTTTTGGGCCGGAAGACGGCTTCCCCGGCCTGTATTATGTCCGTAATATCACCCCGGCAGGTATCAGCCATTGGAGTGACGGCGAAATTTTTCGAGCCATTAGTGCAGGGGTCACTCGCGATGGCAAAGCGATTTTTCCGGTGATGCCTTACCAAAAATACGGGTTTATGGACCAGACCGATGTGAAGTCTATTGTGGCCTATGTTCGAATGCTGCGATCTATTCCTAACAAAATACCCGCATCAATATCACACTTCCCAATGAATTTTATTCTGAACACAATTCCGCAAAAGCCTACTTTCCAAAAGCGGCCGGATACAACGGCAGTACTTGAATACGGAAAGTATCTGGTGAATGCAGCCGCGTGTGGTGATTGCCATACGAAACAGGAAAAAGGTGCGCCGGCTGAGGGGGCGGAGTTCGCAGGCGGCAGGGAATTTGGTAGGCAGGGAACCGTCATGCGATCAGCCAATATCACTCCGGACAACTAAACGGGCATGGGCCGCTGGACTAAAAAGACGTTTATTACCCGTTTCAAAACGTACGATCCCAAGCGGGGCTACGTGCCGCATCTGGTTAAACAAGGCGAACCACAGTCACTTATGCCCTGGACGATGTACGGGGGCATGAGCGAGCAGGATTTAGGCGCTATTTACACGTATCTGCGCACGCTCAAGCCCATTCGGAATCGCGTTGAGACGTTTAGCGTGACAGGCCCGGCTACCCTGGTGACGGTCGCTCATTAAAACTCTCTTGAGGAAATAAACAAACGCGTTGTCAATTCAACATGTAAATAAGGAACGTTTTATGTCCAAAGCACACAACTATGATCGTCGGCGTTTTTTAGGCACTGTAGCCTTGAGCGTTGCAACCGCCCAACTCGGCATAATCGGTTCTGCGAACGCCCAATCCGATGGAATGAGTCTCGTAGAAACAACGCCCATCAGGCAGAAAGTCAACACGTCATTCGGTGCATTGAAACAGATAGATGCCGGAGTCCTCAATGTGGGATACGCTGAAGTTGGCCCCATTGACGGTCCGACAGTAGTTCTGCTACATGGATGGCCATATGACGTTCATAGCTTTGTCGATGTGGCTCCAAGGCTGGCATCGCGGGGCTATCGGGTGATCGTGCCACACCTACGGGGGCATGGCACAACGCGATTTCTTTCTGATCAAACATTGCGAAACGGTCAGCAGTCGGTGGTTGCTCTCGACATGATTGCTTTGCTGGATGCGCTAAAAATCAAGAAAGCCATCTTCGCGGGTTATGATTGGGGAGCGCGAACCGCCAACATTATTGCGGCACTTTGGCCAGAGCGCTGCCAGGCCATTGTATCCGTAAACGGCTATCTGATCAATAACCGCGAACGTAACCAACTGCCACTAACACCAAAGGCTGAATGGGGCTGGTGGTACCAGTATTATTTTGTTACTGAACGTGGTCGGGCAGGCCTGGATGCGCATCGGCGCGATCTGGCTAAGCTTATCTGGAAGTTTAATTCACCAACATGGGCCTTCGATGATGCCATCTTTAATCGCACGGCAGCGTCTTTCGACAATCCAGAATACGTCAGCATTGTGATCCATAACTACCGCTGGCGGCTGAGTCTGGCCGAAGGCGAACCGCAATACGACGATCTCGAAAAGCGACTGGCCGAAGGTCCGGTTATTGCCGTGCCAGCGATCACGCTGGATGGGGATGCTGACGGCGTAGCACCCGCAACCGACGGCACATCGTATGCTCAGAAGTTTTCAGGTAAACGAACGCACCGCATTATTAGAGGAGCCGGTCACAATCTACCCCAAGAAGCTCCTGATGACTTCGTTCAAGCCGTAATCGATGTCGACAGTTTCAGTAAATAACCTGTGTACTCGTTGGCTGATAGCGGGTCAATAATTCAAATGAGTACAACTAAACCGAGTCATGAAACAAAAAATCGCTTTCGCCCTTATCATGGGATTCATCACTACCGGTATCATCTCCTTTACGCTGGTTGGCCTAAATGCTGGTTTTACCGAAAAATTTCTGGCAATCTGGTTCAGGTCTTGGATGATAGCCTACATGGTCGTCGTTCCGGTCATCCTGCTGGTTGGCCCTCGAGTACAGGCACTGGTCGCCTATTTATTCAAAGAGGGGCCATTGGTTCCTCACGAGGATTAAGTGGACAGTGTTATTTGCTGAATGAGCACTTGCGCAGAAAAACATTTTTAATAGCTGGTTACTTTTTCCAGTCTTTGCATCTAAAGTGCCAGTTGAACAATAACTAACAGACTAATGAACGAATTAGCAAACCGTACTATAGATGCTCAGGGAGGCCTTGATCGTTGGCGGAAATTTCAAACCGTTACTGCTCACTTATTAGTGGGTGGCGTACTCTGGGAAATAAAAGGTCACGGCGGTGCAATCGAGGAGGTGGACGTAAAGGTTAACCTGCTGGAACAAAAAACATCCCACATCCCGGGCCCGGCCTGGCATACCTCTTATACACCGGATCGTGTGGCCATCGAAACGGGTAGCGACAGTGTAGTGGAAGAATTGTACAACCCCCGGTCGTCTTATAAAGAGCATACTTGGGAAACTAAATGGAGCAACCTGCAACTGGCTTATTTTACGGGATACGCTACGTGGAATTATCTCAATACTCCTTTTCAGTTTGCTCGGCCGGGATTCGAATTAAAAGAAATTGAACCCTGGAAAGAAAACAACGAGACTTGGCGACGCTTACTGGTGAAATGGCCCAAAGACATTCACACCCACAGCAAAGAGCAAGTGTTCTATATCGACCAGGAGGGCCTAATCAGGAGGTTGGATTATAAAGTAGAAGTAGCGGGCAACGTGCCGGTGGCGCATTATTTATCCGATTACCAGAATGTTTCTGGCATTGAGATGGCGACTAAAAGAGTAGTGTATTTGCTGGGCGAAGACAACCAACCTCAATTAGATGCACCAGTAATTGTCTCGATTGAATTTAAAGATATACAATTGGCATGAGCTATCTCTGGGGTCCGTCTGTGTCTACTTCGCAGTCGGTCCCATAGTGGCAGACCGTGCCGATGCGGGCGCTTCAGCTAAGAAGCCCTTTTTACCGTTATAAAATCATCTCCATATGGAAACGCAGAACGAAGTAGTTACGACCTGGCTCATTGACCCTACCCACTCCGAAGTGCAATTTAAGGTGAGGCACCTAATGGTTTCGACTGTACGGGGTTTATTTACCCAATATGAAGGCCAATTGAACGTGGTGGGTGACGATTTTGAAGACGCTAAAATTACGTTTTCGGCTGAGATAGCCAGCATAAGTACCGGCAACGTCTCGCGGGATACCCACCTAAAATCGTCCGATTTTTTTGACGCTGACCAATTCCCTCAACTGACCTTTGAGTCAACAAGTATGACTCGAACCGGTGCCGATAGTTACCTGCTGAACGGTCAGTTGATGATGCACGGTGTCACCAAACCAGTAGTACTAAAAGCTGAGTATGGTGGTCAAATGCAGGATTTTAATGGGAACATGAAGGCCGGATTTGAGGTTGCCGGAACGATCAAACGCAAAGAATTTGGGCTGAACTGGGATGGAGTGACTGAAGCCGGGGGCGTAGTGGTGAGCGACGAGGTGAAACTGGTGATGAACATTCAGGTTGCCAAATCGAATTAATCATAAGAGCATCGGAAAAGGTGTCAGTTGCCTACTTTTTGCTCATCAGTCTTCTTGCGAATGAGTTCCACTAATGGCTTTGTTGCATGGCTACGTAGGTACTCGTTTTACTGCTTCGGGCATCCCTAAGAACGTGTTGGGGATTTGAAAAATACTGTTAGTGGGGTCAATTTTGTAGTCGCCAAACAACAAAATTATGACCAAACAGTGGCAACCACTGACCGACTACCAGTGGGCGGCAATTTCGCCTTTTTTCAGCATCGGACATTGGTCAACACGCAACCGGATTAACAACAAAAACGGTCAATGCTTTTCTATACAACACACATTTAAACTGCTGATAGCGAGGCTTTTGCAAGTAGTCTGGTCAACTCATCAGGACTTAGATGCAAGGCTTCCAAACGTCGTTGCACTTGCCGTAAACCCGCTTCTTTCGTTTTTTGAGTCGTCGCCTGGACCTGAGTTGGTTTGTAGGGTTCCGCTTTGGTAATCATGTTCCAGATAATCATCGCCAGCTTTCTGGCCGTGGCCGTGATGGCCGCCACCCGTCCTTTTTTAAACGCAATTCGCTTAAAGAAGGGGTTCAACTCATGCTTGGGCTGATTACCAATTGAGTTGGCCGCTTGCCGCAAGGCCGTAGCGATATAGGATTTGCCCGAGGGTGTACGGTGACTGATTATTCGCCCACCACTAATTTTATGGTTGGGCACTAATCGCAGCCAACTGGCAAAACTCTTGGCCGATCCAAACTTATGAATATCGTTGCCTAACGTGGTTAAAAGGCAAAGCACGGTGCTATGACTGATGCCCGAGATGGCTAACAGATCGGTTTGGAAATACTGATAGGCAATTCTGGCGATCGGAAAAGAAGGGGCATTCTTACTGAGTTTCTTCTTGTCTGCTGAAGGGGGAGTGGGAGTTGTTGGGCTTCCGGCTCGACTGGGACACACCGCAGCAACGCTTTTTCAATCACCTCATCACACGCCAGCAAGGCCGCCTGGTATTGCCGGTAAAAGCCCAAAGTTGCTTTCAACTCGAAGAGTAATTCCGGCCGCCAGCAGCCTTGCAGCGATTGGGCGATCTCGTCTTTGGATCGTTTCATGCGCACATCCACCAAAGAAGCCAATTCGTGGGGGTCCCGCTGACCGGCTAAAATGGCTTCGATAATGGCCAGGCCCGACTTACCCGTAATATCACGGATGGCTACGTCCAACCGAAGATTCATCAACCGAAGAGCTTTCTGCATTTTGTGGGTATAGGTAGCCAACTGCTCGATCAGGTGCTGGCGGTGGTAATAGTAAACACGAAATTCCTGAAGCATATCGCTCAACAAAAAACTGCCTGCTAACAGACCCAACGAGTGAAGTTTCTGAATCCACAGGCAATCAATGATGTCGGTTTTACGCCCCTGTACATTCTTGGTCTGGCTACCACCCACCAGCAGCACCTCAAAGCCCGCTTGCTGTAAACTATTGAAGAGGGTTTGCCAGTAAGTACCTGTACTCTCCATGGCTACTGACGTAATCTGATGCTGGCGCAGATAGTCAATAAGTTGCTGATGATCCTGAGTGTATACGCCAAAGGAGCGTACGTTCTCCTTATTCTGATCGATGGCTACCCAGTGGGTGCGGGAGCCGATGTCAATGCCAGCGGCATACGGATTGACAACGGGTAGGACTGCGGTTTTCTTTTCCATCTTGATGACTGATTAGCGGTACAAAAAGACTTCAGGGAATGTAGAGCAGCGTAAAAGTTTTTCTATACGGGATTCTCGGGGTGAGATCACCAGTGTATTCATCAATTTGCCTGGGTAAGAGGCATTCTACATTCCAGCCCAGATTTCAGGAAGGACTAAGCAGTACCATTAACGTTGATGAGCTTATTTCTGAAGTCGTGACAAGATAAGGAAATGGCTCGAGTTCCCTTATTCCAGTTGTCTTTGGTATTCAATGGTGTCAGCACAATCGAGCGATTCCAGGACAAGACATCGCCCGATTCATCGACTTTTACAAATTATGGGCGTTCGCAAAATCAATTAGTTCCAGCAACTTTGTAATGTTCAGCTTACGGTAGATGTTCCGGCGGTGCGATTTCACTGTTTCTGTCCCCACAAACAGCTTTTCGCCGATTTGCGGAGTGCTCAGTCCCTGCCGAATCAGGCTGATGATTTTGACTTCGGTGGGTGTGAGTTTGAACCGTACCACAAAACTATCGTCGGCATAGAGATCGGTGGGGGGCAGGGTTGGGAAGATGCGTTCGCCGGTTAGCACGCGTCGGATGGTATCGAGCATAGCAGGCACCCGAATGTGTTTGAGCAAATAGGCAGCAGCCCCGGCCTCCCGGCACTCGTTGATGAACCGCTGGTAGGCATACATGGTGAGCATCACCGTTTTGACGGCCGGAAACGCAGCCGACAACACCCGAACGCATTCGATGCCGTTTGGCGCGGGCAAATTAATATCCAATAGCACCACATGGGGCGTGTGTTGCTGCACGGCGGGCAACACATCGGCACCCCGAAACACCTGCCCTACCACCGTAACGGCGGGGTCGGCCTGGGTGAGTTGCAACACCAACCCGTCGTTGAACAGGGCATGGTCGTCGGCGAGCAGAATGCGGATAGGTTCAGGAAGTGTGGTTGTCATAGGGAATATCGAGCCGAATGGTGGTGCCTGCCGCCGAGGAGTCGATGGCGAGTTTTCCGCCTAACCATTCGGTTCGTGAAGCTACACTTTTCAGCCCAATTCCGCTACTGTCTCTACCCTCTTTGTACGCAAAGCCCTGCCCGTTGTCTTCAACAGTAACGTTCAGCCCGTCAGGGTGATAGACTAACTGCACCACAGCCTCCGTAGCCCGGCTGTGGCGAACCACGTTGTGCATCAGTTCCAGCACGGCTCGGTACAAAGCCAACTCGGCCACTTGCGAGAGCGGCACCACCTCGCCCGCACTCACAAACAAAAACCGAATTCTCGATGAAATCCCCGACGATTCTTCCAGTCGCCGGGCTGCTTCGTTCAGCGCACCCGACAAACCGAGAGTAGTCAACTCATCGGGCATGAGGTTGTGCGACACGGCCCGCACATCGGTAATGATCTGATCAAGCAGGTGGTGGGCATCGGGATTGGTGGGTGGGAGTTTGCCGCGCAGAGCAAGGAGGCTGGTGCCAATATCATCGTGGAGGTCTTGTGCGAGTCGCCGACGTTCGGTTTCCTGGGCGTTGAGGATATTGATGTTGGCTTGGTTTAAAGCCGTTTGCGTTTTTTGTTTTTCGCGTTGCTCCAGGTTGTAGCGATACGCAAAGCCGAAAGCAACAAGAATTGTTTCAAGCAAGATGCCGATGACCACAAGAATGTACGGATCGGCTATGCTTTCAATGGCCCCGCTTCTCATCAATGCACCCAAAAACGTTCCTGCCAACATTGGCAATGTAGTAAAGGTATAGTAGAGAGCCAGTGAATTTTTTCGGCGGATTTGCTCAATTAGGCTTCCTGCTATACCAATCAGAATGAAACTCACCAGTACGCCCGTGTCAATGAGCAACGCATAAATAGTTGTCAACCAATCACCATTTCTATACTGTACAAAAGCGACTACATAGATCATCAGGAGTATGCAGGCTCCGATGATTCCTCGTTGAATACGAATCAGATTGTACCAACGACTATTGGCGCGGGTTTGCTGGATAAAGAGTTGCATGAGCCAAAGCCACCAAAACAACGTACAAAGCCCGGAAAGCCCTCTGGAATTGTTTTGTAAACGAACCCAGCCAGGCCATAAAAACTGAAAACCTAAACCCGTTTCAGCCGCCATATAAAAAATAATCGATGCGACGTAAAATGCGTAAATTAGGTAAAGCCATTGCCGTAGATTGATCCACAGGAAACCGTTAAATAGGATCAGTGTTAACAATAAGCCTCCCACAGCCGCCCAGATCAGGTAATCTCGCTCAGTTTGCCGTTCAAAAGCGGCAGCATTTCTGAGCGTCAATCCGAAGATCATAGTGCCATTCCATTGCTCTAAATGGATCCAGTATGAGGCCGTTGTGTTGGCCGGAACGCTAATGGGAAACACAAGCCTGGGCGATTGAACCAATCGCTTATCAAACGGAAAGGTATCGCCAATAAGCCCTACAAGGCGTGTTTCTTCTTTTTCCCCGGCGTACAGCGTTATCCGATTAATGTGCGGAGACGACACAACGAGGAATCTGGTTAGTAGATGCGATTCTAGATTGGTTAACGTAAAATGAAGCCATTGCGTGGTCGAGTAAACCCGAAAGTGGAACACGTCGTGCTTAGTTGATTGAAACAATTTCTTCGCGTAGGCCATCCTTATCTGGTTGAACCGCTGTTGACTACTGGAATCAACAAAAATGCTCAGATGCCCTTGTAGTGAGGGCATTTGGTCTTCATCTGTAATGGTTAACGGCGGTTGAGCGTGAACTGATATCCCAACGAGCCACACAAACACAGCCCCTATTGATTTGAATAGAATTGGTTTGAAAATGGGTTTGAAGATATTAAAAGGCATGATTATCAGAAGTTTCAGCAAAGAAACTTTATCTCACACAAACAAAAAATCCCCCAATCGGGGGAGATTAGACCTGGTTTTTTACGAAGTAATCGACCGCCTGTCTCATTCGGTCTTTCACCTGTTTCCAGGTTATACCAGTTAATCCCACCGGATCTGCACGTTCTTTTTCGGCATCCTCAAAATAAGTAGCCGACAAGACAATATGGCCTATGTCGCTGTTAGGATAACGTTGCTGATGGAAATGCAGCATTTGGGCCAGTGTGAAATGATTCAGAAGCTCTGCAATGTCCCAAAAGTCTTTTTTGAAACCTCTGGTAGCCATCGCTTCCAATTTCATTGGAATAATATCTTCAAAGGCCAGCAGCCGGAGGCTTTCAATCGTTTGGACTCCATGTATGAACGGATACTCGTGTAGAATCAAATCTACTTTTACACCATTGATCGTTAGCCAAATAGACTGCCTTCGTGCGTCTATTTTTATGGTTTGTGGAAGTGCTTTTACAATAACCGAAAAAACCTCATTTGGGTCAAGAGGGGCATTGGTGAACAGGTCTAAATCGACCGAAACCCGATGGCCAAACCGTAAAGAAAGGTTCGTTCCTCCTACCAATGGAAAATCGGCTAATTCAGGAATAGTCATCAGAACCCTTAGCAGGTTCAGTGTTCCAGGAGCTACGGTGTTGGTATAAAGCATAAATCAATGATTCCAGACAGGACGTTGTGCCTGCCGCCGTTGGTAAGCCACGAAATCGCTCTCCTGTAAATCCAGAAGCAGACATAGAAACGACAGTGCCGTTTTTTTGTAATAAGCCCCCTGTATAATCTCCTGCCGGATTCGGTCGAGACCATAAAACCGCAACACGGCTACAATATCGGCCCAGGTGCCATAATTAAAAACCCGGTTCATCACAAACAGATTATCGGTCTCAACGTCGATGGTTGCCCAATCGACATCCCAGAAGGCCGATTTTGAGATTGCAGGTAACGATAGTGGTTTCATACATTAGTCGGTTTGGTGTCTCCAAGTTAACACTACGCAGCCTGATTCAGGCAAAAAACCCAAAATTATCAATTTTAGGAATGAAATATCCCCCAATCGGGGGATGGCGCGGGGCCATAAAGCGGGAGAAATTTGTCGAAGTCAATTTAACATCTCAAACTCCCAATACCAATGAAAATCAACGTCTTATTTCTCCTCCTGTTAGCCGGTCTGTTCACCAATCAAGCCACCGCCCAAACTGCTTCCAAGTCCATCGACAAAAACATTCTGGCTGTCAACCAAGCCTTCATGCAGGCGTTTGCAGCCGGGGCATGGGCGATCTCTACGCCAGCAATGCCCAACTGTTTCCACCCAACGGCGGGGTCGTGAATGGTAGCGCGGCCATCACGCCCGTCTGGAAAGGAGCCTTCGAGGCCGGGGTCAAAAAGGTGACACTGGAAACCACCGAGACCGAAAAAGCGGGCGACCGCATCATCGAAACGGGCAACTATGTCCTCGCCGGTGCTGATGGCAAACCAATGGACAACGGCAAGTACATCGTCGTTTGGAAGAAAGAAAACGGCCAATGGAAGCTGTACCGCGACATCTTTAACACCAGCATGGCCACTAAGTAGGTTATTTTTCGATTGCAGACACGGGAAGAATACCCTTTAAAAACGGGAAATTTCCCGTTGCACGGTGGCTTACTTTCTGGTTAAATTTGGACGCGCTTTATGATTGTATCTAAACCTGTTACTAATCATCATTTATCCACTTTCTTATATGCCTATCTCTACGCCCTCACTGACAGCACACTGCTTGTTGTTTATCTCTTTATGCATTCTCCTGCCGATTCTGGCCCAGTCCCAGCAGCCTCGGAAGCCATTGCCCATCCGGGTAGTTCATCTGGAATCGGGTGCTGTTTCGACTATGCCGTTTGGCCCGAAGCAACAATTGCTTACTCTCCGCACCAAGGAAGAAAAAGTGCGGCAGTTTGGCGGGGCCATCCGATATAGTACCAAAAGCACGTTGCAACTGCCCAGCCAGAAAGCCCTTTCCCTCGCCGACGATGAGCGGTTTTACGGCCAAGCCAGCCAGAATACCTTCTGGACGCGCCGAGTGGTTCAAACCGATTCGGGTTCGTACACAGCTCTGCGAACATACAGTATCCACAACAACAAATTAATAGTGCAAAAAGAAACCCGGCTATCCGGTTTTGAATATAGCCTGGAAAGTATTGATGGCACGGGCAATTGGGTCTATAGCGATTGCAACGAGGGCGACTGTGGCGAAGTGACACTACTCAACAGCGACCTGAAAGAGATTAAAAAATACGCGCCCTGGCCCGAAGGCTTTCAGGAAATTGGCACGTTTATCAACGAGGGAAGGGTGGGCGTGTTGCTGCACCCTCACAGTGCTGATAAGCCGTTCCGGTTGGCCATGCTGAATGCCCAAACCGGTGACATTCTGTTTGAACGTGACCTGCCCCGACACGGCCACTCGGCGAGTGGGTTATACGTGAATAGCCGCTATGGACTACTCGTGACCTGGCCCACCGACATGAGTGAGGCCGAAACGCTTTGCTTCGATGCCCAGACAGGTGCCACCATCTGGACAAAACCGGGTAATCTGCTCAATAATTATACTGTGACAGATACCCAGCAACTGCTTGTACATGATTACGAAGACCTGAGCAGTTATGAATTAGCCACGGGTACACTCCGCTGGAAAACCCACATCATGGATTTCCACAAAACTACCCGCCCTGATTTCAACGGCATTCCGGTGAAAGTGGTGAGTGGGGCAGATGGGAGGGCTTATTTACTGGTGAAAGATTTTCCGACAGTGGATGCGCCAACAATTTCTCAGGAACAAGCCAAACTGACGCAGCATACAACGCTTTACGAACTCACGGAAAGAGGTAGACTGGTTCGGCAACAACGATTAGGACAGTTGGGGCTTGAAATGCGGCTGAACACTGTTACTGGAGGCTTGGTGGTTCGGGATAAACAACTTGTTCCGGCGAAACGGGTAACTATCTCGCAAAACGCGCAAGCAAGGATGGCGGCACCTCTAAACCCGAATCAAACCTGGCCTGTGCCTCTACCAACTGGAATAACACAGGGACGAGTTACTGGAACACCAGGAGAATTCAGAACAAATTCAAGTAGAACGAATTGGCGATTTCATCTTGGCATTGATGTTGGTAAAAATACGATATCTGATGATATTACCGTACTTGCTGTTGCTCCCGGAAAATTATCATACTTTATCAGCGGAGTAAGCCCTTCACCACTCAATGAAACACGATCTTACCAGATTGAACCTTTCGGTAGTTATCTGAAAGTAGGTAGTTTGTATTACTATCACACAGCACCTGGTATTATTGATATTGTAAATGGAAAAACCAAGATTTCCAAATTATGGAGTCCGGGGGATGATGTTAGTCGAGGAGACACTTTAGGCGAGATGTACACAGAAGGTATTGATGAACACGTACATATGCAGGACGCAGATGTCCCAAATGGTGTGATTCAAAACTATTTAAGCAATGGTTACAACGTTTCTGGATGGACGCATATTGATGGTTCCACACCTACAGTTAGAAATGATGGTATAACATTTCATAAGGGAAAAAAAACAGACAATAGTATTCCATCAGACAAAGAAATCCCCACAGGGAATCATAGTCTCTTTGTAGAAAATGACAGGTTTATATCAAAACAAATTGTTTTAGCGCAAGTTGGACCAAACCCTCAAGTTCCTGTTCTTTTTGGGAAGGTCGATATTATATCTAACGCTTATGATCAAAAGACTGGCTATAGTGGTGAAAATGAGAATGCAGGTAATTTGGCTCCCTATAAATTGGGTTACGAACTGACTAATCTAAGGGATCAACAAAAAGTCAGTACAACTGTAACAGGCAAACCGACTTGGCCTACGATACAGTTTAATCAAATAAAAAAAGACCCGAATAGTACAAGTAGAACCAATGCAATTGCAGCTAAAATTCACGCCAATGGCTCAACTTTAAGTTCGGCTAAATGGATTGTCACGAACCGCTACGAAAACGGGGATTTTGAAGAAGATGCCTGGGATACACAAAAAGTCTTAGACGGTTTGTATGAAGTCAAAATCATAGCTGAAGATGCTCCAAGTGTAGTTTATGGCCCATCAATACCTAATCGAGGAGAAGGAAAAAAGACCGTTTATGTTGACAACAACGGGGCATACATCGAAAAAGTGACGGTTTCCGGTGATGCCAACAACTCCGGTCAATATTCGGGCTACTGGACAAGCGATCCTACCAATCCAGGCCAGATTAGCTTTCAGTTAGTTAATTCCACTTCGTTCAAACCAAAAGCAACTTATCAGGTAAAAGTGCAGGTCAGTGAGCCAGTCAAAAATCTTTCGCTAAAACTGATACAAAATGGTTCTAGTGTAGGCACAGTCGGTTCACCGAACACGTCTGATAATATTACCTTTACCTTCGACATCACTACCCCCGATAACCCGGCCTCTCCGGCGGCTCCGCAGCCTGTTGTACTGGAATTTGAGGGGACATCAGCAGTAGGCGAAAAACTAGTTGCTCTAACTAAAAACAACACCAGCATCAACGTAAATAAACGAGTGGCTAATCCCGGCTTTACAGAAGGTAAAGACCAGCGGCACGAACTAACCTTTTGCAATGCCGCTCAGTCGAACCTGACACTGAATATCAACAACCAGAATAACGCCACTGTTCTGCTGAGTGCCAGCGGAGGAACTCAGCCCTATACCTACGCTAAAAATAGTGAGGCTTTTGCCTCTATCACTTTGTTCAATGGCCTTCAACCCAACACGACGTATACATTTAGGGTGCAGGACAACAATGGCTGCCAGGCCGAACGAACCTATAGCTACGGTAACAATAGTAATTGCAATATTCGAAATACGGGCGGACAATCTGCCAGTATTCAACCCTTTCGGCATGACCTCGGCACCAATGCGGGCAACGTCACAATTAGTTACGATATGTACTCCATTCCCGACCGGATGGATGTTCGCTACAACGGTTCTGTTGCCCGTTCAACGGGGGGGCTGGTGAGTGGGGCAGGTACTCTTTCGTTCGATTACAATCCGTCAAACACCAGTAATGCCTTTTGCATAGTGGAGATGATTGCTCCCAATAGCGGTACGGCCTGGGAGTACACCATCAACTGCCCTGTTGTACGGACGGGCGGTCTCCGAATTGCCACCACTGAGGAAATCCAACCCCAGCTAACCTACCAACCCGGCGAAACCTCGGCAGCGGTGCAAGTGGGGCCGCCCGTGGGTACCTCTCTGGATAAAAGCGGTAAAACCGAAACGTATTATACCGTTCGGTTCCGGTATCTGGGCGATAGTTTGTGGACGGAGTTAAGAGATCAACTGCTTCCCATAACGATTGGGGCGTTGGAAAAAGACCGCGAAGTAGAAATAAAAATTCAGGAACAGGATGGCGTTAATCCGCCGGGGGCGTTCCCGGTCAAGGTGGTTCCTAATCCCAACGATGGTCAGTTTACGCTGGAGTTTACCAATCTGGCTCCCGAACCGGGGCAGGCAACCTTAGAGGTGGTAGATATTAGGGGTACGGTGTTGCTACAACGCAGTTGGGATGTGGTGCCGGGCATAAATAAATTGCCTTTGCAACTTGGGCCACCTACAACAGGTACAGTGGTTGTGCGTCTGAAACTCAACGAGAAGATTTGGGTAACGTCGTTTTTGCTACTTCGTTAATTCTATTTCCACACATTACACTCCCTATCTCGGCTCATGAACGCTATCATTCGCCTGCTTGGCCTCGCTATAGGCTGGCTATCGGTCAGTACAGCTCTGGCTCAAACTAACGATGAACCATGCACCGCGCAGGTGCTTGCCGCCAATACCAGTTGCATTTATACTACGGCCACCAATGCATCGGCTACAGCTTCGGCCAATATACCCGTTCCAAGTTGCGGACTAACAGCCGCTACCCGCAACGATGTCTGGTTTCGGGTCACGCTTACCCAACCCGCCGACCTGCGGATTCGGACGCGGGCATTGACCATGAACGACGGAGTTTTGCAGGTTTTGGCGGCCACCGACTGCCAAACGGGCTTGCGCGAAATTGGCTGCAACGACGATGGTAACGGCGTGGACCTGATGCCTGATCTGCAACTCCGCAACCTGGCTGCCGGTACATATTACCTCCGAATGGGCAGTATCGGTACGCCCGGTGCATTCGATATTTGTGTGCAGGCTACCCCGCCCCTTACTTCTAATTTTGTGTTTTGCGACAGCACACTCGTTCAGGGCGCAGGCACTACCGTTACCTATACGGGTACGGCATCGACGACGGCTAACTACTACTGGAGTTTTGACGACGGCACCGCTACGCCCGGAACAGGATTGGGGCCGCAACGGGTCGTTTGGAATACAGCCGGGACTAAAACGATCACGCTAACTGTTGAGCAAAACGGCATCACGTCGGCCACCGCGAGCCGCCGAATCCGGGTAGTGGCTATTGCCGAGAACCCGTCAGCTTCGTTTCCGGGCAGCACACAGACCGTTTGCACCGGACAATTGGTTGACGTACCAATTCTGTTATCGGGGCGAAGCCCCTGGTCAGTAACGTACACAGAGCGTACCACTGCTGGTACGCAGACTAAAACTCAAACCTTCGGTTTGGGAGGAGAGTGCAACCCAACCTTGTATAGCCTAACGACTACGGCTTCGGCATCTACCACATTAACCGTTACCCGGATAAGCGATGCCAACTACCGCAACATCACCCAAAACGTATCCACAAGCGTCGCGGTTGGTACGGGAACTTTGCCAGTCGTCACCCTGACAGCGTCGCCCTCCACGGTGTTAGTGGGGCAGTCGGTTACACTGACCAACACGCAGAATGCAGGATCAACAGCCGTGTTTCTCTGGGATTTTAGCGGGGGGGTGGCACAACCAGGTACGGGTAGTGGTCAGCAAACAGTTATCTGGGCCAGCACGGGGACAAAGGTAGCGCGGCTACGGGTGCAGCAGGGTGTTTGTGTCTCTACACCTGTCGCCGTGAGCGTCGTTGTAAACAGCCCCTTATCGCTAACCAACGATGAACACTGTAATGCATTGGATTGGCCGGTTTCCAGTACCTGTTCATTTTTGAACACGACCAATGTCGGAGCCACCCCAACGGGTTTTGCAGCTACCCCCTCGGTTTGCTTGCAAAATGAACCAAACCCTGCTGATAGCTGGTACAAATTCACCCTGCCTCAGGTGTCTGACCTGATTATAGGGTCTCAGGGCGGTTCGCTTACCGATGGAGTCATGGAGTTATACGCAGAAAATCCCTGTCCGGGTGGTCAGGGGTTGCAACCCATTGCCTGCGATGATAACTCGATTGGTCAAATGCCGTTGTTGAATGTTGCAGGTCAGCGGGCAGGTACGTATTGGGTACGATTTTGGGGAAGAAACCGCCAGACGGGTACGTTTGGGCTTTGTGTGCAGGCTCGCCCGGCGGTGGTGCCAACGGCTATGTTTTCGATCAACAGCCTGAGTGTTTGCGCGTCCGACACGGCCCGCTTTAATATCATCTCAACGGGAGTTGGCCCCTGGACTGTTTATTATGACCGGACGATCAACGGGGTGACGACACAGGATAGTATTCGTACCGGGAGTGGTCTGGCTCCAAGTCCATACATCTATCCCATCAAACAGGTCAATACGGCAACCACTCGCTATAGAATCACGGGTGTACGTGACGCTAACTATAGCCGTCAGGTTGCCAACAGTCTGCTGGATTTATTTATCACGCCCCTTCCGTCCCTAACCATAACGACGAATGCAACTTCAGCTTCAGTTGGGCAACTCATTTCACTTTCCTACACAGGCAATGCCGATACTCAGGCCGTATTCAGTTGGTCGTTGAATGGCGGAACGGTAGTGAGCGGAACAGGTCGGGGGCCGCTGAGTGTTCGGTGGGATTTGCCCGGAACGAAACGGGTACAATTGACCATTTCACAAAATGGCTGTCAGGTAGTCTCTTCTTCACTGGTGATTACAATAACAGGTAACAGCCCGATTGATGAACCTTGCCTGGCTACTCAGGTAACAGCTTATACAGGGGCTTGCCCAACGAATCTACCGCGTTTTTCGCTGGCAGGTGCTACTTCCAATACCGTCGTTTATGGTACGTGCTGGTCGTCCTCTCAACGGGATGTCTGGGTAAAGTTCACCATTGCTAATCCCCAGCCTGTTTATATTAATGTGCTGGGTAGTACCGTTAGCGACGATGATAGCCAGCTACTTTCAGCTACTTCCTGTACGGGGTCATTTACTCAGATAGCCTGCAATGGGTCCGGAGGGCCAAGCAGCCACTATTTCTCTTCATTAGCTGCGGGTACCTACTATTTCCGAACGTTCGATTATAGTGGCACTACCAACGGGGATTTCTCACTCTGCGTAGCGGGGGTGAGTATAACTACCCCACCAGCAACAGTTGTAACGAATGCCCGGCTTTTATCGTCAGAAACCACTGTTTGTCGGGGTACTTCTGTTACTGTGCCGTTATCGGTCAGTGGTAGTGGTTCGGTACAACTCACTTACGATGAAATTTCGCAAAGCGGCCCAACGGTTTCCCGAACCGTAGTCATCTCCAATGCCACTACATCAGGAGTAGCAGCCTCATTAACCGTAGTAGCCAACCAGACTACCGTTTTAATTTTGAGAGATATACGGCCTGTAAGTTCGACTCTGACAGGGCCGTTATCAGCTACCTATACCATCAATACCTTTAGCACACCGGTGGTTCAGGTTAGCCTGGCTGCCAGCACAACCGTCGTGCCTGCTCTGGGTAGCATAACTATCCAGCCTGTCGGTACGATTGATTTATTTAACGGCGATTTGCTGACCTGGGATTTTTCTCAGGGTAATGCCACACCGGGTACAGGCATTGGCCCGCATACTGTTTCATGGAACACAACAGGTTTAAAAACGGTATCAGTCGCTGTTAACCGCGGAAACTGTCCAACTGTTACTGCCACCCGGCAGATTCGTGTACAACCGGCTAACGATGAGATTTGCAATGCTACTCCAATTATCGTTAGCCCTGTGGTTTGCCGGGCACTTGTTCAGTACAATTTATCAGGAGCAACCAGCAGTACGCAGTCATTGCCAACATGTGGATATAGTACGACCGGGCAAGGTGATGTTTGGTTTCAGTTTACCATCAGCGGCACTCAATCGGTCGGCATTACTACATCGGCAGGTTCAATAGCTGATGTTGCCATGCAGGTTTTTACCGCAAATTCATGCCAAAGTTCGCTTAGTTTGGTCAACTGTACGGATTACAACTATTATATCTCACCATCAAATACAATGCCCGAAGCGCGACTAGCCAACCTTCGTCCAGGTACTTACTATGTGCGAATTATTGGTCAGAGTGGGTTAGAGGGTACTTTTGGTCTATGTGCGTACATACTTCCTCCTCCTACTGCACGGTTTGCCATAAATAGCTTCTCAAACTGTACAGGGACATCGGTTGCTATGCCATTGGTTTTGTCCGGGAACGGTACGATGCAATTAAACTACGCTGAAATTAGTAATGGTATCCGAACGAATCGGCAGGTTTCCATCGGAAGTGGAGTTACGGCTTATACCCTGCTGGTTGCTCCCACCAGCCAAACCACATACCGATTAGTTAGCATCTCAGATGCTGTTTTTTCTTCATCTATTGCCTTACTAGACAGTGCTGTGGTGGAACCGGCAGGGAGTACTCCTACCGCTACCTTTTTAGCCAGTTCGTCTATCGTGACAACGGGGCAGGCAGTAACGTTAAGTTATGCAGGTACGGGTTTGTCGGCAGATCAATACCGATGGGATTTTGATGGAGCTAATGTGCTAAACGGAACTGGTCGTGGGCCATACGTAGTACAATGGCTTAATCCGGCTAACCGAACAGTGCGGCTATCGGTAGCCCGAAACCAGTTCTGTTCATCGACTACCTTAACACAAGCAGTCAGCGTAACCGGGCTACACCTCTATGATCAGGTTTGTGATGCGATTACACTGCCCGTTCAGGCTACCTTCTGTAGTGAACCCTCTATCCAGTATAGCACTGCCGGAGCAACATCAGGAACCTATATTGGTTGTTCGTCATACAGCACGGATGTGTGGTTCAAGTTCTCGCTGCCCAGCAGTGCATCTATTAGTATCACAACGCGCATGGGAACGCTTCAATATCCACAAATTCAGGTACTCGGCGGGCCATCCTGCACCAGTCTGAGCCAACTACAATGTACTCCTTATACAAGTATTACCCTTGTGCAACCTCCTGTTCTAAATCTGGCGGCTGGCACGTATTACATCCGGGTCTCGGGATATTACAATAACACCTTTGGTATTTGTGTAAACCAGATTCGACCACCAGCCGTGGCGTTTGCTACCCCAGATATATATGCCTGTGTTGGTCAGCCCGCAACCATTCCAATTAGTTTGTCAGGCGTAGGCCCCTGGCGTGTTTCTTACGATGAACTCAATGGAAGTAGCCGAATCAGCCGCCAAGTGTTGTTTGGTACGAATCAAACGGTGTCGCCAGCGGTCTATGCGTTGTCAGTTCCTGTCTCAAATACAACCCTCACTCGTGTTGTACTAACCGCACTGAGCGATTCTATCTATTTACAAAGGCCGGTAAGCAGTACGTTGACGATAAATCCCATAACCTCCTTACAAACAGCGTTTATACTGAGTAGTCTAACAGCATTGACTGGAGGTACAGTAATCGCACAATTAGCTGGCACGGCAGTTTCAGGGGCATTGTATACATGGGATTTTGAAGATGGAACACCTAATACAGCCACCGACCCCACCAATAAATTAATTTTCTGGCGGGCACCCGGTATAAAGTCAGTTACGCTGCAGGCAGACAAGCCTGGCTGTCCATCGGAAGTCACGTCAAAAACTATAGTGATTACGGGGAGTAACCTGCTCGACAACCCCTGTCAGGCGGTTATGCTCTCCCCTGTTAGCCAAACTGCTCCATTTACGCTGTATTCAACGCAAGGGTCTACGACCGCCACGACGGCCATACCACCTCCATCTTGTTTTTCCGAGGAGCCTGTCAATGATGTGTGGTTTTCATTTTCGCTGGCAACCGCTTCAGATGTAACACTCGAAACACAGGCCCGGACTCTGGAAGGAAGCTTTATCCAGCTCTTATCGGCTTCTGCCTGTACAGCAACAATGCAGGAGTTACGTTGCTCCATAGCTGACCCGTCCGTTGGCGACGAAGGCCTAGTGAGTCCTATATTACGCTATAACAGTCTGCCTGCCGGTCGATATTGGGTGCGGTTAGGGGCTGTTGAGGTTGGCCTGAGTGGTGTTCGATTACTTATCCAAACCCCGCAACTACCTACGGCATTTTTCACGGATGCCGACGCAACCATTTGTGGAAGCGGGACTCAGTCCATTGGTTTGACGTTGACAGGAAAAGGCCCCTGGTCCCTTACTTATATCAATAATGGTCAGGCGACCGTGAATACATTTGGAAGCGTATCAAGTTACGGCCCTTTGCAGGTCGCTTTTATCAGCACCCTGACTTCAGGTATTAATCAGTATTTCCTGCGGGCAGTCAGCGATGTAAATTTCCCCATAGCTCAATCTTCGCCTGATACATTGCGCATTCAGGTAGCCTCCATTTTATCTGGCTTGCAGGCAACCAATATCACCACAACTTCAGCCATTTTGAGTTGGAGCGGCACTATCAATGGAACCTACGACGTACAATGGCGTTTACAAGGTGCAACAAACTGGCTTTCCTCTGATATCATAACGGAGAACTCGCTTAGTCTTTCCGACCTTGTGCCAGGTGGTACTTATGAATGGAGAGTTCGGGTAAGTTGTCCTGATGCCAGCACCGTAAACTTTGCAACAGCTACTTTTCTGTTAACATGCCCTACCTCACCGACCGTCTTATATACGTTTGGGATAACATCGACAGGAGCTTATATTGGCTGGAATGGCATAGACGGGCAAAATTATATGGTTCGTTATCGTCGAACAGGTACAACTTCTTGGATTGAAAGCAGTACATTGATTAGCACCCCCGTATATAATATAACCGGATTGACGGGAGGAAATCAGTACGAATGGCAGGTACGAGTTGTGTGTTCAGGAGGAGGTAGCACATCCTACTCAGCTTCAGCCATTTTTCTAACGCAATGCTATACGCCCGGCTACGCACTGGCTACGTCCATTACCGACCAGACAGCCTATCTTTACTGGACTCAGGGTGAAACCGGAACCCAGTATCAAGTCCAATACAGACCGCAAGGAAGCAGCACATGGGTAACGATTAACGGGCTGATAGAAGGACGAGTCATAGTTAGTAATCTACTGCCAAATACTACCTACGAATGGCAAGTACGAACCCTATGTACGGATGGTCAATCATCCGGTTTTGCACCGGGGCAAGTTTTCACGACGTCACCCCCCTGTCCTGCTATGTTTACCGTTAAAAATGGTTTATGGTCAGACCCAACAGTCTGGTCGTGTAACCGCGTGCCGGTTAGCACAGACTTAGTTGCACTTAATCATGCCATTACCATTCCGGACAATTTTTCCGGGAATGCCCTTCGGATTATGTACGGGAGTGGTGCCAAGTTGTTATACGGACTGGGTGGAAGGTTAAGGTTGGGGCCGTAAGACATGATTCAGGTGATTTCGTCGGTACAGTAAATGGCATGAAAAAGCCGCGTCCAGATTTAATGGACGCGGCTTTTTATGATACTGTTTTTTTCGGTACAGTCCGCGAGCATCATGTTAGCATAAACTTCCTCATAAGGCTTACCCGACTCGAAATAAAAAGTACAGTCGTCTTGCCACAAATTTAAACACCTCAATTCTTCCATTCCAAAATCATTCGCGATTTCACTCCAAAACGTAACAGCGAAAGAGCCAGTTACGCTTCGCTTGTTTGAGTTCATTTCTTCATGCCATCGGGCGAATAGTCTGAAGCTGATTGAGCGGTGTTCAGCGTTAGCCCCTCGCCAACATAATTGGGTAAGCTAACTTTTGAAAAGCATAAAACAAATAGGGCTTGTTCAAGAATGTTTATCGCAGATCTGAAAACAGTTTTCCAGGTATAATCCTACCCCCAGGTCTTTTTGAGGCTATCAAAAGCAGGGTGATAATTTTACAATAATCCTCAATTCCCCAATTAGGCCAGATTGGGAACTATTCATAGATGAACTTGAAGGAAATGTTATTTTTTTTAATATACTTAATCCATTGATTATAAATATTTTAGAAGGTTTTTTACGATAAGTCCATACTTTACTACTGTTTTAAGTGCATAGAAACACTTTCTGTGTCTTATATTTGCATCTGATTCCCGGTCGAACAATCGGCTTAGGGTTATTTTGAAAATAAACAGTCCGTCTGAATGCAGATTTACAGTTCAATAATTGCGTTTTCGCTTTTCATTAACAATTTGTCGGGTGAACCAACTGTGATTATCACCCATCAGCCCATTCCGACCAAAGCGACCTTGAGGGTTATTCCAGTCGATACGATTGTTCAGCATGCTGCCCAAACAGTCCCGCCGACCAGCAGTAATGATTCAACTGTCGCCCTTATTCAGCATTATGACATCATACCAGCTGGTTGGTGTCGCGTTGATGCCTTCCAGACAGATACTACTCCTGGCCCGCCAACGATGTGGCTCATTGGCCGTTACGAGCAGCTACCCGTGGGTAGTACGTTTGTCATGTTGTCCGAAGATCCTGTCCCACCTGGTTGGGAATTAGCCAGCCAGACGACATCTGCCTGTAGTTCGCAGAAAACAATCGTTCGGCGGAAGTAGCTCCTCAGCATAACGTATATGCCACCTCGTTAGCCCCTATTTAGATGTCTCGCCTTGTTTTTTCCGAGTATCTGCCGGATACAGACTTGCTATGCCCTACTGTCATCAACATACATAATACGAATGAAGTATCTTTCTGAGCAAGCAGGTTTTTACCTGCTTAAGGTTAAACCCAGAACACCCAGCCTGCCATCCACTCTCCGGCGAGTCGGCTTACATACCCTCTTCTGGATTGCTTTGTTTCTTTTGACTCGCTATCAAGTCTTACGTATGTTCTCCAGAACAGCATCAAATCCCGAGGGCATCAATTTCATGAGCTTTAGCCAAATCACGTTATTGATGGTCTCGTTCTACGGGCTGAGTTTTCTGGTGATCCCAAAATTTCGGTATCACTTTCGAAACATTGGCTGGATATTGGTTAGTACCATGCTGCTTTACTGGATTTTTTTATGCGCGTACACCTGGTGGAACTTTGATTTTGTCGTAAAACACTTTCCGCCAACCCCTTTTTTTTATAAAATGACCGTCGAAGAGTTTGAGAAAGGTGGCTTTTGGGGCTTCTTCATCAATCCTACTATTACCCTCTTTGTTTGGGCTCAAAACATCTCATACCTGACAATTCCGATTATGTTCAAGGGAATACGGGACACGATCCGGTTCAGCCAGCGAACCATTCGGTTAGAGCGCGACAAATATCAGTTGGAGAATGATAAAGTCGTGCTGGAACTTAGCTTCTTACGGTCACAGATCAACCCGCACTTTCTTTTTAATGCGCTTAACAACCTTTATGGCCTTTTCAAAAAGCGCGACGCTAAAGCGGAGGAAACCTTGTTCAGCCTGTCGTCGATGATGCGCTACTCGCTCTATGAAACGCAACGGAATTTAGTACCCCTGTATGATGAATTAACCTTTGTCGAGCAGTTTGTCAAACTGGAACGGCTTCGCCACCGCGATAAATCATGTATCACACTGACTATCTCTGGAGCAACCCGCGATAACCATCTGATTCCACCGTTAACCCTGGTCACGTTCATCGAAAACGCATTCAAACACGGCCTGAATGCCTGTCCCATTGGGGGTTGGGTTCGGGTGCAGATTGTTATTGACGAGCCAGAAAACCAATTGCTCTTTCGGGTGGCCAACAACAAACCTGCCGAACGACCAACGGTTGCGCCCGGAGCCAGCGGACTTGGCCTGGGCAATGTACGCAAACGATTAGACCTGCTGTACGCTGGTGGGTATAACCTTGAGGTAGATGACCATTCGACCACTTACACCGTATCATTAACGTTACCCTTACATGGCCAATCCATTGACCACCAACCGACGGCTTCGTTGTCTTATCGTTGACGATGAGCCAATTGCCCAGGATCTGCTGGCTGAGCTTGTGGAACGACATCCAGGGCTCGAATTGACAGCAATAGCCAGTAATGCAGTGGAGGCACTCGACCTGTACCTCAATACCTCGCCGGATCTGCTGTTGCTCGATATCCATCTACCAGGCATTACCGGATTTGATTTTCTGCGGTCGCTAACCAGCCACTAGCCGTTTGTCATTATTACTACCGCGTTTCAACACCATGCGCTGGAAGGCTTCGAGCTTGATGTTGTTGATTACCTGTTAAAACCAATTAGTTATGAACGACTAAGCCGAGCTGTCGACAAAGTGATGGAGCGGATGGGACTGGGTAATGATCAAAAACCGGGCGTATCTGCGTTCGACCAGCAGTCGGTGATCCATGCGAAACCTGACCCACTATCGACCGACTATTTGACCGTAAAAGATGGGCGCTCCGTTGTCCAGATTCCCTACAACGAGATTATCCTGTTGGAAGCAATGGACGATTACGTTAAAATCTTCACCATCAACCGATTTGTCATGACGCTGTGCAGTCTCAGCCGATTAGAGAAGCAATTGCCCCGTGGCGTTTTTACCCGCATTAGCCGCTCCTACATCGTCAGGCATCAGGCGATACGGCGCATCGACACGCAACAGGTCGAATTAGTGAACGGTCGCCACCTAAACATCAGCCGAACCAAGTACAAACAGAACGTTCAGACGCTGGTTCAGCTACTCCTGTAGCCTTTTAACGCGCATTTCTTTTATTTCCTTTTTTCACGTTTATCAGTCACAATCATGACAAATCAAGTAAAAACCAGTGCCTTACAAGTCAATAAGAAAACTGTTTCGAGTCGGATGAATGGCCACCAGGGGGCAGGGCAGGGCAGCACCCGTTTCACGACCCAGGAGTTGACCCCAACGATCATCGTGACGTTTTAAACCCAGAGTGATATCGCTATGGCCCCCGGCAAAACCGGGGGCTTTTTTGCTTAACACTCCCCTTTCTACTTTCTCAGATCACTATGCGGACATCAGCCTTATTTTGTTCTGTCAGTCATCAATCCTTTTTTGTTCTTCGTTCTCCTCTCTTGTCTATCAGCCAATTGAGTGAGAATTTGGCGCAAATAGCGGACGGCGACCGATTGATTTTGCTGGAGCGGCTACTCAGACAACCTCAGGTTTTCGAGGCTCTCTATCTGGCCTCTCCTACCCTATTGACCGAAACTGAATCCTGGCTTAACGAATCTTCTTCGTTCCTACCCTTGGCGTTGGAATCTGCGCTGTGGAAATATCTGTTGCGGATGAGCAGCCGTTGCACGCCTTTTGGACTGTTTGCCGGGTATGCAGTTGGTCAGATCACTGATCATACAGCCGCTGAACTGGCTTCCGATCCGGTTCGGGCAACTACGAGGCTCGACAGGACTGTGATGGGCCAACTGGTTCGACGCTTGACGACTGATGCAGCCCTTCGTCGGCAATTACGCTACCGTTTAAATAATAGCCTTTATCGGGCGGGGCAGTCATACCGCTATTCGGAATATGTTGGCGAAGGCAATAAGCGTACTGTTCAGCTTGCATCGGTCGAAGACACCGAGGGATTGAGAGCCATCATGGCGATATTTGGGCAAACTGCCGAAACAAACGAGATTTTATACGGTGATTTGGTGCGGGCTGTCGAGGCTCTTGATCATCAACAGGCGGATGCAGAAGGCTTCGTGGATGCGTTGGTTGACGCTCAACTGCTGGTTAGCGAACTTGAGCCGGGGGCAACCGGGCCATTACGCGATGAACGGGTGTTTAATTTGTTGCAACCAACGGGACAGTGGGCTGACGTAAGCACAGCGATAGCAATCATTCGGGAAAACACCCCTTCTCTTTCCTCACTGCAACACCTACAAACCACCGTCGAAAACCTCCCGATTGGCCTCCATTCGGTAAAGTGCGTTGTTCAGACAGACGCAAACTGGCGCACTACCAAAACCTCATTGAGCCAATCTGTGGTCGAGCAAATAGGCACTCAATTAACGCAACTTATGCCCCTGCGTGGTGAACACCTCACCGCTGCATTAACGACATTCCGAAATCGTTTTTACGAGCGTTTTGGTGAGCAGTCTATTCCGTTGCTAATCGCCCTTGACCCAGATATGGGTGTAGGTTATGGTAACTCGGCGGAGCCTGGCAACCTATCTTTGTTGAACGGACTGGCGATAAATAATATGCCGCCAAAAAAATCCTCCCCGGCTGACCGGCTCGATGCCTGGCGGTTGAAAAAATTTGCCGAAGCACTCCATACCGGGCAGGAGATTATGGCGATTACGGACGAAGACCTGATTGAGATCAACCGTTCAGCCCCTACTACATCACCCGCCTGTAGCTGGTATGCCCACGGTATGTTGCTGGGCGAAAGTTCAGTAGCCGTCGACAAAGGTGATTATCAGTTTTTGCTTCGTACAGCGGCCGGGCCTTCCGCGCTTAACCTGTTAGGCCGGTTTAGTACCGACGATGAATCATTAACGGAACACCTCTGCCAACTTGCCGATTGGGAACAACAACAGTACCCGGATGTTGTTCTGGCAGAGATCGTCCATTTGCCAACAGACCGGATTGGCAACGTAGTGAGTCGGCCAACGCTACGACCCTATGAAATTCCGTACCTGACTACTTCGTCGGTTGATGACGCACATACCATTTTTCTAAACGATTTGATGGTAACGGCTCCTCGTGGCCAGGAGATTCTATTGTACTCCAAGCGACTCGGTAAGCGCGTTATTCCCCGACTCTCAACGGCGCACAATTTCCATCAGGGAGACGACGTATACCGTTTTCTGTGCGATTTGCAACATCATGATCAGACGACACAATTAAGCTGGTCGTGGGGTTCATTGCATGACCAGCCTACCTTGCCGCGCGTTGTTTTTCAGCACATTATCCTGGCCCGTGCACAATGGTCGGTCCGACGGATCCAAGTATCAACCAACGTATCAGCAACGCACGCCATTTCTCAATTAAAAAGTGAGTTACATCTTCCTCGCTGGGTTGCTCTCATCGACGGAGATAACGAACTGGTATTAGATTTAGACGTACCCATCTGCCAGCGGCTGCTTTGGGATGAACTGGCCAAACGTGAAACTATAAAATTAGTCGAATGGCTGGCTGTTCCTGACCAATGTTGGGTAAGGCAGAATGAACATCGCTTCACCTCAGAAGTAGTTATCCCATTCGGATACCAGCGTAATGTACCTCTTCCCTCCTATTCTGCTGTTCGGCAGGCCGATACGCCGATCCAACGTTTCTTTCCTCCGGGTAGTGAATGGCTCTATGTCAAAGTCTATGCGAGCGAAGGGGTAGCCGACGAATTAATTACGGCATTTGCAGGGCCACTGGCCACCAGGCTACTGGATACACAACTTATTAACAACTGGTTTTTTGTACGATATGCCGACCCGGAACCACACCTGAGACTCCGGTTTCATTGTCCGAATCAAACCTATTCCCAGGTCCTTGACCAATTCAATGCCTCGTTAGCACGAATTGGTTTAACGCATCTCGTCCAACGAATTCAGCTCGACACCTATGAACGCGAAGTGGAACGCTACGGATACTTAACCGTTGAACACTGTGAAGCTCTATTTGGCATTGATAGCCAGTTGGTAGTAACCTGGTTAACCAACAACAACGATTCATTAGAGGACGGGCAGCGATGGTTGTTTGCCTGCCAGCGTGTCGATGCGTTGCTAACGGATTTCAGTATGGCCTTATCCGAGAAAATCGTGTTATTGAGACACTTGCAACAGGCTTATCAAACGGAACACGGTGGCAGTAAAGAACTCAGAAGGCAGTTGAACGATCTCTACCGGCAATGGGCGGGTAAGATTATCAATACATTTAACAATGAAGCTTCCCGACCTATGTGCGATGTGGCACATGCCATTAAGCTTGTACTTGCACGTGAGCAGGCTGGTGCTACCCTCTTATCCACAGTGCTAACCAGTATAGTACACATGGCTATGAACCGAATTTTTCAGGGTCGTCAACGCCAGGCCGAATTGGTTGTGTACCATTTTATGGCCCGGCACTATGAATCGGTTCAGGCCCGGCAGGGTAAGGAAATGGCACTTACCCGAAAAAACACACGGCATTCTACCGAGTAAACCGGGTAGTTCACCGATTGACCGATTAGTCATTACAGTCCGCCTATCATAGTTGTCGATCATCCGTCTTTTTTGTCATTTTGCCTTGCTAACCCACTGGGGCAGCGTCCCAACTATGACTGACAGCCGTCTTATGAAACCACTCGTTAATGTATCTACTGCTACTGTTTGGGTAATTGGCCGCTCATCGGCAAGTGCTCAGCTCATCAATCAACTTAGTCCCTTTAGTCACTCTCTGGCATTTCGCAAAGTTAGGCGTGTCGGTCAGGTTGGTCTGACCATCCAGGCCGAACAAAGAGATTGTCAGCAGGTTATCGTTGTCACGACGGCAACGCTCGATTTTGCTGATTTAGACGAGCTACGGATATTAAAAAACAACAGGCCCGACGTTTCTATTGTCATCTGCTTCTCGTCCGCCCACTTAGGCATTGTGAGTTACGCCTGGGCACTCGATTTTGCCGCTTATTTCACTATAGACGATTCTTCCGAAGAGAGCTATCAAATAGTTTCTCAGTCGCTACGAACACCTCAGCGGGAAGTGCTGCACAGCTCCGTTTTCCAGCAATGGCTTCGCCAATACGGCATCCTGTTCGAGCATGACCAGGTATCGCTTTGGCCCGATTAATCAACCTGATTCCAGGGTAAATAGTCTCTAAATGCAGGAGTTAGCTTGATGCTGGCTCCTGCATTTAGAGACTATTTTGCTTTTTATATCATACTGTTAAATTCATACTATAATACCAAAATTGATAAATAATTGATGCACAATTTGTTGCAAAAAAGAATCTTCTCCCGTAAATTAAACCCATATTTGCATTTCCTATGAACTAGTTTACTCACTCCTTTTGCAATGCCTTCTCGACTCGACCGCAAGCAAGTCTCTTCTTCTACCCCACTCTACCGGGACCTCTACGAATTTATTGATGTAATGGGTATCAAACATACTCGTGTTTTTGAGGCCTTCGGCATTAGCCGCTCCTATTGGTTTAAACTCAAAAAACAGCACATGAATGGCTTATCGTTAGAGAACATGCACAATTTTGCCCAGTACTTTAATTTACCTCCTGAAAAGGTCATAACATTGTGTTACATGACGTATGTAAGGGGTTTGGCGCAAGCACAAGCGGGTGAAGATGAAGCGACTAGCGGGCCAATTGCCGAAACGGGGGAAACCGAGATAGATGCGGATTTTCCACCCCTTGTATAATTCCTAAAAAAGATTTTGTCTTAAAATCAGGACAAAACACTATTAAATGTCCTATATTTAGGACAACTATAACCCTTTTACGGCATGACTACCCACGAACAGGTTGTTCAGTTTCTCCGACGTAATCCAGCGCTGTCAGCATCGGTCCTCGAGAAAGAAGCCGGAATATCACCCAGTACGTTGCTAAAGGCCGTATCGGGTGATCGTGTTTTGAACAACAAACACCTCACGGCCCTGTACCCAGTGCTACTCCGCTATGGCTATCAAAGCAGCCCCAAAGCCCGTGTTATTTCGGTAGTCAATCACAAAGGAGGAGTCGGCAAAACCACCACTACCCTGAATTTAGGCAGGGCATTGGCACGCATGAATTACCGGGTACTCCTGATTGACATGGATTCTCAGGGAAACCTGTCGCAGGCTCTTGGCATCGATGAACCGGAAAAGCAGGTGAAACACGCGCTGCTCGACAACGAACCGCTGCCGATTATCAGCATTGACGAGCGGTACGATTTATCCCCCAGTGACCTGGAACTGGCCTATGCCGACCTGGAATTGGTACAGGCGGTGGGTGGCGTAAATCAGCTCCGTAACGCGCTGAATCCGCTCCGGTCGCAGTACGACTATATACTGATTGACTGCCCGCCTGCCCTGAATATCTTCACAAACTCGGCCCTAGTAGCTTCTCAGTCCTGTCTCATTACGCTCCAGCCAGAGGCCTCTGCGCTTAAAGGAGTGAACAGTTTACTGGACCGGATCAATCAGGTACGTGACCGGATCAATTTTGAACTGACCATCGAGGGAATCCTGCTGACGATGGTGGATCGGCGTTTAAAAGTCCATCGCGATATGATTGATTATATCTATGCCAACCTAAACCACCTACGCATCTTTAAAACGGAGATTCGGCAGAATGTAACGCTGAAGGAGTCACAGGTGGCCCAGCGTGATATTTTCACCTACGCTAAAGAGTCAAATGGTGCGCAGGACTATTCGAAGTTGGCCGAGGAATTCACCCAACCTGCCGCTCAGTTCGTTGCGGCCTAAGCCCCTACCCTACCGATATGAAAAAAGGTTACCTCGATACGCTCAGTAGCAAGAAGATTATTAAGGATCAGAGTTTGCTTCGTCACGAAGATATTCGCCACCAGATTCACATATTACCCGAATTACAGGAGTTGATTCCGCCCCTGCTTCCCGATGAACTGGCGCAGTTAGAAAACAACATCCGCCGGGATGGTTGTCGCGAAGCCCTGTTGGTTTGGGAGACGACAGCAGGAATTCTTAACAACACGGACGACAAGAATCCGCTGTACATCCTGGTGGATGGACACAACCGCTACGGCATCTGCCAGCGCAATAGCATTGATTTTCGGGTCAATCTAAAGCCATTCTCTGGTATGGACGAAGTACGGACATTCATGATCGAGAACCAGCTCGGTCGGCGTAACCTTACGCCGGAGCAGACTGCCTACTTACGCGGATTACGGTATCGGGACGAAAAAAATGAACGGGGTAAGTACGACCGGAACGTCCATAAAGGACAAAATGTCCCATATGCAGAGAGCAATCCCGCAGAAAGCCCAGAAACGGCTTCTACGCGCACGAAAACTACAGAACGAGTATCTACTGCCCAGAAGCTGGCAAAGCAGTTCAACGTCAACGAAAAGACCATTAAACGCGATGCTGAGTTCGCGGCAGGTATTGAAAAACTCGCTCCGGCGTTAAAAGCGGACGTTTTATCCGGTAAAATGGGTGCTAACAAAACCTTGCTTCAGCAATTGGGCAAGAGTACCGTAGCCGACGGCAGTATAACATCCCTCGATGCGTTAACGGCTTCTCCCTCTCCTACCCCACTATCGGCAACGAGCCAAACGTCTCCTTCCGCTAAACGAACGATGAAAGCAACTGGGAGGCAATCACCGGAGACGTTACGGGCTACACTAATGAAACTGGCTGCTAAACTTTCAGTCACCACTGATTCTGACATCTCGCTGTGCGATGAGATTGTCGCCTGTGCCACCCAGCTCAAAGCCGCACTGCTTGAAAACCATTAAGGAGAACGAAAGGAAAAACCATAAGGGGGGACCGCGCAACAAGGGGGTTAAGGAAAAAGATAGTAAGAGAATAAAGGAAAGCACCTTTTTACCAAATTTTAAAGAATACACACCCACACACCGACGGACGTGTCCGTCGGTTTTCTTTTTTAGTGTGTGCTTTTTAAAGAATTTTTTAAAAACATTTTTAAAGAAGCTTTTTAATAAAGCTTTTTAGACCCCGCCAAACGCTCTGATTATGAGCAGGTTACAAGCCTCAAATGTAAGTGTATTGGTACGCGGATGTAAGCGTATTGGTACGAAGATGTAAGTGTATTGGTACGCGGATGTAAGTGTATTGGTACGGGATGTAAGTCCATTGGTACGGGTGTAAGTCCATTGGTACGGGACAGAAACAGCATTGTAGGCTCGAAAATTTACACCTATACTGGGCAGAAGATGAAAAATGACTATCAATGAGGACTTTTTATGATTATCTATAGTCCTAAAAAGTATTTAGTATAGACTATTAAACTGGGTGTAAGTCATTTGGTACTACTCCTTTAGTGTTAACAGGACTGTCTGTCAGTAGTTATCAACGATTCTTGGTAGTACGGTAATAATGTGTAAGTTCTTGCCAGAAACTTACATTATCGGCGTATCTTGCTCCAGATTATAATAAACCCAATGGCTATGAGCGATACGCCAGATTCCAAAAAGGAGATAGAAGCTCTCCAGCAGAATCCCGACTATATCATCATGAATAACCCACTGGCGAGTCCCAAATTCGTCAGAGCTATCTCGAAGTCGGAGCAGAAAACGATTACGGAGATTTATACCCCCAAGGTATTTTATGAGATTGTTTCGAAGCTCAAACCAGAACACCTGGTCGGCATAGCCAACAACCAGAACATCACCGTCGAGATCGTCATCAAAGACTTTCTCCGGGAGATTGGGGCGGAGAAGACTAAGAACTACCAGCACCTTATCACCTCAGTCGAGACGTTGCAAACCACCATTCTGAAATGGAGGGATGATAAGGGCGAACACCGTAGCCCAATTGTCGCTTTCTCTACGCACGACCGGAACAGCAGCATCATTCAAGTGCAGGTGCATGAAAAATTAGTTAAGCTGATTCTTGACGTGAAGGAAAAGGGCAACTTTGGCTTTTTTAAGCGTAATGTTCACAAGTTACAGAACGCCCAAGCTGTAAAACTGTATCCATTTTTTAAAGCGTGGCTAAATTATGGTCGCTACGAAACAACACTGATCCGCTTCAAGGAACACTTTGGTTATAACACCAGCGGGTATCAGCGATTTGCTGCTTTAGAAAAGTACGTACTGATGCCGGCATTGGAGGAGATCAACCATAAGACCGATATCCGCTTGTCATACGAGAAAGTAGGCGAAAATCTACAGGGAATCAAGCCTCGTGTAACTGGTTTAATATTCTATATAAAACCGAAAGACAAGACAAAATCACTTCCTGCCCCCGATGCCCCCCCGTTGCAAGAACTCGTGCTAACTGCGGAGTATGAAGAACAACCAATTGCAGCAAAGAACCAACAAGATAACCTCGCTACACTGACTGCCGAAGAGTTTGCCCAGTTGTTTGTGTTGTTCAAGGAAATCTGGATTGACGAACGACCCGAAGCCCTTACCGGCAAGCTGCTCATCGACGGGTACGTGACAAACTACGGTAAGGAAGCTGTGTTCGATACGTTTGCTGGTTTGATTGACACAAAGGCGAAAGCCAAAAGCGTAGCCTTCTTCACCCCGGAGTTGTTCAGTCGCTACAAAGGTTACCGAAATAAAAAGGAAGTGAAACGCCAACATGAACGGGTCAAGCTGACGGAGAAGCAACAACAACAGGCCGATGTAGAACGTATGCAGATGATTCTTGCCGACTTTGACCGACGTGAACACGCCTATTTCCTACAGGCCTACGATAAGATTGCTGAGGAAGACCGCACGGCAGTACTCGCGCAGCTTCGACAGGAACTCCCGGACAACCCACTACTTTCTGGTGATGACACACAGCCTACCGAATGGCGTAAGCGGGAAGTTGGGCGTTATTACGTGACAAATCATACGCCTTATAACCGTCGTTTGACCTTTCAAAAAATTGCCGAGCGCGAATTTGGTGCTCACATCGATTTTGATGAAAAGGGTGTGCCTTTTTTCGTAAAGTCGGCCTGAATCTTCAATTTTCACGAACACATATACAAAAGTTTTGACCATAAAGGACAATTTGTCCTTTATGGTCTTTTGCACTAAATAATTACTAAAAGTCCATAATAATACTAAATTTGTGTTTTATTATGGACTTTTATATGTCAGAAACAACCAGCAAGCAAAAAGAAGGATACACGCAAGGAGTCGAGCTATTCCTTATTACGGGGGTGATTTTCATTATTGTTCACTGCCTATGGTTCTGCCACGAACTGGTTTTGCAACTACCTTTCATCAAAGGACTCGTTTATGGCTTCCTCACCAAGCTGAATATACGACACGGGTTGTTTAATCATCCCCTCACAACAAAAGCAATTATCCTGCTTCTATTGGGTTTATATGCACTCGGCTCAAGAGGCAAAATAGATCCCACAATCACCCGTGATCGGGTACTATCGACCGGGGCGATGGGCATGGCTCTATTCATAGGGTCTATCCTATTGCTCTATCTGAAGCAACTTGTAGCACCCATCGCCGTGGATGTCCTGTATATCCTGCTGACAGGTCTCGGAATGGCTTATGTTGTACAGGCAGGGCAGTACTTCTCACGTCTATTGTTTGCCCGAACCAATGCCGACATCTTCAACGAAACTAACGAAGAGTTTCCGCAAAACGAAGCACTGGCACAGAACGAGTATTCGATCCATTTCAAAACGACGTACCATTACAAAGGGCGTTGGCGAGAAGGAGTAATTAACATTTTGAATCCATTTCGCTCCAACATGGTGTTGGGCGTACCGGGTTCGGGCAAGTCCTTCGCTATTTTAATTCCAGCACTTTGGCAGTCTATTTACAAAGGATACACTGCCTACGTGTATGATTTTAAATTCCCAGATCTGACCGAGGAGGCCTACAATGCCTATCAAAAAACGATTCAGGAGAATCCTTATGCCTGGACACCAAAGGAGCAGATTACGCAACGCCGAGCGCAAAAGAAGCCGTTGATCCCAAAATTTTACGTCATTAATTTTGATGACATCGCTTATTCGCATCGGTGCAACCCCCTCCTACCCGACCTGATGACTGATGTAATGGATGCTTACGAAGCCGCCCAGACTATCATGCTCAACCTCAACCGAACGTGGGCACAGAAGCAGGGTGAATTTTTCCCCGAAAGTGCGATTAACTTTCTTACGTCCGTGCTTTGGTATTTACGAACCGTGAGTCTGAAATACCGATTTTATTATGGGCGTGAACTGGCCAAGCCCCTTTTGCAACAAAACCCTGACCTGCTCCAGGCTTACAGTCGGCTCAGTAACGTCTGCACGTTTCCGCACACGCTGGAGTTCGTCAATCGTCGCTACGATGAGACATTTGCCATCATGGAACAATACCCGGAGGTGGAGGTGTATGTGCGTCCGTTCATTGATGCCAAAGCTGGTGGTGCTATGGAGCAATTGGAAGGACAAATTTCGTCGGTGCGAATTCCGATGGCCCGACTTTCTTCCCCTACTTTATATTGGGTAATGACAGGCAACGATTTCTCGCTCGATATTAATAATCCAGACGACCCCAAAATCTTGTGTACGGGGAATAACCCCAAACGGGTTGGCATTTATGGAACTGCTTTTTCACTCTACACAGCACGGATGATTAAACTCATTAACGAGAAGAATAAATTAAAATCGGCCCTGTTCTGGGATGAGTTACCAACAATGTTCATCAAAGGAATTGACCTGCTTGTTGCGACTGCCCGCTCAAACAAGGTGGCCACCTGGTTGGGTGTTCAGGATTTTGAGCAGCTCGTGCGGGACTACGGTGAGAAGGAAGCAAAAGTAATCAGTAACATCATCGGTAACTTTTTTTCGGGAACGGTCGTGTTTGAAACGGCGGAGAAGCTATCGCGCCGGTTCGGAAAGACCAACCAGGAGAAGGAATCCATCACCTACTCTAAAAACGACACGACCATCAACGTCTCGACGCAACAGGCCGACGTGATTCCGGCTTCCAAGATTTCAACGCTCAAGCAGGGCGAGTTTGTGGGACAATTCGCCGATAATTTTGGCGAGGAGTGCGACCTGAAAACGTTCAAAGCCCACATCGCCGTGGAGCAGGATCAGTTGAAGAAAACGCATAAGTTACCTGTTATGAACAACATTGGTCAATTAGTTCAGGAGCTATACGGACAGGACTACGATAATCTATCAATCGATGACCAGTTGGCCTGGAAGAACCAACTGTTGCAGGATAACTACAAACGGATTAAAAGCGATATCAAACTGCTGATTGATTTTGAATGTGCAGAATTCGGCATTGACATAAACGGCAAAAAACCTACTACTTCGTAAGGAGATCAGCAATGGGTTTTGTTTGTTGCTGATACCAGTTCACCAGATTGATAGCCAGCGTAAGATAAGGAGCGGGGTCCAGATGGACTCCGTTTTTTGTTATGGCGTAATGTAGGTGTAGCCCGGTGGCCGCTCCAGATTGTCCCAGAATACCAATCTTGTCGCCAATCTGAACGGGTTGCCCGGCCTGAACTAAAACCCATGCCAGATGGCCATACATCGTTCGGAAGGAATTCTGATGGTTGATTCGGACATAGTAACCAAGATGCTTATCATAGCCTGCCTGCTCAACGAGGCCCGAAGCGGCAGCCCGAATGTATTGATGAGTACCCGCAATATCGATGCCTGCATGATGAGCATGTTGCCCACTGATGGGGTGTCTCCGCCAGCCGTAACCCGAAGATATACGGTTGCCCTCCCAAAAGCCAACAGGTGGCAGGCAAGGTATGCTGAAGGCACAATCAGAGTCAATGCCCAGGATTCTGGAGAATAATCGCCGAACCTCGTTGGCTGACAGTTGACTAACCAGTTGACGAATAGTAGGATCAGATTGATAATGCACCTGAGCGGTACAGACCGTAACGGGCAGAGCCAGAAGCAGCCAAAAATAACGGATAAAGGTGGTAAAAAAAGGACATTTTCGGGTGTAAGCAGTTTGGTACATCATACATAAAAAAAGATAATAAAGTACACAAAACAACACTATTTAGGCTTCAATACAATACTTTTCATTATTTTTGCTCTGTTATGCGTAGTAGAGAAGAAAAAGATAGCTCCATTGCCCATGTGGCACAGAAAATGGGTATGGCGGTGTCGTTTTTGCCAGAAAATTACCGTCATAGCGACGGAGAATCGAGTAACGTCGGTCGCCAGGATCAACATGCAGCCGGGCAAGTTGTATGGTTGTTCCGCGATAGTTTTCGCGCCCTGATGAAGGCGACAGGTGGAGAAATGGTAAATCAGGGAGAACAGCAGAAGTGGTGTCCGGTGCTACGCGACGCGCACGGGAATGTTGTTCATTCACCGGGCCCTGTACTGCTCAATCCACTACCGCATTCTAACCTTACTGAGACTGCCAAGCCCACAGTTCAGCTTATTCTGCCAATTACTGGCCGTAATAACTCTGGAAATGCTTACCCGGTTGTTTACCTGGAACAAAAGCCGGTGCCTGACCATGTGCAACAGGCTACCCGCTTAGTTGATCGATACCTCAATGATAAACCGTTGATAAACCAGTTGACAGTTCGGGAAGCAATGGCGCAGTACCGACTCCTTAACGCCACTGTAGATACTGCTCGTCCACAGGATTTCCGGCGGGGTTTGGAAGTCCTTGTTTCACTGCTGCCTGTTCAAGGGAGAAAATCAGCCGAAGGACTTGTTGAAGATCTCCTACGGCTGCATCCACTCTACCGGGTAACCTACCATCCCGATGTTGGAACCATTGGGCGACAGCGAATTGAGCAAACCGAAATACCCCTCACCTATAAAGGTGTAGCCCTCCAGCCACGACAAATCCGAAACCTACTGTTAGGTAACACCATCGAAGTCGCCGGCATTCGTGATCCTCAGCGGGGTAGTTTATACCGGGCGGGCGTGTCGTTCAACATACTTCGGGGAACGGCTGACGAAGTATCTCGCCGGGAACAATTGAAAACCGATAACAAGCAGGAAGCGGTACTGCACCAAAAAGCTGTCAGTAAGCAGGATGACGACAGCTTACGTACCGGGCGAGAACCAACGCTTTGGCCCCGTCACGGATTGCCCGGCAAAGAATATGGCCGACCTATAAGACCCCAGTGAACCTTTTTTTATCAGTTTCCTAAATCCAACTATGCATTATTTAGAACCACTCATGCAACGGTGGGGGGCCGAGCGCGTCCGCACCGCCATTCAGTCCCTATATGTCGGTGATGGCGACGAACCCGGTGATCCGCCCATTACCGTTGTCAATGCCTCGGTTAACGACCTTGACCTATGGCAGGGCGTGACGGACGACGAACGTGACCGGCTTTATCTGGCCTGCTTAGAAACGCAATATGATACAGCTGAGATAACTGAAGCTCTTTTCGATGTCATCGAGCTGAAAGGCGGAGAACAACCAACATCCATCCAGTAAGCTGCCCCACTTATGCACCCTAAACCCCGACTGCCGCAAGCCAGCCGTGAGCAACTTGGCATATTGCGTCATTTAAATAAAGCCGATGTGCGTTACATTGCCTTCGGTGACTTTGCACTCAACGCCCTCGACCCCGCCCGAACTATCGGGAACGTGCAACTCTGGATAGAACCAACCGTCGAGAATTTGCAGCGGCTCAATACAGGGATCAAAACCATGTTTGGCCCCCGCTCGACGACGCACATACCGCTCACCACTGCCGAAGATCCTCAGCCCCGGCGACTGCTGACCTTAGGTGATGGTGCTGTTCGGGTGGGTCTGTATCCCGCTATCAGTGGCTTCGCGCCAATCGATTTCAATGATGTATTTCAACGGAGCAACAAACAACAGGTGGCTTTGCTGGGCAGCGGTGGCAAACTGGATGGCTCCGTAATAATTCGGCAGCTCGATTTAAACGACCTGTACCGGAATGTCAGCGAATCAAAAGCGGTCCATAAAGTCTGGAACCTCGAAACGATTGAACGCTATGCTGTCGGACGAAACATCACCCTCCAGCTACCAGCCGCTAACAATGCCGCTATTTACCAATCAGAACAAACTACGGCGGGGACAGCCCTCAAGCGGCAAAATGGCCGCATGGTGCGCGATTTTGATCAGATTAAGCGCGACCTCGATCTGGAACTGGTTATCCAACACTATGGCTACCAGCTCGATACGAAAAAGTCGAGACCGGGCGATGCCTGGCGGATATACGAAACGGGCATCAAAGGTGACAAGCAACGCATTGGCGTGGCGGCCATCGACGGCTACTCGGCCAAGCACTTTGTCGACCTCAACGATACACAAGGCTTCCGGGGTGATGTTTTCCGGTTCATGGAACGCATGGAGCATGGTAATTATCGCAACATCTTCCAGGTAGTGGATCAAATTATGCAGAATCCCGGCTTTGAGCAACAGGTACGCCAGATTCAGCCGCTCCGGGCCGTGTCAGAAAGCTATTTTCTCAAAGACACCGCCCTGCGCGAGCGGGAGTTGAATGACCGATATACGATTAAGCCATTGACGGACAGCCGTTATCTGGAGGGACGGTCCGTTTCCAAAGAAACACTTTATGCTCCTGAGTTCGATGGGCGTATCAAGAACGTATCCTATACGAACCCCAAGACAGGCCATGTACTTACTAACACAGCATTCCCGATGTACAGCCAGGATGGCTACATAGTGTCGATGGACATCCGTAACGTAGGTTTCAAGTCGTACCCGGAAGGGGAGCGGGGTGAAGCACTCTGGCACTCAAACCGCTTTTACGAAATACGTCAGGATGTAGCTGTAGCCGGCGGGAATGTTATCACAGCCGGAACAACAGGCAATGTGTTTCGCCCCGACGGGCAGACAGTAGCCTTTCTGTACAGGCGGGATGGGCAGGATCAGCGCGTCAATCTGCCCGTCGATGATGCCCGTGGCCTATTTCGGGAAGTACCTGTTCACCGTATAGTTATAAGTGAGTCAGCTGTGGATGCATTATCATTTCGCCAATTGAACCCCGAAGAACCCGGCGAACGTCGGTTGTACGTAGCAACGGGTGGACAACCGGGTGGTAAGCAAACCGAGTTTTTACAGGCACTACTCAATAAGAACCCACAGGCCCAACTGGTACTGGCGCAGGACGGTGACAACGCGGGCATTCGTTTTGCCATCAACTATCTCGGCTTAGATCATCCGGCTACCAATCCCGATTGGCAAATTAAGCCCTACATTACCTATTCTGCACCGGCCCGGTCCGCACTCAACAATAGTCCACAAAATAGCACTGAAGCTAATGTAAGTCGATTGGTACAGACTGAGGATGATTCGTCAGATGTAACCCAACCTTCAACAGATACTGCCGAACGGACGGGTGTTGCCACGCCCGGCAGCAACAAACTGCATCTGGAAATTAGCCACCCGATGAGTGGGGAAAGCGGGGCTGGTCAGCGGGCTAACGAGCAGGTAATTCAGAAGCTAATCGATGATATTCATCGTTTCGTGAAGAAACACAGTTTCAATGACGACCCTGCCGATACAGAACGGAAGGTGCAGGAGTTTCAACGTGAGACACTGCTGGATGTTCAAAAGGGCCTGTTTGTCACAAAAACGACCATTCTCTTTCCGAACGAGTCGAATTTACTGGTCAAAACTCTTAATGCCTTGACGGATGAGATTGAGCGTCGACAAGGGCAAAAACTCTTTGACGTAGTACGGCCGACAAAGCTGCAAAAGGACTTTAATGAGGTGCTGAAGGAGCGAAACGGTGACCCCTTGCCCGTGTCGCACAACTTACGGATAACTGAAGTGCCTGCTATTAAACCGTTCGAACGGCAAAAACAGGGTACGTTCATGGCTCCGCTTCAATCTGTTGAAACAGGAACCGCATCTGATATTTCGTCAAAAATTTCCTCACCCCGCTCAGGTATCAAACCCACTGCATCATGACCCGTAATCGACTTACATCCAGTCTGACTGTGGACCAACTACGGCAACACAACAGCCTGACCGATAAGAACGAACGTCAGCTCTTCCTCGAATCGCTGTACATCATTGACCAAACACCCACAACTGAACAAGCCGCTCAAATACTCCCGTTACCCCAGAGTTTCCTGGGGGATAAAGACCTAAGTAGCCCTGTCCAGCAAGCACTGGCAGATACCTGGGAACAGTTGCTGACCGATTATGCCGCCGGAAAGGACAAACGGGACCTACGCGAGCTGGTAAATCAACTGCTGCGACAGCAACAGCAACTCCTCCAGCAGGAAGCTGAGATCATTCATGCTGTTATGACTCCCTTAGTCAGTCAACACCAGACATTGACTCAGGCAATAGACATATTACGAGGTCAGGTCCTGAAAACGGCAGATGTTGAACAGATAATTAGCCAACAGATTACTGCCAATCTACAAGATGTGCCGGGTCGATTAAGTGAAGCGGTGGAGGGATTTGTCAGGAAAATGGTTCCGGCTGTCGTCCGCGTGGAAAACCCGTCGGAGGGGCTGTTGAGGCTGACTCGCTATCTCACGGCTGGATTAGTTATTGCCGGTTTGGGTTTAGGAGGACTTTTTTTCTGGGGGCTAACCCGGCAGGCAAAAATAGCCGAGCAAACACCTGGTTGGACTAAGTACCAATACCTCTACCAGAAAGCACAGGCTGAAGGGGATCGGAAACTATTGAACGACCTCGATCAGGCCGAGCAGCTTTATACGTCAGATAAGCTCACGCAAATGAGAATACATCTCGAAAAAATCAATGCCGCCCGTCGGCAACAACGGCTTTCCCGGCAAGAGGAGAACGAACATCAACAGCAGATTCGACGGAGCCGCCCCTAATTCGACCGAACCAATCTAATTACATAATCATGCGAAAGAATACCATGAAAGTGAGCCGGGAGCAATTGGGCATTCTGGAACATCTTGATAAAGAGTCGGTGCGGTATATGGCTGTAGGCGACTTTGCTATGCTGGCTATTGACCCGGCGCGGATGCTACAACAGGCACAACTATGGGTTGAACCAGCCCGTCAGAATCTACAGCGACTCAACCGGGCTTTAAAGAATATGTTCGGCCCGCGCACAACACGTCAGGTGAATACTACTGCGGAACCTGATGACATTAAGGCCAGTCGCCAATTTTCGGTGGGGGTGGGGCCGTTCAGGGTGGGTATCTATTTTGGAGTAAGTGGTTTCAAAGCGGGCAATTTCAGCGAGGTTTACGAACGAAGCCAAGCAGAAAGGGTGACTGTACCGGGTCAGAATGATTCCGATTTGATCGTCAGGCGGATGAGCAATACTGATCTAAGTCATCAGATGCGGACAGAGTCAGTGGGTCATGCTGAGTGGAATCTAAAAACTATACAAAACGCTGATAAACAAGGATTCTCAAGTAACCAGACAGCAGAGACCCATAAAGGACAAAATGTCCCTTATGCCCCGCCAGTTGATGAGAAGCCTAAAACGGACGAGTTCAAAAGGAGTAAAGTGTCTGCTGACAGTGAACCTTTAGACCATAAGGGACAAAATGTCCTTTATGATCCAAAGCCTATAATCGAACCGTTACCTGTCCTACGAAATCTCGATCTTATGCGCCAAAAAGTGGATGTTGAAGCTGTTCTCAGCCACTATGGTTTTAAACCTGAAGCTACACCCAAGGCCAATGATCCCTGGCGTATTTATGAGCGAGATGGCGACGGCAAGCCTCAACGTATTGTCGTGGGTATGTTGAAAGAAAGTGGTCAAAAGCACTTCTATGAAGTAGGGAATCGGAGTTTTCAGGGCGATATACTGGATTTAGTTGCCGGATTCGAAAAGCCTTTAGTGAGGGCTAACGAGACGTTACAGCAACGAGTCTTTGGTGTAACGGACAAACTGTTAACCCAGCCGCCTTCGCAAGAGCTTAGGCAACCGTTGCCCGAACTGAAGCCCCTGTCGAGTGCCTACTTTTTTGGTACAGCAGCAACCGTCCGGGAGAAAGCAATTTTGTCGCATTACGATATTGTCCCATTAACGACAACCGAAGGGTTAGAGAAATTATCATTGTCAAAGGCAACCGTGTATGCGCCGGAATTTGATGGTCGTATCAAGAATATCTCGAATGGAGATCGTAGTGCCTCGATTTCGCCACAGGCTACTATTGCCTTTCCACTCTACGACAAGACTGGGAAAATAGTTGATATAGCCACGCCGGGTTTGAAAGTGCCGGAACGATACGTTCGGCAGCAGAATTCGGGTGACACGGCAGATGAGCTTTGGCAATCCAATCAGTTCTATCAAACGAGAACAGACATACCCGTTATGGGTAACCAACCGATACCAGCCGGAACCGTCGGAATTATCCATCGAAACGACGCTCAACAACTGACGTTTCATAATCGTCAGGATAATCAGGATCGAAGGGTACTATTGCCCCTTCAGGAAGCTAAAGCACTCTTGACTGAACAATCGGCAACACGTTTGGTCATTGGTCAGTCGCCGGTGGACGTACTGGCCGTGAAACAGCTTAACCCTGAAGTGTTGGAAGAACGACGATTATATGTGGCCACCGCAGGGGTGCCTACAACCGAACAAATCGCCCGCATCGGACAGTTACTCAGTAGAAACCCACAAGCTCAACTGGTGCTGACTACCAATCAGGATGCGGAGAGCCACCGCACGGTGATCAACTACTTAGGTTTAACGCATCCAGCAGCTAATCCGGCAATAAGCGTTCTGCCACAAATAACGCCGATCTATTCGGCAGATGTTCAACGAGCTTCGGAGCGGGATATAGGCACGTTCTTTTACCCGAAAGAACCTGCCCTCCGCACCAGCGAGGATTTGCTGAAACGATTTGGTTACCATACGTATAGCCAGCCATCCAACGAACCGGGTCAGACGGTCGGCGTTGACGCAAACCATCTGGAACGATTGATGTTAGGAAAAGGGGGAATAACGACCGGGACGGATAAGCCGAGTTCGTACTCCGATACCTTAACGCTGAATGCGTTGGCTTCCGCTTTAGTGTATGCCGAACTGCATCGAATTCCGTTGAGTGATCAACTGAAGGCTGTCCGTGAAACACCCACAATGAAGGCGATGATTGGAGAGGAAAAACACGATATGCGCCGAGTTTATGACCAGGAACATAGCGGTAAAAACCGACTATTCATTGAACTTCGGCAACCCGCTAATCAGCCGTTAGCCGAAAAAATGAACGACCAGTTTCTAAACAGGTTCATCAATACGCTCACGATGACATCAAATCAGATGCTGGCTAAGACCCATCCTCAGCTGGCACTCGACATTGCTTTTCAACCGGATCGCCCTATAAAGGAAATGAGTCGACAAACATTTCTAGATACACAGGATGGCCAGGTCGTTACCCGAAGCAGCATTAGCCTACCTAATGAAGTTCGTGTATTAAACAAGGCAACTCAACTACTGGTCAACGAAATAAACGAGCGTCAGGGCCAGCGACTCATTCAGATTATCCAGCCGGGTCCGCATCACAAAACGATGCCTGATATGCTCATGGCGCGAAATGGCCAACCGCTGCCACCAACCCATAAAGGAAGCATTGGTCTCCAGGAGACAGTTAAAATCCAGGCCGAACAGACAACGGGTGGCGAACTAAAGTCTAAGATTACCCACCATTCACCAGTCGAACGATTAATGCAATCGGTTCAACCAGTCGAACGTGTTCGCCCAACCGTAAAAGTTGGGTAGTCTCGAATCAAAGGGGAATGGGGCAGACACCATCCCGCGCCCGTTCCGGTCGGGGACCGTGCCTGCCCCATTCGGTGTCCCGCAAAAGTCGGCCCCCGTATGGCTCGTCTTCGACCTTCGTCTTTGACGACCATACCGGGGCCGACCCTTGCGTATGGACACCTCGAACCAAAGGGGTAAAGGAGAAGGACTCGAACCAAACAGGGCCTGTAAAGCGTAAGACGTTGTCCAATAGTCTTTTATGTGAAATAAAGTCGACGTATTTTTAGGAAATATTTCAGCGCGGCCCCGACGTGTGATTTCGGGCGATGTATGCTACTTTCTCCCAGTGCCATCCGTACACGGTTGGCCATTGACAACCGTATCAATCGCGATTTGATTGCCGAAGCTCGCGCTCAGGGCTTCGTGTTCTCGGATCCCCCGGCGGACTTTTCTGTATGGCAACAGCTCGAAACCGCCGACCTTGAAAATCCGGCTTACGACTGTTCGCCGATTATAGCAGAATGGCTTCTTGGCAAATCCATCGAAGCAACGCTCTTTCAACTCTATCAGCAACGATGCCGGAACATCGGGCAACTATCCAACGCATGACACGAGCTAACATTTTGCTGACGAGAAACGGCATCAAAACCGTCTGCGTCATAGACAGCAGTGCTTATCCAGAAAGTTTGCCCAACATCATCGCTGACTTTGACAATTGGGTATCAGAGTGGAATGAGCAGCGTATCAATGCATCATACGCTTATGAGGTTGATTTCGATGAGCGCACCATACGGGGTTGGGTACATCTGTGCCGCAACTGGAACGCCTACGATTTGCAACAGGCCATCAAAGAAAATGTTAACGACAGAATCGGCCCTCGGTTGCCGGAAGGATGGACGTTAAACGACGATGCAGACCCTTTAGTGGTAAGTGATTATCAAACTGTTTTTGAATACTAACCCCCTTATATTATGCAAAGCAAAGAGTGTATCAGCATATTGTTAAGCGAGGTTAACAGCCGGGAAGATGGAACGTACCCACTAACCCAACCGGCCACACCCGAAAAAGAAGCCGTTACTATTTGTCGACTGGCAGAACTGTTAGGCCGATCCTTAAACCGACGAGTATTAGCCGGTATCGAGCTAATTGAGGAAGGAGCCGCCCGCGTTGCCCCGTCGCTATTTCGTGAAGTAGGCTATGATTTAACCTTAGCCATGAGGTATATCAACACGAAGCTACCGGCTGGTTACCATGTACAGAAGATGGAAGAGGGCTATTTCCTGATTAACCAAACTAAGCGAGACGCTCACTATAACGAGTTAGAGACGGCATGAGAAACCTGATGAACGAATATCTAAAAACATTGTACGACCAGATTGGTAAAGCCGCATTTTTCATGATGAACGCCCGGCAATTTACCATCGACAATGAGCAAAATGCCCTGGAGTGGACAATTTCCGGTTCATCAGTATCAAGTGTGCGTGTTGCATACGATTTTGGAGAGGATTTATACAGCGTGGCTTTTATGACCCAAACGCTGACGCACCTTTCAAAAGTGATTATTGAACGAGTTGAGGTGGGCGAGCTTCACGCGACTATCGAGCGCGTAACCGGTCTAAGCCTTTCCATTCCCCAAATACGATTGGCTCATTAAACAGACGTTCACGCGTCTACGCCCCTGAACCGGGCGATAAGCGAAGGGGAAATACAAGCTAAAAAAATAGGATAATTAAAAGATAAATGTACGTCATTTATACTTTTTTATGTAAGCTTGTAGATCGTATATTTACAGTATCAACTTACAGCGCGGCCCCGACGTGTGACTTCGGGCGATGATATGCAAGCCAAATCCCGGACAGGTAAGGCTCGGTCTGTTCCAACATTGGTCCAGTTTCAAACGTATGCGGCAGGCCTCCTCAACGAATATGCGTTGACCAATGCTGGTAAAGTACTGGCCCGTGGCATCAAATGGTCTTTTGAGGGAGATGATTACCATGTAGCTTGGAAGGCTCTTTTCACCCGTGCGCGGCAACTGAACCTGCGCTATTGCAAGCACCTTAAACGCTTCTACAGTCCATCACCACCTAAACCAATCCTCGGTGACCGAGTGCAACTAACGAGTACTGGGGAAACGGGCATTGTGATGGGTTTCAAATGCTTTGACATACTCGTTACATTGGATATCAGTAGGAGGGAAGCTATAGTAAGTCAGGAGTATTTAATCAACCTACCGGCACAACAACCAGTTATAGAAACCCATCAATCATGAACTATAAAATTGAGAAAACTGAGTTTGTCATTGAGGGCCGTGCTAGCACTGAAACCGATGACCGCCAGTGAATTTGGGTAGATGGAGTGGAAGTGTTGCCCGATGTCAGTCAGAAAATCAGGAATCATTCGCCCGACGGACATAATTGGGGTTACGGTGGCTCCGGCCCAGCCCAAACGGCGTTAGCCATGTGTCTTCATATTTTTGGGCATAAACGGTTAGCCGAAGTATTGTACCAAGAGTTCAAACGTTCGTTTGTCTCCACCTGGCAACCGGCTGGGTCAGATTTCAAAACGAAGATTGACATCACTGATTTTCTGGTTGAGAACCGCGACCTGATCCGGCGCGAGGAGGAATATCAAGCCGCGCTTCAGGAGTTAAAAGACGAGAAGTACGAAGATGAATAAACATCAGAACAGCAGGCTGCACCCAGTAGCCTGCTATTCTATACCTGCGCGGCCCCGACGTGTGACTTCGGGCGATTCAGATGTACAACAATGTTGAGTTAGAAAAGCTACTTGGCAAAATTGTCCATAAAGGCCGCAACTCCGGGCAGCCTTATACAGAGACCATTGCCCTCGCGCTCTGGAACTCCCTTCGCAAACCTGAACGTGAAGCAGTGTTCAAGGAGTTGGAGACCATCCGGGAGCGAAACGACGAATTTGGACAACGGATGTTGCTCTCCTTAAATACCGAGCAGAAATGATTTTCCAGACACAAAGACCCCTTACTGTTTTATGGTTCGGTGCCGGCCAGGACTCAACCGCCTTATTGTACCTTTCACAGTTCGATTCAGTATTCCAGACCCGTTTCGTTGGCGACTCCCAGTTGCTGGTAGTTGGCAGTGACACGGGCAATGAGTGGGATGAAACCTATGACCACATCGCTGGTGTAAGCCAATTTTGTGCGGAACGAGCGGTTCCTTTTCACTTCATTACCCCGGATCAAGGGTATCATGGTGCGACTTGGCAGAGTTTACCCGCACAGATGGAGCGCAATGATAACATCATGTCGGTTGCCGGAATCAAATCCTGCACGGACAATCTAAAAATCAAAGTATGCTACCGATTTCTGGCTGATTACCTACGGCAGCAATACGGGTACGAAGGCAGCAAGGTGCAGGTATTTGACCAATATCGGGAGATATTCGGTAAGTTGACATGCTGGATTGGCTTTGCAAAAGGGGAAGAGAGTCGTCAGCTCGACCGCGCACAGATTGAGTTGTTTCCAAACGCCATCAAGGACCCACGGCCAAAATGGATGCTCCGGAATATCCGCCAACGGTATCCACTTATTGAACTGGGACTTGACCGCGCCGGTTGTCAACGCATCATCGCGGGATATGGGCGATGGGTGCCACCGCCATCGAATTGCTGGATGTGTCCGTTCCAAAACGATGTCGAATTGGTTTACCTGTTCCGCACCCGGCCCGACCGCTGGCAATATTGGGTCGAACGGGAAGCAGCCAAAATTGCCAAGAATAAAACCAGGACGCGGAACTTGGGCGTAAAAGGTGAATTGTTATTACCGGCTGTGCTGGAGCGGGCCTTGCAACGATATGGACATCATACAGTAGATGAGTTACGAGAATATCGGTTCAGTCATGGACATTGTGTACGGTCGAAATATTAGCGAAACGCTGGTAAACTGGCTACAAGGCGTTATTTTGGCTTTCGGGTTCAATGTGTCCCGAATCCGAAAGCCGAAGCCCATGCGCCCACGTATCAATCGTACTAATCTGAAGCCATCAACTGCCCCTCCCATTGAGGTGTTAAAACACATTGGCGGAGTTAAATTGTTCTCACGCTATGTACCCAAGGCCACAGAGAATGTTAGTGAAGTCAGCAATCAAAATGAAGCCAATGCAGGGTTAAAAGAGCGTGTGCTGGAATATGGTGCAGAATACCGAAATGCGGTCTATTATGCAGCCACACCCGAAGAAGCGATTCGTGGATTAAGAGGGAAGTTAGCCAGTCGCACCAGTCAGGACGACGAGGTGCTTACCCTACAAACTGGCATTCAGGCAGGCTTAGACGAAGACTGCATTCGTCAGTTCTGTACCGACAATGACCTCGACCCAACCAATAGCATTACCCGGCGTGATTTGCGAAAAGCTGTTTTACAGCATCGGGCATTAAACTGCGCGCAGTATAAGGTAGGGTTGGGGAAGGTGAAGGTGTTCTTGAATTGTAAGTGACATGTTGACGAATCCGCCAAAGAACAGAGGGGAATATTAATTAGAATCACGTGGAGTTACAAAGCTCGTTGTCAGTACTTTATGACTTGCTTACAAGCTATCCCATGCCTATCTTTGTTATGTAATCATCAGCGCGGCCCCGACGTGTTATTTCGGGCGAACTACATGGCTAAACAGTCTAATACCCTCACTCCTGTTGCTGTTCAAAACATTGGCCCGTTCCAGATTCTGAATGAAGAAACCGGCGAAATCCTCGACAAATACCTGTATATCGAAGGCGCACCGCGAACCTATCGCTTCGATGCTAAAGAGGGTGTATTTGCTATTGAGGGCGTTGATAAGGTTGGCAGAACGATCACCTTTCAACCCATTGCATGGCGGATTTTTACGGACGATGTTCTCAAGCAGGGTCTAAAACAGTGGGCGGAAATCTTTTTCATCGACGAACACGATTGCGTATCGACGGTGGCCTTTCACGGCTATTCAGTGGACAACGTTCTCAACCTTATCAAGCCGCTTACATATGCCCGCAAGAAGCTGTCGGATGTGGTTGTTACGGCGGTGGCGGAGAAAAAGGAGAACAACAAAATCCAACCGAAAGGTACGTACTACATCGCATCGTTCACCTACGTGCTGGCAAAACCTGACCAGGTGAAAGGGTTTAAGGAGTATATTGATACGGTGAAATTATACCGGCGCGAGACCATCACAGCCGCAGCCAGCTACAAAACCATCGTCAACGTGTTCAATCCGTTTGCCCCGGAGAATTGTGGCTACCTTGCCGAAGCGGGTTTTGTCAAGCCTGAACAGTCCGAAGATTTGGAGGTAGCAGTTGGCGAGGAGGCCGAAATCGAAACGGCCTGAGCCGTAAACAACAGGAGTCAACAGCTTGGTCCAACGGCCAGGCTGTTGGTGTTTTAGCCCAAGAACCAAAGGGGAAAATAGCTAAAAAATGAATCAGAAAGGCAGTTAAAAGTCTGACAATTAACGTATTAAACTTGAAGAGTTGGCAGATAGACCGTATCTTTGTTCTGTAATCAAATAGGCGCGGCCCCGACGTGTGACTTCGGGCGATACCAGTGAAAACGAGAACCATCCGATCGAAACGGACTATCTATGCCCAGTTGTCAAAAAATGCAAATGCTATTCAGCCCGACACGGCTCGATGTACCGATGACCGGGGTAGCGATGCCCAACCACAAGTTGACACATACACCCGGATTACGGATTTAATAACGGAGGAAATAGAAAATGGTCGCGTACCCTGGCGCAAAACGTGGGGCTACCTGGCCGACGGTACCTGTGAGTTGCCCCGTAACTACCTGACTAATCGGCCCTACACGGGTATCAACAGTATGCTGTTGGCCTGTACGCCGTTTGATCGACCGTATTTTATGACGTTCAATCAGGTAAAAGCCAAAGGTGGTACCATTCGCAAAGGCGCAAAGGGGGCCATCGTGGTGTTCTGGAAGATCTTGCCGAAAGACGAAGAGGTTACGTTTAAGTCGGGCGAAAAAAAGACGAAAACGGTAAAGATCCCCCTGTTAAAACCCTACCACGTTTTCAACGTTGCCGACATCGAGGGCATCGAATTTGCTATGCCCGAACGACGTACCGCCGACCAGATTGCGGAAACGGAACAGATAGCTGCTTGTGAAGCGGTAGTAGCTGGTTATCCCAATCCCCCCAAATTCAGTAACCGCGACTCACGCCGGGCATTTTACTCCCCTACATACGACGTGGTTAATATGCCCCGACTGGCGGCATTTGAAAGCCCACAAGCCTATTTTCAGGTCTATTTTCACGAATTGACCCACTCGACAGGCCACCGCGACCGGCTGAACCGAAAAGAGTTGGTCGAAACGGAGGGCTACGGCGGAGCGAATTATAGCAAAGAGGAATTAACCGCCGAGTTAGGCGCGTGTTTTCTGTCGGCTTATTGCGGCCTTCAGTTTGAGCAGGACAAAGATATGCTACACAATACAGCCGGTTATCTGCGCGGATGGCTATTATCCCTCCGCAACGACAAAACGCTTTTTGTTCGGGCAGCCGGGCAGGCCCAGAAAGCAACTAACTATATTCTTGGTCTGACCGCCGAAGAGGCCGACGGTGAAAACTAACCGGCATACAGTTTTACGGCGTAGTCAAGATTACGCCGTAAAACGGCTCAACCAGAGGGGAAGCGAAAAAACAGGTTAACCCAGAGGAAACATAAAGCTACAGGTTCTCTGAAAACCAGTTGCACTACCCGCCATATACTCGTAAATTGAAGTGTAAAAAGGCGCGGCCCCGACGTGTTATTTCGGGCGATTACTATGTTTGTTGCTGAGGAGCGTAATGAAATGACTCCCGCCCAACTTATCCAATTCCTGACGAATAAGCCACCTGTGGGGGCGGCAATAATTCTCAGGATGAAACGGGGTTATGTATTGATCGCGGTGGGTAGGGAAGGCAGTTTCGATGAACCGTTCGTCAACTTCGACGGGGTTCCTCTGTTCGTTATTACGGATGAGGTGACCGCCGAGCAGTGGGGACAAGTGGTGAAGGACGGACAAGATTACTTTGCCAAACACGGCCCCCTAACAGCCTTTCAACTTGTCATCGAGTTGACGAAGTGGCTAAGTACTCAGCCAACAACATAGCGTTAAATCCGGCTAAGGCCGGGGAAACAAAGGGGAAACAGCAAAAACAGGTCAACTCAATGGGTATAAAAAGTTTGGACAGTTGGGCTTACGTTTGAGTTTTTGAGGGCTTAGTGAGAACTTAGGCCCGTTACCAACCCCATTCGCTATGAGCCAAATAGAAGCTTTTCCCGACCAACCACCGTATCGCCGGGCAGTACTGAACCGGGATATTGATAACCGCTACCTTCGCAAAGGCCGACTAGGACGAGTCTTGCCGAATCACGAGCGAAAGCACCTTGATGAGCAGACGGCTATCCCCGAATACGAGTTCTTTCTGGAGAAAAACCCGGATATGTCGTTTCTGGTGTATGCCCATGAAATTGACTGGTTATAAGTCAGTCATCAACTGCTTCTTCGTCTCCCATTGCCAGCACTGTCGCCAATGAGGTCACGTACTCTGGAGTTCCGGCAGGCACCAGCATGGAGGTTAGGTATGCCTGACTTTCGGCACTTTCGTCCTGAATCAGCCGGAGAAAAACGGTATGGTAATCTTCCCTTGTCAGCAACATCACTCGATTCGCTTCACTGTGGTAGTGATCGAGCAACTCCATTTGATCTACGTTGCCAAAGATGGCTTCTACCTGATTCAGTACATCTTCGTCGAGACGTGTTAGTTGGTTCAGGTCAATGGCTGGAGTAGGAGAGGGGCTGCTCACAGGGGCTGGTGTTGCCTGTACTATTATAATCTGGCGGGTCTTTGCCAGGGTATCCGTATTTGATGCCGGGTCGTCGCCAAATTCATCGGGCACGAGGGCGAAGTCTGGGTTATCGTCCGGGATAGCGTCAATCTCTTTAACGCTTCCGATAGCTGAAGTTTGACTGGATAGGGGAGGGGTAACCGCCGAATTTGTTGTTCCGATATCAACCATCCCAAACCGGAGTTCGTCGGTATTGACGTTAGATAGCGGCACGGTTCCGGAGAATGTGGTTCCTCCACCATTCGGAGCGGTAGGTTGGAAAAAAGTGTAGGACGTAGGGGTCGGGCGTTTGGTTTTTGTCTGTCGACGACCGCCCACAAATATCAGGACATAGACACCCCAGAGAGCCAGCCCGAACATGACCAGCACAATAAACAAATTGAGGGAAATTGTAAATAAAAGCATTGTCAGTGAAGTTTACGTTGTTCGACAAAGCGAGCCAGGTCAGCCAGGAATTCAGCCGTTCCATTCTCCGCCCGGCAGCGTTCGTGCAGGAACATGAAGTAGGCGGCATAACTCACCTCGACCCCGTGAGTGATGCCTACCTTATGCTTAATTTTTATCATGTCTTTTCGTACCTCCGGGGCTATTTCCAAACGAATGTTGGCTTTCTCTTGGGAGGTAGCAGCGGTTGGGGCCGATCTTTTTTGTTTAGTACCAGACTGGGTTGGCCGGCTTGGTTTGTGTTGCTTCGGTATCGGTTGAAGCCCGTTTTTGGCCGGTGATTGCTGAGGTTCAGTATCCGCAATAGCTAAGTCCGGCCCCAGTAGCTCACTTCTGCCGGATTCCAGTACGCTTTTTTCAACGTGGTGGACGTAAGCTTGCGAACCCTGCTCGATGGACTCCGTATTAAAATCTTCGACCGAAAAAGGAGCCGGGCGGTTGACTGATGCCCATTTGGTTGCATTGCCCAAGGGCTTTATGAAATTATCGGGTAAGCCGTCCATTGACATCAGGGTTGTGCGACTATTGCCAATTGTTCGACCTCGGCAACGAAACTTCGTACCCCTTCGACATATTGCTGGCCTTCTTCAAAGAGTATGGGTGTGGAGACGGTCGTCAATAGTTTGGTACGGTCAAATCCCGTATCGGCGGCATTGATCCGGGTTCTAAGAAAATCAATGTTGAGGGTGTACTGACCGAAATTGCTCTTGGCGGCCAGTTCGAGCATGGAAGCCTTTTTGTCAAAGGGGAACTTATACTTATTCCAGAAACAACGTACCTGTGTATCGGGAGCAATGATGCCCTTCTGCGCGAACTGATTGATGGCACTGCAATACTGCAACGATGCCACGACATCGACCTGCTGGGTCGTGAATGGCACCAGAATCAGGTCGCTTACACTCAGGACACGGATAATGCCGTCATCGAACTTACCGCCCAGATCAATCAGAACGTAGCTATAAGCATCGCGGATCGCGTCCATGTCGGCGTTGGCCAGGGCATGGCTGTCAAGGGCGTACACCGGGTACAGGTCAGAAATGCCGTTCTCAAGGTTATATCTATACCGCATGAACATTGCCTGATCAATGGCCGACAACTCGGTTATACCAACTCCACTGAATGATTCACGCGAAGGAAACTCGTACTCAAACCGCTGCCAGACCGTTTTCTCGCGTTGTCGAAGATTTGAAATAGAGAATTGGGGAGCATCGGCATCGAGAACGACAACGGATTGATGCTGTTGATAGGCCAGGTAGGAAGCCAAAACAGCCGAAATAGTCGATTTACCCATACCCCCTTTTGAGGTATGCACAGCAATTACAGTAGCCATCAAAGTAGTTTTGTGTTTTATGTGAACAAAAATATATTCTTTTGTGGACTTTTTCTAAAATTACAATGATAACCCTAATTACAACCAGCACCTACTGCACTACCCACACCCAACGTACAGCCTGTTGGCAATGTACAGCAGGCTGTGGATGTACATTGCCAACCAATTGTAAAAAGGCCACCCTAAACACATACACCACCTGCATCTTTTGGAAGCAGCAAGCTATGTTTTTGTCCGTGCAAGATGTTGGCTTTGGCTGGCCAGCTTACGGTTTGTTTTCGCGAACGTATCCAGACAGATGAGCGGATCAACCATAAGGAAAAATCGCGCTGGTCGACCCGCCTTGACTGAGGAAGAAAAGCGAAGCGAGCGAATTGAATTGCGGGTAACGCTGGCTGAAAAAAGGGAATTGGAACTTCTATGCGAACAGGGCAATGTGACGATGACAACGCTCCTGCTGACTGGTACTCTGGAAGGTATTGCGAGCTTACCACACTTCCAGCGGCTACCCACTGATGTGATGCAACAGTTGACCGCCCTGCACCAGATGGCCGGGCGACTGTTCGGCTACGCGTATACGCTCGAGACCGAGGAACGTACTCAGCAGCAAGTGCGGGAGTTGGTGTTTGAATTGGGCCAGCTTGGGGAGACCATCCGCTACCAAATTAGCCGGACTGCATTGCCCGCCCAACTCATCGGGCAGTTGACTCAATTGCGTGATGGTCTTTCCACTCAACAAACTAAGCAGACATCGGCGGAAGTGCAACGACAACTTTTGGTACTCATTAACGAGGTGTTGAACGCCTACAAACCTGATAAATCAGTATGATTGGAAAGATTGGCCGGTTTGGCAGCAACTTTCTCGGCGCACTGCAATACGTGTATTTTGGCATCAAAGCCAACCGAACCCGCGACCTGACCTCATTGCGCGGAGAACTGGTTTTTGCTCAAAGCATAAACCTCACACTTATTTCTGATACTCGCCTGAGAGGAGGAGCGACAAATCGACTGAACATTGAACAGATGGCCGAAGCCATGCAGACGTCGGCCTCGTTTAACAATCGGCTACGAAAACCCGTCTGGCATCAAAGCTTTGCTTTTCCACCTGGCGAGCAGCCTTCTAATGCAGTCCTGGTGTCTATTTGCGAGGGTTTTGTAAGGGCGTTTGGATTAGCGGATAATCAGGTATTGGTGTTTCGACATCGGGACAAAAATCATGACCATATCCACATTATCGCCAACCGGGTTAATCACATGGGTCGAACCACCGCGCTTGATAGTCAGAACTACCGGCGCACGGCTCAATTCTGCCGCCTGATGGAAGCGCGGCATGAGTTAATACCCGCCCCGCATTTGATTAGCGAAGAACTGGATGGCAAGCTCCGGTTGGCCAACACCTCCGCGACCAACCGACTTCGCCCGACAGCGGAACGCACTCCTTGCGAAACCGATAAACTTCTTGCGGCCATTATCGAGTCAAAGGGCGTGGCTACCGATATGCCGACCTTTATTGAGCAACTGCGGGAGCGTGGCTATGCGGCTGTCACCAGTGAGCGAATTGGGCCGGATAGAAAACGGTGGGTGGGTATCGTGTACGGCAAAACGTTTGCCGGTGGCACCGAACGTTGGGTCAGCGGCTCGACACTTGGGTCTGCCTTTACACACCGAGAATTATCGACCTTTTTTGAGCAAAAGGCGGTAGCACTGGCCCGGCTTTCCAGTACTACCCCGATGAATACAATGGCAGCGGAAGCGGTCGAAATATCCCGACAAGATCAGGCCGAAAAAAAGAAATCAGACGAAGTCCGTCTGAGATTCAAGCCATAGGGTAGTCAACGGATTGATGACTTCTCAATTTTACAGACGACGCTTGCAAAATTGCACGAGGAGTCCGATATTGTTGACAAGATAGCTCAACTCACTTAGTAAAGACAATATCCGATGGAGGACGAACTGATGGAAATACACGCGGACGATGCCGTAGAAAACGTGGTTTTGCGGTACGTACCCCAAGAGTCAATTTCGATTTATGAAGCCGTGGATTTGGACGGTGAGGTAGTAGCCCTGCTGATTGCCGAAGGCGTGGACGAGCCAACACGGTTTGAACAACGAACTGAGGCCGAACGCAGTGCGATGCAGGTGCTGGCCTTAGACGAATACTACCAGGGATTTGACTGGGAAGGCACCATCATCGACGAGTAGGCCCGTGATTGACGGACTGTGCATTTTGAAAACGAGGAGAATAGACGATGCTGGATTACCTGAGAAAACTGTTACACCCGAATGAAACAGTTGGAACCCAAAACCAATTTGACCCGGTCAAGCACCAATCGAAAGCCTTCAGCGGAAAGGCATTGCAAGATGTCCTCAGCGCATTACCGATTGACCAACCCATGATGACACTGGACCTTGATTCCCGATTTCAAAGAGATTGTTACCCAGTCATCACGAGCGGATACATCGTGCCAAACGGCCTGGTACTCGACACACACGGTGGTCGTCAGGTTATCAAACGCTCCGTGTTCCGTAGGGTGAAAGTACGGCAGGACACGGCTACCACTGGCACTGTTTTCCTCGAAGCCGACAATGTGTTTATCATCAAACTGGCCGGTTTGCGGAATTTTGAGGAAGTGGGAGATGTGCTGGGAACGTTGGTGTTGGTGGGATAATTATTAATACATGATGACGTAAGTATTGATTTTCACAGACACATTTTTAGGCGATCAAGACAGACGTGTGAATACAGTTATATAAGTGTATTAGCTCTACCGTCGTTGCGGTGTGAAACGACGGTAAAAGAAGACATGTTGCGAGCGTATTTTGACAGCATCAATAATAAAAAGCGTCATCGACATATTAAATGAAAATTACGCTGTTTCCTGCCCAAAATGGAGATTGTCTATTAGTCTCTTGTGAAGAGAATTTCAACGTACTAATAGATACAGGTTATAAATCAACCTACGCAAACTATCTTAAACCGGCATTACAACAACTCGCTTACCAAAAAACAGCACTTGACTACTGCATAATAACTCATGTGGATGCCGATCATATTGAAGGTGCTGTAAAAGGTCTATTTCTTGAAAACGGCCCAAGCAGCGATCCAGCTATAATTCCCATTAGGCATGTTTGGCATAACAGCTACAAACATTTACGGACTGTGGGAAAGTCGCCACTAAACAACAATGATAAACTAGGACTACAGGCAATTATTGCCAAAGGTATGGATACGACTGTCCGAGAGCATTCTGGTAGTCGTCAAATTAGCACCCAACAGGGATCTTCATTAGCGGCCCTGCTCACACGCTACGAATATGCATGGAATATAGATTTTAGCCAGACGGAGGTAATAGGGCCTCTGCGCTTAGTAGTTAACCCAGTTACTGAGTTTACCATCTTGTCGCCTACAACGACACAGTTAAAGCGACTGGCCACGAGATGGGAGACAGATTTGCTCAAGTTGGGCATCCAGAAGGGCTTATCGGCTGATCCACTACTGGACGAAGCGTATGAATATTGGCTGGCCCAGCACAATAAACACATCGCTACTCGAGCCAAAGCTATTTCAGCTTGGTCGCGCTCAATCGCTGATTTACTCGCTCAACCCTTCCAAGAAGATAACTCGCTGACAAATGGTAGCTCTATTGCCTTCGTTATTCAAGCAAATGAGACTCGTCTGCTACTGCTGGGTGATGCACTGCCTTCGGTTATTGAAAAAAGCCTTCGAATAGCTTATCATGGAGAACAAACGCCTATCTGGTTCGACGCGATAAAAGTGGCACATCATGGTAGCTTCGCTAATAACAGCCCTGCACTGCTTCAACTTACTGACTCTACCATATATCTGTTTTCGACGGATGGATCGAAACACAATCATCCTGACCCGGAAACGGCGGCTTGGATCGTCACACGGCCACTTACAAAGGGTACCCAAAGGAGGCTCTATTTCAACTATATAACGCCTACCAGCCAATTATTTGAGAATGCTGCTTGGCAGGATCAATACAAGTATATGGTAGTCTATAGTAGTTATGAAGTGCCTATTTCAGTAACTTTATGATATGTCTACTGTCTTATACCTCCACCAACTTAAACAGGCTACTGTACTTATAAGCCACCCAACAGCCGACTCACCAATCGATTGCGGAACTGGTTTTTTAATTAATGGTCAACGCATACTTACAGCTCTGCATGTCTTGGGTGACGCGCAGAAAGTTAGCGTACAATTCCTAAATCTGGGTAGCGATCCTTATATAACTACGGCAACGCTACTGAGTTCAAACGAGGAAGCTGATGTGGCCTTATTGCAGCTTAATGGCCCCTTTGATTCACTGCCAACCCCTTTACCCATCAGTAAGCAGACGCTTCGTCTGAATAGTCGCTGGGAAGCTTATGGCTTTCCCGCGCAATATCTTCAGACTGGACGCCCCTATCGAGGGCGTGTGCTTCAGTTCAATCAGCAGGCTGCATGGCACGCAACGCTGGAAGTTGAAAATAGCAGCATCGAAGAAGAGTTAGATGGTCTTTCGGGTGCTCCTGTGCAAATTGGTGATTACATAGTTGGCGTTGTCCGTGTGCAAAATGGGCGAGATGTCGGCATAGTGACAATGGATCAGCTTAGTGATTGGCTGGAGCAGCAGGACATACCTATAGAGCATGAAGAGACACCCTCCCTTGAGTTGGATGATGACCTTCCGCTGAATGAAGTTGTCCATGGTGCGTTAACCAGGTTATTGGAAACTCGGCAACAATCTTGGTATTTATTGTCAGGTTCGCCAGGTTCAGGTAAGACTACGCTTGTGGCTATGTGGGAACCCAAGACGGAAGAAAGGTTGGACGTGTGCGGCCGCTACTATCTCAAGCAACCTAATGACCCTACGCCCGGCAGTATCCGTGCTTCAAAAGAGTCACTACTGACGTGGCTCGAAGACATCATCAGTATAAATATAACGGGCCAGAAGGCTCCGGCTCCAGAGCCAGCTACTAAACTGGAAGAGCGCATCCAAAGGCTTCAAAGCGGGCTGTCGGCTTTAAGTGACTTTTATCAAAGGCGAAATAAAAGAGGAATTATCTTTATCGACGGGTTGGATGACTCATTAACCGAGATTGAGCGTAAAGATTTTCTAAGCATACTTCCCTTGGAGTTAGAGGCAGGAGTTTGCATGGTTTTCTCAGCTACCAACCGTGAAGTTATTCCGGTTGGTCTTTTACGAGAAGACAACACTGTCACTATGCAACCTTTGGCGATAACGGATTGCATAAGCTACATTTCACGGCAACTTCCAACCTTAACAAGCGAACAGACCAATTTGCTGGCTCAACGAACGGAGGGGCATCCGCTTTATATGAGGTACCTAATCGGCATTACTCGACAGCAGCTTAAGCGTAAAGATTTATCGGATTGGTTGGCCCAACTTCCAGTAATTGGGGGCGATATCAGTCAATATTATGTTACACTATGGCAACAGCTTGTGAGAGAGCCACATCGTTTTGCCATTGCCTTGACTGTAACAGCCTTACGAGGAGCAGTGCCCCGTAGCATGCTGTATGATATACTCACTCCAGAGGTGCAATTGCACTTTGAGAGTCAGTACCCTCAGCTAACCCATTTGTTCAAGGGTGATGAGCAAATCAGCCTATATCACGATTCATTCCGACACTTTCTTATAGAAAAAGCCTTCAATAGATTCCCACAGATTCACGATCAGATCGCAGGCTACTGCTCTCAAAATATTCAGGAGCCTTATGCAATCGCGAACATAGTCTATCATCTAATCCACTCATTGAACCCGTCCAAAGGCGTTGTTCAATGTAATCAAGAGTGGGCTGACCGTTGTGCCCAATATCACATCGAACCCGACTTTGTACTATCGGACGTACGGTCGGCAAAGGCAAGAAGTATTACCGAAGGTAAATTAGTTGAGGTGGTGCGCTTGCAATTATTACACCATCGGGTATCGTTCCGTTATAACCAAATATTTAGCTACCACGTATCACAACTTGCCGATACATTATTAGCCTTAAATCAGCCGGAGGCTGCGCTGCGGTATCTCATTCGAGACGGTGTTATTCAGGTTAGCGACGAGGATTTGATCGCGTTTGTCGTCCGTTTGTTCGAGATGGGAGCAGAACAACAGGGAAAGGTCTTGTTAGAAGCATTACAAGTCCGCGGTCGGCATAGATTTATCGATGCACTAAACAAAGAATACTTAGAAGTTGATGACTTCCGGATATTGTTTGCTGGTCACACATTGACCGCATTTACAGACCCCGAAATTGCACATGAAAAGTTTGCTTCAGCCTTCAGATTAATTGTTGAAGAATTATTTCTCGAAAATGACGATAATACAGATAGCTACAAACAATTTACTGATGATGTGCAAGTGACTGTAGTTGGCTTCAATACCGCTTTTGCACTTTGGTATTATGAATACAACCTTACAGTCAGCGAGTTAAAGGAGAAAGGAGTTCCATTTAAAGTACGTGACGCAGGATTCTGGTGTACTAGAATTCAATATTTTAAATCGCTTGACCAGTATACCCGAACCAAGACAGAGGATCAGGCTTTATATTCGGTTGCCAAGGATGTCTTGCTGTTAGTGAAAGAAGCAGGTTACCAAGAGCGTGACCTTGGTCTGCTGTTAACCTATGGTCTGGCATACGGAGATGACAGTACATCTGTAACGCTCTTAGGAGAGCATTATCTCAAGCTAATGCCAGAAAAGCCTCTGCGCGCTGAGAACGGAGTTGATCTGGATCGGACTAATCTGGCACAGCTTCAGCTTCGGGCCTGCTACATAGGCTACCGCAGCGTCTTGGATACTTTGTACCCTTCCGTTAGCAAACCCACGCCTTACTCTTGGGAAAAGCAGTTATCTAATCTGACTGCCTACATTGGTCACGCGCAAGGGCAATTCTATCGATTGCGGTCAGATGGACAAATGCAACAAGTAACCATTCAATATTCACATCTTCAGCAACTGGAGGGGGTTCTTGCCTTCTCATTAGAAGAGCGAGCCCATTGGGAGCGCAGTTATGCCCTACCCGAAGCGTTATTGCCGTACCTATATCGTCTTATCGCAGAACTTCACGTTACATTTTTTCCTGAGAAAACGGGAGCTTGGCTGGAGGGGTTACTTAACCGAGCTACTACTCAGTTTGGCTTGTACTCTGAGGGGTTTAGGGAGTGTTTGTTCCGGATTATTGATGTAACGTTTGGAAGACCAAATCGCCGCTTAGGCACTTTTAAGTTGTTGAACCATCTGGAAAAACACGTCATTGACGGTGTACAAAATCGTTGGGAGCGAACCCCCGCCTTATTACGGATCGCGGAATATTATGCCCTAAACGGTAATCAGGACCGCAGCCAACGGGTGTATGCAGATATGCTCCGTACATCTATGGGACCTTCTTGGTACAAGGAAGACCAGTTCGCGTTGGTGTCGACGGTTATTAAACACGCTGCCACGAACTACACTCCGGCCATAGGGCAACTGCTGGGGCACTTGGATGCGGCCTCGGGTGAGATGACCTTTCAACGATACGTTCAGCAGGAGAAAAGTGCGCTGCCCAGAACATTAGCAGATCAACACTTTCTTGCACAGGCTATAGCCTATTATAAGGCAGAAACCTTGCCACCAACGGCGACGGCTATTTCAAATGCTGAAAGCTTTTCGATCGATCAATTGAGAGTTGGGGAAGGATATCAACCTGGAGCTCGCAGCCTTACGGAAGCCTCTACCATTGCCAATTTATTAGAAGCACTACCAACACTTCACCCGGCAATAGCGGTGGCTTTCTGTCAGATATTTACTAACAATGATGACACCTGGCGTTATGCACATGAATTTGGTCGATTACACGGGCAGAGCCTAAGTCAATTGCTTGCTCTGCCCTCCGTTGCTGACACGAAAATTGCCTCCGAGTGGTATCAATGGTGGCGTGACAGTTCGTTCACCGAACGAGAGATACATGAGTATTGGCCGCGCTTTCATGAGCATCTTTCGGATAAAGCCCATGCTGCGTTGAGTGAGTTGACCCTTCAAGACGCTTCGCTGATTGGATTACTCAAGCGTACTGCCCATAAACCGGAGCCGGAATCAACTTCGTTACCGAGTCATATTGAACAAGAAGAGTTTACAGGATTCCCCGGAACGGGGCGGCATAGCACCTACCGTCGAATGCAGACTGTATTACAGCAGGTAGCTGATGAAGACGCAATGGAAAATTACCATCGGGCCAGTACATTGCTCAAAGAATATGTTGATGAATTAACTCGTGAGGGCTGGGATGTTTGGGCAGCCGAAAATTATAGCAGAGACATGGGGCGTTTAATGACCGGTCTTGTCGTCCATGCCCAGGCAGGTGCTCAGTTGGTACAAGCATTAGACACCTCAATTAACAATAGTTCATATTGGTCCGTTGCTAACCGGCTTATCAAATGGGGAAGTTCTAAATTAGAAACCGTCGAACGGGAGCAACTCATTTCGGTTGTAGGCGAGCATTTACAGCTTTTAACGCAAGCCTCTGAACAGAATCAGCAAAAGTACGGTTGGCTTGCCGACCTTCCAGTGGCCTCATCTATAGACGTTGCTATGATTGACTTGTTGGTTTGGCACTTGCAGCACCCTGATGAGTCTTGGCGCGACCGAGCAGAAACAGAACTAATGCGATTAACTCGTTACTTGCCCGGTCTGGTTATAACCGCGTTACTTGAAGTGGCTATAGGGCCTTTTGTGGGGTCGGCTAATCAAAAAGCGGCTTCCCTGCTACCTCAATTGGTCCAAAGTCAACCAGCGGTTTATGCCGAACTCTTAGCTACTCGTCCTGACCTGATCTCTTTGATTAGCGAACAACGCCATGTGCTGATTAAACACTACCTCATTGAGACTTTGTCCAAGATTTCATCGATTAGCCCAATGGCTCAACAGCTACGAGACCAGTTAGAAAACACCACTCCCAAAATGGTGATACTAAGTAATGAAGTTTACCTCGACGAGCCTTATCTACGGCTAATACAAGACGAACTGGCTGCCCTGAATCAAATGAACTTGTTGAACAGAGACTTTTGTCAGGACTTGCTTAACAGGATTCAGTGCTTATGCGCACCGCTTACCGTCAGCGAGCAATACCGAGCCGATCGCTACATTAAACGGAGCTTTAGTTCAATTGGTAATTACTGTTCACCTTTTCAGGCTTTACTTCGTTTCGCCTTAAACAACGCCCTAGCAATACGGGTGGATCGTAAACATTGGATTAAGGTCATTGACATTTTAACCCGTTAGCGTCAGTGGATTTCCCCGTTTACGTCAGTCGAAAAGATATGGAGTATAAACTAAATCTTGTTCAGGAGTTAGCCCGACGAGGACACATTCGGGTTTCTGAAGACGCAAGTCAACTTGTAGATAGCCTTGTAAAAATTAGACCAACTCCCAATAGACGTTACGATTTGTCAACAGTTGATGAACTTGTTCGTCCAGCCCTCCTCATGACTGACTTAAAATCTGAAAAAGAAAGACCCGAATGAAATTTACGTCATTTACCCATATCCCCAAAAGTCGTGCGCAATTTGAACATCACCTCCATATACTGGAGCATAAATTGCAGGGCGGTACTCTGCGTATATCTGCACATATGGAGTCATCCACTACCGGTTTGAGGAAGGTGAGGTATAGTCCTAACAGACGCTTGAATCTATTAACAGTGGATGAATTTGTCAGGAATATGGCAAATACGCTAGCTAATAGTGTTCAAACGACACCTTTACAATCGAAATCTAATAAGAGTCAAAATGAGAACGAATAAAGGATTAATTACGCCAAAGAGCCGATGTGAAATGGAATACCGGGTTTACCTGTCGATGGAAACTGTCCTTCGACAGACTCGTCCCGGTCAAGAAATTAATCCCTTCTCGGTCGACTTGCTTCGCGATTTGACTAAAATCAACATGCTGCCCAATGGTAGAATGAGTATTCAAGCGATTAATGAAAATGTGCGCTTACATGGAAATAGTCTATACAGTCTACCGTTTCATAGAGCAAATCTTGATGATAATTCATAAAGATTCAATTCCATTCTTCAGGTTTCTCCTATATTTTCTAAATCAATCGATGTTGCAAGCACATAGTTTAATTTGCCCGCAAGCCGTTCATATACTTCTCGTCTTCAACAGCTCACTGCTATCCACCCGAAACCGCAAATGCCGCCCACCGTCGCGTTCGTAGAGTTCGACTTCGAGTACTTTGTCGTCACCCAGAGTGCGGAGGGGGAGGGCGTAGATCGCCTTGTTGTCGGTGTTGGCTTTGATGGTGCGGAGGTCGTTGGGGTAGGTGAGGTAGGGCGTTAGCTCAACTTCCTGAGCGGCCATGCGTTTGAGAACGTCGCGGTCGCGGAGGTAGAACTTGACAAAATCTACGTCGTAGTCAATGTCGCTGTCGTTCTGGAAGGTCAGTTGCAGGTACATCACTTTGCCGTTCACGTACAGGCCTTTCAGGTGGCTGCTGATGCGTAGCTTCGAGTCTCCCACGCGCCGGATGAAGCCTTTTCGTTCAAAAATACGCTCACAATCCTGACGTAACTCGGTGTCCGATACCTCCGTGCGGTAAGGTGTACGTCCCTTGGTTGGGCCGCTGGTAAGCATGACCACAATGGCGGAGGCCTGATTTATGCCTTGTGTTCGCGCACTTTGCTCGTCGGCCAACCGATTGTTGGCGATGGTAATGTTCAGCACCTCCGGGTCGGCCTGATGCCGAACCAGGAAACTATACAGATTCCCGTCGTCGGTGATGATAGTCATATTTGTTTCGACCGTGCTGCCAGGTGTACAGAACTCTGACTTTTCATTGGCCTTCACCCGCAGAACGTTCGAGACGCTCTCCGGCACCTGCGCCAGAACATAGTCGGTGCCCGCATCGAACTCCCGAATCTTGGCCGGAAAAATGATATGCGTTGTTTTAGTCGCTGAAATGCCCAACGGATAGCTACCCCGCACCGATGCTTTGTCTAAGGGCATCAAATAGGGTTTTGTTTGCAAGACACTCACTAATTGCGGATTGGCCACCTCTACTCGATTTGGTGCTTCGGGTATGGGCTTTACTATGTCGGTACTGGTGCTGACTGTTGCTGTTTTGGTCAGTAAACTGGGTTCGGCGCGTACTTCATGCGCTTTGATACGTGAGCTGTCGATAGCGATTGTTCGGCCATTCGTCATACTAACTAATGCTCTGATAGGTAGCACAGTAGACTTGGTGGGTACGCTCTTTGCTAATACAATGGTCGGCTTTTTAACGCCTGGTTTAGGGACGTTTGCTGTCTGCGCGAAACTGGTTTGAATAAGTAGCAGGGACAGTAGAGTTAGGAGGTGAGTTATCCGTTTCATAATCGGGTCAGAATGGGTTGTTGAGGTCAGAAGGGACGTTGATTGATGGTTGATTGGATTGTTGCGTGGCTTTGAGCAGAATCTGGTAATTGGGTTTGACAGTCACTTTCACTGCCGACAGCTTGGATGTGGCCAGCGACCGCAACCCGTTCATCACTGAACTACCGGCTTGCACCGCCATCTGTGTGCCCACCTGTTGCCCAAATCCACCTTGTGCGATCAGATATTGGGGTGCATTCATGGCCGTTTGCGACGACTGTGACACCGTCTGCGCCAGTCGGTTTTTCGTTTGTAAGTTCGGCACCATTAGCCCCTGTCGGCCATCAAGGTCGTAAGCCGTCAGATTGGTTGCCAGTAGAGCATTCTCAACCCGAAGGTTGCTAACGATAATGTTTATACGTTCACCGTTGATGTGGCAAATTCCGGCCACGAGCGTATGAGCTGGTAAGAACACGCGGTCGCCGTTTAAGAGCAGTTGAGTATCCTCCGTCAGGCGAATCTTAACCGTTGATCCGTCGGTTAGGGTGATGGGGCCACTATCGCCATGAATCACGGCGGGGATAGCAAGGTTGGCCGCGTTGAACCGAACGTCGGAGTTTGACCGGCGACCATTCAGGCCGTAGAAGCCGTGCGTCGCCGTAGTCACCGCCCGAACTGCTGGCAGTATGCGGGTCGTCGATGAATTGTTACCAGCAATTGCCGATTCGAGGGTTCCGGTGCGCTCCGCTTCAATCTCCCGGGCAAAGTAGCTCTGGTATGTCGGGGGAAGTTGCCCGCCAAAACTTTGCTTCAATTGCTTGTATTCGGCTATGTGAAGCGGCTCACCCGATAGAGGTGTAGCAGTAGAGGAGGTGCTTAGGCCAGTAACCCGGTTATTAGCTAATTCCATCTGTTTCAGAACAGCCTCCGTTGTACGTCGGTTGTAATCGCGCTCCTCACGCTCGGCCAACAATTCAGCGCGTTGTTCCGGTGATTTTGGCGATTTGTGGAGAGTCCGCAACACTCGATTCTGATCGGCCAGCGCCCGGCGGTTTTGCTCCTCGAACTGTCGCTGTTGGCGATACTTCACTTCGGAGGGTGTTTTGTAGGGCGTGGACACACCCGCCTGTTCAACATCGCGGTAGTCACCTTGAGTCAGTCCTTCGTTGTTGGTCATTTTCAATCCGGGGCCATGTCCGGTGAGTTTCTGTGTACTCTCGGCGGCCTGCCGGTCAAGGGCATCCGAGCCTGTTGCGTTTGGGCTTAGCGAATACCCCAGGTCGTATTTATTTTTGGTATCCATCTGCTTTGGGTTTGCATCGGGCGGAGCCAGATCAAAACTGTTGACGACAGTTTCCGGCTTCGATTGACCCGTCGAGATGTAGCCACCGATCAGTCCGAAAATGGCCAGCAGCAAGACAAATACGACACCGGCAATAAGATACGCCAGTTTCTTTTTGCCAATTTCCTGTTTCTGAACGGTCTCCTGCCCCGGCACGGGCGACTCGCTAAACAGACTGTTGGGTTCGTTGGTAGATTGCATTGATTAGAAGGTTTGGATGAAAATCCAGATAAAATAGGTAGCGAAGGCTCCGAGAATGGTTAGCAATACCGCGTTCCGTAGTCGGACGCAAACCCGGCTTTGCCAGGCGTTAAGCGCGTCGGCCAGGCGTTTCTCCTGACGCAACAGCCAGCGGCCAAGTTGCTCACCAAGTGTATAAGCCGGATGTTCGGTGGCTGGCTGCTGTTTGTTTCGGCGGAAAAAGAACGGGATCATGGCTTATTGTACTGCCGGGAAACGTGGGACGAAACAATGTGAAAATCGCGCATGAGCAGGCCGTTGGGCGAGTTGTCGGAACGGTTCACGTCGATCAGCAGCGTCTCCGTGACCAATTGCCGTTCCAGAATGGCCGTAGCTCGTTCTTGTGTCAAGGTGGCGTAGGTCACAGCGCGGTAGGGGAGGCCCCGCATATCGGCCACGACCGAATCGACTCGTACCCGCTGCGTCACGTTGCCCTGAACTATCTCACGGTAAAAATTCTGCTCGTTCAGGTTGTCATACAGCTTTTTGGCCGACTCATCGCATAGGAATAGGGCCTTTCGCACGTTATCGTCAATAGACTTCGGATCGGGTGATACACCGAAAAAGAGTTCGTGGAACCGGCCGACGTGGTGACGCACCTCAGCAGGGCGATTGTCGGTAACGTTGCCACAGGTCACTTCAATCGCTTCGCCCCGGTTCATCAGGTAAATGCGTTTCGAGAAGTCGTTGCCGTATTTGAAAGCCAGCACTACCGCTGTCAACGAAACCACAAACGCGAAGCCGAGGGCCGAAATCAGTAGCCACTTACCGCGCTGAAACTGCGCTTCCATTGTTAAGAGTTCGTTCATGGAGTAAGGTGTTGAACCGGAACCACCGGGTGCGATTTATGAGCATCGTAAATCGGGAGGGCGGCTCCCTGCGGGTGAAAGATGTAAGTCATGGCCGTTCGCTGCTGGTAGTAGCGGAAGCTGCCGATGAGGGCGAAAGTCGTCAGTATAGTCGATAATCCAATTAAGCTCAGATAGACATAATGGGTCGTTCGGTAGGCGTTAACGATGTTCGCCCGGTAGCGGTGTTGCTGATTCATAGATGTTGGTCAAAGTTTGTTAACATGGTTGCGGACGCGACGCACCTGCCCAATTGCACGAGCTGCCTGAAGCCTACTTTCGCTGGCAATACTTTTGGCTCCCGCACCGACAGTACCCTTCACGGCACTCACACCGATGGAACCCGCCATGGCCAGCGCACCCCGCGCCAGTCCCCCGGCCCGACTGCCGTTCGCTGACCCGGCTGCATATCCCGTCCGGGCAGCGTGAATTGCTTCGCCCGGCATCGTACGTAACGCACTGCCGATATTCTGTGCGGTGTTCCCGGCTACCCGTAAACCAGCCCCCGCCGTGCCGCTAACAGCCCCGCTGGCTCCGCGTGTGATGGCCCGCGCTGGTCGGCTCTGTGCGGTTCGGCTGGCCACGCGGGTTGCTCCTTGTACCATAGCACCCACCCCGCCGACGCTCACAATCATCTGCGTCATTGAGGGTACCTGGAGGTAACCGATCAGCAGCATGACAAGCAGGGCGATATAGGCCAGTCCCAGAAATTCGGGCTGTTGTGCCTCCGACCCACCCGCCACTACTGCCGAACCTGCATCGTAATAGGATAGGTATGCCTCGGAAGCAGCAAACGCCAGTCCCCCGTACAGAGCTGCTACTGCAGGTAAGAGGACGTAGTTGATGTACTTGCCAAACCACTCGGCGATGTTGCCCGTAAAACCGGGGAAAATAGCGATGGCAAACGCAATCGGTGCGCCCATCCGTAACACCAATCGGTATGACATCGACAGTAGAAACAGCACGGCTTCGGCCACCTGCATAATTGCCAGGAGGATGTCCTGCGTAAACGAGAACAATTGAAACTTAAAATCCTCGGATACTTTGCCAAACCAGATTTTGAAGTCAACCGCCATGTCGCCCAAAATGCCCTCCCGGTCTTTGGCCATGTCGGAACCGAAAGTGTCTTTGTAGAGCTGAGGATCACTTCCCATCTTTTCCCATTTCTCTTCCACTTTTTTTTGCAGGGCTATGGTTTGCGTTTTCACCCGGTCGTGCAGCGAGCCGTTGGCTGCATCAATGGTGTCGGTAATTTCGGTGCCAAACTCATCCAGAATGGTACAAAAGCGAGGAGCCGACGCAATCATGCAAACCAGTAGAAACGGGCGCAGGTATGGCAGAAAGTCAATGGCTTCGTTACGGGCGATTTGCCCCAGCAACCGCGAGAAGATATAAATCAAAGCACCCAGTCCAGCCGCTGCCCGAACCTTCGCTTCGATCAGGTTGGCGTAGGAGTCGGCTCGTAGAATTTGTGCCTGATACAGCTTCTGGAGCGTATCAATGATGTCGAACGTCATAGAAGAAAGAGGTTAGCCGCCGATACCCTCGTTGATGCGCCATTTCTTGGCCAGTGCCGCCCGCATCGGTTTGAGTAGTTCACGCCCCAGAATTTTAACCTGTACGTCGAACTCCTCTGTACTGATTTCGCGGCCATCGGGTGCGCGCCAGCCCACTAATTTAGTGCCCCAGAAGTTGTCAATGGGCGTGTACCCTTGCCCCATTATCATCAGGAGAGCCTGCTTGTTCGCCTGTTGTTCGGCTACCTGCAATTCGTCGTAGTAATTCTGGAGTCGGTCGTTATAGTCCTGAATTTCCTGCCGTGCTTTCTCCGCGTCCGGCCCCGAGTTGTAGCCATCTAAAATTGACTTATCGGTGTTTTCGTAAAAATCGTCGTAGCCTTTCTCGCCCAGCATAAACGATGGGTCTCCGCTCTTTTCGCCCGCCATATTCGGTTGGGTCACAACGGCGTAGAGTTTGGATGTAGCCGTCATGTCTTTCACACTACCCGACCGACGGAGCGACATAGCGCGAATCTGACCGTAATAAGCATTGACTGCCCGTTGCAACTTGGCCGTGCGGTCGTAGGCTTTGTTCAGCCAGGTCATACGTTCCGAATCGTTCATCTCGAACAAACCCTGCGACGTGGCTCCGCGCATATCTTTCAGAATACTCGTGCCTTCGTTGACTAAGTTGCTGAAATCCTGCGTGATAAGGGCGTACTCTGCTGGGTAGATATGCCCGTCTTTACGCACAACCGTCGCCATTTGCCGCATGGTGCCGGTTGTTTGCGTGATGGCCTGAATAAGCTGTGTACCCCGGTGGAACTGCTGGATACCGGAGGTCACTTTCTTGAGCTTTTCAACGTTCTTCACCATCGTTTTAAACGACGGGTCCTGGAGCAGTTTGATGAGTTGCGTCACGCCTGTGTGCAATGGGTCAGACACCACAAACTGAGCAGAGACTGAACGGGCGATACCAAAGAGGAGGCACACACCGGCCAGTACCCAGCGAATTGTTGGGTTATTCATAAGTTGGATAAGGGTTTAGGAAGTTGTGTTTGTATTAAGAGGCCACTCTGTTTAGGCTGGCACGTTCGCCATTTGCCCAGGCTTTTACGGCTGATTCCAGGTTACCATCGTACTGCGTTTCGGCGAGTTGCTGAATTTCCTCGACTTCCCGGCGTTCCGTGGTAAATGTGCCATGGGCTGTTTTGGAGACTTCCACACCGTACACCTTCGTGTACTCGCCGAGCAACAGAGCCATTTCTTTGTAGGGAGGACGGTTCGGGTTACGTCCTTTGTTTATACTCAGAATGATATTAGCCTGTTTTTCAGAAAGGCCCAGTGTCTGCATGATTTCCGGGAATCGCTTTTCGTAGTTGCCCTGATCGAGCAAAAACTTGATCGGTGAGTTGTTGATGATCGCATCCTTCACAATCGCGTTGCCCACCAGGTCATCGACTTCCTGTGTCACCACGCCCAGCGACCCATAATGTTTCCGAACTGTTTTGGAACACCATTGCAGGAATTGCGAAAAGCTTTCTTTGGCCAGTGCTTTCCAGGCTTCCTCGATAATGAGCATCTTCAATACGTTCCGTACCTCGAAGAGCTTTCGCACGTAGGTATTCATAATCATGATGGTCGTCACGGGGAACAGCACGGGGTGGTCTTTGATGTTGTCCAGTTCATACACCACAAACGGCAGGTCCATCAGGTCAATGTTGGTGCGTGAGTTCAGGAGGTAATCATACTGGCCACCCTGGTAGTAGGGCCGAAGCACATAGAGAAAGTTCTGCAAGTCGAATTCCTTGTCGGAGCGGCCCTGATTGTTACGGAAAATAACGGGATACTCGTCCTGAGCAAACTGATAAAACGAGTTGAACGCAGGAAAAATGTCGTTGCCGGACTCGCGTTGCTGACGCATCATACCGTAGTACTCATGCACGAGGTTGGCGATGGTCACCTCTTCGGCTTTCGTCGAACGTTCCCCATCCTTTTTCCAGAGTGCCATCAGCAGGTTTGCCAATGCATCCTTCATGTCTTCGCCGGGGTTGAGATTATTGACGTAGAACGGGTTGAAGTTGATCGGATTATCTTCTTCGTAGGTGATGTATCGCCCGCCCATTAAGGTACACAACCGCTTGTAGGAATGCCCTACATCCACCAAACTCACGTGGCTTCCGTGCGACAACAGGTAATAGACTAAGTTGTTCATGAAGAATGACTTACCTGAACCAGACGGGCCTATGGTCATGAAGTTGCGATTATTGATGATGCCCTTTTCCAATGGGGCGAAGAACGGATCAACCATACAGGGGCGGCCAAAGCGGTCAGTGAGCCGGATACCGTTTTTGTGGAAGAAATCATCCTGGTAATTCGTCTCCAGATTCCAGATGGACGTAGCCTCTTCCAAAAAACAGGTGGCTAAATTATCGGCCCCAATCTCAGCAATGTTGCCGGGGATACAACTCCAATACAGTGTCTCCGCATCCCAAACGGCCAACTTTGGCTTGAAACCCAATTTTGAAATCGAGGCTGCCGCAGCCGAACGATAGGCATCGGCCACGTCCGGGTCTTTGTGAAACACCATCAGGTTGTAATGAGCCTTCACTACGCGCCGATTGTTGGCCTTCACCTCTTCCATAAAGGCATCTTTCGCCGTAACGCTAACGGCGTTCTCCTTTGACCAGGTCGAGAACGACAAATGCCGTTTCACTTCACCCACTAATCGGTTTACCAGCGTATCGCCATCCTCGATGAGCAAGACCTGGTTGAAGATGTGGTTGAACGGCAGCATCATTCCCAAGGTACTTCCCGTTGAGATCGGAAACGTACTGGTATCGGTTGAGAACTGCTCCAGGCGGACGGAGTTTTGCAGATCGTTAGGAAACTCGTTCAATTCCGTCATCGCATAAGTGTACGTGTGATGCCCGGCTACGCGCAGGCCGTCTTTCATCTCTACATCATGCAGCGTCGGGTCTTCGAACGACAGGGAGAAGTAAGATTGGTACAAGCCAGTTTGCGTCGGTCCGCCCAGAATTGCCTGTTTATCTAACCGCACTAGGCGCAGCTTCGAGGAGTCGTTGACAATAGCGCAGAACTGATTAACGAGGTCGGAGAACTCGGCCCAGGTTCGTGGCTCCTTCAACTCTTTCGGCACCAGATGCCGTTTCAATAGCGACGACTGACCAGAGGTGCGTTTGAGGGGCGAAGCTGCCGGGCGCGTGACGTACAGATAACACCGATGGCGCATGTAGGGACGCTCGGCGAAGTGCAACTCGTTCGCCCAGGCCACGGAGTTGTTATGCTGCAAATACTCACTTGAGAAGTCGGGCAGGTATTCATCCTCAATGAACAGATCCTGCTTGTGGACCATGTAGCCGATGGGTAGCACTTTTGTCGCCCGTACCAGTACATCGTGCAGAGAATCGTACTCGCCGTCGGATACGGCAAAGATTTCAGGTGATTTTAGCGCAAAAGCCGCCGTTAAGTCAGCGTTTTTGGAGACGATGATGTTGCTCTCGTCGTCGACAGCCAGAATCGGAAACAGCTTGTCGAGGTTCTTGGTCTTTTTTGGGTTCATGGCTAAGTACGTTTGGTGAATTGACGAACTGGGATTAGTTGTCCGAACGATTGGTACTGACAAACAAAGGAGGGCTTTTGCGACCGGACACTTTGTTTTACGTTGCCCCAACGCCCGTACCGTTTGTTGTTGCGGAAAATGAACCAGAGTGTACCACTCCCGGCCATGCTTAAAAACAGCAGTGTCAGTAGTGGAGGTACGCCCAGCATATACAGAAAGAGACCCAGAAACAGGGTACCGATTACGCATATAGCCGCATAGTAAAAGTGCTTGCCGCGCAAACCCCGAAACTCAATTTCGTTGTCGACACCCCGATGGATGGTATAGGCTTTCATAAGATAAGGCTGATAATGTAGCCGAAGGAAAAGAGAAATACGATGGAACCGGCCCACTTGGCCATGTACTCGTAGAGGTCGTCGTCGCCCCGCTGAAATTTTTGTAAGACGTTGATTAAGCCGAGTATGGCCACGACAATGCCTGCCACCAAAGCCGCCCAGAACGTTTCATACGCCAGTGACTGAGCGGCTGTTTTGGCGACAAAATCGCCGGAGCCATTCACGCCATTATTATTCTGAGAGAAACTGCCGCTCACGATGAACCGTTGCACGAGCAGGATAACGCCTGGAGCTATTAGCAGACCCGTAAGCCACAGGACAGCTGCCTGCTCGATGTCGTCGCCCCGGTTCCACCGCTGAAAAATGCGGAACCCGGCAATCACTGCAGCCGTGGCCGTCAGGTACATACACACACTAACGGCCACGTTGAACATACTCAGCATGAGAAATTGGAAAAAGGAGTTAGGAATAGTCAGTACAAGGCCCGGCTCATCGGTTGAAATCTGTCTTTGTGATATTGACTGGCCCCGTAGCGTTGTTACTGGCCAGTTCACTTAGAACCGTTACCAACAAAAGCACCGTGATAATGGCCAAACCCCAACGCCAGATGTCGCCCGTAATGTCGGTGTTGCCTGCCTGCCAGCGGCTGAAGATGCGAAGCCCACCAACCACACTCAGCAGCGCACAAACGACATAAACGAAGGTGACGAACGTACCAAGTCGGCTACTAAGGGGTGTCGTAAATTCATCCGTGATACCTACCTCACGTTGTGGTCGCTGATACAGGTTCACGTTTTCCTGGGCGGGTGATTCCTGCACGGCAATCAGCAGGCAAAGCCAGCAGAGCAGCCACCGTAAACGTATTGTTTTCCGCATTGGCTTAGTCGAGAAAGACACTACGGAGCAGAGCCGCAATAGCTAACAGAAACAGAATGGAACCCACCCAGCCCATCGCGCTCTTCTGCACATCCTGATCGCCTGATTGCCACTTGGAGAAAACGCGGTAACCACCAATCACCGCCGTTACCGCAGCGACCACGTAGATAAGAATTACGACCGGATCGAAGTACGTTTTCAAATCCGTAGTGGTAGTTTGGATGGCCTGAACACCCCGTTGAATACCATGCGCCTGCTGGGCCATGGCCGAAACGGAGGGGATAAACAGAATGGCAATAGCCGAAGCTGTCCGAAACAATTTTTCCATGAATAGAATAAAGGATAAGGGTTTAGTAACTGACGCAAAGATAAAACGATAGTATTTAATTAAACACAAAAAAGTCCACAAAATAACACTAAATTTTTTGGCACAATTTGTAATTATTTGATTTTCAAGATATTAATAATAAATATTGCTTCAGATTATTTTTAGTGTAGTGAAAGACAAAACAGGAGTGGGACAAAAGGGTTGGAAACACAACGCAAAGTCTGTTTTAGTTGATGAAAGGGTGTATATTGTATCCAGATTAACAAGGCGATGCGAGAAGAAGATAACAGACATTACACGGCAGTTCGGCCATCGTTGGGGCTGATCGGTTGGGAGATACTCATTGTCAGCGGGATGGGTGGCTTTACATTTTGCGACCATATGCAGTATCACTGGCTGTACGGCGTGGCAACAGCTCTGCTAATTGCGGGCATCCTATTTGCCTTGATAACCAACCCGCTGATTCGTAAAGCCGTTTTCGTGGTCATAGCGTTATCAGTAGGTACATTTGTGGCACTACTGCTGAAGATATGGGTAGATTCGTTTATTGGTATCATCTTCGGAATACTGGCGGGAATTGCAGTTTTCTACTGGCATACGATTGCCTACGAGGTGTTCCAGTTTAGCCACAAAGTACAGCAGCGCACTATAGAGCGTGAACGCTACCTCGATGTGCGGGATGAATTTGAGCGACTCTGATGGAAAGTCTATCTGACTCCAAAATAACCAAAGGGGAATCGAAATAAGGGTCGAATCAGTAGGGTAAGACAAAGGCTTAACTATCTGTTATACAATTAGTTAACTCTTAATGAGAGCGTTATTTTTGTACAGGTAATCACGTCAAATCAGACCAGCCCGTACATGATTCGTTCCCGTCGCGCCCCTGTTAACAGGGCTTCATTAGCTGTATTAAATCAGGCTATTCAACTAACACTTTTTGGCTCTCCCGAATCAGGATTAAGCCCAATTCATACCAACCCGCAGCCGTTTGTGAGCGATTGGACAATTGCCCCCATTATCCCGTTAGGGGTGAACCCGTCGAAGGCAGACAATGGGAATCGGCTAAATGTCCACAACCTACGCCTTTGTGCAGACTGGCAAGCCCCAACGGGTCAGATTAGCCGGATTAAAGCAAACATCGAAGCCATCCGTTTAGCCAAAATCATTGTCAGCGAAAGCCGCCCGGCTACGGACTTGGAGAAGCAGGTGTTAGTGCAATACACAGGCTGGGGCGGTTTAGCGTCCGTATTTGAACGGCCCGCTGATAGCCAAATAACGCCTATCAACACTTCTACCAAATTTGACGTATATAGAGCATCGTTAGAGCAACTTTTAACAGCCGAAGAATTAGAAAATGCTGAATTGTCCACGCTCAACGCTTTCTATACTACTCCCAATGTGGTTAAGTCAATTTGGCAGGCGGTTGAAAGTTTTGGCTTTACGGGCGGGCGCATCCTGGAACCCGCAGCGGGCGTAGGTCATTTTTTCGGATATATGCCCGAATCCATCAGCCAGGCATCGCGCCTTTGTGCCGTTGAAAAAGATACCATTTCCGGGTTGATTCTGGCACTATTGTATCCTGATGCCGACGTTACCGTAAGCGGCTTAGAAGATGCCCCGTTAGACAACGGAAGTTTTGACCTCGTTATCGGCAACGTTCCGTTTGGAGCCTATACCGTGTACGACCGCCGAAACAGTGATCTATCGGCGTACCCCATTCATAATTATTTCATCGGTCGGGCCACTCGCTTAGTACGGGGGGGCGGCTTGATTGCGCTGGTAACGACAGCCGGGACGATGGACGCGACCGGCGAAACGTTTCGCCAATGGTTGAGCCGGGAGGGCGGGGCCGAACTGATAGGAGCCGTTCGGTTGCCTTCGTCGGCTTTTGCCGATACGGGCACCAGTGTTACTACCGACCTGTTATTTTTCCGCAAACGTGAGGGCGTAACCCGCCAGTTTGCCGCCAATAGCTACGAACGAACTCAAACAGTCCGTACCCATGTAACGGGCGAGGGCGACGAACAAACCGTTCGGTCACTGGCAATCAACGAATATTTTGCTACCCATCCTGAACAAATGGTAGGCGAAATGACCTGGGCCGACGAAGTAGGCAAAGGCGGTTTGTATCGGGGCGACCAGCAAACGTTGTTTCTACCCAACCCGGAGCAATTACCGGCTTTGTTACAAACGGCCATTGACGCGCTACCCAAAGCCGTTTTCACGCAACGACAGCAAACGCCGTTACAACGCACCCGGTTAGACAGCCGACTCGATGCGTTTACGGCTTCGGTTTCGGTGAAGGGTAAGACGTATAGCCAGTCAATGGTTATTCGGGAGTACGAGCGGTTAAAAGGGGCATTCATTGCTTTACTGGATACCGAGCGGGGTGACGAAAGTGAAACGACGCTTGACTACCTACGCGCCCAATTGAATGAAATCTACACTGCATTTACCCGTCGCTTTGGCAGCCTGAACCGTAACCGGGCCATTGGCTTTCTGGAACGTTGGGACAGCCGTTTTTCGAGTGTTCAAGCCCTGGAAATTGCCCGGAAAGTAACTGGTAAAGTGCAGTTCGACAAAGCGGCCATTTTTCGGGAGCGGGTGTACGTAGCCCCGCAACTACCCAAACGGGCCGATTCAATAGCGGATGCTGTACACCTTTCGTTGATGTACTACAATTGGTTATCCATTCAGGCCGTAGCCGAGTGGGTAGAGAAAACCCCGGACGAGGTAACGGCGGACTTGTTACGCGATGAATTGGCTTACCTTGACCCACGGACTGAAATACTCACCGACCGCGACAGTTATTTGTCGGGCAACGTGCGCCAGAAATACGCTGAGGCCCAGGTTAGAGCCAAACATGACCCCCGTTTTGCGATTAACCAACGTGCTTTAGCCGCCGTTGTTCCGCCAACTGTTCCAATCACGTTAATTGCCTTCCGGTTAGGGTCAGTGTGGATACCCGACACAATCATTAAGCACTGGATTGAAGATACATTAAGCGTATCAAACGTATCTCTACACTATAACAACCGCTCAAAAGAGTACGAAATAGATAAAGCGGACGCGGCTTATTCCGTAAAAAACACCTCATTAGGAACCAGCCACCGAACCGCCTTAGATCTTATAGAAGCCGCTTTGAACGGGCGCACGGTTTTAGTGACCAAGACCATTTACGAGGAAGGGAAACAGCGTATAGTTAAAGATGTAGAGTCCACCAGCCAGGCGATTCAGGCGCAGGAGCAGCTAAACGAACTATTTGTTGAGTTTGTCCGCGAACACTATGCCCCGCAGATCGAAACAGCCTATAACGAACTCTACAACGCCCACATTCAGAAGCAGTATCACAAACCCGTTTGGCTCCATTACCCCGGCGCGATGCCAACCATCCAACTACGCAACCACCAGTTTAGGGCCGTGGAACGCATTAAGGAGCAGGACGTTTTGTTGGCCCATGCCGTAGGGAGCGGCAAAACCTATACCATTATTACCAGCGCAATGGAGTTAAAGCGGTTGGGTATTGCTCATAAACCCATGCTCGTAGTCCAGAATTCAACGGTTGACGACGTGGCCCGCAGTTGGCGCACCCTGTACCCATCTGCCCTGATCTATGTTCCACAGGCGACCGACCTGGAATCGGCCAACCGCCGACGTTTCTTGCAGCGAATCGCAACCAATAATTTTGACGGTATTGTGATTCCGCAGAGTTTTCTCAAACTGATTCCCGACGACCCGGCCAGCGAGGAAGCCTTTATTCAGGAAGAAATTGAGCGCGTAACCGCAGCCGTTGCCGCCGCCGAACGACAGGACAAGTCGCGCCGTACTCTACCCTGCTAAAATATTTTGTTGATACTGAGCGACTTGCCTATCTAACCACTTGAATAAGCGAGATAACTTACCCCACCAAAGGGGTGCAGCTTTAGCGGAATTGCTCGTCTGCCTGAGCAACTCCCGAAGCTGG
>JANOCD010000068.1:0-23749 GCA_031411995.1 Cytophagales bacterium
TGACCGATCGTTTACGCACCCATAAGGTCAAATTGTATGAATCATCCCTGCTTATTTGCGCAGGCATCTGGAATTTCTATTTGACTAACTAGCTACCAATCAGCGATGCAACAACTCTATTGGGATTATTAGTTTCGGCACTAATTCCAATTGGGAAATCTACTTGATCTATTACTTGACCAATCTTATCTATTTTAATCAAACGCGGCCACATATATACCCACGCGGTTTCATCATAAAACCAAGAAACTTGATGATATATAGCAGGTATGACTATTTCACCATTCTCGTCCGAATAACCCCAATATTTCCCAACTCTATATGGAATTAACATTTGCTCTGTTAAGCCGTTGATTGCGCTCATGGATGCCAATAGAAGGATAGAAGGGAGTGAAACGGAAATGATTTTTTACTCAGGAGCATGAATGAGTTTCAAAACATTCACTGTCTGAGTTGATTTTTCCACAATTCGTCCATCTTTGTATTGATAACCTTCCACTGTCATTATTTCTGCTTCTACTTCAACTTGGCCTTGTTCTTTCACAAAAACTCCAAAAGTCTTGATCACATATACCAAATTAACAGGGCTAGAAGTAGGCTCTAGGCACACATAATCACCAATGTAGAAACTATTTTTCATATTTAAATAAAATTAAAGTGTGTTTTAAACAAATATACAACTGATATTTCAATTATCAGTATATATTATCTTTAAGTTTATTTATTTATTGTCGTTGAGATTGTCCCAGATATCCCATCTTTCACGGCTATTAGGTTATCAATCAAGCGTATACTTCAGTTCGCGTTAGTCAATTACGCGAGCATTGTGGCAGCGTTGTCGGGTTATGGCCGTTTCAGATACCTTTGCGGAATGGAGACAGGCATTTACATTCCCATTATTTCGGATTACGGACGGTTCGCCGTTGCGATTCAAAGCTACTTTTGGCAACGAAGCCGACGATTTATTCCTTCGCACGGCTTTACAAGCACTCATCAAGTCGGACACGCCCATTCGGGAGGTTCATTTTGATAAAAATGCGTTTGAAGCCCTTACGATTGATAGCCGGAGCGGAGTTTTTGATTTATCCTGCACCGACGAAAACGGCAGTCAGTTCATCGTAGAAATGCAGTTGGGCTACACACCCTCAACTTCAGGCATTCAGCCCAACGAAAACAGAGATATCTGTATTTTTGGTACTTTTGCCGCATGAACTTGTACAACGATAACGAGCGGTTTATTCCCCTTGTCTCTGATTATGGATTCAAAGCTACCTTTGGCAACGAATCCGACACCCGTTTTTTGAGAAAAGCGTTACAGGCACTCATTAATTCGCCCGTATCCATTCGGGGGGTAACGTTTATTCAAAATGAAATCAAGGGCGTAACCCGCGATAGTCGAAGCGGCATTTATGATCTGTTTTGCAAAAACGAACGGGGTAATGAGTTCATAGTAGAAATGCAGTTGAGCGAGTACCCGGAGTTTATCCAACGGATGAAGTTTTACTCATTTTACCGACTGAACACCTTAATTCGGAAAGGAGATTATGAGTTTGACGACCTGCCTAAAATCTACTGCATTGGTATTTTGGCTGTTAGCATTTTTCCGCACCTTGCTAATTACCATAATATTGCTGTATTGAAAAATCAGAACGACGAACTGATAGACGAGCAAATGACGTTTATAACGGTAGAGTTAGACAAGTTCGCAAAAGGCTTGTCTGATATTCAAACGGACTTGGATAAATTGATTTATACGATGAAGACGGTACACGAAGTAAGCGAACCAACGCAGTTTCCGCCCTTCTGGAGTGAGGAGTGGTTACAGGTAGCTATTCAGGAGTTAGACAAGCGGGCTTTAACACCTGAACAGCGATTGAGTTACGAAATGACTATTTCGGCTAATGCGTTTGCGGTCAAGAATGAGAATAAGAAGATTCAGGAAGCCGAAACGAGGGTAAAAGCCGAAACAGTAACCAAATCCTTAAAGCGCGGTAAACTCACAGTCGAGGAAATTGCTGAGGATAATGGAACTACGATTGACTTTGTTCTTGAGGTTCAGCGCGGGCTTTCCCAAAATAAGTAAGGCAGGTTTCCAGCATTTGCCAGCTTCCGGTTGACAGGTCAAACGCCCCCGAATTCGGGCCTGAACAAATTAAGAACGGAATGCACTCAAAAGAATCGTTACCAGTCTATCCGTTTGACGAGATTGAGGGGCCGGTTACTGCATATAGCTTTGAATAGAATGAATAATGGGCTGACGCATCTCACTTGTGCGTCAGCCCATTATTCATTACGCATTCACCATTACGCATTCCCTACTCCTGCCCGTATTTCCCTTTGAACTTCTGGTTCAGTCGCTTATGCTTGTCGTCAAGGTTGATTTTGCGACCCTGGATAAAAGCATGTTCGATCACGTTGGTCCGCATGTCGAGTGCATCGCCCGCCGACACGAACAGAGTGGCGTGTTTACCCGTTTCGAGGGTGCCAACCATGCTGTCGATGCCGAGGATCTTGGCCGTGTTCGACGTGATCATTTTCAGGGCTTCTTCGCGGTCGAGGTTGCCGAACCCGGCCGCTGTGCCGGCCTGAAATGGCAGGTTACGGGTGCGCCACCACTCTTCGGCATAGCTTAGGGCCACCATAACGCCCGCTTTTTGCAGTTTGCCGGGCAAACTATACGGCCCGTCAACGGCTTCGTCCTGCCGGTTGGGTAAGCGGTGCAACGCGCTCAGGATTACCGGCACGTTGTTTTCTTTCAGGAAACCGCCCACCTTGTCGGCTTCTTCGCCCCCCACAATAACGACTTTGGGAACCCCGGCGGCTTTGGCAAACCGAACCCCTTCGATAATGTCCTTACCCAGATCAGCCCGGATATACAGGTTTTGTTTTCCTGAAAACAAGCCCCGCATCGCTTCAAACTTGAGGTTCATTGGCGTGCTTGAGGGCGTGGCTGCATACGCTTTGGCCTCCGAGAAAATGGTTTGGATAGCCCGCATCGCTTCGTCGCGCTTGTCGTTCTTCTTGACGCTTACCGTGAACGTCTCGAAATCGAAATCGCGGGCGAAGTAGCCCGGCCAATTCATCCAGATACCGTCGTCTTTTTTCAAAACGGCATCTTCCCAGTTCCAGCCGTCGGCGTGCATAATCGACGATGACCCCGACACGGTACCACCCAGGGGCATAGCCTGCGTGATGAGAATACCGTTGTTTCGGATTGTCGGAATTACCTCAGAATCAGTATCGTAGGCAATCAAAGCGCGAACGTTGGGGTTCAGTGTACCTGTTTCCCGCGAATCGACTGTGGCCCGCACAGCCTCCACCTCCTGCAAACCCACAAGCGAGGCTGGCGAAATAAGGCCGGGGTAAATGTGTTTACCCGTGAGGGTGATTATGTCTAACTCGTTGGTATTCAACCGAACGGTCGAAGCATCGGCCACGTTGGTAATCACGCCCTTATCGAACGTAATCAACCCGTTTTGAATCACGCGACCGTCGCCTACGTGAATGGTCGCCCCCATGAGGGCAATGCCCCGCGCCTGGGCCTTCGCCGGAGCGGGATTCTGGCCAAAGCTCGTGAGCGAGGCCAGGGTTAGTATGGTTGTTAAGATTTGTTTCATCGTGTTTCTTCTTTCTCCTCTCCTTCTGCCATCAGTCCTTCAATATCCTCGCAATGCCACATCCGTTGTCGACGGAAGTTGGGGCGTTGCGTAGGGGCACCACCCGCTTTGGAGGCAATCATTTTCTGGATAATCCGGGCGCGTTCGGCCTGGAGTGCGTCGCGTTTGGCATCTTCGCCCTGCAAATCAAAATACACGGCTCCGTCGATGATAGTTTTTTCGGGACGGGCGTAGATTGAGAGCGGGTTGGCGTTCCATAACACGAGGTCGGCATCTTTGCCGGAGCGAATACTGCCCAAACGACCATCAAGGTGCAGCAATTTGGCAGGATTCAGCGTCACCATTTTCCAGGCATCGGCCTCCGAAATACCGCCGTATTCCACAGCTTTGGCCGCTTCCTGATTTAGTCGGCGGGCCATTTCGGCATCGTCGGAGTTAATGGAAACCACCACACCCTGCCGGTGCATAATGGCCGCGTTGTACGGAATGGCATCTTTCACCTCCATTTTGTAAGCCCACCAGTCGGCAAACGACGAGCCGCCCGCGCCGTGTTTAGCCATTTTGTCGGCCACTTTGTAGCCTTCCAGGATGTGCGTAAACGTGTTCACTTTGAAGCCCAGCGAGTCGGCTACTTTCATCAGCATGTTGATCTCCGACTGCACGTAGGAGTGGCAGGTAATGAACCGTTTTTTGTTCAGGATTTCGGCTATTGCGTCCAGTTCAATGTCCCGGCGCGGGGCAATGGCTTGCGCTTTATCTTTGGCGTTCAGGCTGTTATAGGCCTTCCATACTTTATCGTACTCACGGGCGCGAGTGAAGTGATCCATAAACACCTGCTCCACCCCCATGCGGGTTTGCGGGAAACGAATCCGGTTGGCATCGCCCCAGTTGGCCTGCTTCACGTTCTCGCCGAGAGCAAACTTAATGAATCCATCAGCACCCTTAATCAACAGATTATCAGGCCCCTCGCCCCATTTCAGTTTAATCAGGGCCGACTGCCCGCCAATGGCGTTGGCCGAGCCGTGGAGCAGTTGCGACGTGGTAACGCCCCCCGCCAGTTGCCGGTAGATATTGATATCTTCCGAGTTTACCACATCGCCCATCCGAACCTCGGCGGTGCTCGATTGCGACCCTTCGTTCACCGACAACAGCGCAATGTGCGAGTGTTCGTCGATGATGCCGTTGGTGAGGTGTTTGCCTGTTCCATCAATGGTGCGGGCGTTGGCAGGTGCGGCCAGATTCTTACCTACCTGCTGAATTTTACCACCCGACACAATCACGTCGGCATTTTGCAGCACACCGTCCTGTTCGTTGGTCCAGACCGTCGCATTTTTAATCAGCATCGTTTCGGGCTGCGGCTTTTTGGCATTACCCATCCCCACAAACGGATACAGGGGAGTGGCATTCACCGCAGCCACCGCCGACGTGGATATGGCCGACGTGGATACGGCCGACCCACTCGTTGCCGAGCCTGACATACCCGAACGAGCTGTTCCCGACGTACCGGTGGCCGATGTACTGACTGGCGCATCGCCCGTGCGGGTAGCTGTCCAGTTCACCAGTTTGCCGGTTGGCAGTTCGCCATCACCTTTAAAGCTATTCCCCTCCCGATACCCAGTCAGTCGGGTCAGTTCGGCAGGTTTCCGTTTGTCGAAGGCCACCTGCATCGACAGTACGTTGTTGTCGATGGCCACCTTTTGAGTCAGTTTGGTCGTGTCGTTGATGGTGACCTGATACTCTGGCTTTTCGGGATTCGCGCCCGAAATGATGAACTTCATATTTGGCTGGCTACCAACTGTCAGGGCATAAGTGCCACGCAAATCGGGTTGGTTACGATTCGTGACTACGTATTGCTTCCCCCGAATCCAGTTTTCATAGATTACGTTATCAGCGGCAAACAGGCTTCCCGACGTAATCAGGAAATTGGCCATTTTGCCCACCTGCAAACTACCCACCATGTCCTCAGCCTTCATCAATCGGGCGGGGGTGGTGGTCAGTGCCTCGAGAGCTTGCTGCTCGGTCAGGCCGTTTTCGATGGCTTTGCGAACATTGGCCATAAAGTCAGCCCGGTTGCGGAGGCCCGCACTTGTGAGGGCAAACGGAATGCCCGCTTTGGCTAACATCCCGGCATTCATGGGGGCCATTTCCCAGTGTTTCAATTCCGAGAGAGCCACATTGTCGGCATCCCAGGCATCCTCCACTTCGTAGGCTTGCGGGTAGTTGACCGGCACAATGAGCGAAGCCCCGGTCGCTTTTATTTCGTCAATCCGCTGATATTCATCACCCCCGCTTTTAATAATGAATTGGGTATTGAACTCATCGCCGAGTTTATCAGCCCGCAACACGCCTAATTTATCACCTGCTTCAAAGAAAGCGGGCAAGGTTTGCAGCCGGTTCAGAGCCTCCAGCGAGATGTTTGCCTGCTCTTTTGCCCCAGCGCGTTTATACCAATCCGCATCGTATAGGGCCTGCCGGAGCAACGCCACAGACCCCATCATCGAGTTAGGATACGTCTGCGCCGAACTTCCCCGACTGAATGAATAATGAGCCGATAGGTTATGTTTCATCACCACCATGTTCTCGCGTTCGTCGGCCAGCGTCACCAAGGAGCCGGAACCCCGTACAATGCCATCGTGCGGGTGAGTCAGCACCGCGCCGAAGCCGAGTTTGCGGAGTTCGTCGGCTTTGGGGCCGGTTACTTTGAAGAGTTGCCCGGCTTCATTTTCAGGTTGAACGGCCTGATTCCAATAATACGGCCCTTTTTTGTTCGATTCTAATTGCGGAGGTGCATTGAATCCTCCGCGTAGTCGCGGCACTTCGGGCATTCCATAATCGGAGTCAATATCAATCAGCGAGGGGTAAATACGACGGCCTTTAAGGTCGGCGACCACGGCCCCGGCAGGCAAGGTAACGGAGGTTCCAACCCCTTCGATGCGCCCATCCCGAACGAGCAGCGTAGCGTTTTGAAGGGTGGTTTTTGAATCAACGACGATGGTAGCGTTGGTAAAGGCATACAGACCCGGTCGCTCGTCATAGACCCCGTTACGGGGAAAAGTCGTCTGCGCCCAGCCAACTGCCGTCAGCCCGGCGGCCAACAGTCCCGTTAGTACGAGTTTTTTCATCAGAAATTGGTAGAAGTGAAATGAAGCAAAGTCTCAAAAGTACGAAACAGACGGTAGTGACAACGGTGATAACCCGAATAAAATTTGGCAAATACGAATAGCAACAAATTTGTCGTTTTTGGTTAACATTGACCCTTAAAACCATCATCTCATGCGTCCCCTATTCATTCTCAGTTTATTAGTTCTATCGGCTACTTCGCTGTTTGCTCAAAGCGGGGGTATGATGCAGACCACCAAAGACCGGATTAACTTCAGTGGCCTCATTATTCCCCAAACGGGGGTATTGTTTGGCGTAGCGGGTGAAGCCGGCAAAGTGATTGGTGATAATTATTACGATACTACGTTTCAGGCGGGCAACGTCCGGTTTTATGGTCGGATTGGAGCTGCCGACTCACTCGGCGGGGTGCCGGTGCGCTATGATCTGATTACGCAGGAAGTGGAAGTGAAGGCCGGTCCCAAAGACATTCGGGCAGCCAAAGCCCCCACCGTGCGGTATTTTGTGATGAACAACCGGCTGGGCGGCTCCAATCTATTTGTCAACGCCCGCGAGTTTCGGGGCGAAACCGATGAGTTGGTTGGCTTCCTCGAAAGCGTAGTAGCCGGAAAACTGTCGCTCCTGCAACGGCACAGCATCACCATTAAACGCGCCAACTTCAACGCGGCCTTAAACGTAGGGACTAAAGACGATGAGTTGGTGAAAAAGCGGGAGTGGTTCGTGGCCAAAGGCCGAATGGCAAAGCGGTTTTCGCCCTCCAAAAAGAGCATTCTCGAACTTCTGTCCGATCAGCAACCCGCCATCGAAACTTACCTGAAAGACAAAAAGCCCGACCTCAAAAAAGAGAGCGGGCTGGCCGAGGTGTTTGCTTACTATAATTCGCTGTAGTCAAGTTCCTGCTTTTTTTGTTGCCTTTCCAGCATTTTCGGCCACTCGAAACGCCACGATCCGGCGAATCAGGTCGAGCGGCAGGGGTTTATCAAGGGGAAACTGCACCGACCCTTTACCCTCTTTATACACCGAAAGCTCGTCCTTAAACGCTTCATGACCAGTAGGGGTGGCATAAAAGCCAATGTGGTTTTTGAAGGCCGCAAAATAGACCAAATTCCCATACAGCGTAAAGGCAGGCATGGCATATTTGATGGCTTCCTGCGCGTCGGGGGCCGCTTCCCGAATGGTTGTCCGCACTTGCTGAAGTAGCGTTTGAACCGATTCGGGGAAACCGGCAATGTAATCGTCGATGTTGGCTGGAGCTGAGGAATTCATAGTGTTGCTTTTAGGATTCAAAGCAACAAAAACGCGGGCAAAAACCCAAAAACCGGCACCTTTGCGCCATGCATATTGAACACCTTGCCCTGTGGGTTCGCGATTTGGAACGGATGCGGGCTTTCTACGAAACCTATTTCCGGGCGACAGCAAACGCCAAATACACCAACCCCACCAAAGGGTTTTCGTCGTATTTCCTGACCTTCCCCGACGGTGGCCCGCGCCTTGAAATCATGCAGATGCCCGGCATTCCCGACTCCCGCAACGATGCGGTTGCTCAGTTCTCAGGCCTGATTCATTTTGCTATCTCGGTAGGTAGCAAAGCCGCCGTGGATGCCCTCACCGAGCAACTTCGCATCGACGGTTTCCCCATCCTTGGCGAACCCCGCCAAACAGGCGATGGCTACTACGAAAGCGTGCTACTTGACCCGGAGTCGAATCGAATTGAGATAATGGCGTGAGATGGTTAGGCGATTTCAACCACACAAAAAATCCCTGACAACAGGGTTATCAGGGATTTACGGGGTGGAGTCGGAGGGATTTGAACCCTGCGCCAAAATCAAAAACAGGCCTCCAGTGCGTCAGTTGGGGCTTTTTCCCGGACCCGCCAACTAAAAAAAGGGGCCATTTAGGGCTAAAATGGAGCGTCATTACCAGTCTTTTTTAGAGTCGTTTTTTTGCACCATTTTTTCGCGCAAGTCGGCCAGCATCGCTAAAGAGGTATCCTTCATCTGTCCGGCGATCTGCTGTTGATTCAAAATAGTCTGGGCAGCCGTTTTCCTGGCCAGTTTTTCGCCCAGGCCCGATTCGCGCATGAACGAATAGGCCCGATCAGCAGGTACAAAAACACTGGTGATCGGAGCCCGTTGGGTGCCATCGGGCATTCTGAAATCATTCATTACCGCCCGATAGCGACCGGGTCGGGCCTCAATACTCATGGTGTAATAGACCAGATAGGGTAAACTCGCCTGGATAGTGATGCTTCCTTTGACGATCAGCATTCCTGCGTCGGCATCGTAGTGCTGCACCACATCGGTCGCCGAGCGGAACGTCGTTGCTACCCAGGCACGGGCACGTGTACTAATTTGTTTGGTGGTCAATGCTGAGTCGAGCCGCACCAGATCAAAAAATTCAATCTGTCCACTTTCATTGCGCGGCAGGGCATCCAATTCCGGAGTCTGCGCCAATAGACCGCCCGGAACCAGCAGCAGCAGGAGAACGAATCGGTTCATCAGAAGGGTCGGACGATAAAGGTGGAGGTATAATTCACATCGCCGGGGGGTTTGAGCCGGTCGATTTCCGCCTGTTTGCGGTTAATATCCCGGCGTAACAGGTCGATGTATTCGTCTTTATCGACAAGCATTTTATTGGTTGGAACCCCCTCTTTGTGTGTCTGCTCACCCAACAGAAACGCGACCGTCGTAGTCAAAACCTCCGCCATAGCGACAAGCTGCGAGACAGATGGCTCGCTTAAATCCCGCTCCCAGCGCGAAATAGTTTGTTTGCCGCTTTTCAAACCAATTTTTTCTGCCAGTTCATCCTGACTGAAGCCCGCATTTTCACGGCTGTTCCTCAGACGCTCGCCAAAATTTTTCATCAGGGAATAAAAAACCAACACAAATGCTTGTGTCGATATGTTTTTTTACTACTTTTGTAATGATTAAACATTACTGATTAATTTCTAATCAGTAAATGTAATGTTTAGACGTAACCAGAGCAAGATGGAGAAGCTGATGATTGACCAAACGGCTGGGCTGAATGTGTTAACGGTCGAATATTGGCGTGAACGGTTCCGAAAGGTCCGTCCCCGATTCGAGAACCTGACCGAGCTGCACGAACTACTATCCCCGAAAGACCCCGTCTTCGCCGGCACAAAAGGGTATCTGCGGCTGCGAAACATCCAGAACGATACAGGGGGGCTGAACATCACGGCTCTTGCAGCCGTGTTAATGGAAGAACTGCGGCCTGGAGAAGAGGCCGAAACGGACGGTAGGCCTTCAGATGATCCGTGCCAGGATATCATTGCCCGCCATGGACTGCAACAGGCGGGCTAAGAAAGCAAGTAACGAGTGAATCAATATGAGTAACAGCAACGAGTAAAACAGCACAAACCGATGTTTAATCCAACCCAGGCCAGCACCGCTGGCCAAGGGAGCCGACCCCTTCCGGTCCGGCTCCGCCCCCGGCCCACGCGGCCTAAATCGACTATGCCTATCGGCCTCCACTGGCTGTTGGCCGATTTTCCACCCCAGTTATGCCTGCTGACTGGGGTGGAAACCCTGACCGTGACCTGGTCGTTTGCCCATACGTCGCCCGAGCCTGCCGGTACGGTGGGGACGCTGCCTTCTCTGGCGGCACTGTACGCGGGCCTGCCAAGTGAGTGTCGGCTGCGCTCCCAGTTGCTGGTTGGTGACTGGCTGCGGGTGCGCATCGAATGGTAATCGCCGTTTCGCCATGAAAATCAAACCCGACTACATCGACTCCCTGCGCGACCGCGCCGACATCGTTCAGATCGTTGGTAACCTAATGCCGCTCAAAAAAAGCGGGGTGCGCTGGACGGGGTGTTGTCCGTTTCATGACGAAAAATCGCCCTCGTTCACGGTGCATCCCGTGCGGGGGCGATACAAATGCTTTGGGTGCGGGGCATCGGGCGACGTGTTCGCCTTTGTGACCCAGTTTAAGAAACTCGACTTTCCGTCGGCCGTAAAATACGTGGCCGATCAACACAACGAACTGCCTGACTATGAACGAGACGACCGACCCCGCTCTACCTACTGGGGACAAAAACTCTAAACCCGACGATGATTTCGTCCTGTTCGACGACATGCTGGCCATCAATAAAATGGCGGCAGTAAAGTACCACGAGACGCTGTTGACCCTGCTGGCCGAGCAGCCGAAGCACCCCATTGCCCGGTATGTCAGGAGCCGGGGATTCACCCCCGACGATTTGGAACACTGGCAAATTGGCTACGCCCCCGCTGATTTTAGTTTCCTCACAAGCCGCCTGCGAAGCATCGACGATAAAGCGGTGCAGGTCGCCCTTGATGCGGGTTTGCTGGCCAAAAAGGATCGCGGACCCTACGATTTTTTTACTGACCGCCTGCTGCTGCCCATCCGGGATCACCGGGGCTACATCGTGGGATTTACGGGCCGCTCGCTGACAGAAGACAAACGGCGGCCTAAGTACCTCAACACGGCGGAGAATACCCTTTTTCGGAAGGAAGAGTTGCTGTATGGCTGGCACCAGGCAGGCAAAGAAATCCGGCGAAAACGGCACTGTACGCTCACGGAGGGCAATACGGACGTGATTGCCCTGCACCGGGCGAACATTTCCGATGCGGTGGCCAAGGGCGGCTCGGCCCTCACTGACAAGCAACTCGCCACGATCAGTGAACACTGCGACAGCGTGACGCTGGTGTATGACCGGGATCCGAACGGGGCAGGCCAGAAAGCTCTGAAAAAAGACCTCGACCGGCTGCTGCGAGCGGGCGTTCGGGTGAAGGTGTTTGCGATGCCTGACCTGGCCTCTGGAGGTAAAACCGATGCCGACAACTGGGTGCGAAAAGCCGAAATGCCGGTGCGACGAATCGGCCCGGGCGTAGTGGAATTTCCGGGCTTCGACCTGGCCGGCATCGCCTGGAAACCCGAATCGTTTCCGCTGCGGGTGAAAGCTGATTTGGCCGACACGCTGCGGAAAACGAGTGGGGATGGGATCATGCTGCGGGCTGCCGAGCTGCTCACCGTTGACGATCTGGATGAGCAGATGGCCGGCATACACGAGGTGGTGGAGCTGCTGGCCGAGGTGCGTGACACCAACTACCGGGAGGAATATTTGAAACGGATTTCGAAAGATCACCTCATCAAACTACGCACGCTGGCCAAGCAAGTGGCCGACCGGCGGGGCAAAGGCAAAGCGGGTCCCGACACCACCGAAAACGAGCTTCCCGACTGGATCACCGACCCCGTCGATTTCTACACCTGGGGGGTGGCCGAACGGGTGGTGAAGGGAGACCCCAAACGCACCGGCTATTATTTCCAGGGCGGTATGGGGCATGTGGCGGCTTCGCCCATCACGAACTTCGTGATTCAGCCGCTGTATCACGTCAAAGACCAGGGTAACGTCAGGAGGATCGTGAAGATCAACAACGGGTTTGTGGAGCGGGTGATCGAGCTGACGGGGGCGATGATCAATTCGGTGCAGAATTTTGAGACCGAGCTATCCGATGCGGGCAACTTTTTTGCCCACGAGGATTTTGCCCGTAAGCACCTCAAACGCATTGTGGGGCGGGTAATGGAGCGCACACCCGAGGTGTTCCCAATTAAAACACTGGGCTACCAGCCCGAGGGCTTTTTCGCCTTTAGCAATGCCGTTTTCAATGGACACCTGGAGAACTACAACGAACATGGGGTGGTGAAGGTGGCTGACACCCACTTCTTTAGCCCTGCTCTGTCGCCCGTTTTTGCGAACTTCCGAAGCGACGACGATGCGTATAAGCATGACCGTTATCTTTCCTTCAGTGAGGCTCCGATTGCCTTTCACGAGTGGTGCCGCCAGCTGATGCTGGTGTATGGCGAGCGGGCGATGCTGGGCATGTTGTTTGTGGTGGCCACGCTGTTCAAAGACATCGTGATCCGGGTGGCCAAAATCCCCCTGATGTACTGCTACGGGCCGAAGGATTCAGGAAAAAGCACCTTTGCCGAGTCGATTCTGTACCTGTTTTTTTCGGGGAAAGACTCGATGGGTAACCTCATCAAGCCCGTCAACTTTGCCTCGGAGCCGACCCTATCGGCATTCTGGGCGGCCATGTCGCGGTTTCGGAACTGCCCCATGGTGTTCAACGAGTTCGACGAAAACACGGTGGCTCCCATGTTTAAAACGGCCCTGAAATCGGCCTGGGATAACGAAGCCCGGAGCAGGATGTCGAAAGACGGCAACGGCCGCATGGATGATCAGCAGGTGAACTGCACCCCGATCATCGTGGGGCAGTATTTGGCCGATTCCGACGACGGCTCGGTCGTGTCGCGGTCGCTGGTGTTCGAGTTCAAAGACCGCAAGGAAAATCCGTTTACGCCCGCTGAATCGGCCGCGCGCGATCAACTGCGACGGTGGGAGCGGCAGGGATTATCGGGTATTCTGACGGAACTGTTACCCCACCGGAAGTTGGTGGAAAGTGAGTTCGACACGGTAATTGGCCGGGTGAAAGACGAGCTGTTCGCCGATCTGGAAACCCGGCAGATCGGCACCAGCACAAGGACGCAGCAGAACGTGTCGTGCCTTTTGGCCCTCTACGACCTGTTTGCCCCGCACATCGCCTGGCCCATGTCGCGCGAGCAGGTCTGGGAGTATTCGCGCAGACTCATTGGCGAGATGAATAACCTGCTGCACGAGTCGGACGTGCTGAACGGGTTCTGGAGCATGGTGGCCTATCTCTATGACCGGGGCGAGCTGGAAGACGGCTGGGATTTTAAGATTGAGACGAAAACGGCGGTGAAACTAAAGGTGCCCGGGGGCAAAACGGAGGAAAAGACCTTTGAGGCTCCCGTCAGCCTGCTCTACATCCGGGTGACCAACCTGCACAAGCCCTATTCGGAGTACACCCGGCGCACGAGCAAAATGGAGCCACTGAAGGAAAACACCTTAGTGGTGTATCTGAAGCAACAGGGCTATTACGTGGGCCAGGTGGGCAGCACGTATTTTTCGAGGGCCTCGCACGAAAACCGCACTACGAGTGCGCTGGTGCTGCGGTATGACCTGCTGGCCGAGCGAACGGGCATTTGCCTGGAGAGTTTTGAAGAAGAGGGCGACACCAGGCCAACCCGCACGATGCAGGGGCGGGTTGTTGGGGAAGCCGATGCGATTCCGATGAATGGAGACGAACAGTGGCATTTCATGCTCGAAGTGGCCGAGGTGGCCACCAACGGCATCACGGAACGCTACAAAGTTCATGTGTATGTATCGACGGCTCAAATGGGAGCAGGCAATCAGGATCGGCTGTTGCCCGGCTCACGCTGGGAACTCACGGGCTTATACAGCGAAAAGCCCTGGACGGCCCGCGACGGGAGCAAGCAGGTAAAACGGGTGCTCGATGCCGAAACGGCCAGCCCACTCGACCCGGCCCCGGTGCCGGGCAGTATTCCCCAGTATTTAGGTGACACACCACCACCCACCGATAGACCCTTTTAACCGGCGATGACGACGACAGACCGAATCGAGGGCATTGAGCTGAGTGAATTGTGCCTGGCCGACGTGCTGAAAACAACGGGGGGAGCCGCCTACGTGATCCGAAAAATGCACTGGGAACCGGTGCGAATCGGGAAAGGGAGTCAGCGTCGGATGACGTATCCGCTGGTGGGGTTCACCCTGCTGGAGACGACCACGCTGACCGACCGCGAAGTTAGCGCAAGGGAACTGCAACAGCAGTTCGATGATCGCACGATGTACCTCTACCTGCCGCCCGTGGCCCGGCGGCTGACGAAAATGCTGGCGGCCACCCGTTCCACAACAAAAAAACCAACCAACCAACATGGTGCTACTACTGATCCTGACAACGGGGGTACTGACCGGGTCGGGGATGCTGCTGCTGATCGACTGCCTGGTGCAGCAGGCCCGGACCGACCGGATGATGAAGACGAATTTTAACGAGTGTAACCAACGACACTATGGAAACAAAGAACCGCTGGGGCCAGCCGCAAACGGCCCCTTCAACTCATTCTCTGCTCACGCTGGGCATGGCCGTGCTGACGGTGGTGCAGTGGAGCCTGCTGGTGCTGCGCGGGCTGGGCGCGACGGACTGGCCCTGGTACTGGGTATTGCTGCCCGCCTGGATCGTGCCCGTGGGGTTCGTACTCACCGTGGGGGCGTGGCTGCTGGTCAAAACCGCCCAAAACCGACTCACCCCAATCAACCCGCCTGATGCCAACCACAGACACCCCAACACCTGAAGTCGTGGCCGACGAAGCCATGATTGCCCCCGCTGTGCCGGCGGGCCAACCACTAGATGTGGTGCCGGTAGCCTCGTTCAGAACCAGACAGGCCCCCAACCGAAAAAACCGGCGTACCGACTTCCACCTCTGGGGTGAGTTCGCGTTTGCCCCAAAGCAGACGGTGAAAGCGTACTCGCACCGGGCCACGGGATCGCTGTTGTTTGTCATGCCCGACAACTCAGCCTACGAGGTGCAGGTCCCGGTGGTGGCCAACCAGGTGTTTCGACACTGGCTCCAAAAGCAGCCATCTGAAGCGGAGAGATCAGCAGCCGTTGATGAGGCCGAACCGGCTTCGCCCCTGTAAAACGAAAAAGCCCGCCGGTGGGCGGGCTTTTCTAAACCGATGTTGCGCCGGTCGGCGCGGAAACGGAGTAAACAGCCCCTAAAGGTACAGAGAATTGGCCGGAATACCGACGCTCACCAACCCGCAAAACAGCCATGCCGATCAACTACGCCGATTATAACCCGGATTTTCACACGATCTCGAAACGGGTTCGTTTCGAAATCGCCGATGGCCGGTGCCAGCAGTGCGGTCAGGCGCATGGCGAGGAAGTGGTGAAGCACACGCCCGACCCGGCCCAGATCCGGCTGTTCGGGTATGAACCAGTGCCGGTGATTCGCAAAGTGGTGCTGACAACGGCGCACCTCGATCATGATCCGCGCAACGATGCCGAAACGAATCTGAGGGCCTTATGTGCGCCGTGCCACCTGTATTATGACCGGTTCGACAACGCCAATAAACGCGCTCACGGCAAATACTACCGGCTTTATCAGTATGAAATTGATTTCTCAACTTGTGCCGTTTCTTCGGCACCTAACCAGTAGTAATCCCATGAAAAAGTATAAACCCTACTGCGCCCAGGAACGGGCTTTTCTGTCCATGCACTACCAGACGCTGACAAGTGCCGAACTGGCCCAGGAGTTAAACCGACCCCTGGCCGGCGTGGCTATCGTTGATAAACCGGGCTTCTACACCCGCACCAAAGAGCAGTTACACGCCCTGCGGGCCCGCCGGAGTCGCCGGGCAACGGGGTGGCAACGCTGGGAAGTGAATGTGCTGCGGACCAACCGGCAAAACCAGACCCTGGATGAATTGTCGGCGTTGATTGGTCGCTCCAAAAACAGCATCCGATCCCAACTGGCCCGGCTGACGGGTCCCGTTCAGGAGCGATCAGGGCATCACACCAACGCGCCCTTCTGATGCCGATCCTGAACTACACCACGACGATCTCGGCGGCTAAAACGGCCGCCGAGATCATGGACATGCTTAGAAAACACGGGGTTCGCAAGATCGTGATCGATTTTGACGACGACGGACAGCCCAACGCGCTGACGTTCCAGATCGACTGGATGGGTATTCCCACGGCCTACGCCCTGCCTGCCCGCCACGAGGGTGTGCTGCGGATGCTGAAAAAAGACCGGGTTGCGGGCAAATACCAGACGACCGAGCAGGCCCGGCGGGTTGCCTGGCGCATTGTGAAGGACTGGGTAGCCGCCCAGATGGCCATCGTGTCGGCGCACGTGGCCAGTTTACCGGAGGTGTTTCTGCCCTATGCGGTGACCAAAAACGGCGACACAGCCTTTACCGTATTCGACCAGTCAGAACGCGCCCGGCAGCAGTTTTTACTGAACTAACTTTTTACAAAAAAAACCAACTAACGTGTATGGCACCGATTGACCACACAGACGATTTGCCCCTTTCCGAGCGCAAAGCGATAGAGCAGCACCTGGCCCGTTTCAACCAGGCCATGAAAACGTTGCTGACCGCATTCAACATTCAGGAATACGCCCTGGGCCTGAACGTGCCGCTGCCCGTTGGAGCGACCATCGAGGGTAAAACCGCCGAAGGAGCCACCATTGAGCTGATCACCGTACACGGGGAACACCTGGATTCGTTTTTGCCCATGACCATGGAACTCACCCGCTCGATACGGGACGGAGTGGACGAGATGGCCCGCAAAACCGACCGGCGCGATGCCCTGCTGTCGGTTGTTGACGCCGGTTTCGGTAAAAAGCCCGTTCCGGGGCAACCTCCGCAACAGGCGGGTATTCCCACGTTTTGGAACACGGCTAAAGGCGAAAGCTAACGGGTATGAAAAACGAATTCATCAAATTCGAGACTTACGATGCACTTGAGCGGCCGGGCGGGGGTGTGCAGCTCCTGCCCGTGATCCGGGTTCTATTCTACCGAGCCTTACTGGGCCGACAAGCCCAGCGCAACTGGCGGGCTTTCACCGAGCAGCTTTTGCTGCCCAACTAAACCAATCAACACATGGAACCACTACAAACAGAGGTCTGGTATCCCCTCATCACCCCAATCCTTAAAAAGGAGTGGCCAAACTGGTGGGATTTTGTCATCCTGACCAATGGCCGGACGATCTGGATTGGCCAGGCGGAGTATTCCCCTCCAAAAGAGGTCATGGTCCTTCAGGTAAAGACCGCCAACGGGCCGATACCGGCTTATCTGCTGGACGTGAGCCATTTTATTGTGCTCCAATTCCCTGAATGGGCCATTGGTAATAAGAAACTAGAAAACCCATTGGCAGAGGCCTACTGGAGTCAACAATCGGGCATCGACCAGCCCGCTGATCAGGACGGCATCGACCACCTGATTGCGAGCCTGAGCGAGGGTTTGGTCGGCAAAACCGACAGTGAGCTGCTGGCCCTGCGCACGAGCTGGAGCGAACTCGCAGCGACCCGGAAGGCGGGGCTGGTGCCCGGTCATTTGCCCGTGCCTTACGACACCCTGCCCGCCCTGGTGTGGGAAAAATGCGTGGAGAACGTGACGGCGGAGATTGAGCGTCGGATGAGTGGTGACGGCCCGGCCACACGAGCGGCCCAGGAGCTTATTATTAAAAATGGTTTTGGTATGGAACTCACGGTCAATCCCGATGCTGTCGAAAAAACCCAGGGTGTTGATTTGGCGCACCCAAAAACGTTTCGGGATGAGTGGCCACTGGCACCCGGATCATTCAAGTTGTCGGCCAAAATGTCCATTCAGCACAACAATGATTTGAAATGGTGGGAACAGGCGGCCCTTGACGAAGCCTTTGAGTTGATTCATCAACCGATGAAGCCATTGACTTTAGCAGAGTTGCTGGATGAATTGATGCGGGGTTGGGAAAATCGGGTTCACCTGCTGTGGTTGGAACGGAATGGCGAGGCCTTCAAGCCCGTTGAATTTTCGATTATCGACGAAGTGCTGCACATCGAATCCCTGCGAACGCCACTGGCCACCATCAGTTTAACGGGAAAGGAGCGTGTCGATGTGTAACTGCATAACCGAACTAAAAGAGCCGACGAATTGGAAGGACAAAAAGGGGGCTGTGCCGCTGGAGGTGAGCATCGACCAGGCTATTTCTTTTAAAAAGGATGAAGCCGGGATTAGCCACGTTTTCGCCGTTACAGTGAGCCGGGTTGAACTGACCTTTGCTCATCGGCGAACGCCAGTCAACGTGACGACCGGCCATTCATTCTGCCCGTTTTGCGGCACAAAATATGGCATAGATGATGACTGAGCCAACCACCGCTACGGCGGACCGCGATCTGTTCGGGCAGGTAGTCGCGGTACTGGCTGCCCGAAAGCCGGGTAGTCCCAAAAAAAGGCCAAAGCACAATCCGCTGATTCCATCGTTTGGCGAGGGACCACCAGACAAAAAATGTGGTCAGTGCGACTTTCATTATTTCCGGGTGTTCGCCAAAAATTACCCCAAGTGCGAAAAACGGGGTACGTCGGGCAGTGCCAGCACCGATCACAGCAGCCGCTATAAAGCCTGCGGCCTGTTTCAACCCAAATCAACTAGTCAACCATGAATTTTAAAACGAACTCAACCGAACTGGCCTACATCAAGAGCCTGGCTACGGTGCGAAATCTGGACAGCGACCAGACCGGAACTGGCTTTTTACATACGCATTCGGTTGGCCTGTACCATTACGTTACGGTGTTCAGAAAGCCTGACGACCGGGCCTACACCTACATCATCCACGACTCCAACCATAACCCGAAGCGGGAATACATCCGCACGCATGACTACAATGCGTTTGAGCAGGCACTGGAGAAGATTGACGCGATGAGCGAACGCGAATACGAACACACCTTTACCGGCCATGACGACTGAGCACATGACGATCTGGCGGCTCCAGGAGCTGCATGAGAACAACGAGCTGAGTACACTCAGCTATGACGAGCTGTCGGTGGCCCTGATCAACGTGGAGGGGATGCAACAGACCATGCAGCGACTGGGAACACCTGAGTTTACGGTGGCTGGCCAGATAAAGGGGGGCAAGCCGTATGAACGGACGCTGACTGAAAGTTTGCTGGAGCAAATTCACCTGAGCGTTTTGACGCTCCTGAAAACGAAAGGAGAAGGCGATGACTGATCAACAAATCGCCTTTTCAAAAAACCACTTGTAAGCAAATTTTTCACCCCCCCCCGCGCTGATCAGCACGGGGGCTAAAACAAAAAATACATGTTTTTTCAACGAATTTTTACGGGTCACGTACTCAATCTTTTACAAATTCAGGCCATCAGCCCCTTGCAGATTAAAACGCACCAACAGGGATCGTGGAAGCAAGCGGAGCTATTCAGTGAGATCGTGCTGAAAGGTGGCACAACCATCAGGCATACAAGCCTGATGGAGGAGGCTATGGGAGCCTATACGAATTCTCAGCGCGAGCGTATCGAGAAAACCAAAACTGATGTTCAGGCGCAGCTTGATGCACTCACTCGGTGCTGGCTTAGATTCAATACCCTTTCTACAACCCAGATCGAGAAACTTCTGCGCGCATCAGGATTGGCGGACATAAAAGACGTTCAGGCAATGCCGGAAACGGAGATTAATGAGCTGGCCCACGCCCACATCGGGAAAGACTATTCGTACACTAACTTTAATTCGCTGTGGATTGCCCTGATTGCCGATCAGACCCCGGTGGAGCAGGTCATCGCTTTTCTGGACGATGTGCGGGGTCGGGGCTATTCATTCATCACAAACCAGCCCTAAATGAACCTGACTGACGACCAAAAACGGGCGATTGAATCAGCCACCCTCCAGAATGCCCGGCAGATCGGCGAGAAGATCGAAGCGATCCGGGCCGATTTCGATACGTTCTGCCAACGCCACAACCTGCATTGCTGTTTGCTGGCGGTGGGCTTTACGCCACTGGAGCTGCCTACCCTTGGCGAGGCCAAACCACTGGCGGTACTGGCCAGGGTGAACGCCCAAACCACCCGCGAGGTGGAGATGATGACGCAGGCACTCACCTTTGAGATGAAGCAGTTGGGCGAAGAGGAGGACCAGACGATGAACAGCCCGACGTACTTCGGGCCATCCGGGATGGCCTGATAACAGAAATGGTTTATACGTTTAACTTAACTACATACGATTATGGCAATTAATCCGAAAGTCGGCGACCTGTCCGCCATGGCAAAAGAGATTGAGGAGGTGATGAAGAAGCACTTGAAACTAAGCGAACGCCCGGCTATATGTTTGGCGTTCACCTGCGAACTAACGGGATTCGAGGAGGTGCATTGGGTGCTGAATATTACCCGACCCGAAGCGGTGGGGATATTTCGGGCTGTGGCAGATAAGTTGGTCATGAAATCGAACTGACTTAATGTTCAACTATCATATCATCCAAAAAACAAAAATGACAATGTTTCAAATTAAAGAACGAATCAAACTGGTAAAAGACGCTGCCAGTAGTAGCCGGAATTACACGGCCAAAGTTTTAGTCACTACATACTACATACTATTTATTCCTGTAGTAAGAAAAGAGACTATACTATCAAACGATCTTTAACTGGTTGACTTCACACCCAACGTACATGAGTGCTGACGTTGGGTGTGAAGAATAGACTGGTAAGCACCTTTTAAATGCAGCGAGACAATCATGAAAAAACTTACGATGGGTTGGCATGGAGACTATTACTGGTCGGGCCTTGTTTGGCACACCAGGGAAAAACGAGTGAAGGGCGTAAAATGTGTGGGAAGCGGTAAGACCCCGGATGAGGCCCAGGCCGATCTGGACAAACAACTCCTACACGCTCGCATTCCGAAACGATGAAGAAGCAATTGACCAACGCCCAGAAATTAACCCAACTGCTACAGAGCAAGGGCTACAGAGAAACAATTATTTATGTTGCCCCCGGCCCAAATGCAATGGGCATAGATGGCTACACGGTTAGCGAAGAAGACCCCATGTATCACGATTTGCCTGGAGGGCATAGCAGATGGTTCGGCTATTCGTTCGGGCAGGCTGTGAAGAGTATTGAGTCGCTGTCTATTTGTGTCTGATCCTTCACCCAACGGCCCGAAGGGCTGCTGATAATTCCGAAGTGAAACCGGGTTTTGACGTTTACGCACATGGCGAGTTGGCCCGAAAACTTCCCTAATTGATTATTCACCTGTCGCACGATGCGACGCAAACCAAAAAGACTATGCAAGAAGTAGAGTATACCGAAGCGTTTCGGGTTAACCTCACGACGAAAGAGGCATACGGTGTCAGAAACTGCGCAGGTGCTATGACGCAGAGTTACATAGGCGGCATCGTCCGACGCGCAGGCCATAAAATGCCAGACGACTGCGAATATTTAGAGGAAGATAATCAGTTAATTGTTCGGGTTCCAGTCGCTTGACCTATCACCAATGAGGTACGATGTTTCACGTTCACACATATGGATGATTGAGTTGCACTAAACACAATTATCACGAGCTGACTGTCAGCGAAAACATGGACACACATGAAAGTTTTTGAGATTAAAAAAGATGGCTTACCCGATATAGACGAGTTGACCGGGCGGGTTGCGTTCATTTTTGACGGTTGCATTGTGTCAGGGTGGCCTTTGAATCGGTTAGGCTATGGTCCTGATGTGTGGGAAGCCGACAGTGATGTTGGTAGGAATGTTCGATTTGAAGGAGTAAAAAAGTACATCATTTTCGACGTTCCCGTTTGGGATTTGTAGCACTTTACCCAACAACCCCATGTGCTGATGGCTACGTGCATGGTGAAACCGCGCCAACCTTTACACACATGGCAAGTTGGAACAGCCCAACTTGCCTAACTCACAATCTAATTGTCGCACGAGATGAACCTTAACCAGTACGCAAATTTGATTGAGTCTGAAAAAAAACATCTCTATGAGATCGAATCAGGTATCTATAGGCTCAAACAAGACGCAATTCGAGAGAACGGCAGGCTGGAAGCTGGTGATATTGTGCAGGTGAATAACAGAAAATATCAGATTATCGAAACGCCTGATATTAGGATTTCGCCCATTTCGGATTTTATAGGGGAGATTGTTTGGGACTTGGTTTATATCGGTTTGAGGCTAAAACCAAACGGACAACCCTACCACGATTCCCAGTATGGTCAAAACCGAACTGAGATATGGCAATCGTATCTCACGAATGGGGTGGCTGTACTGGTGTCACGTTTACCTGCATAGGCTTCACCCAACGGCCCGAAGGGCTGCTGATATGTGCTAAGTGAAACAGCGCAAACATTGACACCCTTCGTTTGTTGGGAGAAACAACTTAACTAACACACACGCTGCCTGTCGGCAGGTAAACTACCCTGATTATGGAAACAATTATTGAAAATACTGGCCCTTTCAGTGTTGAAATGGGCGAGACAACACAAGGCTCCGAAACGATTGCGCGTGGGCTGTCATGGCAGGCCGCGCTTGAATTAGCTGAATCAAAAATGAATTTAATGGGTGGCAACTGGAAAGAGCCGTATGCCTGTGCTGGTCGCCATTTTTTTAAAATGGGCGAATATGAAGACCGGATAACCGATAACATGCCTTACGTATTTATCAACTCACTGCCTTTCTTTGGAGAAGGCTCCCATTAATATGCGACACTTTGAAATACAAACTGGATGGGAAGGCAATAAACCAACGTTTCACAAAAACACTGGTTTCGCAAAAAGTCCAAAGGCTGCTTCCGATATTCTTGCGCTAGCGGGGTTTGATTCCAGCACTCACCCCTGTGTGGCTGAACTCAAACGGCATAAAGGATCAAATACAATTTCACCAAAGCAGGGTGAATGTTGGGTTTTCCTGCTTAACGAACGCCATTATTTGAACTGATTGCCACCACCCAACGCCAGCGACGGGCGACGGAGCGAAGCGAGTACGTCCTCGCCCAGTTGGGTGGTCTCGACACAGCAACAGCACCAGCGACACTGCTGTACACCGTTTCATACGGCACTTTACCTTCAGCCCCTGGCCACCACCGGGGGTTTTTCTGTGGGTAGAACCAGTTACGCCATGAGTCACAGCACGATAGGTGCTTTTGCCTACAGACCAGGGGTGGGATGCCTAAAATAAAAGGCTTGTATTTTTCTAAGACAAGGTCATTTTAAGAGGTTATTAGTCTATATATTTGATATAGTTACCATTTTTTAATTAACAATTAATCACATTTCAAACAGACGTATATCTCACTACTTACGTAAGTGCTTACTGACCAAGAAAGACCAAGACCGACCAAGAAAAACGAGCGTTTTTAGGCCATTCCTGGTCGGCTGACCAAGATTCACAAAAGTCAATTTAGCGGAGGTACTTTTTCGGCGACCCCGATTGCAGCGCGTAGAGCGGGTAGGGTGCCATAAAACTTTGGCTCAATTCGGATTCCAAGTTGATCGCTAACTTAGCTTGAAAAATGCTATGCTGGTACGTATCCATGAAATTGTTGATGATCGACTCTGCTACGAGCGCGTCCGTGAACTGCGTTGGGCCGAAGGGGTAAAGTGTCCCCATTGT
>JANOCD010000069.1:0-26691 GCA_031411995.1 Cytophagales bacterium
GATTCTGTCTCGTTAACTTGTTTTCGTTGCTACTACTGAGACATTGATTTCCAATACTGCTGTTTGAGATAGGATTAGGTCGAAAATCAGGAGTCTTACCGGGCGAAAATCCCATCTTAGCAAAACCCACGTTTAATGAGACGGGGTTTTTCCGGCTATGAGGATTTATGTACGATTCTGCAAAGAGACCCCTTTCATGAAATCACCCAAACGACGGTTCCGGTAGCGTTTGGGCCGTACACGCCCGGTCAGAAAATCTTCGGGCCGGATGGCACGGTCGGGGCCACCCGAATTCTGGAGCCTGATATAGTCGGCCTCGATAAACACCTTTACCGGCTCCCGAACCGTATAATCGCGGTGGTAGATGCAGTTGGCAGCCGAGCGCGGCCCGATAGCTTCTTCGAGGGCGGCTAATGGGTAGTTAAACAGCCGCGTGGCTTCGGCGCGGTCGGGGTGCTTGATGACCTTTTCAGTCAGGATATTTCCTTTCAGATAGTCGAGTAACTGCCGAATCTGATACTGCACCGGCCCTGCAAACCGGGTTTCGTTGAAATCGCGGTCGCCCGGATTGCCCCGAAAATGGATGAGTTCGATGTAGGTGTAGGGAAAGAATTTTTCCGGCGTTTCGCAGAACAGCATCAGGGCTACGTTTCGTGGAAAGCGGTGCTCAGGTGGGCCACTGAGCAAGCCCATTTGTTCGAGCAGATCGGCGGCATCGCTGCTCCCTGCCTGAAGCGTTAACCGACTGCCCGATATCCGCAGGTACTCCCGAATCCAGAGTAGCGAAATGTCGGCCATTGCTGCCTGGGTGTTGGGCCGATCATCGAACGGCACCTGATTTGTCATGGCAATCAGTTCCTGCTGTTGCTCGGCGTTAGCTGGCACCGAGTTGGCGTACTGCCGGATGTAATACCGATAGATTTTCTGGTTGGCCCCCACGTTCTCAGGAACTTGGTGGGGACGGTTGGCACTGCCCAGCACCCACAGAATGATGATCTGTTGCCCGTCGATTTCTTCGATAAACAGGCGGGGATGGTAGGGGGGCTTAATCTGATTGTTATAGCCAATCATCTCCTGCTGAATGCGGGCGATCTGCTCCGTTGTCAACCCCTTGACCGGGCGTTTGGCTCGCCCCTTCTCTTCGGCCACACCGATGACGATATAGCCCCCGCCACTGTTATCGAAGTCGTTGGCGAAGGCGCAGATGCTCCGATAAATGGCATCAGGATTCCAGCCTTCTTTGAACTCAATCCGGTTCGACTCAACGGTTTTGGCACCCAGCAGGTCGTTAATGTTTATTGGTAGCAGCACGGGGGAAATGACGGTATAAAAGACTGCAAATTGGTCAAATAACCACAAGGAACTGCTTTTTGGGTCGGAAAGCTGATCAGATATTTCTCCGATAAAAGTAAAACAATTAGATCAGGCAGTTGAAATGTTCCAAGAAGTTTAGGATACTTAAAAAAAGAGGTAAATTAATAATCACAATCTTTTGAAGATAATACAAAATACAATAATTTCACACAGTTTATATTTATTTGACAAGATATGCAGTTCATCTGGTTCATTGCTTTGGTTGCCCTATTGACATTTGCAGTAAGGTTTGTAGTTAAATCTAATGAAGAATCGCTCAAGCAGTTAATTGGTGTTTACATCGCATGGGCGTTTATAAACTTAGTAGTTTTGGTAACTTCGTTTAAGTATGAAACCTTATTTTTCCCATTCGAAAACATAAGTATAGACCAATATGATTATCCAGAGTTTTTGGTGTACGTATTCACCCCTGTAGTGATAATCTATGTCAGGAGATGGATGAAAAAATAGTTGTTTTTCAAAAGAGAGTTAAACAGAAATCTCAATGCAAACATACCGAGCCAATAGACTAAAAGAAGAATGGGGTGACAAACCTTGTAATCACCCAGTTCTTGAGAAAGAATTTTACATAGATATACCCACAAAGGAATACGTTTGTACAACTTGTGGAGATGTCTTTACCAAAGCAGAAATGATGAAGATAGAGAAAGAAAGGCTTATGAGTTGATATTTTGACGCTTAGGTGGTCGCATAATAGGTCTCAAAAGATTAGCAGCAAGCCTACCACCCCAACCGCACCCCCAAATAAACCAGCGTCCCCCACCGCCCGACATCCGAAGTTGGAGTCCAGCGTTGGCGGATGCCCAGCACCATCGGCTGGAGTTCGATTTCCAGGCCCAAATCGGCACCAGCCAATAGTTGGGAGCGGGCCGAGAACGTAGAGTCGGACGGGAGGGGTTGGCGGTTGTGGTTGACGGATTCATAGCCGACAAAGGGTTGCACCTGCCCACGCAATAGAAACGTGCGGAAAACAGATTTATACAGTACAAACTCCCGACTATAGCCTACGGTAAACTGTTCAACAAGAGTCCGTTGCGAATTTCTCACTGTGGCCAAGCTATCGGGTCGTGGGGTGGACAGTGGTTTACGAACGTAGCTGATTGTCCATTTCCAGGCGTTCAGGTTTTTGTTGTAGCGGCCTGTGCTCAGAGAGCCGTGCCAGCCGCTGTTTTTGAGCCTGAGTTGGTTTGGCAATCCGGCAAGGCCAGCCGTTGCTTCAACAAAACGCTGACCGCTTAATCGGGGTGCCAACTTAACCGATTGGCTCCACGCCGGGCAACACAAAAGTAGGGTTGCGCCCATAAAGCAAGACAGAAGTAGGTTTTTCGGCCCGGCTACACAGGCGGCTGTTCGTGGTTTTCTCATAGCCCCCGCGCTTTAAGCATGATGTCGCTGTCGATCTGGAAACGCAGGTGCCGCCCGCCGTCTTTCTCGTACAGTTCCATCTCGATAACCTTGTCTTCGGTAAACGTTTTCAGCGGAATGGCATAGACCATGGTGTAGTTGGTGCGGCCCCGGAATTTGGTGAGCGTTTCGGGATAAGTAGCCAACACCGGCAGTTCCATTTCCTGCGAGGCCATCCGCTTCATTACGTCTTTGTCGCGGATGTAGAACTTGGCGAAATCCAGCCCGTAATCAATCTCGCTGTCGTTGTCGATTTTGCACTGCACAAACAAGGTTGCCCCCTGCACATAGAGGCCCGACAGCAACAGGCTCATGCGCTGCTTGGTTATGCCCACGTTCCGGGCGAAGGATTTGTGGTCATAGACCCGTGCCGCCATGTGGAGCAACTCGGTTTTGTTCACGTCGGCCACCGGCCCCACCAACGACATGGCCGTTGCCTTGTTGATGCCCAATGCCGATGACACCGCATTGTCGGAGCGGGTGTTGTTGGCGATATTGATGTTGAGCACCGTTGGCTCCGGCTCGTAGCGAATCAAGAAGGAGTAAAAACCGCCATCGTCGGTGAGAACGGTGATGTTGGTTTCGCCGAAGGGACGGGGAGCGGTAGCCTTCACGCGCAGAATGTTGTTGACGCTTTCCGGGATCAGGGCGATAATGTCCGACGAACCGGCATCAATGTCGCGGATTTTGGCCGGAAAAATGATATGCGTGGTCTTGTGATCCGAAACGCCAATGGAATAGCTACCCTTCACCGCCGATTTGTCAATGGGCAACAGATAGGCGGGCGTGAGCTTGCCCGTTGGCTCCGTTGTTTTTGCCGAATCAGCAACGGGTTTAAGCTGAATTGTTGGTTTAGGTGGAGTTGCCATGCCGACTATTGAAAGCGAAGCGGGTGGTTTGGGGGTTTTTACCGCAACCTTGGTGTAATGCTTGTAGGAACGACGGCGGTGTTGGGCATCGGCTCCCACGATGGTGAGCAATAGGACGGTGATTAAAAGGACTGTTCGTTTCATGGGTACGTTGGATGGTAATTATCGATTAGAAATCGGCTAAAGCTTTGCCTGCTCCAGAGCGGCCTCCGCTTTTTAAATAGATTTGGTGATTGGGTTTGATGCTGGCTTTAGGAGCGGTCAACTTCCCCTGAATCAGGGCTTTGGCTCCCTGGAACAGCGTTGTGCCAGCCTGCACCGCCACTTGTGCGCCAACCTGCTGACCAATGCCACCCTGCGGAATCAGGTAAGCCGGGGACATAGCCGACGATTGTGCCGTTTGACCAAGTGCCTGGGCCACACGATTCTTTTCGTTCAGGTTCGGCACCCGAAGCCCGGCCCGTCCGTCGAGGTCGAAGGCGACCAAATCGGTTTCGTAGAGGTAATTGCCCTGCCGCAACGTGTTTACCGTAATCATAATGCGTTCATCGGCGATGTGGCAAATTCCTGACACTAATGAGTTGGCTGGCAGCGTAACAATCTCCCCATTGAGCAGCAGTTGCGTGTCTTCAAGCAGTCGGATTTTCACTGTGCTACCCGACGAAATCATCACCGTGCCGCCGTCGCCGTGAATCACGGCCGGGATCGACATGTGGTTGCTATTGGGCATATTGGTAGCCCGCAACGCCTGGCCACCCGTGCCGTAAAATGCGTTTCGGTAATCGGTTGCGTTCGGGACATCGTATCCGTCGGGCAGAATCACCGTACTGGCCTGCGCCTTCTCCAATTGGCTATTGGCCGTTTGCCCCGCTGTTGCCTGCCCATTCAGATCGGCGGCAATTTCCCGTTTGAACAGGTCGGCGTATTGGGCCGGAAGCTGGCCACCATTCGCCTGTTTAAGTCGGCGATATTCAGTCATGTACAGCGGAGAACCACCTGCATTTGTTCCGTTAGTCCCTTCCAGTTCACCGGGCGAAGAGGATCGGTTAGTGCCTTCAATCTGTCTCAGCAGCCGTTCGGTAGCCTGCCTATTGTAAGTTCGTTCCTCCTGCGACTGCCGGTCTTCGGTCAGTTGTTCCCGTGATTTGGGAGCGCGGTACATCGTCCGCATAACCCGTTCTTGCTCGCGCCGGGCGCGTTCGTTGTCGGTCATATACTGCCGATTAACCGACGTTTTTGAGGGAGCAGCAACGGAGCCACCCGCCTGGGTGACGCGGGCTAAATCGGAGTCGGTCAAATTCTCGTTGCTGCCAAGCCCAACCCTGGCCGCCTGACCGGTCAGCATCTGACTACTGGTTTGCGCCTGTTGGTCGGTTCGCGGTTTGTTGGCCGAGGGTTTCAGGTCGCCGGTCGAAAACGTGTTGTCGTATTTGACATCGTTTTTCAGACCATGCGGTTTGGCCGAGGGTGGAGACAGATCAACCACGGTGGCCGTTGAATCGGCGGTTTTGGTGTTGCCCGTCGTGATGAATCCGCCCTGAACGCCGTAGATGCCGATAGCCAGTAACAACACGCCCGGCGCAAGCATAACAATGACCTTCTTGCGGCTTAAGGAGAGGTTTTTGGCCGTCTGCTGCCCCGCAGAAATGGGTGGATTGGTGACGGAGCCAGTTGAATTGGATGAAGCCATAGCGTTGAGTATGCGTTAGAACAAGGTCAGTAAATCGTAGATGAAATAAGCCAACAGCATCAGCAAGACACCCAGCACCATGTAATTCCGGCGACGAAAGCCAACCCGATGTTGCCAGTTGTTCAGGAATTGCCCCGCCCGGCTAAACTGGCTGTGGAACCAACGCCCGGCGCGTTGCCCAATCTGGAATGCTGGGTGGTCATCAGGTTGAGCAACTCGCTTTTTCTGGAAGTTCGTGAACAGTCCCACAGAGTCAATAGCGGGTTAATTGGTTCGTGATCTTCGACGACACAATGTGAAAATTTCGCATCAGGTAGCCGTTCGGTGAGTTCTCCGAGCGGTTAATGTCAATCAATTCAGAATCGGTGATAATCTGCCGCACAATGGATGCTGTAGCGCGATCCTGGGTGAGCGTTGCGTAGGTTATGGCGCGGTAGGGATACGCCCGCATATCGGTTTGCACCGAGTCGATGCGGATTTTTTGCGTGACGTTGCCCTGCACCATCTCGCGGTAGTAATCCTGTTCGCTGAGGTTATTGTATAGCTTCTGAGCCGATTCATCGCACAGAAACAAGGCCTTTTTCATGTTGTCGCCAATGGAACGGGGGTCGGGCGATACGGTGAAAAACAGCTCGTGGAAGCGGGCGACGTGGTAACGGGCTTCGGCGGGCCGGTTGTCGGTAATGTCGCCACAAGTAGCTTCTATGGCTTCGCCCCGGTTGATGAGGTAAATGCGTTTCGAGAAATCGTCGGTGTATTTAAACGCCAGCACAATGGCCGTTAGCGAAATGCCGAACGAGCAGACAATGGCCGCTATGACCAAGGCACGCCCCCGCTGAAAATCCTTTTCCAATTGTAACAACTCTTTCATGGACTAAGCTATGGTTTGTGGGTTGATAAAACGGCCCGCCGAGCCTTGGCAGCACGTCGTTGCTGAGTTGCCTGTAACACAGCCTGACCGCTTTGCTGTTGCGGGCCAGTGGGTTCGTAGATTTCGATGGATGCCCCGCCGGTGTGAAAGACGTAGGCTTTGGCCGAATGCCGCTGATAGCGTTGCAGACTGACAAACACCGTAAAAGCAGTGAGCAAACCAATCGGCAGAAACGTGAACAGGAATAGGGTCATGGAGGTCCGGTAGGCCACAAGCAGGTTGTTTTTATAGCGATATTGCTTCAACATAATGGGTTAGTATTTCTTGCTTTTCTAAACGGGCCGACGATTTCGATAGCGTTTGTCGGCCCCAACTAATGCTACGGCGGTGCCACCAACCGCCCCTAATCCGAATTTGGCTACTTCGGTTGAAGCCATCAGCCCGCCCCCAATAACGGCCCCGGCTGCGCGGCCAACCCGTGTCCCAATCGTGCCATTATTTGGCCCGTGTTGATCGACGAAGGCTCCAACACGCGCTCCAACATTTCCCCCGACACGCGCACCGGCCGCCACCCCTCGATAGGCCGTGCCGCTAAACTGCGGTTTCAGGCCAGAATGGGACGGACTGGAAACGGACGAAGCCGAGGGAACATCAGCCGATGGAGTTGACGAATCAGACGAAGCTCCACCGGATCGGCTTCCCCGACTACCCGCGTTAAAACCAGCCGGAGCGGTTTGGCGAACGGGCGAATTGGGAACGCTGAAGGTGGGCGCGGCTGCATGACTTCCGCCACTCCCACTATTTGGCTGGCTGCCCTCTCCCCTGCTCATCCCAATACCGAAGGATTTACCGAATGACCCGGACGTACCCCGCAACACGGAACCGCCGAGATGTGCGCCCGTTTGCGTCACCGCTCCTAATGCAGCACTTCCTTTTCGGCTTGTTTGCGCGGCCATCTGCGTACCGATCCTGGTGGCTCCCTGCACCATTGCTCCTACCCCACCAACCGTCACGAGCATATTGGTCATGGACGGAACTTGAAAATAACCGATAATGAGCATGAGCAGAATCGCGATGTAGGCCATGCCCAGAAAGGTTACGTTATCAGCTTCGGCCCCGCCCTGCGTAATGGCAATGGCCCCGCTGTATTTGGCTAAATACTTGTCGGATACCGTGAAGGCGATACGGCCATACAAAGCAGCCACCATGGGTAACAGCGCGTAATTGATGTATTTCCCGAACCACTCAGCCAGGTTGGATGTGAATCCCGGAAAAATGGCCATCACAATGGCAATGGGTGCGCCAAACCGCAAAATGAGTCGGTAGCTAATCGAGATCAAATACATCAGCGATTCGCAGACGTGCATCACGGCCAGCAAAAAATCCTGAATCAACCCCAGCAGCATGGCGTAGAACTTATCGACCCCGCCATCGAAGGCAATTTTCATTTCCACTTTGGTGTCTCCAAACATACCGGATTCATCGGCCTCCCGGTTCGATTTGTAGTAGTCCGAGTAGGCTTTCGGGTCGCTGCCAATCTTGTCCCATTTCTCTTTAACCTTCTCCCGAATCAGTTCCGATTGCTTTTTGACCCGTTGGTAAATAAGCTCGTTGCCCCCCGTAATTTTATCAGCGGCAGCCAGGCCAAAGGCATCGAGCGTGTCGCAAATTTTCGGTGCGGCTGTCAGTAAAATAACCATCGCGAAGGGCCGCAGATAGGGGAAGAAATCCATCGGTTCATTGCGCGAAATCTGCCCGGCCAGTCGGGAGAAAATGTACAGCAACGCGCCAATGCCAGCCGCCGACCGGATCATCATTTCGATTTCTCGGGCCGTGCTGGTACTGTCTTTCAGCACCTCACTATAGATGAGATGCAGCTCGTCGATCAGGTTGAAATACTCTTCCATTGGGTTCGAGGGGGTTTATGATCGTTAGCCGCCGAAGCCCTGGCCAATTTTGTACTCGTCGTAGAGCCGCTTTTTCATTGGCTCCAGGAACACGCGGGTTTCCATCCGCAGCACAATTTCAAATTCCTCGGTTGAGATAACTTTTCCTTCGGGCGTGGCCCAGCCGATCTCACCATCTTTGCGTTTGGGCGCGGGAATGGGTTGATAACCCTTCGCCAGCAACGACATCATAGCCATGCGCTTGGCTTCAATTTCAGCCAGTTCGAGCCGATCCTGATAGTCCTGCAATCGTCGGGTGTAATCTTCCTGAGCCTGCCGCATCCGCTGAGCTTCGGGGGTTTGCGAGTAATTGTCCAACACTGATTCGTCTTTGTACGGCTCATAGTCATTGTAGCCATTTTCAAAACCGTTATCGAACGAATTCCCCCCACCGCCCCCGCTCGTCAGCCGATCCATCCGGGTGATGGAGATGCCATAGAGTTTGGCGGTGGCGGTGCGGTCGTGCAGGCTACCGGCTCGTTTGAGCGACAAGGCCCGAACTCGGTAGAAATAAGCGTTTACTTTGTTCTGAAACCGGCTGGCTTTTTCGTAGGCTGTGTTGAGCCAGGTCATTCGCTCGGCATCGTTCATTTTCAGAATATTGGTCGCTGTTGACTGCCGCATATCTTTCAGGATGCTGGTGCCTTCGTCGGCCATTGCCTTGAAGTCTTTCACGATCAACGCGTATTCTGCCGGGTAAATATGGCCATCCACATTGATGGTGGTGGCCATTTGACTCATGGTTTGAGTAGTCCCCATTACCACCTTCACCAATTCGGTTCCCCGGTGAAATTGCTTGATACCGTTGCTGACTTTCTTGAGGTCTTCTACGTTTTTCACCAGCGTTTTGAACGACGGGTCCTGTAGCAGTTTCATAAGCTGGGACACACCTGTGTGCAACGGGTCACTCACAACAAACTGAGCCTTGAGGGAGTGGCTGGCTATAATCGAGAATAGGCTCAAAAACAGACGTTTAAAGAGAAAAGGAAAGGGCTTAGTCATTGCAGGTTTAGGATTAATAGTCAAGTTATATTGGTCCGCTATTACACGGTTTCGCCTTGCGCCCAACCTTTCACGGCCAGTTCCATATCGCCATCGTACCGGTGTTCGGCCAGTAGTTGAATGGCATCCACATCGGTGCGCTCAGTGGTATAGGTGCCATAGGCCCGGCGCGAGACCTCAACGCCATAGACCTTGCAGCGGTCGCCCAAAATCACCGCCATTTCTTTGTGAGGAGGTCGATTCGGGTTCGTGCCTTTGTTGATGCTCAGGATAATGTTGGCCTGCTTCTCCGAAAGTCCCAGCGTTTGCATGATTTCCGGGAATCGCTTCTCGTAGTTGTTCTGATCGAGCAGCAGCTTGATCGGCGAGTTGTTGATGATGGCATCCTTCACAATCGGGTTACCCACCAAATCGTCCACCTCCTGCGTTACTACGCCCAATGAACCGTAATGCTTTCGCACCGTTTTGGAACACCATTTCAGGAAGTCAGCGAATGAGTCTTTAGCCAGGGCTTTCCATGCTTCTTCAATTAGCAGCATCTTCAATACACCCTTGACGTTGATAAGTTTACGAACGTAGTTGTTCATAATCATGATCGTCGTTACGGGGAACAGCACCGGGTGATCTTTGATATTGTCGAGTTCGTAAATCACGAACGGCGCATCAACCAGGTCAATATTGGTGGTCGAGTTAAGAAGATAATCATACTGCCCATCCCGATAATAAGGCCGGATCACATACAGGAAGTTTTGTAAATCAAACTCTTTGTCAGAACGCCCCTGATTCTGGCTAAAGATGGCCGGGTAATGTGTCTTGGTAAATTCATAAAATGAATTGAAGCACGGAAATTCGTACTGCCCGGCATTCATCCGCTGGCGCATGGCCCGGTAATATTCGTGGACAATATTGGCAATCGTGACTTCTTCTGATTTAGTGGCCCCTTCCCCGTCCTTTTTCCAGAGAGCCATCATCAGGTTGGCTAAAGCGTCTTTTGTATCCTCATTTGGGTTGAGGTCATCAAAGTAAAACGGGTTGAAACTGATCGGATTATCGGGTTCATTCGTGATGTAGCGACCACCAAGAGCTGTACAGAGCCGACGGTATGAATGCCCGACATCCACAATGCTAACGTGCGTCCCGTGCGAGAGCAGATAATACACCAAGTTATTCATGGTGAACGATTTGCCAGACCCCGTTGGTCCTACAACCATAAAATTCCGACTGCTAATAATACCCTGTTGCAAGGGTTTGAAGAACAAATCAACCATGCACGGCTTGCCAAACCGATCAGTCATCAGTATGCCATTTTTGTTGAAGAAGCTGTCCTTGTAGTTGGTCTCCATGTTCCAGAGAGCCAGAGCTTCCTCGGCAAAACAGGTAAGCAGGTTATCGGCTCCTATTTCGGCAATGTTACCCGGTATGCACGACCAGAAAAGTGTTTCGGCATCCCAGATTGCCATCTTTGGTTTAAAGCCTAATTTGGAAATCGAAGCCGCTAACGACGACCGATATACGTCCGCCGTTTCGGGGTCTTCGTGGAAGGTCATCACATTGAAATGCGCTCGCACAACCTTTCGATTGTTCCCCTTGATTTCTTCCATAAACTGATCTTTCGCCGTGATGCTAACCGAGTTTTCCTTCGACCAGGTTGCAAACGAATGATGCCGTTTGACATCGGCCACCATCTGATTGACAAGCGAATCACTATCCTGAATGTACAGTACCTGATTATAGACGTGGTTGAACGGCAGCAGCAGTCCCAGGAAACTCCCTGTCGAGGCTGGTAAGGAAGTCGAATCGGTCGAAAACTGCTCCAACCGCACCTGATTGAACACCTCAGTTGGGAATGTGTCGAGATCGGAGATGGCGTAGGTGTGCGTGTGCTTACCGGCAACCTTCAAGCCATTAGTCATGTCCACATCGTATAGGGTCGGATCGTCGAGATTGAGGGAGAAGTATTTTTGATACAGGCTGGTTTCGTCGCCGTCGCCAATGAGTTGCTCCCGGTTAAGCCGGTGCAGGCGTAGTTTGCCTGAATCGTTGAAAATGGCCTGAAATTGCGTGACGAGGTCAATGAACTCAGCCCACGTTTTGTAATCCTGCACCTCACGGGGCACTAAATGCCGTTTCAGCAACGAGGAATTTGTCGTAGTTCGCTTGAGCGGTGATGCCGCCGGGCGCGTAACGTATAGGTACGTTTGGTGATCGAGGTAGGGCCGCTCGGCGAAGTGCAGTTCGTTTTCCCAGGCGATGTAGTTGTTAGCCAGCAGGTATTCACGCTCAAACTCGGTCTGGTAGCTGGCTTCTACAAAGAAATCCTGTTTATGCACCATGTATCCGACTGGTAACAAACGAACAGCCCGCACAAACACTTCATGAATAGCATTGTACTCGCTTTCTGACAGGGCATATATCTCCGGCAGTTCGAGGGCAAATGCCATCGTCAGGTCAGCATTTTTCGACACGATGATGTCGGTCTCCGCGTCGATGCAGAGGATTGGAAACAGTGTTTCCAGATTTTTAGCTTTGCGGGGATTCATGCTTTGCGTTTAGGAAACGTTTTGATACCAACTACCTGCCGGAACGACCGGGTTTGATACAGAAAATGCGGTTTGAGCGTTTTGACGGGTTGTTTTACATCACCCCAGCGACCGTACTTCCGGTTGGCCGAGTAGGTGTAAAACAATACGCCACCGCCCGTTGCTATCATGAGTAGCAGAGCCAGAAACAGATTTACACCAAAAATGTAGAGCAGCAACGTAATGAAAATGCCACCAATCACACCGCCAACGGCATAATAGAAATACTTGCCGCGCAAACCGCGAAACTCCAGTTCGTTATCAACGCCCCGAAAAACCGGATACACTCGTGCCATAGAATTACAGAATCAGGCTAATGACGTAGCCAAGTGAAAACAGAAACATAAGAGAGCCAAACCAGCGAATCAGGTAATCGTAGGTGTCTTCGTCACCGTTTCGGACTTTGTTGTAAATCTTGATAAGGCCCAGAATAGCCACCACCACACCCAGCATAACCACTAAATGGTGCGTCTCGTACGCATATCCCAAGAGCAAACTCGGCACGGATGTAGCCGAAATTCGCCCACCCGATGCCGGGACAATGAACGTATCGACTGCCAGAACGATAATCCCGACTGCAACCAATGAACCAACCCACAAGAATAAAGCTGACTCGATGTCGTCGCCCCTGTTCCACTTCTGGTAGATCCGAAAACCTGCCACCAGCGACGCAATGACGCTGATATAGATGCACGACGATTTGACGACCGAGTATGCCCAGGCGAATTGATCCATTGCGGGTTAATTGGGGAAGCCTTGTTCATTGGGTTTCGGAATACCGGGCAAAGCCGGATCAATTGGCGGAGGCTCAGTTGGGTAAGGTTCATCTATCGACGGATCTATCATTGGCGCATTCTCGATCTGCATACTTTCAGAAGAGACAACCACCCCCCGACCAAAAGACTGATTTTCGAGTAGGTGCCCTAAACCTGTGGTCAGGCCCAGTACGGTTAAGATCGCTGCTCCCCACCGCCAAATATCACGAGTAGCTTCGGCTTCACCCATTTGCACCCGCACGTAGATCCGTAAACCACCCACCAACGCTGTCACCGAGCAAACCGAATACACAAACCGCACGAAGATGGACAGGTTACGTGCCAACGGGGTCGTAATGTGTTTTTGCAGATAACTATCGCCAAACCGGTCTCCGGCTGCTGTAAGGTTTACATCAACACCCTGAGCAGTTGCCGTGCTTAGGATTGCTAGGATGAGCAAAGCAGTTAAACACCAATGAGTTTTCTTCACAAAATGAGCTTTTTAGCAGGTTCCGGTTAGCCAATTGGTCAAAATTGACTTATATTAATAATCTATTTTTTCTGTCAAAAGAATGCAGCCTTCAGCACAGCGGCAACTGAGAGTAGAAAGAGAAATGAACCTGCCCAACCAACAGCCGCCTTCTGAACATCCTGATCGCCGTTCTGCATTTTGGAGTACACTCGATAACCACCCACTACGCCAACCACGGCAGCAATGACGTATATGATAGTTGTTACCGGCTCGAAGTACTGCTGCAGGTCGGTGGCTGCTGCGTTGAGGGCTTGAGCACCCCGCGCTATACCAGGATTCTGAGCGAAAGCAATAGTTGTGCTTGCAAAGAGAAAAGAGAGGAGCGTAATTTGCTTTTTCATTGTTATTCTGGTTGAGAATTTGATTCAAAATTAAGAATAACATCTGTAAAAAATAAAATTATTATTCTAATTTTTTTGCCATGCTGATAATCAGTTGAATATGGACATCAGGTGCGAACTTCAACGGGTATTTGGCAGGCGAACTGAAACTCAACAGCTATGAAAAAGAGTAAAGTCGTTATTCGCCCGGAACATCACTCACAGTACACCATTGAAGGGGGCGAGATTTTCGCGTTGGAAGGGATTGGCCTGGGCATTGCAGGCGGCTGGTGGGTGTGCCATCAATTCGGTTGGCACTGGCTATTGGGTGTACTGGTGGGCGCGTGTATTCTGGCTGGCTTCATGTGGCTGTTGTCCATGACCATCACCCGTCTGATTGTTTTCGGGCTGAATGCGCTGGGTGCCGGACTCTTTACCTACCTGCTGTCAACAGCCCTATTTGGGGCCACTGAACTAACAGGGGGCTTTATTGGCACAGTCACAGCGGTCTTCATCGGTGCTTTATTGGTTCGGCGGTTTGATCTGTTTAGGCATGACCTGACTGTGTACCGGAACTTGAAGGAGAAGCAGAATAACCAAGAGGGTAATTAAAAGCTCCCTCGACATAGTGACGACTCATAGAACCAAGACCATGAATACACCCGAAAGAATAGCCCACTTACTATCCCGAAAATTCTTGATTATTGCCAATTGGCAAACTCGAGACCGACAACTCACTGATATAGATGCCGACCAAAACGTAACCCTGTGCGACACTGACGGAACCACCCGTTTAGTGCCAGTCCACGAGGTTAGTGATGTTGGCTTTGCCTCGAAACTGGTGCCTGATCGCTACCTGCCAATTGACGATTACAACCCGGATTTGACTTCCCGTTTTGCCGTCTTCTGCCAATTGACCGATCTTACTGACGAGACTGCCAGTCAACTGATTGGGCGGCCTGTGCGGCTAAACGAGTTGCGCGAACCGGAGGACTGGAAAGCAATTTGTGTGGGGTTGATTGGACTATGAATCCCAAAAGAGACGGCTAATCAATGTGGTAAAATTTACCACATTGATTAGCCGTCTCTTTTACAGTTAGAAAACTGTGTTGATTGCTGCTGGTGGTCAGTTAATGTGGTAAAATTTGCCACATTAATTAATGGATTCCTTTACTGCTCAGGAAGTCAAAACCATAAGACTTTCTACGCGCACCAAAAGCTGCCGACATAGAGAATCAATGTCCGAATCTGGTTTCGCTAATGAGTTAGCCAATTCAATTACTGCTGAAATATGCGCCTTGATTGGTTCATTATGAGCGGGTTTTACCTGTTTCGTACTCTTTCGTTCAGATTCTTTGTCTGGAAAAGAAAGCTCGGAAAGGGCCGTTTCAAGTTGATTACCGGACTCAATCACTGAGTCAATGTGGACAGATTCTCCAAGTTTTATAATGTCTTGCTTTCTGATCTTCGTTTGACGAGAAAGCACCTCTTTCTTTAATGTATCCGATAATTTGTCAATGCCTTTGGCAAATGAAGCATCCAGCCGAATCGTTTTAGGGCTTACATTGAATTGCTCGGCTAACACATTTTCTGTACGGCTTCCAGCGGAATTACTCGCCAAATCCTGTACTACCGTGTTATTTATCGGTGGGGTAGAATCTACAGCCGGAGTTGGGCTGGTAATTGGTCGGCCTACAGTACGTTTGGCATTCAGGTATTTCAAGCCTCTAAAGTAGGCCATCTGTTCTGTAGTGAGATTGCGCCGACCCAGTTGATTGTCGATCATGAAATCCCGAACGGCATCCATACCTGGAAAATCCCTCACGAGCAATTTGAAATCAACCCCGTGCTTCGTACAAATCCGGTATCGGTTATGGCCATCTACCAGAACAAAAACGGGCTTTTCGGTTTCTGAATTATCAAGTACTGATTGGGTTGTTCGCCAGATTTGTAATGGTTCACGACACCCCTCGCGGAGTATGTTGGCTTCTAACTGGGCAAATTCCTCTGCGGCCATAGGAGGTATTAGTGCTTCTAATTCGGGCAGTATCGTAATAGAACGCTTGATATCTTCTTGATAAACCAGCGAACCCGTTTCTTTGCGAATGAGGGGATTGGCTCCTGTTTCGTTGAATCGTTTTTTCATGTCTGAGAAAATATCAGTGTGCTTTTTGGGCTAGAAATTCAGTGGCTAACTGTTTATAATCTTGTGCGCCGGGCGAGGTTGCATTGTATTGGAAGATATCCTGTTGTGCGTATTGTGATTCTTTTAGAGCTGCATTTAACCGAATCTCCGTTTTAAAGACATTGAAGGCAGCCAGATCACGACGGACGGTTTGTGTTACGTCTTTATGGATGACCAATCGACGATCCACGCGAGTCAATAAAATTCCATCAATGGCCAGGCGTTCGTTAAAAAATTGGCGAATTTCTTCGATCAATTCAAAAAGATTGTTCACGCCTTTAACGGCTGATGTCTCTGGTTCCAGAACAACGAGGGCCGAGGTTGAGGCAATCAGGGCTGAATTAGTGAAGATATTTAGGGCTGGTGGACAGTCAATTAGAATAAAGTCATATTGATCCAAAATAGGAGCGAGGGCCGTTCGCAGACGGAGTGACCCACTGGGCGAGTGCGTTAAATCGCGTTCATATTTGGCTAATTCCAGGTTACTGGGAACCAGATCAAATTCATCGGCAATGGCCAGAATGGGCAGGCTGTTATTGTGAACGAGCGATTCGTATAATTGATTGGCTGGATTGTCGATGCCCAGACTTTGCGACAAGTTTCCTTGTGAGTCCATATCAATAACCAGAACCCGGTGTCCCAACAGCGATAGTGCTCTGCCAAAGTTTATGGTCGTCGTTGTTTTCCCGACTCCCCCTTTGTGGTTGACAATAGAAATGACCCGTGCTTTTCGCAGCAGGTGTTTGTTCAGCCCATACCCCATCAGCACAGGTTCCAACAAGGTCAGGTGTCGATCATTCAGCCGCCGGGTTCCTGCAATTGCCTTTGCCAGCGTACTGCCTGGTAAGCCCGCTTCTTTCTCAATAACAGAAAAAGAAAGGGCTGCCTTTTTATTCAGAAAGTCAACTACGTTTTCGTGAGTAATTCGTGCCATATGATGCCTGTGTGTCCTTAAATCGAGGCAAATATGGGTATTTTTGATGAAAAAGCCCTGTTTTTCAGGCGCAATTCCACCAAATAGGCTTTTGAATCGGTTAAACAGAAATCGGCATTTTTACAAAATAATCCCGCTCCGTTTGTTTCTTGATGTAGAACTGGGTTGTCACGAACAGTTCATGCCGCAAATGCCGCTGCACCCAGGTTGGCTCAAAACCCTTGTCGATCATGATCTGTCCGGCACTATGGCGGAGTGTCCAGGGGATCGTTACGCTCAATGGAACGGGCTGCGGCTCGCTTCGCCCGCCGGGCTTCTTTTTGTTCAGCCCGTTCCTCGGCCTGCCGAATCGCTTTTTGCCTACTCATTTGATCTGGCTGGTTGGAGCCACTGGCTGAGTGTCTCTTCGTAGGTGTTGAGGAAGGGGATAGCCCCAAACCGGCCTTGCAGGTACTTTTCGCGGTAGTCGTCGTTTTTGCGGACGGTATCGGTCTTGAAATTGGACAGTGGATAGAGCGACGACGCGCCATAGCGATCTTTGCTGACAAACCAGATCTGATCGCGCCGGAGCATGGGACTGGCCGGGCCACCCAAGGTTTGCTCATCGCGGTAGAAGACCTCAATCTCTTTGGTTTTGGGGCGGTGATATAACCACTCGGCCATGACCTTTTCGGTCGTTACCTCGAAGCCGTAGCAGAACAACTCGTCCTCGTGCAAAAACGTCAACTCAAATTCTGACGGAGCCTGTTCCGGGTTGGGGTTGAGCCGAAACGGAACCGTCGGAATCTTGTCGTTGAGTTGCGTGCCCCCCGACGAGCGGAGGATAAAGTGCCGCATGAAGCCGAGTGCTTCCACCAGCTTGCTTTTGCCCGATGCGTTGGCCCCGTAGATAGGGTAAGCGGCTATTAATGTTCGGAGTTTCCTGACAGTGACAAGTGGATGGAGCAGGTATATATGGATAAACAACCCAAGTGCTTTATATTTACCCCTCTGTAAACTTACCACTCTGAATGAATCACCAGTCCCACAATAAATTAGTCTCTTTTATCTGGTCTATTGCCGATGATTGCCTGCGCGACGTGTACGTTCGGGGGAAATACCGCGACGTTATTTTGCCCATGGTAGTCCTGCGCCGGTTGGATGCCCTGCTCGAACCAAGCAAGGACAAGGTCATGGAGGAAGTTACCTTTCAACGCGAAGTAGCCGGGTTTGCTGAGCTGGACGATACAGGACTACGGGACGCGTCGGGCTATGTGTTTTATAATACCAGTGCCTGGACGCTGCAAAAACTACAAACCACGTCGTCCAACAGCAAGCAAATACTGGAGGCCAACTTCATCGACTACCTGGATGGGTTCAGTGCCAACGTAAAAGAGATCGTCGACAAATTCAATCTGAAAAGCCAGGTGAGACACATGGTCAATAAAGATGTGCTGCTGGACGTACTCGAAAAATTTACGTCGCCTTATATAAATCTCACTCCCCACGAAAAACTCGACCCCGAAGGCCGTAAACTGCCGCTTCTGTCGAACCTGGGAATGGGGTACGTGTTTGAGGAATTGATTCGTAAGTTCAACGAAGAAAATAACGAAGAAGCGGGTGAGCACTTTACTCCTCGTGAGGTCATTGACCTGATGACACACATTATTTTTGAGCCGATCAAAGACCGTCTGCCGCCCGTCATGACCATCTATGACCCGGCTTGCGGTTCGGGGGGGATGCTGACCGAATCCCAGAACTTCATTAAAGATGAAGAGGGTTTGATTCGGGCCAAAGGTGATGTGTATCTCTACGGCAAGGAAATCAACGACGAGACCTACGCCATCTGTAAGTCGGATATGATGATTAAGGGCAATGACCCCGACAACATCAAAAACGGCTCAACGCTGTCGACCGACGAGTTTGCCGGGACGCAGTTCGATTTCATGCTTTCCAATCCACCTTATGGAAAATCGTGGGCGAGTGAACAGCGCTATATCAAAGATGGTAACGAAGTCATTGATAGTCGTTTCCGCATTACCCTTAAAAACTACTGGGGACAGGAAGAAGTGGCCGATGCTATTCCGCGTTCGAGCGATGGGCAGTTGCTGTTTCTGATGGAGATGGTCAGTAAAATAAAACCGTTGAAAGCGGCTGCGGCTGGCTCTCGGATTGCCTCAGTTCACAACGGCTCCAGCTTATTTACGGGTGATGCCGGGGGCGGGGAAAGCAACATCCGGCGCTACCTGATCGAAAACGATCTGCTCGATGCCATTATCCAGTTGCCCAACAACCTGTTTTACAATACGGGTATTACGACGTACATCTGGGTACTAACCAATGGCAAGACGGCCCAACGCCAGGGGAAAGTACAGCTTATCGACGCGGGGCCGCTGTATCGAAAACTGCGAAAGAACCTCGGGGCCAAAAACTGTGAACTGGCTCCCGAACACATTACCCAAATTGTCCAGACCTACCAAGATTTAGCCGTAACGACGGACCGCACTGTTGACCCTACTGGCGACGATGGCTTAGCCCCCGGTATGCCGGCCCCCGGAATGCCGGCCAGCAAGGTTTTTGACAATACGGACTTCGGGTATTACAAAGTGAGCATTGAACGGCCCAAACGCCTGAAAGCGCAGTTCAGCGCCGAGCGGATTGCCGAATTACGCTTTGCCGGAACGCCGGACCGCAACCGGTTGCGCGAACCGATGGTTTGGGCTTGGGAAACCTACGGGGAGCGGGTATACACCGACTTAGCGGCCTTGGAAAAAGACATCATCGACTGGTGCGAAAAACAAGACCTGAATCTGGCCCGGAAGCAACAGGATGCCTTATTGAAGCCCGACAACTGGTTGAAACAGCAAGTGCTGATGAACACGGCCACCAAACTGATGAAGGCCATCGGTACGGAGGAGTACAGTAATTTCAACGTCTTTGCCCGTGAGGTAGAAATGGAGTTGAAGGCGCTGGGTCTGAAGTTATCGGCCTCCGAAAAGAAGCAGATTATGGATGCCGTGAGTTGGTACGATGCCGAGGCCGACAAGGTGATTAAAGGCATCACCAAACTGAAAGGCGACAAGCTGACCGATTTGCTGAATCACCTAAACTGCACCGAAGACCAATTACCCGATTTCGGCTACTTTCTCACCGGAACGCCGGGCCGCGACAAACCCGGTGAATACCTCGAATATGAAACCGAATCGGACCTGCGCGATACGGAGAATGTGCCGCTCAACGATACAATTCACGACTACTTTCTGCGTGAAGTAAAACCCCACGTATCCGAAGCCTGGATTAATCTTGATGCCACCAAAATTGGCTATGAAATCAGCTTCAACAAGTATTTCTACCGCCACAAGCCCCTACGCGATATTGAGGCTGTCAGCGCCGATATTCTGCAACTGGAAGAAGAAAGCGAAGGTTTGATCAAGGCAATTCTATCGTGGCAATAATATGAGCGACCAGATGCATATACAGGCTCAGTTTAGCCATGTCACGACGCTTATTCAACAAGCCAGGCAACGGGCGTTTCAGGCGGTCAATAGCGAACTGGTCACGCTGTATTGGACTATTGGCGAGTATCTGCACCAGCAGGTATCCAGTAAGGTTTGGGGGAAATCTGTGGTGAGCCAACTGGCCGATTTTATTCAACAATCGGAGCCAAACGTGAAAGGCTTTTCAGCGCAGAACCTGTGGCGAATGAAGCAGTTTTACGAGACGTATAAAGACTCGCCAAAACTCTCGGCACTGCTGAGAGAAATTAGTTGGACGAATAATACCATCATTTTTTCGAGCACTAAAACGGCTGAAGAGCGGGAATTTTACCTGCAACTAACCATTCGGGAACGGCTTTCTTCACGCGAATTACAACGGCAGATTGATTCATCTTACTACGAACGGGTAAGGCTGGCCGATACAAAACTCGCACCACTGGCGCGAATCTTGCCGCAGGACGTGACCTCGCATTTCAAAGACACCTATGTACTGGAAATGCTAAACCTGCCAGATACCCATCTGGAGCGCGACCTCAAACACCAGATCAGCCAGAATATCAGCAAGTTTCTGATTGAGTTTGGCCGCGACTTTGCCTTCATGGGAGAAGAGTACCCCTTGCAGGTTGGTAATCAGGACTTTGCCATCGACTTGTTGTTTTACAACAGAAGCCTGAATTGCCTGGTGGCCATTGAATTGAAAATTGAGCGTTTCAAACCCGAACACCTTGGCCAGCTCAACTTCTACTTGGAAGCCCTCGACCGCGACATAAAAAAGCCGCACGAGAACCCGTCTATTGGCATATTGCTCTGTAAAGGCAAAGACGATACGGTGGTGGAGTACGCACTTAGCCGGACACTATCGCCCACGCTGGTAGCCGATTACGCAACCAAACTGCCCAACAAACAAGTCCTGCAAGCCAAATGGCAGGAAATTTTAGACGCGTTCACGACCGACGACAAAGCGTAATGAATTGTCGTGACACTGTCGCGACAATCCAACATACAACCAAATCATGATTGATACCACCACAACCAACCCAACCCCGACCCAAACCCACACCCGTTACCCCGCCTACAAAGATTCTGGCGTGGATTGGCTGGGAGAAATTCCGGCGCATTGGGAGGTGAAGAGGATAAAATTTCTATTCAATATTGGTCGAGGTAGAGTTATTTCTCAACAAGAATTAATAGAAGATGGTCTATATCCTGTTTTTTCATCTCAAACAAAAGATGATGGAGTTTTGGGCTACATAAACACGTATGACTTTGATTATGAGCAAATCACATGGACTACCGATGGAGCAAATGCAGGAACTGTATTTTTGAGATCAGGCAAGCACAATTGCACCAATGTCTGTGGAACCTTGAAATCCAAGGATAATAAATCTTTGACTAATTATGTCTTTTATGCACTACAAAGTGTAACTCAATTCTATAAAAGGCCAGATACGAACGGAGCTAAGATAATGAATGGAGAAATGGCTGAAATACAAGTCATTCTTCCTCCCCTCGCCGAACAAACCCGCATTACCAAATTTTTAGACCAAAAAACGGCACAGATTGACCAGGCCATTGCCCAGAAAGAACGGCTCATCCAGTTGCTCAACGAACAGCGGCAGGTCATGATTCATCGGGCCGTTACGCGGGGACTAAATCCAGATGCACCCATGAAAGATTCGGGCGTTGACTGGATCGGCGAGATTCCGGCGCATTGGGAGGTAAGTAGGATCAATTGGCTGTTTAGTGAAAAAGATGAAACGGGTTATCCAAACTTGCCGCTATTGATCGTCTCTATTAACTCAGGGGTTACGGTTCGCGATATGGATGATAATGAAAACCGAAAGCAGTTAGCGGAGGATTTTAACGTGTATAAAAGAACGTTAGCTGGTGATATTGCTTTCAACAAAATGAGAATGTGGCAGGGAGCTGTTGGGGTTGTGCCGCAGGATGGCTTGGTTTCACCTGATTATGTTGTAGCTCGTCCAGGAAATATTGTCAATTCGGCATATTACGGTTACCTCTTTAAGACACGCGAATATTTAGCCGAGTTCGTAAAGCATTCTCACGGTATTGCCTGGGATCGAAATCGTCTCTATTGGGAAGACTTCAAAACCATTTTTGCTATTGTACCCCCATTAGATGAGCAAAATCAGATTGTCGATTTTCTAAACACGCAGCAAAGAGAAATAGCTTTTGCAACTAAAATGGTTCAGACCCAAATCCAAAAGCTACAAGAACTCAAATCAACCCTTATCAACTCGGCTGTAACGGGCAAAATCAAGGTGTAAGGATGGGCAGGAACAAAGCCACTAGTTTGGCGAGCAGTTTGCTCAAATCAAATCGCATTCGATGCTGGAGAAAGAAGATGACTGTCTGATCTGGGAAACGCCCATTGTTTCCGTCAGTGCCTGTAGCAACAACCTGTTGGCGCTGCAGACACTGACGGAAACCGTTCCGGGGCACGCCAGCCTGGCCACCTTGGGCCGTTTGATTCGGGAACGTCGCATCCTGACAGACCGCCGTGCGGTTCCGTTGCTGAAAGAACCCCCAGTAGCACCAGGACACGTTTACTGAGCTTTCAGGATTTCTTCTGATTATCTTTAAAATTCCAACCGTCAGTTATGGCATAACCAAAAGCAACGCCAAATAATAAAGTAATAAGTCCGGCAAAATAGGGTAGGAACTCAACCATTTGTGTTGTTTTTTAGGAGTTTCAAATAAATACCAAAACACAAGATGCTGGGAACCCAAAGTCCAATGAAGATCGCCTGACTAGAATTTCCGTTGAAAAACAATACTTCGGAATATACCAAAGATAGAAACGCTGAAATAAAGAGTAGTTTGTCTGTAAGTGTAAATTTCTTAAGCATAATCTAAACCGATTTATTTTCTGACTATTAAGTTCCTGGGGATGAACTCCGTTTTTTACAGTGGGGTCTGGACTCCACTTTACAGCATAAAAGTACTGATTATAACACTAGCTATGGGGTTTTCGCTATGATATTCAGACATTTCAGCTCCATTGGGGTGAGATAGCTGTAGAAAATGCTTTTTTGATTGAACACGTTTCTATTTCCACTCAACGTATGCCTTCCCACACCAACGAGCAAGCCCTCGAAGCCGCTATCGAGAAAAAACTGACCGGCACCACCCGTGAAGAGCTAAACCAACAGGGTGTCACCAGCGCCTGGGCCGAAGCCGCCACTCAGTACCGGGCGGGCAATGGTTACTGGCTCGGCGAAACCACCGATTTCAAGGCCGACTACGCCATCGATACCCGGCGTTTCTGGCACTTTCTGCAAACCAGCCAACCCCTCGAACTGGCCAAGCTCCAGAAGCAGCCCCAGTGGGAACTACTAATTCTGCAAAAAGTAGATCGGCTCATCAAAAAATACGGTGTGCTGTATCTGTTCCGCAAAGGCCTGGAGATCGACGATGCCCGGTTTACGCTGTTGTATGAGCCGCCCCTAGCCTCCAGTAGTCAGTCCGTAAAAGACGCGTTCGCCCGCAATGAGTTCAGCGTCACGCGGCAACTGCGGTACTCCACTACGAATGTGCGCGAGGAGATCGACATGGTCGTATTCATCAACGGTTTACCCGTGGCTACTCTGGAACTCAAAAATCACTGGACTGGTCAAAACGCGAAGGTTCATGGAATCAAGCAATACAAATGGGATCGTGATGCCACCCAACCGTTGTTGCAGTTTGGCCGGTGCGTGGTCCATTTTGCCGTCGATACCGACGAGATTTACATGGCCACCCGCCTAAGCGGAAAAGACACGTATTTTTTGCCGTTCAACCAGGGCCATAATTTCGGAGCGGGCAACCCACCCAATTCCTTCGGCCACAAGACGGCCTATCTCTGGGAAGATGTACTGACCCGGCAAAGTTTGAGTACGATTATCCAGCATTTTGTTACGCTTAGCGGCAAAGCTACCGACCCTCTGTCGAAGCGAACGTTGCTGTTCCCTCGCTACCACCAGTTAGATGTAGTTCGGCGGCTACTGGCCCATAGTAGCCGAAATGGGGTGGGGCAAACGTATCTGATACAGCATTCGGCCGGTTCGGGTAAGTCCAACTCTATAACCTGGGCGGCTTTTCAACTCATTGAGGCCTATCCTGAGTCGGACGCTACGCCCGGCAGCCGGGGCCTCACCCACCCCTTATTCGACTCGGTTGTGGTGGTCACCGACCGGCGCTTGCTTGACCGGCAGATTCGGGAGAATATCAACCAGTTTTCGCAGGTCAAAAATATTGTGGCTCCTGCCTACAGTTCGCAGGAGTTACGCATGGCCCTGGAAAGTGGGAAGAAGATCATTATCACCACGATCCAGAAATTCCCGTTCATCATTGATGGCATTGCCGACCTAAGCGAAAAACGGTTTGCGGTCATTATCGACGAGGCCCACAGCTCGCAAAGCGGCTCGGCACACGATAGTATGAACAACGCTATGGGCAAAGCCAAAACCGATAGCAGCGACGAAGAGCCAGATGCGCAGGACCTGATTCTGGCCGCTATGCAGGCCCGTAAGATGCGGGGTAATGCCTCGTACTTTGCCTTTACGGCCACCCCTAAGCCCAACACGCTGGAAAAGTTTGGCACCAAACAGCCTGACGGGAGTTTCAAAGAATTTCATTTGTACTCCATGAAACAGGCCATCGAAGAAGGCTTTATTCTGGATGTACTGGCCAACTACACCACCTACAAGAGTTATTACGAGATCGAGAAATCAATCGAAGATAACCCACTCTTTGACACCAAGAAGGCGCAGAAAAAGTTACGGGCCTACGTAGAACAGCATCGGCAAACCATTGCAACCAAGGCAGAGGTTATGACCGACCATTTTTTGATAAAGGTGGTCAACACCAAAAAGCTGAAGGGAAAAGCTAAAGGCATGGTCGTTACGCAAAACATCGAAACGGCCATTCGGTATTTCATAGCTATCCGTACCATCCTGGCCGACAAAAATGCCTCATTTAAGGCTGTCATTGCGTTTTCGGGCAAGAAGACTATTGATGGTATCGAATACACGGAAGCAAGTTTGAACGGCTTTGGGGAAAATGAAACGGGTGAGAAATTCGATACCGACGAGTACCGCCTGTTGGTAGTAGCCAACAAGTACCTGACCGGTTTCGACCAGCCCAAACTCTCGGCGATGTACGTCGACAAAAAATTGCAGGGTGTGCTGGCCGTGCAGGCCTTGTCGCGCCTGAATCGGGCGGCCAATTCGCTGGGGAAAAAGACCGAAGACCTGTTTATTCTGGATTTCTTCAACGGAATCGATGATATCAAAACCGCCTTTGACCCATTTTACACCGCTACCTCGCTGAGCGAAGCAACGGATGTAAACGTATTGCATGAGCTGAAAGGCCAACTCAATGACGTAGGCATTTACGAGTGGGCCGAAGTAGAGGATTTTGTACAGAAATACTTCCGGGGTGTAGATGCCCAGCAACTGGGCGTAATCATCGACATTGCAGCCGAGCGGTTCAGCACTGGATTGGAATTAGAAGACAACGACAAGGCTGATTTCAAGATTAAGGCCAAGCAGTTTGTTAAAATTTACGGGCAGATGGCGTCCATTTTACCATTTGAGGTGGTGGATTGGGAGAAACTGTTCTGGTTTTTGAAATTCCTGATTCCCAAGCTGATTCTCCGCGACCCACAGGTCGATTTGCTGGATGAATTGCTCCAATCGGTCGATTTGTCCACCTACGGCCTGGAACGGACTAAACTTGGTCAGACGATTGGCCTGGATGATTCGATAACGGAGGTTGACCCGCAAAACCCCAACCCACGGGGAGCACATGGTAGCGACGAAGAGAAAGACCCATTAGATCTAATCATCAACAGTTTCAACGAGCGGCATTTTCAGGGTTGGAACGCTACCCCCGAAGAGCAACGGGTAAAGTTTATCAGTATTCTCAAGTATGTCCAACAACAACCAAACTATCAGACGCATGTGGTCAATAACACGGACGTACAGAACCGGGATCTTGCCCTTCAAAAAATGATCAACGATGCAGTGAACCAGCAACGAAAATCAGAACTCGAACTCTACAAACTGTACTCACAGGATGCGGCCTTCAAACAGGCCATGCAGGACACAATACGCCGGATGTTGAGTATATGATAGGGTAAGGTGTCAATGAATGTAAGTAAAAGACCGTCACCATCTATACAACTATTCCCAAGCTGAAAGAGTGTGCATGATTTCGTTTTACAAATCATTGATGCTGGTCAATGACAGGCTTCCCTGAATCGGCACGGACACGGACCAATTGACTACCAGCCTAAATAGCCTTCGGGCGTTATGCCCTTCAGCCGAAGGTAAACCATGCACTGCCCCCGATGGTGGATGATGTGATTGTCCATCGCGTATAGATACCGCCAGTTGGGAATTTGACCCCCCACAAACTCCGCCTGCTCGAACAGTTTCGCGTTGGGTATCGTTGTGATGGTTTGCCGCATAAAGGCGTAGAGTGCTTTCACTTCATCGATTACCTGCTGTTTAGTCACGGCCTTCGACAGGTCACGGCCGTTTTTGTAGGGATTCTCAATGCCCAGCCGTTCGGCGAGCAGCGTTGTCGTGAACTCGCAGCAATGCCGCCACTGCCCGGCAAAGCTCATGGCTTCGGGCGTATATTTAAAGTCGTAGGCTTCGGCGGGCATCTGGGTGGCCGTGATCAGGGTAAGCTGTTCGGACCTGGCCCAGGCTTCGAGCAACTCCCGGCGCACGCGTTGGGCTTCGGA
>JANOCD010000070.1:0-48322 GCA_031411995.1 Cytophagales bacterium
CTTCGACCTTAGTCTGCTTCCCGGCTATGTTGACAATTGCGTACATCGGCGTCTTCGCGGTTTCTGAAAAATGGAAGGCAAAAGTACAAGTACCGCTTTACAAATCCAAACCCTAACTCATTAAACATCATTACCCCACCCGTCAGGCCGCGTAGCAGCCATTTGTCAAGGAACACGCCAGCGGGTACGCGAATAGCTTTTTTGTGGAAAACATTGATTGTCCACACGTAAAATGTGGACAACTTTTCCGTATTCTGGTATTTACCCCCGGGTTTTGCCTCTTTTCGGGAATATAGCGCACTTGACTTGCTCGCTGGGCAGCGAAAATTTAACACGAAAAAAACATCAAGGCGGTGTCCGACGAGCCGGCTGGGAGGGTATATTTGGTGCTACAACCTGCCACCGGCCACGGCCAGCCTCCTCGAACATTCTGGTGCGTCGCTGGTTTCTGAGCCTCCCAGGCTTGCCTCCGTCGGTGGGGTGCGCAGATCCTTTCACTTGTATTGCTTTCAGTTATGGAACCGTTGCTCACTGAGAATCCCAACCGCTTCGTCCTCTTCCCCATCCAGCACAACGATGTGTGGCAGATGTACAAGAAGGCCGAGGCCTCGTTTTGGACCGCCGAGGAAATTGACCTTTCGCAGGACCAGAAAGACTGGGACAACCTCAACGACGGTGAGCGGCACTTCATCAGCCACGTACTCGCTTTCTTCGCGGCCTCCGACGGCATCGTGAACGAAAACCTGGCCGTGAACTTCATGCAGGAGGTGCAGATGGCTGAGGCCCGCTGCTTCTATGGCTTCCAGGTGATGATGGAAAATATCCACTCGGAAACCTACTCGCTGCTGATCGACACTTACATTAAGGATTCGGCTGAAAAAGACCGGCTGCTCAACGCCATCGACACCATTCCGTGCGTGCAGAAGAAAGCAGAATGGGCCTTGCGCTGGATCGAAAATGGTTCGTTTGCCGAGCGACTGATTGCGTTTGCCGCCGTTGAGGGCATTTTCTTCTCCGGTTCGTTCTGCTCCATCTACTGGCTCAAGAAGCGCGGTCTGATGCCGGGTCTGACGTTCTCCAACGAACTGATCTCCCGCGATGAAGGGCTGCACCGCGATTTCGCCTGTATGCTCTACACGGATCACATTCAGCACAAAATGCCCGAAGAAGAACTGTACCGGATCATCACCGATGCCGTAGCCATTGAGCAGGAATTCGTAACCGACGCATTGCCCGTGTCGCTGATTGGCATGAACGCTCAATTAATGAATCAGTACATTGAGTTCGTGGCCGACCACCTGCTGATTTCTCTGAACCTCAAGAAAGTGTATAACGTCACGAATCCGTTCGATTTCATGGACATGATTTCGCTCCAAGGCAAAACCAATTTCTTTGAGAAGCGGGTTGGCGAATACCAGCGGGGCGAAGTAATGTCGAAATTCAAGGCCATGAAAGCCAAAGCCTTACAACTGGAATCAGGCGAACCCGCATTGGAGGAAGAAGTGGAGGAGAAGAAATTCTCAATGGAAGAGGATTTTTAAGAGAGTCTAAAAACCTTTGTGAGCCGGAGCCAGAAATGGCTTCGGCTTTTTTTTTCGCTACAAACCCATAACTTGACCCCAGAAACCTAAATCTCCTATGTCCGATTTCAAGCCTTTCGTTCCCGACAATCAGTCGCCCGCCGAGTTCACCGCCAAAGCCCTTATCACGGGTGCCTTGTTTGGGGTGCTGTTCGGAGCCGCCACGGTCTATTTATCCCTAAAAGCCGGGCTTTCGGTGTCGGCTTCCATTCCGATTGCGGTGCTGGCCATTTCGCTGGGGCGACGATTTCTGAACACGACTATTCTGGAGAACAACATTATTCAAACCACCGGCTCGGCGGGCGAGAGCATTGCGTCAGGGGTGGTGTTCACGCTGCCGGGTTTCCTGTTCTTGACGGGCGGAATCGGGGCCGATTTTTTCAATTACTGGACCATCCTGACGCTGGCTATTTTGGGTGGTCTGGTTGGCACCCTGATGATGATTCCGTTGCGCCGGTCGCTGATTGTGGACGAACACGGCACCCTCCCCTACCCCGAAGGCACAGCTTGTGCATCGGTGCTGATTGCGGGCGAACGCGGGGGTGACTTTGCTAAGACTGCCTATCAGGGCTTAGGGGTGGCCTTGTTATATGCCTTGCTCCAGAAAGTTTTCCACGTGATTACCGAGGTGCCAGTCTGGGCGACCAAACAAACGAATCGCTATTTTCCTTCTGCACAAGTCGCAGGCGAAATCACGCCGGAGTACCTGGGGGTGGGCTATATTATCGGGTTTCGGATTTCGGCAGTGTTGGTGGGCGGGGGCATTCTGGCGTGGCTGGGGCTGATTCCTTTGCTAGCTTCGCTGGTGCCGGGCGACGTGATTGCTACCCAACTTATCAAACTCGGCTACCTCACCGACCTGCAAACGGCGGGCGGACCGGGCGGCTGGAATCCCCAAACCAAAACCTTCACCGACACAGCCGCTGCCGTCTATCGGGCCTACATTCGTCAAATTGGAGCGGGTGCCGTTACAGCCGGTGGCTTTATGACGCTGATCAAAACCATCCCAACCATTGTGTCCTCATTTAAGTCAAGTTTCGGGGGCGCCAAGGGTCTTGATTTATCGGCAGAGGCAACGGCTACCCGCCGGACGGAGCAGGATTTGAGCCTAAAAGTGGTGGTTATTGGCAGTGTGGCCCTGGTGGTGCTGATGCTGGTGTTACCCCAAATCCCCGGCGATTCGCTGTTGACCAAGTTGCTCATTGGCATTCTGGTGATTGTGTTCGGATTTTTCTTCGTGACCGTAGCCAGCCGGATTGTGGGGCTGATTGGTTCCTCCTCGTCACCGGTGTCGGGCATGACCATTGCCACGATCATGGGCACCTCGCTCATTTTCATCGCTTTCGGGCTGACGGGGGAAGCCTACGAACCGGCGGTGCTGGTGGTAGGCGGCATGATTTGCATAGCGGCTGCTTCGGCAGGGGCCACCTCGCAGGATCTCAAAACGGGCTATATTGTGGGCGCAACGCCTAAGTATCAGCAAATTGCGCTGTTCATCGGGGTCATTGTGTCGTCGCTGGTGATCGGGGCTACGGTGAAAATCTTAGACACCCCCACCCCCGACCTCGTGGCTCAGGGCATCACGCACGCCATCGGCTCCGACAAATTTCCGGCCCCACAAGGCACCCTCATGGCCACCCTCATCAAAGGCCTTTTATCCTTCAACCTCGACTGGCAGTTTGTATTGGTAGGCGCGTTTTTAGCCTTGGTGTTCGAGTTGGTAGGTGTGAGTGCGCTGGCTTTCGCCGTGGGGCTTTACCTGCCGCTGTCAACCACCCTCCCCATTTTCGCGGGGGGCCTCGTGAAAGCTATTGTCGATTGGAACGCCAAACGCACCGGCACCGTAGAAGAAGATGCTGATTTAGGAAAAGGCAACCTGTTTGCTACGGGCTTAGTGGCCGGGGGAGCCTTAGCGGGCGTAGCTGTGGCCCTGCTTTCGGTAAACGACACCATCTACAACGGTTTGGCGAGTCTCTCTCTCGAACCCGCTCTTGCCAGTGTTTTGGGAGATGGAGGCTACCTGTTGCTGGGCGCACTCATGTTCCTTGGGCTAGCGGTAATCCTGAGCCGGGTGGCCATGAAACGGGGGTAGTGATTTTCTAAACCGTTGCCTTTACTCCGTTACTTCTCATAAAATCCCAGCCGGTTCTGGAGTTGGGCCACCTGTTGTTGCAGACTTTCGATGCGCTCCACCAACTCGCTGACTACGTCTAAATCGTCGGGATGGATGGACAGATCCTGATGCAGTCGGGTGAGTTTTTCAAGGCGGGGCAACTGTTCAGGGACAATGTACTGCGTTTGTTCAACCGTAACAATTTCGATCAGACCCTGCTGCTCCAGAGCCGACACAAAACTGATTTCGATCTGATGATAGACGCAGAAATCGCTGATTAAGACCAGATTGTTGGCGTTCATAAACAAGTCGGTTTTAGAGAGTGGCCAATTTTTGGATCAGTTCTTTCTGCTCATCGGTTAGGTTGGTGGGCAATTTCACCTGCCATTCCACATACAAATCGCCAAACGTGCCTTCGTTGCCATAGACTGGGTAGCCCTTGCCTTTCAGCCGGATTTTGGTGCCGCTCTGGGTTTCGGGAGCCACCGTCACTTTCACTTTGCTGTCGAGCGTTTCGATAATCCGGCTCCCGCCCAACAGAGCTGTGTAGAGGTCAATCTCTTCGGTAACGTACAGATCGCTGCCTTTTCGTTTGTAACGGGGGTCGTCGGCCACCAAAAAGGTGATGTACAAATCGCCGTTGGGACCGCCGTTTACGCCCGGTGCACCATAGCCAGTCAATTTGATTTTCTGACCGTTTTCGACACCCGCCTTGATGGTTATTCCAATGGTTTTGCCGTTGATGGTCAGCGATTGCTTGTGGGTTGTGTAGGCATCCGTCAGGCTCAGGTGCAGTTCTGCTTCAAAGTCCTGCCCTCTGAATTTGGTCTCCCGCCGACCACCGGCGCTGGCACCGCCCTCGCGCCCGAACATCGATGACAGAAAATCCGTGAAATCCGCTCCCCCGAAGCCGTCAGAGAAGTCATAGTCCCCGCCCGGCGTGGAAGTTTGGCGTTGCTGCCGTTGCGCCTGTTGCGCTTGCTCAAACTGTTCGGCGTGTTGCCAGTCTTTGCCGTATTGATCGTATTTCTTCCGCTTTTCGGGGTCACTCAGGATCTCGTTGGCTTCGTTGACCTGCTGAAATTTCTTGTTAGCTTCCGCATCATTCGGATTCAGGTCGGGGTGATGTTTGCGGGCCAGTTTTCGGTATGCCTTTTTGATAGCCTCTTCGGAGGCATCCTTCGGCACACCCAGCACGGTATAGTAGTCGATGAAGTCCATTACTTTGGTCAGCTTATTTTCTAAACACAAGAACGGACAACATGGTTAAGTGAAACCGTTTTTTACCTCAACGCACGGCCTCATCCATCGTCTTCGCGTAGGCTTTGACCGCGTCAATTGTTTTCACCTGACTCACCACATACCGGATTCCCTGGAAAAGATGATTCACGAACAGGGGTTCGTCGTAGTCGGTTTTGGCATGACCGAGCATCGTACACCAGGTATGGCCTCCGTCGTAGTCGTAGTACCAGGCCGAGGGATACAAGTCGGTGTAGGTACCGGCTGAGGCTTTAATTTTTTCGGCTTCGGCAGGGTTGAGTGACCCTAATTCGCTGGCCAAAACAACGGTTGGACCAGGCGACAATTCTTTCAGAAAATAACACTCGTCAGCTCTGTCCCAGACAGTTGGTACACCCTTCATAGACGGATGCTGGGCCGCGAGTACCCGTAATCGAAACAGTTGATGTTTGGGGTGCCAGAGAAACGTGCCTCCCATCATCCGCTTGAACCACGTCCAGTTTCGCTCTGTACCCGTTACCGAGTGAATCCCCACAAACCCACCCCCCGACTCAATATAACGACGGAACGCCAGCCGTTGCCCGTCGTTGTCGAACACATCGTTGTTGGTACTGGTAAAAATCAGGGCCGAATATTGCCGGAGATTAGCCTCGGTAAACACCTCCGGGCGTGCCGAGGTATCCACCGTAAACCCGTTCTCCTGCCCCATCCGCTGAATACTCCGCACGGCATTCGGGATATTATCGTGAACATACCCCTTTCCGTTTTTGGTATAAACCAGCACCTTCACCTTTTTCCAATTGATTTTGTCGGTCTGGGCAAAGCAGGTGGTGAGGGCAAAGAAAAATAAGAAACAGATCAGGAGTGGTTTCATGAGGTTTTTTTGTACAATGGACGGGGCCGCCCGTGCGGTGGTACTTACACAATCTTAAACTTCTGCGCCTGCTTCTGTGCTTTCAGGGCCAGTTCGGTGGCCAGAAAACAGTGGGCCTGGGTCATGGCGGTCTCGGTACGGTTCAGAATATCATCGACCAATTGGGTGCCGTAGGGCGTTGGCTCCTTGCTCGTGTCGATGTAACGGGTCTCTTTTTTATCGACCAAAAAGAGGTGACTGCCACCCGTTCGTCCGGCAATGTCCACGTTCTTGCGGATTTCAATAAAACCATCGGTGCCCAAAATTGTGAGCCGTCCGTCGCCCCAGGTGCTTAGTCCGTCGGGCGTGAACCAGTCTACCCGAATGTAGCCCGTACCTTTGTCACCCCGCAGAGTCAGATCGCCAAAGTCCTCAAAATTAGGATATTGCGGGTAATGGATGTTGCCTGTTTGCGAGGCTAACACCTCACCTTTGGTAGAACCTGTGAAAAACAGGAATTGATCGACCTGGTGCGAAGCGATGTCGCAAATAATGCCGCCGTAGTGTTTTTTATCAAAAAACCACGCTGGCCGCGAACTGAGGCTGATGCGGTGCGGCCCCAGTCCGATGGTCTGAATCACCTGCCCAATAGCCCCGGCTTTCACTAATTCACCCGCTTTCACAGTTGCCCGGTTCTCAAACCGTTCGCTATACATGATCGAGTAAATCCGCTTGGTTTGCTGCTGCACTTTGCGTACCTCGGCCAGTTGTTCAAGTGTGGTAATACCGGGTTTGTCGGCCATGTAATCTTTACCCGCTTTCATTACCCGAATACCCAGTGGCCCGCGCTCATCAGGAATGGCCGCACTCACAACGAGTTTGATAGCGGGGTCATTCAGGACTTCTTCTTCCGAGCGGGCCACTTTAACGGTTGGATACCGCTTGGTGAATGCCGCCAGCAAATCGGCTTCTTTGGCATATACCCAAACCAGTTCGCCCCCTCCGCGAATCACGGCTTCAACCTGGCTATAAATATGCCCGTGGTTCAAGCCAATGGCTGCAAACCCAATCCGGGGAGCAACTTGGATCTTTGCATATACACTCGGCGAGAGTGCCGAGAGTGCGGCCAAACCAGTGGTTTGTTTCAGAAATGTGCGACGGTTGTTCATGGTTTTGTTATGTGCTGGTAGCACACACACTATCACTGCCCTTTCTTGGCTAAGGCGAGTGCCTGCGTGGTGGTATAATATTTAGCGATCATGTTTGGCACTTCCCAGGCAGGCAACTTCCCTGCTTTCAGGTAGTTCAGGTAATTTTGCATCACCCGCCCAAAGTGTGCTTCGTGACCTTCGTTGTACTTTTCTGGTACTGTCACGACAAAACCTGCTCCGTTTTCCTTCACATCTATTCCCGGAAATTCGCGCTGAATGGCAGGCAACACCGCTTTCAAGGAGGCTTCCAGATTGGTGTTCCCATCTACCCCATCAATGTACAGGGTTGGTTTGTATTGCTGCTCGGCCCCCTGCCGGATGGTCAGGTTGGCTTTGGTGCCGCGCATGATAGAGTAGTGCGTGTCGCCCCCGCCCGTGGGCGCTGCGTAGGCCCAGATTACGGACACTTTTGCATGAATGCCCCGCAACTGATAGTTGATTTCGCCGTTCGAGAACACCCGCAACACACTGTCTTTCACCACATCTTTTTTCAGATAATCGGGGAAAGCGGGCAATTTCGTGATCGCTTTAAACTGACTTAAATTCATATCGGTGGTCCAGCGACGGGCCGATGTCAGGCGAATATCTTTCTTGTAATCAATCACTTGACCGGGGAAGCATTCCCACTGCACAAGGTCAACCAAGTGGGTAGTCACGTCCACGATGCCCTCGCCCTGCTGAGCTACATCCATGAACCAGGCCGGGCGCGTGAGAATACTGCCCGACACATTTTTGTAGAAATGGTGAACGCTCTCTTTGGTTACGGCGGGTTTGTCTGGGGTGCCTTTTTCGAGGGTGCCGAACAGGGCCGCCTGCCGCGAAAAAGCCCGTTGCAACATGGTCGAAATCTCGAACCGCTCGGTCATAATGTCATAGAGCAACACCTTGTTTTTGGCCGCTGTACCGAACGACTCCTGCAACTTCCCAAAGTCCGACCCGCTGATAACCATTGGCTTATCGGCCAGCACGTTGAAACCCGCGCCCACAGCCTGCCGAACATAATCGGTTTTCAGCCGGTTGTTCCCCGACATAACCACCACATTCTGAGCGTTCCCTCCCGACCGGCCATCAGCAATCATTTTGGCCATGAAATCGGGGCCGCGATAGACTTCTTCCTGCCAGCGCGTCGGGCTTTCGGCACGCTCGTTATAACCTTTGATCCGGTTCAGGTGCATCGTTAGGTCAGGGCCGTCGGGTGCATAGACATGCACAACCGGGTCAACGCCTTCGTACATCGACTTCTGCACCAGAGCCGAATGAAAATGGCCGGGGTCGAGCGTGATCAGCCGAATGGGGTCCGTAGCGGGCATTGGCAGTTGAAAAGCAAGCAGGAAGGCCGCCCCAAACAGAGCGGCCGTTGGCATTTGTAGTTTCATAGTGTTTTGTACAGACTACCCTTTCCGCTTCAGCGAGGCTGTTGTGGCAATGGCATAGGCTTTTCGTTGGGGCCGCGACAGGAGTTTGTCGGCTTCCGGGTCGTTCACGAATCGCTCTTTTTCGGGGTTCCAGAACAGTTTCCGGTTTAGTTTCATGGCCGCATGGTGCAGCAAACAAGCTGAACACGAGCGATGCCCAATCTCAACGGGAGCAATAGGTTCTTTGCGGCTTACGATACTTTCCAGCCAGTTGCCGTGGTGTTCTTTGCTCACGGTCAGATGCGTTTCGGTTGGCCCGATCTCTGAGGTGATAATTTTAGGGTCGCTGGCATCGAGTGCCTTGGCTGCATTCCGTTTCTCAACGGGATCGCTGGCCGTAACCGCCATATCGCCCCGCGACACGAAGATCCAGCCCTTGGTACCCTCGAACTTGATTCCGTTGGGTATCTCATTGCTGACCACCATTTTAACACCATTTTTATAGAGTGCTTCGGTGCGGAAAATGCCGTGAACATCCCACAAACCGCTTTTCGGAAAGTCGGCTTTGCCCCAAATTTCCACGGGGCCGGTGTGTTCGGTGTCCATTGCCCAGTGCGCACAGTCGATGTGGTGCGCCCCCCAGCCGGTGATCATGCCCGCGCCAAACTGCTCGCAGCGCAACCAGCCGGGCCGGTCGTAGCCAACATTGGGGTGAACCCGTTTTTCAGTATAATACGCATCGGGCGTGGTGCCGAGCCACATGTCGTAGTTCAGGTTTTTGGGGATCGGCATTTGCGGTTCTTCGTCGCCACCGGGGTCACCAGGCAGGCCAACATACACCGTTTTCAACTCGCCAATCCGACCGTTCCGCACCAGTTCGGCCGCATATCGAAACTGCTTCGACGACCGTTGCTGACTACCTACCTGCACAATCCGGCCCGACTTTTTCACGGCATCGGCCATCATCCGCCCCTCCGAAATGGTGAGCGAAGCCGGTTTTTGCATATACACATCCTTACCCGCTTCCACGGCGTGAATCACAATTGGCGCGTGCCAGTGGTCGGGTGTGCTGACCAGAACCGCGTCGATGTCTTTGTTCAGAAGCAACTCGCGATAGTCGGTATAGACCTTTACACCATCGTAATCTTTTCCGCTTTTCTTGGTATAGTACTTGTTAACCAGATCTTTAGTATCGTTGGCGCGGTTGCTGTCGAGGTCGCAAACGGCCATCACCAGGGCATTGTCATACTGTAGTACACCGGGAATATCGTGCGTCCGCGAAATGCGGCCCGTGCCAATGGCCCCGATGTTGATGCGGTTGCTCGGGGCATTTTTACCGAATACCGAAGCGGGCACAATAGTTGGGAAACCCGCAATGACTGCCGTTGCCTTAACGGACAAGTCGAGGAAATTGCGACGGGAGAGAGTTGGGGTTGTCATAGTCATCAGGCCGTCTTTTCAGACAGATCAATCGTTTTGAATTTAGGCACTAACAGGTGCATCACACCCCAGGCAGTCAGATAGGCCAAACCGCAGATAATGAACATGATATAGTAGCCCGTTTCGATGTGGCCGAGTGCCTTGTAATGGTCGAACAGGCGACCGGCTAACCGGGCAATCAGAATACCACCCACGGCACCAGCCATCCCGCCAATACCCGTTACCGAAGCCACCGCCCGGCGCGGAAACATATCAGACACCGTTGTGAAAATGTTGGCACTCCAGGCCTGATGAGCTGAGGCCGCAAAGCCAATGATGAGTACGGCAAACCAGATGTTCATGCTGCCTAGCCACTGCGCAAACACCACCGGCAACGCACAGAGCGCATAGATGAACATGGACGTTTTTCGTGCCTGGAAAATCGACATACCGTTCCGAGTCAAGTTCAGCGGCAACCAGCCACCAAACACACTGCCAACGCTGGCAATGGTATAAACAAGAGCCACGGGAAGAGCCGCTGCCGTACCCTGAAGGCCATATTGCGCTTTCAGGAAGGCAGGCAACCAGAACAGGTAAAACCACCAGATCGGGTCGGTAAGCAACTTACCGAAGAAGAATGCCCAGGTTTGACGGTAGGTCAACAGTTTGAACCAGGAGATTTTCAAATCACCGGCGGCTGCGGCTTCTTCGGTTCGTTCGTCCACATCGCTGTTGATGTAGGCCAGTTCGCTTGCCGAAACGCTCTTGTGATCGGCGGGTTTTTTATAGATGGCCCACCAGAGCACTAACCAGATAAAGCCGGTTGCGCCCGTAATGATAAACGCCCACTCCCAACCGTAGGTAGCCGTGATGAAAGGGACTGTTAGTGGTGCCACAATGGCCCCGATGTTGGTTCCTGAATTGAAAATACCCGTAGCCAACGCCCGTTCTTTTTTGGGAAACCATTCGGCCACGGTTTTGATGGCCGCCGGAAAGTTACCAGCCTCGCTCAGGCCCAAACCCGCACGGGCAATCCCAAATCCAAACGTGGTTTTAACAAACCCGGTAGCTATACCCACAATACTCCACATCGTGATCGACAGGGCGTATCCTATTTTCGTCCCAACCTTGTCAATGATGCTGCCAATGCCCAACATACCAATGGCATAGGCCGCCTGAAAAACTACAACCAGCGTAGAATAGTCCGTCTCGGACCAATTGAACTGTTTTTCGAGCGTTGGCTTCAGCAGGCTGATTACTACCCGGTCAAGGTAGTTGATGGTGGTGGCAAAAAACAGTAACGCGACAATTACCCAACGATAATTGGTTTGTTTCTGGTCCACCCCCCGGGCAGTGGTTGTCGATTCAGTATTTAGCATACACGATAGAGAAAAAGACGATTGATTTCTACCCACTTATTGACCTTAGTTGACACGGGTTTATGTCCATCCTTCGGCCCGGCAAATGCCCATTTCAAGGCCCCGTAACTCGGCAAGGCCCCGCATTCGGCCAATGCACGAATAGCCGGGATTGGTGGTCTTGTGCAAATCGTCGAGCATTTGATGACCGTGGTCCGGCCGAAACGGTATAGGGTAAGTTACCTGCTGTTGGGTGGCCAGAATTTCGCGCATTACGGCATACATATCCACGTCGCCGTCTAGATGGGCAGCCTCGAAAAAGTTACCATACTCGTCTTTTCGAACGTTTCGCAAATGCACAAAATGAATCCGGTCGCCAAGGTTACGGGCCATTTCGGGCAGGTTGTTGGCGGGGTTGGACCCCAACGAGCCGGTGCAGAAACAGACCCCATTGCTCTGATTCGGCACTTTTTCGAGCAGATAAGCAAAATCCTCGGCCCGCGAGGCAATGCGCGGCAAGCCAAAAATTGGAAAGGGGGGGTCGTCGGGGTGAATAGCCAGCCGGATGCCCAGTTCGTCGGCAACGGGCGCAATTTCGGCCAGAAAATCGGTTAGGTTTGCCCGGAGCACCTCCGCATCAATATCGGTGTAGGTGGCTAGTTTGGCCCGCATGCCGGCCAGGGTTTGTTTGGCTTCGCCGGGGATACCGAACATGATGATGTCGGCCAGTTGTTCGCATTCGGTGGGGCTGTATTGACCAAACCGCCGTTCGGCTTCGGCCACCACAGACGGGGAATAATCGTCGGCGGCATTCGGTCGTTTCAAGAGGTGAATATCAAAAACCGCCAGATCGAACCAGTTGAAATACAAGGCTTTGGCCCCATCGGGCATGGCATAGTTCAGGTTCGTGCGCGTCCAGTCGTTCACGGGCATGAAATTGTACGTGACCACCTGCAGGCCACACTCGGCCAGATTTCGAAGGCTCTGTTTATAGTCGTCGATGGCCTGCCGAAATGCGCCTGTCCGGGTTTTTATGGCCTCAGAAACCGTCACGCTTTCCACCACCGTCCAGTCTAACCCAGCCGCCAGAATCTCAGCCTGTCGCGCTCGAATTGCTTCTACGGGCCACACCGCCCCGTGTGGAATCTGGTGCAGAGCCGTTACGATCCCCGTCGCGCCCGTTTGCCGTACATCGGCCAGTGTCACCGGGTCGCCCGGACCGAACCACCGCCAGGTTTGTAGTAGTTGCATTATACGCCGGAGAAAACATTGAAACCACCATCCACACACACCACCTCGCCTGTCACAAACCGCGACGCACCCGACAGCAGCCAGATCAGTGTGCCGGTCAGTTCGTCGGGGTCGCCGAAACGTTTGTAGGGCGTACTTCGGATCACGGCTTCGCCCCGCGTGGTGTACGAACCGTCGGGGTTGGTGAGCAGGTGCCGGTTTTGGTGGGTAATAAAAAAGCCGGGTGCCAGCGCGTTCATCCTGACCGTGTCGCCATAGCGGTTGGCCAGTTCAACGGCCATCCAGCGGGTGAAATTATCCACGGCGGCCTTTGCCATCGAATAGCCCAACACCCGCGTAATGGCCGACTGCGAAGCCATCGACGAAATGTTGACGATGCTCCCCCCCTGCCGGGCAATGGCCGGACCAAAGGTGAAGGTGGGCATCAGCGTACCATACAGGTTCAGATCGAACACTTGTTTGATGGCCTCGATATTCACCGAAAACAAGTCCTGCCCTGGTTGAATCACGGCCTCGGCCACGTTGCCCCCGGCGGCATTTACCAGGTTGTCGATCCGGCCATAGTCCGTCAGAATTTTTTCACAGGCCCGGTTCAGATCGTCCTGACTGAGTACATCGGTGGCCACAAAATGGGCCTCGTATCCCTTCTTGAGCAGGGTAGCGGCTCTTTCTTCCCCCACGTTGGCGTTGCGGCCCAGCAAAATAACGGTGCCACCCGCCTGCCCAATGGCCTCGCAAAAGGCCTCGCCCAGCACACCCGTAGCCCCGGTTACCACGGTAACGGTGCCGGTCAGATCAAAGGGGTTTGTTTTTTGATGGTATGTCATCGTGTTTTTGTCTGGTGAACGGGAATCTATAACTCTTTCAAAACCAGTTTCCGCCACCGAACTTTAATGCCTCCCCCATCGTGAATTTGTAAAGCAATGGACCCGTTGGCTGCGCCAATTTTCTCGTCGTGCATATCCACCATTGGTTTCCCGTTCAGAAACGTCTGCACATGGTCGCCTTCCACCCGGATTCGGAGGTCGTTCCATTGTTCGGGTTTCAGGATGGTTTCTTTTTCGGGGGGAATTTGTTCCAGCCAACCGCGCCCGTATGACTCATAGATGCCGCCCGTGTCGTGGTCTTTGGGAGCCACTTCCACTTGCCAGCCGCTGATTTTGGTCCCTTCGATGCTCGACCGGAAAAACACGCCACTGTTGCCGTTGGCCTCCTGCTTGAATTGCAGCGATAGGTCAAAGTTTTTGTAGGGCTTTTCTGTCGCCAGATAGCCGTATTTTTTGTCGGGGCCGCTTTCGCAAATCAGGTTTCCGTCGGCTACATACCATTTTTCGGTGCCATAGACTTTCCAGCCGCTCAGGTCTTTACCATTGAACAGGCGTGTTTTTTTGGTGGGAGCCACAAAGGCGAAAGCGATCAGACAGATAGCCAGTGGGAAGTAACGCGTCATGGTTGTGAAGTTAATGTTTGGTAAGTAAAGATTTGATTTGGGGACTTTCTACCTATAATCAACCTACACTCCAACGGCTCATGCTTATTATTCGACTATTCTTTTTACTGTTGTTCACTCCACTTCTTTCTGTGGCTCAGCATCCTAAGCCCGCAACATTGGCTGCTATCAGTTTTCTGGAAGGACACTGGAAAGGCACCTACAACGGTGGGCCTATTGAAGCTACCTGGTCGGCCCCTGAAGCGAATAATATAATTGGGTTTATCAGGATGATGAAGGCCGACAAGATTACCCTCTATGAACTTTTCGGCTTTGAGCAAACGGAGGCCGGACCAGTTGCTATGGTGAAGCACTTTAAGCCCGGTCTGATTGGCGTAGAGGAAAAAGAAAAGTCGGATCGGTATCGGTTTATTGAAGCAACTGAGAAACAGGCACTTTTCGAAAAAGAGGATGCCTCAATACGAATCATCTACGAACGACGCACCCCCAATCAGTTGGTCATTCGCCGGGGTGAGAAGAAAACCGCTGACTGGGTCTTTACCGATCTGTTTGTTTTTGACAAAGTTCGGTGATCAGAAATGGAGTTAGCATAGGTCTCAGGCTGTTTGCCAGATTGGCTGATTATCAACTCTTAACCGCTTTTTTTCTGGCTTTTTTGGCCTCTTTCTGTGCCTGTTTCACGAGGTTGATGCGCTCCGGCCGTTCTTCCATCGCAATGGTTTCACCCAGCAAATCGCGCAGCACTACCGACGCACACGCGCCCCCGAACGCAGCCGGGAGGTAGGACATGGTGCCGTAGGCCGAGCGTTTGAAATTGCTTCCGTCGGTCATCACCAGTGACTCTTTGCGAACCGGCTCCACACTGAAAACGGCTTTGATGCCCACCCCCACCGACAATCGCCGGAGCCGCTTGCGCACGTATTGTGCCATGCCGCACTCCCAGGTATCGAACAAATCGGTGACGCGCAACAGCGTCGGGTCCAGCTTGCCACCCGCCCCCATCGAACTCACAATAGGCAGTTTACGCACATAAGCAGCCTGCAACAACATGAGTTTGGGGGTAATGCTGTCAATGCAGTCCATGACGTAATCATACGGCCCGGCATCAAGCAAATTTTGCACCATTTCGGGGCGGATAAAATCGGATACTACCCGTAAATCAAGCTCGGGACTGATGGCCAGCAGGCGTTCGGCCATGAGGTCAGATTTGGGCAGGCCGTGGGTAGTAGAGAGGGCGGGCAATTGGCGGTTTCGGTTGGTGGGGTCCACCACGTCGCCATCCACAATGGTCAGGTGGCCAACTCCTGCGCGGGCCATAAATTCGGCGGCAAATGAGCCAACACCTCCCAGGCCAACAATAAGAACATGGGCGCAGGTCAGGCGGTCGAGGCCAGTTTCGCCCACCAGCAGTTGCGTACGCGACAACCAGGAACGGTCTTGCATGATAGTCAGTAAGTTACGGAGTACAGTTGGAAGCAAATATACGGCTTAACCTGACTACAGCCCAAATACCCGTTGCGCATTGGCCCAAACCTGATCACTCAATTGCTCCACCGACCAACCCAACTGCTTGGCGGCTGCTTCATAGATAAACTGAATGTCAACGAGTTGCTGGTCGGTTTCCAATAAAATTCGGTGGGGATGAATGGCCTGTAATGTCTGTTGAGCCGGGGAGTCAGGTCGGAGCAAAGCCGCTCCAAATGAGCCATAAATTCCTGCGTCGAACAGGGGTTTGACCAGCGAAAGCCGATTATTTACGCCGTGCAACACCCACGGCTGCGTTGGTTTCAGGCCTTTGTGTAGTGCCAGTACCTCCGCAAATGCCCGCACACAATGAATCACGACGGGCTTTCGAACCGCTTCGCTCAGGGCAATTTGCCGCTCAAAAACAGCCTGTTGAATCCCCATCGACGGCCCCCGAAGCCGATCAAGGCCACACTCGCCAATGGCACGGACATTGGGGTAGGCCACCCACTCACGAAGCTGCGCGAACTGGGAATCAGGGTCGTCAGAAATGTACCACGGATGAATACCAACGGAACAATTCGGCGTGTCGGTTGGGGTGAAGGCATCGTGGCCAATAATCAGATTCCGAATCGAAATCAGCGTTTCGCCGGGCGGTGTTTGCTGGTGCGTATGGGCATCAACGAAGGGCATCATAACCAACGATCCAGCGTCCGCAGGCTCTCCACATTATGCACCGGCGCGAACCCGTCCAGAAACGGCATGGCTGCCTGCATCCCCGACACACTCGGCTCAAACGACGGATTACCGGCCAACGGGTTCAGCCAGACCACTTTTTTGGCTTTGGCCTTGATGCGGGCCATGCTGTCGGCCAGCACATCAACCTCGCCCGTGTCCCAACCGTCGCTCAAAATAATCACGAGCGTATGCTTGTCCACCAGCGACAGATACTCATCGGCGAACGTTTGCAGGGAAGCCCCAATGCGGGTGCCGCCCCCCCAGCCGGTGGTGGTGTCGGCCAGTTCGCGGAGGGCCTCGGCAAAGGGGCGGTTCTTTAGCGCGGGCGTAATTCGGTGCAGTTCGGTGCTAAATACAAACGTGTCGATTCGGCGATAAACCGTCTGGAACGCATACATAAACTGAATCAGAAATGTGCTATACAAATCCATCGACTGACTCACATCGGCCAGAATAACCACGTTGAGATGGTTTTTGCGGGGTTTCTTAAAGGCAATCTCGATCATCTCGCCCCCGCGCCGGAGGTTCTTCCGCAGGGTGCGCGGCAAGTCGAATTGCCGGGTCGAAGTGGTTTTTCGGTATCGCCGGTTGGCTCGCCGGGCCATTGTCAGCGATAATTCCCGCACGCGCTGCATGACCTCGGCCAGATCGTCGGCGGCCACCATCGCGAAGTCTTTCCGGCTCAGATTTTCGGCTACGGAGTACGTCCGCAACTCGGTTTCCTTGTTCGGTTTATTGCCATAAAGCCACGATTTAAGCTGGTTGAAATCGGGTCCAGCCTTCGGCTTTTGTTGTTGTTTCTGGTTAGGATCATCCTTTATTTTGGAGTCAACGGCCTTCTCCAATTCTTTCCAGTATTGGGCAAACAACCGGTCGAAGGGTTCCATATCCTGCACCCGTCGGCACAAAATAGTGCGCAAGGCCAGCCGGAAGCTATCGCGGTCGCCGAGCTGAATTTGAGCCAGGGCAAGCAGGGCAGTTGCTTCTTCGTCGGGGCCAACGCCCATCCCGTTCTCCCGCAAGAACCGGCAAAACGCAATAATATTATGAGACAGAGTGGTTCGGCGCGTGATCATGCAGGCGTTGGTATTTATTGGAAAGCTATCAAAGGCTTGTTTATTCGTTAACGACAACATACACAAAAAACGGCAACCTTGAGTAAGTAGCTCGCTTTTCTGTATTTTCAGAGCATGAAAAATCCTGCTCTTGCCTTCATCCTTATTCTTTCTCTGTCTGGTTGGTCGTTGTTGGCCCAACCCGGAAACCCGGCTATTCTCCGCAGCGAGTGGATCTATGAACAGGCTCCGTTCCCGGAATGCCATGCCTCCACCCTGGCGCAAACACCGCAAGGGATGATTACGGCCTGGTTTGGCGGCACCCGCGAACGGCACCCCGATGTGGGTATCTGGCTGAGTAATCAAACGGCAACCGGCTGGTCGGCACCAGTGGAAGTGGCAACCGGTGTGCAGGCCGACGGCAAACGGCTACCCTGCTGGAATCCGGTCTTGTTTCAGATACCTAAAGGTGATTTGCTGCTGTTTTACAAGGTCGGCCCCAGCCCCTCGACCTGGTGGGGACTGCTGAAACGGTCGAAGGATGGCGGCAAAACATGGTCAGTAGCCGAGCGATTGCCCGACGGCATTGCGGGGCCAATCAAGAACAAACCCGTTTTGTTACCATCGGGCGTTTTGCTCTGCCCCAGCAGTTCGGAAGACAACAATTGGCGGGTGCATCTTGAGCAGACCAGCGACTGGGGTAAAACATGGCAAAAGTCGGCCCCAATCAACGATGGCGTTACCGACGGGGCCATTCAACCCAGTGTTTTGTTTCACACGGGCGGGAAGTTGCAAGCCCTTTGCCGCAGCCAGAAAAGCGGTTTTGTTTTGGAAACATGGTCAAACGATGGCGGTAAAACATGGTCGCCCTTAGCCAAAACCACACTTCCGAACCCCAACTCCGGCACCGACGCGGTAACGCTGAAAGATGGTCGGCAGGTGCTGGTGTACAACCCCACCGGCCCCGATCCGGGCAAGTTTGGCGGTCCCCGCACCCCGCTCGACGTGGCCATTTCGGACGATGGCAAAACCTGGAAAACCCTGGCCCGTCTGGAAAGCGAACCGGGCGAATTCTCGTATCCCGCCGTTATTCAAACCGCCGATGGACTCATTCATATCACCTACACCTGGAAACGCCAGCGGATTCGGCACGTCGTGATCGACCCAAAGAAAGCTTAAATCAGCGGCAGCGTAACCACGAATTGCCCGTCGGTCTCCAGGATCGTGGGGACGGGTTGATTCAGCATTTTGTATTTGGAGAGGATATTCGTCAGGCCCACGCCGTTCGACATCACCCGCATGGTTTTGCGTTGCACATTGTTTCGGACAAGCAGGTGATTTTGGGCATCGGTCGTAATGGCAATCGTGAGGGGTTGGTCGGGCAGGGCGATGTTGTGTTTCACGGCGTTCTCAACCAGCAACTGCAACGTTAGTGGAGGCAGTTGGCGGGTAATAAGCTGGGGCGACACCTGCCACACCAGGCGAAGGGCGTTGCCGTGTCGGGTTTGCAACAAGTGGCAATACGACTGAATAAAGGCCATTTCAGCCGATAAAGAAGTCAAAATCTGGTCGTTGGCCCGGAGCAGATAGCGATAAACCGAGCTGAGTTCGTCCAGAAAAAGGCCCGCTTGCTCGGTGTCGTCTTCAATGAGGGCACTGAGCGAGTTGAGGCTGTTGAACAAAAAATGGGGGTTCACCTGCGCCTGTAACCCCCGAATCTGCACCTCGATTTTTTCCTGCTCCAGGCGTTGCACATACAGTTCAGCTTCCAACTGATCGCGGTGGTGTTTTTCTCTTTCGCGCTGAAGTTCCTGCTCCATCATAGCACTCCGAACAGCCGCCCGCCGTTGTCGGTAACTTAGCCCCAGCGAGAAACAAACCAGTTCGGCAATGATCCCAATTTGCATGTATGTAAGCGACACCCGCCAGAACGGCCCCGACCAGTTTTCGACCGGGGTCATCATCGACAGGAACATGGCTGTCAGGCTACCCGTTAATAAAAACCCCGTTCCCATCGTGAATGCCCGCGATACCACATCGGGCAGGCTCAGAATTTGATGGATACTGTAGATCGCCAGCGTGGCCATGGCCAGTCGCATGGCCGTGTACAATACTTCATAAGCCGTTATGTTCCAGGGCAACAGGTAGCAGACAATGCTCTGAACCAACACATAGGCTGCCAGGCCTACCTTCACCCGCTGCAATTGCCGATAGAAACGGGGTAATCGGTTCTGAAGATCAAGAATGGAATCCGCAAAATCGAAATAGATATAGAAGGCAAGCATTGCCACGGTTGCCCTCACAAAATAGGTCGCTTCAACGGAGAACCAATCCCGAAACGTGTTGACTCTTAACCCAAAGTAGACCAGCCACGCCAGCATATAAAGCGTGTAGAGACCATAGCTGCGATCCCGGTAGATAATCCACTGCACCACGTTCAACAACATGATCGACAGGACCATACCAATAAATACTGCCGATGAGAGTTGAAAGATCATGGTTTTCAGACTTTAAGCTATTTTTCAATCAACACATTCGTTTCGGCATTGCCTTCGAAGGTGTTGGTTGTGCTGAGGTCGGTATTGGCCGACGCTCCATAGGCAACATAAACACCGTAGCCACCACTGCCGCTGATGCGTGTTTTCTTGATCGTCATGGTCGCTTTGGTCCCATACACGGCGATATTGGCTTTTTTGCCCGATACAAGTTGCAGGCTGCCCGCGTTGTTAACCTCAGCGTTTTCGAGTACGTTTTTACCATCCTGCGAATAGCAGATAAGCCCTCTCCAGTAACCAGCCGTGCGGTTGGCACTGGTGAATATAATCTTTTCTGTATCAGTCCCTTTGGCCGATAAATAACCACCCGTATTGACCCGAATCACTGCATCCCGATTCATTTCCATCGTTACGCCGGGGTTCAGCTTAAAGCCGCCATTAATTGTGAATTCACCTGTGATCCGGTACGGCGATTTGTCAGCAAAACCCGCCCACACCACTTCGTTCGTACCGCTGATCGACGAGGGAGTCACCTCGACCACGTTGCGGCCATTGCCACCCGTGAAGATCGAAGCCGGGTCGAGTTTAGCCACGTTCACGGCATTGAGCATTAGGCCCGCTTCGGTGTTGCTGGTGAACGCATTTTTCTCGAATTCGCGGAGAATACTGCCCTCATATACATAGATACCATAGCCATCGTTTTGCGAGAACAGGCAGTTTTTCAGGGCGACCTGCGCCTTGCTGCCACCCGACATATACAGGGCTGATTTGGTCGTGCTATAAATCGGGCGGCTCCCGGCGTGCATCACCTCCACATGCTCCATCAGGTTGGCGTTGCTGCCCGAATAAAGCGAGATACCTACCCAATAGCCCTTGGTTTTCTGCATGCCCACAAACTTGATTTTTTGCCCGGCTGTACCCTTCGCGATCAACAGACCACCGTTGTCGTTCACGTTCATTCGCGCATCGCGCTCAAAGGCAATCACCACGCCGGGGTTAATCGTGAGTTCATGGTTTACGTCGATGGATTTGGTCACGATATAGTCGGGCAATTCGGGGTTGGCGATGCGGTCAACGAGGGTTGTTTTCACGTTAATGCTGGTGGTGATGGACAAGGGGTCGGCAACAACAACAGGTGGTGGTACGGGGGTGGTAGGGATCACATCGACTTCTTTTTTACAGCCTGTGAGCATAAACAGGCTGGCAATCATTATCATAAGCAGCCATTTTACAAGGCTTACAGTGGGCATAAGGACTGATTGAACGCGGAGGTTCAGGGCATGTGTTGTTGTTGCTTTCATAAAAGAGGTTGGCATTCTGTGCCGGTTTGTTGTTTAACTGGGTCAAAAGTAGCGGGGCTTTCCGGGGCGGGTAAGCACGAATGGGATGAAACGGAAAATCGGAACACCGAACCGGCCTGAAGCGGCTTTCCGGGTGAAGTAACTGGGGTAAGTGGATTATTTCGTTCGGGTAACCCGGAAAAAGCCGTCGATGCGGGCCGTGGTGCCCAGGGCTTCCTGTCCGGGATAGATAATTCCTGATTTGCCTACTTCAAACTTGCCCGTTATCATTTCGCCTACCTTACCAAACTGCGAAATCGTGAGCGCACCGGGGCTTGGATACGGCACTTTGCCAATCCGGTAATAGTGTACATACAGCAGCCCCCCGTTCTGATCAGATAGCTGGAATTGGGGTCCATCCTCCAACTGCCAGGCTTGACGAACTCCGCCAATGAAACCGAAATCGGAGCCTGCATCCGGGTTTCCCGGTGGGTTTAGCTGCATGATGTTTACCCCAACAGCCGTCCCATTGTCCATACCACCACCGTTCATCATCAGCATCGGGCCTTTGGGGGTAGGCATGAGTTGAGCACCCAACGCCACCTTCGTATTGATCCATTTGCCGCCGTTGATGCGATACGTGATGCCTTCGTCGCCCACGTAGATGTTCGACACCAGCCAGAGTTCTCCGTAGGGTTTTCCGTCGATGATAGTCGGGCCGTTCAGTTTGATGGTCACGGCCACCGGGTTGCGGGCGGGCGGGGTTGAGGGGGCGTAATAAAGTGCTTTGAAGGCCGCCGGGTTCAGTTGACCAGCCCCAATGAGTTTCCAGCTACTGTAGTCCACAAATTTGGAGGGCGACTCATAAGGCTCCGGCACATCCTGCTCCTCAACCATTGGCACCACCAATTGCTCCGACAGCACAACCACTTCCAGACCAATGTTGCCGCCCGGTTTCACAAATCCAACGGAGGGGGCCAGAAACGCCCGCTGCAACATAGCCCAATCGCTGAAATGGGTCGTCTCCACGCTGACCGTGTGGGCGGTGGTGTCAACCTTGCCTTTCGCGGCTAATCGCCAGATGCCTTTGTCGGTTTGGTAGGCCAGAGCCAGTGCTTCGGCCACCGTGCCGCTCAGGTTATCTGGATCATAACGAACGCTGATTGTAACGGGTTTTTTGAACGTGGTGCCGTGTGGTGCGAGCCGGAAACCGCTGCCCAATGCCTGTGGACCAGTGCTGGTAATGGGCTGAATGCTAAAGGCCTGACCCGTTTCGACAGCCCCGGCCGGCACGGTAATCGTCAGGCGTTCGTCGGCCGAGGAGAGTTTGCCTCCTGCCGGGCCAATGATAGTTGTGGTGGCAGCATCCAGCGCAGTGCCTGTGGGACATATCTTGCCGGGGCGCGTCTGTCCGGGTGTGTTACCCGGCGTGGTCGGATCAATTTTGCCGGGTTCCACCGGCTCCGTGCAGGATATGGCTAACGCACTGATTGTCAGCGCAGCGAGAAAAGAAACTAACTTGTTCATGGTTTGTATGTGTTGTTTACGAAGCCAAAGTTGCGGGGTGGCCGATACGTAGAAAATGGGCAACCCGATGAAACGGAAAAAGCCGCCCGTGAAGCGGCTTTTGGGTTATAATTTGGAGCAAGAGTGACCATTGATACTCGTCAAAAGTGTATTTTTACGACACCTCTTCTCCTAACCGTTCATTATGCCATTGCGCCAGTTAGAGCAACTTTTTCGGGCCATTTATCCCCTGACAACCTCCGACTGGGACGCTTTCGCGACCATTTGGCACCCGTTTACCGCCAGCCGAAAGGTAGTTCTAACAGTAAGTGGCGACACAGAAAACTATCTGTATTTCGTGGCCGAGGGCGTACAGCGGGTGTATTACCTCGATGACCAGGGGCGAGAAGCAACGCTTGTTTTCACCTACGCCCCTTCGTTTGGGGGCGTTCTCGACTCGCTGATGCTTCGACAACCGTCTCGCTATCAGTATGAGACACTAACCCCATCGGTGTTTCTGCGTGCTTCGCACCACGACTTACAGGCGGTTATGCAGGCCCGACCCGCCCTCGAAACGGCTATTCGACTGGGGACTACTCAGGCTCTGTCGGGGGTGCTGGAGCGGTTGGTGGAGTTACAATGCTATTCGTCGGCAGAAAAACTCACCAATATGCTCCGGCGCAGTCCGCACATGCTGCAATTGGTTCCGCACAAATACCTGGCTAACTATATCGGCGTTGATCCTACCAACTTCAGTAAACTGATTAATTCCATTCGTCTCTAAAATCTTGGCAAATACCAAGACATGACAGGGGGCGGTTGCTCACCTTTGTGATGTATTAATCAACTCGAAAACGGCTCGAAATTTCCGCTTCGGCCACAGACACGTATGAAGACTATTGATAAACAACCTTGGCTAATCCATCTGGAACAGCATGTTGACCAGCACCTCCAGGAAGCCATCCGGTTTCAGAATATGGACGAAACCCAGTTACAAACGCCCTCGCCCTCGGGTGGCTGGAGCATTAGCCAATGCCTGTCGCATCTGAACAGCTATGGCCAGTATTACCTGCCCCGTCTGAAAACCAGCGTTGAAAACCAGCGCGAGGCACCCGCATCAACGTCGTTCACCAGTTCGTGGTTGGGGGCTTACCTGACCCGGATTACGGATCCAAAGACCAGCACAAAGAAATTCAAAGCGGTTGCGCAACATCAGCCCACCGACAATGTGCCCGCCCGGCAAGTGGTGGCCGAATTCATTGACCAGCAAGAGGGTATGTTGAGTCTGATCAGAAAGGCCGGACGGGTTGATGTGAACACAGGCCGGATTTCGGTGTCCATATTTCCCCTGTTGCGGCTGTCCATCGGTGAGGTTCTCCAGTTTATGGTGGCCCACAACGAACGGCACGTTCAACAGGCGAAGCGACTCAATCAGTGATTAAAGGCCGAATTGCATCTGTCGGCCCCTTTGTTTAGCCCTGTGGCAACGGTTCCGGCGCGTCGGCAAAGTGTTTGTACTTGCCTGCTAATCGCCCAATCTGGTAGGTGGTGGGCAAAATCACTTTCCTGACAAACCGGGGAATATCCACCATATCGTATTCGCTCGCGTAGCGTGTCAGCAAGTAAGCTGCGTCGAAGGGTTCCGGTTGCGGCTTGCCCGATTTGCGTTGTGCCCCGAAGATGGCCGACAGAAAGAATACTACCGTGTTGGCAGGCTTGATCCAACCTGTACAATGAAGGGGCTGAGAACCCGCATTCCAGAACCGATGAGCCACCCCGCGTTTGAACAAAACCGTTTCGCCCACACCGGCAAACTGCTCGGCTTGCCCCTGAACCTGATAGCCGATTTTTCCCTGAACAACCGTCAGCGATTCGTCTTGTAGCCAGTGAATGTGCATGGGCGGCCCGATACCGGGTGCCACCATGTTGTCAACCAGAAGTCTGTCGCCATCTGACTCCGGCTGGAGGGCGCGAAAAACCAAGGTTTCGCCAAGGCCATTTTCAATCGTGTGAGGGTACGTAAATGTCATGGTATTTGTTGTTTAGAAGGGCCGTTCAATTGGCCGTTGATGGGATCAAAGGTCTGGCATTGCCCCGCCGGTATAAACCATCAACCCAATGAAACGGAAAAAGCAGACGATGAAACAACGTTAAGGGAGTGTCCTCATGGATTGTGATGGACAGATCATTAGGGTGCGATTACTACGTCAATAGATTTTAGTAGTTTTGAGTAACCTAATCTCGTTGCCATCATGAAATCATTGGTATCTGCCCGTTATTCTGCTCTGGTGCAAGTCATTGTCATTCCATTTTACCTCGGCACGTTTAACTGGATATTGATTGGCAGCGCGTATTGGCAAAATGGGCGCACGTTTGGGTTGGCAACCGGTATTGTGGTGGCTTTGGCTGTCTGTAATTTCGGCATGAACGGTATCCTTGTCCGCCGAATACGCAAGGTAAACCTTGAACCATCCCGGTACTTAGCTCAGGTAATCAGGCAGTTTTTATTCACCGCAATGGGTTCATCGCTTGTCTTTAGCCTGGCTTTTTTTATGTATCAATGGATTGATCTGCCCGGTTTCGAGGCTGAATTAAGCCGCCTGGGTTTTGGGATTCTTTTCACGATCCTGGCTGATGCCATCGTTACGATAGCCTACGAAAGTATGCACAACTTCGCCTACTGGCAGGAGTCACGCAACGAAGTGGCAACCCTCAGTAAGGCCCAGTTGCAGGCCCAGCTCGATGCCCTACGCCAACAGGTAAACCCCCATTTTCTCTTCAACAGCCTCAACTCGCTCATCTCCCTGATCGACGAAAATCCCAAACAGGCCGGGGCCTACGCCGAGGAACTCAGCACGGTCTATCGCTATTTACTCCGCAGCAACGACACCCCGCTGGTGAGCCTGGCCAGCGAACTCGAATTTGTGGATTCTTACTACCACCTGCTCAAAACCCGACACGGCGATTCGCTCACGCTGGTCACGCGCATTTTGCCCGGTATGGAGACCCGGCAGATTCCCCCGCTGACGCTGCAATTATTGATCGAGAACGCAGTAAAACACAATGTCATCCTGCCCGACCAACCGCTGACCATTGACCTGATTACCAACGAGCAACACTGCCTGATTGTCAGAAATAATGTACAACGCAAACCCAGCCGTGCCTTGAGCAACGGGGTGGGCCTGAGCAACATTCTGAGCAAGTACCAGATGCTGGGGCAACCCGCCCCCGTGATCGAAGACGATGGGCATGAGTTTCGGGTAATCCTGCCGCTGGTGTAGAATCCAACCTGAATTGTTGTTCGGTAAATATAGGTGTGCTGTGAATCAGCGACTACCGTTCGGATACGTCCAGTACCGAATTGGTGAATTGACCCTGTCCTTCGGTACGTGAGTTAGCGGGATCGGTGATCCAGTGGCCATCCACGATGAATTTATAGGTTACTTTGCCCGGCTCAACCTCGGCCTCGACTCCCCATCTATCACCCCGGCGCGTCATGCGGGTGGCCTTTGTAGACCAGCCATTAAAGGACCCCACCAGTTGTACCGACTGAGCGTTTGGGTAGCCAGTTAGCGTGAATATGTGTTGGACAAATCGCGGTGCGTTTCGTTCCAACTCGGTCAATACATACATTACATAGCCCTGCTCATCGGGTTCTAGATTAGCCTGTTTGAGCCGAGCTTGCAACGCCATCCGTTGTGCTGCATACAACGCCCGGTTGGATTGAACCAACGTATCGGGCACTACGCCGATAGCCTCCCAATTGGTCTTGGTAATCGGGTTGATAGCCCGTCCACCGGGTACGAATGCGGCAAAGTGCTCATTGATCCGCAACGTACCGCCACCGTTGGCACCGCCACCGGTGGTATCGCCCACAAGGATAGCCCGCTTCAGGTTTTTGAGATCGTAGGCCAGTTCTTCAGCCCCGGAGAAGGTGGCCGGACTTGTTAATACATAAATGGGTTTGTTGCCGTAATGTTGGCCCTGCACCTGTGCGTATGTCCACGACTGAATAGTACGGTTGCCTTCACGCCAGTATAGATCGTTGAGGTGAGTCGGCCTGGTGAAGAAGTAACTGCATAGAAATGGAATGGCGTGTTCAGAAATGGCCCCGTTGCATTCGCGCAAGTCAATAATAAGGGCATCGGTTTGGGCCAGATAATTCATGGCCGCTACATACGACGGACCCGCAATGTCGGGCGGAGCGAGCACGTTGAAGCTGATGTAACCGAGGTTGCCTTTCAACACCGACAGTTGCTTGATTCCGAAGTTATCGCGCACCAGCATCTTTCGCAGAAAAGCCTGTTGAGCCTCCTGCTGTTCGGGTGAGGGTGTCTTGTTCCAAAGCTCCTCGGCGACCACACTATTGGGCCAATAATCAACGCTTAGATGTTTGTCATGGCTAACGGCCCGCAGGTCGAGCGTAAGCTGCCGGGCCAGTTGGTAGCCGGTTGTGATGGTGTCATAAGTGCGTTTGCGCTGCGTTATGTACTGCCGCATGGCCGGCACCTGCTCGGGAAATACATATTGACTGTCGAGCAGCATGAACGTGGCATTAATCGTCTGCCAACGCTCGACCGATGTTAGGGGCGCGCGTTGCGCTATGGCTGATCCGGCCACACATAAACTAGTGGCTATCCACAGAAGCGTATAGTTCATAGCTAAATCGTTCTCGTAAGGTTTCTTAGTCTTCTATTTCTATGTCCAGCTTGTATCGTCCTTCGGCACCTGCGTAGGCCGGGTTGAAACTGCTCGTTACCGACGTACCGTAGGTTTGGTTGGCGTTCCGTATCCGCACCCGCAAGGCCTGACTGCCCAGCCGGGCCGAGATCGTGTATTTGCCCAGGGGTACGTCGTGAACGGACCCATTATCTGGCGCAACGGTGAGCGTTTTGCCCGCCGAGCCATCCATAAGCGTACCGACGGGTTTGAGGGTCAGCGTCAGTTGGTCGGTGGGCAAGCCCCAGGCGTAGAGTTCGATATGACCGCCGTAATAGCCATTGTTACCGTGTTCGTGGGTGCGCTGACCGGCTATTTTTAAGCTCAGATTACGCACGGCCCCGTCGGTGCCCGCAAAAGCCGCGTCGGTGTCGGGGTGCAGGTCGAGCGTAAAGGGTTTACCGTCGAAGGTGGTTTTAATAGTGCCGCGCACATACCACGAGCCAGGCGAGACAGCCAGACTATACTGTCCGTTGGCATCGGTTTGACCCAATACGGTGCTGTTGTAGAACTGTGTGTTATTGACCACAATGCGGGCGTTGGCTAGTGGTGCTCCGTTAGCATCGACAGCCTGGCCCATTACGACTCCTTTGTGGGGCGTAACAATGTCGGGACTGATGGGTTTTACTTCGGGCGTGGTGCAGGCAACCAAAGCCAGCAGGGTCGTGAATAAGAATGATTTCATGTTTCAGTTGTTGTTTACTGTTCGATGAGCCAAAGTTGGTGCAACAGCATCCTGATTGCGAGGTTTGTAGCACAGATCCAATCCTTAATCCACCTCCGTCAGCCATTGCTGGGCGAAGCCACGAGCGGCCATCGTTGGGGTTTTACCTATCCGAAACAAGAGTTTCCATTCATCTGATTTGCGCTGATAGACCGGGTTCACAAAATACTGCTTCGACCCACTGGCGTAGAGTTTAGCCCCAAAGTCAACCTCGTCGCAGAGGGCCACGAACGCCCGGAGCTGTTTGCGCAAGAGCGGGCGAAAATCGCTGGCTGCATCCAGAACAGCTTTCTGATTGCGGTAGTCGGCGTTGTGCGTTTTGGCTTCGGCCAACTCCTGCCGGGCGTTTGCTTCATGTTGCTTGCCCCCTTTGCGCAACTGCCCTTCCTGATAGGCGATGTACTGTTTTTTAAACTCGGCAGGCTTCCCGGCATTTGCCGCGAGCATTCGCTTCAAGTCGGTTACCTGTTGCAGGAGTTTTTTTCGTTCATCACCCCCGGCTGCGTTGACCTGGGCTTCCAACTGGGGAACTTGCACCTTGAACATCGTATAGAACATAGCTGGGTCCACCGCGCTCATGGTTTGCCGGAACGCTACGGCTTGCGCATCAACGACCTCATCAGCCATACCCACCTCGGTTTCGCGCCGGGCGATGTTGGCATCACTGTAGGTATCATCGACCGAATGCTGGCCGCTCACCAATTGGCGGTAAGCCTGCTTAAACGCATACGACTCGACATAGGCCCGAACCACCCTGCCCAACGCCCGCACGGTAGCGGCCTGTGCATCGGCGGGGATGCGCCGGGCCATTTGCCGCATCCGGGCGGTGGTTACAAAATAAAATGACCCCTCGGTGTTGAGATTGGTTAGGACACCTGCTTCGATGTTGGGCATGGTTACGCCCGTATCGGTCAGAACATCAGCGGGACGCAGGGCAATTAGTGTACCCACGATAGCCAGGGAGTAGAAGAGCTTCGTCATGATTTGTGTTGTTTACGAAGCCAAAGTTGCGGGTTGGCCCATACGTGGGAAATGGTCAACCCGATGAAACGGAAAAAGCCGCTGATGAAGCGGCTTTTCAATGACCAATGATTTTTTCGGTTTACTTCTCTGCCAGTTGTAACTCGGCGGTTTTTTGAGCGATGTCGTTTTTGATCTTTGGCACCGTTTTCAGGTATTCGTAAATCGCACCGACCTCCCGCTCCGACAGTGCCAATTTCGGACTCATTGGCAGTCTAAGCACGCTGCCATCGGGTCTGACACCCATCCGAACGGCTTTGATGAACTGCTCTTTAGTATATTTTTTGGCAATGCCTGTCTCCTCATCGAACGTCAGGTTAGGCGTGATAATGGGTTTACCCTGCTCATCTTTCAGTTCGATGCCTCCACCATAATAGCCGTCAGTTTTGGGCGTGTTCACTTTGTCCTGCTTCACCAGGTCGCCGGAGTGACAGGAAAAACAGTCGCCAAAGGCATCAGCCGTGTATTTGCCGAGAGCCACCAGATCGTTTGTGTCGGGTTTGGCAATGAACGATTGTGGATAGGCTTCGGGCTTCATCACGGTATGGGTCAGTATCTTCGAGAACAGGCTGAATTCAGAGGGTTGTGGCTCCTGCTTCGATGCCTGCACTGGGAATCGGTCCGAGCGCAGCCACGCTACTACCGACATCAGGTCTTCGTCGGCCAGATTGGGGTATTGGGGCATCACGAAGGCATAGGAACCGTCCTTCCGAACACCGGTGCGCAGAAAGTAGATCAACTCCCCATCGGTCCAGTTGCCAATGCCTTTTTCTTTGTCCTGCGTGATGTTTTTGGTATAGATCTTGCCGAATAGTTCCGGCACATCACTCATGTGCCGACCCGTCAGCCGACCATCTTTCCCACCGTGGCACTCCATACACTGGATATTGGCGATGACTTCGCCCCGGGCTATGCGGGCAGGCGTTGCCTCAACCGTGATTTTCGGAACACTGGGCGGATCGTAGGTGGGAATGCCAACAGCGGCTACGTAGGCAGCAAAACCAGCCAAAAGCAGCACCACGCTGCCGAGTAGGAGGCCACTAATTTTCATAACTTTTTTCATGGAAGTAATTGATTAAAAAAGAGCGATTTATAGAGGAAAGTGGCTTTGTTGGCCGGGGCAAAATTGGACCAGTTGCTCACGACAGCCAAGATTCACCTGGCCGAAACGGAACGAATCGCCGATGAAGCGACATCAGGGCCGCTTGTTCCGAAGCCAATACGGGGTAAAAATTCGGTTGTACCTTTGCGGCATGAAACCATCACTCGTAAAAGGAACGCGCGATTTTGGGCCGGAGCAGATGAGCAAACGGCTGTTTATATTCGATACCATCCGGGCCACGTTCAAGCGATTCGGCTTTTTGCCGCTCGAAACGCCATCGATGGAGAGCCTCACTACCCTCACCGGAAAATATGGCGACGAGGGCGACCAACTTCTCTTTAAAATCCTTAATTCGGGCGATTTTGCCTCGGCTTTAACGCCCGAAATCTCGGCGGCTGGCGCAAAAGCCATGCTCCCGAAAATTGCCGAAAAGGGCCTGCGCTATGACCTGACGGTGCCTTTTGCCCGCTATGTAGTCATGAACCGGCACGCGCTTGCCCTGCCCTTTAAACGCTACCAGATGCAACCCGTTTGGCGGGCCGACCGACCCCAGAAAGGTCGATACCGCGAGTTTTATCAGTGCGATGCTGACGTTGTCGGGACAGATTCGCTGCTGTGCGAGGCCGAAATTGTGCTGATGATTCACGAGGTATTGCGGAATCTCGGCGTGGAGAATTTCGTCCTGAAAATCAACAACCGCAAAATCCTGACGGGTATTTCGGAACACATTGGTGCCCCCGGCATGGAGGGTGCCCTGGCCGTTGCGATTGACAAATTAGATAAGATCGGCCCCGAAAAAGTCCTCGCTGAACTGGGCGAACGCGGCTTCTCCGATGAGTCAATAACAGCGTTGGCTCCCATGTTCACGATGCAGGGAACAACCAGCGACGTGTTGTCCAACCTCAAAAGCTGGCTCTCCACCTCCGAAACAGCCCAGCGCGGCATCGCCGAACTGGAAGAAACGCTGGCTTTGGTGAGCCAATACGGTCTTGCCTCTCCGCAGGTTGAACTCGACGTTACACTGGCGCGGGGCCTTTCCTACTATACCGGGGCCATTTTTGAGGTGAAAGCTTTGGGCAGGGCCGGCGTTCCGGTTTCGATTGGCAGTATCAGCGGGGGCGGGCGTTACGACAACCTGACCAGCGCATTTGGCACCTCGGAGCGGTTGTCGGGGGTGGGTATCTCCTTTGGGGTTGATCGCATCTACGACGTGATGGACGAACTGAACCTGTTTCCCACCGATGCCGGTCAGAGAACCACGGTTTTGCTGGTGCCCTTCGACAGTGATAGCCGGGCGGTGGCTTTACCCTTACTCAACCAACTCCGGCAGGCAAACGTGGCCGCCGAAATGTATCCCGACCTGGCCAAAGTCAAAAAAATGCTCGATTATGCCAACGCCAAACTCATCCCCTACGTAGTTCTGATCGGTTCCGAAGAAGTGCAAACGGGCCAATTAACCGTGAAAAACATGGTGACGGGCGAGCAACAGAAACTAAGTGGAGAGGCCGTTGTGGGGTTTGTGCAGGGCTAAATCAGCGGCCACGGGAAGGTGCTTTGCAAGTCGATCCGCCAACCCGTGGCCGACGATTTTCGGGCCGCTTCGATGATTTCAAGCACATGCAGTGCATGTTCGACATTGATGCGCGGCTCAACACCCTTCACGATGCTTTCGCCAGTGACCCGTGCGCCTTCCTGCCATTCGTAGCCCCCTTTTTCGGCAGCATACAGTTTGGGCGGCTCTGTTTCCGAATTGTCGAGCACCACGCCGTTGGTTTCCCAGTCGTAACCAATGAGCCGCATATTCCCGGCATCACCAAAAATCTGGATCGAGTGCAATTGCTGCCCTTTAGCTTCGTGGCCGTGCTGGTCGAAATAATTAAAGCCGCACATCACATGCGAAATCACGCCTTTATCGTGGGACAGCAACAAGTGGGCATTGTCTTCGGCCTCCACCCGAATCTGGCCTTTATCATCTACGGTTCGTGTGGGCTTCACAATACTGGTCATGGCCATCACGCTACGGGCCGGGCCAAGCAAACCCGTCAGGGTAGCCATGTTATAGACCCCTAAATCGGGCATACTACCGCCCCCATTTTCGTAGAAAAAAGCCGACCAACCCGGCCCCGTGTGGCCATATTGCCCATGTGCGCTGGCGATCCGGCCCAGTTTTCCGGTCTGAATCGCCTGGCTCATAAACGCAAATTGGGGGCTGTTCACCACGGCAGGGGCACCCCACAACCGCAGTTTTTTGCGTTTGGCCAGGTCGAGCAGGGCCTTGCCTTCGGCGTAGGTATTGGCCATTGGTTTTTCACTCCACACGTGTTTACCCGCCAGCAACGCTTTTTTGTTTAACTCGCCATGCCGTTGCATATCGGTCAGCGTCACCAACATATCGAACGGCACCCCGGCCAGCATTTTGTCGATATCGGGATACGTGGCCGCGCCAACCTTATATTGTGTATTCTGGGCCACTGCCCTGTCGTATTTTATATCGCACAAACTGACCACCTCGATCAACGCGGACGATTGGAGCTGAGGCAAATAGCGATTACTGACACTACCGCAACCGATAACGGCTACCCGCAACTTTTTTTCGGCCCTTTCAAGTGCGAACCCTTCTAGCGTCGAAACCAATAAGGCAGCACCCGCTATGGCTGTCCGGTGCAAAAACTGTTGCCGTGAAAGCGAATTCATAATGAGGTAGTTAATGACTTTATTAGCGGGCAAGTTAGCCAACAAAACTAAACGTTTGTCCACCAGAACCATCCAAACTGCGTTAAGACCATTTTCCCGTTGCTCACGATGAACTATTCCCGTTTACTACTGCTATTTTTATTGGTTGCCGGTGCCTGCACCCAAAACAGCCCAACCACGACTGACCCACAACCAACCGGAGCTTATTTTCCGCCTGCCAACACCACGGATTGGGCCACCACCACGCCCGAATCATTAGGGTGGACCGTGGCTCAAATTCAGCCGCTGTACGACTATTTACAGTCGACCAATAGCCGGGCGTTCCTGGTGCTGAAAGACGGAAAAATCGTACTGGAAAAATATTTCGGGCAAAACATCGCTAATACCGGGCCATACAACCAGAGCAGTCTTTGGTATTGGGCCTCGGCGGGGAAAACCCTGACCGGGTTCATGGTTGGCAAAGCGCAGGAGGAGAAACTGTTGTCGATAGATCAGAAAACGACCACCTATCTGGGCGCGGGCTGGACTTCGTTACCGGCTGCTAAAGAGAACCTGATCACGATCAGACATCAACTTACCATGACTACCGGGTTGGATGATGGCGTTGCCAATTACGACAATACAAGTCCGGTGAATCTGGTTTACAAAGCGGATGCCGGAACACGCTGGGCCTACCACAATGCACCCTATACTTTACTGGAAAAGGTTGTCAGTAAGGCAGTTAACCAACCATTCGATGATTATTTCAATGCAAAATTGAAAAATAAAATCGGCATGGACGGGCAATGGGGCTGGTCGGACGATAACCATGTTTATTTCTCAACGGCCCGCAGCATGGCTCGGTTTGGCTTGTTAATGGCCAACAAAGCGATCTGGAATGGGCAACCCATTCTGAACGATGCGGCCTTTGTTACGGCAAGTACCACTCCCTCGCAATCCCTGAACAATTCCTACGGGTATTTGTGGTAGCTCAATGGCAAATCGTCCTTTATGATTCCGAGACTACAAACTGTTTTCCCCACTGCACTTACGCCCAATGCCCCCGCCGACATGGTGGCAGCAATGGGCCGAAACGGGCAGTTGATCAACATTGTTCCGTCAAAAAGCCTGGTGGTCATCAGAATGGGCGACGCTCCCGACGGAGCAGCTCTTCCAATGACGTATCAAAACGAAATCTGGAAGCGATTGAGTCTGATTACCAACTGAAGAACATACGGCTAAAACCAGTTGATGGCCGAGCGGTAGAACCTCGTTTATTGGGTGCTTTGCAGGGTATGCGTTGTTACCCTATACCCCTTCTGCTCAGTTGTCTGTGTGTGTCGCTGACGGCTGTTGCCCAACCGAATCCCGCCCGCCCCGATCTGCGGCAGGGAGCTTATTATTCCGAAGCCGAGGCTGCGCAACGCCTATCCGACACGGCCCGAACCTACCCAACACGGGCGGCCTGGGAAAAGCGGGCTGCACTCCTGCGGAAAGGTCTGCGCGAGGGCATGGAGCTACCCGAACACCCGGCTTTCGCTCCGCTCAAACCGATGCGGCACAGCCTTCGCCAGTTTGATGGCTACACGGTCGAAAATGTGGCATTTGAGAGTTTGCCCGGCTTTTTTGTGACGGGTAATCTGTATCGTCCCGTGGGGCTGGCGGGTAAACATCCGGCCATTCTCTGCCCGCACGGTCACTCCCCCACGCTCGAAGGGCGAACCCTCGAAACGGCCCAACAACGGTGCGCCACGCTCGCCCGTATGGGAGCAGTGGTGTTTGCGTTCGATATGATTGGCTACGGCGACTCCAAACAATGCGATCATAAGCTACCCAAAGCCCTGAAACTACAGGCCCTCAACGGAATTCGGTCGGTCGATTTTCTGTTGAGTTTGCCCGAAGTAGATGCCAGCCGGGTGGGTGTAACGGGGGAATCGGGCGGTGGAACGCAGACGTTTTTGCTCACCGCGCTCGATCCGCGCATCACGGTGGCCGTGCCGGTTGTGATGGTATCGGCACACTTCTTTGGAGGTTGTACGTGTGAGAGTGGTATGCCCATTCACAAACGCCCAACGCACGAAACGTGTAACGCCGAGTTGGCCGCGCTAACGGCCCCGCGACCTCTGTTGCTGGTTTCAGATGGTAAAGACTGGACAAAAAACACTCCCACCGTTGAGTATCCGTTCATGCAGCAGGTCTATCAGCTTTACGGAGCCGAAACCAAGGTTTCCAATGTGCATTTGCTCAACGAAGGCCACGATTATGGTCCCAGTAAACGGTTGGCGGCCTATCAGTTTCTGTCCACTCACCTGGGTCTCGACCTCAATCGTGTCCTCAAAAATGGCCAACCAAATGAAACACCAAACACCATGCTCGACCGTGAGGCCCTGCGGGTATTTACTGCCGAACACCCGCGCCCGGTTCAAGCCGTTCTAGGCGACGAAGCCGTGATGACCCTGTTGAAATAGCGAATCAACGAGGTATCCAAATGTTGATGAAGTCCCTTTCCAACTCAATTACTATACAACATCAACTCCTCTTTTTCCGAGGATGAGAAAATCCTGACAAATTTCAGTCCGATTTTCTCCAACAAATTCCTTGATGGCTGATTATCAGGCAAGGTGATGGCTAACACAGTAGGTAGTTGTAAGACATTGATAGCCAAACTCATCACCGCGTTGGCAGCTTCAAAAGCGAACCCTTTCCCCATACAGTCGGGCAGAAAAGCGAAGCCAATATCGGGGTATGGCAGGGTTTCCCGCTTGATCAACCCACACATACCAATCAGTTTTTTTTCGCTTTTCAGTTCCACCCCGTACAGACCAAAACCGTTTTGGGCGTAACTGGCCATCGGCCCGTTTGTCAGGTAGGTTTCGGCCTGTTCATTGGTCTTGATATTCCGGTCGCCAATGAAGCGCAACCAGCCGGGCGTGTTCACCAATTCAACAATAAACGGGGCATCAGCTAGCGTCAGTTGCCGGATCGTCAGGCGGTCGGTTTCGAGGATCAGGTTCATACGAGGTTCTACAAGTTATCCCACTTCGAGACAACACCCGCTTTCTCATATAACTCACTGAGTGACAGTTGCGTTTGCCGAACATCTTTCCAGTCTTTCAATATCACACCGAGAGTTTGCTCCACCAAACTGCGGTCTAAATGGTCGATGTGGAGAGCCGAGAGAGCCATTGCCCAATCGAGGGTTTCAGCGATGCCGGGCGTTTTTTCGAGCCGTAGTTGGCGCAAGGCCTGCATGAACGAGCAGATTTGCCGGGCCAGCAGCGCATCAATGTGGGGGACTTTTTCGAGCACAATGGCCAATTCCTTGTCGTAGTCGGGATAGTCGATCCAGAGGTAGAGGCAGCGTCGCCGGAGGGCTTCAGAGAGTTCGCGTACGCGGTTGCCCGTCACCACCACATACGGGATGTGCGTGGCTTGAATAGTGCCAATTTCGGGGATCGTGATTTGCCAATCGGACAGCACTTCGAGCAGAAAGCTCTCAAACTCTTCGTCAGCCCGGTCCACTTCGTCGATGAGCAACACGGGTGGTTTGTGGTGCGTGATAGCCTGCAAAAGGGGTCGTTTCAGCAGAAACTTATCCGAAAAAAGGGTTTCTTCTTGCGCCAGCAAAACAGCTTCCGATCCATTCACAGGTAATTGCTTATCAACCACTTCCAGCATTTTCAGGTGCAGCAGTTGGCGTTGATAGTTCCATTCGTAAAGGGCGTGGCTGGCATCGAGACCCTCGTAGCATTGCAGCCGGATCAGGTCGGTGTTGAGTGCCTTCGCCATTGCTTTTGCGATTTCGGTTTTGCCTACACCGGCAGGCCCCTCAATGAGCAGGGGCTTGTGGAGTTGCATGGCCAGAAACACCGACATCACCACCTGCGGGTCGGTTTGGTAGCCCTGATTTTCGAGCAGTGTCTGAATGGATTCGCGGGTATGATTGGGCATAATTAGTTCTCTTTCGTCCAAAACCAATAAAAAGGTACTCCTGTTGCGATCAACGCCAGGCCAGTGAGGGCTTGTTCGGGTTGGTTGATCAACGTTATGGCAACTAAAAACAAACAAAACCCACCGAATAGCAGCGGCACAACCGGATAACCCGGCACCCGGAAAGGTCGTTCGGCATTGGGGAACCGAAACCGCAGCCAGATAACGCCAACAGCCGTGGCTCCGTAGAAAATGAAGGCCGCAAAAATGAGCCGGTCGGTCAGTTGGTCGAAACTCCCCGACCACACCAACCCCACGGCCCAGATGCCCTGCAACACAACCGCCACCCAGGGTGTTTGGTAACGCGGGTGAATTTGGGCCGCCGACCGAAAAAACAAACCGTCGCGGGCCATCGCATAAAACAAGCGTGCCGACATTAATACCGTGGCGTTGGTCGCGTTGAAGGTGGTCACCACAATCAGGCCCGACACGAATAGAACGCCCAGCGCACCCGCACCCTGCCGCACCACCTCCACGGCGGCAATTTGGTCAGGCGAGCTGTTGATTTGAGCCAGTGAATTGATGGGAAGGGCGTACAGATAAACCGCGTTGAGGAGCATATACAACCCAATCACGAGGGCCGTTCCGATCCCCAGCGCGAGGGGCAGGTTCCGTTGTGGGTTACGCACTTCTTCGCCCATGTAGCCGATGTAATTCCAACCTTCATATCCCCAAAATGCCCCTAACGAGGCCAAAACCAGCGCGTTGAGCAAGTTTTGGCCCGTTGGAACCGCGCTCAGGTCAGGCGTTGTGAGGTTGGCCCAACTGCCCGATTGCGATTGTAAACCCAGCACAATAATCGCTCCCATTGCCACAAACATCAACACCGTTAGCACCCGCGTGATGCCTTCGGCGAGAGCCAATCCCCGGTAGTTCAGGAAACTCAACACGACAATCAAACCCGTTGCCGCCCCTTTCACGGCCAGCCCTACCTCGCTTTCTTCTAACCCAAACAACCCCACCAGCGACTGCCCGAATACATAGGCTTGTGCCGCAATGGTGGCCGTTTTCATCACCATAAAACTGCCCCAGCCGTACAAAAACGCAAAAAATCGCCCATAAACGTGTTGGTAATATCCATATTCGCCCCCAGCTTGCGGAAATAAGCCCGCCATCTCGGCATTGGTGAGTGCGCCCGCCAAACTGACCAAACCGGCTACCGCCCAACAAGCCAAAACCAGCGTGGGCGACTGCAACTCTGCCGCCATCGGAGCCACCTTTTTGAACACACCTGTTCCGACCATTGCACTCACAACCAGCAAGGTAGCCGACTGCAATCCCAGCGAACGAGTCAGTTGATTCACGAGACGGAGGTCAGCAAGCGCCGGTTGAGGTGGTCAATCAGAGGAGCTAGAAACGGCGAAATACCCTTGTAAGCAATCAGGGCGGGGGGCGCGGTGGTCAGTACGTTCAGGAGTTTTTGAGCTGCATTGGTGCGTTGGGCGAGTTCATGGTCAAGCCGATTTTGGTAGGTGTGCAGACCAAACAGAATGGCTTGCGAACGCGGCAATCGGGTTAGGGTTTGTCGTTCAATGCGAATAAAGACTTGGCTATCAATCGTTTCTGGAGTAAGAAAAGGTAGTTGATCGTGGAGTTGTTGGTTTAATTCGGGCATCCGGCGGGTTGTCATGTCCAATTGATCGGAGGTTTTGATGCTCCAGTTCAACCGCCAAACGGGGCGGCCAACGGGCAAACGATTCATTACGTTTTGGGCCGCCCGCATCATCGGTTCTACAATGGGCGTGATGGGTGCATGAATCTCCCAAAACGGCAAACCCAGCTTCTCATCCAACGACCAAACGTTCCCGAAACAAAGTTGCCCCGCCACCAATGACGGGCCGTCACCCGCCAGCACAAGCAAATCTTCCTGAATTTGGCGGCCAACCCAGTCGAGGGGTGCCACTGGTAGGGTTGCGGCATCACCAAATGTAAACGTAGCGGTTTCGTTCAGCAGGTGGTTTTCCCATTGCCAGACGTTGCCTGTTTTATGAAGCGAAAACGAGTCCGGCCAGAAGCAGGACAAGTAGTTCAACACCAGTTCCAGAACGTCCCATTGCGCCGTCTCGTAACCCGGCTGCGCCTGAAAATAATAGTCGGGATGGTCGGTTAGCAATTGCCTTTTCAACTGAACTTCGGCCCGATAATGGTCATCAACATCCACCAACGGCTCATTTTCGGCCAGGAGAACCGTACCAATTTTGTCGTTAAAGTGGTTGCCGAAGGGGAAGTATGGGAGCATAAGCGGCAACGTGAACTCGTTGCATTTGATATTGACTGACCAATGAATAAATAGTAGCGGTATTAAGGTAGGCTATTTTGTAGCTTACGAGCTAATACATGCACACTAAAGCTGATAATCATGAAAAAAGGCTCGGTTACGAAAATCACTATGATATTGACAATGGTCTTTTCCACCACACTACTCTATGCTCAAAGTAAATCGGATTCAGTAGCGATTCAAACCATCCTACTCGATGAGGAAAATGCCTGGAATAAGGGGGATGCTGTCGCTTACTCCCAACAGTTTGCACAAAACGGCACGTTCACCAACATTTTAGGGATGTTTTTCAGGGGACATGACGTATTTCAGGAACGGCACGACCAGATTTTCAAAGGCGTATTCAACAAAACGGTGTTGCAGCAAAAAGTTGTTTCTTTCCAGTTCGTTCGTCCCGACGTGGCCATTGTGGAAACCTTGTCTTGTGTCTCTGGCTTTCCAGCCGGTCCTCCTCCGGGTGCAACCCTGAACGCAAAAGGTCAGCTTTATACCCGATTGTTGCAGGTCTTCGTGAAAGAAACCAATGACTGGAAAATTTCGGCCTACCACAATGTCGATTTGAAACCAGGCATACCCGTTCCAGAAGCGAAATAATCTGGGATTGCCTCGGCTATCAATCAAAATGAGTAGTTGAATCAAGTCTTGATTCAACTACTCATTTTGGAAATCTAAATGTAGCTACAACGACCGCTCTCAGGCAACAGCCGCCAGTGCTTTTTTCAGATACACGTTAGCCAAATGCTTGCGGTAATCTTCGGAAGCAAAGTGATCCGACATGATTGAGACTCCACTGGCCGCCTGACTAACCTCCTGTCCACCATTAAGTTGACCTTCAGCGGCTTCGTCGCGGAATGGCGTTTCGGAAACACCTGAAAACGCCACCCGCACAGAGCCATCTGATGATTTTACCACGGCACAACCCACCAGAGCATAACGCGAAGCGGGTTGTGCAAACTTCTGGTACGTCATTTTCGACCCGGCCTGCATCGGCACCCGAACCTGCGTAATCAGTTCGCCATCGCCCAGAGCTGTATCAAACATGCCCGTGAAAAAGTCGCTCGCTTTGATCGACCGGCTGCCACCTGCCCCTTCGACCACGATAGTCGCATCGGCAGCCAGCACCATAGCGGGCCAGTCGGCAGAGGGGTCGGCGTGGGCGAGGGAACCGCCAATCGTACCTCTGTTCCGCACCGAGGGATCACCAATGTGGCCTGCGCCTTCGGCAAACATCGGCACGTGTTGCTTCACCAAGCTCGATCCGGCAATGTCACCGTGCGTGGCTCCGGCCCCGATCACGAGCTCGTCACCATCCACCGAAATGCCTTTGATTTCGAGAATCCGGCCTACGTCCACGAGCGTATCAGGGGCGTTCAGGCGGAGTTTCATAGCAGGAATCAGACTGTGGCCACCCGACAGGGCTTTGCCACCTTCGCCCAGCATCGCCACGGCCTCGGCAACACTACTGGCTCTTTTATATTGAAAAGGGTATGTTATCATGATGGTTGGTTTAGTTCATGGCCCGCCAGACGCGCTCGGAGGTCATGGGCATGAGAATATCTTTTACTTTGTGGCCACCGCTCCAAAGCGCGTCGATAACGGCGTTGACAACGGCAGGGGTTGAGCCAATGGCACCGGCTTCGCCCGCACCTTTCACACCCAGCGGGTTGTGTGGGCAGGGAGTCACTTTACGGTCGGTCTCGAACATCGGCAGATCGTCGGCGCGGGGCATACAATAATCCATGTATGAGCCGTTTGTCAACTGCGCGTTTTCGTCGTAGATCGTTCCCTCGAACATGGCCTGCCCGATTCCCTGCGCCAAACCGCCGTGAATCTGTCCATCCACAATCATTGGGTTAATCACGTTGCCCACGTCATCCACCGCAATCATGCGTTTCAGCGTCGTTTTACCCGTTTCTTTGTCCACTTCGACCACCGCAATGTGGCAACCGAACGGATAGGTAAAGTTGGCCGGATCGTAGAAGCTGGAGAAATCTAGACCCGGTTCAAGACCAGCCGGATACACGTGCGGAACGTAGGCCGTCAGCGCCACGTCGCCAAAGCCGATTGATTTATCAGTGCCTTTCACCGTCCACTTGCCTTCGCCGTATTCGAGGTCTCCCTCGGCGCATTCCAGCTTGTGGGCAGCAATTTTGGCTCCTTTTTCGAGTACCTTGTCAATGCTTTTCATAATGGCCGAACCACCTACCGCCAGCGAACGCGAACCGTAAGTACCCATACCAAAAGCCACCGTGTCGGAGTCGCCGTGAACAAGGTCAACGTCTTCCATCGGGATGCCGAGTTTGTCGGCCACCACCTGCACAAACGTGGTCTCGTGACCCTGCCCGTGCGAGTGCGAACCCGTAAACACGCTCACCTTACCCGTGGGTTGCACCCGAACCTGCGCCGACTCATACAAACCAGCCCGTGCGCCCAACGAACCTACCACTGCTGAAGGCGCGATACCGCAAGCCTCCACGTAGGTTGAGAAACCAACACCAAGCAATTTGCCCGTGCTGGCCGCTTCTTTTTGAGCCGCCCGGAAGTCTTCGTAACCAAGCATTTCCAAACCGCGCTCCAACACCGGGTGGTAATTCCCCGAATCGTATTGGAGAGCCACCTGCGTCTGATAACCCGGTTGGGTTACGCCATCAAAAGCCGGAATAAAGTTCTGGAACCGGAGTTGAGCCGGGTCTTTGCCCATTTCGAGTGCTGCCAAATCCATCAGGCGTTCCAGCAAATAGGTTGCTTCGGGACGACCGGCTCCCCGGTAGGCATCAACGGCAACCGTGTGCGTGAACACACAGGTCATGTCGATGTTGATTTTTGGGGTTGTATAAAGGCCCTGCAACAGGGTTCCGTGCAGGTAAGTAGGAACGGCAGGAGCAAACGTCGATAGATAAGCCCCCATGTTGGCGATGGTTTTGATCCGCAAACCAACAATGTTGCCATCAGCATCGAAGCCCATTTCGGCCTTCGTCACGTGGTCGCGACCGTGGGCATCCATCAAAAACGCTTCCGACCGATCCGAAGTCCATTTCACCGGAACTTCGAGTTGTTTTGAGGCCCAGGTAACAAGGGCTTCTTCGGTATAGTGGTAGATTTTAGAGCCAAAACCCCCGCCCACATCCGGCCCGACGACGCGCACTTTATGCTCAGGAATTCCCAGCACAAACGCACACATTAGCAGGCGAATCAGGTGTGGATTTTGGGTTGAGGTATACAGTGTGTACTTGTCCGACACGTTGTCGTAGGAACCAATGTAGGCCCGTGGCTCCATTGCATTCGGCACAACCCGCTGATTTATAAAATCGAGCGTGGTGGTGTGAGCAGCTGTGGCCATGGCCGCATCAACTTCCTCAATCGGGTTTCCGAACGTCCAGTCGAAGGCCGTGTTATCGGGAAACTGATCGTGAACTTTGGGGGCACCTTCTTTGAGCGCGTCGGCGGGGCTGGCAATGGCGGGGAGTTCTTCCCACTCAACATTCACCGCTTCGGAGGCATCAATGGCGATTTCTTTGGTCTCGGCAATGATTACGGCCACGGGGTCGCCCGCGTGTTTGGCCGTGTCGCCGGTGGCAATCAGCATTGGGTGCTTGGGTTCGCGCATGGTTTCGCCACTGCGGAAATTTACCTGCCAACCGCAGGGTACGCCATTGATTGCGGCAACATCATCGCCGGTATAAACAGCAATCACGCCGGGGATGGCGAGGGCCTCAGCCGTGTCAACGCTCACTACGCGGGCGTGGGCGTAGGGGCTGCGCACAAAATGGGCATGGAGCATTCCCGGCAACACGATGTCGTCGGTATAGCGGCCTTTTCCCGTGATAAAACGCTTGTCTTCAACGCGCTTTACGGATTGTCCAATGAATTTATTGCTCATGAGTTTCTTCGTTAAGCGGTTTCTACAACTTCTTTAGCCACTACATCATTCGTCCACAAATGGCTGTCGGCCGCGAGGGGCGCGTTGGAATGCTGGGCAGCCCACAGAATGGATTCCACAATGTTATGGTAGCCCGTGCAGCGGCAAATATTGCCTTCGAGAGCCACCCGAATTTCGGTTTCCGATGGATGCGGATTCTTTTTCAAGAGGTCAGCAGCGGTCATAATCATACCGGGGGTGCAAAAGCCGCATTGCAGACCGTGACACTCTTTGAAACCAGCCTGAAGCGGGTGCAAAGTGCCATCGGCATTGGCCATGCCTTCAATGGTCGTCACCTGGCAACCGTCGGCCTGAGCCGCCAGCAGAGTACATGATTTCACGGCTACGCCATCCAGGTGAACCGTGCAGGCTCCGCACGACGAGGTATCGCAGGCGACGTGGGCACCAGTCAGTCCCAATTTTTCGCGTAGGTAATAGACCAGAAGGGTGCGGTCTTCTACCTCTGCTTTACGGGCTTTCCCGTTTACTGTGAGGTTAATTTGCATAGTTTAAAGGGTTTTTAATTCTTCCTCGAAGTTGTTAAAAAACTGTTTGGTTAAGGTGGTAGCCACGCCGGAAATAACGCGGTTGCCCGTGCGGGCCAACAATCCCGACAGGCGGGCATCGCCGTCAAAAGAAATTTCGGTTTGTTCGTCGGAAACAGGATTCAGCGCAATCTTGACAATGGCATCGGCATTGCCGATTTTGCTGTTTTGCTTGACATGGAGCGTGTAGCCTTCGTTTTCCTGAATATCGCCCAGCGAGAGAGTGCCGGAAAAAGATCCACTAACGGGTCCAAGTTTGATTTCGGCGATGGCATTATACTCGTTTTCTGCCGTTTTTTCGAGTCGTGACACGCCCGGCACCACGCGGGCCAATATGTCGGTATCCATCAACATTGTCCAGATTTTGGACACGGGGGCATTCAGAACGTGTGAGCCGGTAAGTTGCATTGGAAGGGTCTATATTGAAGCCCCTAATTTAGACGTAGCCCCCCAAAAGATTATGAACTATTCTATAAAAATTTACACAATACTATTTTTTTGGTTTAAAAACCCAACCCGTAATCTCTTCACAACCGCTGCCACATGTTGAATGGCCTTTATTATATCATCTTCGGTGGTGAACCGCCCCAAACTGAACCGGACAGACGCATAGGCCAACTCATCCGATAAACCCAACGCTTTCAGAACATACGACGGGTCCGTGGAGGCCGAGTTGCAGGCCGAACCATTGGAGACCGCAATTTCATTCAGGCTCATCAACAACAATTCGCCCTCGATATCTTCAAAACTGATGTTAGTTGTATTTGGCAGCCGATGTTCGCGGGAACCATTGACCTGCGTGCCGGGGATGTTTCGCAAAATGCCCTGTTCCAGTTGATCCCGTAGAGACCGCATCCGCGAATTGGCAACCCATTCCGATTCCACAGCCGCCAATTCTGCGGCCACCCCTAACCCCACAATCCCTGGCACATTCAGGGTTCCCGACCGGCGGTTGCGTTCGTGCCGACCACCGTCTTGTTGGGCAACTAGGGCCGTTTTATTCCGAACAATCAGCGCACCCACTCCTTTGGGACCGTAAAGTTTATGCGCCGACAAACTGAGCAGGTCAATGGGCGTTGAGACGAGGGTTAGGGGGATTTTCCCTACGGCCTGGGTGGCATCAGTATGAAGCAAAATGCCCCGTAGCCGGGTCAGCGTGGCGATTTCGGGAATGGGTTGCATTACACCGATCTCGTTGTTGGCCACCATCACCGACACCAACAAAGTGTTTGACTGAATAGCCGCTTCCACTTGTTCGGCGGTAATCAGCCCTTCGGAATCGGGTTGCAGGTAGGTGACTTCTGCCCCCAGTTTTTCGAGGTGAAGGCAGGTATCCAGCACCGCTTTGTGTTCGGTCTGGACGGTGATGATGTGGTTGCGCTGGTGGCAGTGTGCTTCGAAGGCCCCTTTCAAAGCGAGGTTGATCGATTCGGTGGCCCCGCTTGTGAACACCACTTCATTGGGTGCAGCTCCCAACAAACGAGCCACCTGCTTGCGGGCTTTGTCAACGGCTTCTTCAGCTTCGAGGCCAAACACATGCGTTCGAGAAGCCGCATTGCCAAAATGAACCCCAAAATACGGCAACATCGCGTCCAAAACCCGTTGGTCAACGGGGGTGGTGGCGTTGTAATCCATGTAGATTGGGTAGTTCATTTCTAAACTTCGGGTTCGTCGGTAAACATATAACCAACGCCTTTTAGGGTTCGGATGTATGTTTCGCCGATTTTTTCGCGCAATTTTCGGATATGCACGTCCACTGTGCGTTCGAGCACATAAATATCGGCTCCCCAAATCCGTTGAAGTAATTCTTCGCGGCTGAATACTTTGTTGGGGTGCTGGGCCAAAAAGAACAAAAGTTCAAACTCTTTCTTGGGCAACACCACCGATTTATCGCCAAAACTGGCCGAATAATTCTGGCGGTTAATGGTCAGGCCCGCAATGTCAACCTTATCGCCGGGGTCCGATTTTTGGGCTTCGCGCCGGAAAAAGGCGTTAATCCGGCTCATCAGAGCGCGGGGCTTAATGGGCTTGGTAATATAGTCGTCGGCCCCAATGTCAAACGCGGCCACTTCGGAATACTCCTCCGACCGGGCTGTTAAATAAAGAATATAGGTCTGCCGAAGTTCGGGCATTTCGCGCATTTGCCGCCCGGTTTCAATGCCATCCTGCTGAGGCATCATAATATCCAGCAGCACCAGTTCAGGCACATATGTCTTCGCCAATTCAATGGCTTTGATACCATCGGTTGCGGTTCGAACCTCGTAGCCCTCTTTTTCGAGGTTATACTGCAACAGTTCAACCAGGTCAGCGTCATCGTCGACAACTAACACACGGTGAACAGAGGAGGATGCTTTAGTGGGGGTCATTAGTATGCTGATTGATCAGATATTGCCCCGAAAGTAGCGGATACTATGCGTAGTTTATCAAAGGCAGGGTAGTCTTAACACAAAGATAACAGCCCGAAGTGGGTAATTAGCGGTATTGGGTTGCCCGAAAACTGGACCAGTTAATACTATTTGCCCACAAATCGGCGGCTGCTTTGTTGTATCTTCGTTTACAGGCTCTGGCTGCACGGAGCAAAACCACTATTTTACTGATCAATGAATAATCGCGCTCCAGAAATTCAATTACCACCCTACGCCAAGGTTACCTGCGTTTTGTTGTCGATAGTAATCATTGTATATGGCCTCGATATTTTACAGGACACGCTGGTTCCATTAATTTTTGCGGTACTTTTTTCGGCGATTCTGTTTCCGCTTTGCCACAGGCTTGAGCGTTTGGGTATGCCGCGTGTGGGGGCCATTACCATTTGCATTCTGCTGGCTATTGCCGTTCTATATGGCTTCATTTATTTGGTCAGTATTCAAATCGGGAATTTTACTGCCGAAGCTCCCCGCCTGCTCAAACGGGGCAACCAAATTCTGGATCAGTTACAACGATATGCTGACAAAACGTTACATGTTGATCCGAAGCGCGTGGTGTCTGAAGCCAGAAAGTATTTTGCTTCATCGCTGGAAAACGCCGGCACCATTCTTACATCAACTCTTCTGGCTACCACTAATACCTTGAGTACTATTGCTTTATTACCTCTTTTTATCTTCTTCTTTTTGTTGTATCGCGATTTTTTTAAATCATTTTTTTACAAAGTCGTTGGCCACACGCGCCGAACAAAGGTAGATGCCGTTTTCGGTAAGATTTATACCGTTGTCAAAGACTATCTGGTGGGCTTGGTGCTCGTGATTGCCGTGGTGGGCGTTCTGAACACAGTTGGCCTGTTTATTTTGGGTGTAGAATACGCGGTGTTTTTCGGCTTTTTTGGCGCGTTCATGATCCTGATTCCGTATGTTGGCATCGCTATTGGGTCCGTTCTGCCCGCCTTATTTACCCTTGGCACAAACCCCAATCCATTGATTGCGCTGGGGGTGGTGGGCGTATTTTTGTTTGTGCAGGTGCTGGAGGGAAACTTCATTACGCCCTACATCGTCGGTTCCAAAGTGAGCATCAACCCCTTAGCCGCTATCATCGTCCTGATTATGTGGGGGCAGTTGTGGGGTTTAACCGGCCTGATTCTGGCCCTGCCGCTCACGGCCATTCTCAAAGTAATTTTCGACTCGATAGAAGACCTCAAGCCCTACGGTTTTCTGCTGGGTGAAGCCGAAAAACCCCGCCCGCCCATCCGTAACATCCAGGAACTGACCGAGCAACTCCCCGAACGGGTCCGCCGAATCGGGAAAACGAATGTTAAAAAGTAGGAACCTAAAAATCCAGTGCGTCCAAGTTCTTGAAATGCCCGTTCATGCGGATACGCTGCTTGGTGCGCTCCATTTCTGCCACCACGGGAATCACCTTATCTAAATGATGAATCAGGTATTGCTGCCGCTCCGACTCGCTTTCGAGCGTTAGCAACTCGTATTCCTGATCGACCGACAAACCCACTTTGTGGCCAATCCGAAACGAAAGATTCGGCTCGTCGGGGCGAATGTCGTCGGTGTCGATCTGGAGCAGGGTATATAAGCGTTCCAGCAAGGTCAGGAGCGCGTCAAGATGGGGGCTAAATGTATCGCCGGGATCGAGCAGTTGCACGTCGCCCCCGGCATAAAGTTTGCCAGGCACAGGATTCTCGAAGTTGATGAGTTGAAACACGCCTAACCCCTTCGTTTTAATATCTAACCGACCATCGTCGTAGCGTTTGTGCAGCGTCGTTATGTGTACTTCGGTGCCGTAACCGGGCAGTTTGTTATCCACAAAAACTGGAATCCCAAACGTCGATTCTTTCGACAGGCACTCATTTACCAACTGACGGTAGCGGGGTTCAAAAATATGCAAATTCAGGTCTTCGCCCGGAAAAACAACCAAATTGAGCGGAAAGAGGGGCATGGTCTTTTCCATAGGAGTTATTTAGTGGCTTTTTCAACGGAGATACCTACACTCAACACATCGGGCAGGGGATTCTGGCGCATATACTGCTTAATTCGAATGGTGTATTGACCAGCCTTCGGAAATCGATAGTTCTGTTTGATAATCACTTTATGATCGAAAATATCACCCAGCCCGTCACCGTTGGGTTTGCCCGTTTTGGGGTCCATCAACAGCAGTTCATCCAAACGCGACTCAATGGTATGGCCCGATGAGTCGTTCAGATAGCGGGTCAGATACAGGTTGTAATACGGGTACGAAAGCGCGTTACGGAGGTTGTAATAAATGTTGTAGGGCTGACTGGCATCCTCAATCCGAAACGTGAAGGCCGGGGCATGGTTCACATACCACTTGCCTTCTTCAATATCTTCATACTCACTGTAAACCGTGTTTTTGTCACACCCGGCCAGCAACATCACGCTCATTATCAGTACCAGACCCAGTATGTTCTTCATGCTTGCATTTACTTTTCACAAAACTACCATTTTGTTTTTCTTGGGTGTAAGACAAGTTTATAATTGATTGACAATTCTGACTTGATTGCTGACGCATAGGCCTTCGACTCCGCT
>JANOCD010000071.1:0-19070 GCA_031411995.1 Cytophagales bacterium
TTGAGGGCTTCGAGGACCACTTTGGTCTTGAAAGCTGCGTCGTGGACGCGACGAGTTGACTTGGTCATTGTTGGACATTTTGTAGGTCAAAACTAATTGATTCAAGTTATCCTACCTGTCCAGTTTTTAGGGAGCATTATATACTAAGTCCAATGATCAACAGCCCTAATACCAGGAAAAGGGTGATTTTTTGTAAGAAAATAAACATTGAGTTGTCTGTCTTAAGCCTACCAATTGTCAGGCAAAGTAGGTAAAAATCGCCTTGTTTTCGGCCTTCCAGCACAAAAGTAAACGGTGTGCTCCGAATACACAGGTATATTGGCGCACTAATCAGACCATCAAGCACTTATGCAAACTATCCTCGGCGCAGGCGGAGCCATTGGCGTTGAACTTGCCAGAGCACTGCCCCAATACACCACCGACATTCGCCTGGTGAGCCGCGCCCCAAAGCCCGTTAACCCGACCGACCAACTCCACCCCGCCGACCTCAACGACCCTGCCCAAGTTTCCCGGGCCATAGCGGGTAGCGAAGTCTGCTACCTCACCATTGGCTACGATTATAACACCAAACTCTGGCAGGAACGCTGGCCCGCTCTCATTCGGAATGTGGTGGCTGCGTGCGCCGAACACGGGGCCAAACTGGTATTTTTCGATAATGTCTACGCCATTGGGGGCGACAATGTGCAACACATCACCGAGACATCACCCATCAGCCCAAGCAGCAAAAAAGGTGAGGTGCGGGCACTGGTTGACCGCCATATTCTGGAAGCCGTGGAGAAGGGTCATATCAGCGCGGTCATTGCCCGCGCCCCCGATTTTTTCGGCCCTATCAAGGACAAGAGTATCACGATGAACATGATCTACGATAACCTCATAAAGGGCAAATCGGCGCAGTGGTTTTGCAATGCTAATGTCCCTCACTCAACAGGTTATACCCCCGATCTCGGCAAAGGCACGGCCATGTTGGGCAACACGCCCGATGCGTTCAACGCAATCTGGAATTTGCCCGTTGACAAGCACGCGCCCACCGGCCAGGAGTGGACGAACCTGTTTGCCGAACTTATGAATACCCCTTCCAAATGCCAAACGTTGCCCAGTTGGGGAATCCGGGCCTTGGGCCTGTTCGTGCCAATTTTGCGTGAAATGTACGAAATGCGCTACCAGTATGACCGTCCCTACCATTTCGACTCCACCAAATTCAACAACCGCTTCAACTACACCCCAACCACCAATTCTGAAGCCGTCCGGCAAACGGTGAAGGCATTGTCTTAAAGTCCCCCTGTTTTCCCGCCATCCACCGGCACATTGATGCCGGAGATGCTGGCGGCTGCGGGGGTACAGAGAAAGGCCACAGCAGCAGCGACTTCTTCGGCGGTGGCAAACCGCCCAATGGGGATGTCGCTTTCCATCTGCGCCCGAACCTCTTCCTCTGTTTTACCCGCAGCTTGCGCCCGTGCTGTAATAATTGAGTCGATGCGGGCCGTCTGTGTTGATCCTGGCAACACGTTGTTCACCGTTATTCCCCAGCGGCCCAGTTCAAGCGAGAGGGTTTTGGCCCACTGTGCCACGGCCCCCCGGATGGTGTTCGATACGCCAAGCCCCACAATGGGCTGTTTTACGGAGGTGCTGATGATGTTGACAATGCGCCCATAACCGGCTTCGCGCATACCCGGTGCCAGTGCCTGCACAAGGGTCTGGTTGTTGATCAAATGGTTGTGAAACGTCTGCACAAACGCATCGGCCTGCGCTTCGATGAGTGGGCCACCTGCCGGGCCACCCGTATTGTTGATAAGTATGTGAATAACAGGCGTTTTTGTTAATAACTTTTCTAATGACTCCGAAACGTTCCCCGGCTGGCTGAAATCAGCTACGGCGTATTGATGATGTTGGCCCCGGCTGGTGTCGAGGTAGGCGAGGGTGGTTTGGAGGGTAGCTTCGTTGCGGGCCATCAGCACAACATTGGCACCCAACAGGGCTAATTCAATGGCCGATGCACGGCCTATTCCCTGCGTGCTTCCGCAGACGAGGGCAGTTTTTCCGGTTAAATCAAGATTCATAGTTGGATTTCGGATTGGGGAAATTAAAACTATTCGGGCTTATCAATCGTATAGTATTACAGACAAAAGTAAGTTTTACAACATTCACCATGAACAAGAAAATCACCCTGCTGGCAGCGGTCCTGATGCTGCTCACCTCAATACTGACTTTCGCAACGGGCCCCACCAACGTTGATCACAGCGCCTTCGACAAGCTGTTAAAGAAATACGTGAACGATAAAGGGCAGGTTAATTACAAAGGCTTCAAGAAAGACGAAAAAGAATTTAACGGCTATCTGGACGTGTTGAGCAAGAACCCACCAGCGGCTTCGTGGAGCAAAAACGAGCAGATGGCTTACTGGATCAACGCCTATAATGCGTACACAATTCGGCTTATCCTGGACAACTACCCGGTTAAGAGCATCAAAGATATTGGCCCAAAAAATCAGGTTCCGTTCGTGAACACGCCCTGGGCGAAGAAGTTCTTTACTATTGGCGGTGAAAAAACGAGCTTAGATAATATCGAACACGGCACCCTCCGCAAGAAATTCGATGATCCACGCATTCATTTTGCCCTGGTGTGCGCGTCCATTTCGTGTCCCCGGCTACGTAATGAAGCGTTCATGGCTAACAAGCTAGATGCCCAGTTAGACGATCAGGGCAGCGATTTCCTGAATAATCCGTCGAAAAACTTCATATCGAAAGACAAAACGACGCTTTCCAAATACTTCGACTGGTATAAAGGCGACTGGACCGAAAACGGAAAGTCGGTGGTGGAGTGGGTGAATAAGTACTCAAAAACCAAGATCAGCAAAGACACAAAAATCTCATTTCTGGATTACAACTGGAATTTGAACGAACAATAAAACAGTCTTTCACTGATCACTGAAAGACTGATCACTGAAAGATAATTTTCTGATGAAGCGTATTCTCTATTGGTTCCGTAACGATCTTCGATTACATGATAATGAGGGCTTTAGCCGGGCCGTTCAACAGGCCGACGAGGTGTTGCCCGTTTTTGTTTTCGATCCCCGTCAATTCACCGAGATATCCAATCTTGGCATTCGAAAAACAGGCGTTTTTCGGGCTAATTTCCTGATCGAAAGTGTAGCTGACCTCCGGCGAAACCTCCGAAACCGGGGCGCACACCTGATGGTGCGGGTGGGTGATCCTGCCAAGATTCTGGCCGAACTGGCGCAGGAAACAAAAGCCTCGGCCATTTATGCCAGTAAAGAAGTTACCAGCGAAGAAACCGATGTTGAATCGCGCCTGAGCCGATTGCTCAAACCTCAGAATATTGAACTTGAGTTGTTCTGGCAATCAACGCTTTACCATGTGCGTGACCTGCCGTTCGAGATTTCGCGCTTGCCCGATGTGTTCACTCAGTTTCGGAATCAGGTGGAACGTCGGGCCAAAATCCGAGCCACTTTCGATGATCCGGCGCGGGTCAAACTGGTGCCAGACGTTGACCCCGGCGATATGCCGGACCTGACTACGTTTGGTTTTCCCGTTGATCTGCAAATTGACCCTCGTCGGGCTGTTGCTTTCCGAGGGGGCGAAACCGTGGCTCTCCAACGGCTCGAACGCTATCTCTGGGAGCGCGATCTTATTAAAACCTACAAAGAAACCCGTAATGGATTGTTAGGCGAAGAGTATTCGAGCAAGTTTTCGGCATGGCTGGCTTACGGTTGCTTGTCGCCCCGGCTGATTTATGAGGAGGTGTTGCGCTACGAAGACGAGCGGGTGAAAAACGACTCGACCTATTGGCTTATTTTTGAGTTGATCTGGCGCGACTTCTTCCGGTTCGTAGCTCTCCGGTTTGGCGACCGGATTTTTAAGGCCTCTGGTATCAAACACGACCTCAGCAAACGCTGGCGACATGATCAGGACCTGTTTATCAAGTGGACTCAAGGCCAAACAGGTATTCCGTTTATTGATGCAAACATGCGCGAACTGGCCCTAACTGGATTCATGAGCAACCGGGGACGGCAAAACGTGGGCAGCTTTCTGGTGAAAGACCTCGGCATCGACTGGACATGGGGAGCGGCCTGGTTCGAGAGCTTGCTGGTCGATTATGATCCGTGCAGCAACTGGGGTAACTGGAACTACGTGGCGGGTGTGGGAAACGACCCCCGCGAAGATCGGTATTTCAACATCTACAGTCAGGCCACGCGCTACGATGAGCAGGGCCAATACGTGAAACACTGGCTGCCCGAACTGGCTGACGTTCCTGCCCCACAGGTTCATATCGTCTCGAATCTGACGCGACGCGAACAACAGCAATACGGCATCGCATTCGGTGATACATACCCGTTGCCGCTCATCAACCCAAACAAGTGGTTGAAAAAATAGTGGATATACAACTGATCGGTTTTTTCATAGCTTTGAGCTAGATTACCGATGAACCCGTTTACCAAACAAAAGACCAATGTCAAGAACCGCAATTATCGTCATCGTCGTGCTTGCCCTGTTGGGTATGTATGGCTGTAGCTCCTACAACGGCTTAGTGCAGAGTGATGCGTCCGTTCAGGAGAAATGGGCGCAGGTGCAAACCCAGTACCAACGCCGGGCCGACCTTATTCCGAACCTCGTTAGAACGGTACAGGGAGCCGCCAATTTTGAGAAAAGTACGCTTCAGGCCGTTATCACTGCCCGCGCCAATGCCACTGGAATCAACCTGAATGCCGACCAGTTGACTCCTGAAAACATCAAGAAATTTCAGGCTGCTCAGGATCAGCTATCTGGTTCCCTGTCGCGCTTATTAGCCGTAGCTGAAAACTACCCGCAGCTAAAAGCCACGCAAAACTTTTCGGATTTACAGGCCCAGTTAGAAGGGACTGAAAACCGCATTGGTGTGGCCCGCAACGATTTTAACGGGGCTGTAAAAACATACAATGTGTCGGTGCGGTCGTTCCCGAACAACATTTTCGCGGGTATCTTCGGCTTTGCCGTGAAAGGCTTCTTCGAGGCCAGTCAGGCAGCCCAATCAGCCCCAACGGTGGATTTTAAATAATGCGTAATGGTGAATGCGTAATGGTGAATGAACAACGAAATATTCACCATTATGCATTTGTCTCTTGCCCTATGCAAAAGCTCCCTGCCGAACAGCAACAACAGATTATTGAGGCCATTAAAAACGCTGAATTAGCCACTTCGGGCGAAATCCGGGTTCACATTGAAGGGCCATGCCCCAACGGGGACCCGGTGGCGCGGGCTGTGGCCGTGTTCGAGCATTTGGGAATGCACAAAACCCGCGAACAAAACGGGGTACTATTTTATGTGGCTGTTGACGACCGGAAGTTTGCCGTGATTGGCGACAAAGGCATCGACAGCCGGGTTCCGGTGGGTTTTTGGGATGGTATCAAAGACATGCTTCGCACCCATTTTGCCCTCAATCAATATGCCGAGGGCTTATCGAACGGTATTGAGCAGGCGGGCCAGCAACTACAGGCTTATTTCCCGCGCCTTTCCGACGATACCAATGAACTCTCCGACGATATTTCGTATAGCTGACCTCCCGTGAACAACCCCATCACTCGCGACCGTAACGTCCTCCATTGCTTCCGTTGGCTGTTTGTGCTGCTTCTGTTCGTGTCTGTGACCGTTCGGGCGCAGTCGGACAACCCCAACGATGTGATCCCCGACAAGCCTAACCCGCCCCGGTTGGTGAATGACTTTGTGGGCATTTTACAGGCAGGCGCACGCGAAACGCTGGAAGAAAAACTACGCCGATACAACGATTCGACTTCCAATCAGATCACAATTGTTATCGTGAAAACCACCGAGCCGTATCCCATCGGCGACTTTGCGTTTCAGGTAGGCCGCAAGTGGGGAATTGGTCAAAAAGATAAGAACAACGGCCTCGTGTTGGCCTGGGCCACCGACGACCGCAAGATTTATATTGCCACAGGCTACGGTCTCGAAGGAGCCATTCCCGACGCAGTGGCCAACCGGATTGTCAGCAATATCATTGTCCCGGCCTTCAAGCAACAACAATACTACGAAGGCTTAGACGCGGCCACAACCGAGATCATCAAACGCGCTCAGGGCGAATACAAAGCCGAACCCACAACGGAGTCTGAGGGTAGCGGCTGGGGCTTCATTATCCTGATTATAATTATCGTCGTCATCTTCATCTGGCTCCGTCGTCGGGGCGGAGGGGGCGGCAATCGCTATCGGGGTGGTGGCGGAGGGGGCTGGTTCATTCCCTACACAACCTACACCGGCTGGGGCAGTTCATCGGGTAGTTGGGGCGGAGGTGGCGGAGGGGGTGGCGGCTCTGATTTCGGCGGCTTTGGGGGCGGCAGCTTCGGAGGTGGCGGTGCCGGGGGCGATTATTAAAGAATCTGTTCAATATAGTTACCTTGGATAGCTGACTCTGTAGTCAGCTATTTTTTTTGGAAAAAACCTTCCAGATTAGTTCGGATTGTATCTCAAACAGCGGATAACCCAGCACGTTATAGATAAATAGATGCCGTCCTGGCCTGGGTGGCCCAACGGGTGTCGGGGCAATCTAACTGGGTAACGGCAACTATCGAGCAATTGGCGAAGGGGAATCTATAGGGCAAAAAGACGGATTCAACCAGCCAAACCCGGCATTCAATCCGGTTCATTTTCAGTAGCGAAGCCCTAGACGCAACTTTGTGTTGTTGCCAGACCGCACTCTTTCTCTAGATCGCCAGCCGGGTTGTCACTCAATCGCTCATTCACTCATTCGCTCAATAAACCCATGAACGTTGTCATTGTAGAAGATGAAAAACTGACGGCCCGGCGGTTAGAGAAACTGCTGACCGACTACGACCCGGATATTCGGGTGCTGGCCGTGTTGCCCTCGGTGTCGCAAGGGGTGGCCTGGTTTGCCGATCCCGCCAACCGGCCCGATCTGTTGTTTCTGGATATTCACCTTGAAGATGATTCGGGGTTTCGGTTGGTTGAACAGGCCGGGCTGACGTTGCCCATCATTTTTACGACGGCCTACGACCAATATACCCTACAGGCGTTCAAAACCAACAGTATCGATTACCTGCTCAAACCCATTGATGCCGACGAACTGGCGGCTGCTTTGGATAAATTCAGGCGGTTGCGCGAGTTAGCCAGTCCGGCTCCCCTGCCCGACATGACGGCCCTGCTGCGGGTATTACAAACGGCTCCTACACCCTACAAAGACCGTTTTATGGTGACGATTGGCACTAAAATCCGCAGCATCGACACTACGGAGATTGCCTATTTTTTCTTTGAAGACAAAGCCACCTGGCTCACCACCCGCGACGGGCAGCACATCACTATCGAATATAGCTTAGATAAATTGATCGCCCTGCTCGACCCCAACACGTTTTTCCGGGTGAACCGGGCGTTTCTGGTCGCGCTGGATGCCATCAAAACCATCCATACCTATTCGGGCAGCAAGCTTAAACTCGACCTACAACCCCCGGCCCGGCAGGAGGTGTTCGTGAGTGGCGACCGAATTACGGATTTTAAGGAGTGGCTGGGGAAGTGAATTGTGAATGGTGAATCGCAAATTGTGGATAGTGAAAACACGCTGGCTCATTTTTTAAATACTGTATTAATTGCCTCATTCTTATGTCATTACAATCATTAGCTTATCTGTCAATGTTACTGCCCACAGTAGCAACGCCTACCCAAGCCAATTCGCCGGGCCTGTTCATCGCCCATTTCGACCATATACTTGGCACTTCGTTGAGCGTGAAGCTGGCGGGGCAGTCACTGGCTGCAGCCCGGCAAGCCGAGCAGTTGGTGCTGGCCGAGATTGCCGGACTCGAAACGGTGTTGAGCAGTTTCCGGCCCGGTAGCGAATTCAGCCGGTGGATGGCCGCTCCGCTTCGGGAGGCCGTTGCAATTTCCGACGATTTGTTTGCCGTACTCAGTGGGTTCGACCATTGGCGGGCGCAAACAAATGGGGCCATTAACGCAGCCGCCGAACACCTGAGCCAACGTTGGCAACAAGCCGATGAAAGCCAACTCACGGAGACCGACCTACAGGAAGCGGTCGCAGTCGTAAACCAAACGCATTGGCTACTCGATCCTGTCAACCAAACCGTTACCCGGCTGACTGATAGCCCGTTGCGGCTTCATACATTTGCTAAAAGCTATGTACTGGATCGGGCGGCCGCCGTTGCGCTGACTGTTCCGGGTGTGGATGGATTAGTGCTGAACAGTGGGGGCGACCTGATTGTACGGGGCAACTGGCGTGAGCCGGGAGTCGTGGCCAATCCCCGCGCCGATGCCGAAAACGCGGCACCCATTGCTCAATTAAGCGTGCAAAACCGCGCCGTGGCCACCAGTGGCGACTATCGCCGACGGGTGCATATTGGGGGTGAGCAGGTGTCGCACATTATGGACCCGCGCACGGGTTTGCCAGCCCGCGAGGTCATCAGCGCGACGGTAATCCACCCCGATGGGGTAACGGCGGGTGCATTGGCTACGGCCTTCAACGTGCTAACTCCGTCGGAAAGTGCGACGTTGGCGGCCAAACTACCCGGTACCGACTATTTGCTCGTTACCAGCAATGGCCAACAGCTCACCAGCCCCGGTTGGAATTCCCTCCAACAGCCTGAATCGACACCTTTCGCAACACCAGCTACTGACCTTCAAACGGCCTATTTGTTGTCGGTGGCGGCCAAAGACAAACTGTGGAACCCCAATCAGGAGTTGCTCATTTCACTTGAGTTGCCCCGGTTTGAAGGTCGGTCGCATCGGCCTTTTGTGGCCGTATGGGTTGAAGATGAAATGGGAGAACCCATCCGGCAAATTGCCTTGTGGTATAACAAACCCCGCTGGCTGCACGACCTTCGGGAGTGGTATGACCTCCGCACCGACGATGCCGCTTCGGTGACGAGTGCCACCCGTTCGCCGGGGCAATATACGCTCACCTGGGATGGTAAAGACGATAAAGGGCAGTTGGTGAAACAGGGAAAATACACCGTTTTGATCGAAGCCGCCCGCGAACACGGCAGTTACCAGTTGATTCGGCAGGTGATGGACTTCAACGGAAAACAAAAGAAACAAACACTCAACGGAAATGTCGAAATCGCAGCCGCAGCCTTGGATTACCGCGAAAAAGCACCAACTCGCTAACGGCCAATTGGCGCGGGTACAGGTCGAGAAAAAGCCAGTTCGTGGAATGCGCTGGGCGGGATTGGCTCGTTGGTTGCATCTCTATTTATCGGTGGTGAGCTTTGCTATCGTGCTTTTTTTTGCCGTTACAGGCCTGACCCTCAACCATGCCGACTGGTTCGATGATGCCGTGCGAACAACGGAGGTGGCCGGAAAACTGAACCCGGTGTGGGTGGCCGGAACAGACACGGCAGCCGTAAATAAACTGGCCATCGCTGAATTCCTGCGGGGCACGCACCAACTGAAAGGAAGCGTGAGCGAGTTTCGGAGCGACGACCGGCAGTGTTCCATTTCGTTTCGTGGGCCCGGCTACTCTGCCGATGTGTTTGTTGACCGACCGGCTGGCACCTACCAACTCACCGAAACGCGCTCAGGTTTGGTGGCTGTTATGAACGACCTCCATAAAGGCCGTGACACGGGCCGGGGCTGGGCCTGGGTCATCGACCTCTCCGCCGTGTTCATGACACTGGTGTCCATAACGGGCCTGTTGCTGTTGCTCGTCCTGAAAAAACACCGGATCAGCGGTTTATGGTGGTTACTCGCCGGGGCTATTGCCAGCGGACTGGCTTATTGGCTGCTGGTAAGCTAATGATCGGCCTTGGTGGCAACTTTGGCAACTGACACGCTTCGCTATTCTGAAAATAGTCTGCTAAAACCGTTCTCTATTTTTTGTTACTTTTTAGCACTCTAACTGTCTAACCAAACGAAGCTTATATCAGGAAAATGATGTTCCTACTAAGTTTTATCTCACTATTCAAGAAATGTGAAAAAATAATTAATGAAAATATTAGGTATTCACGTAGGGCACGACAGTTGTGCCGCTCTGATTGTAGATGGAAAAATTGTTGTTGATGTTCAGGAAGAACGGTTTGTGCGAATCAAGCACTACGAGGGTCTGCCATTTAAGTCGGTAGAACAATGTCTTCGATTGGGTAATATCAGCATGGACGATATTGATGCCATTGCTATTGCCTCTGACCAGCAGATTCCAAATTTGAATTTTTTGTTTGAGTTTCCGGAAGGAAAAGAGCAGAAAAAGTCCCGACAAAACCAGCTTGTGTCTCTGTTGCGGGGCCGGAAGATGTATCCGCAGGTTGGATTGCCGCTCTATATGAAGGGGTTTAAAGTAAACTCGCGCACCCAAATCGTTCAGGTCAATCATCACCTGGCCCATGCAGCCTCGGCCTACTATACCAGTGGAACGCCCGACAAGCAATTGATTGTGACAGCCGATGGTCTGGGTGACGGACTCTCCTTTTGTGTTTGGGTTGGCGAAAACCGCACCATAAAACCCCTGCGGCAGTGGGGTGGCGAAGGGTCACTCGGCTGGTTCTACAGCAACGTGACCGAAGGGCTGGGTTGGTGGCATGGCGATGGCGAAGGCAAAACAATGGGGTTGGCTCCGTATGGTAATCCTGATAATTGCACCGGTGTATTGACTCCGTTTCATCCGGTTTTTGAAAACGGTGAACTCGTGAAACCCCACGACTTTGGGCAATTGTATTATTGGGCCGAAGCGGGTGTTTGCCAGTATCACTTCGACGAAGCCAATGAAGTTCAAGCCTTAGTGAAGCAATATGGCCCCGAAGACATCAGTGCCGAAGCGCAACGGGTGTTGGAACAGGAAATGTTCAAGGTCATTTTTCCGCATATGGAGCAACAACAGGTACAGGACCTGAGTTGTGCAGGTGGCATTTTCCTGAACGTAAAGCTAAACCAGCATATCTGGGAAACAGGCCGGGTTCGTCGGCAGCATATCTTTCCCAACGCGGGCGATTCGGGTTTGGCCGTGGGCGCGGCTCTTCAGGTTTGTCATCAACTTGACAAAACCACTCCCTTTCCGGTTCTCGAGCATCTGTATTTTGGCAACGAATACACGAATGAGGAAATCAAGGCCATTCTCGATTTGCGTAAAGTCGATTATCAGTGGGTTGAAAATCCGTCCCTCTACGCTGCCGGGCGGCTGGCCGAGAATAAGATTGTGGGCTGGTTTCAGGGTCGGATGGAGAGCGGGCCACGTTCGCTGGGCAACCGCTCTATTCTGATGAGTGCCAATCTGCCCGAAAACAAGGACTTGATCAACGCCGAGGTTAAATTCCGCGAAGGGTTCAGGCCGTTCTGCCCGTCGTTGCTCTGGGAAAAGAAAGACGACTACCTCGAAAATGCCCGCGACGAGTTTTTTATGATCACGAGCTTCACCTGCAAGCCCGAAAAGCGCAACAAAGTACCCGCCGTTGTTCATGCCGACCAAACGCTGCGCCCGCAGACGGTGAAGCGCGATTTTAACGAACGGTATTGGCACCTGCTGAATGAGTTTGGCAACCTAACGGGCGAGTATTTGCTGATGAATACCTCGTTCAACGTTATGGGCGAACCCATTATGAGCCACCCCCGAGACGCTATCCGCTGTTTCTATGACAATGGGATTGATTGTTTGGTGATTGGCAACTACGTGCTGGAGAAATCCGCCAAGAATTAACAATCGCTTACCTCCTCTGAATTTATTCTAAAGCAACGATGTAGTCGATGGTCGGAAAAAAGACCTTACTGCATCGTTGCTTTTTCGTTTCCGAATCAGCTAAACATCCACATTCCCCACCTGAACCGGGCGGTAAACCTACGGAGCAACCCCCAATGAGGTTTAGAAATGGTTGAATAAGGCAAACCCTAATCTATTCACTCCATGCAAACCCTGTTGATCGAGTTCGTTTACCTGGTTCTGATAATTTTGGCATTGGTTATGCTGGCTAACCGGCTCCGGCTAGCCTACCCTATTGTGCTGGTTTTGGGAGGCTTGGCACTCAGTTTGTCAGGCCAATTTTCCAACATTACCATTAACCCGGATCTGGTTTTTTTTCTGTTTCTGCCCCCGCTGCTCTACGAAGCCGCCTGGCAAGTTTCCTGGAAAGAATTCTGGCGATGGCGACGGGTCATTACCAGCTTTGCGTTTCCCATTGTTATCATCACTTCGTGCGTGATTGCTGTGGTATCCCACGCACTCATTCCGGGTTTCACAATAGCACTGGGTTTTCTGTTGGGCGGCATCATTTCTCCGCCGGATGCCATTTCGGCAACCACCATCATGCGGCAGGTAAACGTACCCAGGTCGTTGGTTAGCATTGCCGAAGGCGAGAGTTTGCTGAACGATGCCTCATCGCTGATCGTGTTTCGGTTTGCTTTAGCCGCTGTTCTGACCGGACAGTTCTATGCACAGGAGGCCGCCACCAGTTTTGCGCTGGTCGTGTTCATGGGCATTGCAATAGGCCTGTTGGTAGGAGCCATTTTCTACGGTATTCATCGCTGGCTACCAACTACGCCTTCTATCGACATTGTGCTGACGCTAGTAACGCCTTACTGCATGTATTACGGGGCGGAGCATTTTCATTTTTCGGGTGTGCTGGCAGTTGTTAGTGGAGGGCTGTTTCTGTCCACCCAGCGGCATCGGTTGCTGACCTACGAGAGTCGGATTCAAGGCGTGAACGTGTGGACTAACCTGGTTTTTCTGCTAAACGGCTTGGTTTTTCTGCTGATTGGCCTTCAGTTGCCCCCTATTGTGCAACAACTGGGCGCGGTCAGTCTGAGCAGTGCCATCGGCTATGGCCTGGCCATCTCGCTCGTGTTGATGGGCACCCGGTTGCTTTGCACCTATGGCGCGGCCTCTTTCACCCGATTTGCAAGCCGGTTCATCACGGTTGCCGATTCTGATCCGGGCTGGAAAGGCCCTCTGATTTTGGGTTGGGCCGGTATGCGCGGGGTAGTCTCGCTGGCCGCTGCCCTCTCAATACCCCTGATTACGGGAACGGGGCAGCCTTTCCCGCACCGCAACCTGATTCTATTCATCACCTTTGTCGTTATTCTGGTCACGCTGGTATTGCAGGGCTTGACCCTCCCCTGGTTGATTCGGATACTAAAGATCGAGGACAGGCACACCACTATTCCCGAACAGCAACAGGAGCGCATCATTCAAAAGAAAATGGCCCATTTCTCGCTTCAGTTTTTAGATGAGGCTGGTATTGATAAGCTTTCCAATAAACACATCGCCAATCTATACGAACGACTACAACTTGACCTGCAACTGCTCAATCAGGAACAGGACGAGTCGGACAACACAACCGAAACGGCACGGATTGACTACCACCGTACCTATCTGAATCTGTTAGATCGGCAGCGAAAACTGCTTAACGATATGAATCAGCGGGCGGAATTCGATGAAGAACTAATTCGAAAATACATGGCGTTAATTGATCTGGATGAATATAAAGTCCGCGAAAAGATGGGCGGGCAAGATGGTGTCAATTGATGCAACCGTCTCTACGTGAATCAATTCCTAAACCAATGACAAACAAAATTGCCCTCGTAACCGGTGCGGCCCGTGGCATTGGGCTGGCCACTACAAAGTTGTTTTTAGCCGACGGTTGGCAGGTTGCGATGATCGACCGCGACGAACCGGAACTAAAACAGGCATCATCGCAACTGCCCGGCACGTTGCCCCTCTGCTGCGACGTTTCGGTGCCGGGTCAGGTAGATGATATGGTGGCAGCAGTACTCGCTGCCTTCGGACGCATCGACGCGCTCGTCAACAATGCGGGGGTTGCCATTTTCAGTCCGCTCGACCAAACGGATTTTGAGGCCTGGCGAACGGTTATGTCCACCAACTTAGATGGGGTTTTCCTGTGTTCGCAGGCTGCAATTCCAGCGTTGACAGAAAGCAGGGGAGCCATCGTGAATATAGCCTCCATTTCGGGGCTTCGAGCCAGTACCCTGCGGGTTGCTTATGGTACCTCGAAAGCCGCCGTTATTCATTTAACCAAACAATTGGCCGTTGAACTGGGCGATTATGGCGTGCGGGTAAACTGCGTGTCGCCCGGCCCGGTAAAGACCAAATTGGCCGAAGCCGTGCATTCGCCCGACATTATCAAGGCCTATTACGACGGTATTCCGCTGAATCGGTCGGCAACTGAACAGGATATTGCCGAAACAATCGTGTTTCTATGCTCCGAAAAAGCAGCCTTCATTACCGGACAAATGATTGCCGTGGATGGAGGCTTCGATGCAAGCGGAATTGGTTTGCCAGCCCTGCGGGCATCGAGAGCTTGATTGTGACCATCTCACCAAACGACTATCCTGTCCTGTTCGGGCTTATACATTTTATCGCCCGGCTGCAGATTAAAGGCGTTGTAAAACGGCGTAAAGTTCATGAGTGGCCCGTTTACGCGCCACTTGGCCGGGGAATGCGGATTGGTATTTACATACATCCCCATATACGCAGTCCTGGTTTTTACGCGCCAGATTCGGGCTATTGAGATGAAGAACCGTTGATCGGGGGTAAAGCCATCCAGCTTCTCCATACTTTTACCCTGCTCGGTCAACTTAAAGGCATCGTAGGCAATGGCAACGCCCGCAATGTCGGCGGTGTTCTCCCCCACCGTTAGGGCACCTTTTACATGCACTGAATCCAGTACGGTAAACCGATTGTATTGGTCGATTACCTGCTGGGTTCTGGCTTTGAATTTTGCGTAATCTGCTTTAGTCCACCAGTTTGTTACGTTGCCGTATTTATCAAACTGCGCCCCCTGATCGTCGAACGAGTGCGTTATTTCGTGACCAATCACCATGCCGATTCCGCCGTAGTTTAGTGCATCGTCGGCATTCACATCGAAATAAGGGGGTTGCAGGATGCCCGCCGGGAAAACAATTTCATTGAGCGGAGGATTGTTATACGCCGTTACCGTTGGCGGAGTCGTGTGCCATTCCGTTCGATCAACTGGCTTCCCGACTTTTGCCAGGCTTTGAACATAATCGTTTTTGTTGGCCGACAGGCGGTTCTCGAAATACGCATTCCGTTTCACAACCACCTTCGAGTAGTCCCGCCATTTGTCAGGATAACCGATTTTCTGACTGAATGCATACAGCTTTTCTTTGGCCCTGGCCTTGGTCGAATCGCTCATCCAGTCCAACTTGTTGATACGGGCTTCAAAGGCTTTTTTGAGGTTATCGACCAGAACAGCCATCCGTTTCTTGGCCTCGTCCGGGAAGTATTTTTTTACGTATAACTGCGCCAGTGCTTCACCGAGCGAGCCATCAACCGTCTGGGTCATTTCTTCGGATCGTGTTTTCTTCACCGCTTGTCCAGTCAGAATTTTGGCATACGCAAAAGAAGCATCGACAAACGGTTGGCTCAGGTACGTTGCATAGTTGGTCAGCGCGTGGGCTTTTAAATAGACTTTCCAATCATCAATAGAAACCGATGTTAGCATCGTATTCAGCTTGTCATAATAAGCTGGTTGGGCCACGTTGACCGAATCGGCGGTTACGCCTAAGCTGTTCATCAACGCTGTCCAGTTCAGGGTAGGCTGTTTTTTTGACAAATCAGCGACTGCCAGCTTATTGTAGTTCAGCTTTACATCCCTGCGTTCAATATTAGTTCGGTGGGCGGTGGCCAATTGCTTTTCAACATCATAGGTAACGGCAGCGTTCTTCCCGGCAGTCGTTGTTTCAGTGCCGGTCAGTTCAAACAGGCGGGTGAGATAGGTTCGATACGCTTTTTGAATCGCGCCGGTTGACGAATCGGTTTTGATATAGTAGTCCCGTTCTGGCAAGCCAATGCCGGTTTGACTGAACTGAGCAATATTGACCGTACTCCGCCGGTTATCGGGGCCTACGTAGAAACCAATCATGGACCGATTACCTACGTTTTGTTCTTCAGCCACCAGCGTCAACAACGAAGGAATATCCGTTAGGGCATCAATGCGGGCGAGCAGGGGCTTGATGGGATCATACCCTCGTTTATTGATGGCGGCTGTGTCCATGCCAGACGCATAAAAATCACCCACCTTTTGTTCGATGCTCCCTGCTGACTGTTGGCTTGCCGAAACGCTGTCCAGAATTGCCTGTAGCCGGATCCGTTGCGGATAATTCAAAAAGGAATAAGACCCTACGCCTGCCTGACTGTCCGGTATCCGGGCGGTATCATTCCAAATGCCGTTGGCATACGTAAAAAAATCATCGCCGGGTTTTTTAGACCCGTCTATTCCCGTTAGGACGACCCGTTTTGTAGTCGGAATAGAAACACGCTGACAGGCCCCTGCCAACAACAGCATTAACGAGAAGTAGATAAGTCTTTTCATGGTTTATTCGGATTAACGGTTGCGAACAAAGTTAGGCAATTCAGCAGTGGATTCGACTACAGGTTTCGGTGGTGCGCCACTCCGGTGGCATGGGTAAACCGGCCTAAACCGGCCTACCCGCCCGTGTTTGCCGCCGTTGCGAACGCGCTCTACAAAGCCACCGGCAAGCGGTTCTACGACCAGCCGTTTGTGGAGGGGTTGGAGAAGCTATAATGACTTAATATGCTGTTTGAAAGCTTAAATTTCGTGTTAAATCATTATTTTTGACGAAATAGACAATATCCCCAACTTATGGCGAATAGCAATCTGACAAAAGCCAAGAATGCAAAAAATGACGAGTTCTATACGCAATACCACGATATTGAAAAGGAAATCACGGCGTATTTAGAGTATAACCCCGACATGTTCAGGGGGAAAACCGTTTTGCTGCCCTGCGACGACCCCGAATGGAGCAATTTCACCAGGTTTTTTGCCCAGAATTTTGAACGGTTTGGTCTGAAAAAACTCATTAGTACGAGCTATGCGCCCGATAGCAAAACCTACAGAAACGGCTACCAGCCGACGCTGTTTGAGACCTTAGACCCGCAATATGACGCAAAAAAAACTGTTGTCAATGGCAAGATTTTTACTCTTACCCACGACCGACAGGGCGACGGGCGAATCGATGTGAACGATCTGGAGTGGCATTATCTGGAAGGCGAGGGCGATTTTAAAAGCAAGGAAATAAAGAAACTACGCGACGAAGCCGACATCATCATCACTAATCCACCGTTCTCGCTGTTTCGCGAGTTTCTGGCCTGGATTCTGGAAGCCGACAAGCAGTTTGCGCTAATTGGCAACATGAATGCCATTACGTACAAAGAAGTTTTCCCGCTTATCAAACATGATAAACTCTGGCTCGGTGCTACCGGCAATGGGAACGACATGGTTTTTGCGGTGCCTGCGGGTACGAAAATTGATGAAAAAGACAAACAAAAAGCGGCCCGGCTTGGCTACGTAGGCGACTACACACGGCTTGGCAACTCCTGCTGGTTTACCAACATTGAACACGGCCGACGGCACCAGCCCCTGCCCTTGATGACCATGGCCGATAACCTGCGTTTTAGCAAACACAAAGAGATAAAAGGCAAAGATGCCTACGACCGCTACGACAATTACGATGCCATCGAAGTCTCATTCACCGATGCCATTCCCTCCGACTACGACGGCGTTATGGGCGTGCCGATTAGCTTCCTCGATAAATACTCGCCCGAACAGTTTGAGATTGTGGGTAGTGACTATGAAGTTAAAGAGGGGAAAGTGTCTGGATTAATTGTCTCGAATTGGAAGGGAAAAACAGATAGGGGGTATGTCAATGGACAAAGAATATACAGCAGACTATTGATAAAGCACAAGAATCTCACCCGATGAAAACAACACTACGAACCGACCTGAGCGTACAGGACATTTGCGAGGGCTTTGTATATAATCAACTGGAAGGTAAGGGTTTGTTTGGGCTGGCGGGCAAACTGACTATTCAGCCCGAATACCAGCGCAACTACATCTATGCCGAAAGCAAACGAGATTTAGCCGTTATCGAATCGATCCTGAAAGATTACCCGCTGGGCCTGATTTATTTCAACAAACTGAGTGATGGCACCCTCGAAGTGCTCGACGGGCAGCAGCGGATTACCAGCATTGGGCGTTACGTAACCGACAGATTCGCCATCAAAGACGAACACGGCATGGAGCAGTATTTCAGTAGCAGTGCGACCAACAAACAGGCGCAACTTTTAGCCACTAAATTGCTCATTTACGAGTGCGAAGGCACCGAAAGCGAGATAAAAGAATGGTTTCGCACCATCAATATTGTGGGCGTTCCGCTCAACGCTCAGGAGTTGCTCAACGCTGTTTATTCGGGACCGTTTGTGACGCTCGCCAAAGCCGAGTTCAGCAACAGCCGAAACGCCAACATTCAGAAATGGTCGGCCTACGTATCGGGAACGGTCAACCGGCAGGAGTTTCTGGAACGGGCCTTAGAATGGGTCAGCAACGACAACGTAGGCGATTATATGAGCCGCCACCGGCACGACACGAACATCACGGAACTGAAAACCTACTTCAACAGCGTCATCGACTGGGTTTCGACTGTCTTTACGGGCGTAGAAAGCGAAATGCGGGGGCTGGAGTGGGGGCAGCTCTACGAAACCTACCACCAAAAACCCTACAACCCGAGGCAGGTAGCCGACAACGTTAAAACGCTCTACGCCGACCCATACGTGAAACAGCGAAAAGGCGTGTTTGAGTTTATTCTGGGGGGTTCGGTCAATACAAAACTGCTGGATGTCCGGGTTTTCGAAGAGGCAACCAAAAAAGCCGTTTATACCAAACAAACGGCAGAAGCCGAGAAAAACGGTGTCTCAAACTGCCCGCTGTGTGCGCTTGGGCACGATGCCAACAAAACCAAAATCTGGAAGCAAGCCGACATGGATGCCGACCACGTAGCCGCCTGGAGCAAAGGCGGAGCGACCGATGCTAAAAACTGCCAGATGCTCTGCAAAACGCATAATAGAGCAAAGGGGAATCGATAAAAATCTGAGTGGGCCAGCGCCGACGGTCGTATGCTCTACCGTGGTCTGTGTCCTCACTAGGCGTTCTATAATCAACCCTTTCAGCGTGAGGCCGATAAGCGAATTTGAGCCTGATAGAATTGCCAATTAAGCCGAAAGTCCAACTAATTGGTTGGGCTTTCGGCATTAGGTTAGCACCACAATCTTGCCCCCTGCCTGATTCC
>JANOCD010000072.1:0-23954 GCA_031411995.1 Cytophagales bacterium
GTTGGCGTGGTAGAGAAAGCTCGTTTGCTTTGTCTGTGTTGTGTTCCCGTTGAATGGGAGTGCAAAAGTAGTACTTTTAAAAGCTGTTGTCAAGTAAAGGGTGAAATATTTTTTAGTTTATTTCAGAACTTGGCTTGTCAACGGTGCAGGCTAAAAGGCGGTTTAGAATCGCTGTTGGCCTGTTCCCCTCTTTTGGGACTGCAAAGGTAAGACTTTTTTGAAGCACTTGTCAAGCCTTGTTTTAATGATTTCTATAAACAATTAAAACAAAAGTGGATAAGTCGCTGAAAGGCTTCGACTTATCCACCGAAAAAATCTACACTTTTTTGAGAAGGTGATTCTTCTTGCCTTTCGATATCAACAAATAGCGTCCCTGAAGCCATTCTAAAGGTACTGGGGCAATTGGATCAGATACTTTTGTTTTGTTGATACTTACCGCATTTTGCGAAATAGCACGGCGAGCTTCGCCTTTTGAGGGGTAAACTTCGCCACGGGTGGCCACAGATAACAAATCGGTTAGGTTTTGGGCTTGGGCCAGGTTGTCGGTAGTGATTTCGGTTTGAGGTACGCCTTCAAAGATCACGTCGAACTCGTGGGCTTCGATTTGTTGGAGCGTTTCGAGGGTGGCTTTGCCAAATAATACCTCCGATGCTTTTACGGCCAAGTCGTAACCAACCTGCCCGTGAACTCGAATCGTTACGTCCTGCGCCAACGCTTTTTGAAGCAAACGCAAATGGGGTGCTTCGGCGTGTTGCTGCTCCACGGTTTCGATCTCGTCCTTACTTAATAAAGAGAATACGCGAATGAGTCGGGCGCAGTCTTCGTCGGCGGCATTGATCCAAAACTGGTAAAACTGGTAGGGTGAAGTCATTCGGGAGTCGAGCCAGACGTTGCCCGATTCGCTTTTGCCAAATTTTGTGCCGTCGGACTTGGTGACGAGTGGGGTGGTGAGTGCGTAGGCAAGGCTTTCGTCGGGGCGGGGTTCGTCGGTTGATTCGCCAGCTTCTTTGCGACGGATTAGTTCAGTGCCCGTAGTAATGTTGCCCCATTGATCGGAGCCCCCCATCTGCAATCGTACTCCTTTATTCTTATAGAGCCAGTAATAATCATACCCCTGGAGAAGCTGATACGAGAACTCGGTGAAGGAGATGCCCGTTTCGAGCCGCTTCTTAACGGAGTCTTTGGCCATCATATAATTAACGGTTAAATGTTTGCCGGCTTCGCGGAGGAACCCCAGGAACGAGAAATCTTTGAACCAGTCGTAATTATTGACCATTTCGGCGGCATTGGCTCCACTTTCAAAGTCGAGAAAATGCGCTAACTGCTTCCTGATGCCTTCCTGATTGGCCCGCAGCGTTTCTTCGGACAGGAAATCGCGTTCGGAGGCTTTGCCCGATGGATCGCCAATCATGCCAGTGGCCCCTCCCACGAGAGCGAACGGTTTGTGGCCCGCCCGCTGAAAATGCACCAACAACATGATGGTGGCCAAATTGCCAATATGCAGGGAGGGGGCCGTTGGGTCGAAGCCAATGTACCCGGCGGTCATTTCTTTGGAAAGTTGTTCTTCGGTTCCGGGGGTCATGTCGTTCAACATGCCCCGCCAGCGGAGTTCTTCGATAAAATTCATAAAGAGCGAAAGCGTGAAGTTTTCTCCACTTCATCTGGGAAATTAAAGCGCAAAGATACGGGTTTGCGGGCTTGGCAGTCAATTCAGAGTGGGCAAAGGGTCAATCAGGCCTAAAATTCCCGGATTTTGATACTCCTGAACTGCACATTATCGCCATGATCCTGAAACAAGATATGGCCGGAAGGAGCCTGCCCAAACTTGGGGGACGTGCTGTATTTGCTCTTGGCCACCAGATTGCGGAATAGCTGTGAGTGGCGGTCATAGTCAACCATTTTCAGGTTGTTCAGCCAGTGTTCAACGTGCCCGCCGTTCACCACAATCCGCAGTTTATTCCATTTTCCCGGTGGATTCATGCGTTTGTCAGGGCTGCCTTCCGAGAGGTTTTCGGCGGTGATGAGGTCATACAGCGAGCCGGTGGTACGGTTGCCGTTCACCCCTTCTTTGGCATCGGGGTGTACTTTATCGTCCAAAATCTGAAACTCCGGCCCCAAACCCGTCCCTGGCTTTTTCTTGCGATCTTCGACCACCAAGTATTTCACACCGCTGTTGCCACCTGTGCTGAGTTTGAAATCGAGTTCGAGTTCAAAGTTGGCAAACGCCTTGTCGGTCACAATGTCGCCCCCTTTTCCGAGCGTATCTTTTTTAGACCCCAACACGCTGAGTACTCCATCCTGAATGGCCCAACCTGCAGTTGGGAAATTATCGCCGTTCGCCACGCGCCAACCCGCCGACGTTTTGCCATCCCACAGCAACCGCCACCCTTTTCTGGTCTCATTTTCAGACAGTTGATTGGGCAGGTAGTTCACTTCCTGAATCGCTTCACTGCCCGGCCAAACCACGTCTTTCAGGTTTTCGGTCGCGATTCGGATGTTGCGCCATTGAACGGTTAGCCCGTTTTGGGTTTCGTTCCTGATCTGATGCACCTGCAAGGCAATAAACCCGCGTGCTGTTTGGGGGTCAAGCACGTTGGCACAGGGAATCCCGTTGATCCAGGTTTTCAGACGGGGGCCAATGGCTTCGATGTGGTACTTGTTCCATTGGCCGTTTTTGAATGCTTTTTGCCCGTTCGGATTGATCGACAGCGGATATAACCAGCCATTTCGGGCTTCATCGTAAATCCCACCGCTCCAGGCGCGTTCTGCCGGGTCAATCTCCACCTGATAGCCATGCACTCGGCCAGCCATAACAGCCGGGTCGCTCAGGCTTCTGATTTGAATGCCTGAGTTTAGCCCCGGCTCTACCTTCACCTCAAGTTCGAGGACGAAATCACCGTAGGTTTCTTCGGTACACAGAAAGGTATTGGGCGTGTTGAGCTGCGAAATCCCGACAATCGCCTTATTCACTATTTTGTATTCTGCGTTGCCATTTCGCTTTGTCCAGCCTTTTAAATCAGTGCCATTGAAAAGGTCTTTCCATTGACCTTGAGCCGAAAGGCTACAAAAGGAAAGTAGTACTATTTGAGCGAAAAGGATGTTTTTCATTATTTTTCAATGAGACGTAGTAGTTACCAACAAAAAGAAAAGGGAGAAGAAACATTTTTTCTCCTCCCTTCGGTCAAAAAAACAGGTGACTTTTAATACCCCGGATTTTGTGTCATTTTCGGAAACGACAAATCGATTTCGGCTTGCGGAATTGGTCGTAGGTAATGAATGTCCTTGATTGTGTTGCTCTTGGCCGCCCAGGGATTGTATTTTTTTACCCGCTCAATTAGCTTGCCCGTCCGTTTCAAATCGAACCAGCGATCATATTCGCCCAGTAACTCTCTGGCCCGTTCGTCGAGAATCAAGTCAGTAGAGATATTGGCTGCCGTAGCCCGATACGAAACAGCTTCCAGCGATTTCCGATCTTCGGGAAACTTCGCGGATTTAGGATCGGCGGCTTTCCTGGTGCCAAGTGCCCGGTCCAGAACCCGATTGTAATACACCTCGGCCCCACCTAATTTCGCCCCTTTTGCACCTTTAACAATCGCTTCGGCACCAATCAAATAGGCCTCAGCAGCCCGGAAAACACATTCATTAAAGGTGCCGAACGCATCACCATACGGAATGCCCGGTTGCCAGAATTTCCACATGTGTGGCTCCCCGGATGGAAATCCGCTTACGGCAATTCCATTCACGAGGTTATAATTTCCACCCCACTCCTCGCTGTTGATGACCGAATAATTCCGCTTTCCGCCCACATCGATCCCCCGATCAGCCAGGGCCGTAGCCGGTTTGTTCCAGGGCCGATAATATACCACGGTATCACCTGCTTTGATGTCAACTCGCAACGTTGGATTGGCCACGGGTAACGCACGGAAACCCGCTACAGGCAACAAAGCGTACCCAACTTCTAAAAAATTATGGTCGTACCGTGAATCGGTATCAGGGTCATACATCCGATAAATTGTTGACCCCAACGGGTAAATGCCCAGTGCGCGATTGTAATCGGTTGTTCGGCCTTTCGAGCCTGGAAAACCTTCGCCACTTCCATTAAAAACAGAATGCAGATTATTGCCGCCAGCGGGATCGACGGGCAAAAAAGCGGCATCCGTTTTGTTGGTCAGCACATCGGCATTGTACTGCACCGAAAAAATGATTTCCGGATTCTTGTCATTCTGTGCGCCCGTATATTGCTTCAGTGGGTTTTCATTTCGAGTCGGAAACAAGGCATTATAGTTTGCCGCCAACGGGTATGTATCAATGATTTTATCAGCGTATTGTAGGGCCAGATCAAAATCAGCAGCCGACCCACCGAGCGAATTATTAAAATTCCAACCCCGTGTTAAATAAACGCGGGCCAGCAAAAACTGAGCGGCTCCTTTGGTAATACGCCCATAGTTCGACGCGGTAACGGGTAGTTTGACTTCTGCCTCGACCAGATCAGCAATAATTTGTTTGTAAATCTCCGCCGACGGCACTCGGGTGCCGTCTTTGCTCGGGCTTAGGGTTTCGGTCAAGGGCATGGGCACATCGCCCCATTGCTGCACCAGGTAGAAATAAGCCAACGCCCGTAGAAATTTGGCTTCGGATACACGGGCATCTTTCAGTGCCGCAGCCATCGTCGTGATTTTGGCGGCTCTGTCGATAGCGGTATTCGTCCGGGCAACTTCGGCGTAGAGCAGCGTCCAGAGGGATTGCACCTCGGCAATCGACCCATTCAGGCGAACATCATACTGATCCAGCGGGCTACCAACATTCGTAGCAAACTTAGGATCGCCATATCCACCGCCAAAGAAAATATCCGTTCCACTCAGCACCAGACCGCGTGACTGGTAAATGTTCCGTAGCAGCGGATAGCACGACCGAACCAAATCCTCAAACCCGGCCTCGGTAGCATAATACACGTCGGTGGTGAGGGTTGTCACTGGTTTTTCAATCAGAAAGTCGTCTTTACAACCCGAAGCAACAACGCCCGTCAAGGCAATGGCAAAGGCGGAAAGTCGTATATGTTGTCTAAATTTCATTGTTTTTCCGTTTAAGAGTCAAGGTTTAGAAACTGACGTTTACGCCCAAAGAATACACGGCCGAGGGTACGTCGTCCTGAAAAATGGCAGAGTTGAATTCAGGATCAAATCCAGTGAATTTGCTGAATACAAACGGATTTAAAACCTGTGTATAGACGCGGGCACTGGCGATTTTCAGGCGATCAGTCATCCCTTTCGGCATGGTATATCCCAACGTAATATCAGAAATCCGCAGGAAACTGGCATCCTGATAGTTGATCGCACCCCGGTACGGATTGGCGGCTACTACCCCAAAATAGGTGTTCGATGGATTGTCGCTCCGCCAGTAATCCAGCGAGGCCAAGCGGTTGTAGCGAGTACCCGCAACATCCCCGAATGTTCCCGAAAGTGTGCTGTTATTATACTGCACCCCATTGCGGTAGTAGGTGAAGAACGAGAAGTCTAAATCCTTGTATTTAAACCGGTTGGTGATCCCTAAAATCCAGTTAGGCAACTGAGTACCCAGCACCATGCGGTCGTCGATGGCATCGGTCGATGAAATTACGCCATCATTATTGGCATCCACAACCCGAACCGAACCCGGAACCTGCTTGTATTTGGTCGCCAGTTCTTTATCGGCGGTTTGCCATATACCATCAAACTTATAATCGAAGTTTGACCGAATCGGGTAACCCACAAAAAGTCGGTTGCCTTTATCAACGGTTTGTCCATTGCCATACAACGAGAGCAGCTTGTTCCGGTTTCGGGTAAAGGCAAACGTGCTGTTCCAACTGAAGTTGGCCTTGGCAATATTGGCCGTATTGAGCGTAAGCTCAACCCCTTTGTTTTCAATTTCGCCCACGTTGGCAATTACCTGCGAGAAGCCCGTAGCCGTCGGGATTTTCTGGTTCAGAATCAAGTCAACCGTCTTTCTGTTATAGACCTCCAGCGAGGCTGATATCCGGTTTTTGAAGAAGCCGAAATCAACGCCTACGTTAAATTCTTTGCTGCGTTCCCAGCGCAGATCCTTGTTGGCCAGGTTGGCCGGCGCAAATCCGTAGGCTGCTGTCCCGTCGAAATCGTATCCTGTATTGACCAGGCCCGCCTGCGTACTGTAGGGGTTTACCGTAGAGTTACCCACCTGTCCGTAGCTCAGGCGCAATTTGAGGGCCGAGAACACATTGAGGTTTCTGATAAATGGTTCATCGCCAATTCGCCAGCCCAGGGCTACCGACGGGAAAAAGGCCCATTTGTTACCTTCCGACAGTTGAGAAGCTCCGTCAGAACGCCCTGTCAGGGTCAACAGGTACTTATCGTTGAACGAATAGTTGATCCGACCCATATACGACAGCAACGAACGCTCAATTAGTGAACTACCAATGCCCGCAATAGTCGCGGCCGTATTCAATGCGTACCAGTCCGAATCATAAGGCAAATCTCTGACGGCTATCGTGTAGGTTTCGTTTCGTTGGTAAAACGCACTTTGCAAGCCGGTAACGGTTAGCCGGTGTTTACCCAACTCCAGGTTATAATTCAGGATATTGTCGATGGTATAGTTACCCACCGTTCGGTTGTCGTACTGCGCTCTTGGCTTGGCCCCGATCTGCGATTTTGACCATTGTCCTCTGAAATCACCGATTTTCGTGGCGCTATACGAGGCAGACAGCGACGTTCGGAATGTTAAGCCCTTCACCAGACTTACTTCGGCATAGGCATTACCCAGGGCGGTCATGACGGTGGTCTGGAATTTGGACGTATTCGGGTCAATATCCGTCAGTGGATTACCTACCTGCTTATCGTTGATGCCCATCCAAAAGGCATAGCCATCAATGTTCAAATCGCCATTTTCTGAGGGGTTAGCCAGATCGGCGTAATACACCGTACCCGTTGGTCGTGCCCGATACGCGTTACGCAGGGATTCCTGCGATCCGACATCCTGATTGCTGTATGTTAAATAGGACGTGAAGCCAACCCGAAAACGTTCGCCCAGTTTACTATCGAGGCCCGCGTTCAGGTTATAACGCTTAAAGCCGGTATAGAGCACGTTGCCGTTTTCGTTCAAATAACCCGCCGAGAAACGGTAGGTCGTTTTATCAGTACCGCCCGATACGCTTAGGTTATGACTCATCTGAAGCGCCGGGTTGGTAATTAAATCGACCCAATCGGTAGTCTGACCATTCTTGATGTTGGCCGTTTCGGCAGCCGTAAACGTAGCCCCGGTTGCCCCTTCCAGAATTCGGTCGGTGTAGATGGACTTGTAAAACTGCTCGGTGTTCATCAGCTTCGGAAGGTGGGCCGGCACTTTCACCCCCACGTAGCTATCGTAGCTCACCCGTGGTTTGCCCGACAATCCTTTCTTGGTCGTCACAATAACGACTCCGTTGGCACCCCTTGCCCCGTAGATAGCGGTCGATGAGGCATCTTTCAGCACATCCATCGTTTGAATGTCGTTAGGATTGAGGTTATTGAGATCACCCCCAATCAGGCCGTCGATCACGATTAGTGGCTCGGTTGAGTTGTTAATTGTGTTCTCTCCCCGAATGGTGATGCTATAGCCCGCACCGGGTTTGTTGCTCGATTTGGTTACGGTAGCCCCCGCAACCTGCCCCTGAATAGCTCTGGCAGCCACCACTGGATTGGCTCTTGTAATGTCTTTTGTCTGAATTTGTGCTACGGCTCCCGTCAGATCGGCTTTTTTAATTTCGCCATAACCAACAACCACTACCTCATCCAATTGCTTTAAGTCGGCTTTCAAAACAATATCAAACAGCGTGCGATTGCCTACTGGAACCTCCTGCGTTTCGTACCCGATATAGCTGATGATTATCGAAGCTTTATCCGTTGGTACTGAAAATGAAAACCGCCCGTCAGCATCCGACGTGGTGCCTTTGGTCAATCCTTTTATAATGACACTTGCCCCGACAATCGCTTCACCCTTTTCATCTTTTATGCTCCCTTTTACCGGAACATCCAACGGGTTGACAAAACGCTCAACGGTTCTTACCGACTCGCTACGACTCCCCTTAGCCTCTGCCCGCTCAGGCCAAACCTGTTTGGTAATCTCCACTCGTTTGGCAAGCAGTATTGACTGTCCTGATGAAGGCATAGAAACCCCCAGTAAAACTACTGCGCAGGCAATCTTAAACGTAAAATTCATAGGAGTAAAGGTTAAAAAGACATGTAGTAAGGTATAGTTGATCCGTTTTTATTTATTACAGTGCAGATAACCCTATTATGTCTGGCTACTAAGCCACCCTTTGTAGGAATACCGCTGCCGGATACGCTCATCGTTAAGACAAGGTTAATACTTTTTCTCCTTATATTACAAAAAACCACAAATATGGGTGATTTTTCCGGTGCAATTACACTACTGGTAAAAGACGATTAATTGCTGATTGTCGCTCACGAATCATAACGAGTTTCAGATACTCCGATTGGCCTTCTGGATTCGGACGTATTAAAAATCTGAGAGATGTACAGACACGCTCGGCTCCAGAAGACTAACCAGAATCTGCTCCAGATTAGGGATGGAGAGGGAGATGTCGTCGCCGATAGTGCTCATGTCGAGGTTAGAAACGGTTTCCTCGGAGTAGGCGGAGTAGCGCAGATTCATGAGCTGGGCTATGTACAGGAAGTAATTTGGCGCGTAGTTGGGGGCAAATAATTCGATGATGCGGGTGCCCGACTCGCACCAGATGAGGTTGGTGAACGACGCGCCGTGGGGACCTATAATAAGGGATGCGTTTTTATAGATGGCGCACTGTTCGGCAATAGTGCGGGGCTTGTCTTCGATAATGTGGAAATCGTACCGCCTGAGCATTTCGATCAGGGCTTCTTCGTTCAGGATACGCCGACGACAGGCACGGCTGATATAGACCCGGTTGCGGGCGGTGCGTTTGATCTGCAATTTGCACTCTACCTCATTCTTGAGAGCCATGATATCGGCTATGTTCTGGTGCGCCCAGTTGGTGTGATCGCCCAATAGACACTGTTCAAACTGGACATTGGTCTGCCGGGTATCCACAATTTGATCGGGTTTAAAACCCATCAGGGTCAGAAATTCCCGTTCGTAGGTGGTGTCGACAAGTGGGTAAGCAACAATAGCGTTGGCAAACTCGTCGACGGGAATCGCGGCTTTGATGCGGCAAATTTTGGCGGCCACCAGCAACATGAAGTCATAATAACCCACAAACACGTCGCCGTCGAAATAATGACTGAACGGGGCAATCACGGTTTGGACGTGCCGTTGGGTTCGTTTCGGTCGGTACGGCTTCTTGACTATGTCGTGACTCCAATAATCGGTATTGAGGATTTTATGATCGGTGAGCAACACACCACAGGGGAGCAGCGTGGCCGATTTCTGCCCAGGTTCGTACCGCCAGACGTGAATCGGCTCCGTGGTGATTTCTGTTTCCTGAAAAGTTGGGGTAGTGGGTTGGGCTAAATTAGCCACTTGGGGCAGAGTGAGCGAGTTGGCGGGATGAGTTCCTACTAAATAGTTGGCAAGATACGTTTGGGTTTGGCTCTTACTGAGCAAATCGAAACCCAACGATTTGACTCCAAATAGAGCCATTTTTTTAACTATTTTACTTGCTCCCGACAGCAATTGATTCAACGTTCCCATGGTGTTCTGACTCCTGCGGGTTTAATTGGTCATTTTTTGGCGTGGGGTCAGGGCAGCAACAACGACGAGTCGCCGTAGCTGAGGAAGCGGTAGTCATTTTCGAGAGCTTCATCATATATAGAACGCCAGTTGGGGCCGATGAGGGCGGCAATGAGCAGGATGAGCGTGGAGCCAGGCTGGTGGAAGTTAGTGATGATGCCCCGGCACATTTTCAGAGCGTATCCCGGCGAGTCCACCGCACCGGCGGACCGGCCGGTCCTTATATATATGGCGGTGTGCGCCACAATGGTTTCGAGCTGATGGATTTGCATGTAGCGAAGCATGGCCTCAACCGCTTCGATGGGGGTCGGTTGCTCGTCGGTGGGAATCGAGTAGGCGAAATGTTGATCGAGAGTGAACGGGTTGGGGTCGTTGCAGAGCAGTTTTACACCGAACCAGTACAAACTTTCGAGGCTCCGCATGGAGGTGGTGCCAACGGGAAGCAGGTGGCCGAGGTGAGGCAGGATATTTTCCAGATTCTGGCGGGTATAAACCACCTGCTCGGTGTGCATGATGTGCTGACTTGGGTCGTCAGTTTTGATGGGCTGGAAGGTTCCGGCACCCACGTGCAGGGTCAAATACTCATGGTCGATGCCACGCTGGGCGAGCGAATCGAACACGCGCTCGGTGAAGTGCAGTCCGGCAGTGGGCGCAGCTACGGCTCCTTCGTTGCGGCTGTAGATGGTCTGGTAAGTGTTGCGGTCGGACTCGGTGGGGTTGCGGTTGAGGTAAGGTGGCAACGGAATCTGGCCCGCCAACTGAATCAGATGCGCGAACGTTTCGGACGCGGGACTCCAGCTAAACTCAACCGTTGATCGCTCATAATCAACATAATTCGCCGTTAGTATCAGGCTGCCCTCAGCCGTTTCGAGGGTGGTTTGGAGGGTTTCTTCGGGTTTCCAGCGTTTGCGGTTGCCAATCATGCACTGCCACACCGCCGACCCGGTTTGTTCCATTGCCAGGCTCATGGCTTGCTCGGCAGGGAGCGGATTCAGCAAAAAAAGTTCGATTGTGGCACCCGTTGATTTGCGGAACAACAGCCGGGCTGGTATGACTTTTGTGTTGTTGAATACCAGGAAACTGTCGGCGGGAATAAACCCGGCCAAGTCGCGGAAGGTGGCGTGAGTGATGGTGCCCCCCTGATAAACGAGCAGTTTTGACGCATCGCGTTCGGCCAACGGGAACCGCGCAATCCGGTCGTCGGGTAACTCATACTGGAAATCCTGCAACGAAAGCGCGTTGGGAAGGCCCGGTCGGAATGCCGCATCACCGGCGTTCCGGTACTCTCGACGGCTCGACTCAGGCGAACTCATTGGTACTGGACGGTTTAATGAGAAGCAAGCGAACGGGCAGGGCAACAATCACCGCAGCCAGCATAAATGCACTTAATGGGAGCAACCAGCTATAGGTGTATTGATCGACTCGGAAATCGGAACGGTTCAGAAACGACAACACCATAAGCGACAAACCCAAAATGGTGTTGACAGCCGCCATGAGCGCGTAGAACCAATTGACCAAGATTTCATTGAGTTCGTCGCGGTGGTTGGACCACACGGCAGGAACAGGAATCTGGCTCATGGGCAGTTTCGGGATGAGCCGTGCAATGGAATTGATGAGGATGTTGTTGACCAGAAAAATGGCCACCGACGCATAGAACAGGGTTTCCCGGCCCAAATACTGCGTGGCCTGACCAGCGGAATTGAATAGAACGGCAACCTCTCCGGGGTATGATATGTAGCTGTTAAGCAGGGCAAGAACCAGTCCGACGACGGATAAGAACCGCCAAACGCGGACAAAAAAAGTACCTACGCGCATTGACTAAAGAGCGAAAGAGTGAAAGAGCGAAAGAGTGATTGCGTGACTTAATCAACCGCTCATTATTGCGGCAAAGGTACGGCTGGATTGGGCAGGGCGGATAACTCTTTTCGTTTTTCGCTGCATAGAGCGTGTTCGGTACGGGTTTATTGTGGAATTTTGGGGAAATGAGAGACAAAAGCGGTTTGATAAGCTGTTTGATACGATGAAAATTTACACGAAAACAGGGGATAAAGGACAAACGTCGCTCATTAGTGGGCGACGAGTGAGTAAGGCCGACATCAGAATTGACTCTTATGGTACGGTTGATGAGTTGAACTCGTGGATTGGCTTGGTGCGCGATCAGCCGGTGAACGAATCCCGGCGCGATTTGCTCAAGGAGATTCAGGATCGGCTGTTCACGGTGGGCGCGACTCTGGCAACCGATCCAGACAAAACGCCCCGAAAAGCCATGCCCGATATTGAGGAAGGCGATATTTCGTTATTAGAACAGGCAATGGACGCGATGGATGCCGAACTTCCCGAACTGCGGCTTTTTGTGTTGCCGGGTGGCCATGAGTCGGTTTCCTACGCGCACCTTGCCCGAACGGTTTGCCGCCGGGCCGAGCGTTTGGTTATTGCCTTAGACAATGAATCGTCACGGTTGGGCGTACCCATTGACCCGCTGGTGATTCAGTACCTCAACCGTTTGTCAGACTACCTGTTTGTTCTAAGCCGGAAAATGACGCAGGAGTTGGGGGTTGAGGAAGTGGCGTGGAAACCGAGAATTTAATCTGTACATGAGCTTCATAAATCCGTCCTTTTTGTTTGGCTTGCTGGCCCTATCGGTGCCGATTGCTATCCACCTGTTTAATTTTCGCCGGACACGCCGGGTGTTTTTCACCAATGTGGCCTTGCTGAAAACTGTTCAGACCGAAACCAAATCGTTTCGGCGGTTGAAGCACTGGCTCATTTTGCTGGCTCGCTGCCTGTTTCTGGCTTGTCTGGTGCTGGCATTTGCGCAGCCGTTTCTGCCCAGTAAAAATGCCCTCGGCCTGTCGCGGCAGGGCGTAACGAGTTTATATCTGGACAACTCGTATAGTATGCAAAACGAGTTGAGCGAGAAACGGTATTTGGATATTGCCACGGGCAAGTTAGACGAACTGCTGACGTTGTTCCGCAACGCCAGTTCGCTGCAATTGCTGACCAATGATTTCTCCGCCGACGAGCAACGGGCTGGCACCTCGGAGGCCGTGCGCGACCGGGTCACAAGCATTCGGTTTGCCCACACCCCCCGCACGCTGGAAGCCGTTTACAGGCGGCAACGCAACCTGCTGGCCAGCTTGAATCCGGGTGGGCGCAATCAGTTGTTCTGGTTCTCCGACTTCCAGAAAAGTACGATGGGAGACCTGAACCGCCTGAAAATCGACACGACCGACCGGGTATTTATTGTGCCGTTAGATGCCCAGCCGACCAAGAATATCTACGTGGATTCGGTCTGGTTGAGTACACCGTTTATTCGTGAACTGCAAAACAACAGTGTGAACGTAACCCTCCGCAATGGTGGGCGCGAATCGGTGAAAAACCTGCCAGTGCGCTTGTATTTAGATGATACACAAACGTCAACGGCTTCGGCCAATGTGGAGCCGGGTGGTTCGGCAACGGTTTCGCTGAATTTCAACGTCACCAAAAAGGGGTTTCATAAAGGCCGGATTGTGTTTGAAGATTACCCAATTACGTTCGACAACGAGTACTTTTTCGTAATCGAAGCCTCGCCCTCCATTCGGGTGATGCACATTACCGGGGCGCGTTCGGTCGGGGCCGTTGGCGACCGCCCTGTTGACTATGTACGAGCTGTTTTTTCTAACGATAGTTTGTTTCGGTTCAAGACATTTCCAGCTCAGAACTTCGATGTGGGGCAGTTGAAAGAAACGGATTTGGTGGTACTGGAAGGCGTTCCGACGGTAAGTGGCACATTGCGGTCTGAACTCGAACGGTTCGTGCGGCAGGGCGGCAGCATCGCTGTGATTCCACCGCCAAACCCCGATGCAGGCTCGTATGGCTCGTTTTTGGGTAGTTTGGGCGTAAATGGTTTGCAATCAACGCCCCCCGCGCCCGGAAACACGCCTGTTGCGCTGGCCGACCCCGACCGGAACAGCCCGTTTTTTCAGGATGTGTTTCAGAAAAGTTTCCAGTCAGAACCGCTGAATTTGCCGGGAGCCGTAACGGTCTGGCGATGGACGGGCGGCAATCGGTTGCTGACCCTGCGCGACGGACAAACATTACTTTCGCAAACTCGGGCAGGCAGCGGCTCGGTCTATGTGCTGGCCAACCCGCTGGCTCCCAGCTACGGAAACCTTGCCGAACACGCGCTGTTTGTGCCGGTGATGTATAAAATGGCGGCCCTCAGCGTTCGGGCGCAGCGCACGGCCTACTCGTTCGATGATAACCTGCTGACGGTGCCCGTGAGCAATCCCTCCGAAAAAGCAGTCTATAAACTTAAGCGCGACAAGTTAGACATCATCCCGATTCAGCGCGTAGTAGGCAACCAACTCCTGTTGGAAATGCCCAAGAGCAACGAGTTGTCAACCGGACAGAACGTGGAGTCAGGTTATTATGAATTACAACTCTCGAATGGCGACGGAGCAGGCAAAACGGAGCGTTTGCTGGCGTTTAACCACGGCAACCGTGAGTCGGCAATGGATTTTTACTCAGCCGACGAATTGCGCCGGGTGTTCTCAAACCAACCCAATGTGGAGGTGTTCGACAGCATACAGGATGGCGATTTTGTACAGATTCTGGAACAGGAAAACCTCGGCAAAAGTCTCTGGAAATACTTCCTGCTGGCTGCTTTGGGCTTTTTGTTGATGGAGATTGGACTGGTGCGGTTTATGAAAGGGTGAGGTTACCGTTTCCTGTTCCGCAACACTACCAGACCCGTTTTGGCCTGTAACCAGTGGTCGGCCCAAATGGGGGGCGTGGGCGACACCGACCGATAGAAGGACCCTAGGGCAATGTCGTCGTCGCCATCGCCATCGAGGTCGGCGGCATCCATCACAAGCCAGCGTCCATTGTCGGCACCGACCCAGGTTTGGGGGGTGAACTTGAGGTTGCCCTTGTTCTCCAAATAAACGAATACCTGCGCCGGTTTCCGTTTGGTGTCATCCATCAGGGGAAAAAACGAAATCGCAGCTAAATCCATGTCGCCATCCCCATCGAAGTCGCGGGCAAGGGCCTGACTGGCTCCCGGCATGGCATAAAACCAGGCTTCCTTAAACCCAAACGAACCATCATTCAAATAGACCCGGATTCCATGATAGGGCTTGGGAATCGTGGAATAATCGGCATTGTCGCCGTTGGTGCAGATAATGTCCAAATGTCCATCGCGGTTCATATCGGCCAATTCGAGGTAAGAGGAGCCGTAAACAGGCGGAAACCGAAGCAGCGTTTTCTTCTTGAATTTGCCGTTTTGCCCATTCAGATAAACCGCCACCTGTTCGTCGCCTTGGGTGAGCAGAGCCAGGATATCGGGCCAGCCATCATTGTTGAGGTCGCGAACGATGGCCCGGCGTGCTCCCGGAATGGGGTCAATCACCTGTTCGCGATACGTGTTTCCGGTTTTGAAAAATGCACTCAGTTTCCCGATGTTGTGGCCAAACTGACACACCACAAGGTCGGTTTGCCCGTCGCGGTCGAGGTCACCAGAAGCCATTTGCACAGGTCGGCGAAGGGAATCCCGAACGGCGCGGCCACCCGACCAAAGCTGACCGGCTGCTTGATCGTTAGGGTCCATAATCCCCATGAGCAGGTACGAAAAATCTGATTTGGGTAACAGCCGGAGCGCATCCGAGGGAGGGCTGCTCAGGTGCAGGGAGTCAGTTTGTTGCAGATCAGAGCTGATTGTCACCACGTCGCCCCGGCGGTTTCCCACCCGAAGGGTTCGGGTTGCCGGGTCAATTTTAACGAAGGTTGTTAGCGGCAACAGCGGTTGGCGGGGTGTTTCAGGTGTAAACAGCGTCAATTTACCAACTGAATCAGAAGGACTTAACGTTAGTTTGGCGGGAGCTTTCGCGCCATAGAACTGAACGATCTTTTGCCAGTTCGCCATCGAGATCATCGGTTGAGCGGGCAAATACCCCTCCCTAATCCCGGTTTCGAGTTCGGCCAACTGATCGCCGTAGCGGGCCACCGAACTGGTGTCGGTTATCAGGCCCATTCGCAGAGCCATGCGGGGCAGAACACTTTTTTGCCACGTATCTTTGTCCAGCAGGGCCGGGTCTGCATAGTGGTGGCAACTGGCGCAGTACGTCGTTGCCAATTGTTCGCCGGTTGGCTCGGTTCGGGTGCAACTCACGGGACCGGCTATTGCCATCCATACCAGCACAAATCCGAAACCGCCACTCCAAATTGTAAAACCGTTTTTCATACGGGTGCAAAGTTCCACTTCTCAACCAGAAAACAGTATCGCTCTATGCCTTTAATCACCCGAAAAAAACAGGTTTATCCCATCAGCGACGTGTTGCGGGAGTACCTCCGGCAGTACAGCCGCGATATTAAACTTCCGATTCAATACACCGATTTACTGCGGTACGATAACGCCATTACGCTATTCGATCAACGGGGGAAAGACACGCTTTGGGAAACCGTTTTTTTTCCCGCTTCTGATGTTACCGACATTTTGTTAGCCCTCAAAACGATTTATGCCGAACTGAAAGCCGACGGTGATATGTCGGTAACGGGCCACCTCACCATCGACCGGGTTGACCTTTGCACCTACGGCAACACCCAACCGTTTCGGGTGCGGGTGCGGAATCAGGTGAACGACAATTTCGATTATTTTTATATCAAACGGGCCGATGCTTCGCGGGTATATGGCCTTGAATTAGAGCATATTCTGTCGCCCAATCGCATTAGTTATCTGACCAGTGCGCAGACACTGGTGGAGGAACACATTGCGGGGATTCCCGGCGACGTGTTTTTTAATAATCAGTTAAACGATGGCACTACTAACCCCATCCGGCTTTGCAAAGAGTTCGTGAAGTTTAACGAGCGGTGTTTTTTGCGGTTGCTGGGCGACATGCACTCCAGCAATTTTGTTGTCGATCTGACCCCTGATTTCGACGAGGTCTATTACCGAATCCGGGCTATCGACTTCGATCAGCAGTCGTATGAAGGGCGCAAATCGGTCTATTTGCCGCAGTATTATACCCAGAACCGAACTATTATTGAACTGGGAATGAAGTACATGACCCCCGAAAGTGTTCGGCAATACCAGATTGAAGAGCGGTCACTGATTGCGGGGCGGCTTCGGGTGGAGAAAACCCGTTTCGATGATTTAATGAAGGCCATGCGGCCCGACACCATTTCACCCCCGGCCAACGTGGTGCAGTTGCGGGAGTCCCTCGCCCGGCATCACCACACCAAAGAATTCCTGCGCGCCGAAACAATGGGCGATCTTGTGTGGAAGAGCTTGGAGGTGGGGGGAATTCATTAAGCGAAAGAGTGAAAGAGCGGATGACGTAAGCGTATTACTTTCGCGCCAGCCACTCTTTCACTCTTTCGCTCATTCACTCATTATTTTTTCGTTACCCGCACCGCGATACGGCGGTTTTGAGCGCGACCTTCGGGGGTGTCATTAGAAGCTACCAGGTTGCTTTGGCCGTAGCCTTCGGCTTCAAGGCGGTCGCTGGCGATGCCAAGAGCGGCTAACGACCGCATAACGGCAGTGGCCCGCTCGCCAGATAGTCGCTGGTTAGACGAAGCATTGCCCGTGTTATCGGTGTAGCCGCCTAACTTGATGTTTACGCCGGGATACGCTTTCAGAATTTCGGCCATGTTGCGTACCTGCTCCTGCGATGAAGTCGTAAGCCGTGAACTACCCGTTTCAAACAACAGGCGGTCGAAGTTGAACCAGGTGGTTTTGTCAACGGCTTTGCCTTTGTCTTCAATAAATTTGATGAGGTTGCTCTCAATACCGTTGGCCGGAATGTTCAACTCCACGCCCGAAGAGAGTTTGCGTTTGGCAAAGGCTCCGAGGCTGACTACGGCCCCGCTGGCGGCATCACCTACTGAACTGGCTGCATCACTCGCGGCATCGGTGGCCGAACTGGCTGCGTCGCTTGCGGCATCGCCTACTGAACTGGCTGCACTACCCACACCGCTGGCGGCTGAGTCCATGGCAGCCCCTGCTGAACTGGCAGCATCAGAAGCGGCACCAGAAACAGCTGTTACTGAATTGGTTACGGCTGTACCAACCGAATTGCCATTGCAACCCCGAAGCATAAAAAACAGGGCTAAGGCTCCTAAACCCAACAATACCCAGGGCAATAGTTTACCAAATCCACCGCCTGTGGCTGCTTTATCTTCCTCACGAGTTGGTTGTACGTAGCCAGTGCCGCCGATGCTCCGAGTGGCATCGCTAACCGATGTTTTGGCACTGCTCATGGCCGATGCTGCGGCACCCGCTAAACCTGCTCCGGTACCAGCCAAGCCACTACCAATGCCCGACAAACCACCAAGCATGCCGCCCAGACCCGGAACAGCACCCAACAACGAGCTTAAACCAGATGGCATGGCCGACTGAACCGCGCCTTTCTGGTCGGTGAGCAAGCTCATCAAACCCGAAACACCCGTTCCGCTTGTTGCTGCCTGACGACCCAACAGACCCATCAGAACCGAACCAGCCATTCCCATCATGCCCGAAGCCGATGATGATTTAACCCCTGCAAACTGCGACAGCGCACCCGCAATCAGGCTACCTTTGTCGCCAAACAGCGAGCCAACCAACGATGCTCCATTGCCCATCATCCCCTGCAATGCACTTCCACTTTCGGCATCGGCAGTGCTCGGCAAAGCGGCTGCACCTCCTGTGACTTGCTGTAGTAGGCCCGATAGAAAACTACCCCCATCCGGCGATTCAGCGCGGTTAATCAACCCCGACAAAACCATCGGAATAGCACCCAGCATGGCTTTTTGCGTGCTGCCGGCATCTTCGCCCAGCATCGAACTTGCCTTACTGATTACTGCATTGGTCAGATAGCCCTTGGCGGCATCTATTAGATTGAAAGCCATACTACGTTTGTTTTGGTTTGAGATGTTTTATTCAAATCCACCATTAGACGGAGCTAAGTACAAATCGTGAGTATTTATGGCCATTTTAATAAAAATTTAATCATATTCAACATCCTTAATCGGGCAGTTGAATGGCCAAAACCTCTTTTGTATCGGTTTGGCGGTCGATGGCGCGGAGCCGAAAACGATACGTATAAGGTTTATTGGCGGGCAGCAAATACTCGGCGTGCGTTCGGGGAGTCCAGCTATCATCACCGCCTAAGCCCATTTGTTGCCCGTCGATGTTCAAAATGGTGGCTGAAGCCCGTTCCACCTCCTGATGCTGTTGACTTTTAGCAGCCAGTAACGCTTCGTCGGTATAATCGCGGGCATTAATGTTAAGGAATCCATCGCCCACGCGGGAAATCATCAGGCCTTGTCCGGCTTCGTTGGTGAGTTGCGCCCAGCGAACGTCGGTTTTGTTGCCGTTTTCCTGCGCCATCAAATACGGAAAATATTGACTGGCTACCGTAGCGGAATAACTACCTACCAAAGCCGCATCTTTCCGGTCGGCATAGCTCTCGAATGGCCCGCGACCATACCAGCTCAACTTGCTGAATTCAGCGGGGAGTTGGCATTGCATTCCAATCCGCGCCAGGGGTGGCAAGGTGCCAGTTGAGTCGGGGGTGAACGTGGTGGTAATCTGCACATCGCCACTGCCGAAAACGGCATAGTCGGTTTGTTGGCGGATTTTGGCCCCGTTGAGTAGGATGTCGTTTTCGCAACGCACCTTCACCATGTGCCGCTGGGTGTTCACAATAGTCATGCTGACGGGCGTTGTCACGGCTTTGTCTAAACCTGCTTTACGCCAGCGGGCAGCAAACGAAGCGTCTCCTCCTCCTTCGTCATTATCCGTTGGAACGCGCCACAAACTGGGGGCTAAGGGTTTCTGAATCAGGTTTTTGCCATTTATAATAAACTCGCTCATAGTGTTGTTTTCCCGATTAAAGGTAACAGCAAAGTTGATCCCTTTCACACTGATGGTGGCCGATGTACTAAGCTGTTTCACAAACTGAATCTGGTTGATGCCCACCACCGGAGGAGCCTGGTATTTGGGGCCAATGGGCCATTGGGCCGACGCTACTTCGTGGCCGGCAGGTGCCCAGGATGTAGCGGCTTTGAGCGTAATTGTGATGGTTAGCAAATACTCAGACCCCACCACAAGGGGGGCAGGCAGCTTGTAGGGCAGGTTGATTTGCTGCGTTTGCCCCGCTTGCCCTAAGAGTTGATTCACCGTTCCTTCCTGAAAAAGTACCCCGTTCCGCAGAACTGTCCAATGCAGCGTGAACGGCTCCAGCGACTGAAAATCATATTTGTTCCGCACCAAAATCCGACCGCGTGTGGCATCCCCTACCGACCCCTCCACGGCTGAAATTTTGATGGATTGATAGACCTGTTTCACCTCGTTTATTTCGGGTTGGAGGGTTCGGTCGGCGTTCACTAATCCGTCGCCCGCGTTAGCCCCGTCGATGCAGTTGACGTGGTCGTTGTAAAACTTACCCGTGGCCCGGTCGCGGAGTTGCAAACCCTGATCGGCCCAATCCCAGATGAAGCCCCCCTGCATCCGCGGGTACTTGTCGATGGCTTCCCAATAGTCTTTCAGGTTGCCCACGCCATTACCCATCGAGTGAGCATATTCGCACACAATCAGGGGGCGCGTTAGGTCGCGTTGCATGAGCGCGACCATGCCTGCCACCGACGGATACATACAGGAGATAATATCAAAGCTGGTCATTGGTTGATTAACAGCCCCAAAATCAGTGTTGTAGTTTTTGCGTCCTTCGTAATGAATGGGCCGGGTGTTGTCGATAAGCTTGATGAAGTTGGCCATATCGGTGAAGTTTTGGCCCATGCTCGTTTCGTTGCCCAGCGACCACATCACAATGGACGGGTGGTTTTTGTCGCGCTCCACCATTGCCCGGCCCCGCGCCATGAACGCATCACGCCATTCGGGCTTGTCGGCAATGGGGTAGTTCTTACTGAACATTTCGTGGCTCTCGATATTGGCTTCATCAATCACATACAAACCATATTGATCGCAGAGGGCATACCAGTCCGGCACGTTGGGATAATGCGACGCACGGACGGCGTTGATGTTGTGCTGTTTCATCAACTCGATGTCACGGATCATGCTTTCGCGGCTGATAACCCGTCCGGTTTGCGGGTCGAACTCATGGCGGTTCACGCCTTTAAAGGTTACGGCTTTTCCGTTGATGAGCAGTTGCCCGCCCGTCAGGGTCATCTCACGGAAACCCACCCGTTGACTCACCGCTTCCTGCACAATACCATCAGCACCAACAAGTTGCATGGTCAGCGTGTATAGATTTGGCTGTTCGGCATTCCACAATGCCGGGGCCGAAATGGCTTTACTAAGCCGCAAAAGCCCCTCCTGCTCTGTGCCTACGGCATCTGCCGAGCGCATCACATCTGCAAAAACCACCTTATTACTGGCATCATAAAGCGTTGCCCGAACGCTGTAGTTGGGTTGGGGTTGTCCGGTCAGATTGCGGACATACGTAGCAATTTTGAGGGACGCATTTTTATATTGATCGTCCAGATCGGTGATGACTTGGAAATCGCGAATGTGGAGTTTTGGAGTCGAATACAGAAACACATCGCGGTAGATGCCCGCCAACCGCCAGTAATCCTGATCTTCGAGATAACTCCCGTCCGACCAGTTGATTACCTCCACCGTCAGCAGGTTTTCTGTGCCGGATTTCAGCACATCCGTCACCCGAAATTCGGCAGGGGTCATTCCATCTTCGTGGTAGCCAACGGGTTGCCCGTTCACATACACATAACAGGCCGACTGCACCCCGGCGAAGTGGAGGTAAATTTCGCCCTCACGCCAGTTGGCAGGCACCGTAAAGCGGGTTCTGTAAAGGCCCACGCTATTGGTGTCGGTGGTGATGCGCGGAGGATTAGCCGGAAACGGGTGTTTGATGTTCGTGAAAATGGGTCGGTCATAGCCGGGGTTTTTCTCGGCCCTTGCTCCCACCACTTGCCAATTGGATGGCACGGGCATATCGTCCCAATTTTTATCGAAAGCAGCCGGTTGAAAAAAGTCGCCGGGAAGGCGGTTGGGGTGCTTGGCCCACTTGAATTTCCAGGTGCCATTGAGCATCTGTACCTTCGGCGATTTGCGCCAATCGTCGGTCATGGCTTGCTTTTCGGAGGGAAACGGGATGCCGGTAGCGTGGGCTTTTTCCGTATTTCGGGCGATTATTGTGGGATCTTCCCAGTCGGGCAGGGAGGGTGTAAGCGGTGCGTTTTGGGCAAACACAATAGAACTGAGGCTCCACAAAAGGAGCGTCAACAGGCGAGTAATCATGGTTAGGGAGCAGGAAAGACAACGAAGTGGTAAATATGCCGTTATTTTGACAAAAAGATACAGGATGGCACCCAATTCCCCTGCGATAATCCGCTTCATTCTCTTCATTTCGGTTTTAACACTACCCCTCTGTACTGCCGAGGGCCAAAATCGCCGACGCAACACCAACCAGACCCCCGTCAATAACGGCCCGATTCCGGTGATGACGGCTCCCGAAACGCGCCTGCTCGAAAGCTTGCAGTTTGGGAGTTCGCTGCTCAACCAGACAGTGCGGTACTCCGTCTATCTGCCCCCCGATTATTATACCTCCAACCGGCGTTACCCGGTGGTCTATTTGCTCCACGGATACGGCGACGACGAGACAAGCTGGATTCAGTTTGGCGAAGCCGACCGCATTGCCGACGCAGGCATCAAATCGGGGGAGTTGCCCCCTATGATTATTGTGATGCCCGACGGAGGCAAAAGCTTCTATATCAATGATTATCAGAGCAAAGTGCGGTACGAAGACATGTTTACCCAAGAGTTCATTCCGCACATCGATGCCACTTTTCGAACACGTAACGGGCGCGAATTTCGGGCCATTTCGGGCTTGTCGATGGGCGGGTTTGGGTCGTTGGTATTAGCCATGCACCACCCCGACCTGTTCGGCGCGTGTGCAGCCCTCAGCGGCTCGGCCCGCACCGACGAGATGGTTATGGCCATCCCCGACGAACGTTACAATCAGGTTTTCGCACCCGTTTTCAGCGGGCCTGTCACCGGACAAGACCGGCTGACGCTGACCTGGAAACGCAACAGCCCAATCACCCTCGCGAAATCGGCCCCGGAAGGCGACCTCAAAAAAGTCCGTTGGTACATCGACTGTGGCGACGACGATGCACTATCAGCCGGAAATGCCCTGCTCCACATCGCCCTCACCGAACGTTCCATTCCGCACGAATACCGCTCTCGCGATGGTGCCCACGAATGGATATACTGGCGCACAGGTTTGCTGGATGCGCTGAAATTTCTAAGCCAAAGTTTTAATAGGTAAACAATGACCCTCGCTATTGACATTGGGAATACCGATGCCGTTTTCGGCCTGTTCAATCAAGATGTGCTATTGCATGTGTGGCGGACACCCGCCCGGAAAGATGCGGCTGCCGCTCATTATGAAGCCACACTCCGGCTGTGGCTGCTCGAAGCCGATGTGCCGCTGAGTGCTATTCAAAAGACGGTTTTGTGTAGCGTTGTCCCCGACCTCACACCCGTGTTCCGCGCCATGCTGACCGACTTATTCCGCAAAGACCCTGTCGTGGTTGGCCCCGCCATTTACCCATGTCTGCCGCTGGAAATAGTGAGTCCTTACGAAATTGGGGGCGATTTGGTAGCCAATGCACTGGCGGCTTACACCCGGTTTGGCCGCAATTGCCTGATCGTTGATTTCGGTACGGCCCTGACGTTTACGACCGTTTCGGCAACCGGAAAAATGTTGGGTGTGGCCATTGCGCCCGGCCTGAAGACCGCCATCCGCGCCCTGTTTTCCAATACGGCCCAACTCCCCGAAGTTCCGCTTGAACTACCAGCATCTGCTTTAGGGCAAAACACAACCCACGCCATTCAGGCGGGCATCATGTTGGGGTACGAGGGACTGGTGCGCTCGATGATTGCCCGCATCCGCGCTGAACTCAATGGCGACTGTTTCGTGATTGGCACCGGGGGCCTTGTCCGCACCATCCCGACCCTGCAAACCGATTTCGACGAACTTGTTCCTGATCTAACTCTTACGGGGGTGAAGCTAATTGGGGAGCGGGTTCGGTAGGGTGGTCGGTGCGATTCCTAAACCGCCATGCACCATACTTTTCACGGCGGTCTGTAGATTGATTTAGGAAAAGTTCAGAATCTCAAGTCGTTCTTCAGTCGGCTCTGGCCCAAAATACCCTGAAAGGGACATTGCTTCCAAGTTGAAAAAAGTACCCATAAGGGGATTTTGGGGGAGAGCCGACTGAGCGTGGCCATCACTTAAATG
>JANOCD010000073.1:0-47802 GCA_031411995.1 Cytophagales bacterium
TGACCCGCCTGCTGACGCTGCAAACCATGAAAAGCCTCGAAGAAAAACTGCCCGTCAGCCGGTTCGTTCGGGTTCACAAATCGTACATCGTAGCCCTGAACCGGATCGAATCCATCGAGCGCAACCGGATCTACATCGGCAAAGCCATCATCCCGGTAGGCGACACCTACCGGGATGAGTTTTTTAAGCGGGTAGAGGGGTGAGGGACTATTCATTAATGCTTTAGCACTCGAAACGACTGTTTCTTATCGCCCGCCGTTGCCTTCAGTAAATATATGCCGGGCGGATAGGAGGCCATCTGAATGGTTCGACTACCACTGTTATTAATTGGAAAGTTTTCCTGAAAAAGAATATCACCGTTTATGTTAGTCAGCATGAGCAAGACGTTATCTGCCTCACAAGCAAGCACCGCTACTCTCAATACGTCGGCAGTTGGATTAGGAAAAACAACCGCTTCCAGCAGTTTGTCGTCATACGGGTGTCCAATTACTTCGACCGTCATGGTTGATTCCCCCTTCACAATCATGCCTTTACCGCAGGTGTGCGTAGCTACTTCCATCAAGCAAAACTGCTGCGTAGTGTCAATACGCGGGTGTAGGCTGTGCGTATAGGACATCGTACCGAATCCATTGGAAATTGTATAATATCCACTGGTCATTAAATACAGAAAAGGTGGAATCCCCGTGAACCGAAGCGTGACGGTGGCCGAATCGCCCTTGTTAACCTGCTGATTTGGACTAATAATCTGCCCGGTGACCACCGGCGACACGGCTACGGGATAAATGAACGAAGCCCCTGTTGTGGCCGGGCTGCTTGAACTGATCCTCAGTCGATAAGCCCGCCCTGTTGGATGGTCAGCAGGTAGCTTAAATCGGAAACCTGACCCGGCATTGCTTGTGGCAGTTGCTACCGTTCTATAATTGCGTCCTGTGGAATCAGATAATTGCAGCGAGAACGTATTATCGGCATTGAACGGCCCGTCCATATAAAATGCAACCGCTATATCCTGCCCGGCACACAGTGTATTAAAGGTGTTCAAATAACCAATATTAGCCGAAGAAGCAGGCCGGGGAATAACGATTACCGTTACTTCGCCCGACACTGTACCAACACCACACCCATTCGATGCCGACTGTAGTCGGTAGGTTGTTGTTCGGGTTGGTTGTACTTCCACCCTGTTTGACTCAAAGAAGCTGGTCAACATAGGGCCGTTCTCAAACCGAACGTTCTTGTAAATGCCACCACCCATAAGTTCTATTGGTAGAAAAGCGGACTGACCGGCGTAAATGGTCGTTTCAGACGGAACAAGCCGAACGTCCGGCCGTTGGGCAACCGTAATGTTATCCATTTCCTGAGACAAAGCCGGATTCGACGACCTCAAAATCACTTTCCCCGACTGGTTTATACGCATCGATGCTGGCAATTGTACAGACAATGAAGCGGTAGTCTGTTTGGTTCTGGCGAGAACGAGTCGGCTCCCCTCGGTGAAATTGAAGGGCAAAAACTCAATCGTAAATTCGTTATCCGGCGCAAACTCACCAATGGCTTCATAACTAAACTGAACAGGCTGGTCTTTGCAAAAAATTGACTTATCCAGTTTAAATTGAGTCAATGCCGGTTTATAGTCAACCTCAACCTGCCCGCTCACAGGCATATACCCGCACTCGCCCACGGCTTGCCGAATGGTGTAAGTACCGGCCTGATTAATTCCAAACGTATGTCTCGTATTCGATTGTAGATCGAACGAGTTAAGCAAGCGACCGTCGCTCAACCAAATCGTGAAAGGAGTCCCTTCGGTGTAGGTCAGTACCCCCTGTGCATTGCCAGACATATGATCAACTACTTGTTTACCGGGTGTTGCGCCCGATAAGGTCACGCTCCCAGTAGCGTATAAAGTAAAGTAGTATGATGATGTTTCCGTTGAGCTTAGAATTGAGTCGCCCAGCATCATCAGTAGTTGGATGGTATAGGTGCCGGACGGGGAGGCATCGGTCTCCAGTTTTACTAAGGCAGGCGAAGCCGCTTCCAAAACCTGTAATTTCTTTACAAACCGTTCTCCTTTATACAGGCGTGCTTCCAAACGAGCCGATGCCGGAAAAGCCCCCCGACGAATGTAGGGCAACCTAAGATAGGCCCCATCACACAAATCGCTCACTTGCTGAAGCCAATCCATATGACCACTATACTCAATACTTGGTTTAGGTACGGTTGAATTGGCAGGAGCCAAAACGCGGAACGGTTCGACAGGCAGCGCAACAGGCAGCTTGCAACCATCCGTAGCCGAAACCAAACTGTATGAGGCCGGAGCCTGAGTGGGCAACACAATAGTTGCCAGATAGTTGTCTGTGGTTTGTTTAACTCCATTAGACAGTTGGAACGTGTAAGGAGCGCGTCCACCCGTAAAATAGAGTCGGGCTACTACAGGGACTCCCCGCGTTTCGGTGGCCAACACCGACCAGTTGGCACTGACCGTGGCGGGTGCCGTAACCAGAAAAGCGTAGCTTGACTGCCCGGTTTCCTGCGACTGAACCCGAAACCAGAATTGTCCGCCCCCGCTTGGCAATGCTACCCTAACGGAACCGGGCCGAACGTTCGATACCACATACGTACCATTCCATGTGTGTTCATTACGACTTACCTCGATGCGGTATATGGGGCGGTCGGGCAGGTTCGACACCCTGATTTGCGCGTTCAGGGTGTCGCTGGGACATATTGGCGACAAAGCCTCCATATATAGGCCCAATGCCGACGCAGTTGGTTGTTGAACGGTAACCTGGAATTCACCTTCCGTACTGCCAACGCCACACTCGTTTCGGGCCGACAGAATTCGGAACCGATTGACAGGCTTGTCCGCGTACACCGTTATCGGCATTTTGTCTTGTTTGGAAGTGCTTTGGCGAAACGTTTGTCCATCGGAAAGCGAAAATTCAAATTGACTGGCATCGGTGCCACTGTTAATACCCAGCATATAGTTCTGGGGGCGGATTACCCCATCAGATAATGAAGAAAAGCCTGGATAAAGCGTAACAAATTTTGCTACGGGTGTCGTTTTTAACACAATTTCTTCGCTGAAATAAGGGCCGGTCACCCCATTCCAAACCGCTCCAACGGCATAGGTTCCGGCTGGCATGCTGGCGGGTACTACATACGAAAACAGGCCATTTTTCAGGACAGTACCCGACATGTTGTAGTTTATGCTAGCCTGATTAGCCTCCCGCCTGCTCAACCGAATGTCGAATGATATTCCTTCAGTTATGGGGAAATTAGCGCGATAACGACCATACAGCACCGTTCCAACACAAACTGGCTGTGTATTGATCGAATCAATCACAAGGGCAGGCAGCACATTGACCGTGAAACTCCGTGGCCCGTCGATAATGGCGGCTCCACAGGTAGGCGACCCGGCTTCGCGGAGCGTGTACACGGTGGTTCGTTCCGGCATTACCGTCCGCGCCACAGCATAACCCTGATTAGCTACAACTTCATTGCCATCGTCAAAGACAACGCGCTTAAAATCAGGCGCGTATTCCATACTCAAATAAGCACTCGACCCATAAGAAATAGTATGCACCGGCGACAGTAATGTCAGGCGGTTTGTGTGAATAATCGATACATAAGCCGATCCATACATATCGGCTCGAAGTTGGGGCGCATCCGAGCGGACACAAATATGGTAGTCGCCTAATTTGGCTGTTGCCGGAACCGCTATGTTCACTATTCCCTGCGGAGTTGCCAGCGAGGCATTCACCCGGACGGGCGGGCCATCTTTTGCCTGCGTGGGAGTCAGCACGGCATAGAGGGGCAGATTGGCAGGCAGTGGCTTGTCGGAGGTTAGCCGCACCGAAAACGTGTTACCAGCACAAACACGTGTCTTTCCGTTGGACAAAAGGCGAACAGAAACAGGATTCACATTGATTTTTAGTGGTTTAGGGAACACGGTTCCTATACCGCACTCGTTTTGGACCCGGCTAATCTGATAAGTAAGGGATTGGTTAGCCCGCAGGGAGACTTCGCGTCGAAAATCTGGGTCGATAGTGTGTTTGCTGCTGTCGTTTAGCGTGATCTGATAAGGCCCTCCGCCTGTTGTTGCCAGTTGAAACGTGAAAGGATCTAACTTGTTCAGGTGCAAACTATCCAAACTAAGCCCGTTTGGGTAAAAGAAGAGCAAAGAAGTCACTACAGCTTTTGCGCTGATGAGTTGAGCAGTAGGTAAACCGTTGATACTAACCTCCAGACTATTTGAGTTGAGAACGGGGCTGGTTGTAGTGACCCGTAGATAAGCCGTTTTTTCGACAGGTAACGTATTGGGTAACAGAGCCTCAAGCTGGGTGATGTCAACAAAACGACTACCAAGTGTTTGCCAGGCTACTTTATCTGTGCTGACCTGAACCACAAACTGATTACCACTATCAAAACTGGCCTTTGTTGATATGCTTAAGCGAACAGCCTGACCACGGCATGCTTTTGGTGGCCCCGAAATAGTAATCGTTTGAGCATATGTCGTCTGGAAAAGTAAAAAAGCAATAATACAAACAATAAGATGGCGCATTTTATTGGATAGAATTAGAAAACAACTCAAAAGATACAGCACACAAATTATTTGGCAATGCACAAGATCAATTATATTTTTAAGTAGCCTTTAGCAATTAATCAAACACAAAATACACATAGACAAAGATAAAGTGAGGTATAAATTCGCTTGAGAAATTGCTTGTCATCCAATAGATAAGGTGACCTGATCGTGCTATAGGACAGAGGCTATCCCTATAGCACGATCAGCATAACGCTTACGCATTAATCCCCCCCGACACTTCGATGCGCTGGGCGTTTACCCATTTGGCATCGTCGGTACAGAGGAACGCGACCACACTGCCAATGTCGTCGGCTTGCCCAACGCGGTTCAGGGGCGACATGGAAGCCAGTCGCTCTTTAAGCTGCGGGTTGTTGCGGATGGCTGCGTTGTTGAAATCGGTTTCGACAGGCCCCGGCGCGACTATGTTGCAGCGGATACCTTTGGTTCCCAGTTCTTTAGCCCAATAGCGGGTCAGCACTTCCATCGCCCCTTTCAGCGATGCGTAGACTGAGTAGCCCGGATTGACGAAGCGCGTGGTGCCGCTGCTGATATTCACAATGCCGCCACCGTTGTTCAGATGCGGCAATAGCTTCTGCGTCAGGAAAAAGATACCCTTGTAATGCACATTGTTGAATTCGTCGAACATGGCTTCCGTCACCTGCTCAAACGGGACAGTGCCGCCGATTCCTGCGTTGTTGATCAGGTAATCAACGCCCGTGGCGTTCAGGTTGGTTTGAAGCGCGTTGGCCACCGATTCCACGAACGGGTCTATGCTGGCGATGCTGCTCATGTCCAACGGCAAAGCAATGGCCCTTTGTCCGGCGGCTTCTATTTCGGCGACAACGGCCTCGGCCTCTTCTTTTTTGGTGCGGTAGGTCACGATAACATCCATGCCTTTACGGGCTAAACTCAGGGCCATGTCTTTCCCTAAGCCACGACTTCCACCGGTTACTAATGCAATTTTGCTGCTCATGATAATTTGGTTGTTTGGACAGGACAAAGGTAGAGTCGTTGGCTATCAGCCTATTTACGAACATCAATCCAAAGTTTGCAAAATTCAAATCAGGTCGATCTCGCCCCGAACACACGAACCGGAATACCTACGCCCGAAAAGCCACCGGCGACAAGGTTACCTGCTTCTTGAAAAAATTGGAAAAATGCGACACTTCCTCGAAGCCAAGACTGTAGGCAATTTCCGAAATGTTCCAGTTAGTCTGCTTCAGCAGAATTTTCGCTTCCTGAACAATTCGGCTGCTGATGAGGTCGGTGGTGGTTCGGCCCGTGTTTTCCTTCAGCACTTTGTTGAGGTGATTGACGTGTACCGACAGCCGGTCGGCGAACTCCTTGGCCGTGCGTAACTCCAGTCGCTGATGGGGTGATTCGATGGGAAACTGCCTTTCCAGCAACTCAACAAACAGCGATGACACCCGCGCCGAAGCCATATGGGTTGGGTAGAGAGCCGTGGCAGGTTGCAGTTTCTGACCGTAGTGAAGCAGTTCGACCACGTAATTCCGCAGCAGGTCGTACTTGTAGGCATAGTCTGAAGCGAGTTCAGTCTGCATTTTTCGAAAAATGTATGCCAATTCAGCAACTTGTTCGTCAGTGAGGGCAAAAACAGGGTAGCCACCCGGTCGGAACAGCGGCAGCTCATCGAGAACAACTCCACTCTTGGTATGCACCAGGAAATCAGCCGTGAAGATGCAGAAGCAACCCAACTGATTGTCGTCCTGCGGCACATAATGATACGGAATCCGGGGCGTTGCAAATAGAAGCGCGTTGGTCTCGATATCAATAACTTTGTCGGCATACTCGGCTTTATTCCGACCCCGAATAAGACTGATTTTGTAATACGCCCGTCGATTATACACCATCACTGCGTCTGATTTCCGCTTCAATTTCTGAATCTCGCTAATTTCGAACACGTTGAAATGTCCAATCTCCCGGTTGATTCCTTCTGGAATAAGTGCGGACATGGTCTGGTAAAAATCGTCTATTGATAACGGTTCCATGAGTAGTTCGATTTACAAAAATCAAATATACACTGTATTTATCAATACCAATTCTCTGTTGGATTTAGCCCGTTCATAAATGGTTTCTGCGTCAATCTTTCGTAATTTGTACCCCAAACTAATTACCCCAAGCCCTTTACCCAATGCCCACCGCCCCTGCCGTTAACGACAAACTCGTTTTAGCCACTGATTTTGTTCTCCACACCCGCCATAATGTTTTTCTGACGGGCAAAGCCGGCACGGGTAAAACAACGTTTCTGCATACGGTTAAGCAACTGGCAGCCAAACGCTTGGCTGTGGTAGCTCCAACGGGCGTAGCGGCTATCAACGCGGGCGGGGTCACCATTCACTCGATGTTCCAGTTGCCGTTCGGCCCGCTCACACCGGGCTCAACCACTCGCGAAGGCCGCAAATTCAACCGCGACAAAATCCGGCTTCTGCGCACCCTCGACCTGCTGGTGATCGACGAAATCAGTATGGTGCGGGCCGATGTTTTAGACGGCATCGACGAAGTTCTCCGGCGTTACCGGAATCCAAATTTACCCTTTGGTGGCGTGCAGTTGCTCATGATTGGCGACATGCAACAGTTGCCACCCGTGATTCGGGATGAAGACTGGGTGCTGCTCCGTGATTACTACGAAACCGGCTACTTTTTCGGGAGCCGCGCCCTCCGCGAAACGCCCTACGTAAGCATTGAACTAACGCATATTTACCGGCAATCCGACCAGCGATTTATTGATTTGCTGAACGCCATTCGCGAGAAAACCATTACCAGCACTCAATTAGCCGACCTCAACCAACGGCACATTCCCGATTTCAGGCCCGCCGACAAAGAGGGCTACATTACCCTCTCGACGCATAACAACACGGCCCAGCAAATCAACATCACCAAACTGGCCGAACTGAAAGGGCGTGAACACAGTTTTGAGGCCGCCACCACCGGCGATTTCCCCACGTCGGCCTTCCCCACCGATGCCGAACTGACGCTGAAAGTGGGCGCGCAGGTGATGTTTATCAAAAATGACATCTCGCGGGAAAAGCTGTTTTACAACGGAAAAATTGGCCGCGTAATTCGCATTGACGACGAAGACGGGATCATTTTTGTGGAAGGGCAGGCCGACGGCGACACCGTGATGGTGACGACCGCCGAGTGGCAAAACATTCGCTACACCATTGACCCGGCCACCAAAGAAATCACCGCCGACATCATCGGCACCTTCACGCAGTTTCCGCTTAAACTGGCCTGGGCCATCACCATCCACAAAAGCCAGGGTCTCACCTTCGAGCGGGCCATTATCGATGCGTCGGCGGCTTTTGCCCACGGACAGGTCTATGTGGCCCTAAGCCGCTGCAAAACGCTGGAAGGATTAGTGTTACGTACACCGATTCCGTCGAGCAGTATCAAAACAGAGCAAACGCTGGAGGTTTTCCACGAGCAGGTGAAGGAGCAAACGCCCACCGAAAAGCACCTCCACGAAGCCAAACGCACCAATCAGGAAGCCTTACTCAACGAACTGTTTTCGTTTGAACAGGCCGCTACCTTGCTCTACCGGTGTCGGCGGGAGGTGAACCAGCATGGAGCCAGCTTTGATGAGGGGCTGGCCCCGGCACTCGAAGCACTCGAAAACGAACTGCGCCCTAAAGCCCGCGATGTGGCCCGGCGATTTCAGCAGCAAATGCCTGCCTATTTCGCCCAGGAACCCCTGCCCGAAGCCAACGAAGCCCTCCAGGAACGCATCCGAAAAGGAGCCGAGTATTTTAAAACGCTGCTTGCTGATGATCTGCTGCCCCGGCTCGAACAGGCCCCGACCGATGCCGATAACAAGGCCGTGCGCGAAACCCTGCTCGAAATTATGGACGAGTTAGAGAAGGAGTTGTTCAGCAAACTCAAGAGTTTTGAACGCAGTGCCGAAGGGTTCGACGCGCTTGGTTTCCTGCAGGCCCGCAACCATGCCGAACTCGATTTTAAACCCGCCCGCAAAAAATCAGAGAAAGTGAGTAGCGAGTCGGGCGGGGGCAGCCGCGACGATTTGTACAAAGCCCTCACCCGCTGGCGCGACGAAATGGCTGCCGAACACAACACCACGGGTTTCATGGTGCTGCCCACCAAAACCATTGTCGAATTAGTGAAAGTCCGGCCCACCAACACGGCCGAATTACTGGCTGTAAAGGGTTTTGGCAAGACCAAAGTAAAGCAAATCGGCCCCGACATCATGAAGATTCTGGATGCGTTTCGGGGGTCAGGGGCAAGCCTCCGCGAAAAGGCCAAACTAGCCAAGGCCGACAAAGAATCGACCTTTGATGCAACCCTGCGCCTGTTTCTGTCGGGACTGTCGCTCGATGCCATCGCCGAAAAACGGGGCATGGCTGTCTCGACGGTGGAGGGACATTTAGCCAAAGCCATCAAATCGGGCTTGTTGCCACTGGAGGCCGTGGTGCCCGCCCCAAAAATCGCCCTGATCCGACAATATGCCGAAGCACACGAAGGCATGGGTTCAACCGAAATCAAGGCCGGTTTGAATCATGTGGTCAGTTACGGCGAGATAAAGATGGTGTTGGCGGATTTGTCCTGAATCGACTGGATTCGTTACCATACATACGTTCCCACGGCTCCTATTGGCAAACCTGTGGTCAATGCTCCCCCTTTTTCACGGATTATGAACGATTGGGCAGTTGGTGTGGCATTCAGGACAATCAGCACCTTGCGGCCATCAGGGGTTTTAAACGCCACATTGGGCAGCGCGTCCGAGGTGTTCGACTGAATACGAACCGAGCCGGGCCGTACAAATTTCGATGCTGCTGCCACCACGTAATAAGCCGGGTTTCGGGTGACGGTATTACCATTCAGGGTAATAGCTCCCAGGCACTCAGTACATCCGCCCGGCGTGTGGGGTTCCTGTTTAGGGTCCGAGGCCAGATTCCACTCCAGCACCGTCCGGCTCCAGTTGCGGGTAGCCCCGACGATAAGGTTTTTAACATGCCAGCCCAGATCACCTTTCAAATTACCGGGTGCGCCGATCCATTGTTCGGTGAAATAAACATGCTTGTCGGGATGGGCATTATGCACCTCAGTCAGCGCCGTTATGGGGCCGCCGTAGAGGTGAAACGCCGACCCATCGACGTATTTTCTGGCGTCAGAATCATTCAGAATCGAGATCGGATAGTCGGGTCGGTCGGCGTTATGATCGTACAGGATGATTTTGGTGTCGATGCCTGCCGTTCGGAAGGCAGGCCCCAGACTTTTTTTGATAAACGTGGCTTGTTCCTGGGGCAGCATCAGCAAACTGGGGTTGTTGCCCGGATGAAGCGGTTCATTCTGAATCGTGATAGCGTCAATCCGAATCCCTTCGGACTTCATCTCCCGAATGTAGTTAACAAAATACTGGGCGTAAGCGTCGTAGTACTCCGGTTTAAGGCTACCTCCTTTTGGGTTATTGTTGGTTTTCATCCAGGCGGGTGGCGACCAGGGTGACCCTAAAATCCGAATGGTAGGGTCGATGGCCAAAATCGCTTTCAGCATCGGGATCAGGTAGGTTTGATCGGGCGCAAGCGAGAACTTTTCCAGCCTTATATCCGTCTGCCCGTCGGGTAGATCGTTGTACGAAAAAACGCGCTCGTCTAAGTCCGACGCGCCAATACTGACCCGCAGATAGCTAACGCCAATGCCGTTACCCTTTGTCGAAAATAACTCCTGCAACAAAGCGGCCCGCGCCGTACCCTCCATCCGGCTAATCAGCATGGCACTACCTCCTGTTAGGGTGTAGCCAAACCCATCGATGGTCTGAAATCCCTGCGTCTCATCAATATCAATGGTTGGGTACTGGCTGGCTGCAGCACCAACCGGGAGCGGGCCCACTTGCCGGGCAAACAAAGCCGACCGATCAGGGTTGGTGATCCATACCTCCATATTCTTCGACTCAATTTGTGGGCGCATCGTTCGCTGACAACCACCCGATACGCCCAGCATAAGGACGAGTTGTAAGATCGCGAATTGCGGGAGAAATAGAGTTCGCATAGGTAAGGTTGGTTATTGATTGAACGACTGACAGCTTCTTAACAGTAATTATGCCCGTTTGCGACTTTTATACAAAAGAAATATCAAAACGGATCCTGTTTTTAAAGGAGCCAGAGATCTTTAGACTTTAACTGTATGAAACGAACGTTCTTTTTGGTTGGACTTTTGTCGGCCACACTAACATTAGCCGGGCCTCCCGCGAAAAAAGCCAAATGGACAACCCTCTTCGATGGGAAGACAACCACCGGCTGGCACCGTTACCTGAAAACCGACACCAACGGATGGCGCGTTGACAATGGCACCCTCGTTACCGATGGCAAACAGGGGGATTTGGTCACGGATAAAGAATACGAAAACTTCGATCTGGAGTTTGAATTTAAAGTGCAACCCAAGGGTAACAGCGGGGTGATTTATAAAGTGCAGGAAGAGCCGCAGAACACGCAACCCTATTACTCAGGACCTGAATTCCAGGTGATCGACGACAAGGGTTACGAGTGGCGCGACAAAGAAGGCAAACTCATTCAACTGAACAACAACCAGTTGACCGGAGCCAACTACGATATGATCCCTCCTGGCGACCTCAACGCGGTGAAACCCGCCGGGGAGTGGAACAAAGGCCGGATCTCGGTTCAGAACAACCACGTTGAACATTGGCTGAATGGCAAAAAACTGGTTGAATATGACTATGGCTCCGATGCCTGGAAAGCCATGGTCGCCAAAAGCAAATTCTCTAAATGGGCCTACGCCACACCCCATACCAAAGGCAAAATTGCCCTGCAAGGCCACGGCGACATTGCCTGGTATCGAAATATACGGATAAAAGAATAATGAATGTATAATGGTTAATGTATAATGTTGGTTGCATAAACGCATTACTCATTATACATTAACCATTACACATTCGTTACTGTCCCAGCATCAAGCGCACGCCGGGACTCATAATCAACTTACCGCCAATTCCATAGGAGATTCGCGAGGCCCGGCTTGTTGAGGAGCCATACATGAGTATGTGGTGTAACACCTGCACGGCATCGGTCGCGACGGGCGTGCGATTACAAGACCATACCGTGGGGTCAGTCCAACTGCCGTTTTTCACTGTTGTCATGACCGGACAGGGAGCGGGCAGGGTGTAACTGATTTGCGAGAAATACGAGTAAGGCGTTCCACCCACGTCGTTGTTGCTGGCCCGGATGGTTTGTCCGTCTGCTGCATACAAGGCAAGAAACGTGTCGGTCGTGGAACCGTTGGCTGATTGGGTCGCAGCGTTCAGCACCCCGTTGTTGATTTGTCCGGTCAATATGTATTCTCCGTAGGCCGAGGGCGAGGAGCTACCGAAGTTCTTCACGGCTAAGTAATACGTTTCGCCGTTGATGTCCCATCGGAACCAATCCTCGTCGTAGGCTCGGTTAATGCACAGAACCACCGTTGTAAACGAATTGCCCGAAACAGTAGTAGCGGTCGGAGCCGAGTTGTTAGGTTCGAGCGGGTCGCAGGCGGGCAGGGTGGTAAACGAACCCGTGTTGCTGACTAAAGCCGCATTCTCATTGCAAATAGTTCTGATACGCCATTCATAGGCTGTGCTGGTTGTGGTGGTGAGTAAATAGCTACCGGCGGTCAGCGATGTTACCACAGTCCAGTCGGGTGCGCCGATGACCCGATAATCAAGTTCGACATTTTGGCCGGTATAAGACGACCAATTAAGTTGCACAGAGGTATCGCCTGGTTGAGGAACATAAAGTGTTGCTACTAAGCAAGTTGTCGTGAAAGGGGGTGCTGTTGCCGCATAAGCTCCCCCCATGCCCCCGCAAACCATCTGCATCTGCCATTCATAGGTCGTGTTGTTGGTCAGCCCCGTCAGACTGATCGTTGAAAAGGTTGCCGGGATGCCCTGTTCAGTCCAGTTGCCTGTTGAGATGGGTCGATAGCGAACCCGGTAGGTAACGTCGGGTGGGAAATTATAAGAATTCCATTGTAAATAGGCCGAATTCGACGTAACATACCCAGCCGTAACGGACCCAGCCGCCAGAGGGCCGCATTGCGTGGTGAATGTGCGCGAGACCGACGGTGTTAAAACTCCTTCGCATTCCGTTAAAACCCGCCATTCGTAGGTTATTCCGTTTGTTAGCCCCGACAATCGGTACCGATCATAACTGTTGTAAACCAGTGTTGTTGACGATTGCCAGGTTGGGTTTCCGACGGGTCGCCACTGAAACACATAAGGTAGATTGTTGACAGGTAAGTACCATTGCAGCAAAGCAGATACACCACTAATCGCAACCTCCGACATGAACAGCACCAAGGTGCAACGGGGTGTAAAGGTGAGGGAGTTCGTGTGGGTTGAGTTCAGGGTTGCCGAACAAATCCGGCTTACCTGCCATTCGTAGGTCGTGTTTGTTGTCAGGCCTGTCAGATTATAAACTCCAGCCGTCAACGATGAAACCGTTGTCCACTCAGCCGCTCCCACCGCCCGCCAACGAAGCTGGTAAGACTCACCGGCAGTCCCCGACCAACTCAACCGCGCTGTTGACGACCCAACATTACTGACGACAGGGTTGCCCGGTACGGGGCAGGCTAGCAAAAATTGGCTGGAGACCGAATAGGCCGAACTGTTGCCAGGTGAACAGAAAGATCGCACCTGCCATTCATACGATTCGCCATAACTCAGGTTTGTAAGCTGATATAACCCACTATTGAGTGTGCTGCTCTCCGTCCAGGTTGCGTTTCCAACGGCCCGCCAGCGAACCTGATATGGCGCAATCCCGCCAAAGGACAGACTGGCCATAGTACTGTTTATATACTGCCCATACAGGATAGGCACGGTGCAGGGCGTGGTAAAACTAAACGAAGCCGAATAGGCCGACGACGTACCTGACGTGCATTTTGTCTGCACCTGATACTCATAAGCCGTGTTGCTGCTGAGACCCGTCAGCATGTAGCTAACGGCCAAAACCGACGGAACGGTGTTCCAGTTGGCCGCTCCCACAACCCGCCACCGAAGCGCGTAGGTTGCATTGGGTGAGCCGCTCCACAACAAACCCGCCGATGTGGAGGCAACATCCGTCACAGTCAGCGACGCAGGCTCCGGGCAAAGGGTCGTGAAATAATTGGATGTAGAGAAGTGCGATGTTTGATTGGCCGAGCAGTTGGCCCGCACCTGCCACTCATAGAACGTGTCCCCCTGCAAATTACGCAGGTTGGCATAAGTCCCGGCGGTAGTGGTGTCGCTTACAATCCAGTCGAAGCTATTCACTGGTTTCCAGCGAACCTGGTAGTTAAGGGCATTATTCGACAGCCAGCCGACCACAACCTTGTCGGGAAACACAGCGGTGCCCCCCGAATAATTCGGATACCCACAATTGGTTGAGAACTGCTGCAACGCACTATACGCCGTTTCGATGTTAGACGTACACTGCGTTTTCATCTGCCATTCGTAGGTGACATTCCCTGGTACATTGGTCAGCACATAATTGGTACTGCTCAGGTTAGTGACTTCAGTCCAGTTGGGGGTGTCTCGTACCCGATAACGCAACGTATAGGTTGCCGACGGGCCTCCGTAGCTCCAGAATAAGCGAACCTTGCCAGGGTCGAAATTCGCACTCTGCAACTCGGTTGACAACTGGCACCCAAAAACCATTGTCCGCTCTTCCGACCAGCCCGACTCTCCGTCGATGCAGTTGCGTTTTACGCGCCAGACGTAAGTTTTCGTTTCGTCGAGTCCCGAAATCAACTGGCCATTGTTGGCTATGTTGGCATACTGCTGCCAGGTGTTCGCGGACGTTTCTTTCCATTGCAGGGTGTAGGTGCTGCCCTCGGCAAACGTCCAGTAGGCCTGCACCTGACCGGGCGCAATCAATATTTCGACCAAATTGGTTGGTGTCGAACAGGGCACGGTGATCATGGCCGAGCCAAACGCTGTGCCAACCCCGCAGGGATTCCTGACCGTTGCAAGCTGGTAAACGGTACTCGATGTCACTCTCACATCGGCGGTGGAGGTTTCGGCAATATTAGGGATAACCTGCCAGGGCAGCCCGTTGCGAGTAATTTCTACGTACCGAGAATCCACTCCTGTTGAAACCACCTGTATTTGACCGAGTTGACCGGCAGCCAGCGTTTGCGAACCACTGATGGTTGCCGTCGGAAAGTTGTCGATAGTGAGCAACGGGCTGTTTTCGCTCACCAGCACCGGATTGCTCGACACCACCCGAACCCGGTATCCGCTGCCCGGCCCCGCACTCGCCGGAACCGTTACGGAAACTGGCCCATCGGCTCCTGACCCAATGGCAACAGGCGCGTCGAAACTACCTGACGAATTGGAAAGTTGAACCGTAAACTGGTTATCGGCTTCAAACGCGCCCGACGGAATGACCGGCACAAACACGGGCTTTCCTTTACACAAATAGCCCGTTGGAATGGCCCCTACGGAAAGACTCACCGGCGTGTTGGCGGGCAGCACCAGGATGGCAAAATCCTGCACCTCGCCCGGCCCTTCAACGGGATTGCCCGGCAGCGAACAGGGCGAAGGCGACAAGGTGCCATCATCCACAATAACCCGCATCCGCACATAGGTATTGGTGGCAGCGTTAGCCGGAATAGTGATCCGCCCAGCTGTGCCGTTCACCGAAGCCCAGGCCACTTCAAGCGTTTCATCGAACTCGCCATCGTTGTTATAGTCGATATACACCCGGCGATGTTTCCCTATGCCCTCGACCACCAGGCTATATGACTGCCCGGCAGTGACGGTTGTCCGGTCAGAGCAGGTATAATCGTGATAGAGCCGGTGCCCGGTTGGGTCAACGTTGGTTTCTCGTTTTATGGTCTGAAACTGAACGCTGGTTATGCCTTTCCGGTACAGAACCGTGGGCTGAAACCCCGCAGGAATGCACATTAGCTTCACATCGCCCTGCGTGGGTGTTCGATAGGGGGAATTGATCAGGTTTTGGGCATTGGTCACCAAATACGAGCGCATCCGGTCGATTTGGCCCCGCGTGAACAGTTTCAGATCGCAGCCGTAACTCATAAAATTACGACCGATTAGGCCAAACGGTCGGCCTGTACAACCATTGATGGCCAATTCTGACGAAGGATCGCAGCTATTCCGGGGTTCGTTTTGCTGATGCGGGTCTGTATCGGCCACCAGATCTCCCTGATTCAGCGGGTTCGTATTATAGGGACACTGGTATTGATTGGGAGCCAATTGATTGCTTCCACCAAAGGTGTGTTGCAGAAGGAGCGAATGGCCAACTTCGTGCGTAAGCAAGGTATTGGATAAACTGACATTGTTCATCGAATTGGCCGGTACAGTAACTTCTCCGCCATAGAATGCCCAGCCCCCGTTTCCCGTCACCCGGTGCATGACCCGGACAATCAGAAATTCATTCGTGTTTGTTGCGGCAAACTGCGGAAGCAAATTGCGGAGTTGCTGGGCTTTTGTACCGTCGCCCACATCCAGCCCGTTGGCTTCGTAGCCCGGCACCGAGCGGGCATCCACGCGGGCCACCCCACCGAAGGCCCCACAATCGAACGACTGCCGGGCCAGCACGAACCGAATGTTCGCGTTTGGCCCCATGAATTTTGGCCGTTGTCCGGCAAACATCCGGTTCATGATGTCGAGTTGAACCTCCAGTGCTTCTTCGCTTACGTTGGAACCCGCTCCAACCGGCTCGCCGAGGTGATAAACCACAAACGCAACGGGTACGGTGTAAACGGTGGTGGTATCCTCGCCCGATTTATTCTTTTTGGGTTTTACGGAGTCCACGAAATCCCGGTATAGCTTGTCAGTTGCCAGTCGTTTGGTGGTGATCTCGTCCGTACCGCAGCTAAACGGCGGCAGTTCCTGCGCCAGCGAAGGCAGCGAAATCAACAGGCCAAGCCAGGCAACGAGTTGGTAGCGTCGTGTAAAGAGTGTTTTCATAAATCCTGTGGTTTAACCACTAAAATAGCAGCCAAACCCAATAGCGTTTCAGACATACCTGCCACTTGTCCCCACACTGAAAGGAATTGTCCCCAGATTGAAAGGAATTGCTCCCAACCAGTCCATTTAATTCCCCAGTAGCAGCCTCGCCCCGGTGTTCATCATCACGTTTCCGCCCGCCCCATACGTCACACGCCATGCCGAGCCTGTCTGGTTAGCTGGAATGGAAACTGAATGCAGCACCTGCACGGCATCAACACTCGTCGGCACGCGCCCGCACGACCAAACGGTGGGGTCGGTCCAGGAGCCGGGTTTCACGGTAGTCATGGCGGTGCAATTAGCAGTGAGTGTGTAGGTAATTTCGGAGAAGACAGTGCCATTGGAATCGTCGTTCCGCGTAATTTCGGTAGTACCATCAGCCGCATACAGGTAGAGGTAAGTATCCGTTGATGAGTTGTTTAACGGGAGCGTCACCAATTTCAACACGCCATTAGTTACCTGAAACGATAGCCGATACGTGCCGGTACTACTGCTGTTATAGGGTCGTACCACAAAGTAGAGTATCCGTCCGTTATTATCCCAACGGAACCAGTCCTGATCGGTTCCAGTACCCAGGCACAGTCCAACACTGGTAAAGGCCGTTCCTGACAGGGGCGTGGCTGTTTGAATTGTATTATTCGGTTCGTAGGGGTCGCAGGGGCCAAGGGTTGTGAAGCTACTCACCCTACTGGGTGTCGATTCAATCCCATTTTGGCAGACTGTCAGTACCCGCCACTCATAAACGCTGCTACCCATCAAGCCAGTTAGCGAATAGGCAGTTGAGGCTGTCAACGTGATGGTTTCCCAGTTTGTTTCGCCTTGCAATCGGTAATTTAAGATGTATGTTTCACCCGCTAAATACGTCCAGTTCAGATAGGTGGTGGTTTCACCCGTTGTTGGCAAATTCAACTGCGGGGCCACACAGGCAGTCGTAAAATTAGGACCAGGGGCTGCATAGCTTGCGGGTGTGCCATCGCAAATCGTCCGTATCTGCCATTCGTAGGTTGTATTGTTCGTTAATCCGTCAATAGTCACAAACCCATTGGTCGTCGTTAGGCTTTCCGCCCAGGTTGTTGTGCCTGTTGCCCGCCAACGCGCCTGGAAGGCCAATCCGGTTGCCTGTAGATAGTTCCAAGCTAATTGCGCGCCCCTCGACGACACGCCATGGGTATACAGATTGGTGGCGGTGGCACATTGGGGAACAAACGTTCGGGAGGTGGAGGGGGTAAGCGTACCGCTACAATCGGTCAACACGCGCCATTCGTATAGTGTCCCGGCCGTTAGACCAGTCACTGATGGAGGATTATACATACCCGAATACCCTGGTGTTGCCGTAACGGAGTTGGCCCAGGTGGCTTCTCCCTGCACTCGCCATTGCAACACATATCGCGTCCAATTTGTAATCCGCCATTGCAACTGAATTGACGAACTGGTCAGATACACTTCAGAGAGGTTGGTAGCTATGATGCAGTTCGGTGTAAAGGAAGGACCATCAACCCAGTTCGACGTAATGCTTGGCGAACATATCGTTCGGGCCTGCCATTCATAGGTGGTGCTGGTTGTTAAGCCTGTCAGGCTTAGAACGCCACTGCTACTCGCCGACACTTGGTTCCAGCTGGCAGTTCCAACGGCTCGCCAGCGCATTTCCGTTTGCCCTTCATAAGTTGCCCATTGCAGGTTGGCAGTAGTGGCCCCCACAAATGGTGTATAAAAAGTCGGTGTACCGCACAAGGTGGTAAACGTGTTGGTAGATGAAAAAGCGGACACCTCCGTGGTTGAGCAAACCCCTCGCACCTGCCATTCATACGTAACCCCAACGGTAAGACCCGTTATAGAATAGAAGGATGTGGTAGCCACGCTTCCCTCGATCCAGGTGGTGCTGCCCTGCGGTCTCCAGCGCAACTGATAGCCCGCGTCGGAGGTGATCCGAAACGACAGGTGTACCGAAAACGGTCGGATTGAGCCGCCTGTGTAGGCAGGGGCACTACACTGCGCCACAAACGTCCGGCTGTCTGACAGGCTCGTTTGGCCGCCCGAACAGATAGCCTGCAATCGCCATTCGTAGTTGACACCGTTCGCTAATCCGGCAAGAGGGTCAGTGGTGTAGGTTATGTTACCCGACGGACTAAGCGTGGCCGACGATTGCCAGGTGGCGGTTCCCTGCTGCCGCCACTGATACATATATTGGGTATTCAGTTGGGAACTCCACTGAAAGCGGACCGAAGTTCCGGTGTTGCTTACTTCGGTCATGTCATAGGCAGGTGGTACTGGACATGAGGGAGTGAAAGTTAGGCTGCTTGTCCAGGCCGACACTGCCGATTCCGAACACAGATTGCGAACCTGCCACTCGTAGGTAGTACCTGCACTTAGCCCTCTAATCGTGTAATAGCTGAAAGACAACGGGGCCGACGCAGCAACGAGCGTGGTTGACCAGTCGGCACTGCCAACGGGCCGCCACCGAATTTCGTTGCCCGGTTCGGTAGAACCATACCAATAGATTCCTGCCGATGTGAGACCAATATTGTTAAACCCCGTTGTAGTGGGCAAGGGACAGTAGGTTGTAAAATTTGACCCGGCAACATAAGCCGATTGTTGGCTCTGCGAGCAGACCATTCTGACCTGCCATTCGTAGGTATTGCCGGTACTCAGGCCAGTGAGAGTCAGGGGTGAGGTGGTAGTTGTGTTGCTTTCTACCCAACTCGTTGTGCCAACTGTCCGGTAGCGCACTTGATACGAGACATCAGGAATAGCATACCAGTAAACCAAGGCTGATGTGTTTGACAGTACATGATATCCATTCGCTACGGTTGGCTGGCAACCTGTTGTAAACGAACGGGGAACCGTATATGCCGACATAATTGAGCCGCTACATACCATCGCCAGTTGCCAGTCATAGGCACCGCCATTCGTCAGACCGCTTTGTATGTAGCTGGTTGTATTAGCCGCAATAGGTATGGTAGTCCAGTCGGTTGTACCCTGCATTCTCCAGCGGAGGGATTGGGAAACAACGCTTCCATTATAGCCCCATGCGAACCGAACCGATGTGGGTGCAACCATTTCACTCAAACTAACTGGTAGATTGCAGGCTATAGTTACACTTCGCTCGGTTGACCAGGCCGACGGACCATCTGAACAAACCTGCCGTACCCGCCATACGTAGGTACTGCCCACTGACAATGAATACAGGTTGCAGTATCCGCTTGAGGTAACTACCTGCGAAATCCAGCTCGTCGCTGTGTTCAACTTCCATTGCAACTCGTAGTTAGCACCGGTATTCCAGAACCAGTTAGCAGTGAATCCGGTGCTGCTTAGACCCGATTCACTCAGGCCGGTTGGGGTCATACAAGGCGCAACGACGATTGCGGTTCCAGTACCAGGCACTGTGATGCAACGGTTCGTTGCCGCACTAATTGAAAAAACACTTGTTCCGATCGGTGCCGTTGAGAAGGTAGTAACAGGGGTCGACAACCCGGTAAAATTCGACCAGGCGATACCGTTCTTCAAAATTACCGCATCCCAGGGCATCCGGCCCGAGAACGTGATGGTCAGGGTTGCATATTGACCAGCCGTGACCGAGGCTGTCCCCGAAATGGTAGCTGTCGGCACCGGGTCAAGGTCAAGTTCGGGGCTGCTGTTACTCACCAGAGCCGGACTACCCGACACCACTCGTAGCCGGTAAGAAGCACCCAAGGGTATACCAGCTGGAAGTGTCACCGAAATTGGCGGCACTATTCCACTGCCAACTTCAGTAGGGTTATCAAAGTTGCCTGCAGCATCTGAGAGTTGCACCATGAATACGTTACCCGCATCAAATGTACCCATTGGCAGAACGGGTACCAGCATCTGCTGTGAACGACAGAGGTAGGGTGTAGGCAGGTCGCCAAGCGACAGACTTCGGGGAACATCGCCAGGCACCACCCGCAACCCGTAGTCCTCAGCCTCACCCGACCCTCCTGAGGATGTCCCCGGCAATACGCAGGCTGTTGGGGCTATATTACCTTGATCCACAATTACCCGCATCCGCAACGTTCGGTCAGTTTGGGCCGTTGCCGGGATGCTAATGACTCCGGTGGAAATCCCTGCCGATGCTCCTACCGACGACCAGGCAAGTTCAGACGTTTCGGAAAATGCACCATCGTTGTTATAATCGATATAAGCCCGGCGGTATTGGCCGTCTCCATCCACCACGATGCTGTAGGATTGCCCCGCCGTTACTGTGGCGCGTTCGGAGCAGGTATAATCCTGATAATGACCATATTGATACGGCAGATAATTGCTTTTTTTGTTGATTGCCTGGAACTGTACCGACTTGATACCCCGGATATAGTTGCCAGTGGCAGGAGTCGTTGTCAGGCTGCACGATAGCGGAACCACCACATCGTTGGGGCCGGGGGCATTCAGGTAATTTGAGTTGGTCAGATTACGCAACCCATCGGTCAGATAAGCCCGCATTCGTAACCGCTGCCCGTTGGTGAAGGTGAGCCGGTCACAGCCATCGCTCATAAAATTGTTGCCGATTAAGCCAAACGGCATTCCTGTACACACGTTGATCGCAGTTTGCGAAGCAGAATTACAACTGTTAGCAGGCTCGTAATACCGGTGAGGATCAGTATCGCTAACCAGATCTCCCTGATTGGTGGGGTCGGTGTTAAGCGGGCAACCATTGTTTCCCTGCGAACCATCATAAGTATGTCGTAGATAGAGTACGTGCCCCATTTCGTGCCCCAACACCGTATTGAAAGCGTTCGTCATGCTGTTAACACCGAGGGTGATATCACCCCCGTAACTGGCCCACCCACTGGCCCCGGTTACCTGATGCATGACCCGCACGACCACAAATCGGTCGGCGATGGCGTTATTGTAGTCGGGCACCAAAGCGCGTAAACTAGTTGCCATCTGATAGTCGCCGGACGATAATCCATTGGCGGCATAACCAGCCACCGGGCGCGCATCAACCCGGGCAACGCCATCGAAGGCACCGCATGAAAGCGTTCGTTGGGCCATCACAAACCGGATGCGGGTGTCAGGCCCCAGATAAGTCGGGCGTTTGCCGGCATACATATCGTTCATGCGGTCCAACTGAGCCTGCAACACCGATGTGGCTACGTTGGCCCCCGCCCCAATGGGTTCGCCGAGGTGATACACCACAAACACGACCGGAATGGTAAATACAGTACTGGTGTCGATACCGGCTTTGTCGATGTTGGGTTTGACCCGCTGAACAAATTCGCGGTAAACACTGTCAGTGATTAATTTTTTGGCTGTGACGGCATCAACAGCGCATCCGGCATCATTTTTTTGAGCATAAGCCTGTTTAGGAGAGGCCAATACAAACAGAAACAAACAAAAAAGTAAGTTTAGGTGGGTAAATAGTCTAAGCATAAGTAGATAGTTGAATAGATAAAACAAACCGACAAATCTACTCTATAGCACTAATAAATTATCAAATTTTTACATTTTTATACAAAAGACTGATATACAGTGCAATTGACTTACCATGCCCTCCTGTTGGTGGTCTGTAACTAAGTAAAAACCCTCAATGCAACGGCCTGCCCTTCACCAGCCCGCCCCGTGCGTCGTCGATGCCGTGCTGAATCATGAACGCATCGGGGTCAGCCTGTTCAATGGCATCGCGCAAACGGCTGAGTTCGAGCCGGGTCACAACCGAATAGAGCACATCGGTATCGTGGCCGTCCTGACCACGTTTGCCGTACCCTTTCTGGCCTTTCAACACTGTCACACCCTTGCCTAATTCCTCGGTGAGCAATACCCGCAGGGTTTCGGCCTTGTCGGAAACGATAATAACGGCGGTATACTCTTCGATACCATGCACCAGGAAATCAATGGCTTTGGAGGCCGTGAAGTAGGTAATCATTGAATACAGGGCAATCTCAATTCCCAGGAAGAAAGCCGCCAGTCCAAAGATAAATACGTTGATAACCAAGATAATATCGCCGACCCGCAGCATGGCCGACCGCCGACTGAGCAACAGGGCGGCTGCTTCGGTGCCATCCAACACGGCACCGCCCCGCATAGCTAGCCCTATGCCCGCACCGATAAATGCACCCCCGAACAGGGCTGTGAGCAGCAGATCAGGGGTAACATCGGGAAACGGGACAACGGCCAGGCAGAGGGATAAACCCGCAATACCTAACGCACTTTTGATGGCAAAATCGCGACCAATCTGGTAGTAACCCATCACCAAAAACGGCAGGTTAAACAGCGGGAGTAGTACAGATAATGACCAGCCCGTGAGTTTGTTAAGTAGCATGGAAACCCCCGTTACGCCCCCGTCGATGAAGTGACTGGATAACAGAAACCCTTTTAGGCCCATAGCCACCGAGAATATACCGGCGATAATTAAAACAGTGTCTTTGATGTAGGTTCTTGTCGTGTTCATAGGGTACGTGAAGGTTATGCAGACGGATAGCGTTGTCCGGCATTGTTATTTCTATAACCGTCCGATTCCCTTTACCGTTTACTCAAAACCTAATCGTTTAGTTTGCCTTTCATTATCAGCTACTTAACTTACACCTATCTAACCCGCATTACTCGCTCGTAAGTAAATTGCTCCCACTATTTAGGTATCATTTCAGCATCCAAACCGGCTGTTTTTCAGTCGGCTGAATACGTATTGCCCGTTCCTTTTACCCTAAACCTAATGGCCAAAATCCTGCTGTCTCTGGCACTGACCCTGTTGCTGGCTCAGGTCGACTGCACGAATCCTAAAAAGTTGACGGATTCTGTTTGCGATACTTGGGCTTCTTCCGACAAAGCAGCACTCGACAAAGCCGTGGATCGGTTTGCCCGCTCCCTCGACCCCAAAAAGACCATGAACGAAAATGCCCACGCCATTGCCGACTGGTTAGAGAAACAGCCCTGCATCCGGCATGTGGGTATTCCATCCGATTTTGTGGCTACCGAGCCACCGGGGCTGGACCTGGTTGTGGAGCATCGGGATGGCAAGAAACGATCATTTAGTATCCTGTTCGGCAAGGACAAAGTACGACTGAGTTATAGCTACTGACCTTTTTAACCTTATTTACTCATGACTCGCGAAGAACGGATTGCTCAAACAAATCTCCTGTTGAGTCTTCACCGACAGGCCGAAGACATCCTGCTTGCCATTCCCGGTGTACTCAGTGTGGACATTGGTCTTAAAGAAAAGGATGGTCAGGTTACCGAGGAGATCACCTTTCGAGTGAATGTAGACCGCAAAAAGTCGCCGAATGAACTTGCCCCTGCAGATCTTATTCCGAAAGAGATTCTGGGTGTAAAAACAGACGTAGTAGAACCCGAAGCTACCGAACTGCTGGAAGACACCAGTGAATACCGACCCATTAAAGGCGGCATTCAGATCGGAAACGGGTCGGGAGCGGTTGGCACACTCGGTTGCATGGCTCTTCGTACAGTCGACAATGTTCCGGTTATACTAAGCAATCACCATGTCATGTTCGCTTCGGGCAAGGGAGTGGGCGACAAAATTGGGCAACCAGACTATTGCGAGTCCTGTTGCTGTTCGTGCGGAGAGATTGGCACGATAGCCGCCGGGGTTGTGCCGGCTAACGGTGCTCAGGGACAAGTCGATGCAGCCATTGCCACGGTGAAAGCTGGTATTGCGCACATCGCCGAAATTAATCAGATTGGCCCTATTGCCGGCACCACACCGGCCCTGCCAGGCGAAACCGTCCGCAAAATGGGCCGAACAACCGGCCTTACAACCGGAACGGTACTGTCTATCAACGCTGAATCGAGAGACATACGCAACGGGTCATCAACCTACACGATGACAGGGCAGGTTAGGGTTGTTCCGGCAGCGGGTGTTGCCAAATTTGCGGACCGTGGCGATTCAGGCTCGGTGATTGTGAACCAAAGCAATCAGGTTGTTGCCCTGCTTTGGGGAGCCAACACTGAAACGGGAACCGGCACCGGCACACACATTGCCCAGGTTATGACCGCGTTAGGCATTACGATACCGGCAAGTGGTGGCGTTGGACCTGCCAACCTGTTCATTTCTGCAATTGCCCCCGTAGAAGCTCCCTCCGACACTGCGGTGCTGGTTCGGCGGCTCGAACGGACCCTCCGCCAGTCGGAACCGGGCCTGGCTATGCTCAATGTAATTCAGGAGTTCCGCTCCGAAGTGATGAACCTCATCAATCACAACCGGGCAGTGGGCGTTACCTGGCAACGGCGGCAAGGCCCGGCTTATGTGGCGGCCCTGTTTCGAAGTCTGAAAGAACCTTCCTACCACATTCCCCACGAAATCGAAGGCATAACGGCACGGGGGCTGCTCATGGGTATGGCCGCCATCCTCGACGAACACGGCAGCCCACGCCTTCGCGCAGCCATCGACCAACATGCCCTGACCATTCTGGAAGCTGCCGACGGACACGATACGATAGAGGAAATACTTTTTCAGTTATCAGCGAACAGTCATCAGCCAACAGTATAGCTATGACCCCCTACTCACTGTTGGCTGCTCACTGTTAACTGTTCACTACTATGCCTTCTCCCTCAACCACAAACGGAACCCTCGAAAGAATTGCTATTTCGCTGGCCCGGCTGCTGTCGCCCCTTGAAGAGCGGATGCAGGCCGGTGAAGCCCGATTGCTACTGGCCGAATTGGGCCTTCAGTTTCCGGCTTCGCTCGATGCCGCGCCGGGCTTCACCAACGCCCTCCAGACCTCGGCAACTAACCTGCGGGAGTTGTTGCCACTGGCCAAGGAACTCGCCGACGCTGTTCAGGCCGAAGATATTGGCGGCACCATCAGCAAAGGCACCGAGCTGTTTGGCAAGGTGAAAGGCGCGGTCGATGGGTTTACCACGCTGGCCAACGCCATTCGGAACGCGGGGCCGTTTCCGGGAATTTCGCCCGCCGAACTGACCACCTTTGCCAACGAATTGCCGGGCCGCCTGCTCGACTACCTGATTGTCCGCAACCTCGAAGGCATCAAAGGAGCCGCAGAAGCCCTCGATTTTATTGGGGCCGTAGAAAGCATTCCGCGCAACGTGGGGTCGGTGGACCCGGCCAAACCGCCCTTTACGGAGCGGAAGCTGCGGGTCGATCAGTTTATGAACTTCCTGAAAGGGCCGGGCGAACACCTGAAAACCCTGTACCAATGGGGTAATCCGGGGTTCTCCGGGGTGGAGTTGCTTACCAAAGGCCAGAAACTGCTGAACTCGGCGGGCATGCCCGCCATTTTCGATCAGGGCGTAAACCCGCCCGTGCTCGATTTGGCCGTGTTTGAGATTTCGCCCCGGCTTGATCTGAACCCCAAAGGCATCGTCATAAAACTAAGCGATGAGATCAAAGTCAATAAGGCCCAGCCGTTTACGCAAAACGATTTTAAGGTTGAGGTGAAATTTGAGGGCGAACTGAAAGCCGCTACCAGCCTGACGATTCAACCCGATGGTAAACTGACCTTTAAGCCACCATCGGGAACGGGCGCGGGCCGGGCCGAGGTGAAATTTACGGCGGGCCTGGGCAATTCGCCCTACGTGATTCTGGGCGCACCGGGCGGCTCGCGGCTGACGGTGAACCAGTTGATCGCCAAAACCGGCGTTGACCTCGTGGTGAACGGCCCCAATACCGAAGGCTTGTTTGGCATTGAAGCCGAAATCAAAAATGGCAAAGTTGTTATTGACCTCGGCGGGGCCGACGGATTCCTGAGCAAAATTCTGGGTGGAGTGGGTCGTGTGGAATCGGATTTTGGCTTGACGGTGGGCTTCAACACTCGTAATGGCCTGTATTTCAGGGGTAGTACCTCACTACAAATTCTGTTGCCACTGCATTTGCAACTGGGTCCGGTGGAGTTGCAGGCCCTGATTCTGACGGTTGGGCTGGATGGCAACCGGGTGCCAATTGGTATTGGAGCTAACATCAAAGCCGAACTTGGACCCCTCAAAGCGGTGGTGGAAGAAATGGGCGTGAATGCCTTTATCGAGTTCAAACCCAACCGAGACGGCAAAGCCGGGCCAGTAGATTTCAGTCTCGGTTTCCGGCCACCCAAAGGCGTAGGGCTGTCACTCGATGCGGGTGGTTTCAAAGGGGGCGGATTCCTGAGTATCGACACTGAACGGGGTCGCTACATTGGTGCCCTCGAACTGACGTTCCAGGGGTTCCTGACGCTCAAAGCCATCGGCATCATTGCCACCAAAAACCCCGATGGATCCAACGGTTTCTCACTGCTGATTCTGATTACGGCAGAGTTCCCCCCCATTCAGCTTTCATTTGGGTTCACCCTCATTGGCGTGGGCGGTTTGCTGGCCCTCAACCGGACCATGAAACTGGAAGCCCTCCGCGAAGGGGTGCGCACCAACGCCATCAAAAGCGTGCTGTTTCCGGTGGACATTGTGGCCAACATCAACCGAATTGTCAGCGACCTCGAACGGTTTTTCCCGGTGCAACAGGGCCGGTTTGCCTTCGGGCCGATGTTCATTATCGGTTGGGGAACGCCTACGCTAATCAGTATTGAACTGGGCCTGATTATTGAAGTCCCCAGCCCAATACGAATTGCCATTCTGGGGGTACTGAAAACGGTGTTACCCCGCGAAGAACTACCGCTGTTGCGTTTGCAGGTCAACTTTTTGGGGGCCATCGACTTCGAGCAGGGCACACTCAGTTTCGATGCGACCTTGTATGACTCGCGCTTGCTGACGTTCTCACTGTCGGGCGATATGGCCGTGCGGCTCAATTGGGGCAGTAATCCGGGCTTCATTTTGTCGGTGGGCGGTTTCCATCCGGCGTTTCAACCCCCGGCGGGCCTCACCAACATGCGCCGGATCACCATTAACCTGCTGGCCGAAGACAACCCGCGCATCCGGCTCGAAAACTACTTTGCCGTTACCTCCAACACGGTGCAGGTTGGCTCACGGGTAGAGTTATACGCATCTGCCTGGAAGTTTAATGTCTATGGATTCATGGCTTTCGACGCGCTGATTCAGTTTAGCCCGTTCAAATTCATGATCGACTTTGAGGCTATGCTGGCGGTGCGGATTGGGGACGAAGAACTGTTCTCGATTCACCTCGAAGCGCATTTGTCGGGGCCGGCTCCGTGGCACGTGTCGGGCAGTGCGTCGTTCCGCATTTTGTTCGTAAAAGTCAAAGTGGGCTTCGATGTGGAATGGGGCGACCGCCCCAACGATCCGCTGCCAACGGTGGAGGTGTTGAAGGAGCTGGAAGATGCGTTCAAGGCCCGTCAAAGCTGGCAGGCGGTGTTGCCCGACAACCGCAACCTGCTCGTGACCCTCCGCGAGCTCCCCGCCGACACCGCCGATATTCTGTTGCACCCGGCGGGTTTTCTCCGCGTTGCACAACGCAATACCCCGCTCGATCTGAACATCCAGAAATACGGCACCAAAAAACCCAGCGACGGTCAACGGTTTACCATTCAGTCGGTTATGGCTGGCTCGAACCCGGCCAGCCGCACGAACCTGGCCACCACGCCCTTCAGCGATTACTTTGCGGCTGCCCAGTTTCTGGAGATGACCAACAGCGAAAAGCTGGCCCGGCCCTCGTTCGAAAAAATGAAAGGCGGGGTCGAAGTCCGGCAAACGGGCCTCGATTTACGGTCGCACAAAACGGTTATCAAAACTGTGCGCTACGAGCAGATTGTGTTCGATTCCAAGTTCCGGCAGGAGCGGCTGAAACGATTTGGCGTACTGAAATTAGGCTTGTTCACGCAACTGCTGGCGGGCAATGCGGCCTCAAAATCGGCCCTCTCGCAAGCGAGCAAAGTGGATTTTGGCATCACCAAAAAAGCGGCCACGGTGGTCGATGAAGCCTACCGGATCGTGAACGTCGATTCGTTGCAGGCCCACGCGGGCACCACCGTTTTCGCAACCCAGTCTGAAGCCACCCAACACCTCCGAACGCTGGTGAAAACCGATCCGGCCTTAACGAGTCAACTACAGATTTTGTCGAGTTTGGAGCTATGAAATCATGAGCCAATACACCTTTTTACCCTGGCTACGGCAGGGTCTCGCTAACCAGATTGTTGAAGCCGATGGCAATCAGGCCGTGAAAGAACGGGCCAGTATCGACGTGACCGTTCGGGTGGCTTCGGATACCGGCGCAAGCCGCGAGGTGACCCAGAATATTAAGCTGGTGGGGCCGGGCGACGTGGTGGGCATCGACCCCCGCGCTGTGGTGCGCACGGAGCCGCAACGCTGGACGGCCAATTTCGAGCCGAACTACCTGCCACTCATTGAGTTCTACGACGAAGATTTCCCCTGGCGATACACGCCCGTAAGCAGCAATCCCGACCTGAACCGGATTCGTCCGTGGATTACGCTTGTGGTACTTGAAGAAAAAGAAGGCACAAAGCCCGGTGAGTTTGTCGATATTCCCGGCAGCAAGCCCCTGCCAAGTTTGCAACTCAAGGGTAACGCAAACGCTCTTTTTCCCAACGCCAACGACCTTTGGGCCTGGGCACACGTTCATGCCAACGAGGCTTTGAGAGGCCCCAATCCGCTCTTGGGCAGCAACATCGGTCCGGCTCTGAATCAGTTGGATGCGATGATCCGGATCAACCCCGACCGGGCCTATTCGCGGCTGTTGTGTGGCCGCAAACTTAAGCCCAATACGAGTTACCAGGCATTCGTGATTCCGAGTTTTGAACCGGGCCGACTGTCGGGTTTGGGGCTGGACCAACCCGCACCGGTCTTTGCCACGATGTCGGCCTGGGCCGATTATGCGGGCCGACCGGGGGGCGATTTGTTTCCGTATTATTATCGCTGGAACTTCAAAACCGGCGACGATGTCGATTTTGAAAAGCTCGTGCGGCTGCTTCGCCCCGAACCGCTTGACCCCAAAGTGGGTGTGCGGCCAATGGACATCAGCCATCCACAAGGGGGCATCGACCCCGACAATATCCCCGCCGAACGGCAAACGATGCTGCTGGAAGGTGCCTTGATTTCGCCAGCCGCCGAACGGTCAAAATTCTTCACCACGCCCGACCTTGATTTGCGGAAACAGTTGGTGCAGCTACTGAACCTGCCCGAAAAAAGCCGCAAAGCTGCGCCGGATGGTGACCCCATTATTACGGCTCCGATCTACGGCCAATGGCATTTTCTGACCCCCGAACTGAAGAACGAGACCAACGTCAACTTCGTCCACGAAATGAACCTCGACCCGCGTTGGCGGGCTGCGGCAGGCCTGGGCACCCGCGTGATCCGCGACAATCAGGAAAAGTATATGGAAGTGGCCTGGCAGCAAGTGGAGGGCGTTTTGGAGGCTAACCGCAAGCTAAACCGGCTCGTTTTTTCGACCGAAGCCCTGACTAATTTGTTTGGTCGGCACCTGAAAGCGTTCGACCCGTCGGTGGGCTTGCTGGTGGCCAAAAACCTGCACACAAAGGTACTTTTGGCCAACCCCGGCGGCACTCCGCTAACGGCCAAAGCGTTGATCGAGAAAAGTCCGTTAGACAGCGGCACAGTGAGCAATGCGTTCAAAAAAGTGATGCGTCCGCGTGGGCAGGTGGCTCTCAATTCGCGGGCTGTCACGGTGGGTAAACTCCAGTTGGGGGCCATGGTTCAGGGCATAAACACCCAGCGTCTGGTGCCTTTTCCGGTCAAAAATGCATCGCCCGATTTTTTGTTCAGTGTGGAAAAAGCGGCCAAAGCACTGGCCGCGCAAGCCGCCAGCCCCGACGCTAATATCCTGCTTCGCCCCGACCAGTTCACAGTGCTGAACGTGCAGACAATCAGGCCGGTAGTGGGCTTTGTAATCAATTCAAAACCCGATATCCGGTTCACCAAAGCCGACATTCAGGTGAACCCTGGTGGCGTATTCAATCCCGGTGGCGTATTCAATCCGGGTGGTGGTGGCGTGCTGGTGAACCCCGGTGGGGTGTTGAATCCGGGTGGTGGTGGCGTGCTGGTAAACCCCGGCGGGTTGCAAAACCCCGGTCGGGTTGGGGGGGGCGTAGTCTTTGGAGCCGACACCATCCGGCTACCGGCCACGAAACTGTTTGTCCAACAATCGAACGACGATCTGGCATTTCGGTCGGCCCTGCAAAAGCAGAATCTGCTTTTCGAGGCATCGGCTTTGGTGTCGCCGGTCGTGGTGACTCAGTCGGTGAATATTCCCACGATTTACGGGCAGGTGTTGCAAAAAATCGACCCGGCAGTGACCATGAAAAACCGGGCCATTGCTACCATCAAACTCGCTGATTATTACCAGGGTCAATGGGATCGGTTTATCCGGCCCGTGATGGCCTACCCCGAATTTACGGATGCCATGTATGCCCCGCTGCGCGACATTTCGGGCGAATATATGGTGCCGAACCTGAAGATGATTCAGAACAATGTGATCTCGTTGCTGAACGTGAACGGCAAGTTTATCGAGTCGTATATGACCGGCCTCAACCACGAGTTTGCCCGCGAATTGCTCTGGCGCGAGTACCCCACCGATCAGCGAGGCAGCTTTTTCCGGCAATTCTGGGATGTTCGCGAGGTGATGGGGGCCAGCCCGACTAAAGCTAAAATCGAGCAGTTCAAAGACATTCCCGAACTGCACCGCTGGGCCATGAACCGCGAACTGGGCGACCATAACAACCGCCCCACCGTGAAAGACAACGTGGTGCTGGTGGTGCGGGGCGAGTTGCTCAAACGCTATCCCAACACGGTTATTTACGCCCAAAAGGCCGAATGGCCCATAAAAGCTGGCCAGATTGACCATTTTTCGGTGCGTAATCTGGCCAACGAAGACGATGAAACGGCGGGCAAGCCAAACGTGTTGCAACCTCTGTTTAAAGCCCAGATTTTGCCCGACATTTATTTTATCGGGTTCGACCTGACGGCTCCACAGGTGCGCGGAAGCCAGAAACCATCGGCCAACCTCACGACTGCCGACGACCCCGGCTGGTTCTTTATTCTGCGCGAACGCCCCGGCGAACCCCGCTTTGGCTTCGATATTGGCGAGACAGCCAACACGAGCTTTGCGGCCTGGAATCAGGTCGATTGGACGGACATCGGCACTGCGGACGGAGCGTACATTAAATTCGACAAAACGCTTCGTATTGCACCAGCAACCCCACTGGTAATTAACCCGACCGATACAGATTTTGATCGCGACGACAAAGCGCGTCACAATGAAGATCTGAACTACAAATGGAACCCGACAACCAATGCTGCCGACATAGCCTACATCACCTATCAGGACAAAGTGATGGTGGCAATTCATGGTAGTGAGATGCTTAATTTCTGATCATGGCTACCTTCTCCGAACAACAATCCATCGTCGCGAAGGCGCGGCAGGAACACCAGGCCGCTCAGGATGAGGCCCTTCGCACCCGTGAACAGGTAGTGCGCCTGCAAAAACAACAGGCAACGCTGGCTATGAACCCCACCGCTAATGCGGCTGAACTGGCCAATGTGAGCCAGCAGATTGCTGATTTAGGCGACCGGCTGGGTCAGCAAAACGACAAATTGGATGAAACGCTCAAATTCGTGGGGTCGGCGCGGAAGGATTTACTGGTGAACCTGTCGCCCAAACGCCTGACCGAAAACCTCAGTGCCGAGGTGCCGGTGATGCTGTTGCCGCTCCGTATTGAAGCCAAATTTGTGGGCACCGAACTCTGGGTCAGGGCCTACCCCGACGATTTGCAGGTGGTGACGCACGAGAGCCAACTAACCGAGAATGAGGTGCGTATTGCCCAATTGTTCTGGACCGAACTGAGCCAGAACAACGACGACGATGCCCTGATGCGCGGCACCTGGGGCCGGTTGGTGCAGGGTGCGTTGTCGTGGCAGCGAGCTGCCTGGATTGTCCGCGAATACCGCCCAACCAATGTGCTGCCCACCCCCTCGCTCAAGCTGGTTGCACCGCCCGTTTTTCCTGATTATGAAGCCCGTAGTGAAAGCTGGTCGCAACCGGCACGGGCGGGAATGATGCCCGACCGGCTGTCGTTCATTGGCATCACCGGCACCACCCGCACGGAGGTGTTGGGCAACACGATACCCTACCCGTTGCCCGTTGGCCCCGACCCCGTGAAAACGGGGCAGGGCGAGGGCATTCGTCGCGATGGCACCGATTTGGTGATGGACACCGGCATGGCCTGGATGACCGATTTCGATGAAGCCATCAAAGTGGGCATGGGCGTAAAAATGACCGCGCCCGCTGGTTTCGATAAGTTGCTGGTACTGGGAATCCGGTTCAGCGACAACGAGCAGGTGGCGCGCGACGGGTTTGAGCAATTGCTCGAAGGTCATTATTACACCACCGAGGGACTGGGTCTGGTACCCAATGGCACGGCCACGAACAACACTGACGGCACCGACTCGGGACTGACTCAATTCCAGTTTTCGCCCGACGAAAGTTTCGATCTGCTTTTTGGAAAAGCACAGTTTAAAGAAAGCCCCACCCCCGCCGAACAAACCGACGGCTTCCTGATGAAACAACGGTTGGGCCTGCAAACCAACCTCCTGGCCCGAACCGCCAACGCCGACGAACTCGATCAGCGCGACGCACAGGCCATGCACCGGGCACTCTGGCACGGCACGCTGGGCTATTTTCTGGAAGAAATGATGCAGCCCGGCACCGATGCCGAAGTGATTCAAAAACCACTGAAAGCACCCTTCGATACGAACACGGTAGCCTCGGTGCGCGACTTTTTCCTGAACAACGTAAGCGGGCGCGGCCCCCTGCCCGCCTTCCGAATTGGACAACAACCCTACGGCATTTTGCCTACCTCGGCCTATATGAAATGGACACCCGGCGCGGGCTTCGAGACGCGGCTGAATGGCGTGTTGCAGATTGCGTATGAGTACTTTAAACGGCGGCTGATTCCACAGGTGTCATCGACCCAAAAGACCAACAACCCCGACGATGATCTATTGAAAGTGCTTGGTTTACAGGCCAGTTCGGCTTCTTTTTTTCAGCGGTACGCGCTGGCACAGCGGCAATACGAAGACCTGGTGAAGATGAGTTCGACTAAGCGGTATACCCGGCATGTGGGGCAGACTACATCGTTTGCCGCTGATGCCGGTGTGAATAATTTGCTGGCTCCGTGGGTCATAAACGGGCAGGCTTACGACCTGATTTATTTTGAGAAATTCTTCAAATTGTTTGGGGGCGTGGTGGAGCGCGACAAGGTGCCGCTGTCAGAGATCAACGCCATTTTACCGTTCCTGCCCGATGGCCGGAACTACATTAAGTGGCTCATGGAAGCCAAACCCGACGAGATCGAAAAGGAGGTGTTTGGGGCGGGAATCAATAAGCCCAACGCGCTGCTCTACCTGTTGATGCGCCATGCCCTCCGGCAGGCCTATAACGACAGCGGATCAGCCTTTTTGAAGTCGAAAGGGCTGATTACGGACAAAATTCGCGACTCGGCTTATTACAGTTTAACGGAGAAAACAGCCCGCAACAGCAAGCTCGTTACCCTCTACAGTGCGCCCGTTGCCGTGACGGGTTCGGAACGCAAAACATTGGCTCAGTTTGTGTTTGAACAGGCCAAACGCCGGGCACCCGAAGCCCTCTCGGTGAGCGATGTGCAGGAAGCCCTTGGCCAACTCGCCGACCGGCCCAGCGCGAAACTCGAGCGGGCCTTCGCCGAACACATCGACCTGTGCAGCTATCGCTTGGATGCCTGGATGACGGGCCTTGCCAACCAGCGCATGACACAAAACAGCAACCGCCGACAACAGCAGGGCCAGAAACCCGGTTTCTATGCAGGGGCCTACGGATGGCTCGAAAACGTGCGGCCTGTGCCTAACACTAAAACCCCTAAACGCGACTCGACCATTCCGGCTGAACTCCGGGTACCGGGCGTGACCATTGTGGAAGACAGTGCCAACGGGGGCCATGTTCACGCGCCTTCGCTGACTCACGCGGTCACGGCGGCTGTGTTGCGCAACGGCTACCTCACCCACACCACCCGCGCCGATGCCGATACCATGGCCGTGAACCTCTCCTCGGAGCGCGTCCGCACGGCCCTGAGCCTGATCGAGGGCGTGAACAACGGGCAGTATATTGGAGCCTTGCTGGGTTACCAGTTTGAGCGCGAACTGCACGATGCCGCCGACAAACAAAACCTCGAACTCGATCAGTTTGTGTTTGTGTTCCGCCGTCGGTTCCCGCTTGTTGATGACCGATTGAACGCCAACACCGGCCAAACTACCGAAGCCCAAACAGCCCGTAATGTGGTGGATGGCACCCAGTTAGCCACGGCCTATCGACCCGCGCCCAACAAAGACATTTTTGTACGGGGTATTCTGTCAGGTATCAGTCCGACACCGGCCGCTGCGCTGGTGAACCGGGCCGTTCCCGCCATTATTCAAGCCATTGATAACCTGTTGGATAGCTACGATGCAGTGGGCGATCTGGTGCTGAGCGAGAGCGTTTTTCAGGTGGTTCAGGGCAACTACGACCGGGCTTCGGGAGCCATGAAATCCTTGCAGGAAGGCAAGCACATTCCGATGCCCGAAATCGTGAACACGCCACGCGGAGGTTTTCCGTTGGCTCATAAATCGGTTATTGTGCTGAAACCAACGGCTCCCGATGGCGACGCAACACCCCGCGCCGTGGCAGCTCCGGCCATTAACGCCTGGCTCGCGGGCCTGCTCCCCGACCTTGCCACGGTGAAAGTGGTGGCCGCTATGCCCAAAGCCGGTCAGGAACCAACCCTGCAATCGGTGAGCATGGCCGACCTGAAACTCAAGCCTATCGACCTGCTGTACATGACAGGTGATACGGCTCAGAATGACCTCACCGAACTGAACGAGCGGGTGGCGTTTTTGATCCGGCAATCGTTGAACGACGATGTATTGGTGGAGGTGCGCTACACCGAACGCGGTGCCGACTGGAACGCGGGCGATGTGTCGCTGTTTGGGTTACTGCCCCGCCTGAAAGCCCTTAGCTCACTCGTAACGGCCTCCCGACCGGCAGGGGCCATGGATTTGACCGCTGCCCAGGCTCGGCCCAAAAGCACTGACCGACCCGATGCCCCCACCAGCCAACGCTACGATTTGCCAGGGCTGACCGCCCTGATCGAGAACCTGAAACAAGCGTTCGACCGTTCGCGGACTGCCTTGCAGGATACCCTGAACGCGGCCAAAGCGATTCCCGCTCCCGACGACCCGGCCTATGACCTCGTGACCGACAACCAAAGCCTGTCAGACCTGCGCGAGGTGTTATGGAGTTTATCGTTTTGGGGATTGTCACAAACCATGCCCCACTCGGTGCGGGCAGTTTCGGCAGTGGCCAACGACGAAGACCTCGCCACCCGCGACGCGCTCCGCCAACCCCTGCTCGACCAGGCCGGGGCAGTGCTGAATCAGATGGCTGCTCAGTCGAAAGTGACTGATAAACAACTAACTACAGCCACAACGATTGTAAACGAAGACGACGCGCTCACGGCTATTCAGAAAGCAGGGCAGGCATTGGTGGGAGCGTCGTTCCGGTTTTTGGCTCTCTTTGAACCCCACAACCCCGCCGAACTTGCCAACGCTCAAACCGATAGCGACAGCGGTCAACTTTTCAAAGAAGAACCCGATGCGTTCCCGACCGACGAGTGGCTGTATGGCATGGCCCGTGTTCGTCCCGCGATGCAAACCGTTGAAACCCTGCAATTGCTCACGCAGGAGCGGTTTTCGGTTCGGGCGGTGCAGTTGCCGTTCATCGAAAACGACCGTTGGCTGGGTCTGCGCATCCCCGAAATCTACCGCACCCCGCCCCCACCCGACCAACCGCGTGTGTTCACCCTCGAACAAAACCGCCTGATGCTGAATCTGCACCTCGACGCGGGTTTTGCGGGTGGCCCGGTGTTCGAGGCCGGGCAGGCTATTTGCGGGTTGCTGGTGGACGAATGGACCGAAGAAATCCCGCTGCCCACCATCACAAGCGGAATCACGGCCCATGTGAACCGGCCCAATTCGGAACCCCCACAAACGTTATTGATGGCCGTTTCGCCAGTGCAACTGGGCAACTGGACCTGGGATAATTTGATCGAATGTGTGACCGAAACCTTCGAAATGGCGAAGGTCCGGGCGGTGGAACCCGCCCACATCGACACCTCGCCTTTTGCCCAGATTCTGCCCGCCGTGCTGTTGGCCGTAACCACCGACAAGAGTTCGCTCTCGACCAATTTGGCCGATAACCTGTTTGTTTCCAGAGACATCGTCAAACTTGCAACCACCAAGTACAATGCCATTATTTGATATTGCCTCCGTCAACCTGAACATCGCCCTGAACCCGGCGGTGCTGTTTCCGGCCCTCACTTGCTGGAACCGGCTCGAAGGTAGCCCCCGCTCGCAGGACCTCACCCGCAGCCTTCGCGCCGAAGTGCGCGACCCGCTCTGGATGCTTACCCGGCAGTGGCAACTGGGCGAATTTCGATTCGATAATGCCGGATCACCCTGCCTCACCAAAGTGCAGGTGCAAACCACCCCCATTCAGGCCGTGAAAGGCCGGACGGGGCTGGCGCAGGCCTACGACCCAACCATTCCGCTCGAGACGCTGGTGGAACGTCGGCCCATCCGGCTGACGTATCCGGTTCGGCTTCAGATTGGACAATACTGGCTCAAACTGCTCCGCAAACGAGCCGCCGACGGACGAGTTGGGGTTGATTATGGCCCTGATTTTTTGGCGGCTTATGCCTTTAAAAAACCCAAACAGGCCCTCACCCCTGCCGATGTTGCAGGCCTGAGTGAAGCCGAAGGACGGGCATTTTTGAACACCTACGCCAACCAGGAAGTGGCGCAATGGGCCGAAGCCCTCGACGGCACCCACCTCGACGGCGGGCTGTTCTGGGCCTCGCTGCTGGCCAACGGCGACCCGTTTGAGACAGTTGTGGTGACGGCTGGCGACAAAGACGAAGTGACCAAAGCGGGCGAAGAACTGCGGGCCTGGTTTGGGCGGCAATATAATCAACCCCTTAACGATCAGGACGACAACTGGTCGCCGGAGCAGTTGGAGTATCAAATAAAGTGCAGCCTGAAACAACCCGGCGACAAATCGGTGACGCTCATGGCCGACAACTACGGGCAGGGCACGCTGAACTGGTATGCCTTTGATATTGACCCCGATAACGAGAAAATAACGCCCGACGCACCCATCGACACCGAGATCAAAACCGAAACGCTGTCGTTTATGCCTACGCCCGTTCAGTTTGGCGGGATGCCACAGGCGCGGTGGTGGACGTTTGAGGATAGCGTGGTGAATTTCGCCAACGTGAACACCCAAACCACCGACCTCGTAACGATGCTGATGACGGATTTTGCGCTGATGTCGTCCAACGACTGGTTCGTGATTCCGTATAAACTCCCCGTGGGCAGCATGGCTCAAATTACGGGCATGGTGGTAACCGATGTGTTTAGCGAACGGCTGTTTGTGAACCCCGCCGGGCGCGGCCTCGACGATTCGTGGCAACAATGGCGGATGTTTAATTTGAACACCCGGGGCAAGCGCGGGGAGGCCGCTTCAACGGCTCTATTCATTCCGCCTGTGGTGAGCAAACCGCTGGAAAGCAAGCCCGTCGAGAAAATCACCTTTCTGAAAGACGAGATGGCCAACCTTGCCTGGGGCATCGAGTCGATTCTGGAAACCGAAACCGGCACCCCCCGAAACGGCTACGAACTGGCTTCCGAAGTCCAGAAACTCCTCGAACGGATCTATGGACTGGACAACCCTGCGCCCAAAGACCCCGAAAAACTGGCCGAGTTGCGCTACCTGCTCCAAACCAGCACCCCCGCCAACTGGATTCCGTTTATCCCGGTTCAAACGGGTCAATCGCGCCGACAAATTCAGTTTCAACGCGCCCGGATGCTGCGCCTGCTCGAAGGAGCGGATTTCATTGGTACAGCCCTTGAAACCCTCCGCCCCCTGAGCGAAACGTTGTCGGTGGGCCTTGCCGAGGGTAAACCCTACAAAATTTTTGAGGAAGAAATCCCCCGTGCGGGCAAACTAGTGCAAACCACCTACCAGCGTTGCCGCGACGATGCAGGCCGCGTTTCGGTCTGGAAAGGGCGACAGTTCACAACCGGCCGGGGCGAGGGCAGTTCAGGGCTGGCATTCGATACAGTATAGGTGGCAGGCAACCGTCTGACAAGCACATTCCCGTAGAAATACGCGGCTAAAAAGGGGAAATTTCCCGTAGGTTTTAGGTCGGTTTTCCGGTAGCTTTCGCTTGTATTTAACAGTCCGCTACTCAATGCCAAACCGCTATTTGTTCGCCCTGCTTTTGGGTTTTACCGCCCGCACGATACTGGCACAGGATACCATTCCTGTGTCGGCTCCGACAGTAAACCACGCCAATTTGCTGTATGCCGATTTATACCGAAACCACACCCCCATGTCGTATCTGGCACCCAAAGGCGAGTTGCTGGCTCCGCACAACTACGTGCTGAGTGCGCTGGTGGCCCCGCAGTTTTTTGTGTTGGCTAACCATGCGTCGCGGGTGGCTGTGGCACTGTCACCCGAAATCATGATTCGCATTCGGGCCAACAGCAACCCCGGCGATTCATCGTTGCCGGTGCGCACACCGAGTTATGCCATCGGGGCCAAGGTGTTCTGGCGGCTCGACGAACGGTTCAGGAAGTATGACGATACCCTGCGATTCAAGTATTGGGAAGCCTCCTTTTACCACCATTCCAATGGGCAGGACGGGTCGTTTTATCTGCCCAATGGCTTAGTGAACCGCTACAACGGCAATTTCAGCACCAACTTTGTGCGGCTGGGTTTCTCGTGGGGGCAACGCGGTTTTCCGTATGCCGATACCAGTTTGGCCATGAAAGTCAGTCAGTTGTTCAAACGAGGGAGCATTGAGACCATTCAACAGAACAGGCTGTATAAAAACCTGTTTCAGTTGGGGGTCGAATGGCATCCGTCGTTCTCGATTCCGGCTCTCAACAAGTTCACCCTGCTCGAACACGAAACGGGTCTCAACGGGCAATATGGCTACCTGAAACTTGGCTTTCGGTTCACCCATTTCATTCTGTATCGCTACAACATTGTGCAACACCAAAAGCGGGAGCAGAAACGAAACAAAGACAACGTGGCCCAGATTGGCGAGTTGGTGCGCGACCTGTGGCGAATCGACAGCCGGGTGAATTACATTCTGAACCCGCTCGATGGCTTCGGGGCGTTTGCCGTTCGCAGGCGGCTCAACGTGGAGGTGGCCGTTCATTACACGCCCCGGTTCATGACCCAAACGGCCCTTTTTGTGGCCGGAGGCTACATGGGCGAAGACCCCTACAACATTTATTTTGGCGACCGCTACGGCTACATCCGGCTGGGCCTCTCGACCGGCCTGCTTCATTACGCAACCCGATTACGTTCCTGATTATTCCTAAACCACTCCATTGACATGTATTCACGCTCACCCCAAGAGACCCGATTACAGACCGAACATATTGCCCCAACGACCTATCCGCTTCCACCCTACCGCAAATTGCGCGGCTATGCGTTCGACCCCAGTTTGTCGCTCGAAATGGACACGGCTGATGTGAACGAGGTGGTATATAAAGTACGCTGGGAAAATGAACTTGGCGATGGCCCCGTTGGCGAATACCTCGAAGTGGTCGATTATGACCCGTCGAGCAATGTGTTCTACTACCCGGTCAACCTGAACCACGCTTATTTGCTGGCTCAGGATGGGCTGGCTCCGTCGGAAAGCAATCCACAGTTTCATCAGCAGATGGTGTATGCCGTAGCCATGACCACGATTCAGAATATGGAGCGGGCTTTGGGTCGTCCGCTATTCTGGAATGGCTATCGTCAAACAGGTGTCGGAGCAAACGGAGAGCCAATTTACGATGATGAATTTGTGCAGCGGCTCCGCCTGTATCCACACGCCCTGCGCGAAGCGAACGCGTATTATAGCCCCGATAAAAAAGCTATTCTGTTTGGGTATTTCCCGGCTCTCTACGACATCACAACCGGGCAACTACCGGGTGGATTGGTCTTTTCGTGTCTTTCGCACGACATTATTGCCCACGAAATGACCCATGCTGTGCTCGACGGAATGCACCGGCGGTTCAGTAAAGATACCAACCCCGATGCGCTGGCGTTTCACGAAGCCTTTTCGGATATTGTGGCTCTTTTTCAGCACTTTTCATTTCCGGAAGTGCTTTATAACCAGATCGCTAAAACGCGGGGTGACCTTTCCGCTCAAAATCAGTTGGGGAAACTGGCCCATCAGTTTGGGCAGGCAAGCGGGAAACGAAATTCGTTGCGCGATGCCATCGGAACCGTGGATGAACACGATGTGTGGCATCCGGCAACACCAAAACCAACTGATTACGAGGCCGCAACCAAGCCCCATGCGCGCGGAAGTATTTTAGTGGCGGCTTTGTTTGAGAGTTTCCTAACGCTCTACAAAAGCCGAATTACTGACCTCATCCGTATTGCCACCAACGGCACGGGAAAATTGCCCGACGGTGATCTTCACCCTGACCTGGTGAAACGGCTGGCGGGAGAGGCTGCCAAAACATCACGCCACCTGCTCAATATGTGCATCCGGGCGTTAGACTATTGCCCCCCCGTCGATCTGACCTTCGGCGACTACCTCCGTGCGCTCATCACGGCTGATTATGACCTTGTTGCCGACGATACGCACAACTACCGGCTGGCGATTATCAGTGCTTTCCGAAAACGGGGTATTTACCCTAAAGGGCTTAAAACCCTGTCGCCTGAGAGTTTAAGATGGGATGTAATGACCCGCCAAAAACTGACTCAACTGATGGACGGCAGCGGGGACTTCAACAAATTAATTACTACCCTCAAGAGCAAGCTTTTTCAGGCATCCGACATAACAAGCCGACAGGAATCGCACAATTTTTTCAAAGAAATTCAGCAAGAGCTTCACCATCAGATTTGGGATTTCGGCGAAACCAGCTATTTCAACGATCTAACTGGCGTTTGTTTGGTTGATCATCCGGTGTGGCAGGGTCAAAAGCCTGTTTTCGAAGTGCATTCAGTACGGGCGGCCCAACGGGTAACGCCCGACGGAGAGACCGTTAATCAGGCCATTGTGGTGTTGACGCAACGCCGAAAAGTTACGATTGACAAAAACCAGGACCTGACCACTCCCGGCGCACCAACATTCTGGTTTCGGGGGGGCTGTACATTGATTTTTGATTTAACCGGCCTAACGCTCCGGTACTGCATCTGCAAACCGTTTCTGGATCAACGGCGCGAAGACGAACAACGCGCCTATATGCAACAACGCGCTGACTCACCGGGCGACCGTGCTTTGTATTTTGGCACCCCTGGCATGGCCATTCAATCGGAAGCAACCCGCGAACCGTTTGCTTTTCTGCACCGCTGATCTCCACTCCAATCCTAACATTTTTGTTTTTATGGTCACGATCCGAATGTATAATGTGGGTTTAGGCGATTGTTTTTTGTTGCGGTTTAAAGCCCCAAACCAACAACGCGACCGGTTTATGCTGATCGACTGCGGCTTGTTCCGTGGGTCTGATGCCGAAAAAGAAACCCTGCAAGAAGTTGTCAAGGATATTGCCAAAACCACCAAAGGGAAGCTCGATGTGGTGGTGGCTACGCACGAACACCAGGACCATTTGTCGGGATTTTGGTATGCTCAGGAAATCTTCAAAGAGAAAATCAAGATTGATAAGGTCTGGCTGGCCTGGACCGAGCGACCCGGCGAACCACGTGCCCGCCAGCTCAAAGACAAAATCGACGAGTTCAGCGATCAGTTGACCGACACGGTGAATCGCCTAGGAATTGACCTGGACCCGGCCCAAGTGGTCAAAAACCGGCGGCAGTTCAGTGCCCATGCCCTCGAATCGGTGGGATCGGTCCTTGATTTTCTGGGGTTTGACGGAGCGGATGATACGTCCGCCAACAACCCTCTTCCGGGGAACGGTCAACCACCCCAAAAGAGACTCTCCATTAACCGGAAAGCCCTCAATTACTTGCAGGAAGTGGCTGTGCCACCGGAGAATATTGTTTATCACGAACCCGATACGGTTACTACTATTGATGGGTTACCTAATATCCGGGTCTATATTTTGGGGCCACCCCGCACCGATCTTATCAAAAAGAGCGACCCCACCAAACAGAACCCGGAGGTCTATAATTTCGCCGGCAACAGTCGCAGTAATTACGCTATGATGTTGCCGGCCTGGGATGGTGACCAGGAAGAGAACCAGAAAGACCGGCTCGACCGAATGCCGTTTGAACCCATCTACTTTATGACCAACGAACAGGCTCGGCAGCTTGTTGATCCGTTTAACGATGATGAGGAAACCAGCGGGGGGAAGACCTTCTTTCAGCAGTATTATGCCAATGACTTAAGCGAAGCAGGCTTCGACCAACGGCACCGACGAATTGACGATGACTGGCTTTTTTCACTTGGCAACCTGGCTCTCCAGCTCGACGGAGACACCAACAACACCAGCCTGGCCATGGCCATCGAGCTGATCGATACCAAACGAATACTGCTTTTCCCGGGCGATGCGCAGGTAGGCAACTGGCTTTCGTGGCACGACTGCAAATGGGAACATCCTGATACAAAAAACACAACAACGGCAAAACTGCTCGAGCAGACGGTTTTTTATAAAGTAGGCCATCACGGAAGCCACAATGCCACCCTCCGCGACAAAGGACTTGAACTCATGACATCCCCTGATCTGGTCGCTATGATTCCATTGGATGAAGCCTTTGCCGGACGAAAAAAATGGGAAATGCCATTTGGAACGTTATACGCCAGTTTAGCCATAAAAACAAAGGGACGCATTTTACAGGCGGATGGTAAACTATCGCCGGTGGCTGTCGAAGCCGCCAATCTACGAACCGAAGACGACGAGCAGGCTTACACCAGTGCCGTAAAACACAGTAAAGCCCGTCGGCCTACTACCAACGGCACCGACCGACCCCTCTGGACAGAGTTTATAGTACGATAAATCCAAAACCTCTCTTTTACCATGACTCCCGAACAAGACATTGCCCGCGAAATCTGGGAGATTTTCGCGGAGCCAACCCCGGCCAAACGCGCTCGGTATGAGCAGTTTCGCCAACAGGAAATAGCCGCAGGCCGGAAGGCGATCCGGTTCTTTTCGCCCTTCATCAACAGCCATGCCGATCAGGCCGAGCAAAACAGTCAGCGGTTTTTTGATCTCGTGGCTTCGGCCCAAACCGAGGTCGAGGGCTTGCGGGCGGTGGTCGCCGAATACCGTCGGCTGGAACCCATCACCCAACCCGATTTGCTCTATTATGCCCTGCGCGTGTTTGCCACGCATCACCACGGCAGCGTAGACCTCGAAATTCCGTCGATTCTTGTTTCGGACCCCGAAATGGTGGTGCCATCAACCGGCGACCGACCCGACGATCAACCCAATCTGCCCTTTGCCACCGGTTCACCCACCGAAGCTAAACTCGACTGGTTTCGCGAAGATCCGTTGTTGAACGAACACCATTCCCACTGGCACGTGGTCTACAATCGCGGGCAACCACTGGAGCGGCAGGGCGAGATGTTTTTTTATATGCACCGCCAGATGCTCGCCCGCTACAATGCCGAACGCACGGCCTTGGGCATTCCGGCCGTGAAAGCATTCGACGATTTCCGACGAGCTATTGCCGTGGGATACGGATTCGGCCCCGACCTGCGCTTTGCGCTGGCTGGCTTTGAAGACCGGGCACCCAATACTGTTTTGGGAGACGGAAACGCCGTAAATGCCCAGCGGGCTGCCCTGACTGCCATTCGGGCTGATTTGCAGGCGGGGCAATACGACGTAACAGCCGCCGTGAACGAGATCAGACAGGCCAACCAGCTGGGGAGCTATATCGAATCGAACAATTTGATCAGTGGCTTACCCGCGAAGTCCTACACCAACTACCACGGCAATGGCCACGTAGCCATTGCGGATGCGGATAATGACGGTCGGCAAAGTGTGATGATCGACACGGCAACCGCCATTCGCGACGTAGTGTTCTGGGAATGGCATCAGGGTGTCGATGATATTTATGGACAATGGCAAACGCGCTTGCAACCCTACAATTTCCGAACGGATGCGCCCAAAACGCTCCTCCGCAAAAGCGTCGATGCGGGTGGGCAACCTTACTCACCCGACCTGATTTTGTGCAAAACGGCCAGCCTGCCAGCGGGCATCACCCCCGAACAAGCGGGGACCCTGCTCTTTGGCGGAACCAATTGGAACAAGGATTTCGGCAAGTTGCTGGCCACTGGCATCGGTCCCACCGGGCAAGCCATTCAGTGCCAAACCACCGATTTGCTCAACACCCGCATGGGGTCGGGCACCATTCGGTTTCGCGACGCGGGCGGCACGCAACGCACCTACACCTTCCCGTTCGTGAACCACGACGAGTTCAGTATGTTCATCCGGGTCGAGAACAAAAACCCGGTGAAGACCACCGTAACCGTCCGGGTGTTCCTGGTGCCTGATACACAGGCCGAAGACCGCACCAAATGGATTGAGCTGGACAAGTTTCTGGCCGATTTGAATCCGCTCGAAAAGAAGGTGATCTACCGCGCCGATACAGCCTCGTCGGTAATTCGGAAGCCCGCTGTGAAGAACCCGGCCACCAGCAGCACCGCCTTTGACCCCACCAACATCGACCCCAGCAACGCCCGCTGCAACTGTGGCTATCCCTACCATATGCTGTTGCCACGCGGCACCACGGCGGGCATGAAGTTTCGGCTAATGGTGATGCTGACCAACGCCGACATTGACCTTGGCGGGCAACAAGTCAACTGTGGTTCGCTGAGTTTTTGCGGCACCCGCAACCAGAACTACCCTGACCGCCGACCGCTTGGCTACCCCTTTAACCGGCCTTTTGCAGCTCCGACGGGGATTGCAGGCACCATTGCAGGGCTGGAGAACATGGCAAGTCGAGTAATAACCATCAAACAGCTATGACCGACCTGCTTCTCCACGCGCCCCCGCAGCACCCCGCCCTGCCCGCGTTTCGGCTGGCTCTGCGGCAAGCCATGACCGACGCGGGTCACCTCCCCGCCTGGACAGAAAACTACGCCGAAACACCTGATACACCACTGGAATTAACAGCCAACGGGCGGGTCGTGCTGGCAATAGGGGCTGGACAACTGGTACCAGAATCAAGCCAACTAACCCACCTGTTACAACGCCCAACGGTTCCGCGTTGGCGGCAACAGGTGAGTCGGGCGGGGCAATTGTCGGTGCGGTTTGGATCGGCCCTGTTCATCGCCTTTTTCCCGAAATGCCCGTTTTGCTGGGCGGCTTATATGAGTTATCTGGGAGCTACAAGCGTAGTCTCGGTACGGTATCAACCGTGGCTCATCTGGGTGTTGGTGGGGTTGCTGGCCATCAATGTAGGGGTGCTCTACTGGACTCGCCACCGGCACGGCCTAGGTCCGTTCTGGCTCTGTTTGGTTGGGGCCACGCTCGTCATCTCCAACCGGCTCTGGCTAAACGAACCGGCTCTGCTGGGTTTAGGCGCGGCTTGTTTGCTCACGGGCTCCCTTTGGAACAGTCTCTCCCAAAAAATGACCGACTCAATCCGGTACTTTGGGAGAATAGTAATGGGAAAGATGGCGTAAAAAAACTTATTGGGATGGTGTGCCATTTTCTTTTCAAATTTGGTACAGCAACGACCTATGAGCTATCGAGCTATATAAAAAAGAAAGCCGTAATACATCCTGTTTTCAAGCAGATGCTGGATGATAAAGCCCGCATTGAGAAGCAGTTGCAGGCAGGTAGTTCATTAAACGATATTGGTGTTAAGATTGTCTCTCCCTAATAATTTGTTGAGCATGGTTTATGTATTGTTGTGTGCTTGTGCTTGAGAATTATTTTAATTGGTCAATCATTTCTTGGATTCCGTTAATTACAATTTCTGGCCTAAGCTTTGCAATGTGATGGCCGCTATTTTTTATTATTTTGTATTGAAGATTAGGTCGTTTCTTCGCCCATTTTACTAATTCTTCTACCCAAGTTCGATTCATTAGATTATTTGGGTCATTTTCAAATTCGCCCGGTGCTTTACCATAAGCAGCTATTAGTAGAGTAGTCGGTGTCGAATGAGTTGCGTCTGATAGCCTTGCTTGGTTCATGCTCGAATCAAAAACTATCATTTCTCCACGCTCTCCCGGTCTATCTTTACTGTCCATTATTTCTTTCATATAAATAGAATCTTCAGCCATTAATTCAGGAAATTCTTTTGCTGCTCTTGCATATACATCCTCCGGAGTTGGATCAACTAATACTAATCCAGCCACTGTTTCAGGAAATAGCCCACAGAAAACTCTGGCGAAAGCACCTCCCATAGACCACCCTACAAGTATGTAAGGTGGCGGGTAACCAGATTTTTGAAGTGCTTGTTTTAATTCTTTTGCGATAGTGATAGCATCTCTCGTCTTTTCAAAGACCTCTGATTTCAAGTAACCTGGTCGATCATAAGAAATAACACGAGTAATTTTTGCAATTGCTGTATCAATAGTCCGCCAACACTTGTGATTAGAAGATCCGCCAGCTTCAAGAACTACCGTATACTTACCGGTGCCGGAAACATACATAGACATCTTATGATTATCTACATCAACTTGCAATGTGTCTACTTTGCTTCTTGGTTTTATTTCCTGTGCAAAGGAGGAGTTTAAAAAGTAGAACTGAACACAGAAAATAAAAATGATGCGTCTAAATATTTTCGAGTTCATAAATTTGAAAATTAATTTCGATTTAGCATGGCACACAACGTACAGGGATTGTGGCAGGGCATTGTTGATTGTCCAGCCCGGAGCTGAAGCCCAATAAAGAATTAAAAGTACAAGATAAAAACTAAAAGCCCAACAGAATTTCGTCTGCCGAAACCAAAGTACAGCGATGCAAACAGCCGAAGTTTGAACGTCAAGCCCTGCTTGCACAAAACCCCATGTTGCCTGCATTAAAAGTCAGCCTACACGTTTTTACTTTTGGTTTTACTTGGTTGCTGCATTAGTAAGTCAACATCTTTTTCATCTGGGTTAATTTTTAGATTTAGTAAAATGTTACTTGCTTTTCCGTGACTCATTTTGTCAGCCTCTTTTATATATCCAAGTCCTTCGTTAAAAGTCTCAGTCTTTCTCATTAATTCTATACCATAATAACAAATTCCTTGTTTTGTCTGTGGCATAAATTCAATTGAACTATTTAAGAACGTGTTGGGGATTTGAGAAATACTGGTAGTGGGGTCAATTTTGTAGTCGCCAAACGACAAAATCATGACCAAACAGTGGCAACCACTGACCGACTACCAGTGGGCGGCAATTTCGCCTTTTTTCAATTTAAAACGAAAGCGTAAAATTGATCTTCGCCA
>JANOCD010000074.1:0-18329 GCA_031411995.1 Cytophagales bacterium
TTTGTAAATTTTCATAATCTCACGTCTTTCTTCAGTCGGCTCGGCCCATAAACCCCCTCATGGGCATTTTGCTACCTGTTTTAAAAATGTCCCATTCTGGGTATTTTGGGGCTGAGCCGACTGAGCTTGGCCTTCACTTAAATGCAACAGCCCCGTCCAGTTATGGACAGGGCTGTTTCATTTACTCGCCACTAACTGCTCAATCAACTTTCAACAACCGAACCGTGTTGGCGCGGGTTGGGGTTGCAGCCCGGAGCAATAGGGTGCCACTCGGCTGATTCCCCACATCGAAGCGGAATCGCTCTTCGGCACCTGCTTTTGCTCGTTGTTGTTGCCCAATCACTCGCCCTCGCGAATCGGTTAGCATCACCTGGATCGTCTCACCCGTTGCGCCTGTTATCGCCACTTCGACAATGCCGTTACTGATCGGGTTGCCGCCAGTAGCCACAATATCAATGGGTTGCATCTCTGTCGCCATTCGACCACCCGCCGTTGACGCGCTGACCGTGATGGTCAACACCCCACTGGCCGACTGACCAACCGTACTGGTTCCCGATGTGCTGGTCCCGCTGGTTCCAGTCGTACTGGTTCCCGATGTTACCGTCGAACTCGTCGCTCGTATGACAACAGTGTTGCTGCCCACTGTGGTTGGCGTTCCAGATATGACACCCGTTGCGGCATTGATACTCATTCCCGCCGGTAGACCCGTAGCTGCATAGGTCAGCGTTTGACCCGTTGGCCCGGTGAAGGCTCCTGCTGGCAGTGTATAACTGAACCCTCGACCAACTACGACCGTGGCTGAAACCAGCGAACCGCTGAAAACAACTCCCGTGCCTGATGTACCGGTCGTGCTGGTGCCGGTTCCCGAGGTGCCGGTCGTGCTGGTGCCACTCGTTACGGAACTACTGATGGTGATACCCAACGTGCTACTGGCCGATAGTCCGCCCGTGTCTGTTGCCCGAATCACGACCGCACTGGTGCCGGTGGCCGATGGTGTTCCTGTTAAAGCACCTGTTCCTGCATTGACACTCAAGCCGGCCGGTAGGCCCGATGCCGAATAGGTCAATGTTTGGCCTTCCGGGTCGGTGAAGGCCCCTGTTGGTAAAGCATACGTAAAGGATTGTCCAACCGTACCCGTGGCCGATACGAGCGAACCACTAACCACTGGTGCCGCATTACTGGCAACCGAGTTGCTGATCGTAATTCCCACTGTGCCACTGGCCGAAAGCGTAGCGGTATTGGTAGCCGTCAGCGTCACCGAATTAGTCCCCGATGCCGATGGCGTTCCGGTGATAGCCCCCGTAGCTGCATTCAGGCTTAGTCCCGTTGGTAAGCCTGTTGCGGCATACGTCAGCGGCTGACCTCCGTTGGCAAAAGCGTTGGCTGGCAGTGTGTAACTAAAGGCCTGACCAACCGTTCCCGTAGCCGACACCAATGAACCACTGAACGTTGGTGTACCGATAATGTTGATTCCCAGCGTTGTACTGGCCGACAGGTTGCCCGTATCCGTGGCCCGGAGTGTTACGGTGCTGTTGCCCGCTGTGGTTGGCGTTCCCGTAATGGTGCCTGTTGCTGCGTTCAGACTCAGCCCCGCTGGCAAACCAGTAGCCGCATACGCCAGCGTTTGTCCGTTGGCATCGGTGAAAGCACCCGTTGGCAAGGTATAACTAAACGCCTGACCAACCACGCCTGTGGCCGAAGACAGCGTTCCGCTAAATGCTGGCGCTGTGTTGGCATTCACGGTTATACTGAACGAACTATTGGCCGAGGCATTCCCTGTATCGGTGGCCGTAATCGTCACCGAACTCGTACCCGAAGCCGATGGCGTACCTGTAATGGCTCCGTTGGTTGTGTTCAGGCTTAAGCCTGCCGGTAAGCCAGTGGCGACATAAGACAGTGTTTGACCGTTGGCATCGGTGAAAGACCCTGTTGGCAACGTATAGCTAAAGACCGACCCAACCGTGGCTGTGGCCGAAGCCAGTGTTCCGCTGAATGCCGGTGCAGTGTTGGCATTGATCGTAATAGTCAACGGGCTACCAACCGACGCACTGCCGGTATCGGTAGCCGTGATTGTTACTGAACTAACCCCCGAAGCCGATGGCGTACCCGTGATGGTTCCCGCTCCGGCGTTCAGGCTCAAGCCGGCTGGCAGGCCCGTGGCTGAGTAGCTGAAGCTTTGCGCGTCGGCATCCGTAAAGGTATTGGCGGGAATCGTGTAGCTAAACACGGAACCAACAACCCCGGTAGCTGATACCAAGGTATTGCTTACGACGGGTGCCCGATTTGGATTGATTGTGAAACCCAGCGTTCCGGTGGTTGATAACCCGCCGGCATCAGTCGCTGTGACCGTTGCCGAGCTGGTTCCTGATGTCGATGGCGTTCCCGTAATCTGGCGCGTAGTTCCGTTCAGGCTCAGGCCCGTGGGCAAGCCAATGGCTGCATAACTCAACGACTGACCGGGGTTGGCATCTGTGAAAGCGGTGGCCGGAAACGTGTAGGTCAACAGGGATCCAACTGTTCCTGTAACCGAGGCAATGGATCCGCTAAACACCGGGGCCACGTTTGGCACAACCGTTAGACCCAGCAAACCCGTTGTCGATAATCCGCCTGCATCGGCTGCCGTTAGGGTAAGCGAGTTGGTGCCCGTTGCCGATGCTGTTCCGGTGATACCGCCTGTGGTCGGGTTCAACGTCAGGCCCGTGGGCAAACCAGCCACGGTGTAGGTTAGAATCTGACCTGTATTCGGATCAACAAACGAACCCGTTGGCAGCGTATAACTAAACGGGGAACCCGCTATGGCCGTAGCCGATACCAGAGATCCGCTAAACGTTGGAGCCAGGTTGGGTGTGACGAAAATACCCAAAATCGAACTGGTCGACAAGCCGCCCGTGTCCGTTGCCGTGAGCGTTACCGAATTAGTGCCGGTGGCCGATGGCGTTCCGGTGATGGCCCCGGTTGCGGGGTTCAGGCTCAAACCCAACGGCAACGTAACCGCTACATAACTAAGTGATTGACCCGTATTAGGATCGGTGAAAGCACCCGTTGGCAGCGTATAACTAAACGGAAATCCCGCAACAGTGGTTGCCGAAATCAGTGTCGTACTTACTGGTGCCTGGTTTGTGCTGATGGTAAGTCCCAGCGTTCCCGATGCCGACAAGCCACCGGTGTCGGTTGCCCGAATCACCACCGAATTGGTTCCGCTTGTCGAGGGTGTTCCGGTGATAGCCCCTGTAGCCGAATTCAGGCTCAGACCCGCTGGTAAGCTCGTGGCCGTGTAGGTCAGCGATTGCCCCGCGTTGGGATCGGTGAAGGCACCTGTTGGCAGGTTATAGGTAAACGGCACCCCGGTAATCCCCGAAGTGGCTGCCAGTGACCCACTAAAAACGGGTGCCAGGTTCACGCCCCCATTCCGGCAAAAAGCAGCCAGATCAAACGAATAAATTGAAACAAACCCACCCTGAACAGCACTGATAATCAACGTTTTTGGATCAGCAATCAAACCTGGCTCCACGGTACCTGTGCTGCTTGTTGGGCTTGTACGGGTGATGCCCGGCGCACTATATGTAATGGCTGATCCGTCACCGCCCGTACTGTTAAGCGTGATTGCCCCCGTCGTACAATTGTAGGTCGGCTGAGTCAGCGTAAACCCACCCACCGTGGTGCCGCTTGTGGGGCTGAAACCTACCAGCAATTGCCCGCTTGCCGACAGTCCGCCAGGGTCGGTCGCCGTAATAGTGATCACATTACTCCCCGCCGAAGTCGCTGTTCCATAGACTGTTCCGGTGGGTGGGTCGATAAGAAATCCCGTTGGCAAACCCGTTGCCGAATAACTAAGTTGCTGTCCGTCGGGATCGGTAAATGCCCCCGTCGGGATGTAGTAGTAAAAAGTACGGCCTACGGTACCCGTTGAGGTGGTAATACTGCCATTATAAACTGGTGCGCGGTTGGCAGGTGCCGCGCAAAAGGCGGCAACGTCGAACGTATAACTGGTTGAATTACCGCTCTGCGTAGCCGTGATCACGAGTGGTTTTGGATCGGTTCGAAGTCCCTGTTCCACTGTGCCACTGCTGCTTCCCTCATTGTTGCGGGTGACACCAGCTGCTGAATACGTAATGGGCGATCCGTTGCCCCCGCTGGTGTTGAAGGTGATGGCACCAGTCGAGCAATTGTACGTTGGTTGTGATAAAGTAAGGTTGCCCTGGGCAAACAAGTTAGATCGAAATTGACCAATAAGAAGCAGAGTCAATGCGCAAAGCCACAGCCTTGCGAGAATCAGTCGCGAATTCTTAATCATGATTGTCAAGTAAAGTTTTAGATAGTTTTGTTGTCGGTTAGATGTGAAAATCGGGCAGGCCGAAAGCGCGAATAGGGTCACGCTATGTAGAAGCAGATCCTTTTTATTATGTTTATCCAGTCGCAATATGTCTATAATGTCTATTAAACAACTAGTAAAAATAGCGAACGGTAATAAAGTGCTTAAATGGGACTTAATAGGCAATTTTATGGACAGACCCAATAAATGCAAAGGCCCCTCACCATTTTCCAACAGTGAGGGGCCTCAACAAAAGACAACACGTTTAGTATCAGTTTACTGCGTTTAATTTCACGATAATACCCGGCCCATAATACAACACGTAGTAGGTATTAGGATTGGTTGAACTCCGCAGAATATCAACAGGGGTAATGGCAGGCGTAAACAAACTCACCGCCGGATTATCGCCATTGGCAACGCGGCCCGGCGTTGAGAAGCCAAACTCCGTGACAAGGGGTTTACCGCCGGGTGTCAACACAATATCAGTAAGGCCCGAAAAGCCTGTTCTATACACGGTGGGTGTGACAGGTGCTGCCCCGGAACCGCTTACCGTGAAAATTTTGGAAATCCCGACCGGGAACGGAAAGCCTCCTAAGGTGCTGACATAAAAGTTCGTACCATCGAAAACAATGCCCGTCGGAACAGGGTCGATGGTGGGTGGCCCCATGGGCGCGGATGGAAAAGTCGGGTTAGGAAAATCGGGGAACACGGCATAAACGCTCAACGCACCGCTGGTTTTGTCGCGCCGGATAACGGCATTGCCACCCGCATCGGTCATAAACAGATCGCCGTTTGGCCCGAAAGTGAGATCATACAGATTCGAGTCTTTGGGGTCGGGCGCATTGGGGTGAGCGTTTCTCACAAACGTCCCAATGTCGATGCCCGTAAGCGTACTGGCGGCAATGGGAGCCGTTGTACCCGGCACAAACCCGGTCACATTGGCCATGTAAAGCTTACCTTCGACACCATGCAGAATATAGAGCGTTCCGTCTCTGAAAAGGAGGTGATTAAGCCCTGAGGGTGTACCCTCTGGATTAACAATCGACAGAAAACCGGTTATAACGGGGTATTTCACCCCGGCGGGCGTAATCACCGTCACTTGCCCGTTATTGACCGTTCCGCTACCCGCTTCTGTCACCCACAAATTGCCAGCCGGATCGTCGGTTATGCCAATGGGGGCACGAAGTCCGGTGGCAACCGGAGGCCCTTGCGCGGCACTCAGCGTCATCGGATTGGGAATGGGGTGGTCTTGCAAGCAACCGGCGACCATGACGAGGAAGCTGCCAACGATCAGCAAAGCCCTCAACGAAAAAAAGGTGGCGTGTTTTTTGTTCATGACTGGAGTTGGTTAAACTTTATCGGGAAGAGTATAAAAGCTGTTAAGCCACTGAAAGATAAGGGCTATGGGTATGAGTAGTCAAGTGATAGGGATTAAATTGAGTGAATGGTAGAGATTTGTTTTGGGGCTGAGTGTGAAGTAAATGCCCAAAAAAAAACCACTGACTGCCTGTTTTATTCAAGCACAGTGGTGATGTTTGGTTAGCCGTTTTATACGGGTACAGAATGTTGATGAGAGGTCAGCAGAGATTTTTTACTGGTTGCCCAAATAGCGCGTTGCCATTCGTTTCGGATGGTTTTAAGGTGTTCCTCCAAACCGTCAGCGGCCTTCCCTTTGATGCTTCCCCGCAACGACCGGATACGGTTAGGCCGGGCCGTGGTATCGGCGGGCAGTTCGTCAACGGGCAGAATGATGAGTTGCACCCGCCGGGCCTCGAAACCTTCGGGGAGAGTATAGTGCAACGTTGGGCCGCTTAATTCGATGATTTCGCTGATGGCTTGCATGGGGTTGGGGGTCAAACACTTTTAGGAATCAGCCGATTTTGTTGAGCATTGCGAGGTATAACTATGCGCCTTTCCATTTGTACATTTTTAAACACATTCAGTAACTCACAATACTGTTTCCAAACTATCATTTCTGTATCTTCGTCAAGATCTGCGGACCCATATCCCTTAAATTTATGGTTAAGATAGCTTATTGGGAATGCCTTTATGGTTGTATTAAAGTCTTTTTTTACGCTACCTAAGGCAAATCCATAACCTGAATTTATCCACATATAATTTGTCAAAATATGACGATCATGTGTCTCCGATCTGTTCACATTTGAAAATCGTTTCACAAGCGATAATTCGATTTGTTTTGGCAATGATCTTTTTCTTCTTAGATTTTGCAAAGCACGTTCTATTGCTTTCGCTATTTCTTCCAATGCTTGTTGCGGTCTATTATCTCGTATACCAATTCTCGTAGATTCATTTTTCTCTTTTGCCTCTTCAATGTCCTGAACAAATATTATTGTTAATTGAAAAATTTCTTCATTAAGATATGTCGGTAATAGTGCATCAACAATAGGTATGATGTCATTTTGTATCCTTTCTGAAACCGCATTAGGCCCAGATTTAGGGCGAGTAAGTTCTGAAAAAAGATAATTATCCGATATTAATAAAGCATTGTGAGGATGTTGATATCTTTTTAAAAATCCCCAGTCGAAAATATTATTCCCCCTAAATATAGACTCCAAATGCCAACTAAACAGGAATCTTGCTTTATGAAATTTATGTAAACTGACACAGACAATACCAAATCTCTGCTCAAGTAATACACATTTTTCTTCTTCGCTGTCAAGAAAGAACAAGGACGAAGAACTAATCCTTTGTAAGAAGAAAGAAGGCTCTCCCTTTTCTATTAAAGCAAAATCTTCCTTATTGGGATGCAGGCCAATAGTTGGGTAAGCAAGAAATATCTCTGGGGGAATAGTTTTTCTGAGTATTTCCGAAGATCCTGCCTCAACATTAACCTTGCTATGTCGAAAGAGGCTGAAAATATTACGAGACAGTTCGCCTTCAGAAGACAACTCTTTCTGCATCCTAAAAACGTGCATGAAAAAGGTGCTGGTACAATATATCTGTAATCTTTTGTCTTTCATAATTCAGTTTTGCCGATTCTTACGGACATCAAATAGGCTCATTGCTAAGTTAGCAGCCTCATCAAAGAACCCCGGCCCGAAATCATCCGACAAACTGCCGTCCTCCAAAATCGTGATTTTCTTGACGTGTTTCTCGCCTTTAGGAATGTCGTTGGGGTCGTGAAAATAGTAAATCACAATGTCTTCCGGCTTCATTTCACCTTTGGCCACCAAGTACTGAAACTTCCGAATCATATATTCGGAGTGGGTTTCGATGAGGAATTGAGTATTTATATCGCCCATAACTTCAGCAATTAAATTTGCTAATTCACTCTGAATCTTAGGGTGCAAGTTAGTTTCTGGCTCTTCAAAAATTAACATAGATGATTCATTTTCAAAAATGACTTCACTATTAGGCAGTACAATGTATTTCTCAGTTGCATGGATTGCAATTTTGAATAATATGGATGCTATCTGACTATAGCCGTATCCAAAACTCAAGAAAGATTCACCGTTAATATTTGGAAAGAAAGTACCCCTATTCCTATCATATTCAACTGCAGGTAATCCGTCAATTCCAAAGGAGCGAGAATAACCCTCAAAAAAGGACTCAAAGTTAAATCCTTTATTAATTTGATCAACCAATTTCTTTAATTGTTGAGTCGTTTTTAAACCGTCGTCTTCAGTATACACTCGTTTTTGATTATTCCAAATAGTAGAAAAGTGATCAATTCTTTTGAACAGATTAATGGCATCGAAGTTAATAGAAGCGGAACTTTCTGATAGAAAAAGGGATTTCAAAACCTTCTTGCTAAATTTTTCCGCATCTTCTTCTTCAAAAGTGTTTTGTAAAAACCAATGCTTAAAGGTAATACCAAAACTCTCTGATATTTCATTCTGAAAATACCTCGATTCATCAGTGGAAAATTCATTCTCGTTAAAATAGGTAACATAAAGCGGCAAGTTAAAATAAACTGATTTAGCTGATACCCTCAATAATAACTCATTTTCTTCAGTCAATATTTCGATTTTTTTTGTTGCAACCAGTTCTGTTTTATTCACCTTAAAGGTTAATCTGCATTTGGGGTGTTTCATCAAAGGAAACGCAGCCTTAGTTTCCCAATCTTCAATACCAACCCTACTTATCATACTCTGAATACCGTCCTTGAAATCCTCTAACACTTTTTGCTTTTCACCTAAAAAGTGATCTGGTATCTTATCAAACGAGATACCAAAAAACTGTTTACCAGTCATTCGTTTCTTGAAATTTGTTATTATCCATAATGAAAAATCAAATACTATCTCATCATTGCTGGAGTATTTATTCTTTACAGTCGAAACACTGTTTAAGCCATGTATAAGATCACTGAATTCTAACTTACTTGGCTCAAATGCCTCATTATAATCCTCATAATCCACTTCATTATTAGGCCATGAATGAGAATATCCTTCTGCAACTTTATTGAACGATGGTGGTAAATTCCCTTTATCCACATTATCCTTCAACAACAACAACGCCTTAATCAGCGAGCTTTTCCCCGAATTGTTCGGCCCGACCAACAACGTGATGGGGGCAAAATCGAACCAGGTGTATTCTTTGAAAACGCGGAAATTTTCGAGGCCGAAGCCAGAGAGATGAGCCATGTTATTTTATTGGTTGTCAGGGGGAAGTGAGTTCACACCAGCTTGCTGTTCGACCATAATCATTGGCCTTCTTTCTACCCGATACGGAATTTGTTCGTGGTCAAGCAGTGCTAGTACACGGCTGGCTTCCTGTTCATCTTCAATGTCGATGTCAATATGCGTCAGCATCATGGCTTTGTAGTCTGTTTTCAATGGGTTGCAAGATACTCAAAAACCCCGCTAATGTGAACAAATCAACTTTTCACGCGCCCGTGTTACGCCTGTGTAGAGGTAATTCAGGTTACCACTGCCGGGCCATGTGTGCAACAGCACCGTATCGAACTCACTGCCCTGGGCTTTGTGGCACGTGATGCCGTAGCCGTAGCGCAACCGCATAGCTCCCAGATACGGGTTGTTACTGCGGATTTTCTGGGTACTTTCCCGGTAGGCTTTGTCGGTACGCATTACTTCGGCCATCAGCGTGTTTTCCTGCTCCTGCATCAGTCCGGGTTTGTCGGCCCGTAGGAACTCCAGGCACACCTTTCCGGCCACGAGCTGGGGTTGGCCGCGCTCGTCGGTCACTTCAATCATAACCTGCTGAAAATGAAGTCCACTGAAGCGTTCGGCCCCGCTCACCAATTCAACCACCGTACCAAAATCACCATTATAGGCCGTGTAGTCGTTGCCAACGAAGTTTTGGTAAAAAATGACCACGTCGCCCACGGCAAGTGTATCGGTGCGGTTGAGCCGCTCCCGCATGGCCGCGTTGAACTTGTTCAGGGTCTGGTGCGCATAGGCAATATAGACCACCGAATCTAATCGGCGGGGATCAAAGGCCCGCAGGTACGCATCAACGGCTCCTTTGTAACCCCAAAATTCTCCGCTTTCGATACGCCACGGACTTCCAATCCGCAGGGCATCGCGGAGGGAGGTGGCCGAGCGCAAAATGCTTGAGCCTTCGGCCTGCCGCTTAACGTCGGTCAGTTCGAGAACGCGGCCCGTGAGTCCAAACTTCTCCCGCAAATACCGCTCCGACAGGGCCGGGGGCGTTTCGCCCTGCTCGTAGCCAACGGGCGGCAACTGATACACGTCGCCCAGAAACAGCACTTTGCTTTGGCGGTGGCCGCTTTTCACAAAGTGGATGAAGTTCTGGAGCATCCCACGGGCAGCAATAAACTTGTCGCCGTCGGTCACTCTGTCCGAAACCATCGAGCATTCGTCCACAATATAGAGCGTGGGCGTGGTGTCGTCGTTTTCTTTGAGCGTCGTTTGCACACGCCCGTCTTCGAGGGGTTCAATTCGGTAAATCCGGCTGTGCATGGTGCGGGCTTCGCGGCCCGTTTTGCTGCCAATGATGCGAGCCGCCCGCGTGGTGGGTGCCGACAGAAAACAAGGAATCTGGCATTCAGAGAGGTAATCGACCACCGCTTTGGCTACCGATGTTTTGCCCGTTCCCGCCGATCCCCGAAGGATAAAGAAGTCGTCGGTAGAGTCCATAAACTCCTCGATCTCGAACAGGAACCGGGCCTGTTCGGGGGTGGGGGCAAAAGGAAGCAGGTCAAAAATGGTAGTTGTTGAGGTCGTCATAAGCGGTTTTGGTTGGTTTCTGATGCAAAGTTGGCGGGTAGATTTGGGGCTGTCAAAACTCAGCTACATTTTTGCTTCCTTTGAAGAAAATACTATGAAACCAGACAAACAGGCAGCCGATAAACGGCTAAAACGAATTCTGCTCATTCATAAACAATTACGGAAAGGCGATTGTACCGGCGAAGCTTTGGCGAATGCCTGTGCAGCGGTCGATTCGGGGGTAAGCGTCCGAACGGTTCGCAATGATATTGCTTTCATGCGTCAATCCTTAAAAGCGCCCATTGAATCGAGCCGGTATTATGGTTACCGCTACAATCGTAGTCGCTTGTGGTCGTTGCTGGAAGGTTTGGAAGATGAGCCTTTGGGGACGTTAAATGAAGTGTTGGCTCTTATCAGGCAATTGGCCGAACAACGGAGCGATTTATTGGCAGGGTTGGGCGAAGCCTTGCTGGGCCTTGAGCAGCAGGTTAGCATTATTAGGGCCGAGCCTTACCAGCAGATTGAATTTGAGAATCCGGTTCTCAAAGGCCGCTCCCACCTTATTCCACTGCACCGTTTTATTCGCAGAAAAGTATTTGTTCGGGTGCTGTATAAGCCCTACAAAGCACCAACAGCATCCTGGAAAACCATCTTTCCCCTACAACTCAAGGAGTTTAACAATCGCTGGTATCTGGTGGGCTGGGGTAAACGCGACGAATCGGAACCGCTTATCATGTCGCTTGCTTTAGACCGGATGGAGCAATCACCAGTTGAAACTGCAACACTCGGCGTTTTTGCGTATCCCAAACAAACGGATGCTTCGACTTATTATGAAAACCTGATTGGCGTAACAAGAGTTGGTAATCCCGAATGGGTGGAACTTGACTTTTCGCCCGACCGGGTAGATTACGTTCTGACGAAGCAAATTCATCCGTCGCAGCAATCGGAACAGCAAGCGAATGGACTGTGTCGAGTCAAACTCTTTGTCGAACTTAACAAAGAACTGGAAGCCCGGATTTTGGAGTTTGGCCGGGACGTAACGGTGATTAGCCCCCCTTTGTTGCGAGAGCGGATAAAGGCGAACGTACAGGCCGCTTTGGCAAATTATTGATCGGGGTTTATACTCGTTGGCAGTAGCATTTTACGGTATAACAAACCCAGCCTTTTCCTTTGTCAATCAGGTTCGTAGCCAGTCAAAATCAGCGGCTTGCGAACCCCAACGATGGAACGGAGAGACTTTATCAGGGCCACCAGTCTACTGGGTGGGGCGGTCGCGCTTTCGGGAAGAGCTGCCTTGGCCAATACGGGCGATTCAACAGGCGTGTTGGTTCCTGCCGAACTTTGGCTCGATGGGCCGATGCGGTGGGTGCAACTCGCTTTTGTGGAGCGCGACCCCGGCCATTATGACCCTGATTTCTGGCTCCGCTATTTCAAACGCATTCATGCCGATGGGGCACTATTGAGTGCCGGGGGCGTGGTGGCCTTCTACCCCACTGCCGTTCCGCTGCACCACCGGAGCGATTTCATGGGCAATGACGACACACTCGGGTATTTGGTGGAAGGGTGCAAAAAACAGGGCATGAAAATTATGCTCCGAACCGATCCCCATGCGGCCCGACAAAACGTGTTCGACGCGCACCCCGACTGGATTGCCGTGACCCCGGACGGACAAAAACGCCGACATTGGGCCAACCCCGATTTGTGGGTTACGTGTGCGCTCGGCCCCTACAATTTCGAGTTTATGACCCAGGTACACACCGAAATCATGCAGCAGTTTGCGCCAGAGGGCATTTTCTCGAATCGCTGGGCAGGCCACGACATTTGCCATTGCGAACATTGCCAGCAAAATTTCAGAGCTTATGCCGGGTTGCCGTTGCCCCAAAAAGCCGACAAACTCGACCCGACTTACCGCAAATGGACCGACTGGCGCACTAAGCGGCTCCGCGAGGTGTGGGCCGTTTGGGATGCTGCCATTCGTAAACAACGGCCCACGTCGCGGTTCATTCCCAATGGTTTCCCCGATAAGGTACTGACTGGCAAAGAGGCCGATCTGTTTTTTGCCGACCAACAGGCCCGGCGTGGTCTCACGGCTCCGTGGGCCAATGGAAAAGGGGCCAAAGAACTGCGGGCGACGCTGGGTTTGAAACCGCTGATTGGCATTTTCAGCGTGGGCATCGAAGAGGAGTTTCGCTGGAAAGATTCGGTGCAGACCGATGCCGAAATCAGGGTTTGGGTGGCCGAGGGAACAGCCAACGGGATGCGCCCCTGTTTTGTAAAGTTTGGGGCCGACATTTCCGATAAACGCTGGATGGAGGCCGTGGCGACGGTTTACGAGGGCTACCACAAAAACGAAAAATACCTCCGCAACATGGCTTCGATGGCCCGCGTGGGTGTTGTCTATTCCGAACAAACCGACCGCAACTATGGCGGAAAACCCTGGCAGCAACGCAGCAGCGACCACATCGACGGGATGTATCACGCCCTCGTAGAAAGCCGGATTCCGTTCGATATGGTAAACGACCGCCTGCTTGCCCCCGACGATCTAAGCCGATTCAAGTTGCTGATTTTGCCCAATATCGCGGCTCTGTCGGAGGGGCAGTGTCGCCAAGTACAGGCGTTTGTCGAAGCGGGGGGCAGCATTGTGGCCACGTTTGAAACCTCGCTCTACGACGAGAACGGCAATCAAAGACCCGATTTCGGTTTGGCCAGTTTATTCGGGGTTTCGTATAATCAACAAGTGGAGGGGCCACTGCGAAACAGTTATCTACATTTACGGCACGATGCCAATAATGAACAAAATAAACTGATTTTGAAGAGATTAGACGATACACCCCGTATCATCAACGCCATCTATAAAGTGGCCGTTAAACCCACAACAACCTTCCCCAGCCCGGTAACGCTCATCCCGACCTACCCCGATTTGCCGATGGAAGATGTGTATCCGCGCATTGCCGAAACCGACACGCGGGAGGTCTATTTGCGACAAGTTGGCAAGGGCCGGGTGGCCTATTTACCCGGCGATCTGGACCGGACGTTCTGGCAATTGTTGAACGCCGACCACGGCCAACTGCTGAACAACGTGATCACCTGGGCACTCGGCGAGCAACCCGTTGCTACCGTGACGGGGCCGGGTGTGATCGACGTGACGACATGGCGGCAAGCCAACTCAATGACGGTGCATTTGGTGAACCTCACCAACCCCATGATGATGAAAGGGCCATTCCGCGAACTGATTCCGGTTGCCGCCGAGGTGACGGTTCGGGTGCCGACGGGGACCACCGTAAAGGGGGTCAAGCTGCTCATGAGCGGTCAAAATCCCATGTTTAAACAAGCAGACGGAAAACTAACGATTGCCGTACCCACCATTCTCGACCATGAGATTGTGGGCTTAGATTTTGCCTGAAATTTTTCTCCTAAACTCATGATCTGGAAACAAGTAATTGACCCGTTCGACAACGTTAGACTGTCGGCCTTGCTGGCGGCATTACCTATTTTGTTCGTTTTTTTTGCCTTGATTATCAGGCGTATGAAAGGTTATCAGGCCAGTTTGATTGCCACCGGAATCGCCTTGCTCATTGCCATTTTTGTGTATGGAATGCCCGCTAAACTGGCCTTGCTGTCGGTGGGCCATGGGGCGTTGTATGGCTTGTTCCCGATTTGCTGGTTAGTGATTACGGCGGTTTTCCTGTTCAATATCACCGTGAAAAGCGGGCAGTTCGAGATCATCAAACACGTGATGGGCGGCATAACACCTGACCGGCGGTTGCAGGCCCTGCTCATTGCGTTTTCGTTTGGATCGTTTCTGGAGGGGACTGCCGGTTTCGGGGCACCCGTTGCTATCACAGCGGCCATGCTCGTGGGGCTGGGATTCAACCCGCTCTATGCAGCCGGGATTTGCCTGATTGCCAACACCGCTCCGGTGGCGTTTGGAGCCATTGGCATTCCGATCACGGTGGCCTCGCAGGTGTCAGGAATCCCCGAAATGCCCATTTCGCAGATGGTGGGCCGAACCTTGCCGATTCTGTCGGTGATGCTGCCGTTTTATTTGGTAATGATTATGGCCGGAGTCCAGAAAACCCGCGAAATTATGCCTGCCGCGCTGGTTTCCGGCCTTTCGTTTGCACTGCTGCAATTTCTGTCGTCCAATTTTCTCGGCCCCGCCCTGCCCGATGTCATTGCTGGATTGGGTTCCATTGTCTGTCTTATAATTTTTCTGCGGGTCTGGAAACCCAAAACCATCTGGCGGTTTGCCAACGAACCCGCCCCCACGTTCGATGCCAACACGCACTACACACGGGCCCAAATCATCCGGGCATGGTCGCCGTTCATTCTCCTGACCATCCTGATTATTGCCTGGGGACTGCAACCCATCAAAGACGCGCTGAATTCGATTGGGATGGTGCAGTTTGAGTTTCCGGGATTGCATAACTCTATCCAGGCGGGTGATGGGACAATGTTATCTAAACTATTCAAATTCAACTATTTATCGGCGGGGGGTACGGCTATTCTGTTGGCCAGCCTGATGAGTATTCCGTTGGTTGGCCTGACCTACCGACAGGGGGTAAACCTGTTCGCGGACACCCTGAACCAGCTCAAATTCCCGATTCTGACTATTGCCACCGTGCTGGGCTTTGCCTACATCCTGAACGATTCGGGCATGACGCTCACACTGGCTTCGGTACTGGCCAGTACGGGGTTTCTATTCCCGTTTTTCGCACCCGTTTTGGGCTGGTTGGGCGTGTTCATCACGGGTTCCGACACCTCGGCCAACGCCCTGTTCGGCAAGCTCCAATACGTTACAGCTCAGTCAATTGACATTGATCCGGTGGTAACGGTAGCCGCCAATGTGTCGGGGGGCGTGGTAGGTAAAATGATCTCCCCACAGTCTATTGCCGTGGCTGCCGCAGCGGGCGATTTGGTGGGACAGGAGTCGCAGTTGTTCCGGTTCACAGTGAAACACAGCTTCATTATGCTGGCCTTCATCTGCTGCCTGACGTTGCTACAGGCCTACGTGATCAAATGGATTATTCCGGTTTATGAAACGCTTGATGTGAAGAAAGCGGTGGCCATCCCCGATCTGTCGAAAGGCTTCTTGTATCTGGGGATCCTGACCGTTGTGTTGGTGGTTTTGGGTGTTGCGATTGTAGGATCGACCAAAAAACGAACTATGAAAATGGAACGCGGATGACGCGGATTTTCGGATAATGACATGTACAACGCCTGAACTCCCCCTACTGCTCCAACTCAAAACCCTTTTTCTTTTTGGCTTGCCGGAATCGGTAGCTGGCCGTGAGGTTGATTTGCCGACGGCGCCCCTGATTATTGCTTTCGGTGTAGAAGTTGGCTCCTTCGGTGATGCTGCGGAACCGGCGCGAGTTGAACACGTCGATCACGTTGAGGGTGAGGGTGCCGTTTTTCTTGAAAATTTCGCGGCTCATGGCAAAATCCAACGCGGCTATCGAGTTCTGGCGACCCTGTGGCAATTGTTGCGGGGCTTCATAGTTACCGCGCAGTTGCAAATCGGTGCCTTTCCAGAGCGTAAACCGCGAATTCAGGCGCGTAAACCAAGTGTAGGTATCGCTCTGGAACGTGGCATCGAGATTGGCCCCGTCGATCATAGCCCTGAAAAAATTGAAACTGGCATCGAGTTTCCACCATTTGGCCAGTTCATAGGAGGCCGCAAACTCGACTCCATACGAATTTTCAGTAGCCAAATTCTCCGGGCGAGTCGTGGCAAATCCCTGGTCGTTAACCCGCCGGATCCGCAGAATTTTGCCCGTCGTGTAGCGGTAATAGACCGACGAACTGATAGAGCCTTTCTCCTTGTATTTAATGTGGCCGAGTTCGAGTGCGTCCGTAAATTCGGGGTTTAGGTCGGGGTTGCCGCTGAAAAAATTTCGGGCATCGCTAAAGGTCGAAAACGGACTCAGGTCATTGTAGTTCGGTCGGCGAACCCGGCGGCTGTAGCTTAGTTGCAGGGCGTGTTGTTTCGGCAAATCATAGGTTATATGCACGCTTGGAAACAGGTTGGCATACGAGCGGGGGTTTATCTCGGCGGTTTGTTTGAGGATCGTTTTCACGTCCGTCCACTCCGCCCGAACGCCCGCCTGATACGATAGTTTACCTGTTTTGTTCCCAAGGATGCCATAAAGTGCGTTGATTTTCTCCTCGTAAACGAAATTATTTGTCAGGCCCGGCAATGGCACAAATACGCCCGAAGCGTTCTGCTCCGTCACGGTATAATCGTTGGTCATGGTGCGGGTGCTGCCCCGCAGGCCAGCTTCGTATTTACCCTGTTTAGCAAAAGGCCGCACGTAGTCGATTTGCACTAAATACTGTTTTTCGCCTTCGTCGTTGAGCGAACGCTGTAGGTTCAGGGGCAGGGCAATCGTCCGGCCATCGGCGCGGAAAGCCTGTTGGGTGAAAAGCTGATCGGAACTCTCGAAGTTATCTAAAAGCCGGAAATCAGCACTCAGTTCATGGCCTTTACGGAGAAACGACCGTTTGTAGGTTAGCGCGTACTCGGCGTTTGGTTCAACTTCAAATTCGTTTTGAGTGCGGTAGGTAACAGCGGTTGGGTTAGCGAGCGAATTGATATAGTCGCGATAATAAATATCGGCTACGCGCCAGCTTCGGATGCCCCGGCGGGTATAGGCCGCCGTCAGAATGTTGCGTTCGTTGAAAAAGTAGTCGATACCCGCCTGGATATTACTGTTGAAAGCACGTTGCCGAAAATTGCCGTTTTGCTGGCTAATCAACGTTGAATCATTACGGTAAACCTCCTGATATAACGAATTGCGACCGGGCCGAACGCGGTGGGCAATGGTGTAGTTAACAAAAAAATTGAGGTTTTTCCTGCGGTAATTCAGGTTGGCGGCCACGCCAAAGTTACCCGGCACACCCGTAATCAAATCCACCGAGCTATTGAATCCTTCGCTTCGTTCTTTTTTCAGGATGATGTTGATAACTCCACCCATGCCCTCGGCCTCATACCGCGCCGACGGGTTGGTGATTATTTCGACTCGCTCGATCTGACTGCCCTGCAACTGTTGCAAACCGGCTCCACCCTTAAAACTCACCAGACCCGACGGCTTCCCGTCGATCAGAATTCGGACACTGTTGCTGCCCCGCAAACTTACGTTGCCCTCCACATCGACCGATACCGACGGAATGTTACGCAGAATATCGGACCCCGTACCACCCGCGTTGGCAAGGTCTTTTCCAACGTTAAAAATCTTCTTGTCCAGGGCCAGTTCCATCTGGCTTTTTTCGCCCTGCACCACCACCTCTGCCAATCGCTGGGCCGAGTTTTTCAGCACCAGTGTTCCCATCAGTACGTCGGAATTAGCTACCCGAACGGGCGAAATTACTTTCGACAAATACGATACCGAACTGACTTTCAGGTAGTACTGACCCATTTTGGCGGGGATAGCAAACGTACCCGCTTCGTCGGCGGCAACACCCGCCACCAGCGTGGAGTCGGAACTTCGGTGGAGGGCCACGGTGGTGAATGGAACCGGCGCGTTTTGTTCGTCCACCAAATTTCCGCGAACAGAATGGCCGGAACCGTCGGGGTTTTGCGCGAACGCGAGGGAGGTAAAGCAAACAAGAAGTAGCGACAGAGAAATGTATTTCATAGTCATAGAAGAAACTAAGGGGAATCGTTTACTCAACAAAGTAGTAGATCACCCGGGATGTTCTTTTAGGTAGTAATCACACTGTAAAACCAGAACACGTATGAAAACTACAATCGCAACACGAGTACTGGGAACGCTGTTTGCCGTTGTCATCATGACAATCAGTTCATGGGCACAGGGCGACAAAGCCAGTCGGCCAAGCCCGCCGACCACCGCAAGCGGAACCATTGG
>JANOCD010000075.1:0-1504 GCA_031411995.1 Cytophagales bacterium
CCTTCCGAAAGCGTAGTAAGTTATCAGACAAACGGAACACCGTTGCTGGCCGTAGCAACCGTTATGGCCCGCGATACCAGTGCCATTGTGACGCTTAAAGAAAGTGGCATCGACAGCCCGAAGGAACTGGATGGTAAAGTGTATGCTTCGTATGGTGCCCGGTACGAAGATGATATTATCCGGCAACTGATTCAAAATGCCGACGGACGCGGGCAGTTTGTGGCCCATAAAGTAGGGTCGCCGAGTTTATGGCGTGCGCTAACTACCCGGGAGGTAGATGCGGCCTGGTGCTGGTTAACGTGGGAGGGTGTTCAGGCAGATATTGAAGGCATCGACCTGAACCAGTTTTTGTTCGATGAGTACGAAATTCCGTATGGCTATAATCCCGTTCTGACAGGGCATAGTGGCTGGATAGAAGAAAACGGGGATGCCCTGCGCCGGTTTCTGGAGGAAACAGCCGCTGGCTACCGGCTGGCGGTGAAAAACCCCGACGAAGCGGCCCGCCTGCTCATGAAAACAGCTAATCATCCGACATTGGCCAAACGAAATTTTGTGGAGCAAAGCCAGCAAATGGTGTCGGGGTATTATTTGGATGGCGAAGGTCATTGGGGATTTATGCACCGTAATGTCTGGGTGTCTTTCGTGAACTGGATGATTCGTAATCACCTGCTCACCAGCCCTGACGGCGAGTTAATTCAACGCATGGACGTTGATACGCTGTTCACCAATAAGTATCTCGAAGGCGTTCCCGCCATGATGCGGTAGGTTTTTGCCTTAGCCGCCAATCGTTGCCATCGATTCACTCACCGGATTGCCGGACCGTGTACGACGGTTCTGTTCGGCCTCGAATCCGTTGGCCGGGCGATGGGCGAAAGCCTGCAAAAAAGCGGCTGTTAATTCTTCATCGGATGCGCCGAACGGTCCATCGCCACGGCGGAGCAACGCCCGAACATCGAGAACGCCATCGTCGTATAAGCAGGTTTTGAGTGTACCCTGGGCCGTGAGCCGAATACGGTTGCAGGTGCCGCAGAACGTACGGCTAAAAGCAGCAATAATCCCAATCGTCCCCGAATGGCCCGGAATCTGATACGTTGCCGAGGTTGAAAACGGCGGATCGGGTAGTTTTTGCAGATCGGGGAAATGCGCCTGGATTTTGTCCACAATTCGTTTGTGAGTCCAGTGCAGCACCGGATAATGGCTTCCTTCGCCATTGAACGGCATTTCTTCAATAAATCGGACGTCAACGGGCAACGTGCGGGTCAGGTCGGCCAGTGGAATCAGGTCCTGTATGTTCTGCCCGTCCATCACGACCGCGTTGATTTTGGTCTGAATGCCTGCCGACAGCAGTGCATCGAGGGTTTTCAGGACGGCGGGCAATTCATCGCGCCGGGTGATCTGTCGAAAGCGTTCGCGGTCGAGGGTATCTAAGCTCAGGTTTACGGATTTAACGCCCAATGAGGCTAACTCCGCTACGTGCGGAGTTGTCAAAACGCCGTTGGTTGTC
>JANOCD010000076.1:0-30518 GCA_031411995.1 Cytophagales bacterium
CGCCGGCACCGTCGGGGACTTCGGATGGGGCGGGGCGGCGAGCACGTTCTTCTGGGTCGACCCGGTCGAGGACATCACCTGCGTGTTCATGACTCAGTTGGTTCCGTCCAGCCTCCATCCGATTCGTAGCCAACTCAAGCAACTGGTCCACCAAGCGCTTGTCGACTGACGACTGATGACTGATGACTGATTCGGCCGACACCACGACAGGAGAATTCATGCAGACCGTTGACCTCGAAGGCGGTTCCGTCAGGTTCGTCGGCGCGCTGGACCTCGATCGATCAGCCGGAGGCATCGGACCCCGACGCCTGCCGGCATGGACTCGTCCGCAGATCACCGATCCGTTCCTCGATGCAATGGTGGCGATGTCGTCGGGGGTTCGGATTGCGTTCTCGACCGACAGCGAGGTCATCGAGTTGGACGTTGCCTTGACGACGTTCAGATTTCTGAACGCTCCCTCGCGCCCGCAGGTCTTCCAGCTGGTGATCGACGATGGCGAACCAATCGACAGGCCTGGCGTCAATCCCAGCTCGTTCGTACTCGACATGGCCGACCCTCACGCGACCAAATTCTTAACGACAACACCGCCGGACAAGACGATGCTGACCGCAAAAACAAGCGCGACCGCAAACGGGCTATGCGTCGTAATAATCGTTCGGATGAGAACTCCCGAATGAATCGCAGCGGAAGCACATCAACAGACAGTAACTCAACATCTTCATCCAACCTAAACCGGCAAGACGGAGCCTACCGGCAGGGATCGGTGAGCAGTGGTACCACCTCTGCCACACCTAATCTGAACAAGCCGGCAGAGACGGGTACGGGGGAAGCTGTTTCGGGAGCGGCCAATGCCCCCATTACGAACCCTTCGGCCCGGACACGAAGCACCACTTTAGCGGATTTTGTCGCGTCGCAACCCGATTATTCTACCTTTCAGAATGCCCTTCAATCGGTAGATTTAGTGAATACCTTAAAAGAAGGCCAGGCTTACACATTATTCGCACCCTCCAATGCTGCTTTCAAAAAGCTGCCAGCCGTCACCCAGAATGTTTTGCTGGAAGGTCAGAATAAAGAATCGTTGAAAAAATTGTTGACCTACCATGTTATTCAGGGAACAATGGATGCTAAGGAGCTGGCTAAAAGGATAAATGCCGGCAACGGAACCGCCCAGTTAAAAACCTTGAGTGGTGGTTTGTTAACCGCCAAATTAGGGAGCAATAACCGAGTTATAATTACCGACGAGCAAGGTAACTCAGCTTATGTTGATACGTCCGATCAGATTCAAACGAATGGAGTGATTCATGGCATCGACAACGTGCTGATGCCTAAAGCAAACAGTATTATTTTCAAATAACAGTGGGCGGTTCATTATCCCTAATGCACTATTCTAGGGAACATATAGTGCATTAGGGTATAATCGTTTATATTTGGCCGGTCATGCTGGTCGAACAATTAGTTTCAACAAACTATTTTCCATTCACTGTCATGTATGATATCAGTTTATACACAGTTATCGAAACCCTGGAATCATTTTACCTTTCCGTCTAAGTCGTTGAAACGTACACAACCTTTTGTCTCTGAGACCGTCCTGATCGAGAAACTAAGCCATCGCGATCAGCAGGCTTTTCATTGGCTGTACGACCAGTATTCCCCGGCTCTCTTCGGGGTCATTCGTAAAATTGTACACGACGAGGAACAGGCACGCGATCTTCTACAGGATTCTTTCATAAAGATCTGGAATAACCTGGATGGCTATGATGCCTCGAAAGGGCGTTTATTTACGTGGTTGCTCAATGTAGCCCGAAATACAGCCATCGACAGCCTTCGGGCTGCCAAAGCCAGCAGCCGACCAAATCCGGCCAATGCAATCCATACTGACGCAGATAACGTATTTATTGTTGACAGTCAGCATCAGACCGATCCATTGAACATCGAACATATCGGAATGAAAGAGATTGTGAGTCAATTGCGCCCCGAACGAAAAATGCTGATTGATCTGGTGTATTTCAGCGGCTATACTCATGAGGAAGCTGCCGAAGTATTGAACCTGCCTTTGGGTACGGTCAAAACCCGTATCCGGTCGGCATTGCAAGAATTGAAACAGTACTTTTCCCGTTGAGCAAGGTCAATCTGCTCAAACCGGGCAGATAACATGCATACAACAAATCGACATAAACGTGTTGAATCAAGTAGTAAACCACCAAAACAGGACAACTCAACAGGTAGTGATAAATCTGGTAATACATCATCCTGTGAGGAAATTGATATCATGGACATAAACGAGTACATAGCATCGGGAACGTTAGAACTTTACGCTTTGGGAGCTGCTGATGATCAGGAGCGTCGGGAGGTAGAGTGTCTATCGTCGATCTACCCTGAAATAAAACAGGAACTGGATCGGCTGACAGTGGCTATGGAAACCTATGCCCTGACCTATAGTGCCGAACCGCCAGCCGATCTGAAAGCCCAAATCATGGCTCAGTTGTCTTTTGGAGAGCCTCAACTTCAACCTGAGCCAGCAATGGTGCCGGTGCCGGTCTCTAAGCCTATCTATAATTTTACGTGGATTGCGGCTGCATCCGTCGGCCTTGTTTTGTTATCATTTGCTTTGTTCCTGGTAAATCAGCTTCGCGAAAGTCAAAAAGTACAAGTAACACTTCGTTCTACGAACACCGGTTTGCAGGATGAGATCAAGCAACTCCGCGACCGGCAGTTAAGCTCCGATGCCGTTTTGGCCCTGCTCAAACAACCCGGCACCCGCGTTATTCCGGTAGTAGGCAACGAAAAAGCACCCGGTGCTAAACTAGCTGTCTACTGGAACGCCAACCTAAAACAGGTAGCGGTGGAAGTTAGCGGTATGCCCAAACTACCCGACGATCAGCAGTATCAGCTATGGTCGCTGGTGAATGGCAAACCAATTGATGCCGGAGTTTTTGAGAATTTGCCCACCGCCGGACAAATTCAGCGACTGAGCCGTGCCATTGGGGCCGCCGATGCCTTCGCAGTCACCATCGAACGCCGGGGTGGTAGTCCCACTCCTACCCTCACGGCACTCGTCGCTGTGGGAAATGTGTAATGTCAATCCTATCAAAAAAACAAACCAGTTTTCGGTTATTTGCGTTTATATAGTATGAACCGAACAACCTTATTATTCACTATAGCTGCCCTGATAATCAGCGCGGTACTCTTCATAGCTTTTCGTCCTAAAATGACAAAGGCTGTGGTTTCAGTTTCACAAACTGCCGATGAGAAACCACCAGGTGGTCGGCGGGTTGTAAAGACAAATGCGGAGTGGAAAAAGATCCTGAAACCCGACCAATTTTATGTACTTCGCGAGAAAGGCACCGAACGGGCAGGCAGTAGTTCGCTGAACGATATTCATGAGGATGGTACGTTTGTTTGTGCTGCCTGCAAGAACCCGTTGTTCGACTACAAGGCCAAATTTGAGTCGGGAACGGGATGGCCAAGTTTCTTCCAGCCTATTGCTAAAAACGCCGTGAAAGAAGCTAAAGATGGTGCTTTTGGTATGGTTCGCACCGAAATCATGTGCAGCGTTTGCGACGGACACCTCGGCCATGTTTTCGATGATGGTCCCAAACCAACTGGCTTGCGGTATTGCATGAATGGCACCGCCCTGCAGTTTGTAAAGAAATAATTTCTAGGGTACATAAAAGCCAAATAACACTGAGCCGGGCCAAACACCCGGCTTTTTTCATATCGGTGGGGCGGTTTTTCCGTTATATTTGCAATCCACAGACCAGACAATAAACTGATGTGGATTAAGGTTTCTCCCTTACGCATCCTCGGCCTGTGTCCTCACAGGACGCTTGTGCGTACCATCAAATTAATTACCAATTACTCAAAATGAGGGAATTATTGGAGCAACTGAGCGATATCTGGCAAGCCATCAGGCTTTTTTTTCGCCGGACGACGCGCAGGTTGAGCCGTCTGTTGCACCGGGGTGCTTCGGCAACGCTGGGCGACGAACGAGTAGAGCAATTTCAGGATCAATTTGGTCAACTGCGCGAACGTCGGGTAGAGTTGCGGGAGCGTCGCCGGGAAGTGGTAGGTCGTTATATCGACCGGGAAGCGGCCTATTATCCGTATCTCCGCACAGCCTGGAAAGTTTTTACCTACGGTTTGCTAGCATTGGCACTGTATATTTTTGGGCTGGAAACAAACTTTTTATGGCTTACTGGCGAGATGCCCAGTATTGAGGAACTGAAAAAACCAAAACTGGCTCAGTCTTCAGAAATTTTTACGCTCGACGGTAAACCCATCGGCAAATTTTATACGGAAAACCGAACGCCCATCAAGTTCGAGAACATTCCGAAACCACTCATCAACGCCCTGATTGCCACTGAGGATGCCCGTTTTTATAAACACATTGGCATCGACATTCGGGCTTTGGGCCGGGCAATGGCCAGTTTCGGGCGCGACGGGGGCGGCTCGACCATTACCCAGCAATTGGCCAAAAACCTGTTCAAAACCCGCAAGAAAAACAACAGCGGCCTGTTGAACAAAGTCCCGTTTGTGCGGAAAATCGTTTATAAATCGAAGGAGTGGCTGATGGCGATCAAGTTGGAACGCAACTTCACCAAAGATGAGATCATTACCTATTATTTCAACACAGTTGACTTTGGCAGTAATGCGTTTGGCCTGAAAACAGCCGCCCGCACCTTTTTCAATAAAGCCCCCGACAGCCTGAATGTGCAGGAAGGAGCCGTGTTGGTGGGCCTCCAGAAAGCAACCACTTCCTATAACCCGCTTCGGAACCCCGACCGCTCCAAAGAACGCCGGAATATTGTGATCGGGCAGATGGCCAAATACAATTTTCTGACGAAGGCACAGGCTGACTCCATTTCGGCCATGCCCCTGAAAACCGATTTCACCCCCGAAAATCCGTATGGTGGCCCGGCCAGTTATCTCAAAAACGCGGTAATGGATTTTGTTAAAAAATGGGGCGACGAAAACGGCTACGACCTCTACACCGACGGGCTTCGGATCATAACCACCATCGACTCGCGAATGCAGACTTATGCCGAGGCTGCCACTGCCGAAAAGATGAAGTCGTTGCAGAAAAAATTTGACAACCACTGGCGCAACAAAAACCCCTGGACCGACGAAGAAGGTAACGAAATTCCTGGGTTTATTGACTCAGTGGCAAAACGCACGGATCGCTATCGTAGCCTTGCCCGCCGGTTTCGCAATCAGCTCGATTCTGTCGATTTCTACATGAAGAAAAAGAAAGCCAAAATGAAGGTTTTCGACTGGGGAGGGGAAAAAGAGACCGAAATGACCCCCTACGACTCTATTGCCTACTACAAACGCTTTTTGCAATCGGGCATGGTGGCAATGGACCCTCATAACGGCCATATTCGGGCGTGGGTGGGCGGCCTTGACTACGACTACTTCAAATACGACCACGTGAAGCAGGGCCGTAGGCAACCCGGCTCCACCTTTAAGCCCTTTGTGTATTGCGCGGCTATCGACGACACGACTATGAATCTGAGTCCCTGCGACCGGATTCGCGACAAACCGTTCCGAAAAGAATACCGTGAAAATGGCGAGGACAAGGTGTGGGAACCCAAAAATTCCACCGGCTACTACAGCTACTCGAACATGACGCTCAGGAAGGCGATGGCCCGTTCGGTAAATTCTATTACAGCCCAGCTCACCGACGATGTTGGCCCCGAAAAAGTGGTGGAATATGCCCACAAACTGGGGATTCAGAGCCGATTGGATGCCGTGGCTTCCATTGGTCTCGGTTCATCAGATGTGTCATTATATGAGTTGGTGAATGCCTACTGCACCTTTGCCAACGAGGGACAACATACCGACCCGATGATTGTGGCCCGGATCGAAGACCGCGAAGGCAATGTGAAAGAAGAATTTACGGCCAAAACCCGGGTGTCCATTAGTGCCGAGTCGGCCTACCTGATGTTGTTTATGTTGCAGGGTGGTTTGCAGGAATCGGGTGGCACCTCGCAAAGTTTGTGGTCGTTCAATTTGTTTAAAAACAACCACGAAATGGGGGCAAAAACCGGAACAACCTCCAACAATTCCGACGGCTGGTTTGTGGGCGTTTCCGATAAGCTGGTGGTGGGGGCCTGGGTAGGTGGCGATGACCGAAGCATTCACTTTCGATCAACCGACATGGGCGAAGGTGCCAAAACCGCCCTGCCGATTGTGGGGCTGTTTCTGGAAAAAGTGTATGCCGACAAGGCGTTTAAAAACCTACAGGGACCATTTCCGAAGCCGACGGTGCCCATCACAAAAGAATATCTGAACTGCGCCTATGAATACGAAGAAAGCAATACCGACGAAACGGACTCTACGGAGTTTGATACGGGACTAATTGATTCAACGGTTACGCCAACGGCCCCGCCCGTTATTCCGCTCGAACCGGTGGCCCCGCCCGATACAACCGGGAACGGAGGGAGACAGTAAGCAGCTATCGGTGAGCAGTCAACAGCCATCAGTTTACAAAAAGACAGTAAAAAAAGCCGATTATCATAATGAATAATCGGCTTTTTTTACGGATCAAAAAAAACATCTTTCAATTTATTTTGAAAGTTCAGAAACATAGTTGTACATTTGAGTATGACTTACGACGAAGCTAAAGCGAAGTTTTTACAGACCTGGGGGACACTCGCTACGCAGTGGGGTATTAACCGAACAATGGCTCAGATTCATGCCTTGCTGTTGGTGGCCCCCGACCCGCTCAGTGCCGAAGACGTGATGGAACAGTTGATGATTTCGCGCGGCAACGCCAACATGAACCTCCGCGAACTGATCGACTGGGGACTCATCTTCAGGCACCTGAAACCCGGCGAACGACGTGAGTTTTTCGTGGCTGAAAAAGACATCTGGAAAGTAGCCCGGCAAGTAGCCAAAGAACGCCGTCGGCGGGAGATAAAGCCGGTGCTGGAGGTGCTGGCCGAGTTGCAACTAGCCGATGCTGATACACCCGAAGCCATTGAATTTCAGAAAGTTATTAGTGGGATTAGCAGTGTAGCCGGTTTTGCCGATAGCACGCTAAACGCCGTAGTTCGAGCCGAGGAAAACTGGCTCATGGGCCAATTTATGAAGGTTTTCAAGTAACTCATACTCTTTCACTCCTATGAAACCGCTCCTGATTTATGATGCCAATTGCCCTGCCTGCGAGGCCTATACCAAAGGATTCGTACAGTTGGGCTGGCTCCCTGCCGAAGCCCGGCAATCCAATCAAACATACCACGATCAGCGCATCATTGCCCGGCTCGACCCCGAACGAATGCGCCACGAATTGCCCTTGGTAGACTTAGAAGGGCCAGAAGTTCGCTATGGAGTCGATGCCATGCTAACCGTGATTGGCTTTAGGTTTCCAGGCTTTGCGCGTTTTGTTCAACGCACGTTTCTATATGGCTGGGCAAAAAAACTATATGCCTTTGTCTCCTATAACCGCCGGGTGGTGTTCCCAACTGAGCCGGAGCGGTGGCAGCTACTCGATTTTGCTCCCCGCTTTCATGCGGGCTACCGTCTTGTTCTAATTACCTTTCTGTTCGGCCTTGTCGGACTGATTCACTGGCTGGCTGTGGGAAAACTCGGTCTCACCACATTGCTGCCTTTGGCGGGCGTTTTACTGGCGGGTGGCATAGCGGTTCATCAGGCAGCCACCACTGACCGGCTTCCGCATTGGCTCGACTATGTGGGTCACGTCGGGGTTAGCCTGTTGGCAGGGGCTGTTTTCAAAGCCATCGGCATTACTACGGGACTACCGTTTTTATTGCTTATGGGCGATGCCGTGATGGTTTGGCAATTAATCATCCGGCTTCGGGTTATGTTGCTGCCCTATTGGCTGGTGATGCCGTTTGTGATGTTTGTCCTATTGAACTAGCAAATTCGTGACGATGGTCCCGTCAGATTCGCAACCACCTCCCCGCAAAATCATTCACATTGACATGGATGCTTTTTATGCGTCGGTGGAGCAACGCGACAATCCGGCTCTGCGTGGCAAGCCCGTGGCGGTGGGCGGTTCGCGGGCGCGGGGCGTGGTGGCAGCCGCGAGTTATGAAGCTCGCATATATGGGGTGCGTTCTGCAATGGCCTCCGTTACTGCCCTGCGTAAATGCCCTGATTTATTATTCGTAAAACCTCGTTTTGACGTTTACAAAGCGGTTTCTGCTCAAATTCGGGAGGTATTCGCCCAATACACGGACCTGATTGAACCGTTATCGCTGGATGAAGCCTATTTAGACGTGACAGAGAATCATGCCGGGCTGGCATCGGCAATGGAGATTGCCCGACAGATCAAAGAAAAAATCAAAGAAACCACTCAACTTACGGCATCGGCAGGTATCTCATACAACAAGTTTCTGGCCAAATTAGCGTCCGATTACCGCAAACCGGACGGCCTTTTCGTGATCAAACCCGCTGATGGACCTGCGTTTGTGGAGCCGCTTCCAGTAGGGCATTTTCATGGGATCGGGCGTGTTACGGCCCAAAAAATGAATGCATTAGGTATCTTCACGGGTCTTGATCTCCGGCAGCAATCCGTGGAGTTTCTACAAAGCCATTTTGGCAAAGCGGGCCGTTATTATTTTCACATTGCCCGAGGTATCGACGAGAGGCCTGTGAACCCCGACAGGGTTCGAAAATCAGTTGGATCGGAGAATACCTTTGAGCAGGATCTGTTTGAACTACCCGAGTTGCTGGCTGGGTTACAACCCCAGCTCGATGATGTCTGGCACTATTGCCAAACCAGACAAATCACCGCCCGAACCGTGACACTAAAAGTGAAATACGCCGACTTCCGTCAGATCACCCGCAGCCGCACACTGCTGTCTCCAGTACCCAATCGGCAAACGTTGGAACGCATCGTCCTCGACCTGCTTCAAAGCATCCTACCTGCTGCTCAAGGAGTCCGTTTACTAGGTATTTCTCTGTCTGGTCTTGATAATCAATCAACAGAAATAAATGGTCAATTGTCAATATTTTAAGTTATTTTCCCCCTACTTATAAATTGTATTTTACTACTATGCATATCTATTCATTTAACAGAATAGATGGTTTGCATTGTATTTATCCATGTAATCGATATAATTAATTTTTAGTTTAATTGTTACTATCTCTATATCATCATGCAACTATTTTACCTACCTTCCTGTACGAGTTCATAACTAACCCAGTTATACTTCTGATGAATAATTTCTGCGCACCAACACGGCTGACAGATGAAGACTTGGTCCGTCTGCTCTTCACGACAAAGGACAACCGCCATCTCAATCGTCTCTGTGCCCGCTACTACGACAAAGTGTATACCACCTGCGTGTCGTGGGTAAAACAACCTGATTTGGCAGCCGACTGCACGCAGGAAATTTTCGTGAAAGTGTATCTCAAAATTGATGCCTTTCAGCTTCAAAGCACATTCAGCACTTGGCTCTTTGCCATTACCCGGAACTACTGCGCCGACCGGGTACGGTACAACAAACGTCATCCGAGTCATTTTTCCATTCACGATCATTATCCTGATCTGGAAAGCGGTGACCCCTGGTATGAAGAACCCATTGACTGGGAGCAAACAGCCGAACAATGCATGGGGAAACTCAAACCCGAAGATGAGCAACTCCTACGCCAGAAATACTTGTTGAACAACAAAGTTGAAGACATGGCCCGTCAGTATTCAGTGACAGAAAGTGCCATGAAAATGCGGCTAAAGCGGGCACGTATCCGCCTGGAGCAGGTATGTATGCGGCAGAGTTCGCTGATAGCGGCTATGTACTAAATGCCTCTGGTTGTCCTGACAGCACAGAGTACGGATGGGTAAGCTATAGCCGGAAATTTCTTTATAAAACGCTGACCTCCCCTAATGGAGTTCAGCGTTTTTTTATGCCCTTTCGCTCACAGGAATGGTTTGGTCGCACCGGAAAAGACGGCTTTATTTATCGCGCCTGGATGAAAAACCAGGGTTTTCCGCATCATTTGTTCGAGAAAAAGCCGGTTATCGGCATTTGTAATACTTTTTCTGAACTCACTCCCTGCAATGCCCACTTCCGCGAACTGGCCGATGCCGTCAAACGGGGCGTGTGGGAAGCAGGTGGCTTTCCGCTCGAATTCCCGGTGATGTCTCTGGGCGAGTGCCAGATAAAACCCACGGCCATGTTGTTTCGGAATTTGGCCAGTATGGACGTAGAAGAAAGCATCCGGGCCAACTCCATTGATGCTGTCATTTTGCTTTGTGGTTGCGATAAAACCACGCCCTCGCTCGTCATGGGAGCCTGTAGTGTTAACATCCCTACCATTGTTTTGTCGGGCGGGCCAATGCTGGCCGGTCGGTATCAGGGCCGAAAAATTGGTACATCGGATCTGTGGCGATTTGCGGAAGATTACAAAACCGGCAAGATGTCGCAGAAAGAGTTTGTGGAGGCCGAAGCCTGTATGGCGCGTTCGCAGGGGCATTGTGCCGTGATGGGTACCGCCAGCACCATGGCTGCTATGGTCGAGTCGCTGGGCTTGGCCCTGCCCGATAATGCCACCATTCCAGCCGCCGATTCGCGCCGGAAAGTGCTGGCCCACATGACGGGGATGCAGGCCGTTGAACTGGCTCATGCCGACCGGAAACCCTCCGATATTCTGACCCGCGAAGCCTTCGAAAACGCTATTATGATCAACGCAGCGTTGGGAGGCTCCACCAATTTTATTATTCACCTGATGGCCATTGCGGGTCGCATTAGCGGAGTTTCTGAAACCCTGAACCTGTCGTTAGACGACTTCGACCGGCTATCGGCTAAAATTCCCTTGCTGGCCAATTTGCAACCCTCCGGCGAGCATTTTGTAGAGGATCTTTTCTATGCCGGGGGGCTACCTGCCGTGATTCGGGAGTTGCGCGGGGTGTTGCATAACGATGCGATTACCGTGAACGGGTACTCAATAGGTGAAAACTGCGCCGAGGCTCAGTGTTACGACCGGGCTGTGATCGCCAGCGTTGACGACCCATTCAAGCCCGAATCGGGGGTGGCAGTGTTACGGGGAAACCTTTGCCCGAACGGAGCGGTACTAAAACCCTCTGCAGCTTCGCCTGCCCTGATGCAACACACGGGCAAGGCGGTAGTATTTGAGAACATCGACGACTACAAAGCCCGCATCGACGACCCCGAACTCGACGTTGACCCAACCTGTGTGTTGGTGCTTAAAAACGTGGGGCCACGTGGCTACCCCGGTATGCCCGAAGTGGGCAATATGCAGCTACCGGCCAAAATTCTGGCGCAGGGCGTTCACGACATGGTTCGCATTTCGGACGGGCGCATGAGCGGTACCGGCTTTGGCACGGTTGTGCTGCACGTTTCACCCGAATCGGCGGTGGGTGGCAACCTGGCCTTTGTTCAAAACGGCGACCTGATCACCCTCGACGTGGAAAACCGGCGACTGCACCTGCACGTTTCCGATGAGGAACTGGCCGGACGACTGGCTCAGTTCACCCCCATCGACTTAGGCTATACTCGGGGCTATGTTAACCTGTATGTGCGCCACGTGATGCAGGCCCATGAAGGTGCAGACTTCGACTTTTTGCAGGGCAGTTCGGGCAGCGTGGTTAAGCGAGACAGTCATTAACGATGAGCAGGGGGCGTGAGTGAGGTATCATCTATGCCTCTCCACGCCTACCTGCTCGCACCATTCCAGCACCGGGCAGGTGGAGCATTTGGGCATGTTCCCCGTGCAAATATGCTTACCAAACGGCATCAGCAGCCGGTTAATGTCAATCCAATGGTCGTGTGGCACCAGGCCTTCCAACACCTTCAGCGTTTGTTCGGGTTGTTTTGTAGCAACATATCCCCAGCGGTTCACCACCCGATGCACATGGACATCAACGCTGATGGCGGCCTTGCCCGTTGCTACCCCCAGAGCCAGATTAGCGCACTTTGGCCCTACCCCTTTTAGCGAAGTAAGCACCTCGTAATCAGCCGGAAGATCTCCGTTGAATTCGTCGATGATGCGCCGGGCAATCCCAATCATGGTGTATGCTTTCTGATCAGGATACGTAGTACCGAACAGGAGTGGAATCAGTTCGTCGGGCGAGAGGGCTGCCAATTGTTCAGGGGTGCGGGCCACGTCAAACAGCCGTAACGAGACGGGAATCGTCGTTTCGTCGAGGGTTCTAATCGAGACAATACAGGAAATTAGCTGCTCGAACAGGGTGTTATAGCCCCGCTCAAACAGGTCGAACATGGCTGCTTTGGGAAATGGAGCAATGGCCGGTGCAATGGCATCGAGAACAAGGTCGAGGTCGAAATTGGGCTTCATGACTTCGTTATGACCATTTCGACCCGGCGATTTTCGGGGCGTTCTTTTAGGCTTTTATTGGTATTGATGGGTCGCGAGGGGCCGTAGCCAATGGTTTCGATGCGACCCGCGTCGATACCTTTACTGGCCAAATACCGCCTTACCTCGTTTACGCGGTTGCGCGACAGTTCCACGTTGGCATCGAACTCACCCACCGTATCGGTATGCCCCTCCAGGCGAATGCTCATAGCCGGGTTTTCTTTCATCAACTGCGCCAAGCGATCCAATTCGGGGTATGATTCGGCTTTCAGGTCGTATTTCGAGACGTTGAAATAGATGTTTTTCAGCGTCACTTTCGTACCAGCCTCAATCGGAACAAGGTCAAAATCGCGGAGTTTATCAGCGCGTGTTATGGTTAGCGTATCGCTTTGGCTGAAATATCCTTTAGCTTTCACGGTCAGTGCATACACCGATAAGGGTTCGGCTGCAATCTGGTAGTTCCCTGCCAGTTTGTTGCTTTTTACTGAATCGGCGGGAGCATCGCCCGATGTTTCGGCACCCGACAACAGGCGATAGGTAATGGTGGCCACAACCGGCTTTTGGGTTTTGGCATCGCGCACCAAGCCCTTCATCGAAATGGCCGCAAAGACTGGTTCTGGCTCAGGTACAGGTTTTGTTTCAGTAGGTGCCGGGCGTTCGGTTGGCTCGTTTCCATAACCGGGGCTGGTGCGGGGGGTGTAACGCGGTTTTGCCGGGGGCGCAGGCGTTGGAGCGGGCGCACGGCGGGCCTGCGTATCAGGTTGACGCTTTTGCGGAGCTGGGTTGGTTATGTGAACACCCCAAAAATTGAAACAGGTACTGCCCGGACGGTTTCTATCGCTGCACTCAAATAGATCGAAAACATCATAACCGGGCGTTATACGCTCAAAGTAAGCAGCAAAATCAACCCGTTCACCCTCGTACATATCACGACGTTTCGTGGTTGGGATATTCTCGGCCCGGATAAATTTGAATGATTTTTCTCCCTGATTCACATAAAGCCGGGCATCTGGTTCAAAATTTATTGTTCCCCAGGATTCCCCGCCCTCTCGGTTAGTCTTTGGTAACGGTATGGGAAGCCGCAGGCGGGGCAACGGGTTTTGCGATTGCTTCTTGGGTGAGGTGAACGTCATATACAGAACCGTGTACTGATCGGTCAGATCAACCCGCTGAATAGTCACGGAGCGGTCGTTCACTTCGTCCACGCGGGGCCGCTCGGTTGAATATTGTACCTGCGCTACAGCTCCTGTTCCTATTCCCACTAAGAGCATCAGGCCCAAAAGAAGTCGAGTTTTCATCATAATTGCGTTTAATGGCGTTACTTTTAACGTTTAGAACACAACCAATAGTACAAGGTTTAATTCTGCGTCATGCGATTCCTGATCCTGCTTTTTAGTTTTAATCTGCTGCTTGGTATCAACCCCGCTTCGGGTCAGCAAGCACAGCAGAAAAATGCTGTCAGGGCGCGGGTAACGGTATTTCTTTCTACTGAATGTCCTATCAGTCAGCAGTACGTCCGCCGACTTTCAGAACTTCATCGGGTGTTTTCCGTTCAACACATTGATTTTACGGCTTATTTTCCGCTCAAAACCGACGACTACAAGACAATCGGCCGCTTTCGACGCGACTATTCCTTACCATTCCCGACTAAACCTGATCCGACCCAACAGATGGCCCGGCGATTCCACGCCCATATTACGCCCGAAGTGGTGGTTCAGGATGCAACTGGCACGGTGGTTTATCAGGGAGCCATCGACGATTGGTTTTACTCCCTCGGCAAACACCGCCCTGAACCCACCCGCCACCACCTGCGCGACGCGCTTGTGGCCCTGCTCAACAATCAACCCATTATCCCCGCCAAAACAGAGGCTGTCGGGTGCTTTATTGAGTGATTGAGTGATTGAGGGAATTGTGATTGAGTGAGCTGGCGCAAGCATTTCACTCAATAGAAATAGAATACCAAATTCATCATCTCATTGGTTGAGTTCCAGCCGTAGGGAACATCTTTAGGAGGTCGGTTTGGGTTGAGCGGATTGCCCGCTGTGTTGTCGTAGGTGGCCTCGGCAATCAGCACCGAGCCTTTGGGGAGCGTGAGCGGCTGTCGAAAGGTATACGTCATTTGCCATTTATAATCCCAATCATCAATCTTAATCAGGTTCACCGCTTCGCCATCGGGTGTTACAGCGAAGGCTTTCACAGTTTTGCCTAACCAGTGCATGTGCGGCATCACCGACAACAACCGGACGGTGTCAGGAAAAGGGCCAAACTGCACAAAAAAAGACTTTTTCTCATTGGCCGGAATCAAAAACGGCTGATTCGAAATATTGTTCTCGGTGATCGTAAGCGTTTTAACCTCATTTGTCACGGGCGTTTTGGCAAAGTACAAGCGAATCTCGGACTGATCGGTATCGGGTTTGCCCGATGGGGCGTAGTGAATATTCACAATCAAATCGGACCCCGCCCGAAGCCGTTTGGCCGTACCCGATGGAAAGATGACGCGGTCATTGCCCGGCACCCAACCATATAAAAACTCGTCGGCCAGGGGTGTTTTTTGAAACGAATTAACCCGTGGATCATCTTCGGCCATCCCGTCGATGCCTGCCATTGTCCCGGTCGTATCAACCATCAATCGGCTGTGGTGCAGCAGTTTCCGGTTGCCCGGCACAAACTCGATTGCCTGTATCCAAACGTCTTCTTTCAGGTTCGTAGGAATGTGAAAATACCGGAAATCTTCCCGCCCATCGCCCTTGATCGGGTAGGGTTTTGTCATTTTGAGAGTGAGATCGGGCTTTAAGGAGATAGGAGTTGCTGACGCGCTCTTTTTCTCTTCACTCCGACCCGTTGGACCGCTCACTCCTATCCCCTCACTCCTACCCCTTGCTGTTCCCCCCTTCACCCACTGCCCAATCAACTCGATTTCTTTGTGGGAAAGGCCGCGTTCGTTGGCGTAATGCTGGAACGTGCGGTCAGCGGGGAAAGGCGGCATGTAGCGAATTTGCGTCACCTTCGCGATGAACTTGGCCCGCTTGGCCACATCTTCGTAGGTCAACAACGAAAACGGCCCAACCCCACCGGGATGATGGCAGGGAGTAGCGCAGTTTTGGGTAATTATTGGCTTAATGTCGCGGTGATAGGTGAGTGTTTGCGCTACAAGCATAATGCTGGAAAGCTCTAAACACAGTATCAGTAGACAGCAAATTCTCGCGTTCATGTTTTCAAAGCTACAAAAAAAGCAGCAACGGGTTGCCCCATTGCTGCTTTACTGAAAACTGTTCGTGCTGTTATTTCACAATGAAGTTCAAACGGCAGTTAGAATTGGCCTGCGATACCGGAGTAGGATCGAGGCAAATACTGTCTTCATTCCACACTCTGAACACCGACCCATCGGACGTAGTCAGTTCCCAGGTTACCACGAAGGCATCGGCGTTGGCAACAGTCTTGCCACCCACCACTTGTGGGCCTTGCAGACGGGCACCAGCCGGACGAGGACGGGCCGGGTTTTCAAACACCTTCACATCTTTCACCTTGTCATACTTCACTGTAGCATCTTTGTACAGGTTGTAAATCTCAGTAGGTGAAATACTGAATGTGTTCCATTGACGGTTGGCCGTCGGCGTATCAATCGTTTTTACGACTTTGCCTCCTCCACCCAGCGACACCGTTTTAGGGTTGCCATCGGGGTCAGTATAGGACTCGATCATATCGACTTTGATGGCCATTTTCGTAACCGTCAGCTTGTTGTCAAGCGATACCCAGCGGATTTTGAAGTCAATTTTTGACGCATCCTGACCTGTCAGCGGGATAGTTTTGGCATTGGCTGCAAAGTTAGCTTTGTCCTTTTCGGCTACACCATCGAAAACGGCTAAACCGTGTACGCCGGGTTCCCAAGGTTTGTTGGGATTGAGCGACTCATCCCGGCAACTCATCAACAGCGTAATAGCGGCTGCAAGGGTATATATAAGATTTTTTTTCATTGCTTTCTTATCGTTTCAGTCTGCCGAACCACACTTTGTTTGCAAAGCGTGATTCGGCAACTATTAGGTTCTTAAAATTCCCACTTCGTCTTTACTTTATCCCAGAAGAGCGGGTCCCGGTCGAAAATCACATCCGTGATGTACTTCGACGCATTTGGGTTAAGCGCACCTTCCTGTTGCGGATAGGGCAACCGCAGGGCATACTGACGGGGTGGCTTTGAGATAGGAGCTTGAATACCCACCGAGAACTGCTTAAACTGACTTTGAATCGGCAATCCTGTCCGGCGTTGCAAGTTCCAAATATCCATACCCTGTCCCCACGAGCAGAACCAGATTTGCTTGGCAACTACGTTCAGTTTGGCCTGATTTGTAGCAGCGGCATCGTACAAATCAGTCCATGCTTTCACATAGGCATCAACCTCAGTTGCAGCAGGTGTTTTTGCCCGGCTGGGGTCTGACTTAAGACCCTGAGCAACCACCACCGCAATCTGCTCGCGCATAGCTTCAATAAAGAGTGCCTTTGGGTCTCCCGTTACACCAGTTCCATCGAGAATGGCTTCAATCTGGTAGTACTTTGTATTCCAGCTATGAATCAACGGCCACAGTCCGTTACCACCAAAGTTTAATGCAGCCTGCCCGGTCAAAGCCGCAGCAGCAACGCTCCGGTCAGAATACACACCACCCGCCGGATAGGTGCCAGGCGTAGTCCGTAGGGGGCCATCGGCAGCCGCACCCGATACGTCAGCCCGGTCGCGTCCAAAGAAGCCGGCAATATAGCCAAGGTCAGCAGCAGGGATAGCACCTGTAATATTGAAGACGTTCTTGTACTCGTCTAGAAATGAAGCCCGCAATGGCAGGTATGAACCACCAAAAGGCGTTGTTCCCCGGTCAGTCGAATTATTTTGATCCAGAATCCGTGATGTCTGCCGGTAGAAATAGAAAGGCAGACGGGGGTCTTTGTTCAAAATCATTTCGCCCATCAATTGGTGATTGATATAGTTGGGGTCTGATGTACCTGTGTACGTAATGAACCAGGGATGCGTGTTGCGCTCGGGAGAAATTTGCGTAGAATACAGGTAACTCCAGTTTTGGGCAGCCGTGGTGATAAACCCACCTGCATCGAAAGCAGCCTTCAGTTCGGCATTACCCGTAGCGCGGCCTTTGCGCGAATTCAGCAACAGGCGTAATTTCACGGTTTTGGCAATCCGGGTCCAGGTGGCAGCGTTACCGCCCCCCATGTAATCGTTGATCACGGCTACGGGTTGCGCTTTGGCCAATTCGACAACTGCCTGATCGCACAGTTTGAGCAGAGCTTCATAGATGTCCGAGTCCTTGTCGAATTTGGGTGATTTATTGGGTTCAGCCGCGTTGCCCTTCCAGGCTTCCGTGTAGGGCATGTCGCCGAACATATCCACGTAGTTGCCCATCGAGTAGGCTTTAAGCACCATCGCAATGCCCCGGTAACGGGGGTTTTTTCCGTCTTCGGTGGCCTTCAGCATTTCTTCCATGCTCTGCATGTTCTGATAGGCCGCATTCCAGGTTCCCTGATAGCTGGTATTGCTCAGGTTATAGGCATCGGACGATGTCCAGAGGCCGGCAAACCCCATGGCATCGCTATTGACAGCCGTGAACGCATTACGGGCCGCGTTCTCTGCTACCGGTAACAACAGCCCCAGCGAACCTGTTGCCGGCCGGTTAGGGTCTGTATTTATATCCAGTTCGGTCAGGTTACACGAACTGACTACGCTGATTAGCCCAGCCAGTGCCAGTGTTCTGATACTGTTTTTAGTTGTAATCATTGTAAATTCCTAATTTATAGTTAGTTACACAGGAACGTCCGCCAGGCAGACGTTCCTGATCATGGTTAGAATGAAGCGTTCAGGTTAATACCGAAACGACGAGTAGAGGGCGCAGCACCGAGGTCGAAGCCCTGAATGTTCGAATCAGCGAAGTTCGAAAGCACTTCGGGGTCAAAATTCAAGCCTGGAAGCATGTTAGGCGCGTAGAACCATAGGTTACGACCCGATGCAGACAGACGTAGACTGCCAAATACTTTCGCGTATTTTTGCAGGAAGGCCTTTGGCACGCTATAGCCCAGCGAAACTTCCCGCAGACGCACTACCGTGGCATCATAAATATTTACCTCATCGGCACCGTAAGCACCGTAGCCGTCGGTGAAGTGATACTGGAAGGCTGTCATGGCAATCGTATTTTTGATGGGTTTTCCATCAGCCAGCAGCGGCTTATACGTAGCCGGGTCACCCAACACGCCGGGGATTACCCGCATCCCTTCGCGATCTTCCGAGTTTTTCAACTGACCACGTAGCAGCAACGAAGCCGCCGTTGTTGAGTACAAGCTTCCGCCCGCTTTGTAATCAACCAATACGCTAAGGTTGAAGTTTTTAAAGGTTACGGTGTTAGTCCAGCCAAGCGTGTAATTATTATTGGGGTCACCAATGATAGACGAACTGGCAGCCCGGATCGGCAGACCCGTGTTAGGGTTGATCAGCAGGTTACCGGCATCGTCGCGGGCGTTCTTCGAACCAATGATCTGTCCGTAGGGCAGACCATTCCGGAAAACGGTTCCCAACGACGAAAGGCCTGTACCACCAAGGAAAATTTCCCCGGCAGGGCCGGCATCTTCTACTTTCGAGCGGATGCGGGTATAGGCAAAGAACGAAGTCCAGGTGAAACCATTGCTCAACCGAACAGGAACAAGCGTTAAGCCTACTTCCCATCCTTTGTTCGAGATTTTACCGGCGTTCGTAATTTCCCGGGCAAAACCCGATGTGCGGGGCAATTCGCGGGTAACGATCAGGTCGGTCGAAACCCGGTTAAAATAGGCCGCATCAATGCCAATCCGATTATTGAAGAACTGCAGGTCAGTTCCCAATTCTATTTCAGTTGTGAACTCGGGCTTTAGCCCGATGTTGTTCAACTGACTGGGCAAACTCGCCGTCGAAATGGCCCCAGCATTGTAGAACGTGCGTTCCAGGTTATAAGCAGTGTTCACCTGATAAGGATCAGCGTCCTTGCCTACTTTGGCGTAGTTGGCCCGTAGTTTACCGAAATTCAGGATATTTTTGGGCAAATTCAGCACCTCCGTGAACACAAACGAACCAGACACAGCCGGATAATAATAGCTGTTGTTACCGGCTGGCAAGGTCGATGAATAATCATTCCGAACCGAACCCGTCAGGAACAGGAAGTTATTATAACCCAGCGTCAGTTCACTGAAAATACCATATAAACGGCGCGTGGCTTTGTAATCATACGCGTTTTGGTTCAGCGTACCCCCAATCGTCAACACGTTCGGGTCGATAACGGGTGCTCCACTAATGCCCGCTTCGCTGTATTGGCGTTGATTGGGGTTGAAACCAACCAGCAGTTTGGCATTGAATTTCTCCGAGAAATCGTGTTGTGCCGTCGCCAGAAAGGTAAAATCAACCTCGGTTCTGGTCAAATCCTGCCGCAATACCGACCCTAAAGGCTGGAACGAACCACCCGGACGGAGGACGTTTTTACGGGTTTCTGAGTACGTATTGAGTCCACCACGAGCCGTTAGGTTCAACCAGGGCGTTACGTCGTAGTTCAGGGTCATGTTGCCATACACCCGGTTCACGCTGGAGTTGTAAATATTATGCTTGGCTGTCCAGAGTGGATTGTCTAACGCCCTATAAAACACGTTTGACCCATCGACCGGGTTTTCAAACGGATACTCATTCAGATTGAAGTTCCGGGGCAGGTAGAACAGGCGACCGTAAATGGAACCGGCAGAAGCCAGCCCACCGTAGTCAGCATAATAACCGGCTCCCGATTGCGGACTTTGCTGATTGGTATTGGTATAGGCTACGCTACCACCCACGTTGATCTTGTTTGTCAGGGTAGCATTGCCCCCAAAACTCAGCGTAGTACGATCCGTAAATGAGTTTGGAATGATACCCTCGTTTTTGGTGCGTGATACGGAGGCATTCAGCGAGGTTTTGTCCCCCGTTGAATTGATCTGAATACCATTCTCCAATACGCGACCCGTGCGGAAGAAGCCGCCGATAATGTCGTGAGGTACTAAGGGTACGGCAATACCCCGACCATTAGCCTGTAATAGTTCGGGGAAAGCGGTTTGGTATCGAGCAGCTCCGTAGGCGACAGTCCGATCAACCAATGGGTGAGGCACCGTGCCGGCTGGATAATCTGCATCAATTACTTTTGAATACCGCTCGAATCCTAAAGCCGCGTTCACGCGGTCAACCTCAGCCGGGAAAACAGTTCCCCAGTTGCCAATAAATCCACCGTTGTAGGTTTGGTTGGAGCCTTGCGTGTAAGTATCCTGGTAGTCAGGAATGGTGGATACATTTTCAACTGAATACGACGAATTGAAATTGATTTCCAATCCTTTACGGGCTGATTTGCTACCCGATTTGGTCGTGATCACGATAACCCCGTTGGCCGCCCGTGAACCGTACAGAGCCGACGCGGCTGCACCTTTCAACACCGTCATTGTCTCGATGTTGTTCGGGTCGATATCATAGGCCCGGTTGGTCGATACGGTGTTTTGGTTATAGCCCTGTCCCTGACCAGCGACAGTATTCGTATTTGTCGAGTTGTCGAACGGAATACCATCCACAACGAACAGGGGCTGGTTGTTGCCCGTAAACGAGTTGTTACCCCGGATGGTAATCCGCGTACCGGCACCCGGTGCGCCGTTACCAGCCGTGATGTTTACGCCCGGCACTTTACCCGACAATGCCCGCAGGGGGTCCGGCTCCGAACGCTGCTGCAGGTCTTGCCCTTTCACGGTACTTACGGCATAGGCCAATGCTTTTTTGTCGCGCTGAAGACCTACAGCTGTTACCACCACTTCGCCCAATTGCTTGGCATCATTAGCCAAACGTACACTCAGCGTTGAGCGATTGCCCACTTCAAGTTCCTGGGTTTCGGAACCCACGAAACTAAACACCAATTTACCACCACCTTCGGGCACCATCATGGTGTAATTTCCGTCGGCATCCGTATTGGTTCCTTTGGCTGTACCTTTCAGTACAACCGACACACCGGGCATTCCGCCATTGTCTTCAGCAGACGTGACTTTGCCCGAGACCTTCCGCTCCTGAGCGAAGGTCCATAGTGAACACACCATCAGTAAGCTCACCAGTAGAGTTTTCCTCATGTAGGTTTGAGATTTTTAGGTTGATAATAACAAGTAGAATTACCACAAAATTAAGAGTGAGTTCATACAATACAATAGGACTCCCTTTTAAAATGATTGGTTAATATAATTTTAATAGTTACCTCTTTATCAAAATTATATTTGGCATACAGCGTAACATGTATGTTTTTTATAATGGAGTCTATAGTACAAATACTCATTTTGTTTATTTTATTTTCCTAACCCACTACCTAGCTACAGATATATAAATACAAAAAATTGCACTATTTTAATTGTAAGTACCCCATATAGCCGTTTGAATATTAACCCATTACTCAAAATAGCGACGCATTGGTAACATAAAAAATCCCCCTGAACAGTGTATCTGGCAGGGGGATTTTACGCTTAATCTAATACGGGTTGACACCTGTTTTTTTAACCGTCGTTACCTGTAGGCTTGCGGAAAAGGAAAAACACTTCCCTACGGATTCACCAGTTTATCCTGCTAACCTCGAGAATCGTTAACACAACTAATCTAAATCCATAGAGGCTAAGGCCTACCGTCAAATTAAACTTGGACATAAATCTGGATACTACAGTAACTACAAAAATAAGTGTTTCGGGTATTCATCCAGCCTATAAGTCACAAAGGAATGAGCGATCAGCGACGCACTGTAGTTGTCCATTTTCAGGTCTTCAACTACGCAACCAATAACACTTTTTCGATTTGTTTAGCCATCGCCTTCGTATGCTGATAGCCCATCCGGAAAATTTCGCGCGCATGATTCACATCAGATAGTGCGTATCGGGCCAGTTCTGGGGGTTCAATTAACACGTTGCATTTGGCAAAGCGTTCTTTGGTTTTGCTCTGCACTGCCAAAATCAGGCTTCGCTCGATAACCCCGCGTATGGAGGTAATGGGTTTTGTTAATCCAAATGGGTTGCAGTGGGAGCCAATTAGCACATCAACTTTGTTCTCGATCAATTCAACGGGAAGGTTATTCAGGACCCCCCCATCCACATACTGTCGCTTGTTGAGCAACATGGGTTCGAAAATGCCGGGCAAACAACATGAAGCCAGCACCGGCCGGACTAACTCGCCCGATTCGAATACGTCGAAGTCACCTTCATTTAAATCGACAGCCCCGATATGTAGGGGAATTTTCAGCCCTTCAAAACTGTCGTGAGGAATGAATTTACGGTACAGGTCAATGGCGGTGTCGATACGGAGCAGGCCCATCCGGTTCCAGGCAGGCCGAAGGTGCTTCATAAACGACGACGATTCCACGATTTTCAGGCTTTCATCTGGGGTGTAGCCGTTGGCAACCATTACCCCGGCAATGGCCCCCGCACTCGTGCCGGCAATCCGGTCAATGCGGACTCCCTGTTCGTTTAATGCTTTCATAACACCCAGATGAGCAATTCCCCGCGCTCCTCCTCCCGATAATACAAGGCCGATAGTCATACCTACATAAACTCCCGCAAGGCTCCTTTGTCTTTGATTCTAACGCCTTTTTCAGTCATTTCTACCGTGGCCGCTTCAACAACGGGGTCGTGTTCAAATACAAGAACCCAATTTTCAGCGGCAGCCTGGGTTAGAACCCGCGCCTTTTCGTCCATTGTCAACAGGGGGCGCACATCATAACTCATCACGTAAGGCATGGGAATGTGGTAGGACGAAGGCAATAAGTCGGCGCAAAAGAGTAGCGCCTGGCCGTTAACAGTTAGTTTGGGAAGGGCCATTTTCTCCGTATGGCCATCCACATAAATCAACTCCAGACCGGGCAGGTCGACCGGGGTTTTATCCATAAAGGACAATTGGCCGCTTTCCTGAATAGGAAGTATATTCTCGCTCAGGAACGAGGCTTTTTCGCGGGGGTTTGGGTGAGTAGCCCATTGCCAATGACCACTGTGGGTCCAATAGGTGGCGTTTTGAAACGTTGGGGTTAATTCCCCGTCTGTTTCCCGCTTGACGGCCCCGCCCACATGGTCGAAATGCAGGTGGGTTAGCAAGACATCGGTTATGTCGGTTTCGGCATAACCCGCCTGCCGGATTGATCCAATCAGCGAAGCATCACCGTGCAGGTCATAATGACTAAAAAAGCGGGCATCCTGCTTATCGCCCATCCCCGTATCGACCAGCATAAGCCGGTTGCCAGCCTCAATGAGCAGGCAGCGCAACGCCCACGAACACAGGTTACGTTCATCAGCGGGATTGAGTTTGTTCCAGAGGGACTTCGGCACCACGCCGAACATGGCTCCTCCATCAAGTTTAAAGAAGCCGGTATCAAGGGTTTGAACGGTCATATTGAAGAAGTATTTGCAAGGTTGCTTGCTTGTAAAGTAGGCGATTTACGACGCATAGATGAAAAAACAAAACCCCTTCTCCGTTGCCGAAAAAGGGGTTTTGTGGGCCAGCCAGGGCTCGAACCTGGGACTTACTGATTATGAGTCAGGCACTCTAACCAACTGAGTTACAAGCCCTTACAGAAAATAATATCTGTTTCTGTACTGCAAATATACGCTATGGAAGGGCAGTTTGCAAGAACCCTTAGAAAGGTTCATCCATAATGTAAGCAAAACTTTTTGCCTCCCTTGCCGTATATTTGAATCAAACCATACACGTCTGCACTTGCCTTCCGTCAACAAAAAGAAGATTTTGAACGACCCGGTCTACGGCTTTATCACGATCCCTTCCGAACTGCTCTACGACCTCGTCGAACACCCGTATTTTCAGCGGCTCCGGCGAATTAAGCAGTTGGGGATGTCGGAATATGTCTATCCCGGTGCACTTCACACCCGCTTTCACCACGCCCTCGGAGCCATGCACCTGATGGGGCAGGCCATTCAGACACTGCGCGGCAAGGGACACATTATCACCGACGACGAATGCGAGGCCGCCCAAATTGCTATTTTGCTTCACGACGTGGGACACGGGCCGTTTTCGCACGTACTGGAATGTTGCTTTCTGGAAGATGTGCCTCACGAGGAGGTCTCACTCCTGTTGATGCAAGACCTCAACCAACAGTTTGGCGGGCAACTTTCATTAGCCATCCGCATGTTCGATGGCACCTACGAACGGCCTTTTTTCCATCAGTTGGTATCGAGTCAGTTAGACATGGATCGGATGGATTATCTCAACCGCGACAGTTTTTATACGGGCGTGGCCGAGGGAACTATTGGGGCTGACCGAATTATTAAAATGCTCGATCTGGTTGATGACCAGTTGGTTGTGGAGGCAAAAGGCATTCTGAGTATTGAAAACTTCCTGAACTCCCGCCGGATTATGTACTGGCAGGTGTACCTGCACAAAACCTCCATTTGCGTTGAGTCGATGTTGATTCAGGTGCTGCGTCGGGCGCGGTTTCTGATGCGACAACCCGGCTCTGAAAGTCTGTTTGCATCACCCGCTTTCCGACTTTTTCTGGAGAACGACGTAAGTTTAGTGGCGTTTCAAACGGAGCCGCATTACTTGCGGGCTTTTACCGAACTGGATGATTTCGACGTGTGGGCCTGCATCAAATACTGGAGCAATCATCCTGACCGGGTGCTGTCGTCCATTTGCCGGATGCTCCTTGACCGGCACCTGTATAAGATTGTTCATGCTACGGAGCCGTTTGCCCCCGAACTGGTGGCCGAAATCGAGCAGCAACTCCGGCAACAGGGCGTTACCGACGATGAAATGGCCTATTTTCTGGTTGAAGGACAGGCGACCAATGCCGCCTATCTGCCATCGGGCGATCAAATCAACATCAAATTGAAAACGGGGCAGGTGATCGACATTGCCGATGCCTCTGACCTTCCCAACATTAAAGCCCTGACCCACATTGTGCGCCGATATTATATCTGCTGGGCCAAAAATGTGGCCTGGGAAGTACTGGAAAATACGGTGTGACAACCTGGCAGCTACCCATAGGATTAGTGTGTTCCGGGTATAAAATTGAAATAATCCGATAAATAACCGAATAGTCCTATTTGTTATCTACCTTAGCACCCGAAAATTAGCCCACGGGTGGGCCACTCTCTATAGCCACCAATTTCATATGGAGTTTACTGTCAGGCAAGTCGCAGCTCTGATCAACGGCAAAATTCAGGGCAATGATTCCCTGTCAATCAACCAGTTAGCCAAAATAGAAGAAGGCAAACAGGGTAGCATCTCATTTCTATCGAACCTCAAATATGAGCCGTTCCTGTATACTACCGAAGCATCGGCAGTGATCGTTGAGAACACTTTTGAGCCAAAACAAGCGGTAGCCACCACACTCATTTTTGTAGAAAACTCCTATTCAGCTTTCACCCGGCTTCTCGAAGAGTATCAGCGGCAGGTAGCATCTGCCCGTATGGGTGTTGAGCAACCATCCTATTTGGCGGAGGGCAGCACCGTTGGTGAGCAGGGATATCGGGGGGCGTTTTCTTACATTGGTCGAAACTGCCGGATTGGGAATCATGTAACGATTTATCCGCACGTTTATGTGGGCAACAATGTTCAGATTGGGGATTACACAGTACTTCACGCTGGCGTTCGTGTACTTGATGACTGCATCATTGGCAACCATTGCACTGTTCATGCCAACGCCGTGATTGGCAGCGACGGTTTCGGATTCGCACCCCAGACCGATGGCACCTATAAAACCATTCCGCAGTTAGGAAACGTGGTTCTCGAAGATCACGTTAATGTAGGGGCCAACACCACCATTGATTGTGCCACTATGGGGTCGACAATTATTCGGCAGGGTGCTAAACTGGATAACCTGATTCAGATTGGTCACAACGTCGAAATTGGGCAGAACACTGTTATTGCGGCCCAAACGGGCATTTCTGGTTCCGCAAAAATTGGCAAGAACTGCATTATTGGCGGGCAAGTGGGCATTGGCGGGCACATCGAAATTGCGGATAACACGCGAGTAGGCGCACAATCAGGATTGGGCAAAAGTATTAAAGAACCCGGTCAGTCACTGAATGGTACACCCCCACAAAGCCTTAAAGAAAATTTGCGGTCGCAGGTTCTAGTCCGAAAACTGCCCCAACTTGAAAAACGAATTTCGGCCCTTGAACAGAAAAAAGGGGAATCTTGACCACTGACGAATCAACTATGAATATTAAACAACAGACCATTTTAAAGGCCGTTTCGGTATCGGGGGTAGGCTTACATACGGGCGTTCAGGCCACGATGACCTTTTTGCCCGCACCCTCCAATCACGGTTATAAATTTCAGCGAATCGACCTGCCCGGTCAACCCATTGTGGATGCTGACGTTGACAACGTGGTCGATTTGTCGCGGGGCACCACTATCGAGCAAAGCGGTGCCCGTATTCACACAGTGGAGCACACGCTGGCGGCTTTGGTGGGCCTGCAAATCGACAATGTGTTGATTCAGTTAGACGGCCCCGAACCACCGATCATGGATGGCTCGTCGATCAAGTTTGTGGATGCCCTGCGCGATGCCGGTATCGAAGAACAAAACGCAGCCCGCAATTATTTCGAGGTCAATGAATACGTTCATTACCGCAACGAGGAAAAAGACATCGAACTGGCAGCCCTGCCCCTCAACGATTACCGTCTGACGGTGATGGTTGACTATAATTCGCGGTTTTTGAGCAGCCAGCACGCTTATCTGAACGATCTGACGCTGTTCCCGGAGCAGATTGCCATGTGCCGCACGTTCGTGTTTCTACACGAACTGGAGGCTTTGCACAAACAAAATCTGATAAAAGGGGGCGACCTAAGCAACGCCATCGTGATTGTTGACCGTAAGGTAGAAGAGGGGGAGCTGGATTATTTAGCTCAACTGCTGAACAAGCCAAAGGTGAGCGTGAATAAGGAGGTGGGTATTTTGAACAATTTAGAACTGCATTACCCGAATGAGATGGCCCGGCATAAGTTGCTGGACATGATCGGGGATTTGGCTCTGATTGGGCGGCCCATTAAAGCGCAGATCCTGGCAGCCCGTCCCGGCCATGCGGCCAACGTGGCGTTCGCTAAAAAGATCAAAAAATTGATTCAGAAAAACGCCCTGAACCAGGTGCCGCAGTTCGACCCGAAGCAACCGCCCGTAATGGATATGAATCGGATTGCGCAACTGTTACCCCATAGGTATCCATTCCAGATGATCGACCGGATCATCGCGCTCGACGAGAAGAGTGTGGTTGGGGTTAAGAACGTGACGATGAACGAGCCGTTTTTTCCGGGTCACTTTCCGGGAAACCCTGTTATGCCCGGTGTGATGCAATTGGAATCAATGGCACAAACAGGTGGTATCCTGGTACTTAGCACCGTCCCCGATCCCGAAAATTACTGGCCTTATTTGATCGGCATTGAAAACTGCCGCTTCCGCCGGAATGTGCTGCCCGGCGATACGCTCCTGCTGCGTTGCGAATTCACGTCACCCATGAAACGCGGCATCGTGAAGATGCAGGGCCGGGGCTATGTGGCGGGTCACCTTGTGTGCGAAGCCGATATGATTGCCAGTCTTGTTAAAAAGAAATAACATGATTCAACCACTAGCCTACGTCCATCCCGAAGCAAAAATCGCCCAGAATGTGGTGATCGAACCATTTGCCATTATTCATAAGGACGTAGAAATCAGCGAAGGCACCTGGATTGGGTCTCATGCTGTAATTAACGAGGGTGCCCGGATTGGTAAAAACTGCAAAATTTACCCCGGTGCCGTGATCTCATCAACGCCCCAGGATTTGAAATTCAAAGGCGAATACACCCTTACCTACATTGGCGACAACACCACCATTCGGGAGTATGCCACCATCAGCCGGGGTACGGAAGAACATTACAAAACTGAAATCGGGCACGATTGCCTGATTATGGCTTACGCCCACGTGGCGCACGATTGCCGAATTGGAAACCACTGTATTCTGACCAACAACGTGCAGATGGCAGGCCACGTGTACATGGGCGACTGGGCCATCATCGGCGGATCGAGTTCGGTGTTGCAATTTACCCGGATTGGCACGCACGCCATGATTTCGGGCGGGTCGCTCGTTCGGAAAGACGTGCCGCCATTCACGAAAGCCGCCCGCGAGCCACTGTCCTACACGGGCATCAACTCCATTGGTTTGCGTCGGCGGGGCTACACCAACGAGCAGATCAACGGAATTCAGGAAATCTACCGCTATCTCTATTTACGCGGCCTCAACAACGCTGAAGCTCTCACCCGTATCGAACTGGAACTGCCGGCTTCCGACTCCCGCGACGAGATTCTGAACTTCGTCCGCACCTCCGAACGCGGTATCATGCGCGGCCCAGGGGGAGGGGATAAGGATTAAAAGATCATACAACCTTCACCACTATCGACTTCGAAATCGGCGTGTGGCTTTTGTCGGCGATGTTGTCGATGGGCACCAGCACGTTGGTTTCGGGGAAATAGGCGGCTGCGTTGCCCCGTGGAATCTGGTAAGGAACCACAATGAATCGGTGGGCTGTGCGAATTTTTCCGTCGTAATAGCTCTGTATATCAACGACTTGCTTTTCCTCAAAGCCCCGACTGGCAATGTCATCAGGGTGCATAAAAATCACCCGTCGCTCGTTGAAAATGCCCCGGTAGCGGTCGTCGTTGCCATAGACCGTTGTGTTGAATTGGTCGTGGCTACGGATCGTCATCAGCAACAGTTCGTCGGGTGCAAGTTCGTGTTTAATTGGCGTGTTTACCGTGAAATGTGCCTTGCCGTCTTTGGTCGTAAATTTGCGTTCGCGGGGGCCGTTGGGCAGGTAAAAGCCCGCTTCTTGGCGCACTTTGGCGTTGTAGTCGGTGCATCCTTCAATGGTTCGGGCAATCAGGTCGCGAATTCGGTCGTAATTGGCAACGTGACTTTCCCAATCGAATTGCGGCACTACACGCTTGGCCAAACCCGCTACAATTGCCGGTTCACTGAGCATTAATTTAGAAATCGGCTCCACCACGCCTTTCGACATTTGCACCACGCCCGTGGTGTTTTCCATGGTCACAAACTGCTCACCCGATGCCTGCCGGTCAATGTCGGAGTGGCCGAGGCAGGGCAAAATCAGGGCGGTTTCGCCATGAATCAGGTGGCTGCGATTCAGTTTAGTCGATACGTGAACCGTCAGTTTGCATTTTCTCAAAGCTTCGGCACAGTAGTTGGTGTCGGAAGTGGCGAGGGCGAAGTTGCCCCCCATCCCGAAGAAAACCGACGCTTTACCTTCATGCATCGCTTTCACAGAAGCCACCACATCGAAGCCCGGTTCGCGGGGTGGCTCGAAGGTAAACTCTCGTTTAAGGGCATCTAAAAATTCCGGTTTGGGCTTTTCGTAAATCCCCATTGTGCGGTCGCCCTGCACATTGCTGTGGCCGCGAATAGGGGCGGCTCCACCCCCTTCAATGCCGATGCTGCCTTTTAGCAACAACAGGTTGATCACTTCGCGGATGGTCTCAACCGCATTTTTGTGTTGCGTCAGGCCCATTGCCCAGCAAATGATGATCTTCTTTTTGAACTTAATAGCATCCACTAACGCCTGTACCTCGGTCAGTGACACGCCCGTTTGACCAACCAGATCCCCCAAGTCAAACTGACTTAACGACTGCACAAATGATTCATAATCAGCCGTATGTTCAGAAATAAAGTCTTGGTCGAGTACCTTTCCAGGGTTATTTTCCTCCTCAATAAGCAGCAATTTGCAAACTGCCTTGAGCAGGGCAAGGTCGGCGTTGATGCGAATTTGCAGGTATAAATCCGTCAGTTTTTGGCCCCCAAACAACACGTCGCGTACTTTTTGCGGATGTTTAAACGCCAGCAAACCCGTTTCGATCAGGGGATTTATGGCCACAATCTGCGCGCCTTCGCGCTTGGCTTCTTCCAGCACCGTCAGCATTCGGGGGGCGTTGGTGCCGGGGTTTTGGCCCATAATGATGATGACATCAGCCTTCACAAAATCATCATACACGATTGATGCTTTACCTAATCCAATTGTCTCTCCCAAAGCCACCCCCGTCGATTCGTGGCACATATTCGAGCAGTCGGGCAGATTATTGGTGCCATACATTCGGACGAATAATTGATAGAGGAACGCCGTTTCGTTGGCCGTTCGGCCAGAGGTGTAGAAAATAGCTTGATCGGGCGACGAGAGTG
>JANOCD010000077.1:0-47432 GCA_031411995.1 Cytophagales bacterium
TGTTGGGGTGGTACAAAGCTAGCCTTGAGCAAGCCAGCCAATAAGAGTTTGACCAGCCATTCGCTGTCTTTCTTATCGGTCTTGTGGCCTGGCACATGTTTAATGTGGCGGGCGTTGACCAGTAAGATCTCAAACTCCTCGCCCAGCACATTGAAAACGGGCTTCCAGTAAACACCCGTACTTTCCATGGCTACATGAGTCACCTGATGGGTTCGGAGCCAGTTAGCGAGTTCTTCAATGTCTTGGGTAAAGGCGCCAAAACTACGGGTTTGTCTGGGTAAGCCTTCGCCCCGTATGGTTGCTACGAGTACATCTTTATGAACGTCGAGTCCACAGCCCCGACTCACATGTTGAGCGAACTCAACGCCGGGCCGCCGGGCGGTAGGTTGTTGTGTCGTTTCCATACGCTAAGTTACCTCTTTTTCATGGCTTGGGGTGCGCGAACAGATCATGGCTGTTTCTTATCGGAATAGTGTGAACCGAGATCACGAACCTGATTACTGGCAAACTGAGGAACAGAATTTGGTTAAACAATACAACCAGAAAGTAAGGCCGTTTCTTGATGAAGGGTCAATTCGGCATTTATCCGTATTCGCATTCGCTCCCCAGCCTCTATTGATCCGGTTAGGAACATTACTGGGGGATATGTACGCCGTTGAAGTATATCAAAAACATCGGAACCCTCAAACTTGGAAGTGGCTACTGCCGACGGGTGAAACGACCTATCGACTCATACCACCAACCGAAATTTGTTCTATCGTGGCCTTGAACATTTCGTTGAGCGGTTGTATCATGAACAAGCAGATTCGAGACGTATTGGGGGAAGATTGTTCGATTTGGACCCTTACAATCGACCAACCTAATTCGGAATTTGTGCGTTCGCCTATTCAACTAACAGCCTTTAATCAAACCGTGCAGAAGTTAATGAACGAAATTCGGTGTCACGATAATCCTTCTTCGACTTTACATATTTTTCCTGCAATGCCTTTGTCAGCCGCCGTTGAGTTTGGCCGGGTTCGAATGCCTAAAGTCGATCCCCAATTAACGATCTATGACAGCCAAAATGTCAAAGGTGGATTTCTACCTGCACTAACTATCTACTAATACTAATGCTAATGCTTAAACACACTTTGTTTCATTATTTTGTGCTGATTTAAACACTTGATTGTTTCAGTACAATTCCTTAAGAAAATCACTTAATTGGGGAGCTTTGGATTGGGCAAACAAATTCATATCATCGTAGTCGTGGTCATTGCTGAGGTAGGTACAGATGCCAATTAAAAGAATGTCAGATAAGCGATGTTTGCACTTTTAGCTTGTCAAAAGTCATCAATTTGTTGGAAATACTCTTTGATCGGTTGGCTCATGGGGCCAAATTTACACCTTAATTACTGACACCACTATTTCATGCGTTTGCCCTGATAACGGGTAGGTTTTGAGGTATAGCTGGGGAGAATGCCTTTATAGTAGGAGTTTGGTTTTTGGCCGTTACAACTCGCCACAAAATGTGGGGATGGAACAGGGATGCCGGTGATTTCATCATGCTCATCACATTCAAAAACTCTTTGCATACCACAGCATCCCGTTGCGAAACGCGCTGAATGCGGGTGATGTAATGACCAATCAGGGTGCCCATCATAGTGCGTTGACCAATGGTTTCGGGGTAGCGCAGGTCTTCGCCCACCGCCAGTTGCCACGGAATATCGACCACGCTTGCCGCCCGGTCAAAAAACCGCTTCGCCAGTTTCTGGTCTGATGTGCCACTGGTAAGTGCCTTATCCAGCTCAACGGCCTGTAGGGTAGCCGAGGTCATGCCCTGCCCATAGGTCGGGTTAAAACTCGTCAGGGCATCGCCCAGCACCAACAATCCGAGGGGGAAGCGAGACATCTTTTCGTAATGTCGGCGCAGGCTCGACGAGAACCGGTACGGCACGACATCGGTTAGGGGTTCGCTTTGGCTGATGATGTCATAAATATCGGGCATGGGCAGCTTGCGGACGAACTCCGTAAACTCGGTTTCGTTCATCAAGGCACTCTCACTGTGCCACCCTCCCACCGACACCATCCAGCGGTTACCCTCAACGGGCATTATAGCTCCAAAGCATTTTTCGACGGGGGCTTCGGGGGTATATAAAAACCAGTTGCGGCTCCGGGGATCTTCCGGGTCGCGTTTGTACGTTCGGGTGGCATAGCCCACTTTCGCTTTCACTTCGGTGATGGGGGGAGCATCGTAACCCATTTTTTGCAACCATTGCGGACTACGTGAGCCGCGCCCGGTGGCATCCACCACGAGGTCGGCATACAAGGTATTGGTGTCGGCGTTCAGTTGACCCCGTACAGTAATACCAGTTACCCGTTGCCCATCGGAGGAGGTATCCAGCCCCTGCACCGGACAACTGTCAACAAGCATTACATTGGGCAGGGCCAGTACCCGTTCCCGAACAAAATGTTCGAGTAGGGGGCGGCTCATCGTCACCGCGGGTAGGTTCATCTCGAAGGTTTTTTTATAGCCGCCGTGGGTGTACCAAACCATATTCTGCCCAAAATCGCAGACGTTGGCCCCTGCCTGGGCCAGTGCTTGTTTCAGGTCGGGGAAGTAATTTATCATGGCCTGAAAACCACCCGGCAGCAAGCCATGCAGGTGTTGGGTTTGGGGTTGGCCATGCCGCGATTCGGGTTCGCGGTTCACGTGGTCGCGTTCTACAATGGTAACTTTCTGGTAGTGCTCACTGAGTACTCGTGCGGTCATCAGGCCGGCGATGCTGGCTCCCATCACAATGGCATGAGAGCGTTGGTTGGGTATGGTCATAGTTGTAAAAAGAGTAAGGAGGTCGATGCACTTTTATTGAATGGTCATTGGAGTTTCATTGGCCGCTTCGATCAACGCCGTGGACAGGAACGTATAACAGGCAATCCAGGCCGCTTTGGTATCCTCTGTCCAGGCTTCACCCAGCCCCTTCTCGAGCGTCCAGAGCAGAGCATCGCCTACCAGCGCGTAATGCCCGTCGGTCACGCCATACCGAACATGGCGACGGGCCAGCCCGGCCACTTCGGTGGCAATCTGATCGGGGGTATTCAGATGCCCGACCACATACGCCAGCATCGTTAATAACTTGCGCGACTGCTCCGGCATGGCGGTGCGGCTAAACAGGGGCCGTAGTTCCGGGGAGACGGCGAAGAGCTGGTTATAAAACAAGGAGCCGACCACTTCGGTGGGGAGTTGGGCCACTACCCCGAACGTGTGTTGAACGAGTTGTACTTGATTTGTAGTCATGGTTAATAGAGAAATTGAGTGAGCTAAAGTGAAGACTCTATTCGTCTGTATTGCTTTTTTTTATCGTGGCCACCTCTTGCCGAAGAACTGCCAATTCTTTTTGTTGCCCGACCAGATACAGGGTCAGTTCTTCGATCTTTTCCAGCAGTTTGGCGTTCAAGGCCGTCGCGTCCATACCCTGACTCACCATCTCCTGAGCCGAGGGAACCCCCGGCAAATGCCCGTTCTGGGCCACATAAGCCGCCACCTCCGCCAAAGGACGCAACCCATAGCCTGGCGCAAACACCCGGTCGGCCCACTCGTCGGGGTTTGAAACCTGCACCCGGTAGCGGCTCAGAATCACCGCGCCCCGGCTGTCAACCGTCAGAAAACGGTCACTGCTGCCGGGGCTGGGGCTGGCACTATTGAGGTTGGCCAGGCGAAGCCCGCTTTGCCCCTCCCCTGCCGCTGTCAACACCAGAAACTCCGTCTCGTCGGCCTGCAATTGTATCCGGCTGGAGAACTTTAAGGCCCCCTGATTGCGGATGTTGATCGTGCCCCGCACATCAAGCGGGAAAGCGGGGGCCGTCAGGCCAATGCCTACTTTGGTGTTCAGGGTGGTGTCGCCCAACACAATGGCGTTGCTGACTCCCACGCGGGCGTTGGTTCCGATGGCGGCTGCATTGGTGAGGTTGGGTTTGCCGGGCATTGCATCGGCTTGTGTACCCACAAACGTGTTGCCTGAACCCGTTGTGTTGGTATAACCCGCTTTGGAGCCTACCGATACGTTGTTGGACATGGTGTTGTGCAAGGCTGCCGAATCGCCCAGCGTCACGTTGTTGTGGCCAGTTTGGTTGCTGAATCCCGCCCGAACGCCCATTGCCACGTTGCTGTAGCCCGTGAGGTTGAAGTACCCGGCATTGGCACCCAAAAAGGCATTATAGGCTCCGGTCGTGTTTGATATGCCAGCCACTATGCCAACAAAGGTGTTGTCGTGACCGGTAACGGTGCCATATCCCGAATAGGCTCCGACGAAGGTATTGTCTATACCATTTGTGTTGTTGTAGCCCGAATACGTTCCCAAAAAGGCATTGTTGGTGCCAAGCGCGTTGGCATGGCCCGAATAAGCCCCCATAAACGCATTATCATCACCGATTGAGTTATTGCCACCGGCGAAGGCTCCCATAAATGCATTACGATCACCCGTTTTATTGGAGTACCCGGCATTATGGCCTACAAACGCATTGTCGGTTCCGCCCGTATTAGCGTAGCCCGCCTGATACCCAACGAAGGCATTGCTGGCTCCGGTAGTGTTGGTAAACCCGGCTCTGAAACCCATAAATACGTTGTTGATACCGGTCGTGTTGCTCTCTCCGGTTCGCGTACCGATAAACACGTTGTCCTGCCCGGATGTATTGTTTAGTCCCGCTCTGAAACCCATAAACACGTTATTGAGGCCGGTCGTGTTTTTGGCACCCGAAAAGGCTCCCAGAAATGAATTGCCGATGCCTGTCGTGTTCAGGTTCCCCGCGTTGATCCCCGTAAACACGTTAGAAAAGCCGGTGGTATTGCTCTCACCGGCCCCACTGCCCAAGAAGGCATTGTTGCTCCCCGTTGTGTTGAAGTAACCGGCAGCCTGACCCACAAACACATTGTCGTGGCCGGTCGTGTTGACATTGCCCGCCACGGCACCAACAAAAACATTACTCATGCCCGTTGTGTTGCCAGGACCGGCCTGAACACCCAGAAACACATTACTGGAGCCGGTAGTGTTGTTGTATCCTGCCTGAACGCCCATAAATAGATTACCGGCACCCGTTGTGTTGCTGCGGCCCGCTACATAGCCCATGAAAACATTGCTGCCGCCCGTCATCGACACATTGCCCGCCAAGGGGCCAACCAGTGTATTGATGGTTCCCGGAAACGACGAATTCGATACGTTGGCCACGTAGTTGTCCTGGGTCAACCCCAACCGGGGCAATACCAATAATCCAGTGGCAAGTAGTGAATAGAACTTGTTCATTGTGGTAGAAGTAAGAAAGTCAGATACAGGGTTACAATCGGGATTTAGGACAAAGCAACCGCTGGTTGGGCTACTTCTCACGCGGGGGTTGATAACGGGTAGCGAATGAGGTACAATGGGTAGGTTTGACCGAACAACTGGCGAGAATGGAGGATGGCGCATAGGCTATTGCCAGTTATCGGCGATTTTTGGTCTGTTGTTCACCCAAAGCCACCGGGTATTGATTGGTGCTGGCGGGGATGCGGGCAGACTGCCAGCTTTGCCTCGTCAATCAAAAACAAAGACAATCAAAACAACACGTTCCAATGAACTCGTTTTTTCAAAAATCAATCGCGCTTTTCGGTTTAGCCGCCACGTTCGGTCTCGTTTCCTGTCAGGACAGGAACCTTCTTACACCGGAACGTCCGGCCCCTACGCCAACTCCCACCGTTCAGAACCTCGACGGAGGTATCTCGGCGGGCATCCCAAAAAAGTACACGCTGACGATTCACGGGCAGGGCAGCCTGACGTATTTGGGCGACGGTCGGCTTCAGAAAGTGACGTATAAGCCCGGCACCTATCTGTATAATCATACGGCTTACTCGTATGGGCTGCTTCAGGTAAAAACCACATCGTATGCGGGGAATCAGGTGGGCGAAGAGAACACCTACTTTACCGATGTGAACACGGGCCGGTGCTACGAATCCAACGAGAAAAGCTACGTCTTTTACAGCTTCGGGTCAATAATGAACGAACAGGACTACGTCTATTCCTACAATGCCGCCGGACAATTGACCTCACGGGCCAGAAAGAACAACCCCGCCCAACGTACCGCTTATACGTTTAACGCGGCTGGCGATCTGAGCAAGACGACCACCTACGGAGCCAATGGCATCGCTACCGCCGAAACCACGTTTACCTATGCATTGTCGGCGGCAGACCCGCTGCTCACGGATCGCTACCTGCTGAACGCCGGTCTGTCCGACCTGCCGAACCCATATCTGAGGATTTTTGGCAAACTCAGTAAGCATTTGGTGAAGCGTATCACCAAGAAATCGCAGCCCGGCAATCAGCTTCATTTCGATTTCACCTACAGCTACACCCTCAACGCCGATGGTTATGTGACAGAGCAAAAAATGCTTAACACGCCCAACAACGCCTTGATCGGCACCACGCCTTACTGTTATTTGGTCACGACGATTGGGATCAAGCCGTAGTCGGCAAATCGGTTTTCCTGCTCACAAAGAAAGCCCCGAACCAGATGGTTCGGGGCTTTCTTGTGGCCTTTCTCACTACCCACGCGGAACCGGCTCCACCCAATCCAACCAGTTGGTTGAGGCATTGGGCGGCTTCGGTAAAAACAAAACCAAACTCCTCTTCATCAATCCAATGGATGATAAAGAGGAGTTTGGGACAATGACACTAAACGTGAAACTCTACACCGTTTTGACTCCTGATGCAGGTTCAACTCCATACAGGTTGGGGCCGGGAGTGCCGGGGGTGATCGTCAGGATGAGGTTGTAAATGGGAATCAGGGCGTACCACCATTCTTTGTCCACATCGTGCATCCGTCGAATACAAACGGTGATTGCCGGCACCAGAATGGCCAAAAAGTACAGCACATTGACGATGGAAGCGACTGTTGGCGATACCAGCGCAATGACGAAGCTGAGGACAAATGAGACCAGCATATTGATGAGGACAAAATACCAGTACTCGCTACGGCTGCTCCGGCCTTTAAAATCGGCGTACCGCGTCAATACCGTCAGGTAATGGTTCACCGGGGCAAATGACGTGGCCGGTGCTGTTGGGGCTTTGGGGAATGTGTTCATTGTGTTTTTGATTGGTTTGGTTGTTAATTATTTACTGATTGCAGTAGCGGGTTTGTTTAGTGTTCAAAATTGTCGGTTGCCCGGGAAGCTTTCAAAAGTTTCGGCCCGACTGATTACTACAGCCTTATGAAACGTAGCAGAACTGTTATGAGTCGTTTTACCCGGTGACCCCAGACCGAACAAGCTAATCAGGCTGATTGCATCTCGGCTCTGAACTGGTCAACCCGTCGCCGGGCAATGGCCACCTGTTCGCCGTTGATTAGTTGCACCGCCGAACGGTGCGTATATACGCGGGTTACAAACGCCCGGTTAATGAGGTGCTTCTTGTGGGGTCGCACAAACAATCCGGCGGGAAGTCTGTCGGCCAACCGTCTCAGAGTCAGAGCCACGAGCAGTTTGGTGCCATCGGCAAAGAGGCAGGTGGTGTAGTTGCCGATACCTTCGAGCCGAATAATCTGGTCAAGGCTAACCCACTCGCGGCCTTTTTGGAAAGGCCGCAACAAGGCCGTGGGCGACAAAAAGTTTGTTTTATATTCTTTGGGCGGTTTCATAAGGGGAAGGGTCAGGCGTTGGGATTTGTTTTGATACCCCAAAACTACCGCTGACTCCAACCGCCCGCCAGCCCAAACCAACAACAGGTAGGTTTGAGTGAATAACTAGCGGAAATGGGAGGGTATATGGTTTTCCTGTTTACCAGGCTCGCAGAGCTGCCGGTATTTTGGCTCTGAAACCATCCAACCCCGGCCCGGCCCGGTGAATGCTCACACGCTGTTTCTCAAAACCCAGAATGGGGTACGACCCTTTTTCGGTGGACAACTTATCGGCAGTAATAAACAAGTTGATGCCCCTTGTCTCGGCAAATCGCTTTGCTTTACCGAACTCCACTATCGACCCTCCGGGGTCACCGCTGATGTTACAACTCGTGCAAAGGGGCGCGCAGTAGTTGGTGAAATTCCAGATTTCGTCAGGCGAATAACTCGCAAAAGATGCTTCAATCCGCTGAAAAAGAGTTGAGTACGCTCCCCTCAGCAGCAGGCCCTGGTGGGCACCATTCAGGATGGTTCTCGACTGGAACGTGTCTTCTCGGAACGGAAGCCGGATGAAGGCTCCCGTCAGGTTGGCATATTGTTCGGTGCGGTTGAAATCGTCGGGCAAATGATCGCGTTTGGCCTGGGCAACAAAGTTGGTCAACGACCCGATGGCCGTACCGTAGTTTTTACCCGCCAACCGAATTTTCGAGTTGTCTAACTGCCGTGCGCCTTTGCTGGTGGGAGCGGCCAACAGCGCAAAAACCGTGGGCAGTTGTATTAGAATCGGGCCTTTGTGAATTTCGCGGATCGCCAGTTCAAGGTTTGAGGAGTCGTTAATTGAGCTAATTTTCATGATAGTAAAGAGTTAGTTATTGGTTTCATTAGTGAAGCACCCGCCTACGGTATCCGGGGTGGTAGGAAACTGGACAATCATACCGATGCGGTACGCTACTTTGTGGCTCGCTACCTGACTCATAATCAGTTCGTTTTAGGTTGTTTAGGTGTTCACAATGGCTTCACAAAAGTAGGAGATTAGGCAGCCGGTTTTCAATACAAACAAGTTTGTATATTCAATACTGCGAGCAGTTTTAGAGTCAAGTTAAGCCGCCCTACGCTGCCAGAACTGGCAGTTTAGGCTATCCAGTCGATTTACATCAACTTAGCCTTCTTGGCTGAGTTGACTATATATCGTTTTCCAGATGCGTCGGTTGGTTTCCCGGCGCACCAGGGCGTTCATCGAGTTCAGCAACGAAGCATCAGCCGCCAGCAACAGCCGGGCCACATTGACCCCGCTCAGTGTAGCGTTCAGATGGTAATCCAATTTGGCATCGCTGCGGGCCTGACACTGATTGAGGCCCGTGAACTGCTTAGCGTCGCGAAACAACAACTCGATCTGAAACCGCAGGTGATAGTAGTAGGCGATCTGGCTGACCGATTGCTGTTGATCCGTTGAGGCTAAGAGGACGTACTTTTGACTGCGCGTATCGAGCAACATGACCACGCGCAGGCTGCGCTCGAAGTGTTTTGAGTAGAGCAGGGCTGAATACAGGGCGATGTGAGCATGAATCGGATGAAGGCCCTCATCCTGCCAGCGGGCCAGGTTATCGAAGACGGCCTTGCCATCGTAGCGACGGGTTGGTCCCCGCTGGCCGGGTTGTCGGCCTTTGGTCCACAAATGATACAGGGCCGCGTCGTGACGTAGGCGGGTGATGAGGTGACGATGCTGCTTGATAAAGAGCGTAAATACCTCTTTTTTAGCATAGTAACCATCGGCCACCCAGTACAATAAGGCTGGCAGATGGGGTAGACAGTCGGCGAGTTGTTCCAAATACCAGCTCAATCGGGAATAGGGTTTGTCATCCTGTTGGGTGATGTTAGGCGGTGTTTGACTGGCTTCGAGGGCAAAGCACTCTTTAGTGATCGTATTGACACAAGCCAGTACACTAACTTCAAGTCCCCGCTGGGCCTTGCCCGCGCAAGACGACCAGAACTTGTCCAGGCCGAAGGTTTTGGTTCCACTTTTGGGAATAAAACGACAGTCGATGACTCCGATAGATGGAGCTTGTGAGAAGTCAATACAAGCCTTATTAAAGGCCAGCCAGTCGAAGCAGGCAGCGAATTGTCGGCGGAAGGTAAGTTCGGTGAACCGGGAGTAGCGTGCTAAATTTTCAAACGTAGCCCGTCCCTGTCTGCCCAGCAAGAGAGTCATGAGTTCAGTCAGAAAAGTGCGTTGATGCTTGTTCACCTTGAAAAGTTTAGCCAATATTGGCTTGAGAATCGCTTCGATGCTCATGGGTCGTAGGGTATGAAATGGGGATTTCAAGCTTACGACCCTTTTTGCATTTGGCCAAATCAAGCCCTAAAACTGCTCACAGTATTGTATATTGAAAAAAGGGGGTACTAATAGCTCGTTATTGGCACCTCCCGGTTTGGTGTGACCTATTTCCGTGTTCGTCAAAACGTTTGATGAAAGCGCGTTCCTGCCTGTCGTCAGAAATTCCGTCATGGGTAGATAGACGGCTCAGACATAACGCTTTACAAACTCAGGGGATAAGCCGTATGTCAAGAAATGTAGTTTGATAACTGTGGGGCTTCAGGCTGACCACTGCGCCGGTAGCGGTATTGTACACTTTCTCTTCCATCACGTAGCCGTTTGAATTCAGCGTGTAATAATAGGTGTGGTCAAACAGGGTTTGGTTGTCGAAAAAACTCTTCTTGACAACACGCTTCAGGAGGTGTTTTACGGGCTTGCCAAAAATTTTCAGGTATCGGTTCAATGGGCCCGTCCAGTCGCGATTGATTGGGTTTTTATCAACCCAGTTTTGATTGTACTCTAAAAAAACAGTGGCAATCAGTTTACCATCATAAAATTGCTTTACGGTGGTCATATCACCGGCAGCGTCGAATGTGTAGGTAAAAGCCGCGTATCCGTATTTGTCGTAGCTTTTCTTGATGTGGCCCTGCGCGTCATACTCATGAACCCATGTGTCCCGGCTTGTAGAAGGCTTTAGATTAGGATCAGACGGATAGTAGGCGTACCGTTCCTCCCATGTTTTCGTACAGTAGCCGGTAACAGGATCAAGAAAGTATGTATCATGCTCAACAAGCTTCTCATAACCACTTATAGATTCATAAGCAGTAGCGGAAGCGACTTTCTCGATGCTGTTACTTATAGCGTTTCCGAAGCTGTAGGTCGTGTAGGAAGATGAAACGTCGGGATCAGTCATAACACGTTTTAGTAGTCCGTCGGCATCATAAGACAGGGCCGCCTTACCGTGCTTAACCAGCAAATACCGCTCAACAAAGCCACTGCCCCCTCCCGAAGAGTTGGCAACCGGGTTGAGATTCTTTACCGGAGTAGCCGGTAAAATCGTGCTTTTTCCCTGACAGGAAACCAGCATTATCGTTGCTGTCAGGCCAAGTGCAATGATGATTTTTTGGATAAATGAGTTCATTTGTACTGTTGTTTGGTTTGTGATTGATTGTTTAACACTACAAAGTTGGAGGACTTATCAGCCTCCAGCCAGCACCAATCAATATCCAACAGTTTTGACTGTATAACTCACATAATCTGCCCGATAACTGGCAGGGCCAAATCCCAAAAATCCAGTTTAGCCCTACTTCACAAATCCCCCTCAGTCCGAAAGAGTTGGCAGTTGAATTACGACGGTGGTGCCGGTTGGCCCGCCATCACCGTCGGTTTTGTCGATCACCTGTACACCCCCCGCCTGCCCGCTTTGCTGATTGATGAGTTGGAGCCGCTCCTGCGTCACCCGAAGGCCCATACTTTTGTGGGAGGCAACCGTTTGACTTTTCAACTCGCCTGCTTTTTTGCGGCCCACCCCATCATCGTCGATGGTGCATTGCAGGCCACTGTCAAGAGGCTTGATTAGCACCCGGATGTGGCCGGGTGTTTTCTTATGCGCGATGCCGTGCAGAATCGAATTTTCGATGTACGGCTGGATAATCATAGGTGGAATCAACACGCGCCCCTTGTCGATAACGGGGTCGGCTTCCACCACGAAATCAAATTTATTGTCGAAACGGAGTTGCTCCAATTCGAGGTAAAGCGTCAACTGTTCGAGTTCGTCGGCGAGCGTGACCCACTCCTGACGCGAGTTTTCCAGAATGAGCCGCATGAGTCGCGAAAACTTGACGAGGTATTTATCGGCATTGTCGCTATCGTTCTGCAACACAAACAACCGAATGGCATTCAGCGAGTTATACAGAAAATGTGGGTTCATTTGCGCACGAAGGGCTTTCATTTCCGACGCGGCAATACGCTCGCGGAGGGCGCTTTTTTCCATTTGTTCCCGCACCAACCGATGTTCCCGCCAACGCGCTATCCAGATGGTCAGGCCCACCAGGGCGGCAAACAGACCCACCCGAAACCACCATGTTTGCCAGAAAGGCGGAGTAATAATTACCCCCAGCCGGTAGCCCTCACGGTTCCAGACCCCGTCGTTGTTAGACCCGATCACCACCAGCACATAGTCGCCGGGAGGTACGTTGGTGTAGCTGGCAAACGGCTGGTTACCGGCCTGATTCCAACGCTCCTCGAACCCCTCCAGCCGATAGGCAAACTGGTTGCCCGCCGGGTTGTCGTAGTTGAGGGCCGCCATATCGAAGGTGAATCCGTGCTGCGAATAATCGAGTTGAATGGGGGGTGGATTTGTGATTTGACCCGGCAGAAACTCCTGTCCATCGACCCGAAACGAGGTCAGAAACAGGGGCGGCACCACCCGGTTTAAACGCATCGTGTGGGGCTTTACCGACACCAATCCCCGCCCGGCTCCGAAGTAAATTCGTCCGGTGGTATCGCGGGCGATAGCGTCCGACTCAAACTCCAGCGGGCTTACGCCATCATCGTCGTCGAAGGCGGTGAACCGCACTTTTTGGGTATGGGTGCAAGCAAGCCCCTGACTGGTGCTCACCCAGAGCGTATCGCCCACCACCAGCACGGCGGCTATGTCATTACCCGGAAGCCCATCGCGGGTGTCAAAGGTTTTGATCATACCCGTTCGTTCGTCTAAGCGGGCCAGCCCATTGTCGGTAGCCATCCAGATATACCCCTGCTTATCCTCGGCAAATCCCGTCACGCCTTCGTCGGGCAGGCTGTTGGAGTTATCTTCCTGCCGTGCATATTGAGCCAGCAACCGCAGATCAGGACTGATTTTATAGACCGGCCCCAAGCCCCCTACCCACAGATCACCCTCCTGATTCAGGTTCAGACTGTTATAATTTCGGCTCGGAAGTTTATGGATACGCTCGTCGGTAAACTGATTGATAAACTGGCCGGTTTGGGGGTCATAAATCGTCAATTTTTCATTAGTACCGATAAATATGCGGCCATCCAGACCCTGTATCATCGAGAACACCTGATTACCCGCCACCCCGTTGAGTTGTGTCCCCCGCATCTCGGCTGGCGAATTGAAACAGGTAATTTGCTCGAACCGATTGCGGATGGGGTCAAAGCGGCTCAGTCCTCCTTCCCCACCTGCCCATATAAACCCCTGTTTATCAGCCAAAACCGAGTATAACAAATCCCGGCCAAGACTATTCGGATTGGCCGGATTATGGCGGTACAGTTGGTGGGTCTGCGCGTTGGCATCAACCCGAAGCAGACCTTCACGGGTGGCTACCCAGAGGTTATTTTTTGGGTCAAGGGATACGCTGCCGGCATCGAGTCCCTGTGAAGTAGCCGGTTTGTACCCCACCTCATCATACACTAAATGAAATTTTTCGACGGTCGGGTTAAACCAGTTTATGCCCACATCGTCCGTCACAATCCAGACCAGGCCATTACGGTCTTCATACAGTCCTTTTATGCAGTTACAGCCCAGACTACGGGGGTTGGTCTCATCGCTGACGTAGGTTGTAAAGGAATTCGTGGTTGGGTTGTACTGATGCAACCCGCCCGTACCGTATCCGACCCACAAGTCGCCGGTGGTGGTGTATAAGAGGGAGGCCACCGTTTGGGTAGCGGCCCGCAACGGCAACAGCCGAAACTCATTTGCCCCCGGTGCCAGCAGAGCCACCGTTCCGCCCTGTGTACCGGCAATCAACTCGCCGGTGCGGGTATTGCGGGCCAACGCCCCCACATAATCGTTGGGGAGCGACCGGGGATTATTGGGTTGATGCCGAAACGCCCGAAACTGCTTTGTACGCCAGGTATAAGCATACAAACCCGCCTGTGTACCTACCCACAGTGTCCGCCCATCGACCAGCAACGCCCGGATGTTGTTGGCACCCGACTGTGAAGCCGAATCAGTGGGAATGCGGATCAGGTGTGCCTTTTCGGTAGCCGGATCGAACTGTACTACGCCCGCTTTAGTGCCGCACCACAACTGACCATCGGGGGTTTCAGTTATGGTACGAATATAGCGGCTGTTCTCATTTCCCCCCTTATCGAACAGAAAGCGTTGGAAGGTTTGGGTGCTGGGGTCGTAGCGGTTCAGTCCCGATTGGGTCCCTACCCAGAGTGTGCCGTTTTTGGCGGTATGCACCGAGCGAACTACCCGGTGCGACAACGAGCGGGGGTTGCCCGCCTGCCGGGTAAAATTCCGGCAATTCCGGCCATCGAAGCGGGTAAGGCCATTCACGGTGCTAATCCAGATAAACCCGTCTTTATCCTGAGTAATACCCGTGGCAAAATTGGCAGCCAAGCCCTGCTGCAGGGTGAGCCGCTGAAATCCGTTAATCCGCCTGGGCGACTCACTTACAAGCGGTTGCGAATTTTTCATTACTATCGATTGGGCCAGTACTATATGGGTCTGACTGCTCAGAAGCCAGGCCACTAACAATTTGGTAAAAAAAGGAAGGGTTTTCAAGAGGTTGGTGGTGTTGTGGTTAGGAGGAAGCAAGCCAATTGGGTAGAGCCGGGCAAACTACACCCAATGATAGCCTTTTCAGGATAGTTATTGACTGAACGGCACCAGTTATTGCCCAAACAGCACCAGTTATTCAGTTTGGCTTTCGACACATCGCCTTTTTAGCGACCTTGTCGAACCAGTGACCCCTATGAACTATGAACGAATTAAACAAACGCACTACTCACCTGACTGATCTGCAAAAATGGCAGGCCATGAAGGAGGAATTAGAAGCCGAAAAAGCGATTACCTTCTTCGCCACGTCGATGATTACCCAAACTACACTCGACGAGGTGCTGTGGGACGTGGTTGGCACCTGCATCAGTCGGCTCCAGTTTGTGGATTGTGTGATTTACTGGCTCGATCAGGAACGGGACATTTTGGTGCAAAAAGCAGCTTATGGCCCCAAAAGCGCAACCGGATTTACCATCACGGAACCCATCGAAATTCCGTTGGGCAAAGGCATCGTGGGGGCCGTAGCGGCCAGCGGACGACCCGAACTGATTGGCGACACCACCAAAGACAACCGCTATATTCAGGACGATGCGCTCCGGTTATCGGAGATCACAGTACCTATTTTGTCGGGCGGGCAGGTGATCGGGGTGATCGATGCCGAACATCCCCGGCTCAACTTTTTTAAGCCCCGCCACCTGAAAATTCTGACGACAGTGGCCACGCTTTGCGCCCAGAAAATTAAGCAGGTCGAGATCGAACAGGCCTATCAGCAAACCGAGCGGCAACTATTGGAAACCAACAAACGAGTAGCCGAAACCAAACTGATGGCCCTGCGAATGCAGATGAACCCGCACTTTATTTTTAACAGTCTCAGTTCTATCAATCATTTTGTGTTGCAAAACGACAGCGAAAATGCGTCGAACTTACTAACCAAGTTTTCGCGATTGATGCGGCAGGTGCTCGACAATGCCAAAACCGAATGGGTCTCCCTGCGAAGCGAACTGAACGCCCTGCAAATTTATGTGGAACTGGAACGGCTACCGTGCGACGACTCGTTTGAGGTGTTGGTGGAGATCAGCGACGACATCGACCCCAACACTGCTCGTGTGCCACCCATGCTGATTCAGCCCTACGTGGAAAATGCCATCTGGCACGGCCTGCTTCACCAAAAAGACGGGAACCCGATGCTCCATATTCGCTGCTACAAACAACACGAACGGCTGGTGGTCGAGATCACCGACAACGGCATTGGCCGGGAGGCTTCGATCAGCCAACGGATTACCCCGCTGACGGGCCATATCACCAACGGAGTCAGATTAGTGGAAGAACGACTCCAGTTGGTGAACGAAATGTATGGCGTTGATGCAAAATTTACCGTAAATGACCGCTATAAACCCGACGGATCATCTGGCGGCACAAGCGTCTTTTTCACCCTAAAACTTCCTTTCTCATGACCGCTATTTTAGTCGACGACGAAAAACACTGCCGCGACGTGCTGGCCCTTTTACTGACTAAATACTGTCCCCACATCACTCTTTTGGCGGCATGCGCCGATGGCCCGGCGGGTGTCGAAGCCATTGATAAACACAAGCCTGACCTCGTTTTCTTAGACATCGAGATGCCGGGCATGAGCGGCTTCGACCTGCTCAAAGCCTGCCAATACACGGGGTTTCAGGTCATTTTCACCACGGCCTACAACGAGTATGCGATCCAGGCGATCCGGCACAACGCACTCGATTACATCCTCAAACCCGTTGATAAAGACGAACTGAAACAGGCCGTTGCCAAAGCCGAAGTAGCTCCCCCGGTGCAGCCAACGTCGTCGCCGGTAGATGAGTTTGTGGCCTACCTGAACCGCCAGAAAATCGGCGACCGCCTGGCCCTGCCCACTCTCGAAGGCCTGCAAATTCTGCAAAGCGAAGAGATTTATTACTGCGAATCGGACGGGGGGTATACCCATTTTTTTCTAACCAACGGCAAAGCTGTGCTAATTTCCAAGACTCTGAAAGAAGTGGAAGACGTGCTCGAAAGCAAAGGCTTTTGCCGGGTTCACCACGGTTTTCTGATCAACGTGCGCTACGTGCAACGCTACATCCGGGGCGACGGGGGCGAGGTGATTATGGCCAACAACAAGAACATTCCGGTGTCGCGCAACAAAAAGCAGGAGTTCCTGAGTTTGCTGGAACGGATTTAACTGTACTTATCGGCCAGAGGCCTCCAGGATATCCGATGTGGTTTTTTGGAAGGAGTGAAACAGGTGGCCAAACACCGTCCGCTCGGCAAAAATGAGGCTGCTTTCGCCCCGCATTCCAACACGAACACCGTGCCGCAGCCGCCCGTAGTCCGTCAGTCGAATCTGTACATTAAACAGCCCCTTTTCATCGGGAGTCAATGACACGTTGCTTATGACTCCCCGAATGGTTCCCCATTCAAAAACGGGGTAAGCCACTAACTTCAGCACCACCGCCTGCCCCAATTCAACGCGCCCAATCTGACTTGATGATACCTGCGCGTGGGCGTAATAGGTTGTTTTTGAACCTGATAACCGGAATAGAATCGTACCGACGGGTACTTCCTTTTCGCCGTCGAAAACAAACGACACCAACCCGCTTCGCCTTGCTTTGACCCGAAGATGATGGTCGGCAGTTACCTCAAACGGGCCAAACGAACTTTCGATGCGTTGCCCCGCCACCCGCACGGCCCCTTCCAGACGGTTGGCTTCGAGGGCCAGGTCGCTGTTGCCTTTGGCCTGTTGCCGGTCGATGCCGACCATCGCCAACTGCCCAATAACTACTTGACGCACCAATAGATTTTGCTCGACCCGATAGTGCTGATAGGCCGACTGAAAAGCGGTTCGCGCCCGCAACTGGGTGGCTTCGACCACTTGGAGGTCGTTTTTGCTAATGTCGCCATCGCGGTAAAACTGCCGGTTCATGGTTAGCAGCCGCTCTGTCTCGTGCTGCTCGAAGGCCAAACGCACCGAGTCGAACCGCCATTGCTGAGTGGCCCCGTTGCCCTGCAAAGCTTTGAGGGCAACCGCTTCGGCGGCCTGTGTGCGGCTTACCGTTAAGATTGCCTGCTCGTTGGTGGCCGACACCGTGCGAAACTGCCGGAAACTCGCCCGGTTATTTTGGGCCGTTGTCCAGTCGTTCACCAGGGCCGCAATGTCGGGTGCGCTGATGTCGAAAAGGGGTTGCCCGGCCCGTATCTGCTGCCCCGCCCGGACGTGGATCTTCTCGATATAAACTGCCGAGGGAAAGCGGTAGATGGCTTCGCTGCCTTCAGACCGCACCACAAAATCAGTGCGAGTCATGTCGGGGAAGCTGACAGTGGCCCCCAGCCCAATGGCCAGAACGGTCAGGGCCACGCCACACCACCCCATGCGGCTGAGCGTAGCCCGGCGAAAGTCGGCCAGGGGTGCGTCGTCTACGTGGTATAAGTCGGCATATTGGTATTCATCGAGGTCGGCAAGGAGCGGGTGCATGGCTTAATAGTCAACGTAAGTTTTCATGAAGTTGTAATAAATTCCCTGCTCATCGAGCAGTTGTTGGTGCTGGCCCTGCTCGGCAATGGTACCCTGGTCGAAAACCAGAATACGGTCCACGTTTTTGAGGGTATGCAGCCGGTGGGCAATGGAAATGATGGTTTTCCCGGCAAAGCGTTCGTAGATGTTTTCCAGAATTTTCTTCTCTGTTTCCACATCGAGTGCGCTGCTGGCTTCATCCAGAATAATCACGTCGGGGTCAGCCGTAACGAATAGCCGAGCAAACCCAATTTTTAACACCTGGCCCCCCGACAGGTTGCCCCCGAAATTGCCGACCATGTGGTTATAGCCCAAATGGTGCGCCTGAACAAAGTCGTGCAGGTCGGCCAAACGGGCGGCTTCCACAATCTGGTCGGTGGTGGCACTCATGTTGGCACAGCGGATATTTTCTTTGATGGTGTCGTTGAACACATACGTATCCTGGGGAAACAGGTGAACGCGCTGGCGGAGTGTTTTCAGTGGAATATCGCGCAGTTCGGTATCGTCGCACCGAATAGTGCCTTCATAATCGGGGTACAGATTCAGCAACAGCTTGACAAACGTGGACTTGCCCGCCCCGTTGCGGCCCACAATGCCGATGCGCTCGCCCCGTCGAATTTCGCAATTCAGGTTGCGCAGCACATACCGCTCGTCTTTGCGGTGGTAGCGAAACGACACGTTCTCGAAGCGAATAGTGTCCACCGAAAAAGCCCCCCCACCCACCAGGCCCGCACCGGGTATTGTCCCTCCTTGTGGCGGGGTTCCTTCGCGGTCTTCCCGGAAAATCTCGTTTACTTTCTCGAAACTCACACTCAGTTGCGTAACCATCATCCAGAGCATACTCACACTATTGACCGAATTCATCAACGTGGTAAAAATAGCCGTAAACGCCATGTATTGCCCAATAGTCAGTTCGTTTCTGAAAATTTGGTAAGCTCCCAGCCAATACACCGCAATCTGGCTAAAAAGCAGAATGAACCGTTGCAGCGAGTTAATGAGTATCTGCTTCTGTTCGTCGCCCATTACCGAGTTGATGGCTTCGCGGTGAATGTGTTTCCAGCGCACTAAACGGGGTCGTTCGATGGCCAGCAGTTTTACGGTGCGGATGCCCAGCAGCGTATCTAAAAAACCGCCGAGCGAAGCCTGATTCTTGTGATAGACCTTTGAGCGCAGGTTTTTAACGACCGGAATAAAGTACAACGTGGTGAGGCCATAGGCTAGAAAACAGCCCAGGGCCACCCCGCCGAGCATCCGGTTGAACCAGAACAGCACCGGGAAATAGAGGAGCATGAACAGCACATCCAAAAAATTCTGGACAATAACCGGGTTGGTCAACTGCCGAATGCCGACCCCTTCCTGAAAGCGGGCCATGAATTCCTCGCGTTTGCGGTTGTCGTAATAGGTTTGTTTGAGGGAAATAAACCGCTCAAAAAACGCGCCCATAAAATCCACCTCGAAGCGAAACCGGAAATGGGTCATCAGCATCGAACGGGCATAAGTCAGCAACATCTGAACCACAAACACCAGCAGCAGACCCGCCAGAATACCCACCAGCAATTGCCGGTTCTGATTCACCAGCACACTATCGAGCATGGTTTGGGTGAACAGCGGCAAGGCCAGCCCCACCAGTTCGAGGAGCAGCGAAAACAGGAGTATCTCGCCCAGTACCTGTTTGTTGCTTTTCAGGATGGGCAAATACACCTGCCGGAAAATAGATTGACTCTTGGCCTGATGCTGTTGGTCGGCTTCGGCAAGGTCGGCGTTCTGGTGAAACGTCTCCGTGGGCTTTAGTTCCAACACCACACCGCTCCACTTGTTGGCAAATTCGTCGCGGGTATAGCGAGCTTTGCCAAAAGCGGGGTCGGCCACGCGGACGTGCGTATCGGTGGCTTCGTAAACAACCACAAAATGCTGCCCGTCGTAGTGGGCAATGGCCGGTAGCTGAATTTGCTGTAGGTAGGGATAATCGAGTTCGTAACTCTCAGCCTTGCAGCCAAACGACTCGGCCACTTCCATCAGGTCGTATAGGCTGGTGCCTTCGGTGGTAACCTCGCTCAACTGAGTGAGCAGGTTATGAACGTTGCGGTGGCCGTGATGCCTAAAAATCATGGCCAGGCAGGTAGGCCCGCAGTCCATTCCCCCGCTCTGGTCAATAAACGGAAACGTGTCTAACAGGGCATAAGGGCTTTTTCTGCCCCCCCGGATTGTTTTCAGATTCATCTTAATTGGCTAAAACCAGTTCGTTGATCACTGGCTTGCGGGCCAACACCGTGCGGCCATACAACACCCGGTAAAACTTATGGAGGTGGTAATACATCGAAAACTCGACAAACCGCTGACGGCTTCGGAACAGGCGGTTGGTGGTCATGTGTACCAAGCTCCCCAGCAAACTGTCCAAAGGCAGTTGCAACTGCCCCTTTTTGGCCAGATTCTGAATGGTTTGGACAAAAGTCTGTGCGTTGGCAACGCGCTCCCGGCAGAGCGCGTAAAAAAATTCGTGGTCTTCGTTGGTTTCAGCAAACAGTTCGGCAAGGGCTGGTTCAAGGGCGCGGTGTTTGAGATCCAATTGCTTTTTAACCAGCGCATTATACCCAAATTCTCTCCCGAAATAAGCCACCTGTTGCTCGGTAAACCCTACTTTCTGCACCAAATCAAGGCCAAACATAGTCAGCAAATCGTCGGTCAGTTTCAGGCCAAACCGCCAGCGGCACTCTTCGCCTTCGGTGCCTTCGATCTGGCTTAGAAACCGAAGAATAGCCTGGCTATCGGTGTGAAAAAAGGACTCGACAAGGTCGATGGTATTCGGGCCGTAGCGTTCGAGTTCGCGCTTGTAGGTATCGCTGACGATGGCCGTTACGCTTTTGTTAGCCACAAACGGGGCCAGGCATTGGTGCAGTTCACCCACCACCGCGCCAAGCTGCTCCGGATTGGTCAGGTGGAACCGGATGCGAAAGTGCCCATGTGGGTCGGCATACCGGATAAAAAAGAACCCCTCGATTCGACCCTCGACCAGCAGGCGTTCGATGAGTGGGTGCAGCACCTCAGACAGGAGCGTGTCAGCCGTTTTCAGACCCGTATATATTTTATAGTAGAGCCACTCCGAGCCAACAAAGAACTGGCGCGTTACCACCTGGTTTTTAGATAATTGGGTAGCGTGTTCGGCTATATTCTCGCGTTGGTCAGGCCGAATCGGTTCGGGTTCGTTGCGAAACGCCACCACAAACTGGTTGGTGTGCCAACCCAGCCTCGACTGCACCACGGCATTGCCGGCCCGAAACAGGAACTCCTTAATCACGAATGCCTCCCGCGATTTCAGCTCGTTTAGAAACGTTTCGGCCAACCACTGATTGGCCAAATCCACATAGAGTTCGTTGTCGCCATCCACCAAACAAATATGTTGGGGAATCCGGTACTGTTCGCGCCAGCGTTCCAGTTCGGCCTGCGTTTCCAGCCAGTGACCCCGTTTGAAAGCCGACACGACCGGCGCAATCTGAGCCGCCCGGCCATTCCAGCGGGCTTCGCTCAGAATGATTCCATCGAGAACAATACGGGGCAAAAACACGAACAGCGACGAAAAACCACCCAAAACATCCCCCAACTGCCCCCGAATACCCTGATACTGTAGCGCACACAGGAAATGGTAGATGTCGAGCGAGTCGGAATTAGAATAATTATGGGCGTTGGCCAAACGGGGAATAACCTCGCGGTTTAGCGACCGGCTCCGCAACACAACCCGGCTCCCGCGAATGCTGACCAGCAAATCGCTCACCGGAATCTGGTGGTCGGCATCCACAGAAGCCTTGCCGAGATACGGAATCTGGTAGGCTTTCAGAGCCGGGCGAATAAGTATATTGCCCGTGCGGGCCTCCGGCAAATGAACGATGTCGGCAAAAATAGCGTCGGGTTGGGCGGCATCCTCGGCCCGGCTGATGTCAGTCAGTAACTGCTTCACCGACTCGTCGGTATGCCCAAACCGGCCCAGCAGAAAAGCCCCCGTTGCGCCCCCAAAATTGTCGAGCACGAGCATCTCTTTTCCACCCTCGCGGATCACCGAAAACATAGCCGAGTTGGTTAGGGGCAGAGCCGTGTTTTTGGGTTCAACAGCCCGAAGATCATCTTCCGAAATACGAATCTCTACCGCGCCACTCACCTGGGCTTCAGCCACTTTACGAAGTAGATACTCCTGTTCGGTCGAAATGGAAACCGTCCGGCTTGCCGGAGCGGGGCCACCCATTGGAATCGTGTCGATCAGGGGCGAGGGGTCGGCCCGGTCGCTACCCGCCGGGAAACCAATCCCGATTTCAGGGTCTAAGGCAACAACCAGCGGGATTTCTTCGTCTTCATATTTATCGGTAAACCGATGCCTGAACTCCTTTAAAATCGAATTTTGGTGCGGCACCAATTTCATCAGAGTTGGCAGTTTGGCCACTAATTTATTGAGCAACCCCTGGTTCAGATACCCCGTTGTCTGGGGTAAATACGCATCGACCTGAAACAGCACTTTGCGGTCGAAGGGGGTGGCTAACTGGCTCAGTTTGGCTTCTATAGCCGCGTATTTTCCCACCGATGCGTCGGCGGCACCACGCTGCCCAATCGCTTTCAGGTCGGCCCGAATCTCGGATAGCAGAGCAGTTATCGTGTCTATCCCGGCAGATGAATGCGTCTGACCCAGGGTGGTCAATAGCGTCAGAATTTGGGTCAGAAAATCGTCGCCCGTCAGAGACGGTTCAAGCTCGCTCACCAGCAACTGAGTCTCCAGCACCTGAGCTACAAAGGCCTCGGCTTCGTCGGCGGTCACCTCGTGGGAGACCAAAGCCGATGCCATTTCGCCCACGGTTGTCCCCCGTTTAGCCTGGGTTAGCAGGGTATCTACATACGGGTTCTGGTCGGTACTGCTGAGGTGATGCACCCGCCGACCGGCCTCATCGTAGCGATAAGCCACGTAGCGATATTGGTTATTGAGGGTATATACACTCGAATTGGGGTAAAAGCGCAGGTACGGGCGGATAGCTTCATGCCGTTCGAGGTCTTGCGCCAGGGCGCAGAGGTAGTTCATATCTAAGCGTACCACCTTTCTGAGTGTGTCCCTTGTGTCGGTGTGTACCTGCGTGGGGCCGCTGCCCAGAGGAAGCGTCGAAAACCCACCGAACAGGCCAAAAGGCGTACAGCGGGTGGCATAGCGCGAAAGGTATTTGATCAATGAATATACAACCCGCCGGTCTTTCTGGTCGGGTTGCCGACTGAAATCGAGTTTACCGGCTTCGTCGTACAGGGCGGGCGAGGCCATGTAGAGGGCTTCCCGAAAGGCCTTGTCTCCCACTAATTGGGCGATTTTTTCCCAGGTCAGATTGTCGAGTGTGGCACTGCCCGCCAGGGGAATGCGAACAAAAGCAGTGGCGAAAGGAGACGTTTTCATCGGGTAGCAAAGCAGAGTAGTGAAAGTAAAAAGGGGTGAGTTAGTTGACTAACTCACCCCAATCGTCAAGATTATAGCAATTATTTAGTAGCAGCAACTGCTCCATACAGACGCTAATGAAGGTGTTGGTTTACCACCTTTCAGGCTTTGAGCCTGTATTTTGGTCAGCGACACAATCTGGTCGGTCTTCAGGGCGAGTTTGTTCAGTTGTTTTTTCATGGTACTTGTTGTTTTGGTTTGTGTGCCTACTCTAAGCGGTTTTTGCCAGGCCGACACTTCGGCGGGGCCGTTGTTGGTTGATAAGGCAATCGTAGAATGGTATTTAGACAAAGAGATGACCCGATGGGGTTGATCTCCCCCTTTGTCTAAGTACCATCCAGCATTGATGATACCTACGGCGTACAGTTCAGGCCAGAACGAGCTGGTCAATTGCCCCCTTTTAGGGTCTGGCCTGGGCCTTGTTTACTACTCATTACAGCTAGTATATGAACAGCCGCACTGTGTAACATAAGTGTTTGGCGCACGCCCCCCTTTCATACTTTGGGCCTGGTTTTTTGTCAGGGCGATAATCAGGTCGGTTTTCAGGGTCAGTTTGCTCAGTTGCTTTTTCATGAGTGTTGTTTTTACTGTTGGTTTGTGCGCCTACTCTAATCGGTTTTCAGCTACCCCGTTTGTATTACGAATCAAAGGTATCAGGACCCTTTCCGCGCTGCCAGCCCCAACCCACAACGGGTGGCTTTGGCTAAACATCGGGTGGAAAAGGGCCGATAACTGGTTTGTTGTATATCAGGACAAGAGCAGAAATCGGTCCCAATCGAGGGGGGCACCCAGTTCAGCGAGTAGTGCCAGACCAATGCTGATTTCGCCACTGAGTAATGACAGGCTGGATTCATACTCGCCGGTCTCGCCAACGTAGCTCAGAAACACCGCTTCGGACGTGTCTGATTGGGCATACTGAAGCGTTCGCTGCAGCCAATAGTCGGCGGCTTCGGAAAAGCGTTCGTCGCCGGTTCGTGCGGAAAAACGCCGAAACATATACATCACACCTGCCGAGCCGTGGCACATACCCGCATCGCGGATTTTAGTTTCTTCCCCGCGCCGGGGTACGGCTTTGAGCATCGTCTCAACGGCTATCTCCCGCCACGCCCGGTGCCGGAGTTTTTCGCCAGCCAGCCAGAATGCATTGGCAATGCCCATATCCCCGTAGCACCATCCTAACCGACTATCCTGATCGACCGGCCAATCCGTAACTGTATTCGGAAAAATCGATGCCCCCATTTGGTTGCGTACGCGGCTCATCCATTGCAACGTACCCGTAATCAACTCCCGGCAACCCGCACGGGCATATCCTGCCTCATAAATCAAACTCAGGATCGACACAATACCGGCGGTTCCATGCGAAAGACTAAGATTATAGACGGTTGCCGTTTGGAGCGTGTACTGGTTGAAATTTAAAAATTTCCAGGTGATCTCTCCATTCGGCAAGCGAACCGCTATCCGGGCTAATTGCTCGATTAATTGCTCCATGTATCGGGTAATTCGCCCGGAGGGGGTGCGCTCTAAAAAATAAAGACACGCACCCAGTCCTCCGTGCAAATAATCGAAGTTACCCTCCTGTAGCCATTGCATCGAAACGGCAAAAAGTCCTTCGTCCAACTCCTCAACAATAGCCTCGGCATCCAGCTCATTATCGGCCAGAAATCCCTGTTGATCCAGGTGCAGGAATGCCCAGGCAACGCCCGAAATTCCTGCAATAAAGGCAGGGCCGAGTTTAGCCTCCTGAATACCCTGTAAACTGGCAGCCACCCGCTCCCAAAAACGGCTGTTCTCATCCACCTCAACGTGTTGTTGATAATACGCTTCAAACAGGGCATAGCCCATTTGCCCCCCTACCAGCGACACGTTTTCGTGAAGCGGTTGTTTGTTGATATGGCCGTAGATTCGGATCAACACCTGGGAAATCGCGTCGGGTAGGGTGGTTGCCTGCATGACAGAAAAGAGTTGTTTTTGAGATTGGAGCGGTTCCTAAGCGGATGTTCCCGGATCTTTCGTTGCACAGCAGGGAGCCGATCCGTTGGCCGAACAACTGCGGGCTTTCGTGTCCTGTGGCATTCCGCCCAATATTTGACGAGCCTCCATTTTAGAAAGACTCACGATTGTGTCAGTCCTGAGACTGAGTTTTTCAAACTTCTTTTTCATACTTCTATTCCGTTCAACTTATTTGTTGTGTGCCTACTCTGGTCGGTTTTCAGCTACCCCGTTTGAATTACGAATCAAAGGTATCAGGACCCTTTCTGCGCTGCCAGCACCAACCCATAACGGGTAGCTTTGGCTAAACAGGGGGTAGAAAAGGGGCGATACTGAGTAAACAGAGAGAGAATTGACGGGTAGGCAGGCCCACTCCTGCCAGTTAAGGGCTAAATCTGGTGCGTTATATCGCAAAACCCACCCGGTATTCATTGGGGCTTTAAAGCGATCAGACGAGTTGCCAGCTTTGCATCGGTAATCAACGAATCAACTGGGTTACCACCTAAACAATAAATACTGATGAACACTATTTTTCGACGATTTACCGCAGTTCTTGGGTTAACGGCCACACTCGGTCTGGTTTCCTGCCAGGACAAAACGCTGCTTTCGCCCGATAGACCCCAAGTCGCCACGGGCCTTAACCGGCTGGCTTCGCCGGGGTATACCCTCAGCAAACACGGGCAAGCTACCCTCACCTACCAGAGCGACGGACGGCTCCAGCAAGCAACCTATGCCCCCGGCCCGGTGGTTTATCCGGCCAACACAGTTCTGTATTCCTATGGCTTTCAGTCGATTACCGCCCGTTCCTATTAAGGCAGTACCCTCATGGGAGTCGTCATGTTTTTGACCGACAACGCCGGACGCTGCATCGAATCGAGACACGCCTGGTATGGCAACAGCCGCACCCCGGTTGAAACAGCCTGGACGTATACCTACAATACGCTGGGGCAGTTGGTATCGCGGGCCAGTAAAAACAGCCGGGTAAAAATCAACTATACCTTCGACGCGGCCGGTGATTTGAACCGGGCCACGATCTTCGATCTGACGGGTGTGGCCGCCAGGACGATCAACTTCACCTATAGCCTGCATAATCCTCCTGCTTTTCATAACCCTCCTGGTTTTCATAACCCTCCCGGTCTCCATACCCCCCCCACCGACACGCCACTGCTGAATGACCTTTCTCCGCTGAATGCCGACTTCACGAACCTATTTTATGGGATTCCACCTGACCCATATCTACCTAACACGTATCCGCCTGACCCCTATCTGACCAGTTTCATTCCGCCTTGTCTACTCCTGCCAGCCGTGATTCCGCCCGATCCGTACCTGCCGATTTTTGGCGTTGCAAGCACCCATCTGGTGCAGACGATTACCCTGAACGACATCAGCACCAACCGGGTTGAGTATAACGCTTATTTCGTTTATAACTTCGACACCAATGGCTACGTGAGTCAGGCACGGGAGTTCAACGGGGCCACTAATACGCTGGTCGCCAGCCGACTCTACGGCTATCTCCTGCCTGCCGTATTGGTTGCCAAGTGAGTTTTTTGATGGGCCAGCATAGGGTCGCTACTTTTATTATATACTCTCCTCAGCCAATTAGTAATCATGACTACTGATCAGAAATAAATCATTAAAGCCACGGTGCCGGTTTTGAAAAAAAGCGGTCTGCTGCTAACCACTCATTTTTACAAACGCGTTTTCGCCCATAACCCCGAACGGCTGCACGTGTTCAACCTGGGTAACCAGCACAACACGCACCAATCAGCGGCACTGGCAATGGCGGTGCTGGCCTACGCCGAAAATATTGATGACCCGCTGGTGCCGTTGCCTACCCTGACTGGCATTGGCCACAAGCACACCAGTCTAAACATTCGCCCGGAGTATTACGGGCTGATTGGTCGCCATCTGATTGCATCGATCAGTGAGGTACTGGGCGAAGGGGCTACTACCGCTCTACTCGATGCCTGGACTGCCGCCTATGGGCAACTGGCCGATTTGATGATCGGGATTGAAGCCGGTTTGAATGCCACTCAGGTAAGCAAGCCGGGCGGCTGGACGGGCTGGCGACCCTTTACCGTCAGAACCAAAATGGATGGGCCTGACGAAACCGCGTCACTGCAGCTCTACCCGGTTGATGGTGGCCCAGTGGCCTATCACGGGCCGGGGCAGTACCTGAGGTCCGGGTGTTTGTGCCTCAACTGAACCTGTTTCAGCCCCGTCAATATCGCCCCAACAACGCCCCTGACGGGGCCTGTTATCACATCTTGGTGAAGCGTGACAGAAACGAGGTTTTCAGCCCTAACGGGGCGGATTAGCAACTGGCTGTGCGACGGGGACAACAGTTACGCATGGCTGCAAAAAAAGCATTTTAAACTCATAAAACTGAGACCTGTTTATATTCAGCAGAGTTAATTCGGGAGGATTGATAAATTCAGGTTGCCCCTTCAGAACGTCAGCACCTTGGCTGGAAAAGGGGATATGGATAACCAGATAGACCGTTTGAAAGGCTGCGCCAACAAATTCCTGGTCGTCTTTATCAACGCCAATATTCTATGCAGTAGGTATTCATTGCGATTGCATCAGATCGGTTAAGTAAAGTAGGTTTTGTTGAACTGTCATAGGCACAAACTGGCACATTTGTTTGTAACGCACAAACAAATGTGCCAGTTACTGGTGATTCACTTCCATTCATAAGTATAATCTACCTTTTCTATAGTTATGGTAAAAATAGCATTAGCGGATCGACTGATTTTAGACCCCTTTTGAGTCCGAGAAATCTACCTTTGAGGGGGCGCCTACTGCCTAAATTCTTTCGTACTTTCCCTATGGATCTCTGCCTCATTTATTTCAGTTCGTCGGTAAAACCCTTTCAGGAGGCCGACTTAGTAAGTCTGCTTCAACAGAGCCGTAAACACAATAGCGAGGTGGGCATTACCGGTGTTCTACTCTATGTTCGGGGGCGCATTCTCCAAGTATTAGAGGGTGACAAACAGGCTGTAGAAAGCTTGTATAAAAGAATAGAGGAAGACATCCGACATACCAATGTGTCCCTGGCCCTGAGCCGTCCCATTACCCAGCGTCTGTTCGCAAAGTGGACAATGGGTTACGAGACGCTCACTCACCATCAATTTGAAGCAATTCGAGCAATGCTCAAGTCATCGGGTCGTATCGACGAGCCCGTGTCAACGCTGTATGAACATCCCGTTGTAAGAATGCTTCGAGTATTTTACAATGCCAATTTACTCAACTGATGCTTCCCAATGGTAAGCATCAGTTGAACGAGGAAGTACAATCGAAGTGCAACCACTAACCAGCGTTTATACCCTTGCCTTACAGTACTTTTGAATCTCGTCCCAGCAGCTTACTTCCCAAAATTGGCGCTTATTCCCATTGTGGCAATTCGCTCAAAAGGCTTGTTTTCGCTATACCTCCATTTTTTCTGGTTGTGATCCTACTGGTTACTCCTAACAGGTGCGCCAGTATTACTAAGGGATTAAAAAAAGCGGTTTACTGATGTATTGACCAGGGATGTGAAGCATATGTGCCGTGACTAGCCAGACCCAGCGAAGTGTTTGTTGTCGTCCATGTTCGGGCTGATTAAAGTCAGATTGATAACAGGTAAGGGTAGCCGTATTCTGTCTGACTACTGTTAAAAGCATTAGGTACGCTTGGGATCCGTTCTAGACGGGAAAATACACGCTAAAGGTAGCCCCCTGCCCTGGCTGGCTGCTGGCCGTGACCGCCCCACCATGATTAGCCGCTACTTTCTGGCAGATGGCCAGGCCAATGCCTGTACCCGAATAGTGATTCTTGCCATGTAAGCGCCGAAAGACCTGAAAAATCTCGTCGGCGTACTGCTCATCGAAGCCAATGCCATTGTCCGACACGTCGATGCGATGGTAGGTAGTTGCCAGCCGCATTGGCTTTAGCGAATCAGGTAAATTAGCCATCATCAGGATTTGTGCACTAATCCGAATCAGGGGCAATACTGGAGTCCCCGACTGATCTACCCGCCGAAATTTCAGGGCATTGCCCAGTAAATTTTGAAACAACTGATTGATCTGTGACTCAATACCCTCGACATTTGGTAAGGAGTCAATCGTTACTACCGCCCCTGATTCCTGAATAGCAAGTTCTAAATCCATCAAAACGGTATGGACCACGCCCATGAGGGAGACCATCGCGGGGGTATCGGCCAGGGCCGAGATGCGGGCGTAAGCCAGTAAATCGTGGATGAGCGTCGACATCCGGCCAGCCGCTGTCTGCACCCGGTTCAAATAGTCGACCCCGTCGCCTAACTGGGTACTGTACTGACTCCGAAGCAGGGCACTGAACTGGTGAATCTTGCGCAGTGGTTCCTGCAGATCATGGCTGGCTACGTGGGCGAATTGGTCGAGGCTTTCATTCGACCGGCGTAAATCGGCAATAGCGCGGTCTAACTCGTGGGTTCGTTGCTGCACCTGCTCCTCAATCTGCTGGCGGGCAACGACCTGCTCGGTAATGTCGTTGACCATAACCATAACGCCCTGAATGGTCTGGTCGGCCCCGTAATAGGGTTCATAAATAAAATCGATATACATTTTATGGAATTCACCGCCCCGCAACAGATTGATCGATAGCTCTTTGGAAATGAATGCCTGTCCGGTGGTCAGCACACCGACCAATAAGGCTTCGAAGCCCTGCGCACGCGCTTCGTGCAGGCCCTCGAAAACAGGCTTGTTCAGCACCTGCGCCAGCGACCGATCCCAATAGTCCAGCATCCGATGGTTGATGAACTCAACCACAAAGTCAGTTCCCAGCAGCAGCGCTATAGCTACCGGTGCCTGGGCTACCAAACTGTGAAAGCGTTTTTCGCTGTGCAGCAGGGCCTGCCGGGATTGTACAGCCTTCGTGGTTTCGGTGCAGGTCACAAACACCCCGGCTATCTGGCCAGACTCATCGCTGACAGGACTGTAGCTGAACGTCCAGTACACATCCTCGAGCCGCCTGTTCCGGTAAATAGGAATGAGTTGATCTTCGCTCCAGGTTGCTTCGCCACCGGCCAGCACCTGGGTGATCAGGGGTTCGATTACATCCCAGATTTCTTCCCACACCTCCGCTGCGGGGCTGCCCAATGCATTGGGATGCTTGCCTTCGTTGCCTAAACTGGGTCGATACGCATCATTATAAAAACACAGCAGTTCCGGTCCCCAGAACAGAAACATGGGAAACTTAGAGTTGAGAATAATGCTGAGTGTCGTTCGCAGACTCTGGGGCCAGCCGTCCGGGGTTCCCAGCGATGTCTGCTCCCAGCGACAGGCGCGCATCAGCCGACCCATCTCTCCCCCCTCTCTGAGAAAAGCGTACTCCCTGGTTTGGTGGGCGATCGGCATGATTTAAAGAACAAAGTTTGTGTAATCTAAGCCACAATCAAGGGAATACCTATACTAAGGAGAGAACCCTCTTTAACGGGACTTAAACGGAGAAGAGTAACACTGCCTTCAGCGGTTGTGGGGGGGGGTAGTAGTTTAACAAACCCTTGCGGCAACTTGGTCAATACGATTGGCCGCTACAGACGGAGGGTAGCTGCCCCAACTCGCGGCAACCTTCCGACCCCTCACCAGTCCCTTAATACGTTGGTATTGAGTCAACGGTAGTTAGTAGTGTCCAGGTATTGGGTAGCTTTAAGGCGCAAAGTTCTTACTTCGGTTTCTTATGAAATATATTCTATCGTTTTTAGTGGCAATAACCCTGTTGCCAGCCGCTCACGCCCAGATGGGCCTTAACTCGCCCGTCGGCCTGCCCCCCCGTCAGGATGTAGAGATTTATACCCGTAACGTCTTTCTGGTGCAACAGAAGTATAGATTCACCACCGCCGATCCTAACGCCAGCGTCAACACGCTTAGTTGCGCGGCTTCGCCACCATTACTGACGGCTCAGACGGGTATTCTCAAAGACCCAGGGGGCGACAGTAACTACTCTGCCAGCCAGATCTGTACTCAGACAGTCTTGGGCTCCGGCTCGGTGTCTGGTTATGAAGTAGTCTTCGAGGATTTGGACACAGAAGCCACTAACGATCGGGTGATCATCACCGATGGGAATAGCAATGCCCTGGTCTTTTCGGGTAGTGCGCTTCCCGCCCTTTTCTTCGTGACAGGAAACTATTTCAGTGTTCGCATTGAGGCCAACAGCAATGGAACGGTAGGGCGGGGTTTTCGGTTGCGGTGGCGGGCGGTGTTCTATGACACTTCGTCGCCAACGACGCCTGTAAGCGCCTTTGGAAACGCCCTGCAATTTGATGCCAACAAAGGGGCTTTAATGAGTGGCTACCTTAAAACGGGCACCGTGCCAGCGGTCGGGCTATACTCCACTGCCCTGGGATACCTCAATACAGCCAGTAATTATTCATCCACTGCTTTGGGATTCCAAAATACAGCCAGTGGTGCGTATTCTACCGCCCTGGGATACTTCAACACAGTCAGAGGTTACGCATCCACTGCAATGGGGTATGGTAATACGGCCAGTGGTGAATACTCCACTGCCCTAGGTTATCGCGTCTCTACTAATGGCCAAGCAGGCACCTTCGGGATCGGCGATTCAGATCCTTTAAACCAAGGAGTCACTCCTGTCGGCTCTCCCGATCAGTATGTTGCCCGCTTCCTCAATGGGTATTATCTGATGACCACTGGCAATACGAACCCCGGTGGCGGAACATTCGGTACCGTTCGCACAGGCGTGCAGATTGGCCGGGGGCAAAACTCCTGGGCGTCTATTTCCGATTCGACCAAGAAAGAACGCTTCCAGCCCATCAACCCCGCTGACCTGCTCCGTAAGATCGGGGGCATGAAGCTGACTACATGGAACTACAAAGGGCAACAAAGTATCCGGCACTACGGCCCCGTGGCCCAGGATTTCTTCGCGGCTTTTGGGCATGATGGGCTGGGTCAGGTGGGCTGCGATACGCTTATTTATAGCCACGATTTTGCAGGGGTGACCTTTGCGGGGGTGCAGGCCCTGATTAAGGAGAACGAGCAGTTGAAAAGGGAGTTAGCCAAGATAAATGCCCAGCTTAATGACAATACAGCCCGACTCGAAGCGATAGAAGCACTGTTGGTTCCGCGTTGGCGAGGCAGCGTGGCTGTCCGAAAACAACTCCTTGCTTTCATCAGTATATTCTGCTGAAAGAATCACTTCATTTTGCCAAGACAAGCCAACGTTGCCATTGCCTATGTCAGCACCTGCTTCGGCATAAGTGCCAGCACAAGTGTAACCTCAGTTCTTTAGCTTATCTTTGGTTTATTTGCTCGTTTTCGGCACCTGGACGTTTATGTAGAAGGAGCGGCAACGAGTTGATAAGAGGCAACAGATTATTCCTTAGTGGCATCGTGAAACAGAAAATCAGTGCTTATCTGGTTGTTGTGCTCTGGTTTCTTCTGGGGGCATGTCAACCCAACTCACAACGGAACAAAACCTATCGGATTGGATTTTCACAACGCACCGAAGCCGATACCTGGCGTAAAACCATGCGTGAGAGTATGAACCGGGAACTCTCCTTTAATCCTGAAATCAATTTCATTGTTAAAGATGCCGGTGGCCAAAGTGCCAAACAGATCAGCCAGATTCAGGAACTCATTGATCAAAAAGTGGATCTGCTGATTGTTTCGCCGAACGCAGCCCAACCTATCACACCCATTGTTGAAAAAGCCTACCAACAGCGCATTCCGGTGGTGGTCGTAGATCGGCGCACAGCCTCGGATCAATACACCGTTTATGTCGGTGCCGACAATGTAGAAGTGGGCCGCACGGCCGGTATCTACGCCAATAATCTGCTCAAAAGCGCGGGTACTATCATCGAAATTGGCGAGTCGCCGGGTTCATCAGCCGACATTGACCGGCACCGGGGATTCGTGGAGGCCATCAGTACGCATCCGGGTCTTCGGTTAGTAGGCAGACTGGAAGGTGACTGGGATAAGCGTTCGTTTGCGGAAAGCCTGACAAACCTGATCAGGGGGCAGCCGACCATAGACCTCATTTTTGCTCAAAATGACCGCACCGCTCTGAAAGCCTACGCCGTTTGCCAGCAATTGGGACTGGAGAAACGGGTCAAAATCATTGGTGTGGATGGATTACCCGGCAAAAACGAAGGCATTGATCTGGTATATAGGGGAATATTAAGTGCCACGGTTCTGTATCCGACCGGGGGGAAAGAAGCGATTCGGGCCGCCATCGCCATCCTGAAAAAACAACCGTTTCGGCGCGAGAACCGCTTGCCCATTACGCTCATTGATTCGTCGAATGTGCGAATTATGAAACTTCAGAACGACAAAGTTATTGAGCAGCAAGCCGACATTGAAAAACAGAGTCGGCGCATCAACGAACTGTCGCGTACCTATACCTCCCAGCGCGATAAGCTGTATCTGACAGTGGCCAGTTTGTTGGTGATGATGTTACTGGGGATGTATGCCCTTTATCTGTACTACACCAAACAGGCCGCTTACTGAACCCTCGAACACCAAAATGAAGAAATCATTCACCAAAAGAATCAGATTGAAGCCGTTTCGGCACAGGCCCGGTTAGCCACCGAAGAAAAATTGCGGTTTTATTCGTACATCTCCCACGAGTTCAACACGCCCCTGAGCCTGATTTTGACTCCGACGGAAGATTTGTTGAACAAAAAAAATGTTAGCCCCAGCGACATTAAAAACAACCTGTCGCTGGTGCAGAAGAACGCTTACCGGCTGTTGCGGCTGGTGGATCAGATGCTGGATTTGCGGAAAACCGATGCCGGGAAACAACGGTTGCATACGTCGGAACAGAATCTGGTGGCCTTTATTCAGGATATCGTACAGGATTTCAAACAAAAGGCCGACAGGCAACGGATCGACCTCCAGTTTCTACCCTCCAAAGCAAATGTACCCGTTTGGTTCGATGCCGAGAAACTCGACAAGGTTATTGTAAATCTGTTGTCGAATGCCTTTAAGTACACCCCAAAAAATGGCCTGATTCACGTGCGATTAGCGGAACAGGGCGGACAGGTACGCATTGAAGTAGAAGACAATGGCGAAGGTATGTCGCCCGACGAGCAGGCCCATGCGTTCGATTTGTTTTTCAGCGGCACTAAACCGTTTAACCTCTCCAAGGGGCTGGGACTGGCTTTGTCAATGGAGTTTATCCAACTGCATCAAGGAGAGATCAGCGTGAAATCGGAACCCGGACGGGGCACCACCTTCACGATTTTGCTCCCCATCGGCAATGCTCACCTGGCCCCGGAAGAAAAAACCGGCTCCCCTACCCGGCAAAGGATGTTCCTCGAGATCGAAGAAGAGGCTGCCGAACCCATTACCCCCTCCGGCAAACACGCGGGTACGATCCTGGTGGTTGAAGACAACGACGACCTGCGGGCGTTCCTGACCACCCGTTTACAGACCGAATTCGATGTGGTGGCCGAAGCAACCGGCGAGCAAGGTTGGGAGCGGGCTTTGGAAATTATTCCCGACCTGATTATCAGCGATATTATGTTACCCGGCCTCGACGGTCTGCAACTGACGCAGCGGGTGAAAGCTGACCTGCGTACCTCGCATATACCGGTGGTTTTGCTGACGGCAAAAGGGCAAATGGAGCAACGGATCGAAGGCACCCGCGTGGGTGCCGATGCCTACATGACCAAGCCCTTTAACACGGCCTACCTGCTCCAGACTATTCGTACTACGCTGACCAACCGTGAAAAATGGCAACGCCGGTATGCCTCAGATTTTTTGTCGCAGTCGGATACGGGGGGCAACCGACAGGACAAGAAATTTCTGAATCAGCTAACCGCCCTGATCGAGCAAAACCTGTCCGACCCTGATTTTGGGGTCGAAAAACTGAGCCGCGAAATGGGCCTTTCACGGGTTCAATTGTATCGGAAAGTGCAGGCTCTGCTGAACATGAACGTGATGGATTACCTGTCGGAAATCCGGTTGAAACGGGCAAAACACCTGCTCCGGGAAACCAACAAAACAATGGCCGAAATTGCCAATTCGACGGGCTTTAATTCACCCAATTATTTTACAACCTTCTTCAAACAGCACACAGGTAAGACACCATCGGAGTATCGAAAATCCCCTTTGGATGACCAGACTGATTTGGAAATGATCGGGCTTAAAAAACCATGAAACAAAACTGAGAATCGACGTAACAATTCTATACATCTACCCCTATAACATTTTGATTTATTCCTCATAATCAGTGGTTTATAAATAATAGCAATAGTGAAAGCATTTGAACATTTACCGTACCTCTATCTTTAGTAATACCCGGTAAGTTTGTCTCGAAATCAATGTCTAATCAGACCCTTCGAGCCAGCCATGAGTCAACATCAACGTATATTTTTCTGGTCAATTACGGCCGCACTGGGCGGTTTCCTCTTCGGCTTCGACACAGCCGTGATCTCCGGGGTCGAGCAGTCGCTGCAAGTGCTCTGGAAACTCAACGTCTGGGAACACGGCCTGACCGTTTCCATCGCCCTTATCGGCACGGTGATCGGCTCCATGACGGGCGGCATTCCTGCCGAAAAACTGGGCCGCAAGCGCACCCTTTTCTGGATCGCCATTCTGTATTTGCTCGCTTCGCTGGGCACGGCGTTGGCCCCTAACTGGCCCATTTTCCTGCTGTTTCGGTTTCTGGGCGGATTGGGCGTAGGCGCATCGTCGGTGGCGGCTCCCATGTATATCACCGAGATTTCGCCGGCCAAATCGCGGGGGAAACTGGTTGGCCTGTTTCAGTTCAATGTGGTGCTGGGAATCCTGGTGGCCTACCTGTCGAACTTCCTGCTGTCGGACATGGGCGAGGAGTCATGGCGGTGGATGCTGGGAATTCAGGCTCTGCCGTCAGTTATTTTCCTGATCGCGGTGCTGAACATTCCCGAAAGCCCCCGCTGGTTGTTGCTCAAACGGGGTAAAGTGGCCGAGGCTCTGGAGGTGCTGCACATGATTGACCCGGCCACTGCCGACGAAACGCTGGCGGCCATTCAGCACAGCAACGCTCAGTCAACAGGTTCGACCAAACTGTTTTCGGGGCAGTATAACACGCCCATTATGTTGGCGGTGCTGTTTGCCGTGTTCAATCAGGTATCGGGCATCAACGCTATCATATATTATGCCCCCCGCATTTTTGAAATGACGGGCTTAGGCAAAAGTTCATCCTTGCTGTCGTCGGCGGGTATTGGGTTAATCAACCTCATTTTCACCCTGATTTCGATGAACCTCATTGATCGCTATGGCCGACGGACGCTGATGAAAATTGGCTCCGTCGGGCTGATTGTGACGCTGGGGCTGGTGGCGCGGGCCTTCTATGTCGAAGATTTCAGCGGCATGACCGTACCCTTATTGCTGTTTGCTTACATCGCCTTTTTTGGTTTCTCTCAGGGGGCCGTTATCTGGGTTTTCATTTCCGAAATCTTCCCCAACGAAGTGCGGGCGAGTGGTCAGGCGCTGGGCAGTTTCACCCACTGGTTCATGGCGGCCATCATCACCTTCACGTTTCCGTACCTGTCCGAACGGGTTGGTGGCGGAAATACCTTCCTGTTTTTCACGGTCATGATGGTACTGCAACTGCTGTTTGTGCTTCGCATCATGCCTGAAACAAAAGGCACGAGCATCGAAAAAATCGAACGAACTGTTTTCGCTCACTGATATGACACCCGTAATAACCTGTTTCGGCGAAATTCTGTGGGACGTGTTGCCCACCAGCAAACAAGCGGGAGGTGCCCCCATGAACGTGGCTGCCGACCTCCGCAACTTCGGACTGAATGCCCAACTCATCAGCCGCGTGGGCAACGATGATCTGGGCCGCGAACTGCTCGATTTTCTGGAACAGAAAGGCATCCCGCTCGACCTGATTCAGGTTGGTCAAACCCACCTCACGGGCGTGGCCAAAGCCAATGTCTCCGACAGTAACGAGGTGACCTACAAGATCTTACAACCCGTTGCCTGGGACTACATCCAACTGGAGCCGGGCCTCACTCAGCTCGTTCGTCAGAGCGATTTGTTTGTGTATGGGAGCCTGGCCGCCCGGAGTCAGCAGACGCACGAGACGCTGATGGAGTTGCTGGCTGTGGCCCCCACCAAAGTGTTCGACGTGAATTTGCGCGCCCCCCACTACAACCGGGCCACAGTAGAGCAATTACTGGATCAGGCTAACATGGTGAAGCTCAATGAGCATGAGTTGCTCGAATTGTCGGGCTGGTATGGTGATGAGCCGGACTTGCAACGGTCGATGGAGCAGTTGCGGGAGCGGTATAAACTCCAGACCCTGTGTGTGACACTGGGCGAAGACGGGGCGGCCCTGCTCGACACGACCGGCTTTTACAAACAGGCTGGTTTTGCGGTTGAAGTGGCCGATACCATTGGTAGTGGCGATGCGTTTCTGGCCGGGTTTCTCTATAAAACTCTTCAGGGAGAATCCCCCCAAAAGACCCTCGAATTCGCCTGTGCCAGCGGGGCTTACGTAGCCACACAACAGGGAGCCACCCCCATTTTTTCTGAACAAACCATTATAGGTCAGCCCTTTATGACTGTTTTGGCGCAGTAACTCACGTTCACTTAATGTATCTATAAATTAACCTCGTTTCCTTCAAATCCATGAAGAATGTTTTATTAACCCTATCGGCCTTGCTATTGACGGTGTCGTTGGCATTGGCCCAGCGCGTCGTTACGGGCACCGTGGTCGATGCCAAAACAAAGGAGTCGCTCATTGGAGCGAACATCGTAATTCCCGGCACATCTACCGGAACCGTGGCCGATGTAAACGGCAAATTTTCGCTCTCGGTGCCAGCCAGTGCTACGGCAGTTCAGGTGTCTTTCATTGGGTACGACCCTCAACAGGTGTCCATCGTAAACCGGAATTCTGTTGAGGTTGCTTTGGTAGCCGGTGGCCAACTCTCCGAAGTAGTCGTGGTGGGGTATACCTCCTCCAAAAAAGAAGACCTGACCGGGGCCGTGGCCGTGGTTGATCTGGCCCCCATCCGCAATATTCCGACGGGTAACCCCATGCAATCGTTACAGGGCCGGGTGCCGGGTTTATACATCGAAAAAACAGGCTCGCCCAACGGTACCAACTCGCGAATCTTGATTCGCGGAGCCAACACCCTCGGCAACACCGATCCGCTCTATATTATCGACGGGGTGCCAACCAAACGCCCGGAAGTATTCCAGGGACTAAACGCCAATTCGATTGAGTCGGTGCAGGTGCTGAAAGATGCGTCGGCCTCGTCGATTTACGGATCGAGGGCCTCCAACGGGGTCATTATCGTGACGACCAAAAACGGGTCGAACACCAACGGCAAGCTCAATATCGACTTCAACAGCAGCATCTCGGCCCAGTCGGAGAAATACTCGCGCTTTAAGATGCTCAACGCCGTTGATCGGGGTCGCGCCCTTTGGCAGGCATCGGTTAACGACGGGGTGAATCCCGAAGATGGCTACGGTGCCCTTTACAACTTCGACTGGAACAAGGACTTCAAAAACCCAAAACTGAACAGCGTATCGGCGAAGCCATTGGTTGGTGGAGACCCGAATATGCCCGTTGGCGACACCGACTGGCAGGCAGTTATGTATAAAACGGGAATCGTAACCAACAATGAACTGACCCTGACGGGCGGTACCAAAGCCTCGTCGTTGCAGGTGAATCTCGGTTACTACAAAAACCCCGGGATGCTGCGCTACACAGGAGCTGACAAACTGAGTGGCCGCATCAACGCCATGACCAGCGCCTTCGAAAGCAGACTCAAAATTGGGGCCAATATCCAGGTTGCCTCGTTGAACGAGACCCTCGCTTCGACCGATATTGGCGGTGCCCCCACGCCGGGTTTGGCCATTACACTGGCTCCAACGATTCCGGTTTATGCCAAAGACGGCACCTGGGGCGGAGCCGTTGGTGCGGGCTATTCAGACCGCAATAACCCCCTGCACATGCAGGAAATCAATCGCTGGGATAACGCCAATCGGTTAACCATGTTCGGTAATGTGTTTGTTGACATTGAGCCGATCAAAAACCTGATTCTGCGGTCGAGCATCGGGGCCGACAATGCCAATTTTTACGCCAAAAACATTGAGCAATCGTTTGCCGAAGGTTCCTTTGGCCGCACCAGCAATAACCTGACCATCGACCAGAACCGGGTTCTGAGCGTAACCTGGTCCAACACAGCCCGCTATAACCTGAACCTGGGGTTGCATCGGTTCAATTTCCTGGCCGGTATTGAGGCCATCAAAAATGATTTCCGGTTCGAGACGGCCCGCAAAGAAGGGTTTGCCGTGCAGACCGAAGATTATTTTGTGTTGAACGCCGGTACGGGCAACGCCAACATCACCGGAAGTGGGTCGGGCAACCGCCTGCTGTCGCAGTTTGCCCGCATCGACTATGGTTTTTCGGATCGCTACCTGGTGGCTCTGACCGTTCGTCGGGATGGTTCGTCGCGGTTTGGTACGGAGAATCAGTACGGTATTTTTCCGGCAGCATCAGTCGGCTGGCGATTGGACAAAGAGGCTTTCTTTCAGGATGTTAAGTTCATCAGCAACTTGAAACTGCGGGCCGGCGTGGGCCGGGTGGGTAACCAGGAAATTGGTGATTTGGCCCGGTTTGGCTTATTCGACACCCGCTACGGAGCGCGTCAGTCACAATTCGCGAACGGACACCAGGGCTTTTTCGACCAATTCTATAACATCGGAACGGCCTATGACCTCAACGGAGCCAACACGGGCAACCTGCCTTCGGGCCTGGTCTCGATTCAGGGAGCCAACCCCAACCTGAAATGGGAAACCACCGACGAACTGAACGTGGGTGTTGACTTTGGGTTCCTCAATGGCAGTTTCCAGGGGTCGTTCGACTACTTTACCCGCAATACCAGCGATATTCTCATTACGCCCCCCATTGCCTCGGCCGTTGGCGAAGGGCAGTTGAGAGCCGTGAACGGTGCCTCGAAATCGAACACGGGTTTTGAATTTTCGCTGGGCTATTTTGCCAAACCCCAAGGCGATTTCACCTACAGTATCATGACGGGTATTAGCCGGTTCCGCGACAAAATCACCAAACTCCCCGAAGAAGTTCGGGCGGCCTACGCGGGCAACGCCATTAACACCATTCTGGGCCATTCGCAGTTCGATTTGTTTGGCTACAAAACCGCAGGGCTTTTCCAGTCGCAGCAGGAGGTGGATGGCGCACCAACGCAGGTGGGCGCAGGTCCGGGCCGGATTCGGTACGTGGATACGAACAATGATGGCAAAATCAACGACGACGACCGGGTGTTTTTTGGCACCACCTTACCTGCTTTTGAGTACAACCTCCGCTTCGACGGGGCTTACAAAGGGTTCGATCTATCCGTTTTCGGGTCGGGCATAGCGGGTCGATCAGGTTTCGATTCCTACACGTTCTACAACAACTTTATCCGGGGACGCGACAACGTGGGGCCGGGCGTGTTCAATGCGTGGTCGTCGGCCAATACCGGCTCCAAAATCCCAACCCTGTCGCTGTCCGACGTAAACGGCGAAACCCGCACCTCCGACTATTTCTTTATCAGCACTTCGTATTTCAAACTGCGGAACGTGCAGGTTGGCTATACGGTCCCCTCGGCGTTTGTTGAGAAAATCCGGTTGCGTCGGTTGCGCCTGTTCGTAATGGCCGACAACCTGTTACTCATCAAATCGGGCAGTTTCCAGGGGCCTGATCCAGAGCGGGTTGATATCAACGCCATCCCCATTCCCCGCGCCTTCACGGGTGGTATCAATGTTTCCTTTTAGTGATTGACAGACCTTAGACAACTGAAAAAAGACATGAAATCGACGTATAAATACAGTTCATTTCTCCTGGCGGGTCTGCTCCTGACCACCACGGCCTGCAAAGATTTTCTCGAATATCAGCCCCAGGGCCTGCTCTCTTCCGAAAATATTCAGTCGGCAGCCGGGGCCGAATCGCTGGCTACGGCCGCCTATGCCGGGATTGGCAACGACGATATGATTGGCCCCATGACCAGTATGTGGGTCTATGGCAGTGTTCGCTCCGACGATGCGTACAAAGGTGGGGGTGGTGTTGGCGACGTGTCGGATATCGACTTCTACGAACACTACAACCTGACACGCCCCGACATGGGCTGGATGCATCCCTTCACCTGGGAGAATTTCTACAAGGCTATTTCGCGGGCTAATGCCGCCCTCGTCAGTATGAACGCCCTGACCGATGCCGAGTTTCCGCTGAAGAAAACCCGGCAGGCCGAAATGCGCTTTTTGCGTGGCCACTCGCACTTTATGCTGAAAATGCTGTTCAAGAACATTCCGTACATCACCGAAAACCTGTCGAGCGACGACATTCTGAAAGAGTCGAACGTGAAGTACAAGAACGACGAGTTGTGGAACAAAATCGCGGAAGATTTCCAGTTTGCCCTTGATAATCTGCCGGTTAAGCAAGCTCAAAGGGGGCGGGCCAGCAAGATTACGGCGGCCGCTTATCTGGCCAAACTGCGCTTATTCCAGGCGTATGAGCAGGACGACAACCATAAGGTGGTGACTATCAACAAAACACGCCTGCAGGAGGTGGTCACGCTAACCCAGCAGGTAATCAGTTCTGGTCAGTATAGTTTGCAACCCGACTTTGCTGAAAATTTCATTGCCGAAACAGAGAATGGCCCGGAGTCGATTTTTGCCGTTCAGTATTCCATCAACGACGGAACGGCGGTGGGTCGCCTGAGCTATGTGACAGGCCTGAACTACCCCCACGGTGCGCCCCAATACGGTTGCTGCGGGTTCCACGCGCCGAGCCAGAACTTAGCCAACGCCTATAAAACGGATGCCAGCGGCCTGCCCCTGATGGACACCTTCAACGAGAAAAACGTGGATTTCAACACCGACACCGTTGACCCCCGCGTTGACCACACGATTGGCATCGACGGACACCCTTACAAATACGATAACACCAAACCGTTCAGCAATAACTGGGTGCGTGATGCCGGGGTGTATGGGTTTTTCCATACCATGAAAGAGCAGCAGTTGGCCACCAGTTCGTCGTATCATAAAGAAGGGCCGTTCATCGGCTCCTCAAAAAACATCGACATCATCCGCTACGACGACGTGTTGCTGATGCAGGCCGAAGCCTATATCGAGTTGGGCCAACAGGATTTGGCCCGACCTCTTATTAACCAGATTCGGCGGAGAGCAGCCGTCAGCACGGGGCGCCTGAAGAAAACCGACGGTACGTTTGCCTCGAAATATAACATCAAAGAATATGCCGCCACCGGATGGACGCAGGATTATGCCCGGAAAGCCATGCAGTGGGAACGTCGGCTGGAGTTTGCCACCGAAAGCCCCCGCTTCTTCGACCTGGTTCGCTGGGGTATTGCCGAAAAAACGCTGAACGCTTATATCGACAAGGAAAAAGTTCGTCGCCCTTTCCTGGCAACGGCAAAATTCACGGCGGGCCGGGACGAGTATTTGCCCATTCCGCAACGGGAAATCGGCTTCACCAAAGGGTTGTACAAGCAAAATCCCGGCTTCTAACTTAACGAATGGGAACGCGGATGTATCCGCGTTCCCATCAATTTTTGATATGAAAAACGTCATCTTTTCTGCACTGCTGATGGTGGGTTGCCAATTCGCCAACGGCCAGGCAACTCAACCTGATTTCTACCGGCCACAATACCATTTTTCGGCGCCCAAAAACTGGATCAACGACCCCAACGGCATGATTTATGCCAACGGCGAATACCACCTGTTTTACCAGTATAACCCGTTTGGCAATGTCTGGGGGCATATGAGCTGGGGTCATGCCGTGAGCAAAGACATGCTTCGCTGGGAACACCTGCCGCTGGCTATCCCCGAAATTAGTCAGCCCGGTGGCACGATAAAAACCGGGATTTTTTCGGGGAGTTCGGTACTCGACAAGGCCAACAAAAGTGGCTTTTGCCCCCCCGGAACAAAGGACTGCCTGGTGGCGATTTACACCAGCAACGTAACCGACGGTGACAAACACCTCGATCAGCATCAGAGCCTTGCGTTCAGTGCCGACAAAGGCCGGACGTGGACGCAGTATGCCAAAAACCCGGTGCTCGACCTCGACACCAAAGAGTTTCGCGACCCCAATGTGTTCTGGTATGCCCCCCAAAACAAGTGGGTGATGGCTACCGTGCTGGCCACCGAACACCGGGCCGCTTTTTACGAATCGAAAAACCTAAAAAACTGGACCTTGATGAGTCATTTTGGCCCCGTTGGCGACACCACACGGGTGTGGGAATGCCCGTCGTTGTTCGAGGTTCCGGTTCAGAATGAAGCGGGCAAGCGAAAGTGGGTGCTGTTTATTTCGGCGGGTCATTCCCAGAAAGGGTATTTGGGTATGCAGTATTTTGTGGGTGATTTTGATGGAAAAACGTTCACCGTGGATGCCGACAACCCGAAACCCGTGGTCCCTGCGGTAGGCAATGTAGTCGATTGGGGGAAAGATTATTACGCGGCTATTCCGTTCAACGACCGGCCTGCTTCGCAAACAAAACCCCTGATGATGGGCTGGCTCAACGACTGGGAATATGCCAACAAAATACCGACAACGCCCTTCAAAGGAGCTTTTTCTATCCCACGCGAAGTGTCTCTAAAACGCACTCCAGCCGGGTTGGTGTTGGTTCAAACGCCCATTGCGGGCGCAACAAGTTTGCGGGGAGCCAAAACCGAACGGCGAAATGTAACGCTTGATAATCAGACTATTGTATTGAACAAAGCCATCGACAATGTGTATGAACTGGAAGCCCGGATTCGGCCCGGAACCGCCAAAAGCGTTGGTATCCGGCTGGCCAAAAACGGCGACGAAGAAACGATTATCCGGTATGTTGATGGTAAACTGGAACTCGACCGCCGGAAATCGGGGCAGGTGGATTTCAGCGACCGGTTCGCCAGTATTGAGCAGGCTCCGCTGCCCGTTCAGAATGGGGCGATTACGTTCCGCATATTCGTGGACAAGTCGGTTGTCGAGGTGTTTGCCAACAACGGGGAGCGGGTCATTACAGACCTAATTTTTCCCAATAAATCAACGGGCGGCATCGAACTATTTGCCGAGGGTGGTAGTGCCGTGTTTGAAAATATAACGATCTGGCCGATCAAACCAACTACGAAGTAAAGTAACCGTTCGGTTAGGCGGCCCCGTGTTTCGCTTACCAATTATTAACTCAACCAAATGAGTATTGTAAAGCTTTTTTTGGGTTATAAACCCCGGATAGATGGCTTTTACTGCTTCATGATGGGTGAAAAGGGGTGATTGCAGCAGTACAGTAAGGAAACGCCCTACTCATGGCCATGCGTAGGGCGTTTCCTGTGTTTGCAAGCACTCAATATGATTTCATCAGCACAGTGTACTGCTACAAAGGGTTATTCTTTCTCTACAGCTCAGTTAGGTGAACCCGACTCACGCTGTAATCGCTCTACTTCACGGGCAGATACATCATTATGCCCCCCTTTTGGGGCTTTTTTCGTGTTCATGGTCCCCCTATCGGCTCATAATTCCCTGCACCGTCTGCCGACAGCCGTTGGCATCCGTCACCGTGATGGTGAACAGACCCATACGGCTCACCATAAACCGACCTGTACTGCTGCTGTCCACCTGCCGAATCTCAAAGCCATTGATGCGGTCAATGATAATGACGCGCTCATAGCCTATACCCCCGCTCACCCCATAACTACCATCGCTGCCAGCGGGCAAGGGGTTGGGTAAGGTGATCGTCGGCGGGTTGCCCGTGGAGATGCTTGTGCCAACCGGGAAGATCAGTTGGGCCGTTGGCAACGGATTCACCGTCAGGTAAAAGGCGGAGGAAGTTGAGCTGCACCCGCCCGTCACCACCAGCACATAGCTCCCTGCCTGACCCACTTGCACCCCGCCCAGCGAGAGCGTGGCCGAGGTTTGGCCGCTCACCGCCTGCCCATTACGATACCATTGCAAGCCGGTGGGTGAGCCTCCGACAGTGGCCACTACCTGCACATTGCTTCCCGCACAAACCACCGATTGGCTGGCTGAAAGCGTGGGTGGAGCAATGGCCCCAGCCGAGTTGCTAAAGACCGTCACGGTGGTGCTAGCCTGACAGCCATTGGCGGGGATGGTAACGGTGACCGAGTACGTTCCCTGTGCATTGATAGTTGCTGAATTACCCGCTGTGTTGACAATACCCGTCGGACCGCCTACCGGCCCGCTGAAACTGTAATTACCCAAACCAGACGCCGTGAGCGTAACGGCAGGAGTTGAACAAGTGATGGTACCGCTGGCTACTAGCCCGGCTGTTGGGGTAGTCGTGTTGCTGTAGACCGTGGTACTGGCCGAGGTGGTACAGCCGTTGCTGCCAGTAATCACCACGGTATAAGTTCCGGCCGCGCTGGTGGTTCGGCTGTTGCCGCTACCGGCAATGGCACCCGATAGTCCGCTGAAGACATAGCTCAGGCTGGAGCCAGTAGCCGTTGCGGTCAGCGTGAGGGTCTGAACCGAGCAGGTCAGCGTACCGGAGTTGCTGGCTGTGAGGCTGGCGTTGGTGGGTGTAGCCGTGTTGGTTCCAATCACCACGCTGTTGCTCACCGCCGAGCAGCCGTTGGCTACTGTTGCCGTGACCGAATACGTCCCGGCAGCGTTCACGGTGATGCTGGTGGTGGTGGCCGCATTGCTCCACAGCAGACCCGTTGCGGAGGAGGTGGCCGTCAGAGTCACGGCCGTAATGGCGCAGGTCAGCGTGCCGGAGGTGGGCGCGATGCTCACTGTGGGCGCGGAGGTGTTGCTCAGGACGGTGGTGGTGGTCTGGCTCGAACAGCCCGTGGTGGTGTTGGTAACAGTGACCGAATACAACCCATCTGCTGTCACTGTGCGGGTGTTGCCGCTACCCGCCAACGCGCCTAACGGCCCACTGAAGGCGTAGGTATCTCCCCCCGATGCCGTCAGCGTCACGGCGGTTTGGGCGCAGGTGAGCGTACCCGATGCCACTAAGCCCGTCATGGGTACGCCCGCGCTTTGGCTCACCACGACCGAAGCCGTGCTGGTGCAGCCGTTGGGGGTTGTGGCCGTGACGGAGTAGGTGCCCGACGCGCTCACGGGTAAACTGGCCGTGGTAGCTCCGCCCGTCCAGCGGTAGCCTGTCGCATTGCCTGTGGCCGTGAGCGTAACGCTCTGTTGGGCGCAGGTGAGCGTGCCGCTGTCGGGCGTAACGGTCAGGAAGGGAGCCGCCGTGTTGCTGAAGACGGTGGTACTGGCCGTGCTGGTGCAGCCGTTGGGCCCCGTGATGGTGACCGAATACAGGCCCGACACACTCACCACCCGCGTTTCGCCACTACCCGGCAGCGAGCCGTCCGCTCCGGCGAAGACATAGCTGAGACCATCGCCATCTGCACTGGCTGTGAGCGTCAGGCTTCGTAAGTCGCAGGTAAGCAGGGCGTTGTTGCTGCCTACGAGCTGGGGGCTGATGGGTGGGTTTAGATCGTCTATCACTTCCCAATCTGTCACCATTGTGCAGCCGTTACTTGACGTGGCCGTGACGGAATACGTGCCGCCACTGTTCACGGTGATGCTGGTGGTCGTTGCCCCGTTGCTCCACAGCAGACCCGTGCCTGATGAGGTAGCGGTGAGCGTGAGGCTGGTCTGGGTACAGTTCAGGGCTGTATGGCTGGCACTAATGCTCACGGTGGGCGGGCTGGTGTTCTGGCTTACCTCGATGAGGGTGCTGTTTGAACAGCCTGTGGCCGTGTTGCTCACAATCACCCCAAACGTGCCTCCGCTGCTAATCACCGCCGTACCTGCCGTAGCGTCCTGACTAACGATACCCATCCCCTGAAACTCGTAAGTATCACCCCCCGTGGCCGTCAGCATCACGGCCGTTTGGGCGCAGGTAAGGGTGCCGCTGGCAACAACTACCAGGGCGGGAAGGTCCGACTGTTGGTCCACCACCACGGAGGCTGCGGCCGTACAGCCGTTGGCATCCGTCACTACCACCGAATATGTACCGGGGCTATTCACGTTGATAACGCGGTCGATGAAATTGTTCGACCATTGGTAGTTGCTGCCG
>JANOCD010000078.1:0-9249 GCA_031411995.1 Cytophagales bacterium
TCAGGGGATTTAGGGGCAGACTCGCCCTTCTTTCAACTTATATACATTAAGTTAAACTTTCCATTCACTCACTTTAATGAAAAATATTTCTCCAGAAAGTGCAATTATTAAAAACTTGTCGTTATAATTGTACGCTCAACAATTATTGTTTTAGCAATTAATATAAACCCACTACACGATCATGTTCTATCATACGCTTGGTCGCATTCCTCCAAAGCGGCACACCCAGTTCGAGAAGCCAACCAACGCACTGGGCGAATCAGGCGGGCTTTATTATGAACAGTTATTTGGCACCATTGGCTTCGATGGGATGTCGTCACTCTTGTACCATGTTCACCGGCCAACCCAAGTGAAAGCCTTGCTCGACTCGGTAGATGTGGCTCCGAAAGTGGCGGTGGATAAGAACATGCTTGCCCGTAAACTGCTTGGCTTTCAAGTCAATCCAGACCGGGCCGATTATCTGACAAGTCGGGTGCCGCTGCTGTTCAATAACGATTTGATTGTGGGCGTGGCCGCACCCCGTCAATCATTAACCGACTATTTCTACAAAAACGCCGACTCCGACGAACTGCTTTTTGTGCATCGCGGGTCGGGAACACTCAGAACCTTGCTGGGCAACATTCCGTTTGGCTACGGCGATTATTTGGTGATTCCACGCGGGATGATTTACCAGATCGAGTTTGGTGTAACGGAGGAAGAAACCCGTTTGCTCTACGTAGAATCGCATTCGCCGATTTATACACCCAAACGATACCGGAATCATTTTGGGCAATTGCTGGAGCATTCGCCGTTTTGCGAGCGGGATATTCGCCGTCCGCAGGATCTCGAAACGCACGACGAAACGGGCGATTTCGTGATGAAAATCAAGAAGCAGGGGTCGCTGCATACCTTAATTTATGCCACGCACCCCTTCGACGTGGTGGGTTGGGATGGCTACAATTTTCCGTATGCTTTTAACATTCAGAACTTTGAACCGATCACGGGCCGGGTTCACCAACCGCCACCGGTTCACCAGACGTTCCAGACGGAAACGTTCGTGGTTTGTTCATTTTGCCCCCGCTTATACGACTACCATCCAAAGGCGATTCCGGCCCCCTACAACCACTCCAATATCGACTCCGACGAGGTGATTTATTACGTGGACGGTGATTTTATGTCGCGCAACGATATTGCTCCCGGCCACATTACGCTGCACCCCGGCGGCATCCCCCACGGCCCGGCTCCCGGTGCTATGGAACGCAGCATCGGCAAAACATCAACTGAAGAATACGCCGTCATGGTCGATACCTTCCGGCCCCTGATGCTCACCGAACAGGCAATGGCCGTGGACGACGGAATTTATTGGAAATCATGGTTGCAATAACCAACATCAACAAACATGGAAACGCTCGAACTCATTGAACCAAAAACGTCGAACCAAACCGACTTCCTGCCCCTGAATGGCACGGATTATTTAGAATTGTATGTAAGCAATGCCCGGCAGGCGGCTCACTATTTCCAAACGGCTTTTGGGTTCCAGCCGCTGGCCTATGCGGGCTTGGAAACGGGCCTGAAAGACCGCGAATCCTACGTGGTGGTGCAGGATAAAATCCGCCTGATTTTGACTTCGCCCCTCCACAGTGACACCGAAATCGGGCGGCACATCGACCAGCATGGCGATGGCGTTCGGGTGGTAGCGTTGTGGGTTGACGATGCCACGGATGCTTTTGAACAGACCACCAAACGGGGTGCCAAACCATTTATGGAGCCAACCCATCTGGAAGATGCTGACGGCTATGTGGTGCGGTCGGGGATTCATACCTACGGCGATACAGTGCATGTTTTTGTGGAACGCAGCCACTACGAGGGGGTGTTCTTGCCGGGTTTCAAGGCTTGGAATCCACATTACAAACCCGCAGACGTTGGCCTGAAATACGTGGATCACATGGTGGGCAATGTAGGCTGGAATGAGATGAATACCTGGACGAAATTCTACGGCGAGGTGATGGGTTTTTCGCAGTTGGTGTCCTTCGATGACAAGGACATTTCGACGGATTACACGGCCCTGATGAGCAAGGTGATGAGCAACGGCAACGGGCGCATCAAATTCCCGATCAATGAACCCGCCGAGGGGAAGAAAAAATCGCAGATCGAGGAATATATCAATTTCTACGAAGGGGCTGGCATTCAGCATATTGCGGTGGCTACTGACAACATCATCGAGACGGTGGTGGCCCTCCGCGACCGGGGTGTTGAGTTTCTGCGGGTGCCGGAGGCCTACTACGACGATCTGAAAGGTCGCATTGGCAAGATCGACGAAGAAATTGAATCACTGCGCCCACTGGGTATTTTGGTTGACCGCGACGAGGAAGGCTATCTGCTCCAGATTTTTACCAAACCCGTTACACCCAGACCAACCCTGTTCTTCGAGATTATCCAGCGCAAAGGGGCCAAATCGTTCGGAAAAGGCAATTTCAAAGCCCTCTTTGAAGCCATTGAGAGAGAGCAGGAATTGCGGGGAACCCTTTAATTAAAGAGCGAAAGAGTGAAAGAGCGAAAGAGTGCCTTCGGATTCCGAACTCTCCTGTTGAATCAGCCGCTCTTTCACTCTTTCGCTCTTTCACTCTTTTACCATGAACCAATCATACTCCCAATATACCCCCGACGATCAGGCGGTTTGGAAACTGCTTTTTGAACGTCAAATGGCTCAGTTGCCGGGTCGGGCGAGCCGGGCCTACATGGACGGGATTGTGGCGACGGGTTTTCCGAACACCAAAATTCCCGATTTTGAGCGCGACCTGAACCCGCGTTTACTGCCCCTGACGGGTTGGCGCGTGGTGGCCGTGCCGGGCCTGATTGGCAACCGCGAGTTTTTCGAGCTGATGGCCGACCGGCAGTTTCCGGCTACCACATGGCTCCGTACCCGCGACCAACTCGATTATATTCAGGAACCCGATATGTTTCATGACACCTTCGGGCATGTGCCGGTGCTGACTAACAAACACTTCTGCGATTTTCTGGCTGCCCTGAGCCGCATGGCCCTGAACCATGTTGACCATGAGGAAGCTATTCAGATGATTGCTCAGTTGTATTGGTACACAGTGGAGTTTGGCCTGATTCGCGAATTGGATGAGTCGGGGAAACCGGCCCTGCGGATTTATGGCGGGGGTATTTTGTCGTCGCCAGGGGAAACGATTTATGCCCTCGAAAGCGACATCCCGAAGCGCGTTCCCTACGATGTGGCCACGCTTTTGCAAACGCCCTACGTGATCGACCGTTTTCAGGAACAATATTTCGTGATCGACTCCTACGAACAACTCTATCATTCGGTGCCGGAAATTGAAGCAAAACTGGAAGAGTTGTTAGTTTTGCGTCCATGACTCACCCCTCCGATTCGCGGGCGTACTTTTTCAAGATTGATACCACGATCAAGAAGATACGAAACGCCCTCCAAAAACGCTTTGTCGATGCCGGTTTCGATCTCACCGTTGATCAGTGGGTGGTGATCGACCACTTGCACCGCAACCCCGGCATTGCCCAAAGCACGCTGGCCGAACTGACCACCAAAGACGCGCCCACCGTGACCCGCATCATTGATTTGCTGGCCAAAAAAGGCTTGGTCGAACGACGGATGGCCGACGACGACCGGCGCAAGTTTCTGGTGTTTTTGACCCTCGACGGCGAAAAACTCTACGAGCAAATGTTGCCCGCCGTAGTAGAAATCAGGCGGCAGGGGTGGGGCAACCTCAGCGATGACGACTACCAGCACTTCGTTCGGATTATGGACGAGATTTACCAGAATTTTAGTTAAGATGTTGGCGAAAATGTGCTATCTTGACATACTAAATCGACCAAAATTATGATTGCTATCGACATTGACGAACCCCAAACCTTACCCACGACGCTGAAAACCGTGGATGAGTTTGAAGCGTGGACCCGTGAACCAGGCAATGATGGCAGCTACGAATTTGTTCGGGGCCGTATTATTCCTAAACCGGGTATGAAACAAAACGAAATTTCAATTGCCAAATTTTTGACTCGCCAGTTCATTCGCACTGTTGCTTTTGAAAAGGGTGACGAGCTGATTCCTGAAACCGACTCCTACGTGGATGGAACACGCAAGCGTATTCCTGACCTGACCTATTTTACTGTTGAGCAACAGGAAGCCATTCGGCGGGGGGAGCGGGTCAATACGTTGTTTGCCATAGAGATTCTGTCTGATTCAGAATCGCACGAAGATGTTTTAGATAAGATACAAGATTACTTCGACGGGGGAACGCAGTTGGTTTGGTATATCCTTCCGAAAAAGCAAAAGATTCATGCCTACACCTCACCCGACGATAGGAAGGTGTTCAAGGGCACTGAAACCATTTCGGCGGCTCCAGTTCTGCCCGAATTTTCGTTTACTGTAGCCGATCTCTTTGCCTGATGTACGGCATTTTCAGTACTCCCCAACAAGAGCCTCGCGTTGGCTTTAAGGCTGAGTCGTTCATTCTTGACCTGACCATCGCAGACAACCTCGGCATTTTCGCCCATTTGATTCCCCAAACCGTTGACAGCGTTTTTAACCGGCCCGCCCTCAACGAGTTCATGGCTTTAGGCAGGGAAACTTGCCGGGCCATCACCCAACGCATTCGGGAATACCTGCAAACCGAAGAGCTGCAAATGGCAACGTTCCGCGAGATGCTGTTCGTCCCGCTCTCGGAAGCAACCCTACACCTGCCTGTTCGGGTGGGCGACTACACCGATTTTTACGCGGGGATTCACCACGCCGAAAACGTGGGCAAAATGTTTCGCCCCTCAGGTGACCCGCTTTTGCCCAACTACCGGCATATGCCTATTGCTTATCATGGTCGCGCATCGAGCATTGTGGTGTCGGGAACGCCCATTCGCCGACCGATGGGGCAGGGGTTGACTGCCGAGAATGAGCCGGAATTTCGGCCCTCGCGTTCGCTGGATTTTGAGTTGGAACTGGGGTTGGTGATTGGTAAATCGTCGCCATTGGGTGAGCCGGTGCCGATGGGGGAGGCCGAGGACTATATTTTCGGTATTGTGATTTTTAACGACTGGTCAGCGCGGGATATTCAACGGTGGGAGTACCAACCACTGGGGCCGTTTCTGGGCAAAAACTTTGGTTCATCGATCTCGGCCTGGGTGTTGCCGTTCGACGATCTGGAACCCGCCCGCATTGCTGGCATGACCCAAACCCCCACGCCCTTGCCCTATTTGCAGCAAACAGAATCGGCCAGTTTCGATATTCAATTAGAGGTATTACTCAACGACACCGTCATCAGCCAAAGCAATGCCCGCTATCTCTATTGGTCGTTTGCGCAGATGATTGCCCACCATACCAGCAACGGCTGCAACCTGAATGTGGGCGATATCATGGCTACCGGAACCATCTCTGGCCCTGACAATCAATCGCTTGGCTCTTTGCTTGAGCTAAGTTGGAACGGCACCCGACCGATAAACCTCCCCGACGGATCGCAACGAACGTTTTTGCAGGACGGCGACCGCGTGACGATGCGGGGGCGCGTTGGCGAGTGCGAGTTGGGCGAGGTGTGGGGACAAATTATTCCATAATCTTAATGAAAACCATCATTCCGAAAGACCTTGGCCCGCAGGCTTTCTATAGACTTCTGAACAGTTCGGTGGCACCCCGGCCCATCGCGTTTGTCAGCACTATCAGCAAAGAGGGCCACGTTAATCTGGCCCCGTATAGCTTTTTCAACATTGTTGGGTTTAACCCGCCGATGCTTGTTTTCTCGCCTACGCTGAACCGGCATGGAGAAAAAAAACACTCCTTGCTGAACGTGGAAGAGGTGCCGGAAGTGACCATCAACCTCGTGAATCACGCAATGGTGGAGCAGACTTCGCTGGCCAGTGCGGAGTTCGACCGGCACATAAACGAGTTCGAGAAAGCAGGGTTTACTGCCGTGCAATCCGACCGGGTGAAGCCCCCTCGCGTGGTCGAAGCTCCCGTTGCCTACGAATGTTTGGTGCGGCAATTGGTGCCGTTGGGTGATCAGCCCGGTGCCGGAACAATGGTGGTTTGCGAAGTGGTACTGGCTCATTTTCAAGACCATATCTTTGCCGAAAGTGGAGCCATCGACCCCCACAAAATTGACCTTGTGGGCCGTTTGGGGGCCGATTGGTATGTCCGGGCTAACGACTCGGCCCTGTTTGCCGTATCCCGCCCGCAAACGGGGGTTGGTGTCGATCAGTTGCCCGCGTCGGTTCGCAACAGCAATATCCTAACGGGGAATGACCTCGGCAAACTCGGCAGCTCAAAAACCATGCCCACCCCAGACCAAATTAACGCCTACCACCAATCGGGACCCATGCTCGCCCTCCGCGACGAAGCTCTCTTTGGTTGCCAATACCTCCCTGATTTGCTTCACCTCCGCGCTAAACAATTGCTGGCTGAAGGCAACGTGGAGGAAGCGTGGCTAACATTGTTGATCGAAAAATAAGTATTTTGCGGGATTGAAAGTCCTGCTTCAACACGTGGATAGGTGTGTTGTTTTTGAACCAAGGACAGCATCTGAATTGCCAAAATCTCAGAGAAGATAGGAATCACTTAACTTTGCCTGAGTTTTACGGATTAAAGAGCCATGTCCGGGCCTAAAACCCACTGACTGCCCACGCAAAGCGATAACTCAAACAGCCTTTTTAGCCAGTATGGAACAATCAAGATATAGTTTCCCGGAAAAAAATGGTTTCAGAGCCAGAGAAGCCTTAGATACCGATTTTGATATTGATGCACACGATCCTCAATTGTATATTAACCTGGATGACATCCGTATCACCTCAGAAGAGAGCGATTACAAGGAGAATCTGTATTATATGCTCAACATTGACCCCGATAGCAAAACGTTAGATACCACTGCCAATGATTATTCAAAAATTCTTTTTTTAGGGCATCGGGGTTCTGGAAAAACAACAGAGCTACGGCGCATCCATCGCTATTTGAATGATGCAGATCGCTATTTCGCCATTCTGATTGAGACTGAAAAAGAATTGGAAGTAAACAAAATGCAGGCCGAAGATTTTTTCATTGTCATGGTGATCAAAATCATCAGACAACTGAAAGAGGCTGGTTTGGAAGACGCTACTGATAGTTTCGATGATTTATTGAAGGAGTGGCTGAGTGAGAAAGAAGTGCAGGAGGAAATCTCGAATACGAAGGGCATTGAAGGCAATGCCGCCCTAAAACTTGATACCGATGGTAATTTCCTGATGAAGGCGTTGAGTATTCTCAAATTTGAAACGGAAATAAAAGGGACATTAGCGAGAGAAAGCAAAACAACGACTACCATTCGCAGTCAGATCAAGAAGAACTTAGGTGATTTCGTGACCAAATTCAACAACGCACTATCCGAAGTTCGGGACTATTGCGCGGAGGCTGGTAAAGGGCGTGATTTGTTGTTCCTCATTGATGGCACAGAAAAATCTACTTTTGAATTTTATGAAGATGTGTTTCAGAAAAATGGGCATATCCTGCGTTCGCTGAATGTTAATCTGGTAACAACGCTGCGCCTTGATGCTTTTTATAAACTGGAAGGGAAGCCTAATCTCGATTTTTATCAATCTGTGTTTGTGCCAATGGTAACGGTAACAGAGGCCAATAAAGAAACCTTAGCCAAAATCGTTACGAAGCGAGTCGATGCGGACCTATTTTTCGATACCGATGCCCTCGACTATTTTGTTGTGATGTCGGGAGGAAGTTTACGGCAATTGCTTCGATTGGCCAATCAGGCATTGTTGTTTAGCCGAGGCAAAAAAGTAGATTTGGAACGAGCTAAAAAGACTGTCGCAACCGAAGGGGATAAACTCTATCATGCCCTCTCGCCGGATCAGAAACAAATCCTGAAAGAGGATAAGTGGAAAGACAACTGGTCTCACCCCGACGTTTCGATGATGCTCTACGCCATGGCTTTGCTCAAATACAACGGCCAGGCCAGGCTTAATCCATTGATACAGGGGTATTTTGAGGTATGACTTTTTTTGAAAAAAATGAGGAAGACCTCGAAGCCCTGATTTACTCGTTAACGCAACGGGAAAAATCCACTATCGTCATCGGCATTTACGATTATGACAACACCTGCGACAAAGCCATTGCCTATGTTACGGAGCAGTTCACCGAACAGAAGACGTTCCTTCTTGACCTCTTTGGCCAAAAAATAGATTCGTTGCTGGCTTTTTTCAGAGCAAATCTGCCCCAAAAAAAAGAAGATAGTCTCCCCATCGTTCACCTGAAACGGCTTGACCCGTTATTGTTTACGTCCGAAAATCATAAGGTTGTTTCGTCTCCGTTGGTTGCTCAGATCAACATGGAGCGGGAACTGCTTTTCCACGAAGTGCAGGCATTGGTGGTGTTATGGGTGACACGGGAAGGCTATAACCGCCTGCGGATGGATGCCCCCGATTTCATGGATTGGGTAGTGGGGTCTTTTGTGTTTGACCATGACGACACCGCCCAGTCTCATACCTTAAGTTTTGCCATTCCCAAACAAACGGTTGAGGACCGGGGCAAAGCAGCCATTCATCAACTGAGGGAAAAGGCAACCCAACTCCAACAACGAACCCACAAGTTTGAACAGGGAACGAGACTGACGGTAAAAGACAAAAAAGAGTATTTTAATCTATTACTCACATTAGTAGCTACTTACCAAGACCTGTATGATTTAGAGGATACAAAAAGAACAATTGAAAAGGCATATGACCTTGCCAAAGCCAACAACTTAGCGGACGGTTTTGAGTTTGGAAACCTACTATTGAATTGGGGGAACACCGAAACGAACTTGGGCAATCTTTCGGAGGCTTTGGTCCTTTTTGAAGAAGCCTTACAACACTTTGAGTCTCTCGAAGATAAATTTAATAGTTCCGTTTGTCTGAAACGCATTGGGTCAACCCACAGTAGTCTGGGGAATTTGGAGAAAGCTTTGGGCTTTTTTGACGAATACAACCGGTTAACCAAAGAACTCTATGCAGCCTATCCGACCAATGTGGAGTTCAAAAATGGGCTGGCCATTTCGTACTCTAAACTCGGCGAAACACATAGTAGTCTGGGGAATTTGGAGAAAGCCTTGGGCTTTTTTGAGGAACGCAATAAATTAGGGAAAGAACTCTATGCAGCCTATCCGACCAATGTGAAATTCAAAAATGGGCTGGCCATTTCGTACTCTAAACTCGGCGAAACACATAGTAGTCTGGGGAATTTGGAGAAAGCCTTGGGCTTTTTTGAGGAATACAACCGATTGGCAAAAG
>JANOCD010000079.1:0-24079 GCA_031411995.1 Cytophagales bacterium
TAACGAGATGGGCTACTTTGTGGAGCGGTCGAGTTTGGCCATGGGTCCGTTTGTGGCCATTGGAGGCACGGCTCCCAACGTAACCTTTTTCACGGACACCAAAGCGAGCGTGGGGATGATGTATTTCTACCGGGTACGCCCGTCGAACACCACTACGGAGGCCATCAGTAATGTGGTTAGCACGACAGTGATTGCCGCTCCGGCTTGTGTTCCGGCTTTTTCGTTGGGTTGCACACAGGGCGACGGACTGAATTCCCTGTTTCTGAATGGACACGCATTGAGCCAGCAGTCGGGTTGTTCGCCCAATGCGTATCACGAGTTTCCGGTATCGAGCCTGACGGTGACGGCGGGGCAGGTGTGCAACTTGTCGGGGCAGTTTTTGAATGGCCTGTTGGGGGAGGGCATCACGGTTTGGTTCGATTTGAACCGCGATGGGGTCTATACCTCAAACGAACGGTATTTGAGTACGAACGCCACCGGGGCTTTTTCGGGCAGCCTGATGTTGCCTGCCTCGCTGACAACCGGGCCGATGGGAATGCGGGTTATTGTCACGAGAAATTATACGACGGGTTCAGCCTGCGTAGCCGATTCGTATGGCGAAACCGAGGACTACACCATATGGGTAACTCCCACAACGTGCGATGCAGCGGGCGGTTTGGCATCGCTTAGTGTCACCACCAATTCAGCTCAACTGAACTGGGCGAGTGTTGGTGATGCGTTTTCGTATGAATTGCGGTGGAAATCCCAGGGAAACGCTGCCTGGACAACAGTTTCTGGCCTGAATGCACCCTCCTACTCGCTGACGGGCCTGACCACTGGCACTGGCTACCAATGGCAGGTGCGGAGTATATGCCTGACTGGTAATTCTGCTTATTCCGGTCAAACATTCATCACCAGTTGCCCCGGCCCCACTAATTTAACCACAACAGCCATCACCGGAATATCGGCCCTATTGAGCTGGTCGGGTCTAGGTGCGGGCCGCACTTACGATCTTGCCTGGCGGACGAACACTACCAACAGCACCTGGCAGGTGGTGGAGGGGCTGACATCGCCCACCTATTCGCTGACGGGTTTGCGCGAAGGAACGGCCTATATCTGGCAAGTGCGAAGCGTATGTACAGCCACTGGTAGTCAGGCGTTTGTGGCACCAATTTCGTTTGCCACATCAGGCACTTGCCGACCGATTTATGTACGGGCTTGCACTGATTTTGATGGCTTGGATAGTTTTATGTTCAACCAGGTGCCACTGAGCCTGAGCACGGGGTGTTCGGGGAATGGTTACCGGCGGTTTGCCGAGCCTGCCAGCCCCGTTACTACCGGGCGACCCTATTCGTTCAGCGGAACGCTGTTAAGCAATGTCTATTATGAAGGCATCGGAATCTGGCTCGACCTCGACCGAAACGGTATTTTCGAAAGCAGCGAACGGGTATATGGCTCCCCCAATTTGGTGACCTCGTCCTTTTCGGGTAGCCTGACCATTCCGGCCACAGCTACCCCCGGCCCAATGGCCCTGCGCGTTGTGGTTGTCTACAGCGCGTTCCCTACTGATGCCTGCGGAAACTATGGCTATGGCGAAACCGAAGATTATGTACTGAACATATACGCCACAAGTACGACCCAGATTACTTCGCTTGCCAACCCAGCCTGTCTCAATACACCCCAGCCTGTTTCATTTGGTACGACGGGCGCATTCGGTACTACCAATATTTTTTCGGTACAGTTGTCCGATCAGGACGGGTTATTCACCATGCCAACCCTTATCGGCTCAGTCTCGTCGTCGGTAGGTGGTTCGCTCACGGTAACTATTCCGTCAACTGTGGTGGCGGGCGATGGGTATCGGATGCGGGTGATTTCGTCAAGCCCGGCCATCACCATCACCCCCAGCACGGCAGTCAAAATTACGAGCGTTTGTAGTTGCCCCCTGCCTGCCTCGCTGGCCACAGCCAACCTGACAGGCAGTGCCGCTCAACTGGCGTGGGTTTGCGATGCTTCTGTCAATACCTACTCGGTTCGTTGGCGCGTGCAGGGCAGTTTGGCATGGACCCAGATCAATGGCCTTACTGTACCCGAATATAGTCTTAGAAACTTATCGTCGGCAACCACGTATGAGTGGCAGGTATTGGCCAACTGTGTCAATGGACAGGCATCCGATTGGGTCAATTCATCTTTGTTTCAAACAGTTTCCTGCGGTAAGGCAACCTTGTCGGGGCTGTCGCAAACGGTGACTGCTAATCAGGCGGTTTCGCTGACACTGAGCTTGACCGGTCAAAACCCCTGGGCAGTTAACATCAACAGAAACGGTTCATTCTGGACGAGCTACAGTGGGGTTGCCACCTCACCTTTTGTGTTCACGACCACGGTTCCTGATTCAAGTACGTTTACGCTCGGCACTGTTTCCAATAGCTGTGGGACCTTGATAACGAGCGGAACCGTAGTGCTGACGGTGCCTCAGGTATTAACAGGGGTTGCCTGTATGAGCATGGTCTCGGTGAAAACCGGTTTGTGGACTGACCCCACCGTTTGGTCGTGCAATCGCGTACCTCACTCGCTCGAAGCCGTTCAGATTTCGACGGGCCATGTGGTCACCATCCCGGCGAACATAACAGCCCATGCGGGTAGCCTAAAGCAAGATGGCAAACTGGTTTTTGAAATGCCTAACTCAGTGTTGAGATTTGGTTTTTCTCCAACGGTTTGGGGTAGCAGATAAAGCCTGATTTGTTACCAAAACGATAAATAGCACAAGCTTTTTACCCCTTCGGCACCACCATAATGACCTCTTCTTTTTCCACAACGACCTGCCCTTCGGCCAGTCCTTTGGGTTTGCGAACAAACTTCTTAGGGGTCATAATAACCGGACAAAGGCTGTCGGTTCGGCGTTTGGAGTTCCAGGCGGCCAACTCGGCCGCCCGCTCGATCACGGTTTTAGGGAAGCGTTTCCCGGCCTGATATTTAATGACAACGTGAGAGCCGGACACGTCGCGGGCGTGGAGCCACAGGTCTTCTTTGAAAGCGTAACGCTGGGTGAGCAGGTCGTTATTTTTGGCGTTTCGGCCAATCAGAATCGTGTAGCCTTCGTGGTTCACAATTTTGAAAAGTTCAGCAGCGGTAGCGGCTGGCCCACCATCGGCAAGGAGGTTGTGTTGTTTGGCGTATTTTCGAAACGCTTTCAGGCTGGCAATCTCGGCGATGGCGGTTTTATGTTGCTGAATGTCAACCATCTCCCGTTCCCGCTGCTCGATCTGTTGCTGAATAAAATCCAGTTCGATCTTTTCGTTTTTGGACTTTCGGTAATAACCCTCCGCGTTTTTCTGGGGAGTAAGGTCGGTTTTGAGCTTGATCTGAATCGGTTGATCCCGGTAGAAATCGTACAACTCGACCCGCTCCGGCGACCGTTGGCCGGGTACTTCGGCAATGGCATGAAGGTTGGCCATCAGGATGTTAGCCGTTTCTTCGTTACTCGCTCCTTCCTCATGGCCAATGAGCCGTTGCAGGCTCGCTTCGATCTGACTCTCCGCCCGTTTCAGGCGTTTGTCCAACAACCGCAACACCTCCCCTTTTTCGCGCTCAAAGAAATTCAGGCCCGCATAGTTGACGTAGAATCGGTTGGTGGCTTCAATCGGGTCCTCAAACGTCTGCCGAATCTCACCAATCGGCACCAGCGACAGCGTCGGGTGGTGGTTAAACGTAGTGAGGTAGTAGGTGGGTCTATCTAGCAGGGCCAGAACAGACTGAATTTGTTCCCACCCCACCCCAACCCCTCCACTCAAATACGCATTCACCTCCTTCCCAAACGTAGGGAACAGTTTTTTGTGGTCGAAACCGGCCCGCTCGAAAGCTTCATAAGATTGGTCGATGGGGCGGTCGATGGCATCGAGTTTGAGGTTTTGGTCAGCAACGAGTTTCTGGTTAAAGGTGTCAACCACCTCGTTGCCCAGAAACGCCAACAAGTTGGGTCGATTCCCGAAGAACTTGAAAACCAGTGTATAACCCTCTTCAAGCTCGATTCCCAGACACCGCTCATTCAGAAACGAACGAACGCCCGTCACCACCCGTCCGGCTGTTTCGCCTTCGGCAATGGATTCGGCATCGTCGGGGTCAACGCCAATGACGGAGCCAAACAGATCGACGCTGTTGGTGCGGGCACGTTGCACCACCTCCGGGAACAAAAGGCCCGAAAATTCGGGCCTTAGTGTGGTTTTGATGTAAAAAGGGCGGTAATAATTCGTCTTGCCTTTGGCCTGTGCAAACACCAGCACCAGTTCATCGCGATCCTGACTGTAGCACTCCATCAGGCGCAATCCGATCAGATGCGGCTCAAGGGCCGGGGCCAGTTGCCGGAGATAGTAGTAGTTCGTATGCATGTTTGTGTAGAGACGCAAAATTTTGCGTCTCTACTTGCGTCTCTTCAACGCCAAATCGTGTGCTGTGTCATAATACGAGCGCAGGTTGGTCCAGTCAAAAACTTCGGCGATGCTTTCGACGCGGTTGCGTTGCTGAATCCGGTCGCGTTGGCTCATTTTCACGAAACGCCAAAGGATATTGGCCAATTGGTCGGCGGCTTCGTTAAAATTCTGGCTGCGCCGATCCACTACATAGATGCCCCGGTTTTCGTAGTCTTTCATAATCTGCATAATGAAATCGCCGAAACCCGACTGATCACTCGTGACGGTTGGAATGCCCCGCACCACGCATTCGAGGGGCGTATAGCCCCAGGGTTCGTAGTAGCTGGGGAACACACCAAGGTGGCAACCGCGCACAAACTGGCTATAATCCAGCTTGAACAATGGATTGGTGGAGGCAATAAAATCGGGGTGATACACGATCTTGACCCGGTCATACTCATTATTCACAAGGTTGGCCTGCCGGATAAACCGGGTCATGTCGTCTTCCTGCACCAGATCGTGCGTCACAAAGGGCGGCAAATTCTTTGTTTTCCAGCTTTGCACCGTCCGCCGAAGCCGAAGCCGCCAGTACTCATCCACAAATTTGTTGAGGTCGGGCAGGTTGTTGTCTTTGCTGGCAGCCGCTGCCTGAAACAGCCGCTCACCCACCTGGGCCTCAATGCTTTCGCAGGTGTCCCGAATCTCGTCGAGCAGGGCGCGGGTGTGCAACACATCGGGGTCGATGGAATGGTAGGGCTGTTTCGTGACCATAAACATCACCACCGTGGTATCCATGTTGGCCTCCCGCATTCGCCAGTTCAGGCGGGCGAGGGCTTCGAGGGTAAGGTCATAACCTTTGTTGGAAAACTCAAACCGGCCTGATGTAAAGAAGTAGAGCGTCTTTTCGAGATCGAACGAATAGTTATGGAAGAAATGCCCCATCACAAACTCGTGGATGTTCTCTTTGTATTTGACGTGCAGGTTCTGAAATTCGTGCGTAGCCGCAAACCGAGTGATATTCAAGCCGTTAGGCAATACCAGATCGGGGTTTCGACCCAGAAAAACCTCGCACTCGCGGGCCGTCACATCGCTCACCGTGGTGAACGTGTGGCTGTTGATGGCGGCCAATCGCTCGATGGTGGCCTGGGCTTCGATGCCGTAATGTTTGGCCTCTTTCTGCCAGTCGAAAAAAGGCAGTTTACCATAGAAGCCGGGTTCGTTCTGCGCCAGATATCGCCCTAACATGGTGGCGTGGGTGGTGAACACGGTGGCCACTTTCACGTTCTCACGCCGGAGGTCGGGGAGGCCGGTGCTGGCCATCCACTCGTGAAAATGGGCGCAAAAGTCAACCCGTTTGGCGTGTCCTTCGGCGAGGAGCGTCAGGAAAACACGGGTCATCTCGCCAAAGGCAATAGTTTGATTAACAAGATCTTCAACGCCCAGCGTGGGTAGTTTGTGGTGTTCCCACAGACCGGCTTTAATAGCATCCAACTGTGGATAGACACTGGGCAGGTTGAACAGCACCACCCGTGGCCGACCCGTTATGAGCCAATAGCCATACTCAAGCTCGTAGCCCAACTGCCGCATTTTGCGAACGGTCTGGCCAATTTCGGTTTCGTCGGGTTCCGTAATGGGTTCAAATTCGGCGGCTGCTTTCTGGGGAAAATACGGCCCCAGCAGCAGGTAATTATCGTCCCATTTCTCGACCATTGCCGGGACTTTCGACCGGATGACGGTGTAGATACCACCTACCTGATTACAAACCTCCCAGGCGATCTCAATGAGTAGTTTGCGTTTTGTCGCTGAAAATATAGATTCCAATGGCTTCGGACGGGGTTAAAAAGGGTAGTCTGAAAAGTTGAGCCAAACTACGGACAAATTAGTAATTTGCATCACTTCCATCTGCCTTCTATGCGCAAACCTATCCTTAGCCTGCTCCTACTACTTATTGGTCTTCCCTTTTTAGCCCACGCCCAATCTCGCTACCGTTTGTCCGGTTGTGTGCGCGATAGCCGTACCGACGCACCCATTGTGAGGGCCAATATTCTGATTTTGCCAAAGCTGCCCTTCGCCAAAACGCAATACCCCTTCTGGCCTACCTGCGAACCCTGCACGGAGAGCCTTTACCGAACCGGCTTGCAGCCCGAAGGGTGGCGGTGATTCGGTGGTTCAACAAAACGCTGTATCTTGCTCATAAAATTTACCCCAACTCCTTTACCCCAAACCTACATGGCACAACCAACCGCCGTTGACGAAAAAACAGATTTTAAACGCTCTCTCGGCCTGACCGACTCCACCCTAATTGTTTCGGGGTCGATGATCGGGTCGGGCATTTTTATTGTCTCGGCTGATATGGCCCGCAGTCTCGGCTCGTCGGGCTGGTTGCTCATGCTGTGGGTGATGACGGGCGTACTGACCGTTTCGGCGGCCTTGAGCTATGGCGAACTGGCGGGTATGATGCCCAAAGCCGGGGGACAGTATGTCTATATTCAACGGGCCTACGGCAAGTTGCTGGGGTTTGTGTATGGCTGGACGGTTTTCACCGTTATCCAGACCGGAACCATTGCCGCCGTTGCCGTGGCCTTCACCAAATATAGTGCGGTTTTCTTTCCGGCCCTCAACCCCGAAAATGCCTTCTACACGCTTGGTTCGCTGAAAATATCGTTGGGGTCGCTCTATGCCATCAGCAGTTTGGTGTTGCTCACCTGGCTCAACAGCCGGGGCGTGCAGAGCGGTAAAATTATTCAGAACCTGTTCACTTCCACCAAATTGATTGCCTTGTTTGGGGTTATTGTGCTGGGCATTGGCATTGGCATGAGCAACGGAATGCTGTCGGCCAATTTTCAGAATGCCTGGCAAGCCACCACCACGAGTGCCACGGGTTCGGTGGTGCCGCTGGCGGGGATGGCCCTGCTGCTGGCTTTCGGTACGTCGATGATCGGGTCGCTGTTTTCGGCAGATGCCTGGAACAACGTGACGTTTATTGCGGGCGAAATTAAAAACCCACGTAAGAACATTCCGCTGGCACTGTTCTTCGGAACGCTCATCGTAACCACAATCTACGCCCTGGCCAACGTCGCTTATCTGTCGCTGTTGCCCCTGCAAGGCTCGCCAGATGCCGCCGATGTGATTGGGCGGGGTATTCAGTTTGCCGATCAGGACCGGGTGGCTACTGCTGCTGTGTCAACCATTTTCGGCAATGTCGCGGTGTCAATCATGGCAGTCCTGATCATGATTTCGACGTTTGGGTGTAACAACGGCCTGATTTTGGCCGGAGCAAGGCTCTATTATGCGATGGCTAAGGATGGTCTGTTTATCAAACAGGCATCGGCCCTCAACAAAAACTCTGTGCCGGAAAAAGCACTGTGGTTGCAATGTCTCTGGGCTTCATTGCTTTGTCTGTCAGGTACTTATGGCGATTTGCTGGACTACTGTACGTTTGCGTCGTTGATTTTTTACATGGTTACCATTGCGGGCTTGTTCATACTACGCCGGAAAGAACCACAAGCCGAGCGACCTTACCGGGCCTTTGGCTACCCCATTGTGCCGGCCATATACATTGGGGCGACCCTCTTAATTTGCGTCATTTTGTTATATACCAAGACCTTCAACACGGGTATGGGGCTGCTCATTGCCGGTATCGGTGTTCCGGTTTATTACCTGACGCAACGCGGCAAAAAGTAGGGCTAAACAAAAAAGTAGGTGAATACTTGCATCACATTTTAATTCCTTTTTTATTTGTGGCACGTTCTTTGAAAAAAGAACCTGTACAATAGTACAAGTTACGGTGGGTAAAAAAAGAGCTGGCGGATTGACCAGCTTATTTTTTTGTCCATACGTCAAAGTTTAGCCCCGAAAACAAGCGATTAACACTATAAATGGCCTAAAAAGGCAAGAGCCGCCCTGATTAGGGCGGCTCTTTTTATAGCTACAGTGAGTAAAGAATTCTACGTATTTGAGGAACGGATTGTGTACAAAGGTACTCACGGTATTTAAATTGATACTATACAGTATTAGTAGATTAATTAATATTTAATGAAAACGCCCTCCTACAGCAGACTTTGAGCCGGTTTTTAGGGCCATTTAATCTCGAACAGGCCTAAAACCTATCGACTACTGCTTGTTTTTGCCGTTCCCTCAAATCAACGACCGTTACCGCATTCACCTGTTAGCGATTCGCGCCCTTTTCCGACTATCCGAACATAGGCAACTATGCCTGCCACAATCAGTTTAAAACAGTTCGGTTATGTTAGTTATTCCTCCCAAAAAAATCCTTCGCCCTGATCTCTCCGGGGTTCTGCTCCGCAAGCGCGTTACGCTGCAAATGGAGAAATCGCATTTTGTTGGTTCCTACAGCAAAGTGTTCCTGAAACTGCGTAGCGTAACAATGGACGACCTTGAGTTCCGGTTGCCCGACGGCCCCAAAGCGGGCGTGGTCTCGCTGTGTCGCGATGCCGATTTTGACCCGGCCAAGCCCGACTTTATGTTTTGCGCGGGCTATGAACCGGGTGTCTATAAACTGGAGGTGGTGGAACGAAGCACCAACCTGCTGCTGGCCGAACAAAAATTTGAGGTACACACCAACTGGAGTGATGATGTAAACGGTCCCAGCTTGTCATTCACGGGGGTTGCCGAACGGTTTGCCACTGGCTCGGCCTGGGGTGGTGGCCCGGCAGGCCCGCAAAACATGAACGTGATTCCGGCCAGCGGAACCCGGCGCATTGCCCTGCTGCTGATCGACACCTCGAATGGACGATACCCCGTCGATGCTCCTACCCAGAACGAAGTGCGCAACCGCTGGTTAGATGAGGTGATCAATGGCGTATTGGTGGGCGGACAGGTGCGCAGTACCCGGCAGTATTACCGCGAGGTTTCTTATAACGGATTTGATATTTCGGCCCAGGTTTTTGGCCCGGTGAGTCTGTCAGGGCCTTTTTTGGACTATTTCGACGCGGGTGGGGCACCCAAAGGCGGGTTCTGGCAGGCTGCTGTTACGGCGGGCGATTCGCTGATTAATTACAATAACTTCGATTCGGTCGTGTTCATTTCGGAGCAGGCCACGGGCGATGGGGGAGTCATGCTTAATGCGTGGCCCTATGCCAATGGCGGCACGTTTTCGACCGCTGAAGGCAACCGTTCGTTTGGCGTTATCTCGATGCCGCAACGCTGGGGAGTTGGGGGCGACCGCGAAATTCACGAAACATTTGCCCACGAACTGGGTCATAATCTCGGCATGGGCGACCAATATACGCCTGATGTACCCGGTCGCAACCCCGGTAACTGGGAGATGATGCACTGGGACGGCGAACTGTCGCATTTTTCGCTGGCTCACCGTATGATGCTTGGCTGGGTGCAACCGAGCTGGCTCAAAACCTATAATTTCGCCAACGGCGGCACACCCATCGACGAAACCATTACGCTCCACCCCATTGCTGCCGGTGCGCCACCGAGTGGCCGAAAAAGTGGCATCGAAGTTCGGATTGCCGATGGCCGAAACTATTACGTGGAATACCGCAAACGCCAAGCCGGGCAGGTGGGTGACCAAACCCTCGATACCGACAGTGCTGTGCTGGTGACCGATGTGGATTCTACCCCCGGCGACGCACCCATCAGCCGCCCCGTTATTCTGCTGGTGCCGAATGATCCCGACAATGATGGTGGTGTGCTGGTGAACGGTCTCAACTACCGCGAAACAGATTCCTCAGACCCCACTTTCCCCACGGATTTTCAACTGAGTGTCAGCGGCATAAATGGTAACAAAGCCGATGTTCGGGTGCAGTATGGTGTGAACAGCCGCCCCGATCCGGCCATTCGCCCGTGGCCCGCTGGCCCCGACCGGCAATGGCAAAGCCCTGATATTGAAGTGCGTAACACCCGAAATGCTACCGATTCAGCCTGGTTCAACGTGCCCTGGGCGGGGCATCCCAACACGGTGGTGGCGAAGGTGAAAAACAATGGAAACCTGGCCGCGCCAAATGTGCGGGTTGAGTTTTTTGTGAAGAATTTCAATGTGGGCGGTGCCCCCGAAGAGTTTCTGGGAGCCGACACCCGCAACATTCCGGCCCTTGGCACGGTGGAGTTTACCACAACCTGGAACCCGCCCGGCAATGGTCACTACTGCGTGATTGTGCGCATTCCGACCTACGTGATTACCGGCCCGCCGGTGGTGGTCGAGATGTCTCCTCACAACAACCTGGCCCAGTCGAACTACACCCGGTTTATTTCGGGAGAGGCTTCGCCGGCCAGTCGTGAGATGACAGTTGTGGAGGTTGGCAACCCCTATGATAAAGCCACGCGGGTGTTTATCAGGCCCGGTCAGAGCAACCCACTCTACCGGACATACGTGCAGAACACCTCGCTTTGGCTGGAGCCGGGCGAGACCCGCAAGGTGCAGGTTATGTTTGAATACGATCACACCAACCTGTTCAAAACGCCCGTTGCGCTGGGGGGCAGCGAGGTGATCGATCTGGTAAACAAGCCCAATGATGAGCGGAACTTGAAACGGGTTATTGAAAAATTCCGTCGTGTACCCAACCGGGTGGGGTTGGCCTGCTTCGCCGAAGACCCGCACGATGAGCCGCGCCATGCGGTGAATTTGATCGGTGGCGTTGATGTGGAAGTTGTTCGGGGACGCAAAACCAAGTTTGAGTCGTTTGTGACCGAGGGAGGTCGCATTGCGGGGCGCGTGGTGGAAGACAGTGGGCGCAACCCGCCCGGTGTTTCGACCGGCAAGGTGTTGCTGATTTTCCGCAATGAGAGCAACCCCGAAAAACCGCTGGTCGTTTATAGCGAAACCAAGTTGAACATGGAGGGCCGCTTCGTGACGAAAGTGACCGACGAAGCCCGCCGAATCGAGTTCAAAACCTTACAGGGCTACTACGTCCCCGGCCCCGAACTCAGCGATGCGTATTCGAATGTGATTAGTATTTAAGAATGGAGAATGATGGTTTGCTGACGCGAGACTCATTAGGATGCGTCAGCAAATCCATCATTCTCCTTAATTACAATTGGGATTAACCACCACCTGAACGCGCCCGCCCGCGCCCGGCGAAAAATGGACACCCGGTTTCAGCACAATTCGTTTACTCTGCATCTGAACCTGCGCCGTTTGTTGCACCAGATAGGGCTGAATCTCGCCAATAGTCAGCACATCGCGGGCTACCTCGTCAAACTCACCCACCGTCCGAATAACCGGCCCCAATACGGGCGTAGTGACAAATTCGGGGGCCAGAATCGCACTAAAGTCCGACTCATTGGCTAAGTAGTAACGCATCCGGGTTCCCTGACCAACGGTAACGGCGTTCAGACACTCAAACCGCCCATAACTCATAAAATTATTGGTGGCCGGGGTGTATAAAACATCACATTCGTCACGTCGATTGCCCGTGTACACGCAGCCTGCCGACGGAAGGGTGGTGTTGGCGACCAAATATTGACCTCCGTTCTCGTCATCCTGGTCGGGGTCGGCGGGGGTATCGCAGATGTAATCACCGTCGGTGTCGCAGTCCCAACAGCTCGCATTTGGGTTGCGCTCTACGCTCTCCTTGTCGTGAAAAGGGTCGCCGGGGTGCCGCTCGAAGGTATGGAGCAACCCCAAAACGTGGCCAACCTCGTGCGCCATCGTCACGTTGTCGGTGGCTCCGCTTATGTTTCCTCCCCACAGACTGGCATACGCCCCGGTATTGGGAATGTCGTAAGCGAATCCGCCAAGCAGGTTTCCTCCATTTCGCGTAACAGCATGAGTGAAAACATTCAGCATACCGGGAATCAGGTACGGTTCGAGTTCACTTTCTTCCGACTTGTCCTGATCGTTTAGATCGCTGTTGTTGATTTGTCGAATGCCCATCAACACAAAACAGATGCTGTGCGGGCGGTACATTTCGACCATCGCGTTGAACTGCCGGACTTGGTCGGCATCGGTCGAGGCCCGGAATGTACCGTTATCGTTGGCGAAAACGGTCAGATAGACTTTAATGCAGTAAGGTAAAACACCCTTTGGCTGGGCCATTCGGGCCAGATCGGTCTTGGGGATTGGGCGTAGGGATTTTTTTGCAACGGTGCCGCACGGCAATGGCCCACCCGGTATCTGCCCGAAGCGCAAAACAGGTTCGGCACCCGTTGGTGGGGGCGTAATCAGTTGGGCAAGTCCGTCAAAATTTAACAATAACAGGCTGATAATGAGTAGTTTTTTCATGGTTAATTACCTTTTTTTTGTTTGCCGAACCGTCCGTGACCCTGCCTGCAACGCCTGAATCTGTTTCTCCTGCCGGATTACGTAGAGCGTCAGTTCTTCGATTTTTTGCATCATTTTGGTGGTCACTTCGGCTAGGGCCACGCCGTTTTTCTCCATTTCAGCCGCCGGAGCCACGCCGGGCAAATGATGGTGCGTGTTGATGAATTGCGCCACCTCGGCCAACGGGCGAAGGCGGTAGTTTAGTGCAAACACATAATCGGGCCAGTTGCTGGTTTCTACGATTAACTCCCTGGCCCGAATGGTGCCATTCACGGCTAGTTTCTGAGCTGGGTTGTTGATGCCAATGCCCACGTTGCCGTTGTCTAGAATGACCATCCGAAGGTTGTAATTGGTCGAAAACATCAGGTGCTTAACGGGTTGCCCACTGGTTGCCGGGGGAACGCCGATTTCCATGCCAAAATAGGTTGCCGGGTTGAACGGGTTGGTTGTCCAGCCGCGAATGAAGCCGTACTCAATGCCGGCATCGTTCAATTTGCGAAACAGCATATATGGGTTTACACCATCAATCCGTACCGCATTTTCGCCCGTAGTCGAAACGTTGAGTGTGGCCTGGGGGTCGCTGGTGCCGATGCCCACATTCCCACCCAATGGATTCAGTCGCAAGGCACTGGGGGTTGCCGAAGGCGGAAAGGTGAAACCCCGATTAACGACCTGAATCTGGTTGGCATCGAGTTGAAGAGTGGGTATGCTCGACAAGGAACCTCCGCTGTTGAATACCCGCACGGCCCCGCCCGATGCCCCGCCATTGATGAGGGGCGGACCACCCAAATAAGTACCGCCTTCTACGTGCAGTTTAGCCGAAGGAATATTGGTGCCGATACCCACATTGCCGGTGGTTCCATCCTGAATATTTACATTCCCGTCGCTCGCGCCAGAGCGGATAAACCAGTCGCCTTTGGTGCCATAATGAATGTGACTCACATTAGGGCCGGTGGCGGGGTTAAAAAAATCGGCGGTGTTGCTGCCCGTTGCCGATGTGCTGCCCTGAACACTTAGTTTGGCTCCCGGAGAGCCTGTTCCCACGCCCACATTACCCGAATTGGTGTTGCTGATGTTGGCCCCGGTTTGTTGCCATCCTACGCCCGCTCCACCCCCGCCCGACAGCGAGACCCACGTCCCATTTTGCCGGAACCAGAAACTTTGGGTGTCCGAATCGAACACGAGCAAGCCATTGGCGGGGTTAGCAATAGTGGTGCGTTGGGTCGTGGTGAGCCGGGGCAACAACACGCCCTGATTGGTACTTTTTACGTCTAAAGCCGCTGATGAATTCAGGGGTTGCCCGTCGGAACCGATGGCCACGGTGCCACCCGTTTTGTTGAGGTGCATCGTTTGCGCGGACACAGGAATGGCAAGGGCTGATAAGGCTATCAGCACGAAAAAATGTCTCATAATCAATGTGTTAAAGAAAAAGGTGTTAAGGTTTAACGCGCTCTAACGTGATGGAAGCGACCCGGTCGAAACGGGGGTCGGCACTGCTGGAAAAGGTTGATCCGTCGGGGCGGTGCCAGGCAAACCGGAGGGTGGTTTTCAGTTGATCGCCCGACCAACTGTTGCCCGGCGCGGTATCGTTCACGTAGAAATTGGGCGTTATGGGGTACTTGCCATCCGGGGTTCCAAAGTTCAGGCTGAACTGATGGTCGTTGTCGCGGTCGATGGCTCCATACACCTCGTAATCCTCCCGACCTTTTCGGCTCGTGACCGTGGCCGTCCCATCAAACGACCGTTTGTTTGTCCGGCTCCTGCGTTTCCGGCGACCGGCTTTTGCCCAGCGTTCGTCGTCGGTTTCGGGCAGGTCAATCTGGACTACAATGGTTTTGCTGATGCCATCGGGGTCTTTGAATTGACCTTTCCAGGTGCCAACCAGCAAGGGTTCGGTGGTGCTGTAGGCCCAGGGTCGCTGGTAGCGGTCGAGGAATTTGCCGCCGAAAAAGCTAACCCCCGTGAACGCCAGACTTGCCACAATGAGTATGACCAGAAAGAGAAAACAACCTTTGGATTTCATATTCGCTGATATTTCACCACCATCCGTTTGGCTTTGGTAGGGTTGGGCATTTGCGGGTTGGTCCCGTAGTCGAATGTCCAGGTCATGGTGTTGCCGCTCATCGTGAGGTTATGGTCGGCATCGGGCAGGCTTTTGTCGGGCACCACAATTCTCATTTTGTTGCCGCTAACCGACCATCGGGCCGCTTTATTCGCGTTTTCAACCGCCTTTTTTATGGGGCCACAGGCAGCAGGTACATTGGTGCGCATGGTGCCATCGGCCAAAAACGAATAGGTAATCTCGGCGGTACAGGGCATATTTTTGGTCATCATCGGCATCATGTCTTCGGTTTTGCCACTGGCTTCGGTGAGCAACATGGCCGTTCGTTTCCAGGTGCCAACCACACTCTGAGCCAGCAAGTTAGTGGTTAGGAATAGCGAGAAAAACAGGCAAATAAGGGTACGTTTCATGCGAGAATGGGGTTTAGTGGTTTAGTTTAATCCGGCTACCGTAGCCCGGTGCCGATCACGGTAGCGGGCGGAGGCACCACGAGGGCCATTCCACCCGCTTCGTCGGCCCCAATATCGGGGTTTCCGGTGCGGGGGTTGCCATCGTAATCGGTGGTGATTATTGAGCTGGACAGGCCAGTTTTCAGGCAAGGACTTCCGGTCATCAGGTGATATTGATTGGTCAGTTTGGGGTCACCTTCGGTGCTGTGGGCATCGAATTTAGTGGCGGCTTTCCAGGCAGCAAACGTCAAATTGTCGGTTTGTCGGTTTTCGTAGGTGAGCGTTTTGCCACCCGTTCGGTAGTAGCGATTATAGTCGATCTGGTTGTTGCCCGTGAGCGACTCGGCTTTGTCATCGTTGTTATACCGAATCCGAATCATGGCCCGGTCACCCGTTTGAGCTTGCACAAAAATATTGTTTACCACCGTCACATCGCGGCAGGGCGGGGTTCGCAAAGCCCCGTTATTACCCACGTAGGTTTCGCCCCGGCTGATGTATAACGCGCCGTAGGTATCACTCGCCACGTTCACAAAGGTGTTGTTAACCACCTGCGGACGAACAGCCGCAAACAGGCCCACACCACCCCATTTTGCATTGATAATGAGGTTATTACGAATGATAATATCGAAACTTTCTGTATAATCTTTGTTGTCTTTGTCGAACCATTCCTCGTCGGTGTCGGTGTTGCCCGCTGTGATACCCATCTCGCCACAGTTCATAATCAGGTTGTTTTCGATGATGCAGTTTTTGGCCCCACCTTTGGCATAAAGGCCCGTGGTGGCAATGTCGTGAAAATAACAGTTCCGCACCACCATCCCCGGCCCATTCACGTTGTCGATTCCTTCGGCATTGTCGGCGGTCACGTTGGCCGGCCCTACCCCCGAATGGTGAATCTCGCAGTTCAGAATCTTGATATTAGCGCATCCCGGCACAATTTTGATGCAGTCGCGGCCCGTGTCGTGAATGCGGCAGTTGCGAATGGTGAGGTCGCTGACCGCCCGCCGAACAGGTTCATTGTCTTCCCAGTTGTTTTCGAGTTTGATGCCATAAAAATAGCCGCCTACAATTTCCAGATTCTCGATCAGCCCACCGACAATGGTGGCTTCGCGATACCACAACACCGACGTAATGTCCTCCACATTTGTGACGGCTTTGATGATGGCCCATTCGCCGGGGTAGGAGCGAAACGTAAGGTTGCAGGTGCGGATTTTGATTTCGCGGCTCTCGTGGGTTCCGGCGCGTAGCTCAATGGCATCGCCCGGTTTGGCCGAATCAACTGCTTTCTGAATCGACTTCAGGGGCGAACCAAGGCTTCCATCGCTTGCGTCGTTGCCGTTTGTGGCCACATACCAGGTTCGGGGCATGGGGTTCGGTTCGGCACAGGCAAAGGTGGTTGCTGGAGTCGTCGGCGTGGTGCCGGGTGGCGTGGTGGCTGCCGGGTCGAGGTCGTCTGCTTTTTTGCACTGCGTCAGCGCGAACAGGGCTGCAACGAAAACAACAATACGTATCAGGTTCGTTCTCATGGGGTTAGCGTTCAATTTTTACGTCGAACGTGAACGATGCTTTGCTCCCGGCTTTATCGACACTGGCCTGGGTGAAGCGAAGAAGCCCATTTTTCCCTTGCTGGGTTTTAAACGACCAGAGATATTGAGTCAGTGGGGCCGACGTATTCAGGTCGGTAAGGCCGGTGACGAGTTCGGTTTTTTCGTCGGCCTTCGCATCAAATGTCCAGGCCCGGCGTAAATCGGCGGCATTCCCAAACGTGTCCCACTGATTGACCGGGATGGTGGTGTAGCGCAAAAACGTGTTAGCAAAAAACGACCATTTTTGCTGCTCGATGTTGGGCCAGATGGAGTAAGCCCCACAAGATACGCCACAGTTTTTGACGGCCCGTGGCCCGGCAAACCAAGGCCCGGCATAGTACTCGAAAATCACGTCGATGTCAACCGCCACCGACGCACCATCCCTAAAACGATAGAACGTGCCATTATCAAGGTCCAGCAAATTGCGGGTTTGTGGGTCGTTAGACTGCCCTTCTTTCACGTCGACTTTCAGATTCGTAAACACGCCCACATCGGCACTGGCCGGAAAATCGCGCTGACTCAACAGCGACGATTGCGCCAGGCGGGTATCGTTCGTGATACCTACGTCGAAAATGCACTGTCCCAATTCGGGTTGCCGGGTGATGCCTGCTGTTTGGCAAACCCCCTCGGCCCATTTCAACTTGTCGGGGTCGAGCACTGGAAATGTTTTGGGAAAGGCCCGGTCGGTGAAGGAATCGGTGTTTTTACCAGCTTCATATACAAACAACGACGTTTGGTTGGTAACGCGCCAGCTATCGGCAAAAATGGTGTGAATGGTTTTGAACGTGTGGTCAACGGGGGGCGTGGTGCCATTGCTCAGTTGACCATCGTTGCCGGAATCGCCATCATAATTGCCCATTAGGCCCGATACGGCCCCTTTTCGGGCATTGCCCAAGGTCACGGAATAATCAAGGTAAGGCGTGTTCCAATAGATGGTTACGCCTTCGCCCTGTGCATTGCTGAACAGTATTTTTCCGGGACCCACCAACTGGAGTTTGTTGCCGCTGGAAAGCGAAACCTGCGCGAGTGTTGCAATCGCGGTTTCTTTTTTATTGACAAACAGGCGCGGGGCATTCAAAGCTGCCGGGTTGACCAGGAAACAAATTTCATCAGTCCCTAACCGGGCCGCCACCCCCGTATTAACCGCTGCGGAACCCGTTTTATAGGCATCTTCCTGCCGGGCCTGCACTTCCAGATTCGTTCCTTTGGTGGCTACAAACTCGCCCACCGTCTGAAAACCATACACCCGCCCATCGTGCGTATAAACGTGCGGGTCGCCCGAAGACCGCCCACCCCCTCTGGCTGCATTATAGACATCGCCAAGGCCATTGTAAATGTTAGCTAAGGCATCCCGCACAGCCTGTCGTCCCTGCTCGCCCTGGTTTGGCGAACGGCCATTCACAGCCGCTTCTGCTTCCGCATTTTCCCGCGTTGCCCGCTGGTTGGCCGTTTCTCCGGCTGCACTGCGTTGCCCCGGCGTACTGTTCGAGGGCATCGGGGCGGTTGCTGGAGCGGGCGCATTCATTCGATATTCGGGCAAAGGAGAGCCGGATTGGGGTGATGGGCTGTAGAAATAATTGCTATGATAATGACCCGTCCCCGCCTGAATCGAATTGTCTCCCTGCGCCTGAGCGGGTGTGGCAATGAGTGCGGTCAGAAATTTCTCCACATCAAACTCCCACTCATCAGGTTTGGTATCGAGCCGGGCAATCAGGGTTTTTTCGTGGCCCAGAATCCCCCAGATAGCAGCGGCACTTAGTTCTTTCGTAGTAGAATAACCCGATACTTTTGAGAGCCTGCTCACCAAAAAATCGGTCAGGGTTGGCACTACCTGTACCTCGGCGGCTTTGCTGGCAATGGCCGCATTGGCCGTCTGAATAGCCGCATCAATGGGGGCATAATTCGTGGTGTTGAACGACAGGTATTTCCCCGACGCAAAACCAACGGTGCCACCGCCGTAGGTATCGAACCGAAAATCGAGAATGGCAACGCCCTTGTTTTGGGTCGTCAAATTCGTACACTCGATTATAAGCTGGTGATATTCAATCTTTTTTGGCCCGTCCGACGTAGCAACCGGGTCCGTTTCTTTCTCTTTGCACGATTGCGGAATCAGCATCAGCACGGTGAAAAAGCTGATTAGCAATCGGTTGTATAGGGTTTGTGCGAAGCGGTTCATGAGTGTGAGTTGATGATCGTGTTATTTCCCGGCCTGATAAATGGCGAATAAAAACGCTTTGCTCATTCGGGTGGCTTCTTTTTCGCAGATATGCCCCTGACCTTCAGGCGAATCTACGCCCTGTCCTTTGCTGGGGCAATTGGTTGTCGAGCGGTATTTGTCGCAGATTGTCCAGACGCTGCCGAGCTTGCAGGCTCCGTTGTCCGATTCGATTTCCTGTAGATCAAACACCACGTCCTGCGCCTTAAAGGTGTCGCGCATCCATTGCCCCATTTTCATCTTGGCCGCGTTGCCATCGTCTTTCCTGACAATGTAGATCAGGGGCGGGGTGATATGCACAAACCGTTTAATGCCGCCCGCCCGCAACTCGTCAATCATTTGTTTGTAGGCGGTTTTCGCGCTTTCTACGTTGCCATCGGTGATGTCGGCATAGCCAAATTTGAAAATCGCGATCTGGAGTTTGTCTTTTTGCTGAAGAGCTTCGCGTTTGAAAGCGGCCATCTTTTTGTCGGGTTCGCCGTTCGAGATGTTGTTGCCGTTGTTAATCGAATTCCAGTCGGCACCGTTTGGCCCGTCGTTCAGTTTGTCGCCGTCGTAAAACTCAAACTTGACTCCGTTATTCTGGCTGCCATCTTCGAGGTCGCCCCCCACCGAGGCATGAACAAACAGGCTGTTCCATCCTTTCACGCGGCTCTTTTCGGTGGCCGACAGATTGTCCCACGCGCCAATTCCCGACAGGCCAACCACGCCCGGTTGACCGTTGCCCAAACTGACGGTTCCGCCGAGAGTCGGGTTGGTTGGGGTTGTTGGGTTCGCGGTATTGGGGTTCGGCTCGTCCGTTTCGGCAGGGCTACAGGCCAGCATAACCGACAGGAGTAAAAGCAGTAGTTTGTTGTTCATGGCAAAACCGTTCGTCAGTAAATAAATTGGGTTGCTGAACCAAAACTGCTCCAATTGCCCGGTGTCCACAAGACCCACTCGACCAACGACCGTTTGAGTCGACTAACAACAGGGCCAATTGAGCAAGTGGTTGATTGGTAACCTAAAAAGCAGTTATATTTGATTGCTGACTATCTGGTAAGGCTATGTCCCCCAATTCCCATTCCTGCGTTATTGTTGACGACAACGAGATTGATCGGCTCACGGCCCTCGCTCATACCCGGCAATACCCGTTGCTGAACATAATCGGGGTGTTCGAGTCGGCCACCGAGGCTCTGTTGATGCTCCAAAATCAACCTGTCGAGGTGTTGTTGCTCGATGTTGATATGCCCGGTCTGAGCGGGCTGGAACTGCGCGCAAGCCTGATGGAAGTGCCGGTGTGCATCTTCATTACGGCCTATCCCGACTATGCTGCCGAGAGTTTTGCCGTTGATGCGTTCGATTATTTGGTTAAACCGATCCGGCGCGACCGCTTCGCCCATACCATAAGTCGGGTGGAGGCTTTTTTTGAACTGACTCGTAAAGCGCAACTGTTCGACCTAAGCCTCGGCGGGGACACTGTGTTTATCAAAGATGGCCATCAGCAGATTAAGCTCAACCTGCACGAAATTGTCTACCTGGAAGGGTTGAAAGATTATACGCGCATCGTTACGGCGACGCACCAATACACGGTGCTGTCGTCTATCGGGAATCTGTTGCAGAGCAAACCGTTCGAGTCGTTTTTACGTATTCATCGAAGTTACGCCGTACAACGGCACTTCGTAGACCGGATTGGCGCACAACAGGTTCATGTTCAGCAGTTTACGTTGCCCGTTGGGCGGAGTTATAAATCGGTGTTGAACGGACTTGGATGAAGCGACTACTCTCTTTTTTACTGCTCCTTTCGCTGCCCACGCTGGCCCAAAAGCAGGGACGTGCGCTGATCGACTCGTTGGTTGGCGAACTCCCCAAAGCGGCCAACGATACCGTGAAAGCCCGTCTGTATCGCGTTATTGCCGAGGAGTGGTTTTTTATCAACAGTGACCAGGCCATGCGCTATAGCCGGTTGGGCCTACAGCACGTGTCCCGCATGAAGTGGCAGCGTGGTCTGGGCGTATTCAATGCGTATCTGGCCCGTGCTCACAGCGACAAAGGCAACTACGACTCCTGCCGATACCATAACGAAAAGGCGGTAGGCATCTATGAAGCCACTGGCGACACCTGGAACCTGGCCAGTACACTCAATAACCTCGGTGTGGCCGAACAGAACATTCGGTCCAACTATCCGGCGGCTACGCGCTATTATTTTGAGGGCTTGAAATATGCCGAAAAAACGGGCGACAATTACCTCATTGGCCTCAGTCTGGACAATATTTCGGAGATCTACCGGATTCAGAAAAACATGCCGAAGGCGTTGCAATTTGGCCAACGGGCATTGACGCTCCGGCAACAGCAACGCAATCCCGACATCAACGCCCAACGCGAACTGGCGGCTTCGCTCACCAGCATGGGGGCACTCTATACGCAACTGGAAGACTGGCAAAAAGCCCGACAGTTTGGGATTAGGGCCGTAGCCGAACATCAAAAAGTAGGTAATAAAGAAGGCATGGCCAGAACTTATGGCAACCTGGCCCTGGCCATGCAACATGATTATGGTCGGCGAATCAGCTACGCGCTGAAAGCAAGGCAACTTTGGGATAGTCTCAACCCGCTGAACCTCGACGCGGTCAACAATCTCGCCAACCTCGGTATAGCCTATTTCGATCTGGTTCGATCCCCAGGCCCCGGCACCGACACGATCCGCCCCAACGACCGGGCCGCCCGGCTCCAATTAGCCGAACAATACCTGACCGATGCCATCCGGCTTAGTGCCGACAAGGGCGAAGTGGGCGATCAGGCCAATTTCCGGGGTAACCTGTCTGAATTACAGGCATTAACGGGCAATTACAAAGGAGCTTACGAAAACTTTCGGGCGTATCAGGACGTACAGGATTCGCTGTATTCACAAGAGGCTAAAAATAAAATTGCCGGACTGGAAGGGCAGCGTGAAATTGAACTCCGCGATAAGCAACTCGAAATTAACCGATTGACCATTGCCGGACAAAAACGCTGGCAATTGGCTTTGTGGGGGGGCGTGGGCCTGTTGCTAATCATCGGGGGATTGCTCTACTGGCAGAACCGAACCCGCAAAAAAACCAACACGACGCTCTTGCATCTGAATCAGGAACTTGACGAAGCCAATCAGGTAAAAACCCGTTTCTTCGCCATTCTGAGCCACGATCTGCGCGGCCCCATTGCCAACCTGATTAACTTTCTGCACCTGCAGCGCGAAAGCCCCGACCTGCTTCCGCCCGAACACGCAGCCCGTCATCAGCAACAGATAACCGAAGCTGCTGAGAACCTGCTCGATACGATGGAGTCGATGCTGTTGTGGAGCAAAGGGCAGATGCAACAGTTCAAACCTGATGTAAAATTGATTGCCGTTGACAGCCTGTTCGACCACCTGCAGCGGCACTTTATGGGGACGGCCAACGTGCAGTTCAGCTTCAGTACCCCCCCTGGTTTACAGGTGGCTACGGATGAGGACTACCTCCGCACCATCATGCAAAACCTGACCAGCAACGCCATCCATGCCCTAAGAAACAGGCCCGACCGCGTCGGCGGAGCGCGCGTCGGTGGACCGGCCCACATTCAGTGGCAGGCACGGGTCGAAAATGGACGCGTTGTGTTAACTATCACCGATAATGGGCCGGGTATATCAGCGAGTCAATTGAACGCGCTCTATGCCAGCGATACCACTATTAGTGGCAAAACAGGACTGGGTATGCACCTTATCCGCGATTTGGCTCAGGCCATTACCTGCCAGATTAGCGTTCGGTCAGAGCAGGGAGCCGGTACAGAATTCCAACTGGCTTTTGCCTGAAATGGCCTGTTCCTACTTCTTCAAATACGCAATCAGCACCTTCCGAATATCCGTTCGGGGGTCGCCTGCGGGTGGGTTGACGGTGGTTTTTACTCCTCCATTGGCGGGTGTTAAATAGCTCATACCGAACTCTTTACCCGTCATCAGAAAATCGGGAATGGCCACTTCGTAGTCGCGGTCGGTGAGCAGGGGTTTTCCGTTGATGAGCCAGGTTTGGGAACCCTCGTCGTAATTGGCACCGTCTGTTTGCAAATAGCCGCCCCGCCCCACATTCAGCCGCCCAGCGGTCAGCAGTTGTTGCAACAGCCGCCCCGTCATGGCCACCCGCTGAATGCCCCCACCAAAGGGCAACATCCTGACAATGTCGTATTGGGTAATGTTGCCCTGCACCACATCGTCGATTCGGATTGAACCGCCATTGAACAGGGCTATATCGGACGTTGGGTAGGCTGCCCTCATAGCCTTCGCAATGGCTTCGGTCATGAGCGTTGGGTGGTGCCGCACCGCCGATTCGCGCCCGTCCCAAGGATTTTTGGCCACGGCCACCACCTCGTTCGGGTCGAAGCCCAGACTGCGAAAACTTTGGTCGGCAATGCCCTGCCAACGGGTCACTACGGCTTTGGTCAGGCTATCGTCGGGGGTGGTTGCGTCAATGGTTTTCAGTTCCGAAACTACGGTCAGTTGCTTGTTGGTATCGAAGGTCAGGCGGTGAATATAGACCGTTTTAGCATTGGCATCGGCCTTGGCAATCACCACATTACCTACTTTTTCGAGCATATGGTCGTGGTCGTGGCCGCCCATGATGAGGGCCAAACCCGGAACAGCCTGCGCCAGTCGTCGGTCGTCGGCAATGTTGATGTGGGTGAGGGCAATCACCGCGTCGCACTGGGGTTTCAGGCGGTCATATTCGGCTTTGGCCGCGTCGATGGGGTCAGTAATCTGCACATAGGGCTTGTTGACGGGGATGGTCACGGCCAACACTCCAATTTTACCCCCTGGCGTGTCCAGCACCACCGAAGCCGGAAACTCGCTCCGTTGCCCGTTGGCAACTTTGGCAAACGGCACAAAATCGGTGCCTTGTTTTTGGCGGGCATTGGCCACAAACCACTGAGCATTAGACTCGTTGATACGTTCCTGAAGGTTCACGGGTTCCACATCGTCAAGGTCGAACTCGTGGTTTCCAACCGTCAGGTATTGCACCCCAGCCACATTCATTACCTCCACCATTTGCTTCCCCCGAATGGTTTTGCCCTCATTTTTGAGCGTCCCAATCACCGACGGACTCAGGAAATCGCCCGCATGAAAAAAATAGGCGTTTGGGTTCTCTTTTTTGAGCTGTTTGAACAGCGTGGC
>JANOCD010000080.1:0-3018 GCA_031411995.1 Cytophagales bacterium
CTTTCGGACTGAAAGCGGGGCGGCTATGTATGCCCGGATTGCCGGGTTCATCTCTACGATGCAAAAGAACGGACAGAACGTGGTCGATCAATTAGCCAGCGTTCTCGCAGGTAGCTTCAAATGGGCTACCTAAACAGTTACATAATTTTCATGATGGTGACTAAGGGAATCATTCTTCCCCCGTGTTTAAAATTTCGTTAATCATCCAGCGACCGTTCTGTTTCACCAGCCGAAATTCATACGCCCCCAACAACGTCAATTCGACCGTTGCGCGGTTTTTCGCGATGGTTATCCTGTCAATTTTCAGCGATTTCAGTGAGGCCATTTGTAGATCAACCTCCTGACTGAGCATTACCAAATCGTACTCGAACCCGGTGGGTGGCCCTTCCGACTGTGGACTGAACCGGAAACCCGCATCGCGTTCTTTAAAAAACGTCCGCCATTCATTCAGGTACGTGTTCGTCAGCAGGTGGCTGCTTTTGAGGTAAACCAAGTATTGCTCGCCGTTTTTGAGGTTCACCGAATAGGGTTTGCCCGGTGACTGATTGACCAATAGAATCCGGCTGAGAGCGGGCAACTGAGTTTTGTACCAAGTCAAAAATGCCACGACCGTCTGCCTTACCTGGTTTTATCGCTACTAACAGCAACAACGGACCGGGCAACAACCGAATAGGGCGGAGGAGCCGGAACGGGCTTACGCTTGTAAGTCAGTACACCCGTGGACAAGCTTGCCAGGATGATGACGACAGCAATGAATCGTATGGGTTTTGTCCGTTTCATGTTGTTTTCAGGGCAAACGGTGGCTTTTATACGTTGAAGGGCAAGTCATACTCTTTGGTAATCACTTTTGAACTCCGGGTTTTCACGCTTACCTGCGCCTTTCCCGGTGAGCCAACGACGAGGTAGTTTTTCACGAATTGATCCTCGTGAACCAGCCACGAATAATCGGTTAGCAGGTAGTCGGTTACGCCCGCTTTGATAGCCTGGTAGGCCCAACGTTCCACGATGTTGGGTTCGTAGTTGACGGTGTGGCCCATGTACAGCACCTGAAGGCCGGGCAGCGATTGGTTGCCGAGTTCGGTGCAGTGAACGACCGTGATGGTCAGCGAAGAACCGTCTTCGAGGTCGTTGACGAACCACTCGTCGAGAATTGTTTTTTGGTTTGCCATGAGGGAGTGAGTAAGGGATAACGGGTACGGTAAACTACTGGTCAGGGTTGAGCTACGCCTGGTACATCATCGAGTCGGTAATAGACCGGCAAACCGCGTTCGGTAGCCAGCCGGACATCTTCGTCGGCTCCTTTCGATTCGCCGGGGAGCCGCAATACGGCCTCACAACGAGCCAGCAGGTGGTGGGCCACCGGGTACAGAATTTCCTGCCACGCGGCATCGCCGGGCGTTTGGCCACCGGCCAATTGCCAGAGCGGAAGAGCCACCCACTCGCCAATCATGGGTAGGTGGCCCGCCCGAAACAGGGGCAGCGTTGCGGCTTCGAGCCGGTGCAGGTTGTCGGCCATCAGAGCCGGGTCGTCGTTGGTGCCGGAACGGTAGGGACCGGCTACGAGAATCATCATGGTTTTTGGGCGTTACTAAGTGAAAATCAATCAGTATCAAATCTGCCGAACAGGTGCTGGAATTGGCCCGTTGCCAGTTCGCGGTCGAATGCCTGGCCCACACGCCTGGCCATCACACTGTCGTCGCAATACCAGGTCAAGGTGCCGGTTCGTTTGTAAATGTCAAATCCCTGCGGGATACCCATGATGGTGAACCCCGCGATAATCCGGTCTTCCGTCTCTCGGATTGTCAGGTCGCTCACCGGGTATTCCTGCTGAATACAGGCCACAAATGGGGCAACCATACCCGGCAACACCGGCCTGAGTTCGTAGTGCCACGGCTGTTCATCGCCGGGAATCAGTACCCACCGCCCCTGCCAGTACGGTAGCTGACTGAATTGGCGAACGGTCAGCCGTTCCTGACCCTGCCCGTCAACCGTCCAGTCGAAATAAAGGGCAAACCAGTCGGGGGTAGCCTCCCAGATAGCGACAAACCGGGTGTCGGTGCGGTCAAACGGTACGGCGTAGGGTTCGTTTCTGAGGATGTCGATGGCAATAAGGGCATACTCGGAAAGAGTAGTCAACGGATTTTTGCGGTAGCCAATCAGGACAAGTTGCGTCTTTTGGGGCGACATGGCCACCACGTCCGAATCGAATGGATTGTAACCATCCAGTTTTTAATAAAAGCCGGGCTGTTCGTATCAATAGTGTAAATGGCAAACGTTTGGATGTCCAGCACCGTCCGCGTGTTAACTAACAGATAGCGGCCTCCCGACAAAAACCTTGACGATTGCGCGTTGTCGCTGGGGAAAGCCTCCTGCTGTTCTTTGGGCTGCCCGTTGTCGCTGTCGAGCCATTGGAATCGGGCAAAGTCGCCCTCCTGTACATCAATTGGTTTCACGGCAGCCCTCCCGCTCTCTTCGGTGATCAGATAAACGCTGTGCGTCGCGACCAACACGGCGGGGCGGGGCGCATCGGTAAGAAATAACGCCTGGCAGAACTCCGTGACTGCCCCCCCGGTTGTGTCCACCACAATGGTTTTGCCATAGTGGTGGACACTGAAAAAGGACGTATTGATTTTGCTGCCCGGCCTGGTACCGAGGTTATACCACGCCTGCGAGTTGGTTTGCTCCACGACGTACCGGATTGTCAGCGGGCCGTTGATAACCTGATTCGACACGGGTTTTTGGTTGGCCGTACCGCGACCCAACAAGGCCAGAAAACGGTTCCATCGTACCATCATGCATAGTTGAAAGAACAGGGACGAGCCTGTTTTTGGTTAGTGTTTAAGCACCTTCACCGTTTGCGTTTGGTCGGGCGTACTTACCCGCAACAGATACAGACCCGCTGGCTGCTGCTCTAAACTAATCGGCTCTTTGTGGCGACCACCGCTCACCGTGATCTGCCGGTTAATCACGGTATGGCCGAGTGCATCTACCAAAAACAACTGCAACTGGGAACCCCTA
>JANOCD010000081.1:0-42374 GCA_031411995.1 Cytophagales bacterium
CGGCCCCGAACGGAGTTCAGCAACGCCAGGCCCTGATCGTCGACGGCAGCCGTGTTGAGTCGGGCTTTGGCCTCGGCAAGGTTCAGCAACACCTCGGCATACCGAATAACCGGCACCCAGTCGGTGTGTTGCGGACCAGTCGGGAATTTGGCCAGGCGGCTGCGTTGTGCGCCACTGATAAGGTCACCCGCATAGTCGGCCCGGACAAACAACCGGCGGGTATCGGTGGTGGCAAACGTGGCTGTGTTGCTGATGATGCCGGTGGGGTTGAGACTAAAGTCACCGATACCCGTTAGCGGTACGTAGTAGCTGTGCAGGCCATTCTGAGTGCCCGGCAGGTCGTTGCTGCTAAACGGCATCGAGAAAATCGACTCGGTAGTGATGTAGTTGCTGAAAACCGTTCTGATGTCGGCCTGCAACTGGTGCAACACGCCCGAACTGGCCCGGAATGGGGCTGTTGTTGCCACAATCTTGTTGCCTTCCGTAACCACGTTGGCCCATTGTCCCATGGTCAGATACACCCGCGTTTTGAGGGCAATGGCTGTGTTTTTGTGCGCCCGTGTGGTGTTTAGCGTGGCATTGGCGTAGTTGGCCGGGAGGTTGGTTTCGGCAAAGTTAAGGTCGTCCAGAATCTGCTTATACACGTCGGCGACCGTTGCCCGAACCAGATCGTTGCTGCCTGAACCAACCTCGCCTTTTACCCGCAGAGGCAAGCCGGGCGAGGCTCCGTTGTCTTTGATGAACGGCTGGGCAAAAAGCTGCACCATCTGATGATAGGTGTAGGCCCGCAGCAAACGCGCTTCGGCCCGATACTGGTTGGCCAGTGTCTGATCGACAACCGTCGGGTTCGCATCGAGACCCACCAAGAACAGGTTGGCCCGGTTAATGGCTAAATAAGCTGCGTTCCACAGGTTGGTTGGTTCATTGGCCCCGGAGTTTTCGGTGTGGTTCCAGGCTGCCAGAGCCGTTACCCCGTTGTTGGTCACGTTCAGAAACTCCTCGCCCCGAACCTCGCCGTAAATAATATAGCGTCCGCCCATGAACTGCCCCGATTTCACGCTGGCATAAAGCCCGTTTACCTGCGCCAGAACCCGGTCGGGGGTGTTGAACGCTTCCAGATCAGACAGGGATGTGAGGGGGGCCGGGCTAAGAAACTCCTTTTCGTTGCAGGCCGTGAGACCGGTGCCCAGCAGGGCTGTTGCCAACGCGGTTCGGAGCAGGCCGCGCCGGGAAATAGTTTGTATGGTTGAAAAAATCATCGTCTAAAGTAGAATTGAAGTTGAGGGACACGTTCCTAAAACGTCAGACCCAGACCAAGTGTGAATGTGCGGGCTTGCGGAGTTGAGTTGCGATCTACACCCGGCGCGATGTTGGTGTCGCGGTTGGTCGAAATTTCGGGGTCTGCCCCGGTATAATTCGTGATCACAAAGGCGTTCTGCACTTGTCCATACACCCGCAACGAAGCAATATTGGCCTTGCGCAGCAGGTTGTTGCGGAGCGTGTAGGCCAGCATAATGTTGCGCCCCCGGATGAAATCGCCTTTTTCGGCGTTCTCCGAAATTGGATTGGCCGACCCATTCGAGACGTTGTCGTTCAGCACCGGCTTCGGAATGTTGGTTACGTCGCCCGGCTGTTTCCAGTGGTTCAAAACATCCGTATGGTTGTTCCAGGGACGCTGATCGCGCAAACCCGCTTTGGTGCCATTGAAAATGTAATTGCCACCCGAATACTGCAAAAACACGCTTAAATCAAGATTGCCATACCGGAACGTGTTGTCGAGTCCACCATAATATTTGGCAATTGCGTTGCCGATCACCACCCGGTCGGTGCCAGAAATGGCGGGAGCAACAGCTCCGTCGGCCACGTAGGTCCAGCGTTGGGCGGGGGCAGCCGCGTGGTTATACTGCACCTCGCGTCCAGCGGCATTAACAAAAATACGCTGTCCGTTGGCGGGGTTAACGCCATTGGTACGGATGGCGTAAATGCTGCCAGCCGACTCGCCTACCCGAACAATGTTGGAGCTTTCCAGACCACCCGTCGATGCGAAAATATCGGAATTGTTATTGGCTAAGGCCAGCACTTCGTTGTCTACCGTGGTCAGGTTGAACGAGGTTGTCCAGTTGAATTTACCCCGTGTCAGGTTATTGGTAGTCAGGGTTAGTTCTAATCCCCTGTTTACCATCGAACCCACGTTGGTGGCAATGCTGTTGCCCGGAATACCCCGCGATGGAGCCTGTGGTTCATTCAATACCAGATCATTCAGCAGCTTGTTATAGTAGGTTAACTCGCCCGTGATGCGGTCATTGAACAGGCCAAACGATATACCAAGGTCGGTGTTGGTGCTGATTTCCCAGCGCAGATCGGGGTTGCCAGCCTGCGAGAACGCAAACGTAGGCACGGTGCCATATAGCCCTGATCCAAAGAGGCTTAACGATGCAAAGTTCCCAATGCCCGTGTTGCCTACCCGGCCCCAGCTTGCCCTCAGTTTCAACTCGTTGACCACGCGGCCCAGGGCTGAATTTTTCCAGAAACCTTCTTCCGAAATCCGATACCCTACCGAAGCACCTGGGAAATTTCCCCACTTATTGCCCTGCGCATAGGCCGAGAATCCATCGCGCCGGAGGGTTGCCGAAAACAGGTATTTCTTGTCGAAATCGTAAGTTAACCGGCCATAATACGACAGCAGCGCGTTCTCCGTCTGCAAACCCGGTGGCGGGTTGTTGGTGGTGAAGTTGCCCTGATACGTCGTGAAAAACGGATCGGACAGACCCTGCCGTGTGCCACCCCAAATGTTAATGGTCTGCTTCTGCGACTCCGTGCCTACAATAGCCTGAAGGCTGTTTTTTCCCAGTTCAAGGTTGTAGGTCAAATAATTTTGCAGGTTCCACTGCTTAATGTTGCTGTAAATGTTGGTGGCTTGCCCGCCAACCGTGCCCGCTTCGCCATGAACGCTGTTGCGGAAATCAATGTCTTCAACCGTGGTCTGATCAATGCCATACGAGGTGTGAAAGACGAGATTCGGCAGCAAAAACACATCCGCGAACACATTACCGATGATGTGGTTGTTTTCAGAGGTGAATTTGCTCAGTTCGAGGTCGGGCAGGGGATTATAATAACCGCCGGGGCCGATCAGGTTCTTGCCCAGCCCCAGGTTGTTGGCCGAGCGGTTGATGTTATACGAACCGTCGGGATTGCGGGGAGCCACGTTGGGAGCCAGCACCAGCGGCAATCGACCCAATCCGCCCGTGCTGAATGCCCCCGTGGTGCCGGTGTTGGGCGACTGATTGAAACTGTTAGCCAAACTGATGTTGGACCCCAGCTTGATCGCTTTGTTCAACTGGTGCGAAATGTTCATCCGACCCGTGAGACGACTGAAATCGTTTTTCTGAACCATCCCCTGCTGGTTAGTGTAGCCCACCGAGAAAGCATACCGGGTGTCTTTGGTGCCCCCGTTCACATTCAGGTTATGATTCTGGCTGTAGCCGGTCCGGTAAATAAGGTCATACCAGTCGGTATCGACAATCGAACCATCGGCGTTCAGGGTCGGGAAAAACTGATCGGGCAAGCCTGCGTTGCGGGCCGACAGGTTTTTGTAATCCATAAACTCCTGGGCGTTCAGCATATCGAAGAGCCGGAATGGCTTGGTGGACCCCACCCAGCCATCGTAGGTTACCTGGGCTTTGCCTTCTTTGCCTTTCTTGGTCGTAATCAGGATAACGCCTGCTGCCGCCCGCGACCCATAAATCGCCGTGGCCGATGCATCTTTCAGAATGTCGAGCGACTCAATGTCGTTGGGGTTAATGTCGCCCAGCGGGTTGTTCACCGTGAAGCCCCCCTGCGACACGTTGCCCGAGTTGATGGGCAAACCGTCGATCACAATCAGGGGCGACGAGGAACCGCTGATCGACGACACTCCGCGGATCCGAATAACGGGCGCGTTGTTGAGTACTCCGTTTGGTGTTGTGATGTTTACACCCGCAGCCCGGCCTTGCAGGGCCTGATCGAAACTCTGCACGGGTTTGTCGGAAATAGTTTTGCCCTCAACGGAAGAAATGGCTCCCGTAATGGTCTTCTTACTCTGGGTGCCGTAGCCCACCACGACAACCTCGTTCAGGATAGCGGCATCGGCCAGCAGCGTAACATTTACCTGCGTGCGGTTTCCAATAGCGACCTCCTGAGCAACATAGCCAATGAAACTAAACACCAACTGCCCATTGGCTGGCACGTTGATTTTGTAATTACCGTTGCCATCGGTGGTAGTACCCCGCGTGGTGCCTTTTACCTGCACACTTACTCCGGGAAGAACGGAGGAATCATCGGATGAAGTGACGCGCCCATTTACGGTAACATCCTGAGCCAGGAGAGGAAGGCTAAGGAAAATACTTAGTAAAAAGACACTAAGTAAAGTTTTGAACATAGTTGTGTGTTAATAAAGTTGGTTGAGATATTGACTAAATCAAAAGCAAAAGTACGCTGTAATGGTCTAAAACGAAAAATAATTTGGCGAAACCCGTATCTTGCAGATTGATTAAGAACCTATTTATTTATTACCGAATTATGATCGATATCCAAAAATTTGTACTTACTGCATTTGCTTTGGGACTTGTTGCCGTTAACGCCGGCAACGCTCAATCAAACGCAGGCCTGAAAACCCAAATCAACCAGAAAGCCGAAAGCCTGGAGAAAAAGGTGGTTGCCTGGCGACGGGATTTTCACCAGAACCCCGAACTCGGTAACCGTGAGTTTCAGACCTCGGCCAAGGTAGCAGCCCACCTTCGTTCGCTCGGCATGGAGGTCCAGGTGAATGTGGCCAAGACCGGCGTGGTCGGTATTCTGAAAGGCGGCAAACCCGGCCCAGTGGTGGCACTCCGCGCCGATATGGATGGACTGCCAGTGACGGAGCGGGTCGATATTCCGTTTAAATCGCAGGTGATGACCGAGTATAATGGCCAGAAAACGGGGGTGATGCACGCCTGTGGGCACGACTCACACGTGGCCATGCTGATGGGCGCGGCTGAGGCACTGGCATCGGTGAAAGCTGACCTGAAAGGCACGGTGAAATTCATTTTTCAACCTGCCGAAGAAGGAGCACCCGTGGGTGAAGAAGGGGGAGCGAAACTAATGGTGAAAGAGGGCGTGCTGGACAACCCTAAAGTGGATGCGATTTTCGGCCTGCACATCAACTCCATGACGGAGGTTGGCACCATCAAATACCGTCCTGGTGCCACAATGGCGGCAGTGGATCAGTATGCTATTAAAATCAAAGGTAAGCAAACCCACGGAGCCAATCCCTGGGCCGGTGTCGACCCGATTGTGACGGCCGCTCAGGTCGTGATGGGCCTGCAAACCATCGTGAGCCGTAACCTGTCTATCACCGACAATCCGGCGGTAGTAACAGTGGGAGCCATTCACGGCGGCATTCGCCAGAATATCATTCCCGAAGAGGTGAACATGATTGGCACGATTCGTTCGTTTAGTCCTCAGCATCAGGCCCTTATTCATCGGCGCATCAACGAAATTGCTACCAACATTGCCGAAAGTGCCGGTGCCAAAGCGGAGGTAAGCCTGGAGATCATGTATCCCGTTACCTATAACGACCCCACCCTGACCGATCAGATGATTCCGACGCTCGAAGCCTTGGCCGGAAAGAGCAATGTACAGATTACCCCCGCTCAGACGGGTGCCGAAGATTTTTCGTTCTTCCAGCAGAAAGTGCCGGGATTTTTCTACTTCCTCGGCGGAATGCCCAAAGGCCGCAAACTCGAAGAGGCTGCCCCGCACCACACCCCTGATTTCTACATCGACGAGGGTTCTCTCGTATTGGGTGTTAAGTCGTTATGCCACTTGACAGTGGATTATATGGAGAGTAAAAAATGATAAATGCGTAATGCGTAATGATAAATGGGCTGACGCATCATCTTCGCGTCAGCCCATTTATCATTACGCATTTATCATTTAAAAATCGCCGTTGGCGTAAACAAATCCGGGGCCGGGCGGGGGGCCGAGGTGTTCGCGTTAATTTCGGCTTGTGAATACAGGAATCGGCGCGGAATCTGAGAGCCCGTGTTGGCCGGAATCCGTAGCGCGTTGGCCGTCCGGCGGATGTCGTTGAAAGCTTCCAACTGACCATATAACGAGAGGTAACGTTCTTCCAGAATCTCCAGCAGCAAGGCCTGCTCTGCCGAGCGAGTACCCGCCCGATTCTCGATACCGCCCGTGGCGAAATCGGCTAGCACATAGGCATCGTACTTGAGGCCCGCACCCAGCCAGCCTTCAGGAATATAACCACCGGTGGCATAGAATGACCGAAGCAGGTTCAGCGACGCTAAAGCAGGAGCTGTTTGACCTAAACGCGCCTGCGACTCCGCCAGAATCAACTGGTTTTCTTCAAATGTTACGAGCGGGAACGGGGCATCACAGGCAAAAAAGCCATCTTCGCTACCATCGGAGGCCACGCCCCAGCTAAAGCCCGGTTCGCGGGCCGACAGTACGTTTGGCTCCACCGAAGCCGTGTTTAGACCCTGCTGGTAGTACCAGTTTAGTCGGGCACCTTCGTTGGTTTTGGTGTTGTTACGGTTCAGACGGTCACCTGCGTCGAGCAGCTTCACCGCATAGGCACCCTCGGCGGTCATGTAGCCGGCTCGGTCATAAGTCAGAAACGAGTAGTAGATATTATACGTTTTCTGATACTCATTATCATGGTAGCCAAACAGGTTCTGACCTGGGTTCTTGATGCCGTTGTTGGCAAAATTAATGGCTTGCTGATACTGTCCCTGGTGCAAAAAGAATTTGGCTTTCAGGGTATTAGCGGCAGCAATCCACAACGTGCGTCCTCCGCCAAACATATAGTCGCCGGTTAGCGATCCCACACCCGTGCCGAGGTCGGCAATGGCATCGGTCAGGAGTTGCTGAACTGCTGCATAAACGGCTGTTTGCGTGTCGTAGGCTGGGTTGGGAAACTGCGCCAGGTTCGACGCTTGCGTAAACGGAATATCTCCCCACAAGGCCGCTGTCATGCCCATGGTGTGGGCCTCCATAATTTTGGCCACACCCTGCACGCTCCGGTTTCCGGCAGCAACGCCTTTTTGCCGAAGTACCCGCGCATTTTTGATTGCCCCTGCGAAGATGTTACCCCACGAACCGTCGAAATCGGCGGAAACCGTATTGTAGTTGTAGAGGGCTACATATTGGCGGTCGGAACCCGTGAAATAGCCCGACCACATACCTGCTATCCGGGCCATTTCACCCTCCATAATGCCCTGATAATTCACCTGCGTTGCCGTTAACAACGAGGCAATGGGTGCATCGACAGGGGAGGTAGGGTCAATTTCGTCCACTTTATCAACGTAACTCTCGCACGATGCCAGCAAGAACCCGGCAGTCAGAATGGAGAGCGTTTTTTTCCAAAATTGCATAGTATGTAATGTCTAACGTCTTAATAATTGATCCGAATGGTGAACAGGACGGAGCGTGTTGCCGGGTTATTGAAATAATCAAGACCGCGTCCGTTGGTTGTTCCGGTCAGGTTGGTTTCGGGGTCGTTGCCCACAAACGGCGAGATAATCAGCAGGTTACGTCCCGTCAGTGAGAAATCGACCGATGACAGGCGCGTTTTTTCGCGGAAGCCCGGCGATTTGAGCGAGTACGAAAGGGTCACTTCGCGCAGACGCTGCCAGTCGGCCTTCTCAATAAACTGACTGGCTACCGGACCAAACCCACCCCCAAGGTCTTTATACCACGATTCGGTAAGGGCTACCTGACCACCGCCAAAATCGGCAATGTTGCCCCGGAAGGTTGTTCCCGATTTGATGGTGCCGTTGGCATCGCCATACTGGTCATTATCGGTGTTATAGACCTGGAGATCTTTGGGTGCCGTTACCTCGTTCCCGGTCAGATCCGACCGACCAAAGTAGCTCAATACACCCCGTGTTCCGCCCCAAATCTGGCCACCAACCTGCATATCCCACAACACGTAGAGTGACAGTCCTTTGTAGGCAAAGGTGTTGCCGATACCCATTTTGAAATCAGGGTTCGGGTTGCCAATCACGCCTTCCTGCGGAGCTGCCTGCGGGAAACCCGCATCGTTCAGAATCAGTTTTCCACTGCCATCTTTCAGGAAATCGCCACCCCACAAAACGCCGAGGGGTTGCCCTTCAACTGCTCGCGACGATGTGCCGGCAAAACCCGCCAGGAACAGCGATGTGGTGCCACTGAGCGAGTTGACCAGGTTGCGGTAGCGTGTCCAGTTGGCGTTGATGTCCCAGGTCAGTCCATCGCCCTGGAGAATTTTAGCTCCCAAATCGAGTTCGATACCCTTGTTGCTGATTTCGGCGGCATTGCCCGTCCGGCTCGTAAAACCCGTTGAGGGAGCCGTTGCCACCGACAAAATAGCCGCTTGCGTACGGTTCTGGAAGTATGTAGCACTCAATGAGAAACGGTCGCGCAGGAAGCGAAGGTCGAGACCTCCCTCAAACTCACGCTTGCGTTCCGGCTGAATAGCCGGATTGCCTAACACCGAACTTTCCTGGTAACCTCCGTTTCCGTAGGCCAGTGCATCGAGGAATGGTCCCCAGCTTTCGCCCAGACCACCGGGCGTATAATAGGTGACAGTATTGTAGGGTCCGGGTTGCACACCTACTTCGCCATAAGACAGGCGAAGTTTGCCAAACGACAGCGTCTGATTTTCTTTCAGGCCAGGTAAAGCTTCCGTAAACTGGAAAGCTACATCGGCAGCCGGATAAAAGAACGAACGTTTGGTCTGCTTACCAAAACTCGATGCCGACTCGGCCCGGCCTGTCAGGTTCAGGAACAAATAATCACGGTAACCGATGTTAGCGGTGGCATAAACTGCGGCCGTGCGCTGCTGCGAGAAACCATAACCCGGGTCTTTGTTGGATGGTTGAGCGTTCGTGATGTCCGACGGAGCCGGATTGTCGGCCAGGATAAACGAGCGGGCAAAGCCGGAGTTATTTTTGAATAAGCGGTTGTTTAGGTTAATACCAACGATAGCGTTCAGGTTGATTTCGCTTGTAAGCTGCCGACGGGCGTTCCCGAAAATTTGCACATCGGTTTGGGTTTCCGTTATCCCGTTCAGTGCCAGCAAACCGCCCTGATTAGAAGACGATATGGCGGGCCAGAAATCGCGTCGGCTGTCTGTGTAGGAGTCAATACCCACCCGCGAAACCACATCGAGCCATTTCAGGGGGGTCAGCGTCAGCTCGAATTTTCCGATGTAGCGATCCACATCTGAAGTGCTTCGCACGTTTTTCTGTGTCCAGATCGGGTTATCGTAGGTGGAGCGGGAACTGGAGCCAATCGGATTACGATAAGCTCGTTGCCGGTTGGCAAAAATCTCACCGTTCGGGGCGTAGAACGTCCCTACTTCGGGCAGTACGTTGAAGTCGGCGGGAGTCCGCAAACCACCCAGGTACAGACCGGACAGGTTCGATCCCTGCTGAACCCGGTCGGAGGTGGTTTTTGTGTAGCCGAAGGTCGCTGTGGTTTTTATGAACGGGTTAAATCGACGCTCCACATTGACGCGGGCCGTTGTCCGGCGGTAGTTACTGTTGTTTTTGATGATACCCTGCTGATTCAGGTCGCCAAGGCTCAGGTAGAAATTACCATTCGGATCGCCACCGCTCAAACTGAGGGCGTTATCGGTAAAGTATCCCGTTTTGAAAAACTGGTCCCGGTAGTCATAGACTTCTTTCGAGTTCTTGCCTCCGTGGGGAGCAGCCGCCGTACCATTGAGAATGCGATAACGTTTCACCCCATCTTCGCCCTGGAAATAACCGGCATAACCCGTTGCGTTGGGCGCAGTAATCTCAGTATCGGCACCGCCGGTGCGATCAGCAATTTTATCACCCCACGACAAACCACCGCCCGGCACGAACTCATAAAGACCGAAACGACCCCCACCATAGTTGCTTTGCAGGGGCTGGCTTTTGTACAACTGATCCATCGACAGCGTCGATTTGAAGCTGACATTGATTTTGCCCTGCCCGGCGGTGCCTTTTTTGGTCGAAATCACTATAACGCCGTTAGCCGCCCGTGTTCCCCAAACGGCAGCCGCACTGGCTCCTTTCAGAATCTCGACCGAGGCAATGTCTTCGGGGTTAATATCGTTCAAGCGCGACTGTTGGGCCACGCCCTCGGTGCTGTTGCCCAGTGTCGAGTTGTTTATCGGAATACCATCCAGCACGATCAGCGGTTGTAGGTTACCCGAAATGGTGCTTTGCCCCCGAATCTGGATATACGAACCCGAACCCGGATCGCCTGATGAGCGAACAATGGTCACGCCTGATGCCTTGCCCGACAGGCCGTTGATCAACGTTGCCTCCCCCGACTTGGCGATGGCCGTTCCCTTCACCTGCGAAGCTGCCGACCCAAACGCATCACGGCTTTGTTCGAGGCCGAGAGCCGTTACGACCACTTCACCCAGTTGCTTCACATCCGACTTAAGCTGGGCATTGATGGTGGCGCGGTTGCCCACCTGTACTTCCAAACTTTCGTAGCCTATAAACGAAATCTGAAGTGTAGCATTGGCGGGCACATCGTTCAGCGTGAATCGCCCGTCGGAGTTGGTGGTGGCTCCATTTGTGGTGCCGCGCACAATCACGTTGACTCCTGGTAACACGGCCCCGTCCTCACTGGCGGTGACAATTCCGGTTACCGTTCTGCTCTGGGCCAAGGCTGTCAGGCCTACTAACCACAACAACAGCGTATTTAGTAGTAATCTTTTTCTCATACGTCACTTTTGTTTGGCAAATTGATTTGATGCAAGAATAATCTAAAAGTAAGTCAGGATAAAGGGAATGACTATAATTAAGCCGAAAATGTTCTGTGATTCCTTATTCCCCTGGTCGTGACCGCAGAATCCGGCCCAGAATTCCGGGAAAAAACCGTTTGAGGTAGATTCCCATTGTTTCAAAACCACCCACATACACTTCTTCGCGATGACGGGCTACAGCGTTGCAAATTTGCCGGGCGCATTTGGCCGGTTCCATGCCTATGGCCTGATTTTGATCCATTCGCGCGTGTTTCTGACCGTCGGCATTGAGGGCGTGGAGTGAAATAGGCGTTCTAATATAACCGGGACATACCATAGTTACGTGTAAACCCGCTTCGTAGATTTCGGCCCGGAGCGCGTCGAAAAAACCGTGCAGCGCGTGTTTGCTGGCACAATATCCTGACCGCTGTTTGGTGCCAAGTTTCCCGGCAACGCTGCTCGTCACCACAAAATGCCCACTTTTCCGGCTCAACATATGGGGCAACACGGCTTTCGTAAGCGCCACCACCCCGAAGAAATTGATTTCCATGAGCTGCCGATAGACCTCAAATTTGGTTTCGGCCACGGTTCCTCGCTGGGTAATGCCCGCATTCTGAAACACGTAGTCGATTTGTCCGAAATGATCCAACACCGTTTGTACATGGCCGGGTAAACGGGCCTCGTCGGTCATGTCTAACGGCAACACCAATACGTGGGAGGGGGGCAGGTTGGTTGCGTTGGCCACGCGCCGAAGTTCGTCTTCGCGCCGGGCCGAGAGTACAAGTTTGGCACCCCGCCGGCTGAGTTCGAGGGCAAGAGCTTCGCCAATGCCGGAGGAGGCCCCGGTGATCCAGGCTACTTGTTGGTTCATGGTGGTCAGTGAAAAGTGCCGGTGAGCGGTGAATCAGAAAAGGTTTGTAAGTTAGGGCATAAAACGATTGGATAGGAGCAAGGCAACAGTTTCGCAGGTTTTGGCTGATTTTGATTGGCAAAATCGGCTTCGATGTCGTTAAACGGCCAGCCATCCAATCTCCTTCAATCAACTGCCTTTCCATCATCATTGCTGATCCGTTTTTTTGCCCGGTTGGGCTTGGCGTTCATGCGGCCAAATCGCCAGTTGGCCGTGAGTCGCACATTCCGGAACGCATTGTATGAACTGGCATCCGTTACGAACGTGACCGTGCGAAACTGGTTGGCAATCGTGTTATAACGAGTGAGGAAATTCTCCGCGTTCAGCGTGAATATTACCCGGCGTTTTTTGAATTCTTTGCGGGCCGCTACTCCATAGCCGTAAAAGCCACCCGACTGCCCCTGCAATAAAATTCTGGCCGATTGATAGGACCCTTGAAACTGCAGACTGTAGTCGTGGGGGAACGACACGTTGCTGTTCAGCGAGAGTCGGTAGTTCCAGTTGCGGTTCAGAATATTCAGGGCTGCGCTGTTCAAAATGCTGTAATTCAGGCTGATGTTGCCGTTCAGTTGCCAGTTTTTGGCCGGTCGTCCCGATCCGAACAGGTTGAGGCCGTAGGTTGAGTTTTTGGCAATGTTCTGGTAGGTGCTATACGAAATGTTGGCCGTATCGACCGAGGTGACGCGCTCAATGGCGTTGTTGGTCAGGCGACTAAACAATGTGGCGTTCATCGACAGGCCCTTTTTGGTGTAAACGCTGTAGGTGAATTCCATGGAGTGCGCCCGCTCGGGGTCGAGGTAGGGGTTGCCAAACGACAGGTTTTTGGGGTCGTTGGAGTTGATAAACGGGTTCAGGAAAAAGATGTTGGGTCGCTGAATCCGTTGGTTATAACTGAGCCGCACCCGCTGATTGTTCTTGAACCGTTTCGACACGGCTACGTTGGGCAACAGAATGTGGTACTGATCCTGAAACGTGGTTTTGTTCGACACAAAATTCGCGTCGATGTCCGTGAATTCGTAGCGACCGCCGAGCGTATAGCTCCACCGTTTGGGTGTGATAATCCGAAACGACGCATACGAAGCCACTACCCACTGCTGATAGTCGAACTGATTGGCCCGGCGCGGATCGTCAACAAAGCCGGTGCTGTCCGACTTCGCGTTTTGCAGGTTGAAATCACTTTCTACGTTGCGCCGGATGCTTTTTGCACCTACCTCCAATGTCTTTTTGCCTTTTTTGAACGGATGACTGTAATCCGTTTGTACCGTCCATTCGGTGGTTTGGCTGCGGTTGGTATTCCTTTCGCGGTAGTTGATAAACTCATTTTCGGGCAATATGAACTGGTCGAGCGAATACCGGCTGTCGTTGTTGCTGTTGTTGAGTTGGGTCAGAAACGTAAATTCCTGTTCGGGGCGTTTGAACAGCCGCGTGTAGTTCAGGTTGACATCGTAGTTAGCGTTGTCGCCCGAATTGTCACTGTATCGCCGGAATGGTTGCCGGGGCTGCGTGCCTTCGTAGCGCGTATCCCGAATGGACGTACCCGTTCGTGACCCGCTCGAAAAGCTCCCGTCGAAGCCAACCTGATTCGTCGAATCGAGGTCATAGTCGAGGTTAAACGAGCCATAGCCCGACTGGTTCACGTTGCGGTTGGAGCTGCTTTGCCGGAGTTCGCTCACCGACTGGTTAGCCAGTAAACTCCGCCGAACCGAAGCCGAACCGCCATCGTTCAGGTTCCGGTTTCCGCCCCCGTAAGCCGTAAGGCCCATTTTTCCCTGTTTCATGTTTAGGTTGGCCCCAAGGTTGTGCGTCCGGTTGCCGGTGGTGCCGGTCACACCGCCCACAAGCCCCTGCAATTTGCTTTTCGTGATAATGTTAATGATACCCGCCGTGCCTTCGCCATCGTATTTGGCCGAGGGAGCCGTGATCACCTCCACCGACTTAATGGCCTCTGCCGGAATCATTTGCAGGGCTTCGGAAATGCTGCGGGCCATAATGCTCGATGGCTTGTTGTTAATCAGCACTTTAATGCTCGAACTGCCTTTAAGCTGAATGCTGCCGTCGGGGTCAACGGTGAGCATAGGCACTTTTTTCATTACGTCGATGGCGGTGCCGCCTGCGTTGGTGGGGTCGTTACCGGCATTATACACCACCCGGTCTTCTTTGTCTTCGATCAGGTCGCGTTGGGCGGTCACGGTCACTTCGGAGAGCGTTTGGCTCACCGTTCGCAGTAGGAGCGGAGGGAGGTTCAGGTCGTTGTCGGTTTGGGTAAGCACCAACCCATCGGAGGTGCGGTCTTCATAGCCAATAAAGGTAACACGCAGTCGGTAGCGACCGGGAGCCACTTTGTTGAATGAAAACCGTCCGGTGGCATCCGTCAGGTCGCCCGCAATGGGCGTTTGATTCGTGAGGCCGAACAAAGCTACAGTGGCAAACTCAACGGGTTTTCGACTCACCGAATCCACCACGCTACCGCTGATGTTGCTGCTGTCAGGCGTGAATGTGGCATTGGGCGAGGGGGCATCCAAACCCACCCGAGAAGGCGTTTGGGCGGTAGTAGTCAAGCTGCAAATAATCAGCAGAAAAAATAAAATTGGCTTCATGCGTTGAGGGAAATCTTCGATTAAAGAAAGACTAAACGCATTCCATACTCATTCGATGCCCCCCACCCCCACGAACCTGTTTTGGCTAACAGTATAACTACGGAGCCTGTTGGTTTAGGAAGTAACCGCCAAATTGTACGATTTTTCAAAAATTTGTAATTATTTAATAGACTTCTAGTCAACCGGCATGTCAACATCAGGACAGGCAATCGTGCATAAAAATTGTGATAATATACAGCTAATGAGTGCTTTAGCTGCCGGAGATCGACTGGCGTTGGCCGAGATCTATGAGCGACACTGGTTTGCATTATACCGGGTGGCGTTTCAGAAAACAAACTCTCACGAAACGGCTGAAGAATTAGTGCAGGATTTATTCGTGGATCTGTGGCAGAAACGGGCCATGCTCCAGGTCCGGCAGGTGACACCCTATCTGTTTACGGCTCTTAAATATGCCGTGATCGACCACATTCGTCACCGGGTGCAGCACGAACGCTACGAGGGGTATCAACGTCAACAGGAGGATGGTCAAACGGACCGAAGCACTGAAAACCTACTCGACTATAACGACCTGATTGCCAGCATCGAGGTTGAATTACAGAAAATGCCTGCCAAAACAGGGCAGGTTTTCCGTCTCAGTCGCTACGACGATCAGCCTATTCCGGTTATTGCCCAACGGCTCGACCTATCCGAAAAAACAGTTGAGTATCATCTGGATAGAGCATTGAAAACCCTGCGCGAAAAACTGCCTTTTATCAGTTCTATCGTGCTGACGTTCATGCCGTTTTTCGAGATATCCTTTCTGTAGCCGTTCGTTTAAACATGCTGCCTTGAACGGAATACACAATTTCTTAATGAACCCGATAGAACAACAGTTTCGATGTATGGGCTATGGTAGGTAACTTGCCAGCTCATTCTATTAATCGCTTATGCGTTTTATCGACCCGCGATTTCTGTTCAGTCTCTTTCTACTAATTACTCCGTTGGGCAACCTACTCGCGCAGGGGTTGACCTTACGGGGTAAAGTACTCGATCAGGCGACGAACGCACCCGTTCAATATGCTACCGTTGCGGTTTGGGGCCGGGATTCGGTGCTTTTGACCGGCACGACGACCGACGACCAGGGTCAGTTTCAACTTACCGGCCTGACCGAAACCGCCCCGGTGGTGCGGGTGCAGTTTCTGGGCTACGAATCGGCTACGCTGCGCCCAACCGTACCTCAGAAGCAGGGAACGGTTGATTTGCAGACTATCTTTCTGCTAGCCAGCAGCCAAAACCTGCGCGAAGTAACGGTTACAGGCGAACGGGCGGCCAATTCGGTGCAGATTGATAAACAGGTATTTTCGGCGCGTCAGTTTCAGAATGCGGCCAACGGAACGGGCTTGGACCTGCTCCGGCGTTTACCAGCCCTGACGGTTACGGGCGAAGGGGCAGTAGCCCTGCGCGGCAGTACGGGATTATTGGTGTTGATTAACGGAAAACCGTCCAACCGAACCCCCGCCGAAGTGCTGACCCAATTGCCCGCCAATACCATCGAAAGCATTGAAGTTATTACCTCGCCGTCGGCCAAATATGATGCAGAGGGCCGGGCCGGTATTCTCAATATTATCACCAAAAAAGATGCGATCCTCGGCTGGAGCGGACAGGGTAGTGCCTTTTTCGGAGGGGCAGACCCGCTGCGCTTCGGGGGCGATGGTTCTGTTACCTACTCCGCTCGGGATTGGAGTGCTTTTGTAGGGGCCGACTACCGCCGGTTCGACATTGATGGCTACCGGGTAGGACAGGTACGGACGCTGATCGGCGACACGCTGACCAGTTACCCATCTGAGGGTATCCGTAACTATAATGAGTACCAGTATTCGCTGCGGGCGGGCGGTAGCTATACGCCAACGGCACGCAATACGCTGAATGTGAGCCTCTACGCGGGCGAGCGTTTTTCGGCCCGGCAAGCTGATCTTCGCTACGATGAATTGATTGGAACGGGCCAAAACCTTGCCCTTTTCGATGAGGGCAACCTGCGCTCGATCCGGCAGACGTTCAACCAGAACCGATTTGTGCGGTCGGGTCAGTTTCAGACGGCCAGTACCGACTGGACGCACACCTTCGCCGACAAGGGTAAATTGACCCTTCTCGGTATCTATGAATACTCGGTGTTGGGCGGGCCATTGACCAACCTTGAAACGATTAATAAGTCAGAACGGGTAGTGGTTTCGGAACGCTCCGACGAGCGTAGCCCCTTACGCGCCTGGCGGGTGCAAACCGATTACGTCCGGCCCATTGCAAAGGGCGGCAAACTTGAAGCAGGGTATCAATACCGCTCATTGAACCACGCGGGTCAGTTCGATTTTGAGCGGCTGAACCTGACTACGGGCCGCTACCAGACCGACCCGGCTTTTGCCGATGATATGGATTTGCAGCAACGGATTCACGCGGGTTACGCATCGGTGAGTGGAACCCTACGAAAACTGGCGTACACCGTCGGGCTGCGTGCCGAATACACCAACCGAACGCTTACACACCGGCTGGGTCGTCGGCCCTATCAATTCGATGCGCTGAATCTGTTCCCGTCGGTGCAGGGTATGTGGTCTCCGGCTGACGGGCATAAATGGCGGCTTGCTTACAGTCGGCGGATTGACCGCCCGACAACCCGCCTGATGGCCCCTTTCCAAAACCACCGCCACGCCGAAACCATCGAAGTGGGCGATCCCAACCTGCGCCCCGAACTGGCCAACATTCTGGAAGCCTCTTATACCCGAACCGGCAAAGCGGCTTTTGTAACGCTGACGGGCTACCTGAACCGGGTACGGGATAAAATCTTTCGGGTTAATTCGATCTATAACCGAACGATTCTGCTCCGCACCTACACCAACGCGGGCAGTTCGACCGCGGCAGGGCTGGAAGTGCTGACCGAAGTGAAACCCGTTGATTTCTGGCGCATTTATGTATCGGGTAATGTCTATCGGTTTATCGTGCGGGGCCGGGCTAATAACCTCTCGCTCGATCAGGCCAGTACGAATTACAACTGGACGTTCAGTAACACCCTGACCATCAGTAAGCGATTATCCTGGCAGTCGGATGCTACGTATCTGTCGCGGACTGTAACGACCCAGGGGGCCGATTCGGAATTGCTGTTGGCTAACACAGGATTTCGGTACATGCTCTGGAACGGGCGGGGTTCGGCTAATCTGCAACTGCTCAATGTGTTTAACTCGAATGTTCAAACGATCATGACGCAGGGAGTTGATTTTTATTCGTCTACCGACTACCGTAAATATGACCGGGTAGTACAAATAAGCCTAAGTTTTGCCCTCAGCGACGCTGCTAAACGGGCTAAAACGACCAAAACCGAATACGGCGAAAAAGATTTTTAGCCGCATTCGGTTTATGATGCCGTGTACTATAAGAGAGCTATAAGTGCTTACTTAAATGTCAAATTCTGCACCCGCACGGCGTTCAGAATGGCCAGCATCGCCACGCCCACATCGGCGAAAACGGCTTCCCACATGGTGGCGATGCCACCCGCGCCCAACACCAGCACAATGCCTTTCACCACGAGCGACAAGGTGATATTCTGCCAGACAATCCGGCGGGTGGCCCGGCCAATCTCCACAGCTATGGCAATTTTGCTGGGTTCGTCGTTCTGAATAATTACATCGGCAGTTTCGATGGTGGCATCGGAGCCGAGGCCGCCCATTGCCATACCCACGTCGGCTAAGGCAACCACCGGCGCATCGTTCACACCGTCGCCGACGAAAGCGAGTTTTGCCTTTGGGTCGCCCGCTAATTCGGCTTTGAGTCGCTCAACCTGGGCTACTTTGTCTTCGGGCAGCAAATCGCCATGCCATTCATCAATGCCTACTTGTTTGGCCACGATTTCAACCACCGCCGATTTGTCGCCCGACAGCATGACAATGCGAATGCCTTCTTTCTGAAGTCGTTTTACGGCTTCGGCGGCATCGGGTTTTATTTCGTCAGCAATGGTGAAGTAGCCCGAAAACTGCCCGTCGATAGCCATCATGACGATGGTGAACGGGATTTTCGTCAGGGCCTCATCGAATTGGACGTTGAACTTCTGGAGCAGTTTGGCATTACCCGCCAGCATCTCCCGACCATCAACGCGGCCTTTCAGACCGTGACCAGCAATTTCCTCCACATTTTCAACCGCAACTGATTCGTAACCAGCACCGGCATAGTCGATAATGGCCGTAGCAACCGGGTGGGTTGATTTACTTTCCAGGGCGGCCGTCATCCGGGCCAACATATCTGCATTAACACCCACAGACTTGACTTCCTGGACTTTGAAAACGCCTTTGGTCATGGTGCCGGTTTTGTCCATGACCACCGTTTTTAGCTGGGTCATTAAATCCAGAAATACCGACCCTTTAAACAAGATGCCCTGCCGCGACCCGGCTCCGATACCGCCAAAATAGCCCAATGGAATCGAAATCACCAACGCACACGGACAGCCGATCACCAGGAATACAAGACCCCGATACAACCAGTCAGCAAACTGATAATCAGCCACAAAGAAGTACGGTATCACCGTAATCAGGACGGCTAATAAACAGATAATGGGCGTATAGATTTTGGCAAAGCGGGCAATGAACTCCTGTGTCGGGGCTTTGCGGCCCGTAGCCTGCTGCACGAGTTTGAGAATCCGCGAGAGCTTGGAATCCTGGTAGGGCGTGGTCACGTCCATCTCCACCAGCGAATGCCGGTTAATCATGCCCGCCAGCACCGCTTCGCCTTTGGCAATGGAACGGGGCACACTTTCGCCGGTCAGGGCAGCCGTGTCGAACGTACCAGACTCGGAACGCATGGTGCCGTCGAGTCCTACTTTTTCGCCCGGCTTAATCTGAATCACGTCGCCAACAGCCACCGTTGCGGCTTTAACGGTTTGGGCCTGTCCGTTTTTAATGACCGTCACCTCGTCGGGCCGCACGTCGAGCAAGGCTTTGATACTTCGACGCGCCCGCAGCACGGCGGCATCCTGGAACAACTCGCCGATGGTGTAAAACAGCATCACGGCCACGCCTTCGGGGTATTCGCGGATGGCGAACGCGCCGAGGGTCGCCACGCCCATCAGGAAAAATTCGGTGAACACGTCGCCCTTCATGATGTTGCTCCACGCCCGGCGCAGCACCGGCCAGCCAACAGGCAGGTAAGCCGCCACGTACCAGATCACCCGAATGAGGTCTTTGAACCATCGAATCGTCGGACCGCTCCCTTTAAAATAGTCCAGCGCGATACCACCCAGCAGCAATACTAAACTAATAATCGCCGGGGCGTAAGTACGCCAGGTTTGGAACGGGCCTTCTTTCGCCGGAGCAACGTTGGCAGCCGGTGTAATGCCTTCTCCGATCAGTTCCACATCATTGTGATCATGGTCATGGTCGTCGTGGTTGTGGTCGTCGGCCATAGGTGGCTTAGGAGTAAATTATTGGGTAGTTAAAAAGGCGACTTTATGCCACAAAAGTAAGGTGAAGGCAGGTGCAACAGGTAGGCAAAAGGAGTTTTGTTTTTAACCAAGAATTAAGGCTTAAAATCAACGCTTTCATATAAACTTTCGCCTATTTAGAAAAATCACTTAGGGTAAAACCCAGGCTCAAACGACATAGCAGCAACCAAATTTTTCCTTCCCTTTTGCCTGGTATGTCTGTTGATGATTTTCTGCATCTCTTGCATCGCTACAGTCGGCAGGACTGTTCGTCGGACGAAATCGCCCTGATCGACCGATGGTATGATCGGTTGCGCCCGGAGTTGGAACCGCGCCTGACAACCGACGAACGGGCAAGCCTGCAACGCTATCTCTGGCAACGGATTGACCGGCGGCTTGATGCCGCAGCCGACGAAGAAGCCATGAGCGTAGGCATTCAACCAATTGGCGTGATGCGCCGACATTGGCCTGTTCAACGCTGGGCGGTGGCTGCAACGGTGTTGATTGTGTTGAGTATAGGCGCAGCCGGAGACTGGTGGTTTGGTGGAAATGTGTTGATCAGTAGCCCGCAAGGTGCAGATAATCAGCCGCCTGCACTATCTGTATTTTCAAAAGCCAGCCCTGCCAACTGGACAAACGATACGCATCGACCACGGTTAATTACCCTTGCAGATGGCAGCACGGTGCAACTTGAACCCGGTGCCAGCCTGCACACAGCTACCAAAACGAACACCCGAAAGCGAGAGGTATGGCTGACTGGTCGCGCTTTTTTCAGCGTAAAACGCGACGAGACAACCCCCTTTCTGGTCTATGCCGGTACTGTGGTGACGCGGGTGCTGGGCACCACTTTTTGGGTGAACGCACCCCTGAATGCACCGGCTGTAGATGTCTCTGTGCGCACGGGTAAGGTGTGGGTGGCCCGGCAGGTAAGCAATTCTCTGGCTTCCCAACCGACTCCCGACAGCAAGCAGGGCGTGATGCTGACACCCAACCAACAGGTAACGTTTTATACCACCAAAAGCCAGTGGGCAACGGGTTTGGTAGCTAAACCACGACCGCTAAACATGGAGAACGACAAAACCCCTGCCCACTTTTCTTTTGATGAAACCCCCTTGAAAGATGTACTTAAAACCCTTGAAAATCAGTATGGAATAGCCATATCAGCCCCCGACAGAACACTGGAACATTGCCGCTTTACGGGCGACATCAGTCAGCAACCTTTTTATACCCAGTTAGAATTTATTTGCCGATCCATCAACGCCAGTTACGAGCTTATTGGTACCCAAATTGTCGTTAGCGGACCCGGCTGTTCACCTTACTAATCACTCCTTCACTTCTATGCGCATGAACCTTTACCGAGACACACGTTTGCTTTTTCTGACTGCTATCCACGTATCTTGTCTATCCCTGTTTTTGATGGTTACACTCGCGGCCGTTGCCTACGGCCGCGAGTCCGATACCCAGGAACTGTTGCAACGGCCCATCACCATCAACGTGCAGGCGGTGCCGATGAAAACCGCTCTCCGCGAGTTGGAACGCCTGGCCGATGTCCGTATCGTCTATAGCCCTAATACCGTGCCAGCCAATCGAAAAGTCAGCCTGAGCCTGACCAATCAGCGATTGTCGGTGGCTCTGGAAACGTTGCTCAAACCCGTTGGACTGAGTTTTCAGGTTCTGAGCGGGCAAATTTTGCTCACAACCCAGCCAACCATGCCCGTGCCTGCCAACAACGATCAGGCAGCCAACAGCCCCGTTCTGGCAAACCCCCTTGCCGACCGAATTGTGACCGGCACCGTGACCGACGAAAAAGGGGAGGTGCTGCCGGGCGTGACGGTCGTAGTGAAAGGCATGCAACGGGGAGCCACTACCAACGCTGATGGACAATATCGGGTTAGTGTGCCGGAGAATATCAACGAGCTGATTTTTAGTTATGTTGGCTACCTGTCGAAGACCATTCAGATTGGCAACAAAACGGCAGTAAATGCGGTGTTGCAAACCGACGAAAAATCGCTGGAAGAGGTGGTGGTGGGCTACGGTACACAAAAGAAAAGCGAACAGACAGCCGCCATCAGCAGCATTGCGGGCGACGAAATTGTGAAAGCTCCCGTTACTGATGTCTCTAACGCGCTTATTGGGCGGGTGTCGGGCGTGTTTGCCCAGCAGATCAGCGGCAGGCCCGGCCTGAACGGGGCCAATATCACCATTCGGGGGCGGGCCTCCACCAACTCAGCAGCCCTTATTATTGTGGATGGTGTTGAACGTCAGAGTTTTGGCGACATTGACCCCAACGAGATCGAGTCGATTTCGGTGTTGAAAGATGCCTCGTCAACGGCTTTGTTTGGTATCAAAGGAGCTAACGGGGTTATTATCGTGACCACCAAAACGGGCAAAACCGGCAAGGCGAAAGTATCGTATTCGGGCAATGTGGGCCGGGTGAACTTTACACAGGTTCCCGAATTTCTGGATGCGTACCCCAGCGCCATGCTGCACAACGAGGGCGAAGAAAACCTGATCAAATATGGGCTGGTGCCGTCCAGTTTTCAGAAGGTATTCACGGCACAGGATCTCCAGATTTATAAAGACGGCACGGGCGACCGGCTGCTCTATCCGAACACCAACTGGTTCAAAGCGGTTACCCGCCCCTCCTGGGTCAGAACCCAGCACAACCTGAACTTTACGGGCGGCTCTAAAGCCATAAAGTATTTTGTGTCGCTGGGGTATTTGTATGAAGATGGGGGGTTCAAGGATTTCAGTACCCCGTCGGGCTACAAAACCAACCCCTCCTACACCCGCTATAATTTTCGCTCGAATCTCGATTTTAACCTGACTCCCAGCACCACCCTCAGTTTGCGGTTGGGCGGTCGTTTAGAAGGTCGGTATTCGTTTCAGGCCGGGGCTAATCAGGGCGATTTTCGGCAGCGGTTCGAGAGTGGCCCGGAATATTTGCTAACCCGGATGTATGCCATTCCGGCCTGGATTATTCCGTTTTACCCTGAATATACGAATCCAAAAACCCCCGAAGATCAGCGGTTAGACAATACGCTGAACCACATCGAAGACTTTGGTCGGGCGGGTGTCAACACCTTTAATCCTTATGCGGTTATCAAGCGAAACGGCTATGTCGATTACCGCAACAATGCCATCGAGAGCGTATTTGTGCTCGATCAGAAATTAGACAGAATTACTAAAGGGCTGGGTTTTAAAGCCACCTTTGGCTACGATGCCTACATTGCCGGGGTGCGCGGGCAGAACGGGTCCTATGCGGCCTATAACGTAAACCGGACTACCAAAACCCTTGAACTGGCTCGTGGTTCGTTTGAAGATCCCCTCGGCGGGGTCACTTCCCAGAACTATGGCTATGTGAAAACAAACCTGCAACTGGCGCTGAACTACGCCCGTTCGTTTGGCAAACACAACGTATCGAGTGTGGCCGTGGCGCAGCGGGAGTTACGCGGGGCCGATGGGGTGGCCGCTCCTTTTGCCAACGAAGGCGTGGTGTTACGGGCAACGTATAACTACGATAGCCGCTATTTTATTGAAGTGAATGGGGCTTACAACGGTTCCGAAAACTACCCCAAAACCGAACGATATGGCTTGTTCCCGGCAGTGTCGGCGGGCTGGACCCTCAGCGAGGAGAAATTCCTGAAAGGAGCCAAATGGATCGACTACCTCAAAATTCGGGGGTCTTATGGTCTCATCGGCTATGGTAGCGTGGGTGGCACCCGCTTTCAGTATTTAGATGAATACTCCAACGGCGGCAGTGCCGACCCCGGCACCAGTTCTAACTCGGCGGCCAACAACCGGGTTCGGTTCGGTACGGCCAGTACCAACGTATTGTTTCCGGTGGTATGGCACAGCCGGTCGGGCAACCCCGACGTGACCTGGGAAAAATCGATTAAGCGCAATTTTGGTGTGGAGGCCGCTTTTCTGAGAAACCGGATGTCGGTGACGGCAGATATTTTCGATGAAAAACGCTACGATATTCTGCTGGCCCGTAACAGCTCGGCCCTTGTGATCTTTGGTGAGTCGTTGCCGCAGAGTAACTACGGTGAGAACTACAACAGCGGCTTTGAAGTAGAGGCCAGTTTTAAGGATGCCAAAGGGAATTTCCGGTACGGGATCAGCGGCCAATATACCCACGCCAAAAACCGCATCGTTAAAACCGACGAACCCATCAATCTGCCCGACCTTCAGAAGAACACCGGCCAGGCTATCGGGCAGTTTCGGGGTTACAAGGTGCTTGGGTTTTACCAGAGTTTAGACGACATTGCCGCCAGCCCACCCAACCGTGTGAGCGGGGCGGTGATTCCGGGCGATTTTAAATTTGCCGACCTCAATGGCGACGGTATCATCGACAATCAGGACCGGGTACCCATTGGGTATTCAGACGTACCGCAAAACGTGTTTGGCATCGAACCGAACTTTGGTTACAAAGGCTTCACGTTATCGGCTCTTTTACAGGGTGTTACGAAAGTAAACTCGAACGTGTTTTTTGCGGGAGGGAATTATTATTCGCAGATGTTGAACCGCTGGACTCCCGAGAACGCACAGAACGCCACTTGGCCCGCCATTCGGCCACGGGGAACGGCTGCTCCCAGTTACTCTACCAACGATTACCTGTTGCAGGATGCCAGCTACCTGAAACTCCGTAACGTAGAGATCAGCTACGCCGTGCCGGCCGCTTTTGCCAAACGCCTGAATATGGAAACAATCCGGGTGTTTTTGACAGGGCAAAACCTGTTTACGTGGACCAAATTTGTGGGCCTCGACCCCGAGAATAATCAGGGTAGTGCGGTGGCCGGATCCTTTTTTGCCGGGCCAAACAACGCCGTTCCGGTTTCGCGGACGTTCAACCTTGGTGCCAACATTCAATTCTAAATCCCCATGAAATACATTAATTATACACTCCTTGTGGGCTTTCTGATGGTTGCCGTTGCCTGCAAAGAAGACTTTTTACAACGCGATCCCGGTGTGGCCATCACCGAGGCTAATGTGTTCACCGACCCTGTTCTGGCCACCCGTTTTGCCGATAATAGCTATAATTTTTTGATTGATGACTACGGTCGGCTGAGTACGTTACAAAACTATAAAGGCACAACCGGCCAATTTTCCGACGAGGCCATTTTTGCTGAACCCAGCACAGGTCATGGTATTGTGACCATGAATCAGGGGCAGTTCTTAGATAATCTCTCGACGGATGTGTCGGCTACTTATACCCGTATGTATCAGGGTATTCGGAACACCAACGTGATGCTGGCCAATGTGGATAAGGTGAAATGGACAGCCGCCGAAAACGGCCCGCTGATCAAGGCCCAACAGTTGTATCTGCGGGCTTTTTTCTACTTTGAACTCGTAAAGCGGTATGGGGGCGTTATCCTGTTAGACAAACCCTTAGTTCAAACCGACAACTTCGATTTGCCCCGTAATACCTACGACGAAACCGTAGCGTTTATCCTGAAAGATTTGGCGGCTGCCGAAGAAATTCTGGACAAAGAAACCTGGGGTACGTTTTACTCGCCAGCCACCGAATGGGGCGTGGGCAACGGAGGCCGCGCAACCGTTGGGTCGGTGCGGGCGTTGCGGTCGCGCTTGCTGTTGATGGATGCCAGCCCACTGAACAACCCCTCGGGCGATGCCACCAAATGGCAACGGGCTGCCGATGCCGCCAAAGTAATTATTTCGTCAGGCCGATTTTCGCTGCACCCAGCTTATGGAACCCTGCTGAATCAGCCAACCTCACCCGAATATATTCAGATTAAGGTACGGGCCGCGCGTTCAGGCAATGGCGGATTTTTGGGCGACTTTGTGATTCCGCCTTCGTTTGGGGGCGCACAGGGACAATTGAACCCTACTCAAAACCACGTTGACCTTTACGAGATGGCCAACGGAAAATCCATTACCGACCCCACATCCGGCTATAAACCGCAAGACCCTTACACGGGCCGCGACCCTCGGTTTTACGCCAATATTATCTATAACGACCAAACCTGGCAGACCCGAAAAGTGGCCATGTGGGTGAACAATGCCACATCACCCGTCTCGTTTGGGGTTGATTATCAGCCTGCTTCCAATAGCTTCACCCGCACGCGCTATTATCCCAAAAAGTTGTGGCCGGAGTCTGTCAGAGGAGGAACAGGTGGTGCATCGGCCATTCTGAACTACGTATTTTTCAGGTATGGGGAGGTGCTGCTCAATTATGCCGAGGCTCTCAACGAAGCCCAGGGGCCGGTGGCCGATGTGTATTCGTCCGTAAACCAGATTCGTAAACGGGCCGGTATGCCCGATCTGCCTGCGGGCCTGACTAAAGCCCAGATGCGTGACCGAATTCAGAACGAGCGGGCTGTTGAACTGGCGTTTGAAGAGATTCGGTGGTGGGATATTTTGCGGTGGAAAAAAGGAGTTGAGATTATTCCTAAAACCATCACCGGCATGGATGTGGAGCGGCTTACGGCTACTACATTCAAATACACCGTGATTCCGATGCCAGCCGTTTATCAGCGCGTGTTTGAAGACCACATGCACCGCTACCCGATTCCCCGCAACGAGATTTTTAAAAGCAACGGAATCCTGAAACAAAATCCGGGCTGGTAAAACCAGTGGACAACATGAAAAAACTGATACATTATCTCTTCGGGCTACTCCTTCTCGGCACTGCCGGGGCGTTTGCCCAAACAAAAACCACGGCCCTGGTCAGCTTTTCGGGGGTTGTAACCGGACCCGACGACAAACCGCTGGCCGGTGCGCTGGTGGCCGTGCAGGAAGGCCGCACCGAGGCCACAACCGACAACGAGGGACGTTTTGCCATCCAGGCAGCTCCGGGTGATGTGCTGGTGATCCGAAAAAACGGCTATCTCGGACAAACAAAAACGATTGGCGAAGTGACTGGCTTCCGGGCAGTTCTGCCCCGCGCCCTCACCGATGCGGGCGACGATGATGTTGTCCCGATTCCGTTTGGTACGCGCAAAAAACGGGAAGTCAACATGGCCATTTCCACGTTCAATACGCGCAACCTGCCCCAAATTCCGGTGGCTTCCGCCAATGCAACGTTTGCGGGGCGAATTCCGGGTTTGTATGTGCAGCAAACCGGCACGGCGCCCGGCTTAGACGGGGCCTTTTTCCAAACGCGGGGCGTGTCAACGTTTGGGCCAAATTCCCTGCGGACGCTGGTGGACGGCGTAACCCGACCATTCAACGACATCGACATCAACGAGATCGAGAGCATTACGGTGCTGAAAGATGCGGCCTCGCTGGCTTGGTATGGTCTTCGCTTTGGCAGCGGGGTGATGCTGATTACGACCAAAAAAGGCAGTGCCACCCGCAACAACATTCAGTTCGATGTGCAGACCGGGGTTCATTCGCCGGAGAAGATAATTAAGCCGCTCAACTCCTACGATTTTGCCTCGCTGTATAACGAAGCCCTGGTGAACGACGGGTCGCAACCCATTTATGACGCGGCCACGCTGAGTGCCTACCAGAACGGTTCCGATGCGTTTCGCTTCCCTAATAACAACTATACCGACTCGTTTTTCAACAAGCAGGCGCCCTCGCAGCGATATGTTCTGTCGGCAGACGGGGGCAGCAATAGCGTTCGGTATTTTGCCCTGCTGAGTTATTTTACGCAGGAGGGCTTGTTCAAAAACGCTAAAACCGACGATTATAACGCCAACATTGGGTTCAACCGATTCAACTTCCGAGGCAACGTCGATTTTGATGTGAACAAGAACCTGACCGTTGGTCTGAATGTGGCCGGTCGGTCGGAGGGGCAGCGGCAACCCGGTAATTTGGAGGTCGGTACGTTGTTGAGTGCGCTTTATAACACACCGCCCAACGCCTTTCCGATCAAGAACCAGGACGGTTCTTACGGTGGCACAGCACTTTTTCAGAACAATCCGATGGGGCTGCTTCGCGACCGGGGTTTCACCAGTTTCGTAACGCGGGTGCTGATGGCGACCATCGACATACGCGAGAAATTAGACTTCTGGGTGCCGGGACTTTCGGCCAACATCAACTACAGCTACGATGTGCAGGGTACCTATGTGTCGGGGCTTAACCGCGATTTCCAAGTGGTGGATGCCTCAGGGACTACTCCCCTGATTTACCGGAACCAAACGCCCCTCGGTTATCGCTCGGCGGGTTTTGGAGGCACCGCCCAACGCAATGAAGGCTGGGCCGGACTTGATTATGACCGGCGGTTTGGTTCCCACCAGATTAAGGCATCGGCGCGGGTACAACGCAACGTGGCTTATACGCCGTCGCAACTCGATTTCAGGGGGCAGGGCCTGGCTTCGCGCGTCGATTACGCCTATAAAGACCGGTATTATCTCGGCTTCGTAGGCGGGTATTCCGGCTCCGAAAACTTCCCTCCGGGCAAACGATACGGCTTTTTCCCGGCTGTCTCGGCGGGTTGGGTCGTCTCCGACGAAGCGTTTATCAAACCCAATAAATTCCTCAGTTATCTGAAGTTGCGGGCCTCGTATGGGCAGGCAGGCAGCAGCGATATTGGCGGAAGCCGCTTTCCCTTCGAGCAGTTCTTTGCCCGCAATACGGGAGGTGGTGGATACAACTTCGGCACGGGTTTCTCGGCCACGACTTCAGCCAACGAAGTGTCCATTGCCAACCCCGACATTACCTGGGAAACCCTTACCTCGCTCAACACAGGTGTCGATTTTCACCTGTTCAACCACGCGCTGACGGGTTCGGTGGATTATTTTGTGAACAACCGAACCGGCATTCTCACTCCCTCCGCCATTCCGAGTATTTTGGGTAAAACGCTGGTCGTCAATCAAGGCGAGGTATCGAGCAAGGGTGTTGATCTGGCCCTTAACTACGACAAACAAATTGGCCGGGTGTCGCTCTCGCTCTATGGCAATGCCACAATCGCCGACGACCGGGTAATCTCAGAAAACGGACAGGCCGGTTTGCCCGAATACCAAAGCACGGTTGGCCGGGTAATTGGTAGTCGGTTGGTGTTTGTGTCGGATGGGATTTTCCAGAATCAGGCTCAAATTGATGCCAGCCCTCGGCAGGTGTTGTCGGGCCGGGTGGTGCCGGGCGACATCAAATACAAGGATATTGGCGGGGTGAACGGCACGCCCGACGGCATCGTGGACAACCTCGACCGAATCCGCGTGAACGACCGCGACCGACCCAAGTCGTTCTTTGGTTTCGGAACGGTGGTGCGCTACGGAATTCTGGACTTATCGGTTCACTTTCAGGGTGTCGGTGGCCGTTTTATTGATACCCAAGGCATCGTTAATTCGGGGCCGTTCAACTTCAATCAGGAGAGCCTGAACCGTTGGACACCCGCCACGGCGGCTACTGCTATCTACCCGCGTCTGGGTATTTCGGATCGGGCCAACAACACCACGGGGTCTGATTTTTGGCTGGCTTCGGGCGATTATGTCCGGCTCAAAAACGTGGAATTGGGCGCGACCCTTCCCCGGAAATTCCTGTCGAAATATGCGGTAAAAAACACCCGTGTGTATGTCGGCGGCTTCAACCTGTTCGCTTTCGACAAGCTCAAACTCGACATCGACCCCGAAATTCCGGGAGCCGGTCGGGGCACTGCGTATCCGTATGTGAAAACCATGTACGCGGGCTTACGGGCATCATTTTAAGCACCTAACTCATGAAAAAAATACTTCCATTTCTGCTGATCATCAGCCTAATAGCCTGCAAAGACGACTATCTTGCCTTTGATTTTACGGACGGAAACATTCGCGATGAAGCCGAAATTTGGGGTTCCGACCGCAACGCACGGGGCTTTCTGAGCAATGTTTACTTCGGTATTTTCAACCGCTACAATCTGGATGCCAACGGCTCCATGTTTTCGCAGGCCAGCGATGAGGCTGTGAACTCAAACCTCAGTTCCAGTATCAATATTTTCAACAACGACACCTGGGGATCACTCCGCACCAACGACGATCAGTACGCCAATATGTACGATTATCTACGCCGGGCTAATCTTTTTCTGGAGAAATCGCCCGGCAGTGCGATCACGCCTTCCACGGACATTCCCCGGCTCCGGGGCGAGGCTTTCTTTTTGCGGGCAATGTTTCACTTTGAACTGATGCGCCGATATGGGCCAATTGTGCTGGCAACCAAATCGTTCAAAATCTCGGATGATCTGGATTTACCCCGCAATTCGTTGGATGAAGTGGTGGCGCATATCGTGGCCGATTGCGATTCGGCAGCGATGATGGCCACGCCCGGTGGTTTGGTCGATCAGGCGGCTGGTGACAAAGGACGGGTTGGGCAAACTGCCGCTATGGCTCTGAAAGCCAGAACGTTGCTTTATGCGGCTAGCCCGCTGAACAATGCCACTGGCGATGTGGCTAAATGGCAGCGGGCGGCTGATGCAGCCAAAGCCATCATCACCCTCAACAAGCACTCCCTGCTGACCCAGGCCAACTTGCCCAATCTCTGGAACTACGGCAGTCAGGCGTACAATGCCGAGGTGATTTTTGCCAGCCAAACCGACAACAACAACACGCTCGAACTGAACAACGCGCCCATCAGCTACGATGGTGCCCGTGGCCGCACCAACCCGACGCAGGAATTGGTGGATGCTTTCGATGTGCGTTCAACAGGCAAACCCATCACCGATGCCACCTCCGGCTATAACCCGGCAAACCCCTACAACGACCGCGACCCACGCCTGGCCCTGTTCGTAATCCTGAACAATTCGTCATTCAAGGGTAGAGCGGTGGAGACCTTCGAGGGGGGCAAAGACAACGTGCCAACGAACGTAAACAGCACAAAAACAGGCTATTACATGCGTAAGTTTATGATCGAAAGTGCCTTTTGGGGTGTCGGAACGGCCATCAACGTCCGTCGCCCGTGGGTGCTGTTTCGCCATGCCGAAGTGCTGCTGAACCACGCCGAAGCGCTCAACGAAGCGCAGGGACCGGTGGCCGATGTGTATGCTTCGGTGAACGCGATTCGGGCGCGGGTGGCCATGCCCGCGCTGCCCACAGGCTTAACAAAAGACCAGATGCGCGAACGAATTCAGAAGGAGCGGCAGGTGGAGCTATGTTTTGAAGACCACCGTTTTTATGATGTCCGTCGCTGGAAAAAAGGGGAGCAGTTGTTCAACCGGGCCGTAACAGGAATGCGGATCGTTAAAACCGGCACCACCTTCACCTACACCCGGTTCCCGGTGGAAACCCGCATTTTCAACGAGAAAATGTACCGCTTTCCCATCCCCCAGGCCGAACTGAACCGCGCGCCCAAGAATCTGAAACAGAATGTGGGGTGGTGATCAGAGGTCGAACCCCAACTCTCCGCCCCCTTCTCCAACTACTAACCGTGCCGACACGCCCATTGGAATAGTCCAGTTGGGTGTGTCGTGGCCGGATGGAAGTCCGAAACAAACCGGGAAGTTATAGTCGGCAACCTGTTCGGCGATGATCTCGTAAGGCGTTTTTCCGTAGGGCAGCGACAAACTCGCGACCATATCGGTGAATTGCCCAACCACCAAACCTGCCAGCCCTGCTAACCGACCCGACCGTTTCAGGTGGTGCATCATCCGATCTAAGGAAAACATCGTCTCGTCGATCTCTTCGATAAACAGAATCTTGCCCCGATAATCGAGATCGGTGGGGGTGTCGATGGAGTTGATGAGCAGAGTCAGGTTGCCGCCGACCACCATGCCAGTGGCCTCGCCCATTCGGTTCAACTCGTGGGGCGGAATGGCGTAGGGGGCGGGTTGTTCGCCAAAGAGCCACTGCCGTAAATTCTCCACCGACTCGCCGGTAGGGTCTTTGGCAAAGCCACGGGGCATAATCCCGTGGAGACAGGCTACTTCGTGCCGCACCAGTAAACTCAGAAAGACTGTCACGTCGCTGAACCCCACCAACCATTTCGGGTGCCGGAGCAAACCCGTCAAATCCAGGTCATCAACGATGCGGTAACAGCCATATCCCCCGCGAGCTGCGAAAACCGCCCGCACCTCCGGGTCGTCGAATAGAGTCTGCACATCGCGCCGACGCAGTTCGTCTGACCCCGCAAATGGGCCGTCGGTAGCCCGCACGCTCTCGCCCTCGATCACGTTGAGGTGCCATTTCTCGCGCATAATGGCGAGACCGGGCAGTAGATCATCATAAGCAAAGTGACTTGCCGGAGCCACTACCCCAACCGTATCGCCGGGTTTAAGAAAAGGAGGGATCATAATACAGCACAAAAGGGGAAAGGTAATTCCAAAATAACCCTTCATTTGTTGGCGGAAACCCCGCCCGACACAATCATTTTCATCACATCGGCACTGGGTACATTCAGAAGGGTAATATTTTCGGTGGGAACAATGAACAACTCACCCGAAAAGGCGTAGGAATGAGGCAGATAGACCGCTACCATGTTGTGCAGGTCAAAATGACTCAGGTCGGTTTGTGTGATAAACCCCAACTTTCGCAGATCAGATTGTTTGTTGATCTGTACCAAGACGGGCTGGTTAAACTTCTTGCGGTCGCCTACAAAAGCTGAAATGAGGTCTTTCAGGGAGAAATACATCAGGCTCACCAACGGCAAATGTTTGATGGACCCTTCGAGCAGGGTGGCGAATGACTGGGGGATGACCGTGGAGACCAGGAAGCCAGTAGCCAAAATAATCCCGATCATCAGCAGCACACCAATGCCGGGAATGTCGATAGGATTAAGGCCATCGACCCACTCGAAAATGCCGTAAATAATCCAGAAGGTCAGGCCAATGGGAGCCACGGCTAACAGTCCCCGGCCAAAATAAGTGATGGTACGATTAATGAGTTTACGAAGCATGGTGGTTTCTGAGAGATGCCCGCCCGGGCGGCCCTGATCTTGTTTGGAAAGATGTCATCTCTTTGAACCGCCAACATCGTACCAAAATTCATTTTTAACCAACTTTGCGGTATGATTGATGTCAACCGACTCCGCAACTTCACCGAACAGATATTTCAGGCCATTGGCTGCTCCGAAGCCGATTCTCGTTTAGCCGCCGACGTTTTGGTTTCCGCCGACCTTCGGGGGGTCGATTCGCACGGGGTGGCCCGGCTGCCGGGTTACGTGCGCCTGTATGACCACGGTCGTCTGAATCCGCAACCGCAGATGCGCATTGTGCATGAAACGCCTTCCACCGCAGTGGTCGATGGCGACCGGGGACTTGGCCTTGTGGTGGGGCCGTGGGCCATGCAGGTAGCCATTGAAAAGGCCCGCATCGCCGGAACCGGCTGGGTGGCCGTGCGCAACTCCAACCACTTCGGCATTGCAGGCTACCACGCGCTGCTGGCCACCGAACACGATATGATTGGTCAGGCCATGACTCATGCGGCTCCGTTGGTGGCTCCCACCTTCGCGCTCGAAAAAATGCTCGGCACCAACCCCATCGCCGTGGCCATTCCAGCGGCCACCGAACCCACTTTTCTGGCCGATTTTGCCAGCACAGCCGTGGCCTATGGCAAGCTCGAAATCCTGCAACGCAAGGGTCAGGATATTCCCACAGGTTGGGCGCAGGATGCTGATGGTCAGTCTACTACGGATGCGAATGCCATAAAAAACGGCGGGGCATTGCTGCCTCTCGGCTCCGACCGCGAACACGGTTCCCACAAAGGCTATGGGCTTGGAGCCGTGGTCGATATTTTTTCGGGAATGCTGGCCGGTGCAAACTATGGTCCCTGGGTGCCACCCTTTGCCACGGCGGGGTTTATGACGGCCAACGAAAGTGTCGGCGTGGGAACGGGTCACTTTTTTGGGGCCATGCGTATCGACGCGTTCCGCCCTGCCGATGAATTTAAAGCCCACATGGACACCTGGATTCAGCGGTTCAGGGCCACCAAAGCCATGCCTGGTCATCAGGTCTTGATCCCCGGCGACCCCGAACGCATGATGGAAGCCGAACGCCGGATCAACGGCATTCCCGTTGTGGAGCCGGTGATAAAAAGTTTGGAAGAGTTAGGAGAACGGTTTGGGGTTATATTAAAGAGTGAAAGAGCGAAAGAGTGAAAGAGTGAAAGAGTGGCTGACGCGAAAGCTAAACGCATGCGTCAGCCACTCTTTCACTCTTTCACTCTTTCACTCTTTCACTCTTTCGCTCTTTCACCCTTTCCCTCTTTCACCAATGCGTCTTACCCCCATACTCCTGCTGTTCTCGGCCCTCAACCCACTGATGGGGCAAACCATTGATTCTAAGGTGTATGCCTGGAACGATGCCGTCGTCTCAAAAAAGGCAAACTCCGAACAGCGGGTTTTGCTCAACGGCTCAACCACCGACTTTAGTCAGTTCAAACTCCACGCGACAACCATTGCTGCGCGTCAGGCCCCACATCCGGCTCACAAACACGCTGATGAAGAGTTGATTATCATCAAAGAAGGCCAACTAACTGTGACCATTGCGGGTAAAACCAAGACCCTCGGCCCTGGCAGTGTGGCCATGATGATGCCAGGCGATGAACATGGCTTCGAGAACAAAAGCGATGCCCCTGCCTCGTATTATGTGTTGCGCTATACCTCAAAAGAACCAGCGAATCCAGAACGGGGTCAACAGGCGGGTGGCTCGTTCATGATCGACTGGAACGATGTGGCCTTTAAACCGCATGACAAAGGCGGTGTCCGGCGTATGTTCGACCGGGCCACCGCCATGACAAAACGGTTCGAGATGCACGTGACAATCCTGAACGAAGGATTGTGGAGCCACGCGCCCCACACCCATCGTGCAGCCGAGATTTTGCTGATGGTCGATAAAAACTCGCAGGAAAGCATCGACGGAAAACTGTATCAGGCCACCGTTGGCGACGTTATTTTCCTGGAATCGAATGTACCACACGCGCTACAGAACACCAGCAAAGGCACCTGCATGTACTTCGCCTTTCAGTTTGAATAAATGGTTCAGATGTGCGGCTCCCAGCCTTTTTCGTACTCGCGGCCCCAGAGTTTCATAGCTTCCTTATCCTGAATGTGGCCGTTTTTGGGGTCAACCGCAAACGATTTATTCGTTCGGTAAGCAATGTTGGCCAAGTGGCACATCAGGGTGCTTTTGGCTCCTTCCTCAATGGGTGATGCCTGCTTGGCCTTACCCCGGATGGCATCGAAAAAATTAACGACGTGGCGAGTCGTCATATCGCCACCACCGCCGAGAGCGGTGCCTGCTTCGGAGCCGGTTGCCTTACTGTCTTTAACAACCTTACCCTCGCGGTTAAATAATTTGTAGCCGTCCCGATCCACATAAACGCTGCCGTTGCTCCCATAAATAATGGTGCCCCGGTCGCTGCCGTATGTTTTATGACCATTCCGACTTTTACCATCCCACTTGATAATCTTGTTGCCGGGGAACCGGAATGTAGCGTCCATTGTATCGTACATCATCCAGCCATCGTTCGGAAAGGCCCGCTTGCCCGCTTCAACCGTCACGTACTCCGGAAAATCGACCTGCAACGCCCAGCGAGCCACGTCCAGTTCGTGGGTGGCATTATTGCCGCTTTCGGCGGTGCCATAATTCCAGCCGTACCAGTGCCAGTTATAATCCCAGGTGTCGTGCGTATAGGGCGTGCGGGGAGCCGGTCCCTGAAACAACTCCCAATCAAGCCCGTCGGGAACAGGAGCCGCTTTGGCAATGGGTACTTCGCCACGGGCCGATGCATAAAAAGCCACGGCTTTGAACGGCGTTCCGATGGCCCCGTTGTGAATTTGACCAATCACGTCGATTGACTCCAGCGCAGACCGTTGCTGATTGCCCATTTGAATAATTTTGCCGTATTTTTTCTGGCATTCAGCCAGAATTTCGCCCTCGCGGGGGTTGTGGCTACACGGTTTTTCCACGTACACATGCTTGCCCCCCTGCACGGCCATCCAGGTACCGGGCGCGTGCCAGTGGTCGGGAGTGGCGTTGAAAAGCGCATCGACCTGCTTATCGGCGATAACCTTGCGGATGTCGTTTTCCAGCTTTGGTGCGTAGGTGATGTGCTTGGAAAACTTTTTAGCTCCCTCTTCGCGCTGCTTTTTCATCACGTCACACAGGTAAACCAGTTCAACGTTGCTGTCTTTGCGGCCAATGGGGTCGTAATAGGCCCCCAATCGCCGACCAAGGCCAATAATGGCCACGTTGATCCGTTCGTTGGACCCAATGATTTTGGCGTAGCTTTTGGCCGTCATTGCGTTGACCGATGACCCGATAACGGCCATCCCGGCGGTACTCAGAGCCGCCTTTTTAATAAATTCCCGTCTTGAATTATCCACTTGGTAAACCTTGAGAAGATGTGATTTGGCCTTGGACAGGCCAATTTAAAAATTCATTTAAGCCTTGCGTTTGCCTGATTTTGTGGCTTCACAAACGCCTTTAAAATAGCCGACTGATTCGGCGATACCCGCCAGCGGGTCTTTCATATCCTTCTCATATTCGAGGCTACACGAGCCGTCGTATTTCACCTTCCGAAGCATAGCCACAAAGGCCGGTATGTCGATCACGCCCCGGCCCAGTTCGCAGGTTTTGCCCTCTTTTGACGCTGCCGAAACGTTTTTGAGGTGAATATCGTAAATGCGTTTGGCGTATTTTTCGAGGTCGGCAATGGGGTCATCGCCAAAGCGGGCATCGTGGCCCATATCGAAGCAAAGCCCGATTCGCGAGTCCAGATTTTTGACTGCATCCATCACCGACGATGCGTTAGGCCACAACTTAATGTCTGGCCCGTGAATGTGAATGGCATACCGCATATCATATTCCTTCACCTTTTTCTCCACGTAAGGCAGGAGTTCGGCATCGGGAACGCCCACAATCAGTTTCACCCCCACCCGGCGGGCATAGGCAAACCCATCGTCGATTTGTTGGGTAGATTTCATATAGATCGGCCCCACGGCATAGCCCGTCACCCCCGCGTTTTTGAGCGTTTCATGGAAGGTCGCAATTTGCTCGGCGGTGCTGTTGAGGGGCAAATGAAAATCTTTGATACACAGATAATGTACGTCCACCTTTTTCATCATCTCCAGAGCCTGATCGAGCTTGAAATTGACGAACGTATAGCCAGCCATTCCCAGTTTAAATAAATCGTCGGCGGCCGGGCGGCCTGTTGCGCCGGTTGTTTGGGGAGCTGCTGTCAGGGCAACAGAAGGAGCAATAGTGGCAATAGCCACAGAGCCACCTGCTTTTTTTAGGAATAATCGTCGGGTTGTCATGAGAAATGCTCGCGTAAATATTTTGTCAGATAAGGAAACTGGAACAACTTCTTTACAAAGGCGGCATCGGGGGTTTTCTCATAGTATTGATCGACCACATCCTGAATCGTGATGCCATACGGAGCCGACTCCACCCGCTCGATGGCATCACCGGGGCTGACGAGACCCGCTTCTACCACCCGAAAATAGATGCCATGCCGCCGTGCCTCCTGAAACTGCCTGATCATGGTGGGATCGTTGAAGCGCACGTTGAGGTTGTTGCACGGAAAGCGCGGTTGAACGACCATTAATACCGCCGTTCCCATGCGGAATGTATCGCCCAGTCCGGCAAGGCTATCGGGTAGGCCCTCGGTGGTGATATTTTCGCCGAAGTTGCCGGGTTCGAGCGGTCCGGCGACCCGGGTTTTTCCGGCTTCCCGCCAGAACGTATAGAACGAGCTATCGTAACTGTAAACGGCTTTATCGGGGCCACCATGAACGCGCTTGTTGGCTTGTTCGTCGCCGGCAATTGAGGTGCGGGCAATGGCCACGGGGCCGGGTGTGGGGTGTTTGGCAATGGCAGTTCGGACGGTGCGGCTCTGCCATTCGTACTCTTTCGGAAGGCCGACGTTTACGGATAGGATATGCATACTGCAAAGTACTCTATTCGCTCAGTTTTCTCCAAACATGAAAGAATAAGGCTTGTATAGGTTGCAAAAAAGACAAATCTTTCAGCCTGTAATCTAATTAATCGACCGACTAAATCGTAGTTATCTCTCATTTACAGTCTATTGCAAAAAAAGTGAAAAAAATATATGAGTTTCATTACAACGGTTTAGACACGATTCGACTCAATGATTACAGAAATCCAATGTTTACCTTTCAACTTTTCTATGACAAAATTTTCCAAACCTATCCTTTCCTGGATAATCCTGATACTGCTGGGCGCAGTGTCAGCCTCGGCGCAAACCGCGCCAACAGTGCAGTGGGAAACGAGATTGCCAGATGCTCCGGTATACGCAATACCGGGTTTTACACAGATTGTTAACGCACCTAACGGAGAGTATCAGACAATAATTTCGCCTGCGGGTGGTAATTCCACATTGGTTCAATTGACATCAAATGGACAATTTAAGGTAGCGCGGGCGCTGCCGGGGTCGATAGATTATTATGCGGCTAATCAGCTGATCGCCACCCAAGACGGTGGATATTTGATTAGTGGCATTACCCGAAGTATGGGTAGCAATGACCGAACATTCATAACGAAATTAGATGCTCAGACCAACACGGTTTGGAATGTGATTGACAATTTATCTGGATTTGTCTCAAACCCACCAACCCTTTTTGGAAACACCTTTCTGGTTGAAACCTCAAATCGTTATGTACGATTTACCAACTACAGATTCAGACTATCCAGAGGAGCTACTCGTGAATTATTTAATAAGAATGGCGAACGAGTTTCATACCCTTTCACCATTCTCGATAACGTACTGCGTGTTGCTCAGGATGCATCCGTAGAAGATGCCTGTGAAGCTGTCGATGGCGGAATTTTAGTGGTAGCACGTTTCTCGTCGAGCGATGCACTGTGGAAGATCACCGAGGCAGACACCAGCATGATACTAAACGGCAACCAGGCTTTTACGATCAGGTCAATTGTTCCAACCGCGTCACGGGATGGATACTACGCAGTTCACGTCCCTTTAAGTGGAGGTGCTGTTTATTTAAGTAAACTTGCCCCCAACGGTTCCGCAGTATGGACGGTTGTTGTACCGAATCTATATTTAACTGAGGCTATCAAATTGGTGGCTGAATCGAATGGTGTTATTGTGGGCGGAACAAGTGGGGGTAAAATAGAGCTGCAAAAATACTCCCTGACGGGAACTAGTGTCTGGCAAACACAGGTAGATGGAGGCCCAATTAACTCACTCATCAAAACCTCCGATGGAGGTTATGCCGCTTCTACTTCCGCTCCCATGTTCATCAAACTCAGCCCGGAACAAACCACCACGCCCCCGGTTACCGGCAACCTCGCTCTCACCAGCCCCGCTTACGATTGCACCACCGGCCAACTGACCCTCAGCACATCGGGAGGTAATGGCTCACCAATTGACTACCGCATCGTGGGCAACCGCGACTGGTCAGCCAGTACTACCTTCACCATTCCCGCTCACCAGCGTAACGGCACCACCTTCGCGCTCGAAGCCCGCCAAAATGGGCAGGTCGTTTCGTTGGGCTTCACCACCGCCTGCGGAACCACGCCCCCGGTGGTTACTCCCCCGGTCACTCCGCCCGTCACACCCCCACCCGGCACCTTTGCCGTGTTGACTCCCGCCTATGACTGCAACACGGGCCAACTCACGGCACAGGTGGCCAATGCGAGTGGTTCAGCGGTCGAGTTCCGCATTGCCGGGCTTCGGGACTGGGCCACAGCCGCCAATTTCAGCGTGCCCTCGTACCAGCGCACCGGAACCACATTCAAGATCGAAGCCCGCACGGCCAACGGGGCCTATGCCACGCTGGACTTTATGGCGGTTTGCGGCACCACCGTGCCCCCAACCCCGCCCGTCACGCCACCAACCCCACCCACGGGAACGCCCCTGAGTTTTGACGCAAACAGCTTCGACTGTGGCAGTGGCTTGTTGCGGCTCTCGACCAGCGGGGGCGACGGGTCAGCCGTTGAATTCCGGGTGCCGGGCCTGCGCGACTGGTCCGCTAGTGCTGAATTTAGCATTCCGACCTATCAACGCCAGAACACCTACTTCAGCTTGTATGCCCGCCAGAGCGGTCGGCAGATAATGGCTCAATTCTTGGCCACCTGCCCTGCCACTGCGCGGGTTGCCAGTGCCGAAACAGGCTTGAATTGGAACGTGTCGGTGCTGGGCAACCCGGTAGAGGATCAGGTGCAGCTTCAATTGAATGGGCTGGCGGGTCAAAAGGTGGGCCTGATTTTGAGCGATGCCACGGGTCGGGTTGTGTTGGAGCGGCAGGTTCTGGTGCAGACCGAGGGGCAGAGCGAGACGTTGAGTTTGCGTGGTTCGGCGGGCATGTATTTAGTACGAGCTACCAACAACGGACAGCAACAAATACTGAAAGTGATTAAGAAATAGGAAAAGCTTAAAAGTGTCTGAACTATCCACAGCGACCAAATAGGATAAATAGAAATTTTTGATCTATTTGTCTTATTTAGTCGTTGTGGATAGTATTGTTAATAAAAACCGATAGGAAATCCATAAACTATTCATTATTAGATAGTTATAAAAACAAATGTATTCATTGTTACTATAACATAAGAGTTGTTGATATTCATTTTGAATTACTTTAGTTTCTATAAAAACCCACCAGTAATTATAATCTATAGGTCCGGTAGATAGTAATACATGTTTTTTTTCGATATTTGGTAAATATAAACATCCATTGATATGATTCTAACGTAGGGAATGATTACACTTGTAGAGATTTAACTATGAACAAGTGTGAGATGTACTTATGAACTTAAAATTTACCTCAACATTATGGGTGCTTTCAGTTGTTTGGCTTGGGGCACTAACGCAAGTTGCCAGCGGTCAAACGGTCCCCGCGCAAACAACACTGCTCCCGTCTCCCCGGCAATCGTTCACGCCAACTCCCCAATCGAAACGGGGATACTGGAACATTGATGTCGTTGGCGATTTCACCCTGCCCAAAAATAAATCCATCACGTTTAGTGGAGCAGGCCGCAACCTACACGTGAGGCAGGACTGGCAAAAACTCTTTCGGCGGGGTTTTTCCTCTATCGAACGTTCGCGGATGACTGATGATGAGATCGGTTTTAATAAGAATGCCCGGATTAGTAAAACGACTAAATCGAACAAGGCCAGTTCGTGGCAGAGCCGTTTGTTGCCGGAACAACGGGCACTGATTCTGTATCAAAACTATTTTACAGAACCACCATTCAGCCTTGGCTGGGCCAGGAACAGCGAGTTGGCCCGGAACACCTTTTTCCAGCAACCAGCAGGGTCTGTGCGTCCGTACCAGAGTATAGGCACGGCCATGAGCGAACTGTCGGGAGGCTGTGTGGGCTTTGGTGACTGTCCACCTACGGGGCAGATCAATACGTTCGGTAAGATCTACTTCGATATTGAGAACGATGGAACCAGCGCGGAAAATGAACAGGAACACGCCAACCTCTATGTCTATAAGATGTGGGCACTGCGTAAGGTATTGAGCCCCTACACTGAAATTGGCGGTATCGGCCCTATTCCTCACAACAGTTATGGCTACTCCCGTTCGTCGGATTATAGTAACCCGGCGCCTGAATGGCTGTGGATTAAGCCGGCCCGACAAATTGATGCCACCAATACGAGAGGGCGGGGTATGCCGGATGATATTGTGGGTAAATCGTTTGGCGAACTGGCCGATTTTCAGATGCCCGGCACTTATTTTCTGTCGTCAGATTTTGATTATGCTGCTTCCCACAACGGCGATGAAGACCGCCATTGGCTGGCTAGTTTAATCGGCGAACAAGAGGTGAACATGAAACTGTCATCTAAGAAACGGGTGGCGTGGCAGTGGCTTTTCAATACACAAAGCACGGCACCCGGCGAGGCCGAACGAGCTGAACATCCTGCCCCACCCGTTATTGCCGAGGGAATGGGTATTTTCTACTGGTTTACAGGGGCTTATGGAACAATTTTCTGGGATGACTGGGGCGATTTAACCCCCGATGCACCGGTTGTACCTGGCCGGGAAAACTTGGATAACAACCGTCATTATGCCTGTTATGAACATTATATTCATGGTCTATGGCGGCTCTTTAAACATCATAGCGATATGTTTAATGGGCAGGAGAAATACATCAATGAAGAAACCGAGTGTTCGTATGACAATGGTAGAACTTGGTATCGACTGAACGCTAATGCGCTGAAACGAAGCGGTTTTCCGTTTGCCAGGATTATTGTCAATGGCGATGATATTCTGATTGCCGCTACCAAGGCTTATGCCTCGCCCAATGAGCAGTCTCAACTAATGGTTCGGTATGTGCAGGGGAATTACCGGTTCTATACGACCATCAACCTGAAAGGAGACGAAATTTTCCTGGGAAGAGCCAAAATGCCAACTGGCAATAGCATTCCAGCTCCTTCCTACACTACCATTGCTACTGGTCCCGTTGGTAGTTCTCCACTGGCGGCTACGGTGAGTAGCTACAATTGCGCGAATGGGAGTATTACGTTTAGTGCGGAGGGGGGAACAGGTACTGTTGAGTTTCTGGCTTCTGGTATTACCGGCTGGACAGCGAACCGATCGCACACCATTGAAGCAGGATTACGGGCTGATCCTAAGCCTATTACGATTTACGTTCGCCAGAATGGAGTGGAAGGGACATCGTTTGTATTCGATTTGAAAGCGTACTGTTCAGGGAATCAGCAACCGCCTACCGACGGCAACACGGCCCCCACAGTGGTCAACGGGGTGAGTGCCCAGGCCACCACCACCGGCAACACGTATCTGCTGAGTATCAGCGGAGTTTTCACCGACACACAAACCCCGAACGGGCTGGTGGTGACGGCCACGGGT
>JANOCD010000082.1:0-10366 GCA_031411995.1 Cytophagales bacterium
AACTAATCCGTTGTGCTGGACGGCGACTTTTGGGTGTTCCTGCACAGCGCGTTTTGTTGTGGTGGGTGGTTTTAGTCCCACCCACTACTCCATCAATAATCGCAAATCAAACGAAAAACCCGGCAACACGTCTCCCCCGGAAATTGGTTGGTCGAACTCTGTGTGTTTGCTGATTACTCCATCAGCGTGGTAGATGAGCACTTCTTGCCGTTTTATGTCGATAAGCCAGCCCAACAGAACGCCGTTTGACATATAATCCTCCATTTTTTTCTTCGCACTGTTCAGAGAGTCCGACTTGGACATTAACTCCACGACAAACTCTGGTGCTAACGGGGGGAATTTCTCCTGATCTTCGTCGGTGATTTGGTTCCAGCGGGCATCGCTGATCCAGGATGCATCCGGTGAACGAGTGGCTCCATTGGGGAGTTTAAAAGCGGTTTACGAATCAAAAGCCAAACCACCGGCTGTCTCTGACCAAATATCGAGACGAGACGTAATTTTTGTGTTTCTATTTCCAGTTTTTCCGCCGGTATTGGGCATGGCTACGATGGTTCCGTCGGCGTTTCGCTCAAACTTAAGATGGCCATTCTGACGACAAAAGGTATAGAATTGATCATCGTCCATCTGGTAATTGACAAACTCAACGGTTGTCCGTTGCTCTTCGGGTATGTTTGCAATACTTAGGGTCATAATCAGGCCAGTTTACTCGTAAAGATAGCGAAATCCATTATACCTTACCTCCTCTTCCCAAACCCGACTTTCTGGTACGACACCAATTGATCGGCGCGGCCAGCAGGGGGGCGGTGATACACGAAAACCTCGTAATCGTTTTCGGTTTGGGAGAAGTTTCCTTCTAATAGCGACTCATCCACAAGGGGTTGCGGACTTTGGCGGGCCACGGCATAGTCGTAATTATAAACACCCTGTTTGAGCATGATGGCTGCCCGGTAGACCCCTAAGCCGGGGTCGTAGGTCATGCGGTTGCGGTCGTCAAATCGCCAACTGTTGAAGCTTCCGTTCACAAATACTTCACCATCAGGCATTTCAGCGGTTTTGAACGTAAAAATTGTCTCGATATAGTCGGCACTGACACTTCCATTTTGGGTCTCTCGGTGGTCGATTATGTAGCGGCCATTGAAGTCGTCCAGTTGAAAATAACCGCCTATGCTTCGGGGTTGATCTACTTGGATATAAGCCGTTGTCTTGTCTTCTCGCGGCACGATTCGATCCACATAATTGGCGCGGGATATCACCGTCCGCGTGTCGAAAAAGCGGTATTCGTTACCGCCCCCAATCGTATTGCTCAAATCGAATAATCGGTATTCCAGCACCTGATCGAAACCCCGTACATTGGTGGGTTTCAGGTTCGTTATAATTTTATCGTCACGGTAGTTCTGTCGGATGATGATCTTGAAATCATCTTGGGGCGAAATCACCTGATAGCCCCGGTAGTTTAAGACCAGATCAATTTGCTGGTCGCGGAACTGCCGGGCCGGGCTGCTCGAAAACTGCACGGTGGCACCCACATTCACCTTGTTCTGAAACGTGCTAAACCGGCGCGACAGGATCAGCCGACGGGGGTTGCGCTCGTCTACCACCACCAGTATATAATTACCCGGCAGCTTCACTTTCGGCACCTGGAATCGGTAATGGTAGTACTGTACTTTGGTGCCAAGCGAGACTTGGTAATCGGTGATGGGGTAATCGTTGTATTCGTAGGTAAACTCAATATCATTAAGGACAGATTTTTGCCAATCGGCATTGCAATGCACGATTTTGGCGCGGTATGGCCGATAATCGCCGGTCATGTCGTCAAATTCCAACGCCAGCGGACTATCGGCGTTGACCTCCACAACGGGTGGGTTCAGCGTCCGGCCGGGGTTTGTCATATCGCCCCCAATAGCCGGATACAACAACACCGTCTGAATATTCATGTCGTAGTTAACATCCGCCGTTTGCAGGGGTTGAGCGACGGAATAATGAGTCGTAAGGACGAACCCAATGAGTAATGCGTAATGAATAATGACGGCGAGACGGACAAGTTTGGTGGTCATACGGGGTAAGTTTTTCGACAGAATTACAGCCGGGTCGCCGTTGCGGATAAAAACAGGATCTTTCGTTCAACTCTAATCTGTTATATCCGCAACGGCGGCCCGGCTGTAATTCTGTCAGAAAAGAAAGTTTAGTTCGCTAAATAACGATCTGTATCATCGTTTTCGCGTTCTTCGCGAAGCTCGTCGGGGTCGCGTTCCACATCACCATCATTCAGGCGAGCCATTTCTTCTTCTAAAAGCAACTCATCTTCCGGTAATTCATCGTCAAAACTGTTCGAAACATTGTCGGTCGCGTTGCGGGCAGTCATGTTGTCGGTATATAAAATCGTGTCCGACGCTTCTTCGGAGCCGGGATTCATGTTGTCGGGTTCCCCACTAATGCCGAGGTTGGCATAAATCGCAGGGTCTTCGTTGTCGTTGTTTTCCATGATAGTTGATTGGTTGACTGTATCATTGGATAACCATTCCCGGTAGCCGAGGGTTCTAATTATGACTTTTGTCCTATTTCTGCCGTATCTTTGTAGCCTGCTTTCAGTCTAATATGATGAGTGAAAGAAACATTATAAATTCGCGTTAGTTGTTGTTACACAACGATTCCGACGATAAATCATGCTGATTACCCCCGGCAACCTACTCGCCACAATCAATACCCCCGACGATTTACGCCGGATCGACAAAGCAGACCTCCCTAAAGTTTGTGATCAGCTTCGTCAGTTTATCATCGACAACGTTTCGGTTTATGGCGGTCACTTCGGGGCCAGCCTCGGCGTGGTTGAGTTGACCGTTGCCCTGCACTACATCTATAATACGCCTGACGATCAGTTGGTTTGGGATGTGGGTCATCAGGCCTATGGCCACAAAATTCTGACGGGTCGGCGCGATGTTTTTCATACCAACCGCTTCTACAAAGGCATTTCGGGCTTTCCAAAGCGCAAAGAAAGCATTTACGACACGTTTGGCGTAGGTCACTCGTCCACGTCGATCTCGGCGGCTTTGGGCATGGCGGTGGCCTCCAAGTTAGAAGGCAACAACCAGCGGCAACACATAGCGATTATCGGCGATGGATCAATGACTGCCGGAGAAGCTTTCGAGGGTATGAACCACGCTGGTTCGACGGATGCCAACCTGTTGATTGTCCTGAACGACAACAACATGAGCATCGACCCCAACGTGGGTGCGCTCCGCGAATACCTCACCGACATTACTACCTCGCAAACCTACAACAAGGTGAAAGACGAGGTTTGGAATTTGTTGGGCAAAATGAACAAACTCGGCAAAACTGCCCAGGAGTTGGTTTCGCAGGTGCAGTCGGGCGTGAAATCGTCGTTACTGGAGCAGAGCAACCTGTTTGAGTCGTTAAATCTGCGCTATTTCGGGCCTATTGACGGGCATGATATCGACCATCTGACGAGCGTTCTGGAAGACCTCAAGCATATTCCCGGCCCCAAACTGCTGCACGTGCTGACAGTTAAAGGCAAAGGCTATGGCCCCGCCGAGAAAGACCAGACCAAATGGCACGCGCCGGGTTTGTTCGACAAGGTGACGGGCGAGATCAAGAAAAAAGTTTACGACAAGCCGCAACCGCCTAAGTATCAGGACGTTTTTGGGCATACATTAGTCGAATTGGCCGAGCAAAACCCCAAAATTGTGGGGGTTACGCCTGCCATGCCGTCGGGTTCGTCGATGAATATTATGATGAAGGCCATGCCCAGCCGGGCCTTCGATGTGGGCATTGCGGAACAACACGCCGTGACGTTTTCGGCGGGTATGGCCACGCGGGGCGAGGTGGTGTTTTGCAACATCTACTCCACGTTTATGCAACGGGCTTACGATCAGGTGATTCACGATGTGTGTATCCAAGAGTTACCCGTTATTTTCTGCCTTGACCGGGCCGGTTTTGCCGGTGCCGATGGGCCAACGCACCACGGTGCCTACGATGTTGCGTTTATGCGTTGCGTACCCAACATGATTGTGGCCTCGCCCATGAACGAGCAGGAACTTCGCAATATGATGTTCACGGCAGCATCTGCCGAGGTACAACAGGGCAAGCGGGCGTTCACGATCCGGTATCCACGGGGCGAGGGTGTGATGCCCAACTGGCGCACCCCACTCGAAAAACAGGAAATTGGCAAAGGCCGTTTGGTGCAGGATGGCGAGGGTGTGGCGATTCTCACGCTGGGTCATATTGGCAACTACGCTGTTCAGGCATCGCGGATGCTGGCTAAAGAGGGCATCAACCCGGCGCACTTCGACATGCGCTATGTGAAACCACTGGATGAGAGCCTTCTTCACCAGATTTTCAGCCGGTTCGACCACGTTTTGACGGTTGAAGATGGCTGTTTGATGGGTGGTTTCGGCTCGGCCATTCTCGAATTCATGGCCGAACACGGCTATACCGCCCGTATTAAACGCCTGGGCATTCCCGATGCTATCATCGAACACGGCGAGCAACTCGAACTGCACCGCGAGTGCGGCTTCGACCCAGAAGGCATTGCCAACGCCGTGAAGGAGTTGCTGTTTGCGAGCCGGAAAGTGATTATTTAGATAAGATTTTTTCGACAGGATTACAGGATGAAAAGGATTTCTCTACCCGTAGGATCCTTTTTATCCTGTAATCCTGTCTATGTTTTTACACTATATGAAAGTTTTTAAGTTTGGTGGGGCATCTGTTAAGGATGCGGCTGGGGTTCGAAATCTATCGCAAATCGTTCAGGATCAGGCCGATAACGGAGTAGTCGTGGTCGTTTCGGCAATGGGTAAAACAACTAATGCGCTCGAAGTGGTGGCCCGCGCTTATGCCGATCATAAAACCGACGAAGCTCTCGCCCATTGGCAAACGGTGCAGACCTACCATGAATCTATCCTGCGCGATTTAGCTGGTCCCGACTGGCCCATGACGTTTCGGGGGGCTTACGGCACGTTTATGTTTGTGAACACCATTTTGCAGCAGAAGCCCGACGCGCCCTTCGATCAGCTTTATGACCAGGTTGTGTCGGTGGGCGAAATACTCTCTACCCAAATCATAGCGGCTTACTGCGGGGCAACCTGGGCTGATGCCCGTGAATTGGTTTGCACCGATGCCACCTTCCGCGAGGGAAAAGTCGATTGGGAGCAGACGCAGCGGGCTATTCGCACGTTTGTGAACACCCGCGAAAATGGGGGGATTATCGTGACGCAGGGCTTCATTGGGCAAGCCGTTGGCACAGGCTTGACCACCACACTGGGCCGCGAAGGTTCTGATTACACAGCCGCTATATTTGCCTATTGCCTTGATGCCGAAAGCGTTACAATCTGGAAAGACGTGCCGGGCGTGTTGAACGCCGACCCCAAATACTTCGACGAAACCATTTTATTGGATCGCCTGACCTACCAGGATGCCATCGAGTTAGCCTATTATGGCGCGACGGTTATTCACCCAAAAACCATCAAGCCCCTGCAAAACAAGGGTATTCCACTCTACGTTCGTTCATTTCTGAAACCCAATGAACCCGGCACCATAATCGGGAATTTTATGGATAGGTTGCCTACGCCATCCTTCATTTTCAAGGTCAACCAAACGCTTATTTCGTTGCATCCCAGCGACTTCTCGTTTATTGCCGAAGACAATCTGAGCCATATTTTCGGGCAGTTTGCCGAAGCCGGAGTCAAAATTAACCTGATACAAAACACCGCCATCAGCTTCTCGGTGGTTGTCGACACCAACCCCGACCGTGTTCCTGCCCTCCTCGACACCCTCCGCCAAACGTTCCGGGTCAGCTACAATGAGGGCCTCGAACTCATCACGATCCGCTATTATGATCAGGCTACCATCGACCGGGTTTTGGTGGACAAGAAGTTGCTGTTAGAGCAAAAAAGCCGTTACACCGTGCAGTTAGTGGTGCGGCCGTGATGGTTCACAAGCCGTTTTTATTGGCCCACTGCACCAGATCAACCACATTAGTGATGCCCAATTTGCTGTGAATATTTTTCCGGTGGGTTTTAACCGTTGAAGCCGCAATGAACAGTTTCGCGGCTATTTGTTCGGTGGTAAAGCCATCGCGGATGAGCCGGATAATCTCCACTTCGCGGAAGGCCAGTTTGAGCCGCCGGGCAAAATCATCGCCGAAAACATCTTCTTGATTGTCCACTTGTTGTACACGCTTATCGAAGGCTTTTCCACCACCCAGCACGGCCCGAATGCCGCTGATGAGGTCGGTTGTAGGGCTGTCTTTCAGGATATAGCCGTGAAGCCCGGCCCGTCGCGTTTCATCGAGCAGTTTGGTTTGGTTGTACATGGTGAGCATCAGCACTTTCACCACCGGGAAGTCGGTTAGTACTTTGCGCCCTATATCGATGCCATTAGTACCGCGCAGGTTGATGTCTAACAGCACCAGATGAGGTTGGAGGCTATGGATAGTAGGCAGCACATCTGAAGCCTCGAAGACCTGCCCACATACTACAAAATCAGCTTGCTTTTCAAGGATTCCTTTCAAGCCATCGCTCATCATTTGATGGTCGTCAACGAGAAGGATTTTGTGGCGTAGTTGGGTGGACATGGTTGGGCGGTGTGTAAGGTATTTCCAATACCACAAAAGTGCCGCCTTCGCCGGTCTCGCTCTGCAAGGTGGCTCCCATGTGAGTAGCTCGCAACTTACTGCTTTTCAGACCAATTCCTGCTCCGTTTACTAATTTGTCAGTACTGATTCCCACGCCGTCATCGTCCACCAAGACCCAAAGCATGGTTTCTTCATAAAGCAACTGCACCGAAGCCCGTTTGGCCCCGGCATGTTTCTGAATATTCTGCACCAACTCCGACACAATCCGATAGACATTCAGCCCCACATCAGCCGGGAAAATGTGTTCCGTTCCCGATGCCACAAATTCAAACCGCGTGGGTTGAGCCGGTATATTCTGCACGAGTTGTTCGATGGCTCCGCACAGCCCCAGCCGGTCAAATTCGGGGGGCATCAGGTTGTGGGCAATGCGCCGAAGATCGTGGCCACTTTTCTGAATCAGAGGTTCGAGGTTGTCGAAAGCTTGCTGGATAGTGTGATCGGCGGTGCGCTGCCGGATATCGTCAAGTCGTTGGCGGATGATAGCGAGGGTGCCGCCGAGGTCGTCGTGAAGGTCGGTGGCGATGCGTTGGCGTTCGGTTTCCTGGGTTTGGATGATGTCAGCCTGAACCGTTTGAACCGTTAGCAAAAGCTTCTCGCGTTCGCGGACGAATTGCCGGACAACCCCAAAACCAAGTACAATGAATTCGATGGGGGGCGCGTAATAGAGCAACACATACAACTTGTCTCCGGCGATGGGCAAAAAGCTTTCACCCCCTGAAGCAATGAGCATTCCGCACACCATAACGGGCAGAATAGCCGCCAGATAGATGTTGGCTTCGCTCAGGCGATAATATAACCCAACCAACAGCCAGCCTACAACAAACACGGGTGCCAGAATAGTAACAGCCATGGCGATAAAGGCCAGCGTACCATTTGGCGGAACCAGAAAGCCAATACTCAGAAAAATAACAAGAAACCCTCCAACCGCTTTAAAGCAATAGTGGCGGACTCTGTTGACGGGTATGGTGTGTTGAGAAAAAACGTACTGATCCGTAAAAAGCAGATTCGCTATCCAGGCAAGGGTAACGCAACTAATCCAGCCTTTAGCATTGGCGAAAGGAAACGTAGCATAATCTATCAAAAAACCCTCAATATTTAAATTAAAGCCCAGAATACCAGCCATATAGAGGGCGTAATAAATCAAAATATTCCGTCGATACGCGAGCCAGGCGATCAAACTAATCAGGATAAGAATGGCCAAAATCGCACTGGGAATTAAATGAACGAGGGTATAAAACTCGTACTGTTGCTGGTAATAAACAGGGTCGGAAAGGGTGATTGGACAGACAAAAATGCCCCCCTGAAACCGCATTCGGATAAATACCCGTGCTGTCTGATGCGCCCGTAAATCAAGCGGAAAGGCATAATAACGGGAGGAAACAGGGCGGTTTTCCGGGGCTACGTGCCAGCTAACGTGTTCAATTTTTTGACTGAGCCGTTGACCATCAAAAACATAAAAACTGACCTCATCAAAAAAAATGTTGTCGAGTTCCACGACTATCCGTTTGGGTTGGGAGTTCTCATTTCTACACGTAAACTGCCCCCAATGGGTTAGGGCATCGCTCCCGAAGTTAGGCTGTTGGGTGGTTAATAACCGGAATGTTTTTGATTGTACATCGTTGACTGACAGCTTATTAATCGAATCGGTGAAGAGCATCAGGCAACCGGACAGTGTTGTGTATGTAAACAAACTATCCACCCGCACACAAGGCTGCGAATAGCCGTGCAACGCGGTCAGCATCCCTGTAACCAACAGCAAAGCCCGTGCTTGTTTCATAACCAATTGATTTTGACCCAAAGTACGGGTATGCGTTGGGCATAAAAAATACCCCAATCGGGGTATTGCGTTGGGGTATTTCGGCGGGCAACCTTTGTGGTGTTCAAACAGGGGCTTTTTAAACCTCATTTGGCTTTCCGACTATCCAATCCACTTTTTAGTTAACCATATCAAACCATTTAATGCCATGAAACAGTATGTATCCCGACGCTTCCTGACCGTCTGCCTGTCCTGCTTGTCGCTGACGTTTATAGCAGGGATGTGTGATCCCAAAGAAGACCCCGCACCTAAGCCCGTTGCTCTTTTCTCATACTCACCTAGCACCAGCCTTGTAGCTCCGGTTACAGTTTACTTCTCGAATCTGTCAATCAATGCCACAGATTATGTGTGGACGTATGGCAATGGTCAAACCGAAACAGACAAAGACCTCTCGCTTCGCGTTACAACGGGTGGGACGTACACGATTATGCTGAAAGTAAGCGGTAAAGGCGGCACAGATACGTATTCGCGAACCGTTACGGTGGCCAACCCAGTCTCGACCACACCACCAACAACTACACCGCCCCCAACAACTACACCACCGCCAACGACGACACCGCCCCCGTCAACGCCCAACAGAACTGTCACCAATCCCGGCGAAAACACACTTTTTATCGCTTCGCAAAACAAAACATTTTCTAAACATGGGGACTGGACAGCAGAAGGGTTTACGATCAGCAAAACCACCTCGTTTGTATTCCGTTTTGCTGGCCAATACAAAGCGCAGGCTGCCATTGTTTCGGAGGCAGAACTGAACAATTTTAAGTCAATGAACGCCTTTCGGGGGTTTAGTATCTTCGACAATCAGTATGGTTATTCTTCGGTCACACTCGCAGCAGGCAAATATTATGTGGCTGTCCGAAATACTAATAATGGCGCAAACATTACATCAACGGAATTAGATCTTGCGTACTCGCTTCCTGCGTCTGACCGTTGCCGGTTCTACGATACATACATTAATGGCGCAAAATCATGGAATGCCGGGGGCAGGATGTGGCACGGTTTCACCATCCAAAGCGGCTTTCGCTATTTCATGGAGGGTTGCAACACGGGGTATGACACGAATATCATTCCCGAGAATCAATTAGATAACTTCAAAAATGGGCGGACTTTCACGGTCTACACTGATTATGATAAAACGGGTGGGGGAGCACCTGGTTTTTACGAAGTGAAATTACCACCAGGCACCTATTACTTCGTTGCCCACAATAAAACCAATGCGACACAGGCCATTGTCTATAACATGGAACGTTGGCAGTTGTACTGACCAAAAATTCGCTAACTATAATTCATCTCCTCACTCATGAAAAATCTTGTTCTAACGATCTTGTTGATGCTGGCTGGCATGGCGGTAAGGGGGCAGAAAGTAACTCCTCTTTCTGCCAGCAAACCCGTTGCTGGTGGAGCCACCTACTTCTTACTACAAGTCGGGCTGGTCGTCAACGTACCGATAACGACAACGACCTATACGCTTGGGCCAGATTCTAGTTGTAGTACCAATTTTTTCTATTTTCCGAAAACAGTGAATGACTCACTTGGGATTGGCTATCAGAAGAAATCATCTTTTAGCACATACAGCATTGAGAACGTAAGTATAACGCCCAAAGCTATAATTGACACCTCCAAAGGGTTTGAAATGGCTGTAAAAGGTGGCGGTAACAAGGTGAATTTCGTATTTGACGAAAATGGCTTTTTAGTAAGTGACGGTATTGAAAACAACACAAACCCGGTAGCCACCGCTCTGAAGGTAATTGATGTAGCGTACTCTACCCTACTAAAATAAGGACAATAGAAAAGGGAATAGGATATTTGTAGTTCTCAAGCTCCAAATAGACCCCATTCCCTGTGAAGCAGAAGCTCAAAGGCGAAATTACCACAATCCTGCATTCAGCACCCATTGT
>JANOCD010000083.1:0-5272 GCA_031411995.1 Cytophagales bacterium
TTACTATACATGTATAGTAAGTCCCCTTCAGGGGATTTAGGGGCAGAACAACCTTCAGAAAAAGTTGCTATTTTGAATAAATCGGTTCTACCAATTCCCCAATATTAATGGATCAATTATTTACGGCTCAAAACATCATCAGTCTGCTCACACTGACCTTTCTGGAGATTGTTCTGGGTATCGACAACATCATTTTCATTTCAATTGCTGCCAACAAATTAGCCCGCGAAGATCAGGCAAAAGCCCGCAATATCGGTTTGATTTTGGCCATGATTTTCCGCGTTGTCCTGCTGTTTGGCATCTCGTTTCTAATTGCTCTTTCGGAACCATTCACGCACCTCGACGCGGGCTGGTTCAAAGCCGCTTTCACGGGGCAGGCCGTTATCCTGATTATTGGCGGCTTGTTTTTGCTCTATAAAGCCACCACCGAGATTCACCATAAATTAGAGGGTGACTCCGAAAACCAATCGCAGGATATGCCCGTGAAAGGCAAAGCAACCGTGTCGGGTGTGGTTACGCAAATAGCGATTATCAACATCGTTTTCTCCATCGACTCCATCCTGACCGCTGTGGGCCTGACCCAAAATGTGCCGGTAATGATTGGTGCTGTGGTTATTTCGATGCTGATTATGATGTTCTTTGCCGGGCCAGTTGGCAGGTTTGTCAACGAACACCCCAGTATTCAGATGCTTGGTTTGTCGTTTCTGATTATGATTGGGTTCATGCTCATTGCTGAGGGAGCGCACTTGTCAGAAGTTGTTTTCTTCGATAACCCGATTGGCTCTGTTCCCAAAGGCTACCTGTATTTTGCCATTGCCTTCTCCCTTATGGTGGAAGTATTGAACATCAAGCTGCGCAAAAAGCAGCCCCCTGTTCAACTCCACGGCTACGGCGAAGAAGCCCATAACGAAGGAATGATTTAACAGAGGAGAAAGGAGCAACGGGAGGAGACAGAAGGACGCAAGTGTAAGCTATTTCCTTTCCTCCCTTTGTTCCCTTTCCTCCCTTTTTATGCCCTTAAACGATCAACTCCAGGACATTCTCGATAGCCTCAGCGGTTTTGGGCCGGTGGTGTGGTTGAGTATGGCCTTTTCGGTAGGGCTGGTTCTCGATCTGGTGCTGACCCACCAGTTGGGGCCGGAGCGGGCAAAAAAATGGCTGGCTGGGTTTACGTCTCTAAGCCTGACTATTGCGGCACTTTGGGCCGTGCTGACTCCCGAACGGGGCTTTTTGTTCCTGCACCTCCTGTTCCTGGACAATCAGGCGATCTTCGTCCAGGTCATCGTCGCCCTCGCCGGAATTCTTGTTGTTATTTATAGCACATTTTCCTCGTCCCCTCCTCACTCCGCAACGGCGGACCGCTCACTCCGCAACGGCGGACCGCTCACTCCTATCTCCTCGAAATTCCCTCCTTCCCCCCACCTCATCCTTGGCCTTACTATCGGGTTGTTTTTGCTGACTACTTCAGTAAACCTGCTGGCTATATACCTGAGCCTGGAGTTGGTGTCAGTGAGTTCGTATCTATTGACCGCTTTGAGTGGGACACGCCGGGCTTCGGAGGGGGGGATCAAGTATTTGTTGTTTGGAGCCATCAGTTCAGCGGTCATGCTCTATGGCATGTCGTTTCTGTATGGAATGACGGGGACGATGGACATTACCAGCACGGCTTTCGGGGTCGAACTGGCCAAAAACAGCCCGTTTGTGGTGACGGCCGTGACTATGCTCACGCTGGCGGGTTTCCTGTTCAAACTGTCGCTGGTACCGTTCCATGTCTGGACACCCGATGCCTATGATGCTGCGCCCCTGCCCATCGCGGCCCTGTTTTCGGTGGCTCCCAAAGCAGCGGCTTTGCTGGCCCTGATGCGGCTCATAACGGCCCTTCCGGGCGGACAATTTGTCGATGTTCAAACGCCGTTGGCTGTGATTGCGCTGGCCAGTATTACACTTGGCAACTTCTCGGCCCTCTGGCAAACCGATGCCAAACGCCTTTTAGCTTATTCAACCATTGCCCACGCGGGCTTTTTGCTGGTAGGTGTTGTGGCCCTCAATGATGCCGGTTTCGAGGCCGCCCTGTTCTACATCGCCACGTATTTGCCCATTAATCTGGCCGCCTTTTTCCTGATCGACCTGTTATCCAAACACAACGGCGATTCGCTAACCATTGCCAACTTTGCCGGACTTGGCACCAAACATCCATTGCTGTCCGTGTCGCTCACGGTGGTGATGCTGGCCTTGGTCGGGTTGCCGCCCACAGTCGGGTTTACGGCTAAACTGCTGATTTTCTCGGCTTTGTTCAATGCCTACGAGACAACGGGCAATGGCTGGTTGCTGGCTCTGTTTGGCATTGGTTTGCTCAACGCAGTGGTTTCATTGGCCTACTACCTCAAAATTCCTTTCCTGCTTTTCTTCCGCCCCGCCCCTGCTGATACACCAAATTCAGTGCGCCTTTCACCTATTGCGGTTGCAATTGCCATTGGTTTAGCCGCGTTGGTCATCGTGCTGTTCCTCAGCCCCGACTGGTTGCTGAATTTGATTGCCAGTTTCTAATTACTGGTAGAACCGGGCGCGGTTGTCCTTTTTCGGGGGTTGACAATGATCTTGTCCTACTACCGAAAACAACATGACCAAGCCTTTTCTGTTTCTCTTTTCCGCCCTTTTTGGAGCCACCACTACCTACGCACAACAACCCGACAAAACGCTGTGGTATAAACAACCTGCCCAACATTTTGAAGAGAGTTTAGTGCTGGGCAATGGCACACAGGGAGCCACGGTGTTTGGTGGCATAAAGTCCGACAAAATCTTCCTGAACGATGCCACCCTCTGGTCGGGGGAGCCGGTGAAAGCCGACATGAACCCCGAAGCCTACAAGGGCCTTCCGGCGGTGCGGGAAGCTCTGAAAAACGAAGACTACAAAACGGCCGACAAACTCAACCAGAAACTGCAGGGCAAATTTTCGGAGTCGTTTGCTCCCCTCGGAACCCTGTTCATTGATTTTGGACACGGCCCAACCGCCCAGAATTATTACCGGCAGCTAAACCTGTCTGATGCCATTTCGTCCTTAAACTATGACGTTGATGGAGTTACCTATTCACGGGAGTACTTCGTTTCGCAACCCGATCAGGTGATGGTGATCCGATTGAAAAGCAGCCAAAAAGGAGCGTTGAATTTCGCGCTCAAGTTTACTAGTCTGCTCAAAAACACCGTAACGCTGGCAAACAACACGCTGAAAGTCAACGGCTATGCTCCCGTTCATGCCGAACCCAGCTACCGGCGTGTTGCCGAACCCATTGTGTTCGACCCGGCCAAAGGCACTCGCTTCACGACCCTGTACAGCATTAAAACCACCGAGGGCAGCATCGTCACCACCGACAGCACCCTCGGTCTGACCGGCGGCACTGAAGCCCTCGTTTTCGTATCTATTGCCACGAGTTTCAACGGCTTCGATAAGAACCCCGCCACAGAAGGGTTGCCCAATGAGCAAATCGCCACCGCCCGGCTGACTAAGGCCATGAGCAAATCATACACCCAACTCAAGCAGGCACACACGGCTGACTATCAGCGTTTTTTCAACCGGGTAAGCCTGAATCTGGGCAACAGCACCGCCCCCAACCTCCCCACCGACGAACGCCTGAAACGCTATGCCGACGGTGCCGAAGACAAGCAATTAGAAATGCTGTACTTCAACTTTGGGCGGTATTTGCTCATCAGCAGTTCGCGCACGCCGGGCGTTCCAGCCAATTTGCAGGGCATCTGGAATCCCTATATGCGCCCACCCTGGAGCAGTAACTACACCACCAACATCAACGCCGAAGAGAACTATTGGCCCGCCGAACTCACGAACCTCTCCGAAATGCATCGGCCCTTGCTCACGTTCATTGGCAACCTGGCCAAGACGGGGGCCGTGACTGCCAAAACCTTTTATGGCGTTGGCGGTTGGTCGGTGGCCCACAATTCCGACATCTGGGCCATGAGCAACCCGGTGGGCGATTTTGGTTCGGGTGATCCATCCTGGGCCAACTGGAACATGGGCGGGGCCTGGCTCAGTACGCACCTCTGGGAGCATTTTGTGTTTACGCAGGACAAAGACTACCTCCGGCAGGAAGCCTATCCGCTGATGAAAGGAGCCGCTCAATTTTGTTTGGAATTCCTGGTCGAAGACAAAAACGGCAAACTGATCACCTCGCCTTCCACCTCGCCCGAAAACCAGTTTATCGCTCCCGATGGCTACAAAGGCTCAACGCTTTATGGCGGCACTGCCGATCTGTCGATGATTCGCGAGTGCTTTCTCCAAACCATTCAGGCGGCTAAAACGCTGAATGCCGACCCCGATTTTCGGGCAAAATTAGAGCAGGCTCTGGCTCGGTTGTATCCGTATCAGGTGGGTAAAGCGGGGAATTTGCAGGAGTGGTATCACGATTGGCCCGACGTTGACCCGAAGCACCGGCATCAATCGCATTTGTTTGGCTTGTATCCCGGCCACCACATCCGGCCCGATCAAACGCCCGAACTGGCGCAGGCTTGCCGTAAAACACTGGAAATCAAAGGCGATGAAACAACGGGCTGGTCGAAAGGGTGGCGAATTAACCTCTGGGCGCGGCTTTGGGATGGCAATCACGCCTACAAAATGTATCGCGAACTGCTGCATTATGTGCTGCCCGACGGCGTGAAAACCGACTATGCCCGGGGCGGAGGCACCTACCCCAACCTGTTCGATGCGCACCCGCCGTTTCAGATCGACGGAAACTTCGGCGGTACGGCTGCCGTGGCCGAAATGCTCCTGCAATCGTCTGAAACCGACATCCGGCTCCTTCCTGCCCTCCCAGACGTTTGGGACAGCGGCTCCGTAAGTGGCCTGCGGGCGCGGGGTGGCTACGAACTGTCTCTGAACTGGGCCGGCAACCGGTTGACCTCTGTCACTATTTCCTCAAAAACAGGTGGCCAAACCAAACTAATCAGTGGGAGTAAAACAAAGGACGTTTCGTTGAAACCGGGTGGGAGGTTGGTGGTGAAGTGGTGAATTACGAAGGGCATGCAATCGAACCTCGAGTGGGCGGGACGACCCCGGTCAGAAGAGATCGAACGGATGTGTGGCGAGTTTCGGCGCAGTGCGCGTGCCGACATTCTTGAACCACTCGATGCGGCCCCAGATGGAATTGAACACAATGTCCGGCAGCCCGTCGCCGTCCCAGTCCGCGACGGACGGCACGGTGTAACCCCACTTCGCTTCAATCGGTCCCTGAATCGATCCGTTCGGGCCAGCCATGATGCGGAT
>JANOCD010000084.1:0-45262 GCA_031411995.1 Cytophagales bacterium
CACGACCACATTGCCCGGTGTGAGCGTGTAGCTGGTGCCGCCGGTGGCCGTCAGCGTAGCGGTCTGGCCTGTACAGATGATGGCACTGCTGAGCGTAGCGTTAGGCAGGGGGTTCACCGTGACCGTACCCGAAGCCGAGGCCGTACAGCCGTTGCCGTTGGTGACCAGCACATTATAGGTCGTCGTCGTGCTGGGGCTCACAATCAGCGTTGGCTGAGTTGTGCCGCCACTACCGAAGTTATACTGGGTGCCGCCCGAGGCCGTCAGGGTCGCGCTTTGTCCTGCGCAGATGGTCGCACTGCTGAAGGCAGCAGTTGGCAGGGGGTTAACGGTCACAATGCCTGAATCGGTGGCCGTACAGCCATTGGCGTTAGTAACGGTGACGTTGTAGGTGGTCGTCGTGGTGGGGTTTACAATGAGTGTGCCCGCTCCCGTGTTACCCGCTCCGAAGTTATATTGAGTGCCTCCGCTGGCCGTCAGGGTGGCTGATTGACCCACGCAAATGGTGGCATCGCTCAGGATAGCTGTGGGCAGTGGGTTGACTGTTACGGTACCGATCTCGGTGTCGATACAGCCATTGGCGTTGCTGACGCGAACGGTGTAGCTGGTGGTAGCCGTGGGGCTTACGGTAAATATACCCGTCATGTTGACCGTGTTGGTGTTAAGCAGGGTGTAGCTGGTACCTCCGGTGGCCGTTAGCGATGCAGTAGCACCTGAGCAGATAACAGCACTGCTCAACGTGGCTACGGGCAGGGGATTGACTGTAACGGTGCCGATTTCGGTGTCGATACAGCCGTTGGCATTGCTTACCCGCACCGTGTAGCTGGTCGTCGTTGTGGGGCTAACAGCAAAGATACCGGTGGTGTTGACCGTGTTGGTATTTAATAGCGTGTAGCTAGTACCGCCTGTTGCGGTCAATGATGCGGTAGCTCCCGTACAGATAACGGCACTGCTGAGGGTAGCTACAGGCAGGGGGTTTACGGTGACCGTAGCGATCTCGGTGTCGATACAACCGTTGTTATTGCTCACCCGAACGGTGTAGCTGGTGGTAGCCGTGGGGCTTACGGTAAATATACCCGTCGTGTTGACCGTGTTGGTGTTAAGCAGGGTGTAGCTGGTACCTCCGGTGGCCGTTAGCGATGCAGTAGCACCTGAGCAGATAACAGCACTGCTCAACGTAGCTACAGGCAGGGGGTTCACCGTAACCGTGACCGTGGTAACACTTGGACATAAGCTGGTGCTGGTAGGCGTACAGGTAACCGAATATGCTGTGGTTGAAACCGGACTAACAGTGATACTAGCCGTATTTTGCCCTGTTGACCAAAGCACAGACCCATTAGTACAACCGCTAACAGTTAATGGGGTTGATCCGCCCACACAGATACTAGGACTGGCCGACGTAATAGTGAGTGGCTGTTGCGCACCAGTATTGACAATAATGGGGGGACAACCGCCAACCGGACAACTTTGGTTAGTAGCTGTATAGCTGTAGGTACCCGCCTGGTTAATGACGTAACTGTTGCCCGAAGAGACAAGAACACCATTTCGAAAAAACTGTACGTTACTAAATGATGACGGTAAGCTGACCGTAACGGTTCGGCCGGCACAGATGAACACTGGTACCGAAAAGCCTGCCCGGCTTATATTATTCTGAGCTAGCGTGCCGCTCTCGATCTCTGTAGCAGTGACCGAAGCTGTATTGGTCAGTACCCCTTCGCCGGTAGCGGTTACTGTCAGCGAAATGGTGGCCGATGCCCCAATTGCCAACGTTCCCAGATTATAAGTTCGGGTCAGGCTTGAGGTTGATGTGGCGGCTGGCGTAGAACCAACAAACGTTTGCCCCGCACCCAATACGTCGGTGACAATAACGTTGGTAGCGGGCGCATTGCCAGTATTCGTTACCACCACCTGATAGGTGTTGTTCGCGTTTTGATTAACGGTGCCGTTGGTAGCCGTTTTCGTAATGCTCAGGTCTGGCGTTCCGGCGACGATACCAATGTCGAGGGTATGGTTGTTCTGCCCGAAACTGCCCGTTGTAACAGCAATCACCCCGTTCGTCCCGACTTGCGTCGCATCGGAGTCGATGCCGTCGGTGGCCGACGAGCTATTGGTGGGCGAGAGAGCCGACCCCGACAGGGCAGACCCGGATAAGGGCAATCTGATTTCGTAGGCAGTCAATTGTTGGAGACCACCGGAAACGTTTGTGGAATTGAAATAAAACTGCCCCGTACCGTTCGTTGTGGTGGTGGCCAGCAACGTGCCTGCCTGAAACAGTTGTACTGTTAAGCCGGAAATGCCTGTCTCGTTGGCATCCTGACGACCGTTTCTGTCCAGATCGCGCCAAACCCGGTTGCCAATTTCAATTGGAGCTGCGTTGCAATCCAGTGTTATATCACCCAATCCGTTGGCTTTGCCAAACGTGGAGGCATCGGTTGATCGGTAGATTTCTACCCCGGAACGGTCTTCGGCAGTTTCCCGGGTTTGATCGCCAGTGGAGCTACTAAAGAAGCGTAGGCCCGCCGAATAAATCTCAATAGGGTCCAATGATGTATTGACCACTTCGTACCGACCCGCCAGCAGGGCCACACTGCCCAGACTGCTTTCGTTATGGCAACAGAAGACATTGTCGTCATAATATTCGCGGCCGCCCGGCCCCTCATTAAGAGTGCCTTCGGTAGTCGTCAGCGAGGTTCCATTCTGCGAACATACTACCCCGTTGCTCTCCAGTATAAAAGTATTATTGGGGCCGCACGGACCAGCCCGCAACAGGTCACCGGCGGCAATAGACCGGAATATTGCGGTAGACGCGGTATTGGTTCCGTAATTGTTATCACCCGTCTGGTCGCCAAATCGGTCACGGATAGCCAGAATCATGGAACCATCCACATCGAATTCCAGGTCAGTAAGCCAAGGTTGTGGGTACGAGGGGTTTCCACCTGGTAGTGGTGGTATGCCATAAGGGGCCTCGTAAAAGTTGTTGGCCCACGCATACCAGCGAGACAGTTCAGCACGCCCATCGTTTGTTGGTCCCTTCAGGTAATTCAAAGGAGCTGTAAGAACGGTTCGGAAGGTAGCCCCATTATACGCGTAGACCGTCATCTGTAGGGCTGCGTTAGGCACTGTTCGGTCAGCCGGGATATTCTCGTCGGTGCAGACTACCCCCACGTACACTTCGCCCCGGTAATATTTTACGGCAAAAGGCCGGTATGAGCCGGTTCCGCATGGACTCGGAACGGCCACAGACGTAGGCGTGCCTGCCGTAGGGTTAGATGGGTTGTTAATGGGGATGGTGTATAACCGGCGGTCAAACAGGTTCATCACGTACATCGTCAGGCCATCGTCGCTCAAATCCAGACCACCTAAACCAATTTTGCCCACAGCCGTGAAGGATTGCGGGTCATGGTTCTGCGAGGTTGGGTTAGTAGGTAAACCAGAGTGGGGATCGGTACCAGCACTGAGGGTTGTAAAGAGCTGCGTAGTATTGTTACTTAAATTTGTAACGTATATAGCACCCGGTCCACCGGGCCCAAAGCCAACGTGCCGCTTCATGAAAGCAGCCGTAAACAAGCGATTAGACTGGCGCATGACCGACGTGCCGAAAACAGAACCCATTTGGAATCCACGGGCCAGAATAATCTCTCCAGCTGGTGGTGCAGCCCCCAATGAACTGTAGGGGAGCGAAAGCAGTACGTCCCGGCCACCTGCTGTGGCAGTAGTAGTACCGCTGATGGGGTTGCCATTGACGTAGCAAGGCACAATCAGGGAAGGGTTGGCTACTCCGCAAAAGTTTTGGGGGTAGTTGATTCCCAAATTTACGTTCGTAGCAGGCCCGGTCACAAACTGTACAGCGGTACCGTTGTTGGTGCCCTGAAAACTGGTGAAGTCCCCCGTCTGGAGATTGGTGAATTCAAGTCGGACGGCCTCTGTACCCGTGGCTAAGGTGTACGTACCGAGCACAGCCGCATTGGTGCTCGCCAGTGTTGTTGTGCTGGCCACGACGGTGTTATTGGCCCGGTAAGCCGTTACGACAACGCCCGGCACACCGAGTTCGAAGTTAACGGTCACATCCCGTATCCCGTTACTATCGAAATCCCGGAATACAGTGCCTGAAATCTGAGCTGATGCCCCAGTGGCCATCAACAGAAACAGCCCGGTAGTCAGTAACTGTACTACGGGAAGTTTTCTCAAGACGTAAATGCGTGTAAAAAGGTCCATACTATAATCGTAATTTATAAGGCGTTGATGGAGTACTAATTAGTTTCTGATGAGTGTCACGTCAGGACAGAGCTGGGGTGGGCAGACAGTAGCAACTTGGGCTGTTGGACCCGTGCAGGATTGCACCGTACAGTCGATGGTGTAATTATTGAGTGCAACGCTATTGGCTGAAATGGCATCGAAATTTCCGCCAGCCGTGTTGCGGTCGCAGAATTTCATATTGGTACCCCGGTAGCTACCAGCTGCCCCAATAGTGGAGACGCCACTCTCGACAATGAGTACCCCATTACTACCCGACAGGGTGTTGTTCAGAGTTAGGTTGCCTCCGCTGCTGCCCGCAGTGATAGTGATGTTACCATCGTTAAAGCCTGGTCCATCAAACGTTACATTGCCCGCAATCCGGACGCACCCACCGCTGGCATTTCTGAACTCCTTACCCGGTCCCTTGTTGCCCACAATAAACTGACAAGCTATTGTTCCGAACGCTCCGCAGATCGTCTGAATAAGACCTTCATTGATAATGTTACCGTGGTTGAAAAAGTAGCGGCCAATAGTGATGCGACCCGTGCTGAAATTGGCGAAGCGGATTGCTTCTTCATTTTCCAGATTGGAAAAGGTCATGATACCTGCATTCTCAACAGAGTTGCCATTGCCAAACTTAAACAGGGTTGTGGCCGTAGCCGAGAGGGTAGCGGTGGTGGTCAGGTTATTGAATGTGAACGTTCCCTGATTGTTGATGGCCCCGGTAGACGTAAAGTTGACCGTCCCTTCGTTGTTCATCGTCAGGTTGCTGTTGAACCCGCCTGTGTTGGTATTGAGCGTACCTCCAGCTCTCACATTGACCACCACCGCACTATTGAAGTTGTAGCCGCCATTCATATTGAAGGTGCCAAACACGTTGATGGTTGTACCTCCGTTAAAGGAAATTCCGTTGGTCTGGGTCCAGGTTACCCCCGGAGCAACGCAGATGACGTTGCCGGTGCCGCTTATGTTGAGGTTTAGGTCACCAACGTTTCCCGTGATACACAGGATCTGGTTACCATTGAGGTTGAAGCTGGTCCCCCCCGAAGGTGCTGTGAACGTGCAGGTAGCAGGGCACTGAGCCTGGACGGCCTGGTGACTCGCAAACACTAGCAGAAAGACACTCAGAAGACGTAATAGTTGCCACATAGTTTTACTTGATTAAAAGGGAGACCTTAGTTCTGTTGAGAGATTTGTACGGGGGTGGAAAACAAGTTATTCGACCGGTCTTTGTCCTGGTAAAGGCCAAAGGGATCGATTTCAATTTCGAGGTAATACTGGCCATCGGGCAGTCCCTCGGGCAGGGTTATAAACTGGCCTTCGTAGAGCATTCCGTAGGTGTCGTAACCACCAACGCTGATGCCCTGCCGGGCGGATTTACAGTCAGTGTAGTTGCCAAGGCCATAGTTGGCCAGATTTTTCTGACCATAAACGACCCCTTTCCAGGCACACAGGCCATCATCATTGTTGCAGATGCCGGAGTCGAACAGGCAAAAGCTCACTTTTCGACCCTTGGATATAACTGTGCGGGTAGGCTTATTCGCTTTTGTCACCCCCTGCCGCACCAGCCGAAACTCCACCCAATCGTCGACGTGAACATGGTTGTGGCCGGGCTGAGCATCGTAATAATTAGTGCCGGCTACCCGATCGTCCCACGCTAACTGGTTGCCACTCTTGCGGTAGATTCGTTGGTAAAGCCGTTGTCGGGCCAGTGTTTTATTGGGGCATACAACGGATGAATCTTTAACCCGTTCCTTGCCGCAGTACCACTCGTTCTTTCCAAACGTTTCCAGAGGGCCATCGCCAATGTTGCCTATGGATGCGGCAAACCGTAGCTGACCCGGATAGTAGGGGTCATTTTTAGGATATTCCTTGATCTGAAATGTTGTAAAAACCGGCACAATAATCAGGTCGGGAAGCAGTGAACATCCACTACTTCCATCAGCGCATCGACACGCTTCACCGGCTTCAAAAGAACACGGGCTTTGCGCATAGTTTGGCGTTGGGTCATCGCTGAATGTCAGGCTGAAGTCGTTAATTTGACCGGCCTGCCCTGCTTGTAAATCTTGTATAAGCATATACCAGATTCCGTTGGGATTTTGTCCGTTGTTGATGAAAGTCATCCGTCCATCAGGTATGTACTCGCCCCCTTCAAAAGGGGCTTTAGCCTGATGGATATAGCCTGAAAACCCGTTCGACCTGAAGCACGTATTGACGTAATTGATGCCTTTGTCTCCCCCGTTCCGATTAGATAGCCAGATACTTGTTCCGTCTGGACTAACCAGTTCGATTTTTAATTCAGAAACATGGGGGTGAACAATACTCAGACATACCTTAGCAAGACCAAATGCTGCATTTACGGTATTGGCTAATCCACTCACCTTGACCGGAAATGAATCGACTTTATAGGCTCCAGTATAGTCGCTGATGGGGCCACCACCGGCATTGAATACCTGAGCAGCCGCTCCTTGTAATGTATTTACCAAGAGCAGGAGTACCAGAACCCGCTTAGTATTGCCTCGGTAAGCGAAATTCATGTACTGGTCAATTACAGCCTGAAACTTCAGGCGGGTATGACGGAGTATAGTCAATTGACTCATTCTTCCTGATCCTTACTATGACTAATGCCATAGCCAATAAAAGACCCTTCTGGCGAGAAGCATAAACAAGTAAAAGTATTCATTGTGTACATTGTTTTTAAGTTTGTTGTGCTATCGTTTAAGTAAATAAATATTGCAGTAAATATTTATTTACTTAAATTAATCAACTTTACAGGTAGACATATTCAGGTGCCCGAACCGATAGGAAAACCGTCATTCGTAAATAATTTTGAAAACAGAGATGGTAATCAAAACCGGATAATAATTCTCTCTGCTGGATTTCTTCAAATATGATTCCAATAAATAAACCTCATATATGAGTATTATTCACTAATTTGTCGCACAAAACATAGCTATCTTTCATATCTTTAAATCATCATAATATTTCTAAAATCATGATAATAAGCGGGTTGTTTCTGAAAATGTCTACCATTTTTTCTTGTAAATACCGGGTACTTATTATTGAGTATATGGAAAAAAATATGAGCCGGTTATTGGAAAAAATGTAGAAAAAATGGATGATTGTCTCATCTATTTATCGTTTTTATCTGATTTGTTATCTGGTTTATAGCAAAAAGAGCTTCTGAATTTGTGAGGCCGTAGATCAGCAAAAACTGTACCAGCGTACAAAGGATTTTATACTTTCACGACTATGTAGTCGGAATACTATATACATTCGTGACTTTATTGCTGTTTATAATGTCTATACCGATTTTCGGTTTCGTAAACCAGAAGCCGAAAATCATCAAACTGAATCTATAAGCTCATGGCTTTAAAGACTCTTGTTAAAATCTCCAACGTTACAAACCTCAGCGATGCTCGCTATTGCGCCGGAATGGGAGTCGATATGCTTGGCTTCTCAATGGACCCAAGGTCTCCCGATTATGTTGACCCCACTCGTTTTGCTGAAATCCGGGGATGGCTGGTAGGGGTTAAAATTGTGGGTGAAACCAACGAAACCGACCTTGACCACATTGACGAGTTACTTAAGGCTTACCAACCAGACCTGCTACAGGTTAACGAATCGGCTCTACTCCCCGCTCTCTCGATCCGCAGTGAACGTCCATTAATACTTCGAGTAAATATCGCTGAAATGACGCTCGAACAACTAGACGCGCTTGTGCAGGCCAACCCAACCAATGCCGATTATATTTTGCTGGAGAGTCCGGCTCCATTGCACCTCGACGAGGATCTGATTCTTTCCATTGGTCAGCTAGCCAGCCGTCATGCTGTGTTGATGGGGGCAGGCATCACCGCCGAAACCGTTCACGACCGCCTTGCCGAACTGCCCATTAAAGGAATTGCCCTAACCGGAGGCCCAGAAGAGCGGCCCGGAAGTCGCGATTTTGGCGAACTGATGGAAATTTTAGAAACAATTGAGATAGATTAGAAGGTACTATGTATTGCCTACTATCCTAGAAAACACGCATTCATCAATACCCATATCCATTCTTACGAATCCCATTGTGGAGGTTTAGCCCGTGGTGTAGCTTTGAACCAAGTTCTAAACCAAAAAACAACAAATACAATGGAAACTCGATTCGAACGACTGCGTGATGAAGCCATATTAGGCGGGGTGGCTGCTGGTATTGCCCGCTACTTTAACATCGACCGGACGTTGGTTCGTGTGCTGTTTATTGTCAGCCTGTTTATCGTACATTTTCCGGCTGTCCTAATTTACATTATCTTGTGGGTAGCTTTGCCCGAAAGGCGTTTTGGAACCCTCAATGAACCTTTACTATATTCTAATCCAACTTTTTCTGCTATGAATCCCTACAATCCCAGTAATCCCGATCGCTCACAAGGCAACCTCATTGGCGGTGTTGTGCTCATTATTTTGGGTGTTTTGTTCCTGCTCGACCGCTGGTTCAACATCGATTTCGGCGACCTTTGGCCGCTGATTCTGATCGCCATTGGTGTTTGGCTGTTGTTTAAAGATCGGATCAACCCGAACCGGAACAACCCGTTCAACACCGACAAAACCAACGACACCCTTTAACGAATTGTCAGTAGTGGTCATTATTTGTCATCAATCGTAAATGTGACGACTGACAAATAATGACCACTACTACAATAAATGACCAAAATCATGAACCGAGGACTTTTTTGGGGTATCTTTTTCGTTACGATTGGCCTGTTGTTCCTGGCTCGTAACATGGGTTGGTTAGCCATTGATTGGGAAACCATCCGCAACTTGTGGCCGCTGTTGCTGATTCTGGCCGGGGTCAACCTGATTCTCGAACGGCGTGGTAGTCAGGCCGCCATTGCTACCACCGTTTTGCTGGCCATTGCTGCACCCATTGCCCTGTTTAGTTTCGTTGGCCGTCATCGCGACGATTGGAACCGTGACGGGAATCGTTGGGAGTACCGTCACGACGATAACGACAACAACGATCAGGATGACAATGATGACAATGACAATGATGATAACAACGGGGCAACTGATTCTGACGACGACAATGGCGACGATAGCGATATGCAGACCGAAAGTGTCTCCAAGTTTGTGGAGTCGATGGAGGGCGAAACCCCTGAAGCGGTGCTGAAATTTGGGGGAGGGGCCGGTCGGTTCTCAATCAATGAAACCACGACTAACCTCATCGACGCAGAAGCCAAACAAACCGTTGGTACCTATAAAATGGCCGTGGAGCGAGACCCAACCACGCGCATTCCGACCATCGAACTGAAGCCGAACGAAGGTAAAACAGAGTATAAGGGTGGTAAATTCGCCAACCGCATCGACATCAAACTAAACGACAAGCCCATCTGGACGCTTGATCTGGGTTTGGGTGCTGGCGAAGGCGATTTCGATTTGAGCCGCTATGCCGTAAAAAACCTGAAAGTGCAGGCCGGAGCCGCCGATATTGATATTAAACTGGGCGACCGCACTGATTTAACGACCGTCGATTTGCAGGCGGGGGTGGCCTCATTGGTAGTGAGGGTGCCGGAGGGTGTTGGTTGCCGGGTCGAAAAACAAGGGGGGATGAATGTGAACCAGTTGGATGGTTTCGACGAAATCAGCGACCGCGTGATGCAAACACCGGGTTACGATGGAGCTAAAAAGAAAATCAACATTGTGTTCAACGGCGGCATTTCCCGGTTCAAAGTTGAACGGTATTAATACAAAAAAGCCCGACTGTAGTACAGTTGGGCTTTCCCATTTCCATAGTCCTATCCGGCTGTTTGATAAGCCGAAGCGGTTATATTCTTATACGTAAAATCAACACGTGTCGATTCAGCGCACCGTGCCTCATCTCCATTCCTAATCCTTATTTAACCGGTCGAGCAGCATTTTATTGAATGTCCGCTCGGCGTTTTGCAGTTCGGCCAACTGACCCGCCGAAATCACTTTCAGAAACCGGGGCTGATATTCCTGATCAAGATCAGCAATTTTCTGTTTTGCCTCGTTGCTTTGGTTTAGATTACGGATTACATCCTGTTCTGCAACGCCCTGCTTTAAGGATTGGCTATTGAGTTGCCGAACTTTCCGGTTCAATTCCTGCTTACGGGCACTGTATTCATTGTAAACAGACCAAAACTGGGGGGCCTGTTCGGTCGTCAGGTTCAGCCGGTTCGTGATATAACCGATTTTTGCCGACTCGATTTTCTGCCGCCCTTCGCCATCCTGGGCCTGAACGGGGCCAACTGCCAGAAGTAAAGTGGACATCAGCAGCAAGCTCATTAGTAATTGTTTCATTTCTCAGGTGTATTTGTAAATAGTGTCAAGAATCTCGTTTGGTAGCATCGTCAGGGGTAAGTTCGATTTGCTCCCGAATTTCGTCCAGATTCACGTCCTGAAGCAGATTTTTAGTCGCTTCATCGTCAAATGATTTCTGAACAGGGGCATATTCCGCCAGATCAGTAGTGCTGATACCCTCTTCATCTAAGTAGTTGGCAATTGCCGTATTGCTGACATTGGCGAGTGCTTCCTGTCCCAGCGAATCCTGCCGGGCAGGCCATGTGACCCAAACCAGGGCAGCCACCAACCCGGCACCCGCCAGCGATGCCACCGACCGTTGCCACGACCAGCTTACTGTCCAGCCGTGCTGCTTTCGAACTACCCGATCCTGAATAATCGAAGGCAACGAATCAAAATACCCATCGGGTACGCCAGCATTGGTTGTTTCAAAAAGATGTTTCCGAAGCGGATGCCCGGCATCTAATTCATCAAGTCGTATAGGTTGGTTCTCATTCATAGCATGTTGTACGCAATAGTCAGGTGTTGGACAGCCTAAGCCGATGTGGGTTTAATCAATGTCCAGAATTAGTCAGAAAATCTTCAATTTTCTTCACAGCCAGGTGATACGACGCTTTCAAAGCACCCACCGATGTACCAGTAATAGCCGCGATTTCTTCGTATTTCATATCATCAAAATACTTCATGTTAAACACGAGTCGCTGTTTATCAGGTAGTTTTAACAAGGCTTTCTGAAGTTTCAACTGGATTTCCTCACCACTCAGTTCACCACCCGTTGTACTTAGGTCGGCGTTCTCTTCGAGCTTCTCCATCAACTCGCCTTCCACGTCGCCAATTGGCAGAAAAAACCGACGGCGTTTTTTGTTCAGGAAGTTCAGACACTCGTTCGTGGCAATGCGATAAATCCAGGTATATAACTGACTGTCACCCCGAAACTGTTCCAGACTCGACCACACTTTGATGAATGTTTCCTGGGTTAGATCGTTGGCATCGTCGTGGTCGATTACCATCTTACGGATGTGCCAATAGATTTTCTGCTGATACTTTCGTACCATCAGGTTAAAGGCATAATTCCGGCCCGATGGGTCGCGAAATTTTTCGAGTAGTTCCTGGTCGGTCATTTAATCATTTTCTGGCCATTGCCTTCTTAACGGCTTCCACAATTTTATCCGCTGTGAGGCCGTACTTCTGCATCAGTTGGTCGGGGGTGCCGCTTTCGCCAAAGGTATCATGAACACCAATCATTTCGAGGGGAGCGGGCAAATTACGGGCCAAAACCTGGGCTACGCTATCCCCCAAACCACCATTGAGCATGTGTTCCTCCGCCGAAACTGCGCAACCCGTTTTGCGAACCGACTCCAAAATGGCTGTTTCGTCTAAGGGCTTGATGGTGTGAATGTTAATAATGTCAGCCTCGATGCCTTCAGCCGCCAGAATTTCGCCGGCTTTGATGGCTTCCCAAACCAAATGGCCCGTCGCAAAAATCGACACCGCACTGCCTTCGTTCACATGCCACGCCTTGCCAATTTCAAACTTCTGGTCGGCGGGCGTAAATACCGGAATCACCGGGCGACCAAACCGCAGATAGACTGGTCCCACATGATCGGCGATGGCCAGGGTTGCGGCTTTGGTTTGGTTATAATCGCAGGGGTTGATAACGGTCATGTTGGGCAGCATTTTCATCATACCCAAATCTTCCAGAATCTGGTGGGTAGCTCCGTCCTCGCCCAACGTCAAACCCGCATGCGACGCGCAAATCTTAACGTTCTTATTTGAATAGCACACCGACTGCCGAATCTGATCATAGACCCGCCCGGTGGCGAAGTTGGCAAACGTGGTGGCAAAGGGAATCTTGCCCCCAATGGTCAACCCCGCCGATACGCCAATCATGTTGGCTTCGGAAATGCCGCATTGCACATAGCGATCCGGGAACTCCTTAATGAAATTTTCCAGTTTCAGCGATCCGGCCAAATCGGCAGTGAGGGCCACCACATTCGGGTTGTGCTTGCCCAGTTCGTAGATGCCCGCGCCGAAGCCTGATCGGGTATCTTTCTTCTCGGTGTATTCGTATTTTTTCATGTCGTATCAATTCGCCGAAGCGAGGGTTTGCAAAGTACTCAAAAAATACTGAGCCGACGGGCAATTGGGATGCCGGGCAGCCTTTTCGATGGTGAAACCGTTTGCCAGCATCAGGTTCGTAAATTTCCGTTTATCATCAATCCCACGTCCCTGCCGAAACTGGCGGCTTAGGTTATTCAATGTCCCGAATGGGTCTGTTTCCTGCTCTGGTTCGTCGAAGAAAAAATTGGTTTTGAAGATCGTTGATATGGTCTCAGAATCCGCTAAAAACCAGGCTTCTAACTCTTGAACAGCTACACAAACAGTGAGGTCACCGGCCTTAATCACTTCGCTTTTTGCGGCTTCCACATCAGGCAGACTGTCCATATCGCGCAGAACTACAATATGTTCAGCCCCTTTGTCGCGTATGATCTGGGCTAACGATGTTGCCGTTTCATTCAACAAATTACCCTTCCCTTTTGCATTTTGAATATCGTACACGTTCAAAATGCCTGTTTTTGATAAATACCCTTGAAACGCATTGCTTCCCAAAACGGCTCTCTCGCAGTGACCCTCTACAATAAATCCAATTTTTACCATGTCAGTCCACCGCCTAAAGCCCCCGTCAACCAAGCCTCATCGGTTGTTAGGCTATATGTATTCATTCCCTTCACTTGCTTAGTTTCGGTAGCTCCCCGCCGTTTGTTCACTAGCACAATCTCATCGGTTGTCAACTGACGGACTACTGTTTCGGAGTGCGTATTGAGCCAAATATAGTGTCCTTTTTCTTCGCATTGCTTCCGAAAAAAATTCATCAACGACAAGATGACCTCTGGATGAAGGCCATTTTCAACTTCCTCAATGCACAAAAACTGCGGCTCTTCGCTTTGGTAAACTGCAGTGAGCAGGGCCAGAATATTGTAAGTGCCGTCGGAGATTAATTCTTTGGTGAAGTACTCAGGAGTAGATTCTTCAAACCAGTGTAGTTCGTTCCGGTCATCCACTTCAACTGCTTTAAAACCGGGGATGAAGAGATCAAGCCACTCAAAAATTTCGGTTTTTATTATGTCATTCGACAGAATCCGCTTGAGAACAGGTTCAAGATTGGTTGCCTTTAAATTTAAAGCAGTATCATCTTGATAATCAATAGTGAGTCTTTTGGCATTGTTGACAAAAAGGTGTTTGAACTGCAAGATAAATTGCTGGTTCGGGTCTGGAGTATAAAGTGTAGAACCTCGCTCGTGTGCAGACTCGGATGGCAAATTGAATGATTTTGTTTGCCAACCTAAGCTTGGATCAAAATTTATGCTTAACGATGATGGCTTGCCAAACAATTGAGGCATACAGTCAATCTCAAATAAGAAAGGATTATGGATATTAATATTCCTATTCAAAATTGAAGTCTGACCTCCGAAGAGTCGAATTGCTTCTCTAACCGAGAATTTAGAACAAGTATTCACAAACTCCAATGCCTCGAAAATAGTCGACTTGCCAGCCCCATTGGGGCCAACAAAGACCGTGAATGGATTGGGGTTGTCAAGTTCAATTTTTTCGATTGACTTGAAATTTTCGATAACGAGTTTTTTGATCTGCATGAATCGAAATTGTCCGGTCAATTCGCCGAAGCGAGGGTTTGCAAGGTACTCAAAAAATACTGAGCCGACGGGCAATTGGGGTGTCGGGCCGCTTTTTCGATGGTGAAGCCGTATTTGAGCATTCGCCGGGCAAGGATTGGCTTTGTACCAACACCTCGGCCTGTTTTCTCCAGAAAAAGTCGCCGAATTGTCTCAAAAGGTTCGTCATCTTCTTCAGGTTTCTCAAACCAGACGGGTTCACCGACAATTTCACTTAAAACTGTGCTGGAAGCCAGAAACCAAGCCTCTGCTTCTTTGACTGCTACAATGATATACTGACAGTCTGTCTCCGTAATCCGTCCTTTTGTAGTCTTCACAGACTCATCTTTGTCCAAATCAGTCAAGATAACGACAACTTCAGCTCCACTCCCTTTCAACTTGTCCCGTTTAGATTCTAACTTATGAGGCAGAAGATTAGCATTGCCATCCGCATCTTCAATCGGATTGATACAATGAAGATTGAGGCCTCGTAACAACTTTTGAAAACTCTCGGATTTCACAATCTTTACTTCGGTATCACCCTCGCAAATGAAGCCAATGTTTACCATGCCAGCCCGCCGTTCAATGAATTAGTAAGCCAGGCTTCATCGGTCCGCATCCCGAAGAAATCTTCTTTGCGAAACTGTTGAACCTGCGTGGCTCCATTCTTTTTATCGACCACCACGAACTCTTCAGGGCGCACCCGCTCGGCCATCGATTTAGAATGGGTATTGAGCCAGATGTAATGGCCGCGTTCCTCACACATGATGCGGAAGAAATCGACCAACTCACCTGCCACTTGTGGATGCAAACCATTTTCCGGCTCTTCGATGCACAGAAACTGCGGTTTGTCGTCGCTTTGGTAAACAGCCGTTAATAGAGCTAGAATGTTGTAGGTGCCATCGGAAATAAGGTCTTTGGTGAAGGGTTTTTCCGATGATTGTTCGTACCATAGCAAGGTCTCTTTGCCATCAAAAGGGTTTGCTTGAACGTCAATCGCTCTAAACTCAGGGACAAATAATTCCAGCCACTCGAAGATTTCGTTTTTCAGCGTCTCATTGGATAGAACACGTTTAAGGACTTTTTCGAGGTTACTTGCGGACGATGCAAGACGTAAATTATCATTTAAAGTAAGTTTTACTGAAGATTCGTTTTGTACGAATATCCTATGAAACTCTATATGAAATTGATCTATTTCAGCAAATCGAAGTTGCCCTGAATGACTTTTTACTTTGTTTGATTCAGCACCAAAAGTGTAAAAACCATCTTCTTTATCATATCCGACCTTTAGTGTTGCAAAGGGAAAATCAATATTTACACTGACAAAGTTAGCAGGATACTTCCTTGTAATAATTTCAGATCTTCCACCAAATAAACTTTCTGCTAAACTGTTAGTCTTGCCTACCAAGTTAGCAAACTCCAATGCCTCGAAAATATTGGACTTGCCCGACCCGTTGGGGCCAACAAAGACCGTGAACGGATTCGGCTCAATAAGCTCGATCCGTTCAATGGACTTGAAATTTTCGATGACAAGGCGTTTGATTTGCATGGGGTCAATAATCCGACACGCCAACCGACAATGGCAACTGATTCAGGGCCGTAACCAGTTGCTCGGCGTTGGGGGCAACCCCGTGCCATTTGTGGCTACCCATCATGTAGTCGATGCCGAAGCCCATTTCGGTGTGCATCAGAATCATCGTTGGCACGTCTGCATCCTTCCGGGCTTCCTTGAGTTTGGACACCACCTGGGCCATGTCATTGCCTTCCATGTGCTGTACATCCCAACCGAACGCTTCGTATTTGGCACCGAGGTCGCGGTTGTTCATCACCAGTTTGGTTGGCCCGTCAATCTGTTGGCCATTCAGGTCGATCACGGCGGTGAGGTTGCCGAGTTTGTGGTGAGGAGCAAACATGGCACCTTCCCAAACCTGCCCTTCCTGCTGCTCTCCGTCGCCCATCAGCACATACACGTGTTTATCGTCGCCGTTCATTTTCTTGGCCATTGCTGCTCCGTTGGCCACCGACAAACCCTGCCCCAGCGAACCCGACGCAATGCGAATGCCCGGTAGGTGTTCGGCAGTGGTGGGGTGCCCTTGCAGTCGACTGTCCAGCTTGCGGAAGGTGGCTAATTCCGATATCGGAAAATAACCCCGGCGAGCCAGCACCGAATAGAAAACGGGCGAAATATGGCCATTCGACAGAAAAAACAGGTCTTCGTCGCGCCCGTCCATATCGAAAACGACGTTGCCATCGGCACCGGTTTTAAGGTGCATGACCTCAAAATAAAGGGCCACCATAAAATCGGTGCAGCCCAATGAGCCGCCGGGGTGCCCGGAGTTAACAGCGTTAACCATTCTGACAATGTCGCGCCGAACGGCGGTGGCAGTCTGTTCGAGTTGTTGTAGTTCCATTATTTCAATATCTGCTCCGTGTGTTTTTTCGTGTCAACTTTGTCAATGATGCTCGTGATGATGCCGTTCTCGTCGATCAGGAAGGTGGTGCGGGCGGTGCCCATATACTTCCGGCCATACATCGACTTCTCCTGCCAAACTCCGTAGGCTTCCACAACCTGCTTGTCGGTGTCGGCAACCAACGAAAATGGCAACTCATATTTGCTGATAAACTTCTGATGCGACTTCTCTCCATCGACACTTACACCCAACACCTCGTAGCCTGCTGCCCGAAGGTCGGCGTAGTTATCGCGGAGATCGCAGGCTTGGGCGGTGCAACCAGAGGTGTCGTCTTTGGGGTAAAAGTACAAAACAACTTTCTTCCCCCGATAATCGGATAGTTTCAACGGTTGCCCGGTCTGGTCTCTGGTTTCGAAATCGGGGGCGGCATCGCCAATGCTTAGTTTCGACATGGGTTTCTGGATTTAGATAAACTATCGTCTTCTTTTGCGTTTTGCAACGGGTTTGGCTCTCGGTTTCGGGGTTGAAATAATACCCTTGATAGCCGTAACATTGCCTACATTGTCGGTCACTTCGAGGATCACTTCGGCACCGTCGGTGAAGGGTTCGGTGGGGTCCAGTTTGTCCGACCAAAGCAACGCCCGTTTGTAGTCATATTGCATCAGCACCCACTCGCCACCAACCATTGCCCGAAACGAGTGGATGCCCGATAAGTCGTCGGCAATTCGGGCCGATAACCCGTTGGGTGTTACGGAAACAAACCGCGCCTGCGGAGGTGTTACATCGGTCATCAACTGGAAACGGCCCAACTCGCGGGTGCGGAAAGTGATTTTGTTTTTCTGCCAGGTACCGCCAACATACTTCTCCTGACCGCTTTTGTTGACCAAATAAATCTTTGTCCGCATCGTATCAGGAACACCGGGCGTAGTCCAGGTAGCGGTCATAAAATCATTCAGGGGAATGGTATTCTGGTTGATCTCCAGGTTCCACGGTGTTTGCCGAACGGATAAATAAAGTGTGTCGAACAGGGTTTTTGGGCCAAACTGTAAACTCACAACGTTGTCCTCATACCGATCTTCGCGACCCGGAATAATGCGCTTTTTCAGGTTTGTGGCCATTCGTCCGGCACCCACCTGCACCATTTCGGGCAGGTTCTGGTTCATGTCGATCAGATAGACAGCCGCGTTGTTGTGAATATAACTGACGGCCTGCTCCGTCGTCTTTTTGCCTTCCATCAGCATGGCCGGGGGAGCAAGGGTATCGGGCAGGTTTCGCACGGCCAATTTCAATATGTTCTGATCCGTCGTGGTGGTTACGGCCTCCGCCTGATTTCCCGGTTTTAAGCCAGCAAGTGGGGTTGCCGCCGTATCGGGTTGAACCGTGAACCGTAATACGGCTGAGTTCTGATGAACGTCGAACAGCGTTACCGAGACCTCGTGTGCTTGCCCGTCCATCATTGGCAGGCGACCGCGCCGGGTAGGAATGTTCGGCTGATCGGTATGGTACAAAGACAGCATATTGCCATCGGCTACATAGCAACGATGATACCGTTGGCCAAAAAGTCGCTCGGTTTCATAATCCATGTGGACGTTGATGAACCGGGTTTCTTCGTGCGGAAACGAATTCATGCTGTACGTAAACATCTCGCGGCCATCCAGTTTCACGTCCACGCAATTGATGCCGTTGCGATAAGGCGACCCATTTGTTTTGTCGTAGGCCAGAATTTCCAGACCAAGCAGACCCGTTGCCGTAATCGTCTGATTCAGGCCATAGCTGCCATCAGCCCGACGAACGGGTGTGTACGTCTGCCGGGCATATTCTCCGTTTAAGCGGGAACCGGGCGTGAGAGTCCGCAGGGCTATTCGTTCAAAGTAGGGGGGGAGTTCATCCCGAAGTTCCGAAAAATTGTAGAGCAGCGGGTTTATCAGGTTGTCGCGGTCGTCGCGAATCTCGAAATGCAGGTGTGGCCCGCCCGACCCGCCGGTGTTGCCCGACAAGGCAATCACATCGCCTTTTTGAACTGGAAACTGCCCCGGCGCGGGACGCAGGTCGATTTCAAACGTTTGTTTGCGATATTGTTCCTGCCGCAGAAAGGTGCCGAGCGTATCGTTTAAGGTTTTAAGGTGGCCATAAACGGTGGTGCTTCCGTTGGGGTGTTTCAGGAAAATAACGTTGCCATATCCACCCGCTGTTACCGCAATTCGGGCCACATAGCCATCGGCAGCCGCGTGAACGTCAAGCCCTTCGCGGCCTCCGGTGCGGATGTCTAAACCCGCATGGAAATGGTTAGCCCGCAAGTCGCCCATACCACCCGACAGCGAGTTCTGCTGACCGGGAAGAATCGGAAACATAAAATAACCCGGCACCACAACCGGCTTCATCGGCACTGAGTCCGGCGGGCGTGTGGGTTTGGGAGCCTGCCCGAAAGCCGGGAAAAGCAAACCTGCACTGGCAAGAATAATAAGGTAATAAGAGAGAGGATTCTTCAAGAGTTGAAACGATTACTTTACCCCAATTTCCAGCATTTTCCGATCCTCGATGTAGGCGGTCAATGTGTCGCCAATTTGCACGGGGCCAACACCTTTTGGGGTGCCGGTAAACAGAATGTCGCCTTTCTGGAGCAGAAAATACTTCGAAATAAAGGAAATCAGGTAGTCAATTTTGAATAACATCAGGCTCGTGTTGCCCTGTTGCCGGATTTCGCCATTTTGGTCGAGCCGAAAATTGATGTCGTTGAGGTCGGGGAAATCGGTTTTGGGGATAAAAGGCGAGATTGGGGCCGAGCCGTTGAAGGCTTTGGCGAGTTCCCAGGGAAGTCCCTTTGCTTTCAGTTTGCTCTGCACGTCGCGGGCCGTGAAGTCGATACCCACCCCGATTTCGTCGTAGTATTTATGCGCAAACTTTTCGTCGATGTTTTTGCCCACCCGGTTGATCTTGACCAGAATTTCGACTTCATAATGAACGTCGGCGGAGAAACTGGGGTAGAAAAACGGTTCATTCTTGAGGGGAACGGCCGTTTCGGGTTTCAGGAAAATGACCGGATCATCGGGTTGTTCGTTGCTTAACTCCCGGATGTGATCGGCGTAGTTACGCCCGACGCAAAGAATTTTCATACTCAATAATAAAGTAAGTTTATAGGCTTACCTGTTAAACTGTTAGCTACAGCGCAAATCTAAGGACTATAGCCCGGCTGACCGAACCCGACGCTAAAAAAGCTGAACAAAGACTAAGGAGGTCGGCTTTTGGATGTTAGATGTTGTCTTTACTCAACCATACTCAACTAATGAAAAATGCACTGATTGTTATGCTGGTTATAGCCGCTGCTATTGGCTGCCAGCGCGTACCGCTTTCGGGTCGTAAGCAACTGATTCTGATCTCAAACGCCGAACTTCTGCCCATGAGTTTTACCAGCTACCGGGGTGTAATTGATACCAGCCGCGTTGTTAGTTCAAGCAACGAGGGTCAACTGATTAAGCGGGTGGGCAATCGACTTAAAGATGCTGTAGAAAGCTACATGCGTACCAACAATTTTGCCAGCAGGATAGAAGGCTTTCAGTGGGAATTCAACCTGATTCAAAGCCCACAGATCAATGCCTGGTGTATGCCCGGTGGAAAGGTGGCCGTTTATACCGGAATTTTGCCCTACACCCAAAACGAAGCCGGTTTAGCCACGGTAATGGGTCACGAAATTTCGCACGCCATAGCCGAACACGGTAACGAGCGAATGAGCGAAAGTTTATTGGCAAATAACCTGATTCAGGGAGGTCAGGCCGCTTTGGGTGCTGTTGCTCAGGCGAGACCCCAACAAACCAATGCCTTGCTATTGCAGGCTGCCGGGGTGGTATTACCAGTTGCTTATCAGGTGGGCCGGGCATTGCCTCACAGCCGCAAGCAGGAGTCAGAGGCCGACAAGCTGGGCCTTGTATTCATGGCTATGGCGGGCTATAATCCGAATGAAGCCGTTGGTTTCTGGACTCGTATGTCAAAAGCCGGAAGCGGCAAAAAACCACCGGAATTTCTGTCGACGCACCCCTCGGACAGTCGCCGGATTCGGGATATTCAAAGCGAATTACCCGAAGCTCTCAAGTATTATAATTCAGGTCGTCGGTAGGCTATTGAAGTTGATTTTGGTCTGTTTGGGGTGCTTCATGGTCAGTAACATTGCCTGTTGATCAACTTTGTCTTGTTAACAGTCACGTTTCTAAACCAGCCAACCCCAACCAGCCATGTCAAGCAAAAATAGTCTGATGGATAGACAAACGTTTCTAAAGGAAATTTCCCTGCTTGCAGGCGCATCTTTCCTGGCAGGACCAACCTTTGCCAATTCGTTAATACCCCCAAAATCGGCTATTAAACTGGGTCTTGTTACCTACTTGTGGGGGAAAGACTGGGATGTTCCCACGCTGATTGCAAACTGTGTTCAGACGGGCATTCAGGGAATCGAACTGCGCGTGGAACATGCTCACAATGTGACTCCTGAACTGAGTCCGGCTCAACGCACAGAAGTGAAAAAGAGATTTGCCGACAGTGTAGTTCAATTGGTAGGATTTGGCACCAACCAGCAATTCGATTTTGTAGATCAGGAGCGCGTAAAAGCCTCCATCGAACGGGCTAAGGAGTTTATTCGACTGAGTGCCGACGTGGGTGGATCAGGTGTGAAAGTGAAACCCAATGCACTGCACAAGGAAGTTGCTCCCGAAAAAACACTGGCCCAAATTGGGGCAGCCCTGAACGAACTGGCTCGCTACGGAGCCGAGTTGGGGCAGCAAATCAGGCTAGAGGTGCATGGTGAAGCCACCCAGGAACTGCCCGCAATTAAAACCATTATGGATTTCGCACCCCATCCCAACGCCACTATTTGCTGGAACTGCAACCCGCAGGATTTGAATGGAAAAGGGTTTGAGTACAATTTCAATCTGGTCAAAGATAGGTTTGGGGCTACCTGCCATGTGCGCGAACTGGACAGAACCGATTATCCGTATCAGGCTTTATTGAACAACCTGGTAAAAATGCAGTATGCCGGTTGGGTGCTGCTCGAATGCCACACAAATCCAGCCGATAAAGTTGGGTCAATGAAAACCCAACACGAGGTGTTCGAGCGGATGATGGCCAAAGCTTGAAGGATACAGGTGCGGTGAAAATCTTAATTCTTTCCAATCGGGATAATCAAACTTACCCGCGTTCCGGCCGGGTTGTTGGCGGCATCGAACAGATCAATCAATTCTATCTTCGCTTCGCTGTCTTTACGTCGCAACGATTCAAAAATCCCTTTGGTCATTTCCTGCCCCCGCGAAATATGGCCTTCAACACGGGGCGCAAATGACCGACCCACACCATTGTCTTCGATCAGGCAGATGATGTGATTATGCTCAAGCCGGGCCGAAATGGTCAATTTTTTGTCGCCATCTTTGGGCATCAGGCCATGCCAGATGGCATTTTCTACGTAGGGTTGCAACAGCATAGGTGGCAACAGGGCATCGAGTAACACTTCATTATCGTCAATATCGAACGAATAGCTGAATTCCTGATTGAACCGGAACGACTCAATCTCCACATACATCCGCAACGTGTCGATAATCTGCTCGAAGGACAGATAAGGGTGGTTAGAATTCTCCATAATCCGGCGCACCAGTTTCGAGAACTTCGACAAGTATTTAGCTCCTTCGATACCCCGGTTGGTGAGCAGGTAGTTCTGCACTGAATTGAGCGAATTGAACAGAAAATGGGGGTTCATCTGTGATTGTAGCGCTTTCAACCGCCACTCCGTCACCTGAAGATCGAGTCGGTTTCGTTCGGCGAGGGTGGCCACCCGCCAGCGCATCATCAACGCCAACAAACTGGCAATGAACAGGCCGAGCAGCAGTTTAAACAACCAGGTATCCGTGAAAAAAGGCTTCACCGTCAATTGGATCGCCAGGGGTTTGTCGGTCTGCACGCCAAAACTATCGCTGCTTTTAACGTGCAGCGTGTAGGTTTTAGGAGGCAGATTGGTGAAAGCAACAGTATGCTGATTGCCCAAATCAACCCAGTTGGGTTCGTATCCCTCTAATTGATAGCTAAACAGGTTTTTGGAAGCCGGTTCGAAATTGAGTGTAGAGAAATTCAGGTTTATGGCGTTTTCGTCGGGTTGCAAAACAATCTCTTTAGATAAGTCTGTGTGGAGCATTTTGCCTTTCACCTCCACCGAACTCAGCGCAATTCGGGGAACAACCTTCGTTTTTGTCAAAGATTTTAAATCCAGAATATTAACGGCGTTAATGTGGCCAACAATCAATTCATTGGCCCCATTTTTAAGAAACCCAACCGGGCTATTGCTGTTTAAACCCTCAATGGTAGTCAGAAATTTGATGGTTCGGGTTTTGAGGTTGGCAATATGAATACCTTCGTTTGTGCTAAACCAAAGATTGCCCGCCTGATCTTCGCAGACGTTGGAACAGTAGGTGTCATTCAGCCGGTCGTGTTCATAATCGAAAGAGGCCAGAATCTGTCCCGATGGGGCAATTTTATTGACCCCACCCCAACTGGCCACCATCATCGCCCCATTGGCACCAGGCTGCACAGCGTTGATACACAGGCCACTTAGCGGTTTGTCTTTATTGATGGGTAATTTCCTGATGTCAACAAAGTTGGCCGCCGGTTCATCAAAATAATACAGGCCGTTGGGGCAGGTGGCCACCCATATTCTCCCGTCAGTTCCCTCGCTAATCGCTTTTATGTAGTTGTTCTGGCACAGTTGTCGGCCAACTTCTTCTGGCCACAGGGTCAATTTGTTCGTGGTCTGCGGGTCAATCACGTTGATCCCTTCGGTCAGATTCACGATCCAGAGTCGGCCTTTTCGATCCAGCAACCCATCTCTGAATTCCGTGGAGGTGAACAAACGGGCCCCTACCGGAAATGCCGAAAAGGTGCTGGTGGCGGGGTTGCCCACAAAAATCCCTTTGTCGGTAAAGGCAACGGCCCGATTCTGAATCCACCGGAGCTGATAGGTATAGGCACCGCTAACGGGGTAGGGCCACAGCCGAAACTGGTTGGTAGCCGGTTGCCAGTTTAAAGCCCCAGAATGCGAAAGACCCAATAAATACTGTTCATTCGGTAGTTGTAGCGGACTGGTAATGTCAACCGGCAGCCGAACGGCAGTGGCGGGAATGTCGAGGGTATGAATACCCGGATTGCGATATCGGTATTTGATGAGGCCACGGCGCGTTCCGATCCAAAGAATGCCGTTGTCTTTATCGTCATACATGACTTTGACATGGATTCCCTTATTATAGAATTCGGGCAGATGGTAAACCTTTTTCTGATCTGGATAATAGAGGCTTAGCCCTTTTTCGGTGCCAACAAACAGCAGTTTACGCCCATTGGCATCAACCGATTCGTGACCACAGATAACGTTCAGATTGTTGAATTCTGTTTTTATGAACTGAAACGATCCATCACCGGGCGTAAACCGAATCAATCCACCATCATAACCACCCATCCAGATGTTTCCCCGACTATCTTCAAAAGCCATTTCAAGGCGAACAGGCTTTTTGTTAGCCGGTTGTCTCGCTTCGAGACCCAGCACACAACTGACTTTGTCATGCTGCCGGTCGTATTGGTAAAGGCCAATTTCGGAGATAATCCAGAACCGTCGGTGGCTATCCTCGAAGAAAGTGGCATCCTGGTGAATATTTTTAGCCGTGGAAAGCGAATAGAGTTGTCGTTTTTTTTGGTTTAGATTATACCGTTTTACGGAGGTGTAATCCGATAGCCAAGCCTGGTTATAGGAGTCGACAAACACCCGTTCGTGCATGTTGTTGGTCTGGTCGGTGTCGTCATAATTGTTGGCAAGAATGGTTTGTGAAATGAGCGTGTTTGGATCAATCGCACACAACCCCTTCGTGGAAATGGATGCATAGACCGTACCGGCTGCATTAGTGGACAGGCCGGAGCTGTAACCCATTGTCTGTCCGTCGATCGACTTAAAGGTGTATCCATCGTATCGACAGATGCTTCGCCCTGTTCCAATCCATAAAAACCCTTGATTGTCTTTGGTAATACACCAGATATCGTTGGAGGGAAGCCCCTCTTTGGTGGTCAGGTATTCGAGGGTGAGGGTCGGAATTTGGGCATGGGTTTCCCCGAAGGTGATCAAAACCAGCAGACAAGCCACTATGTACCGCATACACGACTGTTTTTTAGGGCAAGATACACCATTCGTTCACTGATTGGCTAGCTCAACGTCCCTTTCCCCAATTTTCCCGTTCCTGCTCGTTCCATAATTCTGGAAAAAACAGCCGCTGTTGGTCAACGGGGGGCAGATAGCGTTGCCAGTTGGTGCCGCCGGTGGCTTCGATGGCGGCAGGGCTTTTGTGCAAATACCGCACTGCCGAACGTAGGTGGGCCATTTTCCAGCGTACATTAACCCGCTGATCGAAGTCGCGGAGTTCGGCAATCAACTCATCCGTGGAGGTTCCCTGTTGATGCAATCGGAGCCAGCAGGCGTGCAGGTTACCGGTCTGATAGTCGGTGGCCAGCCGCACGAGCGAGTCGCCATATTTCTTGTCGAACTGTTTCAGAGTCAGTGTTTTCTGTTGGGTGGCCAGCTCGGTTGCGCCCTGTTTCCAATAGATAAATTCGTAGAGCGTTTCAACAGATGAGTCGGGTAGGGTGGGGGCGTTGGGGGTGAGCAAGTTCCGAAAATCGGTTGACATGATTTCAATGTGCCGAAACTGCACCGACTGAAACCCACTCGAAGGCAACAACGCCATGCGGAAGTTCAGAAACTGATCTTTATCCATTCCCTCGATCATCACCGCAAACGACTGTTCCAGAATACCGAAATAGCGGTTTATGCGCTGCATCCGTTCGGTGAAAAACGGGGATTCCAGGGCCGGATGATGGGCAATCTGATCTATCTCGTGCTTCACCAACTTGAAATATAACTCCGTGATCTGGTGATATGTAATGAAAATGAGTTCATCGGGGTAGGCTGTGCGGGGATTCTGTAGGGACAGCAGGGTTTCCAGGTGGACATAGTCCCAATAGGTCAGGAAGTCGGCCTGAAGCAGACCTTCTAAATATGAACTCATATCCTGCCCCATAGCGGCATACTTCTCTGAAAGCTGATGGAGTTTGTCGGTAAGTGAAGCGTCAGAAGCAAGGGGTGTTTCGGAGGTCATACGGGTAAGAAAAGGATAGTTCGGGCGGGTAAAGTTAGTTTTTTTGCCTTTCACATAATGAACTTATGCCGCACCAAAGGCTTTATTGAAGCAAACCTGAACAAAACCACATGACGATTTCCGAACCACAATTGGCCGCCTGCTTCCCGGCTGCCGACCAAATTCCACTCGATTTTCAGTTTCAACCGATCCATCAGCGCGAATACCTTATCAACGGACATATGCGCTCGTGGGACGGTCCCACCGTCGATGTGCCCTCGCCCATAATGATGCGTCAATCTGATGGGTCGCTTCAACGACCCATTATCGGCAGCTACCCCGTCACCACCGATATCGAAGCTCTTGAAGCTCTCGATGCGGCTGTAGCAGCCTACAACAATGGCCGGGGTGAGTGGCCAAGCATGAGCGTGGCCGATCGAATCTGGTGTATGCAGAACTTTGTGGGTCGGATGCTCGAACAAAAAAAACAGGTCGTGAATCTGCTTATGTGGGAAATAGGCAAAACCCTCACCGATTCCAACAAGGAGTTCGATCGGACTGTCCAGTATATCTACGACACCATCGACGCACTCAAAGAGATTGACCGGGCGGGGTCGCGGTTCGAGATTACGGAGGGTATTATTGGTCAAACCCGGCGGTCGCCCCTCGGTGTGGTGCTCTGTATGGGTCCGTTCAATTATCCGCTTAACGAGACCTACACGACGCTGATTCCGGCGATTTTGATGGGAAATACAATCCTGTTTAAGCCACCCAAGCACGGTACGCTGCTTCATTATCCGCTGCTCGAAGCCTTCCGGTCGTGCTTTCCCAAAGGCGTTGTCAATACCATATACGGACGGGGTGCCTCGGTGGTGCCAGCCCTGATGCAGTCGGGCAAAATCAATGTGCTAACCTTGATTGGGTCCAGCCGGGTGGCCGACAGCCTGAAGAAAATGCACCCCAAGAGCAACCGATTGAGGGCGGTTTTGGGCTTAGATGCCAAAAATGCGGCCATTATTCTGCCCGATGCCGACCTCGATTTGGCCGTTCGGGAGTGTTTGCTTGGCTCATTGTCGTTCAACGGGCAGCGTTGCACCGCCATCAAAATCATATGGGTTCACAAGTCCGTCGCTGATGCGTTTCTGGAGAAATTCAGTGCCGCTGTCAACGAGCTGCAACCAGGGATGCCCTGGGAGAAAACGACCAACATTACCCCCCTGCCCGAACCGCAAAAGCCCGACTACCTGACTGAGTGCCTCACCGATGCGAAGGCGAAAGGCGCACGAATTATGAACGAAAACGGTGGCACCGTGTCGGGGTCGTTATTTTTCCCGGCGGTGGTTTATCCCGTGGCCGAGGGTATGAAACTCTATCGCGAAGAGCAATTTGGCCCGGTGGTTCCTGTGGTGCCATTTACGGATGTGGAGCAACCCATCGATTACATCATCACCTCCGACCACGGCCAACAAGTGAGTTTATTTGGCACCGACCCCTATCAACTTGCGCACCTCATCGACCCGTTGGTGAACCAGGTGAGTCGTGTGAATTTGAATGCTCAATGTCAGCGCGGCCCCGATACATTCCCGTTCACGGGTCGCAAAGATTCCGCCGAAGGCACACTCTCCGTGCGTGCTGCCCTCCGGTCGTTCTCCATCCGAACGGTTGTGGCTACCAAAGACACGCCAGCCAACAAAGCCATTGTCAATCAGATTGTTAGAGGTCAAGACTCGGCGTTTTTGTCTACGAATTTTATTTTTTAGCCCCTCTGCTTGCTATTCCAAAACAAGCCTGGTAGAAAAATAAAAAAGCCGCCCTGAGTGATTGGGGCGGCTTTTTTATAGGCAAATTATTTTATCTTTAGCCTCTCCTATCTGGAAATTCCTGTCCTTTAGCCAGTCCATGCAAACCCACCAGAAAAACATTAATAGCGGCTCCATTCAGGCCGGGGGCGACGTTCGCATTGGCGATAACGTCTATGTAGTTGAACGCGATTTTTCGGCCAGTATCCTTTTTCTTCGCCTGGAACGAACAACCGAAGGACAATTTGGGGCGATGCTGTCGGTAAAAACGACGGACTCGGCTACTGTTCCGCTGCTGCGCGAAACAATCTCGCTGATCATTCCTGATAATTTGTTTGTGCAGGTTGCTGATTTTCAAAACCTACGGCGAAATCCGGGGAGCCTCACCCGACGCGCTGGTATGGAGGCATCATTGCCTGAAGCCTCTGAACAGGCACTGGCCCAACGACTGTATCAGACCTTTTTCTCAGGTGTAATTGGCGAACTCTGCCGGGAGTTTATGGGTGCCCTGCAACATCGACGGATTAGCGAACTGCTGCTGGTGATCTCGGCCAATGACGAGCGGCTGAAAAATCTGCCCTGGGAAATTCTCTTGCCTCAACTTGCCGGAGCAGGGGGCTTGCCGGTTGATAGCTTTGGACTCGTTCGTACGCACGTGACCACGCTGGCGGAATTTAGCCGACAGGGGCCAACTCTGCGTGAGGCTCCCCTGAAAATGCTGTTTGTGCCAGCCCTGCCCGAGAACATGAATGAAGGGGCCAAGCAGTTGCAGATGGAGGACGAACTGCGCCGGATTACCAAAGCTATCCAGGCGTTGGGGGGTACTATGCAGCAACCCAAATTGCTGATCGAGGTGCTGGACTGTGCCCACCTCCCCGAAATAACGGAGGCTTTGGCCGCCCGCCAGCACGACATCGTTCACATCAGTGGGCATGGAGCCTACCTCGAAAACGTTAAAGCCAGTTTAGTGGGCCTGAAGCCATCTGCCAATGCAGACACCGTTTCGGTGGGCGTCCTCCATATGGAAAATGAAGACGGCGACGAACAACTGGTGACGGGGCGCGAACTGGGCGAAACCTTACAGGGATTTTCCTGTGTGAAGTTGCTGGTGCTGAGTGCCTGCGAAACAGCCGTGGGCGATGCCCAAAGCAGCACCGCCGAGCAGGTGGCCGCCGTGGGCATTCCTGCCGTATTGGCCATGCGGTTTGCCGTGACCGACCACGGAGCACGACTTTTTACGGAACAGCTCTACGCCTGCCTGGCCAACGGACAAACGCTCTCCCAGGCCATGCACGAGGCCCGACAAACGCTCTGGAATCAGGTGGAGCAACAACGCCGGGCCTCTCCCGATTTTTTGGTCTCGGCCGAGTGGTTTACCCCCGTGCTGTATCAAAATCAGGTGGTGGGGCCGTTGCTCAAACCCGGACGCTACGATACCGAGGGGTATGACCGCTTCTATCCCAGCCGCTCATTTGCTAATGGCAACCGCTTTGTGGGCGAGGACTTCATTGGCCGCAAACGGCTGTTGATTCGGCTGCGGAAGCTCTTCGACCAGAACCAGGCCGTATGTCTGCATGGGTTGGGCGGCTTTGGTAAAACCACCACTGCTGAAGCCTTTGCCGCTCTCTACCGCCAACGGCACCCAAACTACGGTGTGCTGCTCTTGCAGGGCGCTGGCCAACTACAGGAACTGGTGATTCAGGAACAGTTGGCGGCCTATTGGAAAGACTGGGCCAAACCCGACCCGATGGCACTGGACAAATGGAAAGTAGTAGCCGAAGACCCCAACAAAACAGACACTGACCGGCTTCACTGGCTCTTAGACAAGCATCAAGACAGGAAGCCGATCATCCTGATTCTGGATAACGTTGAGGATGTCCAGACCCACCAGGAGGGAATGCAGCAACAGCCCATTGCGTCCGAGAGCCTCCGGGAGTACATCCACTACCTGCTCGACAACCGCCCCGAAAATTGCCAGGTCTTGTTCACGACCCGCTACGTGATGGCTGACTTGACTGACGACCATGTGAAGCACTTGCCTATTGGCAAAATGACCTTTGCCGAGCAGTTCCGCTACCTGAACTATTCCGACGTATTGCGGAAGCTGACTCCGGCGCAGCAGGAAATTGTCTATAAACGCTTCGACGGGCATCCCCGAACGATGTTTCTGCTCGAAGGCAACCTGCGCCGGAAACCATTCGATACGGCGCGGCTCCTGGCCGAGATGGACAAGGTAGCGCAAAAAGAAATCGAAAAACTACTGCTAAACAACCTCTATGCCTACCTGACCCCACCCGAACGGGAGGTCTTTGAAGCGGCCTCCGTGTTTGTGGGCCGCAATCCGTTGGCCGCGCTCTGCGCGGTGATGAACCAACCCGCCGACCAACTGCAACCCCTCTGGCAAGCCCTGCACGACGGCTCACTCTGCTACGTGGACGATGAAACGTTTGATGTGCACGCCCTGACCCGAACCTGGATGAGGAGCCAGCCTCACCCAGCACCAGACGTATTTAAAACCCTCTCGCACCAGGCGGGGATTTACTTCCGGGATCAGCCTACCTGGGAAGACGAAATCTTGGCCAAAAACTATTTTGAGCAGGCCGAAGCCTGGGAAGATTTTGCCCGGGCAGCTTTCCGGTTGGAGGGGCATTATCGACTCATTGGCGCCTATGGGGAAGCCTGGCGACTGAATCAGGAGGTTTTGGAAAAGGATATTCCGCTACTACTTACGGGACAAGGATATAACCAATTAGGGATAATCGGCGTGTCAGTAGGGGATTACGGCAGGGCGTTGGGGTATTTGGAGCAGAGCCTGAAAATCCAACAAGAAATCGGCGACCGTTCGGGCGAAGGGGCCACCCTCAACAACCTGGCAACCCTTGCTCATTCTCAGGGGGATTACGGTCGGGCGTTGGGGTATTTGGAGCAGAGCCTGAAAATCCAACAAGAAATCGGCGACCGTTCGGGCGAAGGTACCACCCTCAACAACCTCTCCCAGATTTATGACGCTCAGGGGGATTACAGTCGGGCGTTGGGGTATTTGGAGCAGAGCCTGAAAATCCGTCAAGAAATCGGCGACCGGAAGGGTTTGGCGACTACATTAACTAATATGGGCGCTATTTTTATCGAGCAGGCGCAGGATTACGAAAGGGCCGTTCCGTTGCTAATGAATGCCTATCAAATTTTTACCCAGATCGGTTCGCCCGATGCTAAGGCACCAGCCGGTTACTTGAATCATATTATCGAACAAATTGGAGAAGAACGTTTCCACCAAATTTTAAACAACGCTAACGATGCTTGAAAGCCTGATTGCGCTGGCCAAACCTTACCTCACCACGCTTGTTCTGGAAAACGAGGAGGTGCAGAAATTTCCCAAAGACTTTGTATCGGCCTCTATGCGCTGGATTCGGTCGTGGTTTCTGGAAGATGACCCCACCACGCAGGCCGTTGTGCAGTCGGCGCAACCCATGGTGGTGAAGGAGGCCGTGCTGGAAGTCAAGCTGCGGGAGTTGCTCAAAAATCCACAGTTTGAGGAGGAGTTGCGGGCGCAGTTGGCCGCGTTCGAGACGCACCACCCCAGCCGGAAAAACGTGCTGGAGAGCCATGTCCGCGTGGAAACCGAGGAAGACATCCACATTGGGGATAAAGCTCCTGGCGATACGGCGGCTTACGACGAGAAGAACATCGTTGGGACAGGGACAACGATCAAATCCGGGAAGGGTTTCCGGTTAGGAGATGGGTAGCGTATCATAAAAAAGCCGCCCTGAGCAATCAGGGCGGCTTTTCTGTACTCAAAAATCATTATCCTAAATACGTCTTCAACGCCTTCGACCGTGAGGTGTGACGGAGCCGACGAATGGCTTTCTCCTTGATCTGCCGAACCCGTTCGCGGGTCAGGTTGAATTTCTCGCCAATCTCTTCGAGCGTCATGGCGTGCTCGCCGTTCAGCCCAAAATAAAGCGTAATCACGTCGGCCTCGCGTTGGGTGAGCGTCGAGAGGGCGCGTTGCACTTCTTTACGGAGCGAGTCGTTGATCAGACCCGAATCGGGTTTGTCTTCGCCATCGTTTTCGAGAACGTCGAGCAGGCTGTTTTCTTCACCCTGCACAAACGGCGCGTCCATCGACACGTGCCGACCCGAAATCTTGAGCGTATCAACCACCTCAGCAGGCGTGATGTCGAGTACGGCAGCGAGTTCTTCGGGCGATGGTTCGCGCTCAAACTTCTGCTCCAGATCCGAGAACGTTTTGGAAATTTTGTTCAGCGACCCAACCCGATTCAGCGGCAAACGCACAATCCGGGATTGCTCGGCCAAAGCCTGCAAAATAGATTGGCGAATCCACCAAACGGCGTAGGAAATAAACTTAAAACCACGGGTTTCGTCAAATCGTTGGGCAGCTTTAATCAAACCGAGGTTACCCTCGTTGATCAAATCGCCCAGCGACAAACCCTGATTCTGATATTGTTTGGCTACCGACACCACGAAACGAAGGTTGGCCTTCGTCAGACGCTCCAACGAAAGTTGGTCGCCCTCGCGAATCTTCTGCGCCAGAATCACTTCTTCATCGGGCGTGAGCAGGTCCACCTTACCAATTTCCTGGAGGTACTTGTCCAGCGACTGGCTTTCGCGGTTGGTTATTTGTTTTGATATTTTTAGCTGTCTCATGGTACGTGTACCCCTTGGATTGTGTGGTTGTATAACGACAATTTTGGACGGTCGATTACAAAAAAAAGTAACAAAGTGGTGTTAGTTTTTGTTCTCTGGTTTCGGCAGTAAAACCTTGCGGGATAAGCGGTACTTACCAGTCTTTTTGTCGATCTCAACCAACTTTACCCGTACTTCCTCACCCACTTCCAAAATACCATCCATTGTTTCGACACGCTCCCACTTGATCTCGGAAATGTGCAAAAGTCCGTCTTTGCCGGGCAGGAATTCCACGAACGCACCGAACGGCATGATCGTTTTCACTTTACCCGTGTATTCTTCGCCAATATCCGGTACGGCCACAATGCCTTTCACGCGGGTGATGGCCTTGTCCATCCCTTCTTTGCTGGTGGCAAAAATGCTCACATAGCCCGCACCGTCGCGTTCTTCGATAACCACCGTTGCACCTGATTCCTTCTGAATTTCCTGAACCACTTTGCCACCGGGTCCAATAACGGCGCCAATCTGGCTTTGCTCAATCTTGATAACGTGAGCGCGGGGAGCATGGGGTTTCAGATCGTCGCGAACGGCAGAGATGGCCTTTTTCATCTCACCCAGAATGTGCAACCGACCAGCACGGGCCTGCATCAACGCTTCTGTCAAAATTTCATACGACAGACCATTCACTTTCATGTCCATCTGACAAGCCGTAATCCCTTTCTCGGTTCCGGTCACTTTGAAGTCCATGTCGCCGAGGTGATCTTCGTCGCCCAAAATATCCGATAACACTGCGTATTTGGTTGAACCTGGTTCCGTGTCCGAAATCAGACCCATCGCAATACCGGCAACGGGGGCTTTAATCTTGACACCGGCATCCATCAGGGCCATTGTACCGGCGCAAACCGTTGCCATCGATGATGAACCGTTCGACTCCAGAATGTCCGACACAATACGAATCGTGTACGGGTTATCGGCATCGGCAGGCATCACTTTCTTCAACGCCCGGTGGGCCAGGTTTCCGTGGCCAATTTCGCGCCGACCGGCACCCCGGTTTGGCTTCACCTCACCCGTTGAGAAACCGGGGAAGTTATAATGCAGCAGGAATTTGTTGTAGCCCTGATACATCGCCATATCAATAATCTGCTCATCCATTTTGGTGCCGAGCGTGGCAGTCGTCAATGATTGGGTTTCTCCCCGCGTGAACAGGGCCGAACCGTGAGCCATTGGCAGGAAGTCAGCCGTGCATTCGATCTGGCGAATCTCGTCTAACTTACGACCGTCTAAGCGCGCCCGCTCATCCAGCACCAACCGGCGGGAGGCTTCCCACACGATATCACCAAAATAAGTTTTCACCAAGCTGCCATTCACCTCCGAACCTTCGGGCAACGAAGCCATAAACTCCTCGCGAACAGCTTTGAATCCTTCACTGCGGGCTTTTTTGCTGGCTTGCTGAAGCGCGGCAACAGCATAAACCTTATCATAACAACCGGCCCGAACAGCCGCCCGAAGATCTTCGTCGTGCGTTTCGTGGTTATAAACCCGCTTCACTGTCTTGCCAACTTTGGCTTCGAGTTCTTTTTGGGCCTGGCACTGAATTTTGATAACCTCGTGAGCTACCCGAAGACCTTCTACCACTTCGGCCTCCGAACACTCACTCATTTCTCCCTCAACCATGCAGATGTCCTGCTCAGTAGCCCCAACGATCAGGTCGAGCGTAGCCCGCGACAGGTCGGAGGTTTTGGGGTTAACAATATATTTTCCGTCGATTTTGGCAACGCGCACTTCCGAGATCGGACCGTTGAACGGAATATCCGACACCAGTAGGGCTGATGAAGCCGCCAAAGCGGCCAACTGATCGGGTAGAACCTCAGCGTCCGCTGAGATCATAGTAATCATCATTTGTGTATCGGCATGATAATCTTCGGGGAAGATGGGGCGCAATACACGGTCGACCAAACGGCTGGTCAGAATCTCCGGATCAGACAACCGGCCTTCGCGACGTTGAAAGCTGCCGGGAATACGACCGGCTGACGCAAATTTTTCCTGATAATCGACAGAGAGGGGTAAAAAATCGACACCTTCTTTGGCATCTTTAGACGAAACAACCGTGGCCAGTAACATCGTGTTGCCTAAGCGAACCAGAACGGCTCCGTCGGCCTGACGAGCCAAACGGCCCGTTTCGATAGTAATTTCCCGGCCGTCGGGCAGGGCAACTGATTGGGTGGTGATTTGAAACATAGTGTTTTTTTGACGCGCTACAACAGCTTTGACCGCTTCACTGGAAAGAATAAAAAGTAGGGAATCTACCACATGAGGCAGATTCCCTATGAACGTTGGACCTGTTACTTACGGATGCCCAACGCGGCAATAACGGCCCGGTAACGGTTAATATCTTTGCGGATCAGGTAATCGAGCAGATGGCGACGCTTACCTACCAGTTTCAATAACCCCTGACGAGTACCGTGGTCGTGCTTATGCACTTTCAGGTGTTCGGTCAGTTGCGAAATTCGGTACGTAAAGAGTGCGATCTGGGATTCGGCCGAACCCGTGTCTTCAGCAGTTTTTTTGAAGCCCTGGGTTGCAAAGATTTCATGCTTTTTTTCGGTCGGTAATGACATCTTCAGACAGCTTAATTATATGAATAATAAATGAACGCGCAAAGGTACGAAAAATCAGTGAACAACGAACAGCGATTAGCCAACAGTTTTGCCGTTGGGCAGTAAACGACCAATCGTTAAATTAAGTACAGTTATTTACTGCTGGCTGTTCGCTGTCTATTGATCGCTGTTTTCAGCTTGTCCCAGGCAATGATATACACATCTTTGTCGAACAGCCGTGAATCGTGCCGGGCCTGATACATGAAATAAAGCCCGACTGGTAGAAGAATGCCGTTGGCCATCCAGGCACCGGCGGGCACCCATAAAACGCCGTCTTTAGCGAACTTATCACCGTTCAGGGTCAGCACGTAGAGCAGGATAAAGAAGATAATCGAGACGAGCACCGGCAAGCCAAAACCACCCTTTTTAATGATGGCTCCCAGCGGGGCACCAATCAGAAACATGATGAACACCGAGATTGCCTGGGTGAATTTATGGTGGGTTTCCAGCTCGTATTTATACACCTGCCGCTGTTTTTCCTGCAAATAAACCACGTTGGAGCTGGCGTAGCTGAGAACACTCTGGGCCTGTGCCAGAGCAGACGGGGCTAACTCCTGCCGCCCAAACTTTTTGCTGGCCAGCACTGAATCGATCCAGCGACCTGGTTTAAGTTTTTTGGCTACAATGGCAGCGGCTGTAACCCCTGCGGGTCCATCATTTTTGAATTGGTAACTATAATATTGCCGCGACGAGTTGGCCACGTTCAGACTGGTTGTTCTGAAGTCATTTTTAAGTGAGTCCGTCAAATGCGACAACTCACCCAAATTTTTCATGTACTCGTGGTATTCAAACTGTTGCTCGTCAGTGCGGTGAATTCCGAACGATTCGAGGCTGATAACCAGCTTATAATGTTTAAAGCTGTTCCGAATGAACTGAGCCTGCTGATTGGGGGTGCCATTGCTGGCGTAGGTAATATTATTGGGGTCTGACTGTTCCTGGTAATCATTGCCATTATACAACTCAAACACCAGGTAAGACCGGTCTTTATCCGTATACATCCGTCCCGAATCGGCCAGAATAACCTCGCGGTTACCCGTTTCCACACCCGACGTGGCGTGTTTATAAATGACCAATCCTTTTAATAAGTCACCGGTAGTGCTGTTGGGATCGGTCATTATTTTACGATCAACCTTGATACTGTAACCGGGCAGATCGTTGTAGAAAATCCCTTCTTTCAGACTCAGCGTAGCTTTGGCTGTTTTTATATCGTAAAGCAGACTGTAGCCTTTCAGATTGGCCCAGGGTGACACAATGTTGTTAAACCAAAACGAAAAACCGCTGATGAAAACCGCAACGATCAGTAACGGACGCATGGCTCTGGTGAGCGAGATGCCCGCGCTCTTCATAGCGGTCAGTTCAAAAAATTCACCCAGATTGCCATACGTCATCAGCGACGACAACAGGGTTGCCAGCGGAAGGGCCGTTGGGATTGTGAGCAGAGAGAAAAAGAAAAGCAACCGCCCGAACGTAACGAGATCCACATCTTTCGACACGAAATCGTCGATGTAGAACATCAGCAGGCGCATCAAAAATATGAAAATGACAACGCACAGTGTCATCACAAACGGCCCCCAGAATGATGAGAGGATGAGTTTGTCTATTTTTTTCAATGGGAAATTATTAACGTAGAATGGATAATGATTAATGGGTAATGTGAACTAGCACTGCAAATAAAACGTGCGACCTGCTATGAATTGTTCATTATACACTTTTCATTATACATTATTAACACTAACTGCCGACGATTTCGCGGAGTTTGTCCATCATGCCATCCCAAAGGTCCTGAAGGTCTTCAGAGTCGGTGTTTGAAGAATAATCGGTAATACGCAGGTAGGTAGACTGCGTTAATTCGCTTTGATCAACCCGAAAGTCAACATAGTTATTATCCTGCCCATTTTCTGCCGTATCCAGAAACTCAAACCGCACACTTTTATTTTGCCGGAGAGACACCTGACGGGCAATGTGGCTTTCGTTATCCCACTGAAAATCAAACCGATGCTCAGGCATCGTATTCACTTTGGCTGCAAACCATTGCGACAGACCAGAAGCGGAGCTAATATAGGGAAACAGCATTTTAGGTGAGGCCCGTAGCTCATACTCGGTAATAAACTTAAACTTCTCCATATCAATTAGGTAACAACGCGATATGGGCAAAGGTAAAATTTTTTTGATGCGAATGACAAACTCAACGATTGTGCGCAAACTTTTTTTTCGTACTTTTGCCCTACGAAACGGCGGGGTAGCTCAGATGGTTAGAGCGTAGGATTCATAACCCTAAGGTCGGCAGTTCGATCCTGCTCCCCGCTACTTGATAATCAGGCAGTTACGATTCAAAACCGTAGCTGCCTTTTTTTTGGTACAACATAGGTACAACAATATTAAATTTTCCCCGCCGTTTAGTAGGGCAAAACTGAGTTTGTACGAAATAATCCAATATAAGTTAGGAAGATCATCAACTTATATAGTGCAAACCTTGAATTGTGCGGTCATTGGTTCGAACCCAATTGGGATAACGCTCATTATCAAGCACTTATCGTTTCAGATAAGTGCTTTTTTCCGTTTTGGGTACAGCGTTAGGTACAACAATTGTATGATTCCATTGGCTTTGCTCTAAAGCAGGTAATATAAATTAGGTCGTATATTAATGGTATTGAATACAGTAAAACTGTTGCAACCATTAATAGTTGATCTACAACTCAACCTACTTCAAACGTTGAGCACGACTATATTTATCCCCCACTACACTGGCTTTCTCTACTCTCCTTAATAGTCTACACTATCTTTTAAAAGCTTCAGACTCCTGATATATGATTACAAATTATTGAAATAAGGCTGTTACGAACAGATTCCGTAACAGCCTTTTGGTTAAGTACAACAATGCCTGATTGTTTGCACGTTCTGCATGCTTTGCACGGCTATATTTTCTGATATTGCCCTGATTCTCTCTTTAGTGAGTCAGCTTTTACAAACTCCCGTAGGTACTTGTCTACTGTCCGTTCTCTGATGCTGAGAGTCTGCCCCACTTGAACAGCTTCCTTTCTACTAAAGGAAGCAGGAAGAGCATTCAAGAAAGTATTTTGAGCAGCTTTCAAGCCCGTTTCTCTCTTAGGTAGTCTAGCATATAATTGCATAGCATGACGTAAGTAAACCTCGCCTAACGCCATTGCAATTTCAAAATCAATGTCAGCACATACGATATTTTGGGCTGTATTTCTTTTTTCAGCCTTACGTATAGCACTAAGAAGCATCGCAATTCTAAAAACATTTAAACCCATTCGTTTCACACTGCTTCCTGCCTCATCGCCCCAATTATCAGTTGTAACGCTAAGGGAATGTTTAAACTGGCTATTTAGTGTTTCCCATTGATGCTGCGTCAATGTAAATGTCGTTGGGTGCATTTTTAGAAAGTCTGCCATGCCCAACACCTCATTTCCTAGTTTTTCAAACCGGTTGCTAAAGTTGACTTGCCGATTAGGAGATACGTCTTTCCATTCAACCGATCCAGTATGGGAGTAGTATATAAACCTACTGAATAACCCATTCTCCGCTGATTGAATTATTGTAAAGAACTGGCCGGGAGTTCCTGAAAGAATAACTGAGAGACGCGGCTTGTCTATTTCCACATTCATATCGTTCGTAAGCCGGGAAGAACTGAGAGGCTCATGATGATACGCTTTTCGCAAAACATCTGAAAAATTGCCCCAATCTTGCTTGATGCTTCCAGACAACGTATCCGCTTCCGTTTCAAACATGATTCCAGATTCGTCTGTCTCATTTAGCCTTTTCATAAAGGCGGCAGCACTGGAGTTGCCAGCGATAAACAGGGCTTTATAAGGTGGCTTCTGAGGCTCTTCGCCCTCACAGTCATTTGCTTTATAGGCAGCAAGTTGACTTTTGTATAAAGCAAAAGCATTCTTACTTTCCTCAATAAAGTAATTGTGAATTTTTTCAGCTAACTGTCTAGCCCTACTTAAGATGCCTTTACCTGAAGCGGCTGGAGCCGTTGTAAAAATGAACATGTTAGGATACACTTCTTCTTGAGCATATGCACCCATAACGTTATCAAAACAACCGCTTAAAACGCCTAACATTGCTGTTAAAAGCATATCACGTTGACGAGTCAACTGTATATCGGACGTGGCTTCCTTTAAGACTTCTGGCAAGTTTTCATAAATCCATCCATAAATAAATGGAGCATTATCTTCCTCAAATACATCCCGTGCAAAGGATGCAGAACGTGCAAACTCCTGTTCATTTCTCTGGTATACACTTTTGAAAATGTCAGTTGTTTCTCTCTCATCAAAATTAAATTCTGATGCATCGAATAGTTTAAGAGCTTTATCTAAAGCGATACCCATCCGATTGCAATTACAAGCTAATAGATGTACGAAATTGTTTCTATTTCCTTGTATGAATTCTTTTTTACTCTTAGTAAACTTAACCGCTTCTACAAAGAGTGAATCAACAGATTCAATTGTTGTGGTTGGTGGTCCTTTAGGATCACTAATCCCAACAACAAATGTTTCAGCATCTTCGTTGGTGTACAAGTCTGGGTCGTATGAGACGAAACATAGACGACTTACATCTTTACCTGATGGGTCAATTTTAAGACCCGTTTCGCTTTCATAATATTTGCTTACTTGCTCATAAGCAACCTTATGGTCTTTAGCGTCCGAACTTACCAGTACAATTATTTTCAATCCCAAATCACTAGGGCTACGAAAAACACTAAAAGTGAATGGGATTGATTTGATCTTTTCGAAAGCATTCGAAACCTCTTCGGTTAAAAGGTCATCAATATCTAGGATGACGAGTCTTGAGTATGTTTCCAGTTGGTCAGATCTTCGTCCACCAGAAAATATACCCGAAGTAGTAAAAGCTGGTAACATTAGCTTCTGCTCGTCATACTCTTTATCGAAGCCTTTTTCCTTTAAAGCTCTTAACTTTTCGACTCGTGTTCGATGCGAACCGATACGGATTGAATTTAGTATCTCATCAATGGATACTATTTCAGATTTAGAAACTATTTTCCCGTTTGGAAATAGTGAGACGTTTTGAAGGCCGTTCTTTACCGCTGTTACTGTAGTGTTCATTTTAATTTAAAATATATTCAATTATTGTACTTTTGCGATTGCGGTTCAAAGTTGTGATGATTTCTTAATTGAGGCATTTTATATAAAATTATATAATTTCAAATTCGTAGTAAACTACTGATTATCAGTAATTTACTATACAATCCAAGACAGTGTGTAATAAATCAGAAAGTTCATAATTTACTTTTTCCTACTCCCATCTACTTGCTGTCTCCTCTCTTCATTCCTCTTCTTTTCTTCCGCTTTCCTCAACTCTAAGACTTTATTCGTTAACATAGTTGATATCGTTGTTACTTCATAGTAATCACTCTTGTTACGTTTTTGTGGCACTTTAAAAATACTTGTTAGTACCTCTATAATAGCCTCATGCGTATTTTTACCACTTTCGTCAGAAAGTGAGTCATGGTAAATTAATGGAGTAAATGCATTAAAGAAATCGGCATTATCTTTCCATATTAGAAATCTTTGCTGCGTTTGTTGGTCATTAACAACTTCTATTCCTAGTAATCTTTTTAACTCGTCTTTTACAGGTGTTGATACTTTATCGCCAAAAGAAGATATGATAACCTGAATCATTTTTCGTAACGTTCCAGCAATCATCTTACGGTCACCAATATAATTATCATAAGCTATTCTCTTAGGCCAATATGCTCCCTGTGAGCCTTCCTTTAATGGTTCTTGTTTGTTGTCAATCAAATCCTCAACTGATTCCACTTTCTTTACTAATAAGCTCAATATTTGATTTATATATACTGAAACGGCAGATTCATTATTTGTTAAACTATTAGCTTTCTCAATTATTAAGGACAGTGATTTATGAGAATGCTCTTGTAATAATTTGGATAAATAATCTTCAAATTTCACTTCTTGTGGTTCATCCTCATCCGTTGGAGTTGGGACGCTTAATGTTCTATCGAGTTCAGAATATGATATTGTTGAACCATCGTTTTCCTGACTTCCATCTAAATGGCGAAACTTCTTGAGCGCATCTTGAAGACTGTCAAAATTTATGAGATGATTAAAGAATCGTAATGGATCATCAATTGTTGGATTATCAGGTGAGTTTACATTGGTTGCAAATGAAATGTCCGATGATGGCATAGATTGCAAGAGCCGAGATACACCATCAATATGCTCGATAGCTTTTTTTATATAATTTCCTTTTATCAACAGGTGGTTGGTAGTTGGTAATCCTTCCTTATTTTGATCAATGATGCTGGTCCTTGGAAGTTGATTCGTGCCAAATCGTTCTTCATAAACATGCTTCAGCTTGCCTAGGCGAAAAGACAGATCAAGTAAAAGTTCTCCTTTATTAGGAAACTGTTTTGGATGCCTTTGCAGGGATCTACATAGACGTATGTAAACCGTATTGAGTTTTTCACTTAACTCAGCGTCATTATCAGTGTTACCTTCAAAATCGTGGATGATGTCAAAAAAATCCTCGTAATCGTTGGAAAAAGGTGAAGTTGAAACCATCATATCATTTATTCAGTTGTGCAGGGAATAGGTACTAAAGGGGTGAATTACAGTAGCTAGAGCATCTATTCATAGTGCCTATTGGTCTGACCTGTTTTTAATCGCTGGACCATTTTTTTGCTAAAAAAGCAAATATATACTCTATATATACGATTAGTTATAGGAAAATGAATATTATTCCCTTGCTATTCATACAGTAAAGGAATTCATTACGAATGTTGTTGGATCGAAACAGTTTGATGAGTTATATCCCTTATCAAATAAGGGTTCTTTGTTTCATCAACATTCAAACTTTATATATTCTTCCAATTAACGACTCCCAACTTCACTAAAATTGATAAGTTACCGAAATATGTGTTAATTACGGCTTTATTGATGTACCCAAATGCCGTTTACTATCCTCACCCCTAATCGTTCCCTTGCTAAAGCCTACCGACTCCAATCGGGCAACCGGGAACAGATTGAACGATTCAAGGCCCAGTACATCAAGCTATTCAGCCGAATTGATGAACAGGAAAGCGAGGAGAATGTAAAGGATCACCTAATGGACTTCTTAAAGGAAGTCTATTATAAGGATGATTACCTCGTTGCTCCCAAAGGGAGAACTGATTTCGTTATTCACTTGGGAAAAGACGCAACAACGGCTGCTGGTGTATTATTCGAAGTGAAACGGCCCGCTAACCGGACTGAGATGATCAGCCGGGACAACCTCAACACAAAAGCATTTCATGAACTCCTATTGTACTACTTCGGGGAACGTCAACGATCCAAAAACAGCGACATCCGGTATTGCGTAATCACCAACGTGTACGAGTGGTATGTCTTCGATGCAGCGTTAATTGATCGGTTATTTTATCGTAACCCGTACCTGACTAAAGAGTACAAAGCGTGGACATTAGGCCAGAAGGTGAGTAAGACCAACGACCTGTTCTATAATGAGATTCTAAAGCCATTCTTAGCCGATTTAACGGACGAAATAACATTCACCTACTTCGACCTTCGGGATTACGAAACGATTGTTACAGACGAAGATAGGGACAACGATAAGGCCCTATTGACGCTCTACAAGATTCTTTCCCCTACTCACCTGCTTAAGCTTCCAACACAAACGGACAGCAACAAACTGAATCCAAAATTCTATTCGGAGCTGTTATACCTGATAGGTTTGGAAGAGATTAAAGATGGTGGGAAGAAGATCATTCGCCGTAAAGAAGCCAGTAGACGCGACGAAGGGGCTTTGTTAGAAAATACCATCATTGAGCTAGATACATCAGGTAAACTCTATCACCTTCACGACCGGAACCAATACGGAACAACTACGGATGAACAGCTATTTAGTGTTGCACTTGAACTCTGTATCACATGGATCAATCGGATATTGTTCCTGAAGTTGTTGGAGTCTCAGTTGGTCAAATACCACAACGGGAATCGGGACTATGCGTTTTTAAGCTCCGATATTATTCCAGATTTTGACGAATTACAAAAGCTATTCTTTAGGGTACTAGCCCGTAAACCATCGGAGCGGCAAGCATCCATTCAGGCCAAGTTTGGTAAAGTACCCTACTTAAACAGTTCGTTGTTTGAATTAACAGAACTGGAAAACGATACCATTGGTATCAACCAACTCGATAACGGTTTAACCTTGCCACTACCCAAAAGTAGTGTGCTTTCCGGTGGTGATAGTTTCAAAGGAGTAAAAACGCTTCCAACGTTATCATATGTGTTCGCGTTTTTGAACGCTTATGACTTTGCTTCTGAAAGTGGTGAAACGATTCAGGAAAAGAACCGAACACTCATTAATGCTTCTGTACTGGGATTGATCTTCGAAAAGATCAACGGATATAAAGACGGTTCGTTCTACACACCGGGATTTATCACGGAATATATGGCCCGTGAAACGATTCGTAAGGCGGTGGTGCAAAAGTTCAACGATGCCAACGGATGGCAATGTAAAGACTTTACTGATTTGGAGAATCAGAACTACAACCGAATAGAAGCGAATCAGTTAATCAACGAATTACGCATCTGTGATCCGGCAGTGGGGTCAGGCCACTTTCTAGTATCAGCCCTAAACGAGTTGATTTCTATAAAGTCGGATTTGGGCGTGTTGATGGATGAAAATGGTAAGCGAATCAAAGATTATTCAGTCACTATCCTCAACGACGAACTGATAATTCAAGACGAAGACGAAACGCCTTTTGTCTATGCCATTCAAGCTAACGGTAAACCAACGCTGGAACGTCAGCGGATACAAAAGACGATCTTCACCGAGAAACAGACTATTATTGAGAACTGCTTATTTGGGGTAGACATCAACCCAAATTCCGTTAAGATATGCCGATTGCGATTGTGGATCGAGTTGTTGAAGAACGCCTACTATACGGAAGCATCCGAATATGTCGAACTCGAAACGCTCCCAAATATTGACATCAACATCAAACAGGGAAATAGTTTACTCAGCAAATTTAGCCTTACCGAGGATTTAAGCGAGGTATTCAAGAAGCAGAAGTTTAGCCTACAAACCTATAAGAATGCGGTAACGGCCTACAAGGAGGCTAAGAGTAAAGACTCGAAAGCTGAACTAAGCCGATTTATTACGGAGATCAAAAGCCAGTTCCGGGAGACTGTAATCAATCGTGATCCACGTCGAAAGAAGATAGCCACTTTACGAGGACAACGGATACTGTTGGACAACAACGTTGATGTTTTCGGGAACGCCATAAAGGACCCAAAACTGGTCGAGATTGAAAAGAAACGACTCGACAAGTTCATAGATCAGATTGAAAATGAAATCGCTGAGATCGAAAATAACGCCCTATATCGGGGGTCATTTGAATGGCGTTTTGAGTTTCCTGAAGTGATGGATGAACAGGGAAACTTCGTTGGATTTGATGCTGTAATTGGTAACCCACCATATATCAGACAAGAGGAGTTAGGTGAGTCGAAGAAGCTGCTTAAAAAAGATTTTCCCAATACGTTTTCAGGTACAGCAGACCTATACGTCATGTTTATAGAACATGGTATGCGTATTCTACGGCCCAATGGTCATTTCGTCTACATTATTCCTAATAAATGGATGCGGGCGGGATATGGGTCTAACCTGCGCCAATGGCTTAAAACATTAGCCATTGAACAGATTGTGGACTTTGGTGATTTACCTGTATTTGAAGAAGCAACGACATATCCGAGTATTATCAATATCCGTAATAGTCCCACTCAAGACAAATTCCAAGCAGCAACAATTGATACACTACAATACCCGACTGGTTTAGCCAATTACATCCAACAAAATCAGTTTGATATTGAGGTAACCAGTTTACACAACGAAGGATGGCAACTGACTAATAATGTCATTCAAAAGCTGATGAAAAAGCTACAATCAAATGCTAAATCATTGGGGGAATACGTCAACGGTAAAATCTATCGGGGGGTATTAACTGGATTGAATGAAGCGTTTGTAATCGACCAAGCAACCAAAGATAGGCTGATAGCAGAAGATCCACGAAGTAGCGAAGTCATCAAGTCATTTTTGGCAGGACGGGACGTTAAGCGGTATCAACCACCAGTTGTAGATAAGTATTTAATCTTTACTAGAAGGGGAATACAAATCAACGATTACCCAGCCATTCTTGGGCACCTTGAGCAATTTGAGAGCAGACTCATTCCTAAACCCAAAAATCATCAGGGCGAATGGTATGGTCGTACTCTACCCTACTAAAATAAGGACAATAGAAAAGGGAATAGGATATTTGTAGTTCTCAAGCTCCAAATAGACCCCATTCCCTGTGAAGCAGAAGCTCAAAGGCGAAATTACCACAATCCTGCATTCAGCACCCATTGT
>JANOCD010000085.1:0-24289 GCA_031411995.1 Cytophagales bacterium
CGAGTATCTTGATTCCTTTTAGTGGTTCAAAAATCATGTCAGATTTGGGCTTCCATAGTTACGGCCAGCCGGTTATTTTCATCATATACGCCTAACTGCCAGCCTGTTTCTCTTTGGTTGGCAGTCAGCGTCAGCATGCGGCCACAGAACAGGGGGGCGATATGTTTTACGGTTAATTCGGTTGGTTCGATTCTGAGATCCGTTCGCATAAACTCGGTCAACAGCAGGGTCGATAAACCGCCATTCACGACTAAATCCGGGAGTCCTTCAACCGTTCGGGCGTAGTCTCTGTCAAGGTGAATTTTATGCGAATTGAACCCCAGGGCCGAGTACTGAAACAGCAACGTTTCGTCGGGTACAACCTGTTTCTGATGGTCGGCCTGGATCGGCAAATCCGGTGCTTTCTCCGCTTTCGTCGAACCAGTTGTACCACCCAGCAGAATGTACGTTTGGGTTTCGACTATGGCCGGAGATGCGGCTGAAACCGGGCGCAGTTCATGCTGGATTATCACAATGGCCATCGGGCCTGACGGGGTCGTTTTTTCAGTGATATTTTTAACGAAACTCGTGCGTTCCACTTCCGAACCAATCACCGTTGGCCCCTTATACAACACCGTTCTGCCGCCCAAAAGCAGCCGGGGCAAACCGAGGTCGGGGATGGGAACCCCCAACCCAGGGAATCCATCCGGGCGTAGGGCTGATCGACGGGTTTCGCCAGCCAGCATGAAAAAGTGCCAGCCCCGTGGCAATACATCGCCCTCCGAAAAGGTGTCAGAATCAAGGTCAAGCATGGCGGCTACCCGTCGCACCATTGCCAGACTGCATCGTTCAATCACAAGTAGCTGATTTGTCTTATATAACTTCCACCAAAATTACCATTGTATTTTTATATTTGAAAATTATATTTCATATTTGCAAAACTATAATTAGTACGGACAAACAACTTTTCTTATGAAGTTTAACTATCATCACATGAATCTGTGTACGGAGAACGTACAAAGAACCTCGGATTTTTACCAATCTGTGTTCGGCCTAAGCCGGGTGATTGATGAAGAACATAAATTGGCGGGTGAGGATACGGTTGACCGGTTTACGGGCGCGGTCGATTTTTTAACCGATGGTGTGGTCGAGTTTCACATTACGCGGAAGGATGTGAACCTTGGTTTTCAGATGAAACAGATCATCAACCCATTGGAACGGGGCCATTTCTGCTTTCGCACCGACGATATAGCCGGTTTCAAACAGCGATTAGAGGAGCAAAACATCCCCTATGCCGACTATGGAAAGTGGGCCTTGGCGGGCTGGTATCAGATCTTCTTTCATGATCCCGATGGCAATATCATCGAGGTTCACCAAACGGGTTTGTAGCCAATGAAAGCGAACGGAACCGACGATGCCCCGGACAAAAACAATGGCTATTCGGCCCCTGCCTTAGACAAAGGACTGGATATTCTGGAGGCTCTTTGCCAAAGCGAAAATGGCCTGACGCAGCAGGAAATCGCGTCCCGGCTGGGGCGAAATCTGGGCGAAATCTACCGGATGTTGACCTGCTTAGTGCGTCGGGATTACGTGGCCAACTACGGCAATACGTACAGCATCACGACGAAGCTTTTCCAGTTGTCGCATTTTCATCCGCCTACGTATCGGTTGCTGACCGAAGCCATTCCGGTGATGGAGGCCTTATCGCGGGACATCTCGTTTCCCTGCGATTTGCGCGTGTATAACAAAGGGGTTCAGACCGTTATCGCGTCTATTCAACCCCCCGATGGCCTTGGTTTCATGACGCGGGTAGGGTCGGAAATTGCCGTTGCTCCCTCGGCATCGGGCTTGGTGCTGGTCGCGTTTCAAGACCCGGTGATCAGGGAACTACGGGTTCGGGAGAGCCTGCCGAACAGATCGGAGGATGGAATTAGCCAGTTTCGTAGTGTGCTAACCGAGGTGGCAACGAAGGGCTTCGCGTCTATTCAAAGCAATCAGTATGCGGGTCTCCACGCTATTTCGTTTCCCATTCTCGACATAAACCGGAATGCCGTTGCCGCCCTAACCGTCCCGATGTTGGCCCGTATCGACGGCGAACAACAGGCTACGCTGGTTGAGGTCGAAGAAAAGCTCCGACAAAGTGCGGTAAGTCTTAGCAAGAGGATTTGACCAAACTGTACTATGCAAAACATATATAAAATCTTACTGGCGAGTTCCGCTTTGCTGGTTCTTCTGGCTATCGGGCTGCTTCTATTCGGAAACGGTCTGGCCGCTACGGGGCCGTTTGTTATCGGTGCGTTGGTGTGTCTGGCTATTGGCGGGCGCGGCACACCGGCAATCAAACAACTTTCCTTTACCATCTGGGTGTTTGTTGCGGTGGCCGTTGGCATGTATTACCCCCAGTATTTCCGGCAAATCGGTGATTTCAAGTTCACCAGTTTGATCGTCCCGCTCATTCAGCTCATCATGTTCACGATGGGGACAGAAATGAGCCTGAAAGACTTTGAGGGGGTCATCAAAATGCCCAAAGCGGTGGTCATTGGTTTAGTCAGTCATTTCACCATCATGCCCTTGGTGGGGTACTCGTTGGCCAAAGGGTTTGGCTTCGACCCCGAAATAGCCGCCGGAATCATCCTGATTGGTTCGGTGCCAAGCGGTGTTACCTCCAATGTGCTGGCCTTCATTGCCAAAGCGAATATGCCTTTGTCCGTCACCATTGCGACCGTATCGACCCTGATGGCTCCCATCATGACTCCCTTACTCATGAAAATGCTCGCGGGGCAGTTTGTGCAGATTGACTTTGTGGCAATGATGGTTCACGTTGTCGAAATCATCATTATCCCCATCGCGCTTGGCCTGATTATCAATCGCTTGATTCGCAACGGGGTGAAATGGCTCCAAACGGTGATGCCCGTTCTGTCGATGATTGGGGTGCTGATGATGCTGATCGTGATTGTTTCCTCCGGTCGTGATGCCCTGTTAAATATTGGTCCGCTGCTCTTTGTGGCTTCCATCATTCACCACTCAACCGGCTATCTGCTGGGGTATTGGAGTGGCCGATTAATGGGACTCGATGAACAAACCTGCCGAACGATTTCACTGGAGGTGGGTATGCAAAATGGCGGGCTTGCTTCGGGTATCGCCCTGCAAATGGGCAAAGTCGCTACGGTCGGGTTAGCGTCGGCTATTTCAGTGCCGTGGATGACTATTTCGGGGTCTTTGCTGGCCAACTGGTGGCGGAATCAGCCCATAAATGAAGACGCAAACCAGCTTAAAATAAAAAAAGAGGTATGGACATAACGAAAATTGCGGTGGTTGGGGCGGGCAATATGGGCCATCAGATTGCCATTTGTGCGGCCCTGTCTGGCTTCCGGGTAACGTGTACCGATACCAATGCAGACATGCTTCATAAAGCCAGTACGTTCGCGGATACGTACCTGACCGAACGGGTACACAAAGGAAAATTAACACAAGAGGCTGCTAATCAGGCTCGTGAATTGCTCGCCTTTGTCCCAACGCTGGTGCCCGCCGTTGCCGATGTCGACCTCGTGATTGAAGCGATCATCGAAAAGCTGGACATCAAACGAACCCTGTTTGCGGAGTTGGACAAGCTTTGTCCGGCCCACACCATTCTGGCGACCAACAGCTCGTATATGGTCAGCTCCAAAATTGCCGATGCCACCGCCCGGCCCGACAAAGTGTGTAACATGCACTTTTTCAACCCGGCCTTAGTCATGAAATTGGTCGAAGTCGTGAAGGGGCCGCACGTTTCCGAGGAGACCGTTGATGCGGTGATGAATGCCGCCAAAAAGATGGGAAAAACGCCCGTTTTGCTCCACAAAGAAATCTACGGTTTCCTGGTCAATCGCGTTTTGCAGGCTACCCGACAGGAAGCCCTGAAGCTCCTTGACATGGGCGTGGCTTCTCACGAGGATATCGACACGGCGGTGATGAACGGACTGGGCTATCCAATGGGGCCGTTTCAACTTTTAGACCTTACGGGTGTGGACTTAGCCTACCATGTGGGCATGGAGAAATACCGCGAAAGTGGCGACCCCGCCGACCGACCTTCGCCAACGGTGGTTGAAAAATTCACCAAAGGCGAATGGGGTAAAAAAGTCGGAAAAGGTTTCTACGAGTATGAATAATAAACGTCTGACTCACTGTAACTTAACTTGCTATCAAAATGTATTCAAAATACCTTTTAGTCCTGTCCTTCCTACTGATAAATACCACGATACAGGCACAGCCGCCTTTGCGGAGAGCCTTTCAACCTGCCAATGAGGTCAGTAAAACCCTGTATGGGGCCAATGCAAAAGCAGGTCATTATGTGCAGGCGAACGATGCCAAAATCTACTACGAAGTCTATGGCAAAGGACAGCCGATTGTGCTGCTTCATGGCGGACTGTTTGGTACGATCACCGAAATGGCTGGCCTTATTGACAAGTTGAAGGGAGATTTTCAGGTCATTGCGGTTTCTACGCGTGGACATGGAAAGTCGGAAATTGGCAAGGAACCGCTTACGCTGGAACAACGGGCAACGGATGCTATGGCGGTGATCAACGCCGTTACAAAGGACAGTGTGCTAGTCCTCGGCTTCAGCGATGGCGGGTATTCAGCCTACAAATTGGGCGCGATGTTCCCTAATCGGGTGAAAAAAATGGTTGTGATTGGAGCCGGAGAATTGCGTCCGGGCTTTCGGGAATTCAACTTTACGGCGAAGCAGGCAATGGCAATGGACAAACCCTTTTGGAACCAACAGCTAAAACTCATGCCCGAACCCAACCGATTGGACGATGTGTTTACGCAGGTTTCCAACTGCTATAACACCCTCACCGTCAGCAAAGATTTATTGAGTGCCATAAAATGCCCCGTTCTGGTTATGGCGGGCGATCTTGATCAGGGCAACCCCGTTGAGCGTGTTGTCAGTGCCGCCCGGTTAATTCCAAACCATCAAATCAGCATCATTTCCAATACCGGACACGGCTGTTTCCTGGAAAATGCTACGGCTGCCTGGGCAAGTATCAAACCATTTTTGACGAATTAAAACGGGGTGGGTGGCAGGCCGAACGATACGATCTTGAGTGGGGTAACTTCCTCACGAAAGTGTCTTCACCACCCTCGCCGGAACACCAGCCACGACCGTATTCGGCAGTACATCCCGACTTACCACGGCGCCGGCAGCTACCACAGCGTTTTCCCCGATGGTAACGCCCGGCAAAATGGTGGCTCCCGCGCCAATCCAGGCATTTCGCTTGATCAGGATGGGTTGGAGAATAACCGTTTTGCGGTCGTCAGGATCCAGCGGGTGATTTTCAGATGTCAGATTGACTCTGGGACCAATCTGCACATCATCTTCAATGGTGATGCCGCCAATGTCCAGAAAGGAGCAGGCATGATTGATGAAGATGTTTTTCCCAAGACGAATGGACCGGCCAAAGTTGGTATAGAACGGAGGGAACACCGTCGTCGACTCGTGAATCTCGGAGCTGATAATCGCGCTTAACTGACTACGTACCTGAGCGACGTCGGTGGCTGTGGCGTTCATCTCCACGCATAGCCGGATGGTGCGGGAAACAACTTCGCCAAATTTGCTGTACTCAGGATCATCCTTGCGTAAGCGTTCCCCGGCCTGCAACCGCTGGAAGATGTCTTTACTGGCCTCTTCGTTACTCATTCTGTTCGCTAATCTTGATTAATTCAGAGTCATACGTCTGCTTCATAATTTACCCTAATTCAGGGCGTTGTATTCTTCATCAGACACTGGCTGCATCCACGTCACGATGCCTTTTTCTGTATTGGGAATGATATACATCTGGTGTAGGCCGGTATCAGGGCTTGCTCCATGCCAGTGTATTACATTGGGCGGGCACTTCACAACATCTCCTTTTCTAAGGGTCTGTCTTGGTTGCCCTTTAATCTGATGGTAGCCCACGCCGGCTGTTATAATCAGGATTTGACCGGTAGGGTGGGTGTGCCAGTTACTTCTGGCTCCGGGTTCGAAATAAACATTACCCACAAGGGTGCCAAAGGTTGTGTCACTTTTAACCAGTCCAAAGGCCCAGGCCTTACCGGTGAAATTCGTTGCCGGCCCTAATTCACCTTTGGGAAAGATGGCATCCGTATCCTCTTTTTTTTCTGAAGCCTGATCGTTACAGCTCACCATGAACAAAATAGAAAATACAATTGCTGGTATGCGAAGTGATTTTGTGTTGACTATTTTCATGCCTGTCGTTTGAGTTGCAGATTACCCTGTCTCACGGGTATGTATATTCAATTTGCATTGCCTGAATAAATTCAGTTGCTGGTAGCCAATTCCTGTATACTTTCTGAATAGTCGTTATCACTGACCTTTTCCAGCCAGGTTACCACTTCACCGTTTAACTCTTCATGAATGGCTATGTGGCTCATGGCTTTCGTAGGTGAAGCGCCGTGCCAGTGTTTCTCGTTGGGTTCAAACCAAACTACGTCGCCGGGGTGAATCTCTTCAATGGGGCCACCTTCACGCTGCACCCAACCCATACCGGAAACAACGATAAGCGTTTGACCCGCAGGGTGCGTATGCCAGGCCGTTCGGGCGCCTGGCACGAAGGTGACCAGTGCTCCGGCCCCTTTCGTGGCTTCTTTTTTGGCAAACAAATAGTCTATTCGCACGGCGCCCGTAAACCAGGCTTCAGGACCAACCGCCGATGGCTGGGCTCCGTTTTTTATAATTTCCATACATTTTTTGTTTGATGACTCATACGACATTAAACCTACGACAGCTTTTGCATCAATTTATCCGGTGTAATGGGTAAGTCGCGGATGCGCTGCCCCGTGGCGTTGAATACCGCGTTGGCCACTGCACCAGCAAACCCGATCAGGGCAATCTCGCCCATGCCTTTGGCACCCATCGGATTGATGATCGGGTCGGGCTTGTCGATCATGATCGTTTCGATAGCCGGCACATCGGCGTGAACGGCTACGTGATAATCAGCCATATTGTTGTTGACGAAACGACCGAAGCGGTGATCGATAATGGCTTCTTCCGTCAGGGCCATGCCGATGCCGCCCGCTACCCCGCCGATCATCTGACTGGCGGCCGTTTTAGGACTCACAATACGCCCCGAATCGGCCACGCTGACGGCTTTGGTCACACGCACCACGCCCGTAAGCGGATTAACACGTACCTGCACGAAGTGCACCGAGAACGAATACATAGAATACTTCGCCTGTTCCGGCCCGGCTTTCGACTCCTTCATTTTGTCGATCACCGTCAAGTTGTTGGTTCGCATTAACTCACTTACCGCCACTTTTTTGCCGGGTTCTTTTTCGATAAAAAGCTGTCCGTTGGCCATCGTCAGTTCATCCGCCTGTCGGCCAGCCAGGGGTGCTCCCGCTTTGAGCGCCAGCTCGACCAGCTCATTTTTGATGCTGGTACAGGCATCATACACCGCCGAGCCCACGGCCGAGACAATGGCCGACCCACCCTGCGTGGGCGCTTTGGGCAACGACGTATCACCATATTCGACCTTGATGCGGTTCATGGGTACACCCAGCACGTTATGAGCGATCATGGTCAGGGCGGTTCCGGTGCCCGGTCCAATGTCAGTTACGGCGCTTTGTATGGTCAGTGAGCCATCAGCTTTCAGCAAGGCCCTGGCGCTGGCTTCCCAGCGGAAGGCATTAAACGTACCGGTGCTCATGCCGTAGCCAACGAGCCAGTCACCCTCACGCACACTACCCGGTTCGTTTTTGCGCTTGCTCCAGCCAATGGCCTCGGCCCCCCGCTGATAGGCTTCTTTCAGGTGTTTGCTTGAATAAGGCCGGTTTTTTTCAGGATCGGTTTCCGTGTAGTTGCGCAGGCGGAACTCGATAGGGTCAATGTTCAGCTTGTGGGCCATCTCGTCCATCGCCGACTCCAGCGCAAAGGCACCCGTTGCTTCGCCCGGTCCACGCATCCAGATCGGTACGCTCCGGTCGAGCCGAACAAGGCGGTAGCGGGTGCTCACGTTGGGGCAGGCATACATGAACTTGGTCATGTTGACAGTCGCTTCCGTGAAGTCTTCGTAACTGGCCGTCTCGGCCGTAGCTGCGTGCGCAATCCCGATCAGTTTTCCGTCGCGGTCGGCCCCCATGTTGATCGTCTGCATCGTATAGGGCCGGTGACCAACCAGCGTAAACATCTGACTCCGGCTCACAACCAGCTTCACAGGCCGATTGATTTTCCGGGCAATGGCCACAACCGCCGTTTCCTGCGGCCAGGTACGTAGGCCCATCCCAAAACCGCCCCCCATGAATTCCGTGTGCACGTGAATATTCTGGGGGTCGATCTTGAAAGCTTGGGCCATCGCCTGCTGCGTAGCGTTTACACCCTGCGTTTTGGCATAGATCATCAGCGTATTTGCCCCAGTCCAGTGAGCCAGAATGCCGTGCAGTTCCATGGGGTTATGCACCTCCACGGGAATCGTGTAGTTAGCCTCCAGGGTGACCGGCGCCGTTTGGTAGCCGTCGGCTTTTCCCCGCAAATAATTGCCGCCATCGGCTCCTTTGGGCGCAACCCCTTCCGACACGTATTTATGCAGGTCGGTACGGGTTGGCTGCTTCGTGTAGGTGGCCTTCACGAGGGAAGCTGCGTAGGTGGCCCGCTCGAAACTGTCGGCAACCACCATCGCGATGGGCTGCCCGTCGAACAGGATTTTGGGGCTGCTCAGTATCCGGTATTTCTCTTCTGTTCCTGGTTTAGGGGCTGGTCCGTCGGCTTCTCCGCCAACGGGCGCATCCCAACCCGGAATGGGCGGCATATTCTGATGCGTAAACACCCCCAGTACGCCCGGTGCGCCCTGTGCTTTTTTGGTGTCCAGACTGGCAATTGCCCCTCGCCCGATTTCGCTGCCGACAATGACGCAATAAGCCGTATTAGGTAGTTCAAAATCAGCGAAGTACTGTGCCCCACCGGTCACTTTCATCCGCCCGTCGACCCGGTCGATCGGAGGATTTTTTAGGTCTTTTGTCATGATCAGGCGGTTTTAGTAGCGATTTTCAGGGCTTCAACAAGCGAATTGGGGGCGAGCGTCAGCTTGAAATCATTCTCGCCGTAGCCCTTTGCACCCTGCATGGCCAGCATAGCCGCCTGTTTGAAGTTGGCTTCGGTGGCGGGTTTCCCTTTCAGAAATGCCTCGGCCGCCGTTAGTCGCCAGGGTTTGTGCGCTACCCCGCCCATCGCCAGCCGGACATCCTGAATCGTATCGCGTTTCATGTCAATCGCCACACCGACCGAAATCAGCGCGAAGGCGTAGGAGGCCCGATCCCGCACCTTCAGATAGTGCGAATTGTCGGCAAACTTGTTCGTCGGCAATTCCACCGACAGGATCAGTTCGCCGGGCAGCAGCGTGTTGTCTTTCTGAGGAGCATCGCCGGGCAGTCGGTGGAATTCGCTAAACGGAATGGTACGGTCGCCCTTTGGTCCCGATACATTCACCGTCGCATCCAGCGCTACGAGTGCAATGCACATATCGCTGGGGTGAACGGCGATGCACTTGCTGGAACTACCGAAAATAGCGTGCATCCGGTTGATGCCGCCGATGGCACCGCAGCCCGCTGGTCCATTGACCTGTCCTTTGTCGGGGCCAGCCTGCATCGGGCTACGTTTGTTACAGGGCATCGAGGTGTCGTAGAAATACGAGCAGCGGGTACGCTGCATCATGTTGCCGCCAACCGTGGCCATGTTCCGCAGTTGAGCCGAGGCTCCTGCGTTCAGCGCCTGCGACAGCAGCGGAAAATGCTTCTTCACCAAGTCGTTATCAGCCACCGCCGAGTTCTTGGCCATGGCTCCGATCCGCAGCCCAGTCGCCGTTTTTTCGATTGTGGCCAGGGGCAGTTTGTTGATATCGACCAGCCGTTCGGGGACAACGACTTCTCGCTTCATCAGGTCGATGAGGTTGGTGCCGCCCGCCAGAAAATAGGTGCCGCTTTCTTTGGTAATCGCCGTAATGGCGGCTTTAGGGGTCGTGACCCGCGTAAACTGAAACGGGTTCATACTTTAGCTCCTTCCTTTTTTACATCCATAATGGCATCCACAATATTGGCGTAAGCCCCGCACCGGCAGATGTTACCGCTCATGTATTCGCGGACCTCGTCGGGACTGTTGGCGTGTCCTTCGCGGATGCAGGCCACCGCCGACATGATTTGTCCGGGAGTGCAGTACCCGCACTGGAAACCGTCGTGTTTGATAAAGGCTTCCTGCATCGGGTGTAGTGTGCCTGTTGCTCCGCCCTCAGCCAGCCCTTCAATGGTCGTCACGGAGCAGCCTTCGGTGGTCATGGCCAAGGTCAGGCAGGCGTTGACGCGCGCCCCGTCGATGTGTACCGTACAGGCCCCACACTGGCCGTGATCACAGCCTTTTTTGGTGCCGGTCAGGTGCAGTTGTTCGCGCAGCAGATCGAGCAGGGTAACCCGTGGCTCGATGGATAGCTGCCGCATGGCTCCGTTGATGTTGACCTGAAGCGGCATTTGCTCAAACGCAGCGGCCATTTTTTCGTCGAAACCCTGGTCAACGGCGGCCATCGCAGCCGGTGGCGTCAGCACCAGCGCAGCCAGCGCAGACGACTGCTTTAGAAAGTTTCGTCTGGATGAATCAGATGATGCTAACTCATCACCGACCTGTTCGTGTTGGTTCATGAAGTATGTGTTAATAACGTTGAGAACTAATCATTACTGGTCATGGAGTCACTCTGATAACTCCGATTCGAAGGTAGCTGTTACGTTCTGTCGAGTAATTCCGATTTGTGTTTCCATACGGGTGAGTTTTAGGACAAAGCTACCCCGGTGGCGTGGGTGATTTTATAGCGAAATCAGCGCACTTTTTATGAAAACCGCATATTTTAACAAAAGGCCAATTTTGTGGCTTTATTTACACGAAAGGCCTTATTTTGGTGTTAATTCCTGTAAATCCGGCTTGTGTATGTGCTTTCAGGATGCTGGTTTAAACAGCAAAATATCCCCTATTGTTATGAAAACAAGACGACCAGCGCAGCCTATCACGATGGCGTACGATATGCCCTCTCTCCTGCCACCCGGCACAACACCGGTGAGCCGACTCTACTATGAAGACTGGAACATCAAGATCGTCGATCGCGAGAAAAGTGGGTGTGACAACTACCTGTCGCCTAACCGGCGCGATTTCTACAAGATCATGTTAATGACCAGCGGCACGGGCCTGAAAACAATGGGCAAACATCAGTATTTCATCGACGAGCGAACGATTCTGTTTTTGCATCCCAATGAAATCGTATGTTGGCGTAATGCAACTCCTACCGTCGGCGGGGGGATTTTCTGCATGTTCAAAAAGCGCTATCTGGATCAACATCCCTCCCTGAAACTGATTATTGATCGGTACCGATTTTTCACCGAGAAGAAAATTCTGCGCCTTTCCGACCAATCGACCCGGGTGATTCACGGCCTGTTATCGCAGATGAAGATCGAAGCGGCCTCGGGCGGGGAGTTAGCCGAAGAGGCTATGCAAGCCTATGTTCAACTCATTCTGGTCGAAAGCCTCAAAGGCACCGATTATGAGTCAACGGGTGAAATAACCAACGATTACCACCATGTGTATGCGTTCTTCGAGTTGCTGGAAAAAGAAACCAACCTGGCTAATCTCGATAATCCCATCCGAATGCGCACGGCCAAAGACTATGCGGAGAAACTGAATCTAAATCCGAGTTACCTGAATGGTTTGGTGAAAAAACATACGGGCCAACCCGTAAGTACGCTCATCAAAAACCGCCTGCTGGAAGAAAGTAAAGCTTTGCTGGTTCAGACCGACTGGACATTGCAGGACATCAGTCATATTATCGGCTTTGCGGATCAGCCGAATTTCAGTCAGTTCTTTAAAAAGTACGTGGGCATAACGCCGAACGAATTTCGGCGCACACCGATCTCCCCCGATTATGAGGGCGCAAGTCAACCCACAGCAGCATTAACAGTAGCCTAAACCTGTGATTGAGCCTTGCAAAAGGCATTATTGATTGACAATTTTCAGATCAGCAAAATACCCTTCGGTGCCTACATCAACCCACAGGCCAATGCCGCCTGACCGGTCCGCCATTGCGGTACCCGCACCGTGCTTCAAATCCTTGACAATCAGGGCGGGTTGCTTTGCATTGTTTAAATAGAGCCTCGCTTCTGACCCATTCACGACTAATTTCAGGGTGATCCATTCATTCAACGCCATATCCGAATACGATTCATATCGTTCCGGGGCTTCCTTTCTCAGGCGATCAAATTTGTAGTCAGGATAGGAGTAATATTGAATGGAGTGATTGCGCCGAATCTGATCGTCGGCCCGGCCGTTGGTGGGGCGGATATAGATGCTTTCAAAACTGGAATTGGCTTCGTTGATTCGAAACGCAATCCCGATAAACCCACGCGCCAGTGCCGGTGCGTTCTTCAAGAGCCGACTCAGCACTTTGACCTCAATGGTGCCATTGGTGAAGTCAATGCCGTTGAGCCGCACAAACGTCGGCTCGTCCACCTTTTGTATGGTTGAATCCTTTACAACCCGGAGGGCTTCTTTGCCCATTATTCGCTCAAACGACATCGACACCTGATTGGGCACCAGTCTGTCTTGGTTCAGCTTAATGGCCTGACCGTTTACGTTCGTTGAGCCGAGCAGCAGGCTACTCACCAGGGCCAGTTGTATTGATTTCATCTATTGAGGTTTTTAGTCGATGATGCTGAGTTGCCGGGCGCGTTCGGTAATCAGTTGCCGATAGGCCTGCTGATGATCGGCAGTCAGAAAACTGGTATCAATCCAGTCGAATACGGTTGCGAAACGGACACGAAATCGCTGATGCACATTGATTCGCTGCCTGTCGGTTAGGCCGAGGTAGTGGGCAAACGTAATCCAATCGTCGGGCTTGAGCCGACTCTTTTTTCCGTTGATCGTGAGGGCCATTTCTTCCATATCGCCGGGCAGGAGCAGTTTCGTGGCCAGCAAATCATAGGCCGGCGTAAGGGAAATACCCTTTTCGTCGGTTCGCCAGAGCGAGAAGTTCTTCAGGTGCATATCGGCGTTGCCCGTCAGAAAGCAGAATAGAGTCAGCTCATACAGCGTCACCAAATCCAGCGTTGCCTGCGAACTATGTTGCCGAATCAGCCGGGCCACCAGTTCCATCGACCCCCGGTATTTGTCGGCTGTCAGTCGTTCGGCCAATTGACAAAAATCTTCCATTGCCCGCTTTTGCCCGGTGTCGGTTCGGTCGATACGTCGGGTTAGGTACGCCAGTTCGCCCGACTGCAACCGGATCAGCGTATGTGGTACTGTTGCGATACCAAACACCTGTGCCAGATGCATCGTCAGGTCTTCATTTTCGGGCATTTCCGGGTACATCGAAAAGGGCGGTTTCAGAATATATCGCCCCCACAGTCCAACCAGAGTCAGGCGCGATGAGCCCCCACTGGTTTGCAGATCCAGCGATAGTTTAGGTTGCACGCCCGTTACCGTTATCTGCTGTCGGACAATCTGTTCCGCCAGTTCGTGCATCGTTGCCAGCGAATAGGGCAGCAGCGGAGGCTTCGGCTGACCAAACATAGCCCGGCTACAGCGGGGATGAAAATCGGTGTCGGCTTCGGTCAGGAGCTGATAGCAGTACAAACAGCGGCTCATGGCGTTTCGGAATTAGCGACCACACTAACGGCACCGATACAGTCGCGGCAACAGGCAAGCAACAGGCCAAAACGGTCGGTTGCACGGAGTTTCCAGTTTCGCTCGGCAATGTCGAGCAGCCAGCCTTCGGGAATCAGGCCATCGAAAAACGGAAATAGTACCCGGCTGCTATACGGCGTGGTGGTCAGGGGGAGGGTCAGGCTAACGGGTTGCGCGTCGGGTTGCGCGACATAGCTGGTGTCATAAACGAAAACGTACCCTTCGTCGATCTCGGAAAGCTGGCCAACGGGTGTCTGATCCAGCCAGATACGGGCGTTACGGGACATGGGCGGGGCGAATTTCGGACGACGGACGTTCCATGGGCACTGGCCCGGCCTGATGGTTGAACAACCGTAGCACCTGATTGACTTTATCGAGCCGCAACGCTGATTTGCCCTGCTCCAGATCGCGCACAAACCGTAGGCCCACCCCGGCTTTGTAGGCCAGATCTTCCTGCGTTAGCCCCGCCTGTTTGCGTCGCTGTTTCACGAATTGCCGGAATGTGTTATCCATAACTATACCTTACCGGGTATAAAATCTGATTTTCTGGTAAATATATACCTTATCGGGTATAATTACGAAATATGTCTTTGGTTTATACCCGACAAGGTATAAAAATGACTCTATTCCAGCGTAGAAGGTGTTAAGAGCTGATTATAGAATCGTTTCCCGGTGGCTTTATATAGCGCATTGGCTACGGCTGCAAAACCGGCGGATAGGCTGGTTCGCCCATCCCGGTTGGGTCAATAGTGTTTTTGACAAAATGAATGTCAATCACTTTCGGGGCTTCGTTCATGCGGATCAGGCGGTATTTGTGGAAGTTGGCGGCATCGGGTACGCCTTTCGTGAAGGTCATGTTGCCGCATAGAGCCGTACTAATACCATCCACAATGCCCCCTAAATCCCTAATCCCCACTATCATGTCCCCGCTCGAAAGGCTGATACTTTCAGCAATGAACGTCTGTTGCAGGTGGTTTTTACGGGTTTCATATAGGAAATATACTGGATAATGTCCGATGCACAATGGATTCGGCCATCCGTTTGATTTTCGTAAGTTACAGTTTGCTTTTCGTTGTTTTTGGCACGGTTGATCGGGTAAGTTTGTATCCTGATTAGAAGCCCATTATTGATTGACTACAACCATGCAAAAACGCACATTAGGAACCAGTAATTTAGACGTGTCGGCCATTGGGCTGGGCTGTATGGGCATGAGCTTCGGCTATGGCCCACCTGCCGATAAAACCGAAATGATTACCCTGATTCGGGCCGCCGTTGAACAGGGGATCACCTTTTTCGATACTGCCGAAGTCTATGGCCCGTTTACGAACGAAGACCTCGTGGGCGAAGCTCTCGAACCATTCAAAGGTGAGGTGGTGATTGCTACCAAATTTGGGTTCAACATTCAGGATGGAAAAATGGCGGGCCTGAACAGCCGCCCGGAAAACATCCGCAAAGTGGCCGAAGCGTCCATGAAACGGCTCCGTGTGGATGTGATAGACCTGTTTTATCAGCACCGCGTTGACCCGAACGTACCCATTGAAGACGTAGCCGGAACGGTACGCGACCTGATCGCCGAAGGCAAAGTGACCCATTTTGGCCTGTCGGAAGCGGGGACCGGAACCATTCGCAAAGCGCACGCCGTGCAGCCCGTCACGGCCCTGCAAAGCGAATACTCACTCTGGACTCGTCAGCACGAACGCGAAATTATCCCAACCATCGAAGAACTCGGTATTGGACTGGTGGCGTACAGCCCACTGGGCAAAGGTTTTCTGACGGGCAAAATGGATGAAACGGCCACGTTTGCCGAAGGTGATATTCGGCATATTTTACCCCGCTTTACCGAAGAAGCCCGTGCTGCTAATCTGACCCTTATAAATTTGCTGAACACCTTTGCATCCCGCCGGGACGCGACTGTTGCTCAAATTGCCCTCGCCTGGGTGCTGGCGCAAAAGCCTTGGATTGTACCGATTCCTGGCACCACAAAACTGCACCGCCTGACGGAGAACAAGGGTGCCGCTGCCATTCAATTAACGGCGGACGAACTACAGGAGATCGAGGCCGCTTCGGCGCAGATTGACGTAGTAGGCACGCGCTATCCCGAAGCAATGGAAAAATCGACGGGCCTGTAATCGTTGGCAGTCCGTGACAAGTTCGACATTACTACGGGGTGAAAACTAGAGCCGTACTAGGACGGTTTTTTGTGAATGGGCCGGGCATCGGATGGTGCGACGGGGCAACTGGAAACTGCTTTCGTTCTATCCCGAAAACAAATGGAAACTATACAACATGGCCACCGACCGCACCGAAACGACCAATGTGGCCACGGCTAATCCCGACATTGTGAAGCAGTTAAACGATGTGTATCTTGCCTGGGCTAACCAAAACGACGTGGTCGAGTGGAACGAGGACTTTGCCAAAAAAACCACATTTCCGACCGAGAATCGGTAACCATCAACTCTACCTGAGCATGAAAAAGCTTTTCTTCCTTTCCCTATTTACCGCCTTGTCCCTTGTGGTCGAAGCACAGACCGGCAACCAGATCGTCATCGGCAAAATTGACAGCGTTCAGTCGAAGTTGCTGGGTGAAAAACGCAAAATATGGATTCATGTACCGGATAGCGGCCCGGCTGGAACTTATGCCAAACGCCGGTATCCGGTGGTTTATCTGCTCGACGGCGACGGCCACTTTTCGTCGGTAGTGGGACTGATTCAGCAGTTGAGCACCGTTAATGGCAACATGCTTTTCCCGGAGATGATCGTGGTGGCCATTCCCAACACCGACCGAACGCGCGATTTGACCCCCACGCACATAAAAAGCGACCCGCCGTTTATGGACAGTACGTTCTCGAAAAATACGGGCGGGGGTGAGAAATTTCTCTCGTTTATCGAAAAAGAATTGATGCCTCACATTGACTCTTTGTACCCGACTCAACCCTACAAAGTGCTCATTGGACATTCGTTTGGCGGTTTGGCGGTGATGCAGGCCCTCACGCAACACCCCCGTTTGTTCAATGCTTACGTGGCCATCGACCCCAGCATGTGGTATGACCGGGGCAATTTTCTGCGGGACACCAAAAAGGCCCTGACCACTCAGAAATACGACGGAATTTCCCTGTATCTGGGCATTGCCAACACCATGAACGAAGGCATGACGCTCGCCAAACTGGCGAAAGATACTACCGCGAATAACAAGCATATCCGTTCTATCATGGAATTGGACAAGCACCTGAAAGCCAGCAAACAAAACGGCTTAACTTACCAGAGCAAATACTACGCTGATGACTCGCACAGCTCGGTGCCACTCATCACCGAATACGATGGTCTCCGGTTCATTTTCAATTATTACAACCTCAAATTAGGCGAACAGGAGTTTACGGATACCACCACCGCTTTGGCCGGTAAATACGCGACTCACTTCGCCACCGTCTCGAAACGAATGGGGTATAAAGTGGCTCCCGCTGAGTCGATGATGAACTATTTGGGGTATGATGCGCTGAACAGTAAGAAATTCAAAAAGGCCGAAAGCCTGTTCAAACTCAACGTGGCTAATTATCCCGACAGCTACAATGTATTTGATTCCTACGGCGATTTTTTTGTCGCCCAAAAAGACACCATCAATGCTGTTGTCAATTTCAAAAAGGCACTGGCGATAAAAGACACTCCCGAAACGAAACAGAAATTAGACGAACTTCAGGGCAAGGGCGGGTTTAAACTGACCACCGACGAACTACAGAAATATACGGGTGAGTTTGATCTGAATGGCACGACGCTCAAAACGTATGTCAAGGATAATGCCCTGCGGGTGTTTGTGCAAGGGGATAAGGAGTACGAATTTATACCCACGAAATTGAACGAGTTCAAGGTCAAAGGAATGGACGGCTACCAGGGGCAATTTGAGATGAAGGACGGCAAACCGACAGCACTCATTGCCATTCAGCCCAATGGCACTTTTAAGGCAACAGCTAAAAAATAACTGTCTATTCCAGCAGAACGGCTTGTCAATCGTATCTTACAGGCATGAACAGACGGAATTTTATCAGGAATAGCTCATTGGTTGGTGTTGTGGCTACGACGGTGGCGGTAACGGCCTGCGCGACGGATAAACAGACAGGCACCGAAACCGATACGGCGACCTTCACCGACGATTTTGAATTGAACGAGTTGACCGTTGTCGACCTGCAAAAAAAGATGCAGTCGGGGCAGTCCACCTCAGAGGCTATTGCCAAACTGTATCTGGATCGTATTCAGGCCATTGACAAAAAAGGACCGGGGCTAAATTCGGTGATCGAGGTGAACCCGGATGCGCTGAAAATTGCCAGTGCGATGGATCAGGAGCGAAAAGCCGGTAAAATTCGGGGGCCTTTGCATGGCATTCCCATTCTCATAAAAGACAACATCGACACGGGCGACCAACAGATGACCACTGCCGGTTCGCTGGCTCTGGAAGGCCACAAAGCGGCCAAGGATGCCTTTGTCGTGAGCAAATTGCGGGCTGCCGGGGCCGTGATTCTGGGCAAAACCAACCTCAGCGAGTGGGCCAATTTCCGCTCAACCCGGTCGAGCAGTGGGTGGAGCAGCCGGGGTGGACAAACGCGAAACCCCTATGTGCTGGATCGCAGTCCGTGTGGGTCCAGTTCCGGCTCGGGCGCGGCTGTGGCGGCCAACCTCTGCGCCGTGGCCGTTGGCACTGAAACGGACGGCTCGGTGATTGCTCCTTCGTCGTTTTGCGGGTTGGTGGGTATGAAACCAACGGTCGGGTTGGTAAGCCGCAGCGGAATTATTCCCATCTCCAAAACGCAGGATACAGCCGGACCGATGACCCGAACTGTTACCGACGCGGCCATTTTGCTGGGAGCCATGACGGGCGTTGACCCCGCCGATACGGTCACAGCAGAAAGCACCGGCAAAGCAGCCACCGATTACACGACCTTTCTGAACGCGGCTGGTTTGTCGGGCAAGCGGATTGGAGTGGAGAAATCATTTTTGAAAGGGCATGAGGGTGTGGTTGGCTTATACAAAGAAGCCATCGACGTTCTGGAAAAACAGGGTGCAACGATTGTCGAAATTGACCTGCTCAAAAGCCTCAACGACATTGGCGGGTCCGAATTGACGGTGTTGCACTATGAGTTCAAAGATGGGGTAAACAAGTATCTGTCCACAGCAAACGCGGGTGTGAAAACACTGGCCGATGTGATCGCCTTCAACACGAAAAACGAGGCTAAAGCGATGCCTTTTTTCAAGCAGGAAATTCTGGAAGCCAGCGAAGCCAAAGGGGGGTTGGACAGCAAAGAATATACCGATGCAGTGGCCAAAACCCGCAGTTCGCGGCAACGGATCGACACGCTGATGGCCGCCCAAAAGTTAGATGCCATTTGCGGCACAAGCATTGGCTTCGCGGGCTGCATCGACCTGATCAACGGTGACTATGACACCGGATTTTATTTTTGCCCACCAGCGGCAATGGCTGGTTATCCGCACATCACGGTGCCAATGGGGACGGTTCATGGCCTGCCCGTCGGTTTCTCGTTCATCGCCGGTGCCTACCATGAAGGACCGTTGCTAACGCTTGCCTATGCTTACGAGCAAGCTTCGAAAAAACGAATAAAGCCAACGTTTATCAAGTCGTTGGTTCCGGGGTGATAAAGTATTCCATAAGCTTATCCAATACAACCAATCCTATGAAAAAACCACTACTTCTCTTCTTTGTTATCGCCTTATTGGTTAGCTACTTAGCCAATGCCCAACAGCCGAAAGCCACGACTTCGCCAACGGCCACTTCTGCCCTGTATGAAGGTATCCGCTGGCGCGAATTGGGGCCGTTTCGGGGCGGCCGCTCGTGTACGGTTACGGGGGTTCCCGGCAACCCGAACCTGTACTATTTTGGCACCGTGGGTGGGGGCGTATGGAAAACGACCGACGCGGGCCAAACGTGGGGAAACATTACCGATACGTACTTCGGCGGCACCGTTGGCGCGGTAGCCGTTGCCGAGAGCGACCCCAACGTGATCTATGTAGGCGAAGGGGAACAAACGCTGCGTAATAACGTGGCTTCGGGGGCGGGCCTCTGGAAATCGACCGATGCCGGAACCACCTGGAAATCCATCGGCCTGACGGATTCCAAACACATTGCCCGCATTCGGATTCATCCCAAAAATGCCGATGTGGTGTACGTAGCCGCTATGGGTAACCTCTGGAAACCCAATGAAATGCGGGGCGTGTATCGCTCAACCGACGGGGGGCAAACCTGGAAAAAAATCCTGTACATCAACGACAGAGCCGGTGCCGCCGACCTGATTCTGGACCCCAACAACCCGCGCATTATCTACGCCAGCACCTGGAACATGAAACGCAATGGCTACCGGATGGACAGTGGCGGGCCTGACTCCAAGCTCTGGAAAAGCACCGACGGGGGCGATACCTGGGAAAACCTTTCCGACAAATCGGGTATGCCCAAAGGCATCAATGGCATTATCGGCGTTACGGTTTCGCCCAAAAACTCGAACCGGGTCTGGGCCATCATCGAGAACTCCGAAGCTCCCGGCGTGTACCGCTCCGACGATGCCGGGAAAACCTGGGCACGCATTAATCAGGATCGGGCTCTGCTGCAACGCGCCTGGTATTACTGCCGGATCTACGCCGATTCGCAGAACGAAGATCTGGTCTACGTGATGAACGTGAGCTATGGTGTGTCGAAAGATGGTGGTAAAACATTTGAATTGAAAAACGCCCCCCACGGTGATCATCACGACCTCTGGATCGACCCCAGCAACAACCAGCGCATGGCCATTGCCGACGATGGTGGGGCACAAATCTCGAACGATGGCGGCAACAACTGGACAACCTACTATAACCAACCCACGGCTCAGTTTTACCGCGTCTCGACCGACAACCATTTTCCATACCGAATCTACGGCGCGCAGCAGGACAACAGCAGCGTTCGGATTTCGCACCGCACCGGGGGCGCAGCCGTAACGGAGAAAGACTGGGTGGCCCTGTCCATTGGCGAAAGTGCTCACCTCGCGCCCGATCCGCTGCACCCCGAAGTGGTGTACGGCGGTGATTATAAAGGCTATATGACGATGCAGGACATTGCCACCGGGCAGGAACGCTCCACCAACGTATACCCCGACCTGCCAGCCGGTTCGGGTGCTGAGGTGATGAAGTACCGGTTCAACTGGAACTACCCCGTCTTTTTCAGCCCTCATAATCCAAAGAAACTCTATGCCGGTTCCAACTACCTGCATGTTAGCTTAAACGGGGGAACGAGTTGGGAGGTCATCAGCCCCGATCTGTCGCGGGGTATTCCCGAAACGATCAAATCGTCGGGTGGACCTATTACCCAGGACAATACAGGGGCCGAATTCTACGCCAATATTTTTGCGGCTACGGAATCACCCTACACCGAAGGCGAAATCTGGACCGGCTCCGACGATGGCCTTGTACACGTAACCACCGACGCGGGCAAAACCTGGAAAAACGTGACGCCACCCATGTCGCCTACATTCAATATGGTCAACGCTGTGGAGGTGAATCCGTTTGTGAAAGGTGGGGCCTACGTTGCCGCTACAGCTTACAAATTTGGCGATTATACGCCCTACATCTACAAAACACTCGACTACGGCAAAACCTGGTCGGTCATGACCAAAGGCATCCCGAAAGATGAGTTTGTGCGCGTTGTCCGGGCCGATCCCAAGCGCAAAGGCCTGCTGTATGCTGGTACCGAAAAAGGCGTTTGGGTCTCATTCGACGATGGCGACAACTGGTCGAAACTACAACTGAACCTGCCCCCGGTGCCGATCCATGATTTGGCCGTGAAAAACGATAACCTCGTTGCGGCCACCCACGGGCGCAGTTTCTGGCTCATCGACGACCTGACTCCGCTGCACCAAATGAATAGTGAACTGGCTGGTAAAGAGACGGTTCTGTTTAAACCCATGCCGTCGTATCGGATGGCGGGCAGCAACAAGCGGGATGCCAAATTAGAAGGCGAAAATCACCCCAACGGCGTAATGATCCATTATTTTCTAAAAAAAACCGACGAGCAAACCGTGGTTCGGCTCGATATTCTAGAGAGCGACGGCGACACGATTCGCTCGTTTAGCAACAAAGCCAAAGACAAAGCCGATCAACTGACTGTGAAAACGGGTGGAGGCCGGTTTGTGTGGGACATGCGCTACCCCGGCTACAAAACGTTTCCGGGTATGGTGTTTTATGGCTCGCCCAACCTCGGCCCCAAAGCTGTTCCCGGCCAGTACAAAGTCCGGCTAACTGTGAACGGGCAGTCGCAAACGCAGGCGTTCGAGATCCTGAAAGACCCGCGCATGACCACCACCCCCGAGGAATACCAAGCGCAGTTCGATTTTCTGATGAAAGTTCGCAACAAAGTAACCGAAGCCAACGAGGGTATTCTGAACATCCGCAAAATCAAAGACGATCTGGGCTATCTGAAGAAGAAAATGGGCGAAGATCCCAAAAACAAGGACATCAACGACGCGATCAAAACGTTTGAGGATGAACTGAAAACCCTGGAGAACAAGATTCATGAGACCCGCAACAGCAGCGTTCAGGACCCGCTCAACTACGGCATCAAGCTCAACAACCGCCTGGCGCACCTGATGGTGGAGCAGGCGCAGGGCGACTATCCACCCACCAAACAGGGGCAGGAAGTCCAGGAAAAGCTCTCAAAAATGGTAGACGAGGAGTTGGGCAAGCTATCGCTCACCATTGGCACCAACCTGCAAAAGATCAACCAGATGGCCAAAGAAAAAGGGGTCATGTTTGTGAACTGAAATTTCCTTCAAATCCCGAAACAGAACCATGAAAACCCCACTACTCACTTGCCTGTTTATAATTTTGTTCAGTGCCGCTGGCCAGGCGCAGACAAAAGACCTGAAGATAAACCAGCAACGCATTCAAAATCGGCTGCTGGAGTTATCGAAAATTGGGGCCTTGCCCAACGGTGGAGTGGGCCGGGTGGGGTACAGCAAAGCCGATCAGGAGGGCCGGACCTATTTCATCGGGCTGATGAAAAAAGCCGGACTCGACGTAACCATTGACTTTGCGGGCAACATCATTGGCCGGCGGAAAGGGAAAAACCCGAACCTGAAACCCATTGGTTTCGGCTCGCATATCGACAGTGTACCTAATGGCGGCAACTACGACGGCCCCGTGGGGTCGATCAGTGGGTTGGAGCTGATTGAGACCCTCAACGAAAACAACATCACTACCGAACACCCGCTGGAGCTGATCATTTTTGCCAATGAAGAAGGCGGTACGGTTGGCAGTGGGGCCATGATTGGCAAGATTACCCCGGCAGCCCTGAAAGCAGTTACACAAAGCGGGCTGACGATGGCCGACGGTATCCGGGCCATTGGTGGCAACCCCGATAGCCTGAGCAAAGTGGTGCGTAAAAAAGGCGATTTGACCGCCTTTATCGAACTGCACATCGAACAGGGTGGCATCCTGATGACCCAAAATCAGCAGATTGGCGTTGTCGAGGGCATTGTCGGAATTGAACACTGGGACGTAACGATTGAGGGCACACCCAACCATGCCGGTACCACGCCTATGAATATACGTCGGGATGCACTGTTGGCAGCCTCAAAGCTGATTATCGCATTGAATGAGGTTGTTACAAGCCACGAAGGCAGGCAAGTCGGTACGGTTGGCAAACTAACGGTCGAGCCGGGTGCCTATAATGTCATCCCGGGCAAGGTGGTTTTGGGTATAGAAATCCGGGACTTGTCGTATGATAAAATCTGGATGTTATTTCGCGAAGTAGAGAGTAGGGCCAAGGCCATTGCCATTGCCTCCGAAACGACCATCACATTCGGGCAGTCTGGTGTGCCCGTGATCCCAGCTCTTACGGCCAAACCGATTCAGAATAAGATCATTGGTGCGGCCAAATCGTTGGGATTTTCGTACCGGTATATGCAAAGCGGAGCCGGGCACGACTCGCAGGAAATAGCGCAGATCGCTCCGGTGGGCATGATTTTTATCCCCAGTGTGGGCGGCATCAGTCATTCGCCCAAAGAATTTTCGAAAGGGGTTGATATTGGGAATGGGGCCAACGTGTTGTTGCAAACGCTGTTCGCTATTGACCAGGGTAATTGACCAACAGGTAGCTTTTTCATGAAAAATGGGCTACTTCCACATTGACCAAAAATGTGTTCGAAAGTGAGCCTGACTAAGAACCGTTCATACAATCCCAATCCTGATAAGCCTACTTTTTATGTATGTTTACGGTTACTAACCTAAATAATAGTTGCCTGCCCCAGAAAGCAGGGGCAGGCAACCCGGTTAGTTACCCGACCCATGACGAGTTCCGACGCTGTATTTATTCCAAGACTAAGGTCTCTGATTGAGAAAAACCTGGCGGATCCCTCGCTTACGGTCGATACGATCTGCCGGGAAATGGGGGTTAGCCGTGCCCAGCTTCACCGGATTGTAACAGATCACTCGAACCTCTCTATTACACTGTATATTAGGAAGATACGATTAGAAAAGGCACATCAATTACTGGCCGACACCGACCTGCGCGTGTCAGAAATTGCCGATATGGTGGGCATCAACAATCCCCAGAATTTCAGTAAATATTTCACCCAGGAGTTCGCTATCAGCCCAACC
>JANOCD010000086.1:0-15945 GCA_031411995.1 Cytophagales bacterium
ACAATGGGTGCTGAATGCAGGATTGTGGTAATTTCGCCTTTGAGCTTCTGCTTCACAGGGAATGGGGTCTATTTGGAGCTTGAGAACTACAAATATCCTATTCCCTTTTCTATTGTCCTTATTTTAGTAGGGTAGAGTACAGACTAAGTTATCTATATACATATATATATTATATTAAACATAATTCTGTTTAGATATACTTTTCAACAATGTGTGTACTATAAAAAATGACCGTTAAATAAAAAACATAACTATATATAATAAAGATTACAGGATGATGATGACTTGACATTGTGTGGTGTCAACATTCTCATTACATTGCCTGAAGATTAATTAGTTACTGTAATAATTAATTCGTCTTACCTCTTTTTTAGTAAATTTAAAGTTGCTTACGAAACTTTACATATGTTTATTGCGTAAGTGACCTGAGTAAAGAGTAAAACCTACCCATAAAATAAATTAAGAATGAAACACTCCGTCAAGGACGAGGAGCTGGTACGCCTGTATCTGCATACTCGTCAGAATGCGTATTTTGAGCAATTATACACTCGATACGTCAGCAAAGTTTATCGACGCTGCTACTCCCTTACCAAGGATGCCAGCCAGGCAGAAGATTTCACCCACGACATTTTTTTGCGCATCCACTCGCACATGAACCGTTTCCAGGAACGGTCGGCCTTCTCAACCTGGCTCTATGCTATTTCCTACAACTACTGTATGGATCAGCTTCGGAGTAGTAGCCGCAACAACCTGATCGAACTTGACGAAACGGCGCACAACATGCCCGATGTGAACGATACCGAACAACTCGAGCAACGCCTTCGCCATCTGTCAGTTGTCATGGAAAACATGACAATGGAAGAAACGCTGTTGATTCGCCTGAAATACGAGGACGATCTTGACATTAAAGAAATCGCCCGGCAATACAATCTCAAAGATAGTGCGATTAAAATGCGACTGAAACGCACCCGCGACAAAATTCGCCGGATGTATTTTGAGCAACATGGATGACCAATTAGCTACTCTACTATTCTAAACTAGTTATTTGATTTAGAGCGAGTTGGCGTTTGATCTACCGCAAAAACCGTTTGACTAAAGGCTTAACCCAATCGGCTGCTTGGGTTAAGCCAACCGATTTAGCCCAATCAGGTTTGGGTGAGTGTATCACGGCACGGGCCGCACCGCTATCTCCCACTGATGGGTGGTGGCGGGTTTTAAAACATAACCCCTATCAGAATGCCCATGCTGAGTTCTTTTGGAGTCGTTCAAAGGCCGAATTACTCGAAGTCGGCTGCTTTGAAACCTTGCAATACGCTCGTCGGGGCAGTATGTTGAGAGTTCACCAACTATCATATCGCCCTGATGGGGCTTTGCCCAACCAGCCCGACTGGTACGCCAGCCCGGTCATACTCTGCAAATACTTGCCAGCCAATAGCTTACGGAAGTCTTTTGAAGCATACTGCCCCCCACGATCCGAGTGTAAGATCAGTCCGTGGGCGGGCTTCCGACCCAGCAACGCCCCTCGCAAAGCCGTGATTACCAATTCATCGCGCATGTGATCAGCCAGACACCACCCCGGACGCGGGACCGCCACCACCCGCCGTGCCCACAAGTCCACCCAAACAGCCAAATACAGCCATTTGCCGTTGGATAAGGGAATATAAACGGTCCGCCGTTGTGGTGATGTCCCACACCCAGACCTGATTGGGACCAATGGGCCGGGGGCGATCCAGCAAGAGGTTGGTTAACTCCTCGATCTTTCATCGCTTCTACCAGTCGATGTATGCCATACTGACCTTCATCAAGCATGCGCAGGGCTTCGGCTTTGAAGGCTTTGTCGAACTTGCGACGGGTTGGGGTTGGTTTGTTGGGACTTGCCATAACGACGAAAGTTAAGCAAGAACACTGTCCGGTTTAGCAAGACCATACCAATAAGCCCCTTAGATCACCTGCGGGTAAATAATAGCAAGACAGGTCTGACTACTACCGCTCGATAAAGTGATTTGGCAGAACGGACTGTATGCTGTTAGTTTCTCTCACCTTAGCTTAACAACACGCTGCATAGCTTGCATTTGCATGTTCCGGCTGACCGCCCCATTAGGCTCCTCCTACTCCGTTTGCAAGGCTTTCACCGGGTTGGCGGTGGCAATTTTATAGACCTGGGACCCAATCGTGAGCATGGCCAGCACTAACATCAACACCAGCGTGCCGACAAACGACCAGGCCGTAATCGGGATGTGGTAGGGATATTCGCTTTCCATCAAGCCGCTAAGGGCCACATAAGCCAGCGGCAAAAAGAGGATCCCGGCCACAGTGATCAGGATCAAAAACTCCCGGTTCAGCAGGTTGGCAATGCTGTAGGCCGAGGCTCCCAGCACCTTTCGAATACCAATTTCTTTGGTCTTTTTGGCAATGTTGAGCGAAACCAGCGCGAACAACCCCATTGCCGAAATGAGAAGCGTCAGAATAGCCACATACGTGAAAATGTCTTTCACCCGGCGCGATTCGTCGTAGCTACTCGCATAGACATCTTCCTGCTGCGAGACTTCGAACGGCACGTCGGGCATGGCACGTTGCCAAACGGGTTTGAGTTGGCCTGACAACGTACTTATGTCGGTGGTATTTACTTGCATGGTCAGCACCCGATTTGTGGCCGGGAGGTTCATTTGCAGCACGCACGGGGCGATTTTCACAAAAAAGAACCGATAATTAAAGTCCGCCACAACGCCGACTATCTGGCAGGTTTTGCCACTTAGACGTATCTGCCTACCCACCGCCGAAGTCCAGCCCATTGCTTTCACCAACGACTGATTCACGATGATCGACTGCTCGGCTTCGGCCGGAGAATTGGGCAAAAAGTTGCGCCCCTCCCTAATCCGAAGGCCCAGCGTCTGCACATAATCAGGGCTGACATGGAACAATTCCGCCGTCGATTTAGAGGCTCCCTGCTCCACAGTAGCCACATTATCACCCGTGCGGCCAATCTGATCCTGCGACCCAGCCACCTGCATCACCCCCGGCAGGCGGGTTGCAGCATCGCGCAATTGGTTGAACGATTGTTCGCTATCGGTGCGAAACACCACCAATTTCGAGGGTGTGTAGCCAATATTCATGTGGCGCAGAAACTCCGCGTTTTGGGTGGTCAGGATGGCGGCTGCCACGGTGAACATGGCCAACCCAAACTGCACCACCAGCAGCACTCTCACTAAACCATTGGTGCCTTTGATCCGTTGCCGACCTTTCAACACAGTTATCGGGTTAAAGCCGCTGATATAGACGGACGGATACAGACCGGATAACAGGCTGATTGCCGCCACTAATACCATCAAAAACGACACCAACGGCCAGTTTTCGAGCAGGTTAAAGTGCAGTTGAGGGAAGTCGATCAATACCCGGAATGTGGGCAGGAACAGGGTACTCGCCAGGAGCAATCCCAACCCCAGGGCGAGACTGCCAACGAGCAGATTTTCACCAATGAACTGCCTGATAAGCTGTTGGCGGGTGCTGCCGAGTACTTTCCGAACGCCAATTTCCTTGAACCGCGTTACAGATGTGGCAATGGTGTAGTTCATGAAATTGAAGCAGGCCATGAACAGCACCAAGGCTGCCAGAACTCCCAACACGATCATGCCCGTTGGCGAGGTGCCGCTGGCAAACGCATGACGGGTCTGGTAGGCATTCACAGAAACGTCGGTTAGCTTATCGACATAGAACGAGTTAACGGGTGATTCGCGATTGGTTTCGTTATGGCGTTTTACGTACTTGGCCAGGGCTGCGGTAAGGGTCGCTATATCAGCGGGTTTTCCGACCTGGACAAACGTGGCCTGCACCGGGCGTGTCCAGTCGTTGGTGCGCCAGCCGAGAGCCTGTCCCACCTTGTAATTCACCAACAGGTTGAAGCTGAAACTGGCTGTTTTGGGGAAGGCAACAGCCACGGCTTTCACGGTGAAGTCGTGCCGAATTTTACCATCAAAAAGAATCGTAAGTAGTTGTCCAACAGCCTCTTTCTCGCCGAAATACTTGCGGGCCATCGCGTCCGACAACACAACCCCATCGGGGTCGGCGAGGGGGTTAGTAATACCCGATTGTAGCGGAAACGTGAACAGTTGAAAAAAGTTGGGATCGGCAAAATGGACGTACTCATGGAACACATTGTCGCCCTGTTTCACCACCGCGCTGTTGCCCTGAAACCGCACAAACTGGGTCACCTCGGCCACATCGGTTTGCAGAGCCGGGCCGATGGCATCGGGCGAGGTAGCCCAGCGTTCGGGTTGGCCGTTGGTGGTGCGTATGTGGTTGACCATGAACGTGGTTGGGGCGTTCGTGTGGAATTGATCCTGGCTAAATTGATGCTGAATGAGCAGGTAAACCACCACGCTACAGGCAATGCCCATGGCGATGCCAAGTATGTTGAACCCCGCAAACAGCTTCTGCTTCAGCAGGTTTCGGATGGCGACTTTGAAGAAATTACGAAGCATGAGGAAGTTTATTTACCACTTAGTACTACCCTCCCCAAATTGTTTGCCAGAAAAATAAAAGGGATCTGTGAGGCATTGACGGTGGTTTTTAATTTCCGGGTGTCCGCAAGTGGACAAGGTTTGTCCGGTTTTAAAAACTAACGCTCGATCACCCCCGAACAATTTTTGGGTGGCTTAGGCTAGCCATCAAAAGTCAGAAAAACAAATGGCTCTGTCAGAAAAAAGCGGCTTTTAAATAGTCATAAGCTGGGAATGAGAGCCATAGAGAACGATAGTTGGATATTAACCGTTAATAAATAGTATATTTGACAAAAATAGCGGTATACTGGCCGGGAGCAAAGGTCAGTTGCATTCACAATTTATTTCACTGCACGTGACCTTTCACGACTTCAATCTCCACGACGATGTACTGTCGGGTGTGGATGCCATGAATTACCAGCAGGCTACTCCGATTCAGGAGATGGCCATTCCTAAAATAATCGAAGGTAAAGACCTGATTGCCTGCGCCCAAACCGGCACTGGCAAAACAGCAGCCTATCTGATTCCACTCCTAGACAAAATCTCCCACGCCGGTCATCAGCACACCAGCACCCTCATTCTGGTGCCAACCCGCGAACTGGCCAAGCAGATCGATGAGCAGGTAGAGGGGTTTGCCTACTTCGTTTCGGCCACGAGCATTGCCCTCTATGGGGGCGGCAAGGGCGAAAACTGGGATCAGCAGCGCAAAGCCCTGACCACGGGTGCCGACATTATTATTGCCACCCCCGGTCGGTTGATGGCCCACATGCAAATGGGTTATGTGAAGTTCGACCAACTGAACTATCTCGTTCTGGATGAGGCCGATAAGATGCTCGATATGGGTTTCTCAGACGATATTCTGAAGATTGTCCGCGACATTCCCACCGATCGGCAAACGCTGATGTTTTCGGCTACGATGCCCGGTAAAATCCGGGAGTTCGCCAAGAAACTCCTTAAGAATCCCGACGAGATTACGCTCGCGGTATCGAAGCCCGCCGAGAAAATCGACCAGCAGTTCTACATGGCGAAAGACCACCAGAAACTGCCGCTGTTGATGCACCTCATTCAGCAGGCCAACGCGCAAAGCATGGTGTTGTTTACGTCGCGCAAGTCGGAAGTGAACCCCATTGTGCGTGCCCTGACAAAACTGGGTTACGAAGCCCACGGAATCTCGTCGGACATTGAGCAGGATCAGCGCGAAAAAGTCCTCCGGGGCTTTAAAAACAAACAATTCCCGATTTTGGTGGCTACCGACGTACTGTCGCGGGGCATAGACATTGACAGCCTGAGCCACGTGGTGAACTACGATGTTCCCCGCGATGCCGAGGATTACGTTCACCGGATTGGCCGCACGGCCCGCGCCGAAAACACGGGAACAGCCATTACGTTTGTGAACGAAATGGATTTGTACCGGGTCAAGAAAATTGAGCGGCTTTTAGAAAAGAAAATCGAGAAGCGGGCCATCACCGAAGAACTCGGTCTGGGTCCGGCTCCATCTGCCGAAGGTGGTGCCACAGACCCGCGCCGGGATGCAGGACGGGGTGGCAGTGGCAGCAGCGGCCGGGGTGGAGCAAGTACAGCTCCTCGCGGGCAAGCACGTGGTGGCGAACGGTCGTCAGGTGGTCGCGAGGGTAACCGTCGAGCCGATGCCCCCGCTCGCGAAGGTCGACCCGACAACCGGAATGGCAAGGCTCGATCAGAAACGACCCATGCACAGGCTATGGCTGCCCCCTCGGAAAGCGTCGCGGCTGAAATGCCAAACCCCCTGTTGACCACAGAAAGCCAACCCACTAGTGAGGTCAAAAAATCGCGCAATCGAAATCGCAACCGGGGCAAAGGTCGCAAGCCTAACCCGGAGGGCGAAACAAAGCCCGAAGCAGTGAATTCGGCTGAATAAGTATGGAAAGCCTCGATACCGGTATCGAGGCTTTTTTTTAACCGAAACGAGCGCGATTTTTCCTGAACCAGGTTCACTTACTGTAGTGACTTCCCGCCATAAAACCGATCCAGGTCTTGGGGCGAATCGAGGTCGATCAGGCCCTCTTCAAACGGCACTTCAGCACAATCGGCGCGGTGTTTGACCAAAATCCAGCGGGCACCTTTGTCGCCGTTTAGGCTTAGAAGTTCGTCAACGTATTTCGTGGCAAACAGAGCTGGCACCCCCAGCGGTCCCTCAGCTCCGTACCGACACGCCACAATCCCCTTTTCTGCTTCCTGAAACGTCTCGACCACCGTCAGCAGCAACCCCAGTGACACATGAGGTTGATCGGTGAGCAACACCAGCACCGCATCGAGTTTAGGTTGGGTCATAAAGAGGCCAGCAAGGCCCATTTTGAGCGACGAAGCCATACCCTCCTCGTGGCGCGGATTGTCGATGAGCGTTACGGGCAAACGTTCCAATTCTTCGGCAATGGCATGGCGATTGGCCCCCAACACAACGGTGACGGGTCCTTTCTGGAGCGCAAGGGCCATGTCGGTGATGCGCCGAACGAGGGTTTTCCCTTCATACACCAGCAATTGTTTGGGTTGCCCCAACCGCGACGATGAGCCTGCGGCTAAAATGATGGTTCCTATTGTCATGGTATTAGGTCTGCGGGGTAGCCAACTTCGCACAAAAACAAACCGCTTGCGGGTGCAGCCCGACCTGCCACCTGTCGGTCGAGAGCGAGGATAATTCGTTCGAAGTCGGTGATGGTTATGCGCCCCTGCCCCAGGTCGAGCAGCGTGCCGACGATGGCCCGCACCATACCCCACAAAAAGCGGTTGGCGCGAATATGAAACGTGAGGTCAGTGCCGGTATCGGGTAGCCACTCGGCGCGGTCGATGGTGCAGTGAAAATGTTTTACGGCGGCTTTGGCCCGGCTAAAGCTCTTATAATTTGTGTGTTGCAACAATAATGCGGCTGCTTCATTCATAGCGTCAATGTCCAGGTCATGCCGAAAATAGTAGCACTGACCGGGCCGGAACGCATCTTTTTGCCGCCGAATTCGGTACTGGTAATACCGCGAACGAGCCGAAAACCGGGCGTGGGCATCCGGTGCAACCGGGAAAATCCGCCGAATGGCAATGTCGGTCGGCAGCATGGCATTCAGCGAATACACAATCTGATCAGGGTCTTCGAGCGGTTCAAACAGTTCAAAATGGGCGAACTGCTGCTCGGCATGAACCCCCGCATCGGTGCGACCACTGCCCAGAATGCTAATGTCGCGGCCCAGGCGTTTGCTGAGAGCCTGTTCAATTTCGGCCTGAACGCTGTGGCCGTTGGCCTGAATCTGCCAGCCGTGGTAATTGGTGCCACAGTAGGCCAATTCCATAAAATATCGTTGGGTCATTTTTACGCCATTATCGCTCCCAACGCATTGTCATACAGTTCTTTTGCATCTGTCATAGTCAAAACCGCTTGCCCGTCAACTAAAAACGCCCCGTCTGTTACCGAGCCAATTTTGGCGCAGGGAACGCCCGTTGCCCCAACGGCTTCCTCGAAAGCAGCCTGCTGCTCTGCCGATACCGACACGATTACGCGACCTTGCCCTTCGCCAAACAAAACGGCATCAAGTCGGAATCCAGATGAACCACCCGCTGGGGCCGTTTCCACGGCAAAACCCAAACCGCCCGGAGTGCCGGACCACGCCATTGCCGATTCAGCCAGAGCCACAAACAAACCACCGTCTGACAAATCGTGCGCCGACTGAATCAGTTTCTTCGTAATAAGTTGGCTCAAAGCTTTTTGCATGGCCAGTTCCGCGTCCATATTGAAAGCCGGCGCCGGCGAGGCTTTCACACCCCGAAACGAATAGAGATACTCCGACGAAGCAATATCATTAGCCGGTGCGCCCAGCAAATAGATGGCTTCGCCCGACTGCCGGAAGTTGAGCGTCATGCGATTGTTTAAGTCTTCCATTAAACCCAGCATCCCGATGGTTGGCGTTGGAAACACCGGCCCGTCGTCGGACGATTGGTTATAGAAACTCACGTTGCCGCCCGTGACAGGGGTTGCAAACCGAAGGCAAGCCTCGCCCATGCCCTTTACAGCCTCCACGAAATGCCAATATACCTCAGGCACATAGGGGTTGCCAAAGTTCAGGTTGTTTGTTACGGCAATAGGGTCTCCGCCTGAGCAAACAATGTTGCGGGCGGCCTCGGCCACAGCAATTTGCGCGCCCACAAACGGGTTGGCGTTCACGTAGCGGCTGTTGCAATCCACGGTGATCACGATGGATTTGTCGGTCGATTTTCCATTGGGCGTTTTCACCCGCACCACGGCTGCATCCGAAGGAGCGTTGGTGCTGCGGTTGGCCGTGCCCACCATCGAGTCATACTGCTCATAGATCCACCGGCGCGAACAGATGTTCGGGTGGCTCAACAAATGTTTGGCCACCGTGCCGATTTCGTCCGGCGTTATGTCGGGGACATCGTTGATCTGAAACTTCGCAAACTCCTTGATATAAGCGGGTTCGCGGTATTCGCGGTTGTATTGGGGTGCCCCACCACCCAACACGAGGTCGTGGGCGGGAATATCGGCCACGAGTTGACCATACCTGTAAAAATAGATACGGCCATGCGCATCTTCGGGGGCGGCAATCACCTCGCCAATTTGGGCGCAATGCAAATCCCACTTGTCGAAAATACCCTTAATCAACTCTTCCTTGCCCTTTTCAACCACCACCAGCATTCGCTCCTGCGACTCCGACAATAGAATCTCGAACGGTTCCATGTTGGCCTGACGAGTGGGTACTTTGTCGAGGTCGATGATCATGCCGTGTTCGCCTTTCGCGCTCATTTCTGTGGTCGAGCAGATGATTCCAGCGGCACCCATGTCCTGAATACCAATCACATAGCCCGACGCAATGATTTCGAGCGTCGCTTCGAGCAGGAGCTTTTCCATGAACGGATCGCCAACCTGCACGGCGGGCAACTTCTCGGCTGAGGCCGCGCTGATGTCTTCCGAAGCAAAGGTGGCCCCGTGAATGCCGTCTTTGCCCGTTGCCGACCCGACAATAAACACCGGGTTACCAACCCCATACGAGGTTGCTTTGGCCACTTTGCCCACTTCTACGATCCCCGCCGAAAACGCATTCACAAGGGGGTTGGTGTTGTAGCACTCATCGAAATAGACCTCGCCCCCCACGGTTGGAATGCCAAAGGCGTTGCCATAATCGCCAATTCCTTTCACCACGCCCCGCAACAATCGGCGGGTTTTGGCCAAATCGGGATTGCCGAAACGGAGGGAGTTGAGTTGGGCAATGGGCCTTGCACCCATCGTGAAAATATCGCGGTTGATGCCACCCACGCCCGTTGCCGCGCCCTGATAGGGTTCGAGGGCCGAGGGGTGATTGTGCGACTCGATCTTGAACGAACACGCCAGGCCATCGCCAATGTCAACTAAACCCGCGTTTTCTTCGCCCGCTTTGGCCAGCATCCGCTCCGAATCGCGGGGCAGGGTTTTGAGCCAGACGATGGAATTTTTATAGGAACAATGCTCGGACCACATCACCGAGAAAATGCTCAATTCAGTAAAGTTGGGCATACGGCCCAAAATGGCCTGGATACGCTCGAACTCCTCGGGGAGTAAACCCAGTTTACGGGCGGTTTCAAGGGTGGGAAGAGAGGCAGTAGCAGCTTGGACAGCGGGGGTCTGATCGGTGATTTCCACGAAGAAAAGTAAAATTTTGCCCGGTGGGCAGACGAACGATTATCCGCTAAAAACGAAGCAATTAGCCCATTTTAGCGGGTTAGAACAGGGCAAAAATAGGCTTTTTTGCTCAGAATGACCTCGTTTTTTCTATATCGCCCCTTGACAAATCCCAAAAATCGACATACCTTTGCACCACCAAATCACACAGAGAGATGGCAGAGTGGTCGATTGCGACGGTCTTGAAAACCGTTGACTGTTACAGGTCCGGGGGTTCGAATCCCTCTCTCTCTGCAAAACCCAGCTAATACGCTCAAAACCATTGTTTTGAGCGTATTTTTTTTATAGTTTGATCCCCCAAAACTTTTGTTATTACTATATGTAAACTCACGCTGAAAACTTCTCATAACCACCCAAAAACCATGTGGCAGGAACAAAACAACAAACTCGTCCGCGATTTTGAATTCGCGGACTTTTCGGAGGCTTTCGCCTTCATGATCCGCGTGGCCCTGATCGCCGAGAAAATGAATCACCACCCCTGGTGGTCAAATGTTTACAACAAAGTCCGCATCGAACTGACCACCCACGACGCGGGCGATACTGTTACGGATAAGGACCGGAAACTGGCAGGGGCCATTGACCAATTGTGAAAGCGCGAAAGAGTGAAATACGGCTCGTCTTTCGCTCTTTCGCGCTTTCGCGCTTTCACTCTTTATGAAACTCTATCTCGTTCCTACGCCCATTGGTAACCTCGAAGACATCACGCTTCGGGCGGTGACTGTGTTGAAATCGGCGGATGTGATCCTGGCCGAAGACACCCGCACGTCGGGGGTGCTGATGAAACATTTGGGCATTAACAAACCCTTGCAGAGCTACCATATTTTCAACGAACATCAGTCCGTTCAGCGGGTGGTGGAGCAGTTGAAACAGGGCAAAACCTACGCGATGGTGTCGGATGCAGGTACGCCCGCCATTTCGGACCCCGGCTTTTTGCTGGTGCGCGAGTGCATTCGGCAGGGGGTTACGGTGGAATGCTTGCCGGGGCCAACGGCCTTTGTGCCCGCTTTGGTCAACTCCGGCCTTCCGGCAGACCGGTTCACGTTCGAGGGTTTTTTACCCCACAAAAAAGGCAGACAGACGCGCCTGAGTCAGTTGGTAAATGAAGAACGCACCATGATTTTTTATGAGTCGCCCCACCGATTGCTAAAAACCCTGGGGCAGTTTGCTGAGGTGTTCGGGCCGGAGCGACCGGCGAGTGTGAGCCGTGAGTTAACAAAGCTGTTTGAAGAAACGGTTCGTGGGCCGTTGTCCGAAATTATGGCGTATTTTGCCGAGAAACCCATCAAAGGGGAAATTGTCGTGTGTGTGCAGGGTAGGGAAACCACCAAACAAACCGGCAAACGAGACAAAGGCAGCGATTACTACAAACAAGACCTCGATGACGACGATGACGATGAGTAAGCTACGCCAAATCACGGCCTGCTTCCTGCTACTCACTGCTTACTGCCAATTGCTAACGGCTACTGCTCAAAATGCCCCCGCTCTCTCTCCCTCGGCGCGGGTCAGTCTGATTACTTACGGGCCGGGCGATGATGATATTTCATCATCCTTCGGGCACACCGAGATCAGATTCTATGACCCCGCCACGGGCCTGGACCGCGATTATAGCTACGGCGGTTTTGACTACAAAGCCGACTATTTTATCATTAAATTTTTGCGGGGAACCCTGCCCTATCATTTATCAGCCCATAAGTTATATGATGTAATCTGGTATTATCAGCAAAACAACCGCAGCATTCGCGAGCAATTACTGAACCTCTCAACGGGGCAAAAACAACGGCTTTTCGAGGGGTTGGAGACCAACTATCTGCCCCAAAACCGCGAGTACCGTTACAAATTCTACTATGACAACTGTTCCACCCGCCCCCGCGACATGATTGCCGAGGCTTGCGGAGATAGCCTGCAACTCCCTGCCCCAAAGCTACTCACCAAGTCCTATCGCGACTGGATGAACGACTATCTTGGCGAAAAACCATGGTATCAGTTGGGCATGAACATTGCCATTGGTCACCCCTCGGATGCGGTAGCCACCAACTGGGAGGCTATGTATTTGCCTAATAATGTGTTCAATCAATTTGCTCAGGCCACCATTCGACAGGCCAATGGACAGCAAATTCCGTTAGTGAGTAGCACCCAAACACTGTTTGAAGCCCAAAGTTTGCCCAAACAAAATGGCCCACTGCCATTCTACCCGGCTTTTGTGTTTGCCCTGTTTGGAGTAGCCATCGGCTTCATAACTTACCGTCAGTATGTGCGGGGAAAAGTCAGCCGCTGGATCGACCGGGGGTTGTTTGGGTTCGCGGGTCTTTGCGGCTGGCTTTTGCTGGTCATGTGGATCATTCGCGACGATGGCGTTACAGGCTGGAATCCGTCGTTGCTGTGGCTTATGCCGTTGCACCTGCCCCTGATTTTTCGGGCGAGCAGTGGCAAAAATCAACGCTTTTCCAATTTCTATTTTGGCATCACGGCGGGGCTGTTGGTAATTGGCCTGTTTATTTCCAACGTTCCCGGCGGGGCTGACGAACTGTTTATTTTAACGCTCTTAATCCGGTGCGTCGCCAATATTCAGCAAGTCCGGCGGAAAAGTCGGGAGTTGGCGGTGGTATCGTAGGCTATCTAAAAAATGACTTTATCCAACTCTTTTCTCACCTCCCTCTGCACTATTTCCCGCGATGCGGGGGCATTTTTGTTGCAGGAACGACAGAAGTTCAGCCTTGATGCTGTGGAATATAAAGGAACCAACGATCTGGTTTCCTACGTGGACAAAGAAACCGAAAAGCGGTTGGTGACGGCCCTGAGCCAACTTCTGCCCGAAGCCGGGTTCGTTACCGAAGAAGGCACCACCGGCAACAGCAGCGACCGCTCGGCCCTGAACTGGATCATCGACCCGCTCGACGGCACCACCAACTTCATTCATGGCTTGCCTGTTTTTTGTGTCAGCGTGGGGCTTGCCATTGGCAACACACCCATTGCGGGGGTCATTTTCGACCCTAACCGCGACGAATGTTTCTTTGGGCGCGAGGGTGCCGGGGCCTTTTGCGGGCGCGGCACCGCCACCCCGGAGCGCATCCGGGTGTCGCCAACCACGCAACTGAGTCAGTCGCTCATTTCGACGGGTTTCCCCTACTACCAGTTCGACCGGATGGCCGATTACCTGCGCATTCTGGAAAATCTGATGCAACAAACCCACGGCCTGCGCCGGATGGGATCGGCCGCTATCGACCTGGCGTATGTGGCCTGTGGACGCTTTGAGGGCTTTTATGAGTATAACCTTCACGCCTGGGACATGGCTGCTGGGGTCTTGCTCGTGCGCGAAGCGGGCGGCATCGTCACCGATTTTGAGGGGGGTAATGAGTTCCTCTATCGGGGCGATGTGGTGGCTGGCTGCGCGGCCCATACGGAACTTTTAGGGGCCATTCAGAAGTATTGGAAATAATGATTGACATCGACATACTCCGCTATCCCATTGGGAATTTTGTACTTGGTCAGCCCTACACGATGGATCAGGTTCGTATGGCGATTGAGGACATTGCCCACTTGCCGCACAAACTCACCGAACTGGTGGGTCGATGGGGCGACGAACGCTTAGACACGCCCTACCGACCCGATGGCTGGACGGTGCGGCAGTTGGTTCATCACCTGGCCGATAGTCACATGAACGCCTATATTCGCACGAAGCTGGCCCTGACCGAAGACAACCCGACTATTTCGCCCTATGAGGAAGGTGAGTGGGCCAAACTGCCCGATTCAGGCCTATCGGTTTCGCATTCGCTGGTGATTCTGAGCAACCTTCATGTCCGGTGGGTGGCCGTTCTGACTACTATGACCGAAGAGCAGTTTAACAGAACGTATTTCCACCCTGGTAGTCAGCAGAAATTCACGCTGGGCGAAATGGCCCTGATGTACCAGTGGCACGGCGAACACCATTATCAACATGCACACAAACTGGCCGAACGGAACGGCTGGGTTTAAACCTCATGCAAGAACTCATCATTATTCTTCTCTTCGCTTTTGCCGCCGGGTATCTCGGCTGGCGGGGGTACAAATCGCTTAGTCGGCGAGACGCTGGCTGCGGAAAAGGGTGTGGTTGCGAGGCCGATAAGGCCCAATTGAAGTCTGCCAGGGCCAGATGATAGGGTTCCTTAACTTTTTAATTTTTCATAGGTTTGTTGAGTAATGAAAACTCCGCAAACCTTTTTTATTTTCTTACTCGGGGCCACCCTTCTACTCGCAAACGGCTGCCGTAAAGTGAAGCCCAAGCCGCCAGCAGCCGAGGGTTTCGACGAACCGATTCCAGCCAAAGCGTCTTACTTAACGGGTAGAATTACGTTTGAACTGGCTGATCTGGAGCGTAAGATAAACAAAGAGCTGAAGCCAGTTTTAGTGACCGAGGACATGCTTGAAGGCCAGAAAGGCGAAAAATGGCAACTTCGGGTGGAGCGGAGTGGCCCGGTAAAACTGCGTTATTCCCAACAACGTGTGTCTTTTACAGCTCCTTTGCAGGTGTGGATCAGCAATCCGCTGGCTTTCAAACGCAACAAACGCCGACTGGAAAAAGACCCGGCTTTCGTCGCAAAAAAGCAACCCCTCTGTGCCCTGTCAGTGAATTTTGACACGCCTTTGCAGGTGACCAATAAATGGACACTGGCCACCAAATCGCGTTTTGTGGATTATAAATGGATCGAGGAACCTAAACTCCGAGTTTTGGGCGTTCGGGTATCTATCCAGAAAATTGCTGAAAAAATCATCAATTCCCGAAAGGGTGATATTGAGGCCGCCATTGATGAGGCAGTGGCCGGTGAACTCCATCTGGATAAGGAAATTCGCAAAATCTGGCGCGACATTCAGCGGCCGTTGCTGCTCAACAAACAGCCTGATTCGGTTTGGCTGGTGCCATCGCCAATCAGTGTGGCGGCCGGCCCTATTGCCGGCAATACCCGGACAATTACTGTTCCGTTGCGAATTGGCTTTGTTACAGCCACTTACTTTGGAAATCGCCCCGATGTAAAACCGTCGCTGAAACTGCCTATTCTCCAGAAGGTGGCTTATCTTCGACCTATCTCTGACCTTAAAGTGTTGTTTACTATACCCTATGCTGACCTTAACCGGGTTATCAGCAAAAACCTGAAAGGGCGCAAACTGGAATTAGCCGGGGGTTTACTAAACGTAAAAACAGCTTCGGTATATGGTGGGGAGCACGCCCTTATTCTGAAAACCGATGTGGATGGCTCTGTAAAAGGTACGTTGTATTTCCACGGGAAACCGTTTTTTGACACACTGACCAGCACCCTGCAAGTTCGGGATGTCGATTTCGATGTGCATACCGAAGAACGACTCTTAGCCACCGCCGACTGGCTGCTGCACGACACACTCCGCGATACACTCCAAACATCACTCCGAATTCCGCTGGGTAAACAATTAGCCGAACTACCGCACAAAATCGAAACGGCGTTCGCCCGTGGCAAAGCAGGCGAGAAGACCGCCCTCGACATTGCCGCTTTCCGCCTTGTTCCCCAACGCATTGCTGTTCGGCCCGAAGGGGTTCAGATTCTCATTGATATTCAGTCGAAAGTGACGTTGCAGGTGAGGAGGTTGTAAGTGGTCAAAGAGTGAAAGAGTAGTCATCAAAGAGTGAAAGAGCGAAAGAGCGAAAGAGTGAAAGAGTGAAAGAGTGGCTGACGCACAAGTGTTGCTTCCGCGTCAGCCACTCTTTCGCCCTTTCACTCTTTCGCTCTTTCACTCTTTCGCTCTTTGATG
>JANOCD010000087.1:0-181705 GCA_031411995.1 Cytophagales bacterium
GGCCGACAACACCATTCGCTTCAACAGTTTCTTGACGCTCCATTTATCCGTTTCTATGAATTCAACAGCCAGATAGTCAAGTAGTTCACGGTGAGACGGTGCGATGCCCTGGGTGCCAAAATCTTCGACGGTTTCCACCAGACCCATTCCAAATAGTTGTTCCCACAGCCGGTTCACGGCTACCCGCGCCGTGAGCGGGTGTTGCCGGTTGGTCATCCATTGAGCCAATCCTAAGCGGTTTTTGGGCCCATTTTTGGCCATCGGCGGGAACGACTTTGGCACGTCGGGTTGCACTTGTTTCCCTTTCACCAACCAATTTCCCCGGTCGAAAACATGGGTTGGCCGGGCCAGATCGCCCGTACCGTCAAGCATGATGGGCGTGGTGTCAGGTTTTTTATTGAGCAGCAGGGCATACTCGGTTTCGATGGCCCCCACACTGTCGGCAGCTTGGCCCGGCAGGGCAGTTTGAAAGGCTAACCATTTAACCATTACCCAATTATTCTCGCCTTTCGGATTGTCCAGTGAGAAAAACAGGTTGTGTTTGCCAACCGTTGGGGGCAAGGGGAAAATCTGCACCGTGTCTTTTCCCGTTGCCGGAACAGGAAGTGTAGCCAGCACCGGCCCCGTTGTGGCACCGCGCCGGATGGTGAGCGTGGCACCGGGGGTTTTGTTGCCCCAGGCCAGCAACAGGCGGTTTTTGCCCGTCAGCGTCACCCCCGGAAGCCGGGCCGAGCCGTTGTGTAACATCCCCAAAAACTTGGCATCGACCAGGGAGGCCTTCTGGTATTGGTCGAGCACATGGGAATTGAATTTGGGTTCCATTGTCCGCAAAAACAGCCGTTGCTCGGTTGTTCGGCGGAGGGGAGCCACCTTGCCCATCCACTGCTCCAAGGCCTGTAATTGAACCGAATCCCTGTTTTTGTAGAACCGGAGGGTGGGCGTATCGGTCGTCACATCTTCGTCGCGGGCGTTGTTGAAAAACGCCATGTACTTGTAAAATTCTTCGTGGGTAAACGGATCATAGGGGTGACTGTGGCACTGCACACACGCAAACGTTGTTCCGCCAAACACATCCCAGGTAGTGCTGACCCGGTCGATCACGGAGGCTACCCGGAACTCCTCATCCTGCGTGCCCCCCTCGTCGTTGTTCATCGTGTTGCGGTGGAAACCCGTCGCAATTAACTGATCCACCTTGGGTAAACCCGTTGCAGGGTCGCGGTTGGGCATCAGGTCGCCCGCGAGTTGCTCGGTCAGGAACTGATCGTAGGGTTTGTCGGCGTTGAATGCCTTGATGAGCCAGTCGCGGTATCGCCAGATTTTGCGTCCGGGGTCGCGTTCGTAGCCTTTGGTGTCGGCGTAGCGGGCCAAATCGAGCCACATGCCCGCCCATTTTTCGCCGTAAGCGGGGGAAGCCATCAGCCGGTCAACGGCTTTCTCGTAGGCCTCGGGCGATTTGTCAGCCAAAAACTTTGCAACCTCTTCGGGGGTTGGCGGCAGGCCCGTCAGGTCGAGGGCCACGCGCCGGAGCAGGGTTGGGCGGTCGGCTTCGGGGGCGGGTTTTAGGGCATCCACCTGTTTGGGATCGGTTGCGGTGGTTTTTACCGATTGAATTTTATCCAGGACAAAGGCATCAATTTCGTTCTTCGCCCAGGCCGATTCGTCATTATTAACCAGTCCCAGTCGCGACCAAAACGAGCCAATTTTGGGCATTTCGGGCTTTTCGACAGAGGTGTAGGCCCAATGATCCCCCCACTCGGCCCCCTGATCAATCCAGTTGCGAAGGAGGTCAATTTCGTCGTCTTTGAGGGCGGGGTGGTCCAGGGGCATCCGCTCTTCGGGGTCGTCGAGGGTCAATCGGCGAATCATTTCGCTGGCATCAGCATCGCCCGGCACAATGGCGGGTTTGCCCGACTTGGTGGGAGCCACAGCCTCGTGCCGGAACAGCACCGAAAAACCGGCTGCTTTTTTAACCCCGCCGTGACAGGCAATGCACTGCTTGTTAAGAATTGGCTTGATCTGGGTGTTATAATCCACCTTCTGGTCGAAAACGCCCAGAATAGAGAATGATGAGAGGGCTATTACAGCAACCACCCCAGTAACAGCCACTATTTTCGATTTCACCATAGATCTTTACACGTTGAACTATACTGGACATATTACTAGGAAAGAGTTGGCAGGCTGAATACTCATTGGTAAACAAACAAAATTTGTAATTAATCCCAGAAGGGTTAATAACCTTCTGCCATTTATCACAATCTCCCCCATCGCTTTGGGTTTTTCGCGATATTGCGAATTAGTATTTCAATCAACAACTTATTCCTACTTCTGACTGCATGAATCGAAGAGACTTCATTCAACAGGCAGGCTGGGGCATGGGTGCGCTGGCAGCTTCGTCAATCCCAATCGTGGGTTACGCCGTGCCAGCCGAACGCCTGCTCGAACCCGGCCTCAGTGTCGCCACCAAAAAACAACTCGCCGATGTGGCCCTCAATGCGGCAAAGAGTCGGGGAGCCACCTACACCGACGTTCGGATTGGCCGCTACCTCCAGCAGTTTTTGTTTACCCGCGAAAAGCAGGTGCAAAACATCAGCAATGCCGAATCGTTTGGCGTGGGCATTCGGGTTATTGCCAATGGTACCTGGGGGTTCTCGGCCACCAGTGATGTAACGCCGGAAGGCATTGCCAAATGCGCTGAAACCGCCGTGGCCATTGCCAAAGCCAATTCGAAAATCCAAACCGAGCCGGTGGTGCTGGCTCCGCAGCAGGGCGTTGCGGAGGTGTCGTGGAAAACTCCGTTGACCAAAAACTCGTTTGCCATTCCGGTCAAGGAAAAAATTGACCTGCTGCTGCGAACAAACAATGCCGCCTTAACCAATGGAGCCGGTTTCGTGACCTCGAACCTGTTCATGATTAATGAGCAGAAGTATTTTGCTTCGACGGATGGCTCCTACATTGACCAGGACATTCACCGAATCTGGCCCACGTTCACGGTAACGGCCATTGATCGGGCGGCAGGGAAGTTCAAAACCCGCGACGCACTCAGTTCGCCAATGGGCATGGGTTTCGAATATATGGACGGGCTGGTCTCCGAAAAAATACCCGGTCCGAACGGACTCGTTGGTTATCGTAACTCCTATGACATTGTTGAAGATGCCACGCTGGCCGCCAAGCAAGCCAAAGAGAAACTGACGGCCAAAACTGTTTCGGCAGGAAAGTACGACCTCGTTCTCGACCCCAATCACCTCGGCCTGACCATTCACGAATCGGTTGGACACCCCACCGAATTAGATCGCGTTTTGGGCTACGAAGCCAACTATGCGGGTACGTCGTTTGCCACGCTCGACAAGTGGAAAACCAAGTCGTTCAAGTATGGCAGTGACCTCGTCAACATTGTGGCCGACAAAACCCAGCCTCACACGCTCGGTACGGTGGGCTACGACGACGAAGGCGTACCGGCCAAAGAGTGGGACTTGATTAAAAACGGCGTGCTGGTGAATTACCAGGCCATCCGCGATCAGGTGGCCATCATTGGCGAGAAAGCCTCACATGGCTGTTGCTATGCCGACAACTGGGACTCGGTACAGTTTCAGCGGATGCCCAATGTGTCGTTGAAAGCGGGTACGGAAAAACGCTCGGTGTTGGACATGATCAAAGGTGTTGACAAAGGCATTTATATCATTGGTCGAGGGTCGTATTCCATTGATCAGCAGCGGTATAATTTTCAGTTTGGGGGGCAGTTATTCTACGAAATCAAGAACGGCGAAGTGGTCGGGATGCTCGACGATGTGGCGTATCAGGCCAACACCCAGGAATTCTGGAACTCGTGTGCCCAACTGTGCGATAAAGACGATTACCGCACTTTCGGCTCGTTTTTCGATGGCAAAGGGCAACCTTCGCAAATCAGTGCGGTTTCGCACGGAAGTGCCACAACGCGCTTCAACGGAGTCAATGTAATCAACACGGGACGAAAAATATAATTACCCAATCACAGGTACATCATGGCCATTTTAAGCAAAGAAGAAGCAAAAAAGATAATTGACAAGGTGTTGAGCTATGCCAAAGCCGACGAAACGGCGGTTACCTTGTCGGGAGGGCGCACGGGCAACATCCGGTATGCCCGTAACTCAGTATCAACGAGTGGCGAAAGCAACAACCTGTCGCTGGCGGTAACGTCGGTATATGGGAAGCGGTCGGGTACGGCAACGATCAACGAGTTTGACGATGCCTCGCTGGAAAAAACCGTTCGTCGGGCGGAGGAGATCGCTCAATTGGCTCCCGAAAACCCGGAATATATGCCAATGTTGGGGCCACAAACCTACCTGACTACCAATCCATATTCCGAAAACACCGCCAAAATTGACCCTGACTACCGAGCCAAAGCGGCTTTCGATAGCCTTGACCCGTGCCGCAAAAAGAACCTAACGGCGGCCGGGTATCTGGAAGACTCAACCGGGTTTTCAGCCATTGGCAACAGCAAAGGCTTAGTTGCGTATAACCGGGCGACCTCGGTCGATTTCACGATTACCGTTCGTACTGCCGATGGGTTAGGATCTGGTTACGCCATCCGCGACGTGACCGATGTCTCGAAACTAAGTACCAAAGAAGCCACCGAAATTGCCATGCAAAAAGCCTTGGCTTCGGTGAATGCGCGGGCGTTGGAACCGGGCAAATACACCGTGATTCTGGAGCCTGCCGCTGCGGTTGACTTGCTTCAGAACATGATGGGCAGCATGGACGGGCGCAATGCCGACGAAGGCCGCAGTTTCCTGAGCAAAAAAGGGGGCGGCACGCGCCTGGGCGAAAAGCTGTTCGATGAGCGGGTTACGATTTATTCGGACCCTACTAACCCCGAAATTCCGACCTCGGCGTTTGGTGGTGGTGGTGGTGGTCGCTTCGGCGGTGGAGCTGATGGCCGTCCACAGGAGAAAGTGACCTGGGTGGAAAAAGGCGTGGTGAAAAACATGTATTTCTCACGTTTCTGGGCCGATAAAAAAGGCGTGAAGGCAACACCCCCACCAGCGGCTGTGATTATGGCGGGCGGCACCCAATCGCTGGCCGAACTGATTAAAGGAACCGAAAAGGGCATCCTCGTCACGCGCTTGTGGTACATCCGTGCGGTTGACCCCCAAACGCTGCTTTATACGGGCCTGACCCGCGACGGGACTTTTTACATTGAAAACGGGCAGATCAAGTACCCCGTCAAGAATTTTCGCTTCAACGAAAGCCCGGTGATCATGCTCAATAACCTCGAAGCAATGGGCAAACCGGTTCGGATTGGGGGAAACCTGATTCCGCCGTTGAAGATTCGGGATTTCACGTTTTCGAGCTTGTCGGACGCGGTATGATAAGTTCCTGGCTGTAATCGGTTCAACGCTTAACCGATTACAGCCGGGAATCGCCCAAAATTGAAACGATCTATGGAAGCCTTCTTGAACACCCAAATTCGTCAGGACAGTCCTGAAACATCTGGTTCAACGATAAATATTCTCCCTCTCTTTGGCGGAGCAGCCAAGCCTTTAGAAGAGATGACTGCTGCGGAACGTGAGCAAGCGGCTGAACAGATTTATGGCAAAGCCCGCGAAGCGGCTTTTAGCCGTGGGTTGCCTGTAATCATCAGTAAGAACGGTCAGACAGTTAGAGAGTATGCTGATGGTCGAACTGAACCAGTAAACTAATGCAGCCCTCATTTTATGTAGTGGCTGGTCCAAATGGCGTTGGTAAATCGACGGCTTCGTTTCAATATTTGCCCAAAGGGGTTGAGTTGATTAACTCCGATGATATTGCCCGGCAGATGCGTGTTGAGCAGACAAATCAGGAAGTTATTCAACGTCTAACAAACGACGAAGCTCAACGGCGAATCAGTCAACATGTACAACGGCGCGAAGCTTTTGCTGTAGAAACAAATCTGCATGATGAGGCCACCTGGTACTATTTTTTGGCACTTAAAGAATTGGGTTACTCCTTCCGGCTGCTTTTTATGTGTGTTAGCGATCTGACAATTCTCAACCAACGTGTTATTAGCCGGTATCAACAGGGTGGACATTTCGTTCGGGAAGACATCATTCGGGGTCGCTACGAAGCAGGGTTACTCCTGCTTAACCATTTTTTTGATGAACCTGACGTGTTGATGCTGATAGATGGCTCTGCCCAACCTGAACTTATCTTTCATCGAATGGATAGAGAGGTCAAATTTCAGCAAAACCCTCTGCCTGATTGGGTAACAAAAAACCTCAGTACTCACTTCGAGTCACAAACGCCACCAGCACCCATGCCTCCATCATCAATAGACGATGTGGGGGCGAGCTACAATCAACTCAAACAAACACCGACACAAACACCCAATGAACCGTCGAGACTTTAACCAACTGTTAGGCATGGGTACGGCCGGGCTACTGATGCCTTCGCTGCCCGCTTTTTCGCACGCCGTATCCCCGGAAGAACTGGTCGGAAACTACATGGATGTAGCCGCCAAAAAACGTCTGGCCGATGCCGCTCTTAATGCCGCCAAGTCGATGGGGGCCACCTATTCGGATGTGCGGATTGGCCGTTATCTGAACCAGTTTGTGCTTACCCGCGAGAACAAAGTACAAGGCATCGTGAACACCGTATCGTATGGCGTGGGTATCCGGGTGATTGTTAACGGATGCTGGGGCTTTGCGGCAATGGCCAATCCGAAAGATGAAGCCACTGTTGCCAAGTGCGCCCAAACCGCCGTGTCGATAGCCAAAGCCAATTCCCGCCTACAGACTGAACCCGTACAATTAGCTCCGCAAAAAGGCTACGGCGAGGTGTCGTGGAAAGCCCCGATTCAGAAAAACGCTTTCGAGGTGCCGATCAAAGAAAAGGTTGACCTGCTGTTAACCGCCAACGCGGCAGCCATGAAAAACGGGGCTAACTTCGTGAACTCGGTGCTGTTCATGGTGAATGAGCAAAAATATTTTGCCTCGACCGATGGCACCTATTCCGATCAGGATATTCACCGGATTGGGCCGAACTTCAACGTGACGGCGGTTGATACGCAGAGTGGAAAATTCTCGACCCGTAACTCGCTGAGTTCGCCGATGGGCATGGGCTACGATTACCTGCAAACTAACCCCGCCGACAAAGTGGGGGGCGTGACAACCCGCTACAACAAGGGCTACGACATGCTGGAAGACATTACGTCGGCAGCGAAACAGGCCAAAGAAAAGCTGACTGCCAAATCCGTAGAAGCCGGTAAGTATGACCTTGTTCTGGATCCCTCGCACCTGTGGCTAACCATTCACGAATCCGTTGGGCACCCGCTCGAACTGGATCGCGTGCTGGGCTACGAAGCCAATTTTGCCGGTACCAGTTTCGCCACACTCGACAAATGGCAGTCGAAAAATTTCCAGTATGGTAGCAAACTCGTGAACTTGATTGCTGATAAACAGCAGGTTGGCTCGCTGGGCGCAGTGGGCTACGACGACGAAGGCGTTGGTACCAAAAAATGGGATCTCGTCCGTGACGGGGTGTTGGTGAACTACCAGGCCATCCGCGATCAGGCGGCTATCATTGGCGAAAAAGAATCACACGGTTGCTGCTACGCCGACTCGTGGGGAACCGTTCAGTTTCAGCGGATGCCTAATGTATCGCTGGAAGCGGGGAAAGCCCCTCTGTCGGTGCAGGACATGATTAAGGATGTGAAAAAAGGAATTTACATCGTAGGTGATGGTTCGTTTTCGATTGATCAGCAACGCTATAACTTCCAGTTTGGGGGGCAGTTGTACTACGAAATCAAAGACGGACAAATCGCCGGAATGCTGAAAGACGTGGCTTATCAGTCGAACACCCAGGAATTTTGGAACTCCTGCGCAGCCATTTGCGATGAGAAAGATTACCGACTTGGGGGTTCTTTTTTCGACGGAAAGGGCCAACCCAGCCAAAGCAGTGCCGTTTCGCACGGGTCAAGCACCACGCGGTTCAATGGGGTTAATGTGATCAATACTGGACGGAAAATCTAAATGGCAATCATACTATCCGAAGCGGAGGCCAAGGCCCTGCTCACCAAAGTCCTTAGCTACTCGAAAGCTGATGAGTGCGAGGTAAACCTGTCGGGCGATGTAAGCGGAAACATTCGCTATGCCCGTAATGAAGTGTCCACCAGTGGCTCTCGGGCTAATCAGAACCTGGTGGTACAGTCGGCGTTTGGCAAAAAAGTGGGAACCGCCACTGTCGACGAGTTCGACGATGCGTCGCTGGAGAAAGTGGTGCGCCGGGCCGAAGAACTGGCCCGACTGGCTCCCGAAAACCCGGAATACGTGGGTATTCTGGGGCCTCAAACCTACCTGAAAAGCAACGGCTATTTCGACAGCACGGCCAAATTAACGCCCGATGCCCGCGCCGATGCCGTGGCAAAAAGCCTTGAGTTGACCCGCACTCAGAACCTCACAGCCGCTGGATTCATGGAGGACACGCACGGTTATCAGGCCATGATGAACTCCAAAGGCCTGTTTGCATACTACCCCAGCACCAATGTGAATTTCTCCCTCACCGTTCGCACAGCCGACGGAAAGGGGTCGGGCTATGTGATCAAGGGGTTCAGCGATGTGAACAAGCTTGACACGGCAGCGGCCACCCGCATTGCCAGCGCAAAAGCAACCGCTTCGGCTAGTGCCACAGCCCTGGAGCCGGGCAAATACACGGTGATTCTCGAAGCCACCGCAGCCGCAGTCTTGATGGAACAACTGTTTTTCTCGATGGATGCCCGCTCCGCCGACGAAGGCCGCAGTTTCCTGAGCAAGCCCGGCGGCAAAACCAAACTGGGCGAGAAAATCGTGGATCCCCGTGTAACTATCTACTCCGACCCGACTAACGCTGATCTCCCGGCTTCACCCTGGGCGGGCGACGGGCAGGCCCAGCAAAAACTGACCTGGATTGACAAAGGGGTGGTGAAAAACCTGGCCTATTCGCGCTATTGGGCGCAAAAGCAGGGTAAACAACCCGTTCCGTTTCCCAACAACGTGATCATGGCGGGTGGAACAGCCTCGCTCGAAGACATGATCAAAAGCACTCAGCGGGGTATTCTGGTCACTAAACTTTGGTATATCAGGCCGGTTGACCCCCAAACGCTACTCAACACGGGCCTAACCCGCGACGGAACGTTTTATATCGAAAACGGCAAGATAAAACACGCCGTAAAGAACTTCCGCTTCAACGAAAGCCCGGTGATCATGCTCAACAACCTCGAAATGCTGGGTCGACAAGAGCGCGTTGTCAGTACTGAATCGGATAGCAATTACCTGCTTCCACCAATGAAAATTAGGGAGTTTACGTTTTCAAGTTTGTCGGACGCCGTGTAAACGGTTGTCTTTGTACGAGTAAGAGCAGCCCGGATGTTCACACAGAAAACCTGTGAATGTCCGGGCTGCTCTGTTTATGGCGGGTTCCTGAACGAATATTCTTTGGTATGATTCTCTGATAGAGGTAGACATTTTTTGTGTACAGGTGATTTTTATACTGGACTGCTATAACTTATTTCTTATTTTTGCTTTAAAACGTACAACCTAATCTTACATGGAGTCACAAACTATTGCCGAAACACGTCCCTGGTTAAGTCATTATCCGCCGGGCGTTCCTCATGATATTAACCCTGATTCATATTCTTCGCTGGCTGCTCTGATCGATGAGGGCTTTCAGAAATTTAATGATTCCCCCGCTTATGCCTGCATGGGTAAGCAAATTACCTTTGGTGAGTTGAATAAGCTGTCGCAACAGTTTGCGTCGTTCCTTCAAAACGACCTGCAATTGCAACAGGGCGACCGGATTGCCATTCAGATGCCGAACCTGTTGCAATATCCCGTTGTCATGTTTGGCGCACTGCGGGCGGGCATAACAGTGGTAAACACCAACCCGCTCTACACGCCCCGCGAAATGCAGCATCAGTTCAAAGATTCGGGGGCTAAAGCTATTGTGATTCTGGCCAATTTCGCCACCAATCTGGAAAAGATCATTGCCCAAACCGACATTAAACATGTGATCGTTACAAACGTTGGTGATCTGATTGGCTTTCCCAAGAAGCTGATTGTCAATGCCGTGGTTAAATACGTGAAGAAATTAGTACCTGCTTATAATTTGCCTGGAGCTATTTCATTTGGCGATGCGCTGAGCCGGGGTGCGCGGCAACCTATGAAGTCGGTAACGATCAAAAACACGGAGCTGGCCTTTGTGCAATACACGGGCGGAACAACAGGGGTTTCGAAAGGGGCAGCACTCACGCATCGGAACCTGATTGCCAACCTGATCGGACAGGACGAATGGATGAAACCAGCAAACGTACCACTCGGTGAGGGTATCATTGTGGCGGCACTGCCCCTATACCACGTTTATGCACTGACGACGAACGCATTGGCCGCTTTGAAGAGCGGGGCTATGAATTTGCTCATCACCAACCCGCGAGACATGAATGCCTTTATCGACGATCTGAAAAAATACCAGATCACGTCGTTTACCGGTTTAAACACGTTGTATAATGGCTTGCTGAATCAGCCTCGCATTAACGAAGTCGATTTCAGTAAGTTACGCGTTACCTCGGCGGGAGGTATGGCTTTGCAATCGGCAGTGGCCGAACGGTGGGAAAAGCTAACGGGTAGCAAACCCGCCGAAGGATACGGACTTTCTGAAACCTCTCCTGTATTGTGTTCTAATCCAATTGACAATGGCAATCGCATTGGAACCATCGGCATTCCCTGGCCAAGCACCTATATGAAGTGCGTGAAAGACGACGGTACCGAAGCTCCTCTTGGGGAACCAGGGGAAATCTGGGCTAAAGGCCCGCAGGTATTTGGTGGCTACTATAACCGGCCCGACGAATCGGCGCAGGTGCTGGAAGATGGCTGGTTCAAAACCGGCGATATTGGCGTGATGGATGCCGAGGGTTATTTCAAGATCGTGGATCGCAAAAAGGACATGATCCTGGTGTCGGGCTTCAACGTGTATCCTAACGAAATTGAGGAAGTTGTAAGTCAGTGTCCCGGTGTGTTGGAGGTTGTCTGCATTGGCGTACCTGATGCCCGCTCCGGCGAGACGGTCAAGATATTTGTTGTCAAAAAAGACCCTGAACTGACTGAAGCCAGCATTACCGCTTATTGCCGTGAAAACCTGACAGGCTACAAAGTGCCCAAGCAAATTGAGTTCCGCACCGAACTTCCCAAATCGAACGTCGGTAAAATTCTCCGTAAGCCTCTGCGCGATGAGGAATTGGCGAAAAAATAGTTTCAATGCTACGCTGTTTCTATCGTTTCATTGGCTTCGCCGTTTCATGCTTTGCGTTTGAAACTTGAAACAGCGAAGCATTGAAACGATAGAAACAGCGTAGCATTGAAACGTTTTCATGCTACCGCTGGCAGGTTCATCATCTCCTGCTGGAACAACTCGATCTGGCGGTAGAATTGCGTAGCTTTCCGGCGCGACACTTCCACAAAATCTCCATTCGAGAGCACCACCGTGAACGGTTGCTGATTGGGGCTAATCTCCTGCAAATAGAGCAGATTAATCAAATTTTTCTTGTGTGAACGGGCGAATACGTTGGTAGGCAAACGGCCTTCGATGCGTTTCAGCGTGAGCGATACGAGGAGCGAACTGCCATCGTCGAAGAAAAAGTGGGTGTAGTTCCCGTCGCCCTCTAACCGGACGATTCGGTGCATAGGCATCGCTTTGCGATAACCCCAGAATGGCAGATTCAAATCGGCCATGTGTAGTTGGCGGGCAATGGCAGCAAGCTCATCGCAGGCCAACGGGAAGTTGGTCAAATTGGTTTTCATAAAAAATGATTTGGATATAGTATCGTCCGGTAGCCGAAACTTCCGGGTGATGCTGTAAAGATTATAAAAAGATTAACAACTACCTAGCGTTCACCTGATATCACGTAGAACTACGTGTTACAACCGGGAAATCTCCCGCTCGAAAATGGCCTTCGTTTCGCCAATCAGAACTATTTCGGAGGTTGTTACCTTTTTGTAAATAATCCCGAAACTCCCTTTATGGCTACTTTACTTGACCTTGTTGGCAATACCCCACTTGTTGAATTGAATCGGTTGAATACAAACAGGAATGTTCAATTGTTTGGTAAGCTTGAAGGAGATAATCCCGGTGGGAGTGTGAAAGACCGGGCAGCCTACAGCATGATCAAAGGGGCCATCGACCGGGGTGAGTTGACACCGGGCATCAAACTTATTGAAGCCACAAGCGGCAACACAGGTATTGCCTTAGCTATGATTGCCCGCCTGTTCGGTATTGAAATTGAGTTGGCTATGCCCAAAAACTCGACCCGCGAGCGTGTGCTGACAATGGAAGCTTTTGGGGCGACCGTCACCCTAACTGAAACCATCGAAAGTGCCCGCGACTATGCCGAGGAGCAAGTTGAAAAAGGGGGATTTCTGATGCTCAATCAGTTTGCCAACCCCGATAATTATTTGGCGCACTACCGTACCACCGGCCCCGAAATCTGGCGTGATACCGACGGGCAAATCACGCATTTTGTATCGTCGATGGGAACAACCGGCACCATTATGGGGACCTCGCGTTACCTGAAAGAGCAGAACCCGGCGGTTCAGATTGTTGGTTGCCAACCCACCGATGGCTCATCTATTCCAGGGATTCGGAAGTGGCCGGTGGCGTATTTGCCCAAAATTTTTGAGCCGGAGCGCGTGGATCGGGTGCTCGAAGTGTCGCAGGAGCAAGCCACGGTGATGGCCCGGCGATTAGCCAGGGAAGAGGGTGTTTTTGCAGGAATGAGCAGCGGTGGCAGTGTTCATGCCGCCCTCGAACTGATCCAGGAACTGGAATCCGGCATCGTAGTATGCATCATCTGCGACCGTGGCGACCGCTATTTATCGTCGGAGTTGTTTGGGTAGAAGCGTTTTTTCTGCCCAAAATTTTGTAGGTTGCTTCTTCAACAAACCTTCCCTTCATGATTCGCCTGATCTTTTCAATAGCTGCCCTGTTTTCTGTTTCAGGGTGTGCCCAACAATCGGCACCAACTCCGGCATTGCCCGCGGACTCAATGGCTCGTGGCCCCAAATTAACAACCTGGCTCACGGGCGACGCAGCTGATGTGCAGCGAACTACCACGGGCGGCTCGGTGCTGATGGGCGGGAGCACGGACGTTGATAATGCCATTCGCTGGATGATTCAGAAATCGGGTGGGGGCGATTTTGTGGTTATTCGAGCCAGTGGTTCCAACGGCTATAACGACTACATCTACAGCCAGTTGGGTGGGGTCAATTCTGTCGAGACAATTCTCATTAACTCCCGGACATTGGCTAATGATGCTATAGTTGAGCAAAAAATCAGGAATGCCGAGGCTGTTTTCATTGCCGGGGGCGATCAGGCCAATTACGTTAATTACTGGAAAGACACGAAAGTTGAAGATGCGCTCACTTTTCTTATCAACAGCAAAAAAGTGCCGGTTGGAGGTACGAGTGCCGGGTGTGCTATTCTGAGCGAGGTTTATTTTTCGGCACTCAACGGCACCATTACGTCTGCTGAAGCCTTGCTTAATCCCTACGCATCGGCAATGACACTGGGCCGGGGCGATTTCCTGAATCCTCCGTTTCTGGCTAATACTGTTACCGATATGCACTTTAGCCAACGAGACAGGCAAGGACGACTCGTGGCTTTCATGGGCCGGATGATGACCGATTGGGGCATTTTTGCCCGGGGTATTGGTGTGGATGAGCGCACGGCTGTTTGTGTTGAGTCGGACGGAATTGCGCGGGTTATGGGAACAGGAACCGCCTATTTTTGTCGGGCAACCGCCACCACGAATGGCCCCGAACGATGCATCATGGGCCAATCATTACACTGGCTCCGGTCGCAACAAGCCGTTCAGGTTCAGACTGTTCAGGGAACCGCCACCGGAACCGGCACCTTCAGTTTGAGTACGTGGACTTCGGGTTCTGGCAGTACGCAGCAATACTGGTTTGCGAACAATGGGGTATTTGGCACGAATCCGTAAGGAACTTACTCCTCAATCGCCCCGTAAACCACCTCGTGAATCTTGCGTCGGAGTTTGGTCGTGTTGATGGAGGTGTTGGCCGCTGTGGGGTGAATCCGGTTTGAGAGAAATACGAAAACTAACCCTTCGTTGGGGTCAACCCAAACCATGTTACCCGTGAACCCCGTGTGCCCAAATGACCGCTCGGAGGCTTGTTCGGCTAAATAAACGCTGCTGTTGCTGTCAGGGTTTTGGCGATCCCAACCGAGCGAGCGAAAACTGCGGGGGCTAATCGTTTGCGTAAAGTAAGGGACGGTGCCCGGCTGTAAAACACGGTGACCGCCGTACTCTCCCCGCTGCAAATTCATTTGTAATAAAGCCGCCACATCGCGGGCATTGGCAAACAGACCCGCGTGGCCCGAAATGCCCCCCTGAACAGCCGCCATCTGATCATGAACTGTTCCAATCAGCAGCGTATTTCGGAAATACGTATCGTTTTCGGTGGGGGCGCAACGCGGGTTGGCAAAGCGTTGCAGGGGTGTGAATCCAATGGAACCTAAGCCGAGCGGCTTGTAAATTTCCTTCTCAACGAACTGATCCAAAGGCTGTTTCGTGATTCGCTCCACAATTTTCTGAAGCGTCAGGAAGTTCAGATCGCTATACACGTAAGCAGGTTTGCCATCGTCCACCTTTTTCGACATTGGCGATTGCACCACCCACTTCCAGACCGAGTCTTTCAGAGCGGTTCTAGCCCAGAGGTTTGGCGCAACCTGCAAAGTAAACGCACTGTCGGGCGTGGCACTATAGAGTGTCGGTTTCAGACCACCGCCTGGCAACCGGGTGCGATCCCAGGTGGTGGGGTAATAGGAGACCATGCCTGACTGATGCCAAAGCAGATCCTGAATAATAATGTTTTGCTTATTGGTCCCGCGCAGTTCGGGGAGATAGAACGATGCCTTTTGGGTGATGTCTACCTGTTTCCGGTCATAGAGCAGCATCGTGGCCTGAAGCGTACTGAGCACTTTGGTCAGCGAAGCCAGATCATATAGCGTTTCGCTCGTAACCTTCTCCGTACCAGTGAATGTCAACTTGCCGAAGTTCTTTTCATAGACAATCTTACCTTTCCGGGCTACGATAATCTGGCTCCCCGGCACCACCCGGTTGCCCAACGCCGTTTGCATCAACTGGTCGATCTGTTTCAGTTTGGTGGCGTTCATGCCCACACTTTCGGGCGTTCCATAGGCGAGCCGACCGTTGGGTGCCAACACCTTGCCCGAGCCAATTTTCCAATTCCCTGTCGAAATGGGCATCACCCCCCCGGCACCAAGGCCACCAAAAATAACCTGAGCCGTGGCCCGTTGCATTTCGTCGAAATCCTGATACCCGCAAATCAGCGCGTCGGCGGCTGTAAACTGACTCAAGCTATAGGCCGGCCCAAAGGCCGTAACAATCACTTTGATGCCGCGCTGTTTGAGTCGGGTAATCAAATCGAGCGAGGTTTTGGTGATGCCAAACTTACGATAAGCTGATTCGCTCATGCGATGGAAACTCATAATCACCACATTTGCATCGCCCACGGCAGCCAGCATCTCGTTCAAATCGGCCTCGGTGTTGGGTTTGTCGGAGTACGTAATTTTCTTGATGGGCGCATACTGAGCCAGCGTTTTCTGGAACGTATTGGCCCAATCGGTGCCAATGGCTATTGACGCAATGCGGGTTGTATCTAACCGAGAGATCGGCATTATATCGCCCTGATTCTCAACCACAGTCACGGCAGCATTGCATATTTCTTGTTTTAGAGCCTGAGCCTCGTCGGAGTTTAGATCCTGCTCCAGGTTCAACATCGGAATGGGCTTGTACTGACTCAATCCCGCCCAATATTTGGCCCGTAGAATCTTGCGAACCTTTTCGTCGATCAATTCCTGCGAGATTTGCCCCGTTTGCACGGCGTTCAGAATCACGGCGGCTGCTTCTTTAATATTCTCCGGGTAAAGCAGAATATCGTTACCCGCAATGAGTGCGCGGAGGTTAATGTCCACGGCTCGCCCGGCCCGGCTGATGCCGTTCATGTTCATGGCATCGGTGAACACCAAACCACGGAACCCTAATTCATTTTTGAGCAGTTCGGTCACCACTTTGTTCGACAAGGTGGCTGCCAGAGCCGGACGGTCATCCACACCGGGCACATATAAATGGCCCGTAACCACACCCATCAGGCTGTCGGCAATGAGTCGGCGAAACGGAAAGAGATCAATATCACGCAATTGCTCCGACGACCGGCTGATCACAGGCAGCGTGTGATGCGAATCGAGGTTGGTGTCGCCGTGGCCGGGGAAATGTTTGGCCGTGGCAATAATATGGTTGACTTGCAACCCCTTCATGTAGGCCGATGCTTTGCTGGCCACGTTCTCTTTCGACTCTCCAAACGAGCGGTTGCCAATGACCGGGTTGGCCGGGTTGCTGTTAATATCGGAAACGGGAGCAAAGTTGATGTGAATACCCAACCGGCGGCACTGACGGCCAATTTCGTCGCCCATTCGATACACCAACTGATCGTCGCGGAGGGCACCGAGGGCCATTTGCTTTGGAAAATCCATGGCACTGTCTAAGCGCATTCCTAACCCCCACTCGCCGTCGATCCCAACAAGCATCGGAATTTTCGATAGCGATTGGTAGCGGTTCGTGAGCAAAGCCTGCCGGTGCGGGCCACCTTGAAAGAAAATCAGCCCTCCAATGTGGTAGTTCTGAATCAGGTGTTCAATGTACTGGTAATGATTGTCGTGACGATTGGAGAAGGTAGCCACCATGAAAAACTGCCCGACTTTTTGTTCGGGAGTCATGGTTGTAAACACACTGTCGATCCATTTCTCGGCTGAACTATCAGCGCGTGCCAACACTTCGACCGGGCGTGTTGCCGGGTAAATTCGGCGAGCAGTCTCAACTGGTTTGACAATGGGTTTTACAACTGCTGCTGGTCGGCGAGCGGCCATAGCCGTTCGCTTAACAGGCCCCGACCAGGCCATTGCGCTCCACAGTCCAACAAACAATAGACCAGCTACGGATAATCCAATTCGCATGTTCTTGCTCATAGGTACTAAATCGAAAAAATCACGTCATCAAGAATGCTGCTGTCGTCATACGAACTCATAAAATTAGTCAATGAAGCCGTTAGACCATAATGATTAAATGGACTGAACAGGTTTTTAACGTAAATTTCACTGATTGATGATATGTGCTTCTTACTTTCGTCCAAATATCGATTGCATTGAAGCCTTACCGTCACCCCATTCTCCATTTATTATTTGCCTTTTATTGTACGCCCACAGTCGGGCAACACTACATTCATACGACAGTATGGTTTCGGGCGGCCGCAACATGGGAGATTAACGACCATTGGAATCTAACAGGCGACGGCTGGTATCGTCGCCAAAATGACTTGCACAGTAGCCTGCTCAACCCGTTGACAGCCCCTCTCTTATCGCCTTCGGGTCGGGTTGGCCTTGCCTACCGAACTGAACACTGGGCATTCACTTTTTACCCAATCTGTGTCTTTCGAGCCTATCCCGTTTTGGGCAAAGAGGCTGACTTAATCCGTCCTCGGACCAGTGAGTTCAGGCCCAGTCTATTAGTCGAATGGAGTCAGGATTTACCCTACCGGTTTAGCGTTCGCGTACGAGGAGGTTATGAGTACCGACTGTTTCCGGGTGTTCCGCCAACAGGTCGGGGGCGTTTCCGGGCATTAATTCGGCAGGAACTTTCCGACAAAACCTACCTTTCACTATGGAACGAGACGTTGATCCCTATTCCTCCAAATATCGCCGTTAAACAACGCTACGAAACAAACCGAACCAACTTGGCCATCGGTCGAAGTTTGACCGAACACCTAACGTTGGAAGCAGGGTATCAATTTTCGTACCGACAACGTCGAACACTCGTTGAGTTTGACGAAGAACATGCGTTAACGGTAACGGCTTTCTGTCGTTTTTAGAACAAACCAACAAACATAATACGTCGGCTGTTTCGTTATGGATGCGATGCGCAGGTAGAAATCGTTTAACTGGTACGGTACAACGCACTATCTTATTAACTGGAGATAAATCAATGAAAATCAATTGGTTATTTATGTTTTTTGCCTCCCTGCTATCAATCGTTGCAAAGGCGCAACCCGCCAGTTCGGCCTATAAAACACTGTTGAGCACGCTCTATGGCAACAGTACTGTTCCAACCGTTACAGTGGTAGAACTCAAGAAAATGAACAATGTGGTGTTGTTAGATACCCGCGAAAAAAAGGAGTTCGATGTAAGCCACTTGCCCAATGCCCGCTGGGTTGGCTATGACGATTTTTCGTTCGACCGTATGAAAGATATTCCCAAAACAGCCAACGTAGTCACCTACTGCTCAGTGGGATACCGCAGCGATAAGATTGGCGATAAGCTGAAAGCAGCGGGTTATGGCAGTGTGCATAACCTCTACGGTAGCTTGTTCGAGTGGGTTAATCAGGGGAACCCGGTGGTGGATAATGCGGGCAAACCCACCAACCGCGTGCATGGGTTCTCGCGCCCGTGGGGTGTCTGGTTGAAAAAAGGAGAAAAAGTCTTTGACTGATTACTCTCCCGCGACCAACTTATTCTCTAGGATCAGCGAGATGGCCATGCCCGCTACAATGCCCGACACTATCAATGTCCAGGTTCGTTTGCTGACTCCCAGCCGGTCGATGGCTACCCCGGAAATGGTCAGCACCAAACCCACAATCAGGAGTTGCCCCAGTTCAAGGCCAATATTGAAGGCCAGCAACGGCTGCACAATGTCGGACTCGCGACCCAGCAAACTCCGCAAATAGTTGGAGAATCCCAATCCGTGAATCAGGCCGAACACGGCCGCCAACCCATACCGCGACCAGGACCGCTGGGTTGGTTTTCCAATGGCAAATCGGCTGGGGGTTTCGTTGTGGAAAAAGTTGACGACCGCCGTAATCAGGATGGTGATCGGAATAAGCAACTCGACCACATCGGTGCGGTATTCCAGCATGTTTAGGGTAGCCAATGCCAGCGTAATGGAGTGACCTATGGTGAAGGCCGTTACCAAAATCAGCACCTGCCGCCATTGCCGGAGCGTGTAAATGGCGCACAATGCAATCACAAACAGAATGTGGTCGTAGCCCCTGGGGTCTGTAATATGGTCGAACCCAAGACTGAGGTATAGTAGGAAATCGCTCATCGGTCAACTTCTCCCATAACAACATCAATTGAACCCAGAATGGCAACGAGATCGGCAATCATGGCTCCCCGGCTAATTGATTGAATAACAGATAAATTGTGGAACGAACAGGCACGGCATTTGCAGCGAACCGGCACGTCGGATTTGCCATCGGTGCGGAAAAAGAAGCCCAATTCGCCTTTCGCACTCTCGCCCCGAACGTAAATATCCATTGCTTTGGGCCGGATTTTCTTGGGCAATAGGGCGTGCGGGTCAAAGTCGCGGGTTCGTTTGTGATCCCCAGTCAGTTGATCCAAACACTGACTGACGATCTTGAGCGACTCGCGGCACTCCTGAATCCGAACGTGGTTGCGGTCCCAACTGTCGCCCACGGTGCCAACTTGTCCTGTACCAATGGGAATATCGAAATCCATTTCGGGATACACCGAGTAGGCATCGACCCGGCGCAGGTCATACCGCAAACCCGACCCACGCAAAACTGGCCCGGTGCAGCCGTAATTAATAGCTACGTCGAGAGGCAACACGCCCACGTTGGCGGTGCGTTTCACAAAAATTGCGTTCTCCGAAACCAACTGTTCCAACTCGGTCAGTTTGGGATCGAGGTAAGAAACTAACTCGCGGCAACGTTCCTCGAAACCTACAGGCAGGTCATAGAACAAGCCCCCAATCCAGATGTAATTATAGAGCATCCTGGCCCCGCTGACCCATTCGAGCATCCGCTGAATGTGTTCTCGGTCGCGCATGTAATAGAGGAACGGCGTGTACGCTCCAATGTCGATGGCGTAGGTGCCGATAGCCACAAAGTGCGAGGTGATGCGGTTCAGTTCGGCCACCAGTACCCGGATATATTCGATTCGTTTGGGGATATCACCCTGAATACCAAGCATTTTCTCCACACCCATCACAAACACGTGTTCGGCGTTCATGGCGGCCAAATAATCGAGCCGATCTACAAACGGGATGGTTTGGTTGAAGGGAAGCGACTGCGCGTGTTTCTCGAAACAGCGGTGCAGGTAGCCCATATGCGGCACCACATCCACAATAATCTCTCCGTCGGTGATGACTTCCAACCGCAAAACGCCGTGGGTTGAGGGGTGTTGCGGCCCCATGTTCAGGATCATCTGCCCTTCGCCAAGGTCTTCGGGCGCGTAACGATTGGTCTCCGAAGTCAGCAGTAACTGACCGGATGTCATCGGTTCCGTTTGAATGAGGCCCGCGCCGGGGGTATAATCAATTGTTTGGGTTGTTGTCATGGATAGGGCAAAGGTACAGGGGCGCGATGAATAGTGTTTACAAGACAGTCCCTGTTTTAGCGTTTGTGTAGCGGTGCATCCGTAGTTTTGTAGCCTTCCCTGCTTACTTAATTGTATGAAAAAAAATTTGTTTTTGTTCCTGCTCTGTTTGCTCCCCGCGCTTATTTCTGCACAGGCAGTCAAGGTAACTGTTTCGGGGGTAATCAGAGAAAACGCTAAGAAAACGGCACTTCCGTTTGTGAATGTTGCGTTGTTGGTGCCGCAGGACAGCAGTTTTGTTACCGGGGCCATCACAAACGAGGAAGGTCTTTTTACGCTTCCCGGTGTGCAAAGCGGCAACTACCTGCTTAAGGTTAGCTACGTTGGTTATCAGCTCGTTGTGCAACCCATACTGGTGGGTCAGTTGAGTCCGTTTATCAATATGGGCACCATTGAACTGACCGAACAAACAGCTCAACTTGGCGAAATAACCGTGACCGCCCGGCAAGAAGCCATTGCCAGCACCCTGGATAAAAAGACGTTTACGCTCGGCGACAACATCAGTCAGGCGGGCGGGTCGGCATTGGAAGCCATGAAAAACCTGCCCGGCGTAACGGTCGATAACGACGGAAAAGTGCTGTTGCGGGGCAACGACCGCGTGATGGTCTTGATCGACGGGCGGCAAACGGCCCTGACGGGATTCGGCAACCAAACCGGCCTCGGCAATATTCCGGCTTCGGCCATTGACAAAATCGAAATCATCAATAATCCCTCGGCCAAATACGATGCCAATGGCAACGCCGGTATCATCAATATCATCTACAAAAAAGAGAAAAAAGACGGTTTTACCGGCAAAATCGGGATGGCTGTGGGCCTGGGATCCTTGTGGATGAAACAGGCCAACTACCCGACCATCCGGCCTCAGTATCAGAATACGCCCAAGCTGAACCCCTCGCTTTCGCTCAACTACCGCAAAAACAAAGTCAACCTGTTTTTTCAGGGCGATAACCTCTACACCGAAACCCTGAACAAAAACGAGTTTGCCGACCGCTATTACGACACCGGACAAGTGGTTCGGCAGCAAACCAAACGCAACCGGAACACCAACATCATCACCGGCAAAGCGGGCATCGACTGGTTTATCGACCCCACCAACACGTTCACCGTGTCGGGCTTGTTCAGCAGCGAAAAGATCATTGACCGGGGCGATGAACCGTTTTTCAACCGCGATTTGACGGAACGGGCGCGGCTGTGGCAGTTTCTGGAAGACGAGCTAAAAACTACCGTAACAGCTACGGCTGCCTGGCAACACAAGTTCAAGCAGCCGGGACGCTTGTTCAACATTGGCTTCAACTACACGTTTCACCGGGAGGACGAAAAGTATTTTTTCACGAATATCCTCCCCGCTTCCACCGGCACCGACTCGTTCAAACTCCTCTCCGACGAACACGTGGGCGACCTCACCGCCGATTACGTGCAGCCGTTGCGCTACGGTCGGGTGGAGGCCGGGGCCAAACTGCGTCGGCGGGTGATCCCAACGAATATGCAGTTTTTTCCGGGTCTCAACTCCCCCCTCGATGTGGAAGCGGGGGGCGCGGCCACCTATAGCGAGGTGATTCCGGCTTTGTATGGCACCTATGTTTATGAAAATCAGCATGTTGAAGCAGAGGCCGGTTTGCGGTATGAATACGTGGATTTGCGCTACGAGGTGAACCCAAATCACAACACCTACAAGAGCGATGGCTATAGCTATTCGCAGCCGTTCCCGTCGTTGCGGTTGGCCTACAAATTCAACGACAACAACCGAGTCTCCTTCTTCTACAACCGGCGGGTGGACCGGCCTAACGAAGTCGATATTCGGATTTTCCCGAAATACGACGATGCCGAAATCATCAAGGTTGGCAACCCCGGCCTGAAACCCCAGTTCACGAGTTCGTTTGAGTTGGGGTATAAAACGAGTTGGGCCAAAGGCTATTTTTATTCGGCCCTGTATCACAAAGAAATGCAGGCAACCATTGCCCGCATTGGTAGCATTGTGCCAGGTAGTACCTTGATATACAATATCTTCCAGAACGCCGGACGCAGCCGGAACTCTGGGGTGGAAGTAGTTCTATCGCAGCAAATAGCTCCCTGGATGTCGGTGAATTTGAACATGAACGGCTACCAAAATACGATTGATGCCTTCACGGTTGTAAACCTGTATCCGCGACCAAACACCTACACCGCCAACCGCGACCAACTTATTTCAGGCAACGTTAAACTGAATGGCCTATTCAAGCTACCCCGGCAGATCGAAGCCCAGCTTACGGCTATTTACTTAGCCCCCGATTTGATACCACAAGGCCGCATCGACTCGCGTTTTTCCATTGATTTGGGCCTGAAAAAGACCGTCAAAAATGGAAAAGACGAGTGGTTTATCAACGCAACCGACGTTGCCAACACGCTCCGCATCCGTCGGGAGGTGTTTGGCGCGGGTTTCCGCTACGTCAGCACCGACTACTACGAAACGCAGGTGGTGCGTGTTGGCTATAGTCACAAACTTTAACCCGCTACAAATCATCACATTTTAGGATTATAGATTTGGGAAATGGCGAAAACTTCTTACCTTTGCGCTCTTGTTGAGAAAATAGATCATAGCGATGGCTAAGAAAGGCAATAGAATCCAGGTAATTTTGGAATGCACTGAGCAGAAAACTTCGGGCACTCCAGGCATGTCGCGGTACATTACGACCAAAAACCGCAAAAATACGCCGGCCCGTATCGAGCGTAAGAAGTACAACCCGTTCCTCAAGCGCGTAACGCTTCATAAAGAAATCAAATAAGTTTGTGGTTTGTGGTTTGTAGTTTGTGGTTGTCTAACGATGGCTATTGTACTACAGATTGGAGACTGTAAACTATAAACTTTTCCAAAAACATGGCAAAGAAGGTAGTTGCAACCCTGAAAACGAAGGATAACGGCAAAGCATTTGCCAAGATTATCCGCGCTGTGAAGTCGCCTAAAACAGGTGCTTACACATTTAAGGAAGAAATGGTCCCGGTGGACGAGGTGCAGAACGCACTGAAAGGTTAATTACCTTTTAGTAATTGGCCATCCGAACACACACGAAAGTCCCGACGAGGGACTTTTTTTGTTTTAGCTTTGTTGGAAGTCAACAATGATTACTCAAAATAATGGCACTATTCGGACTCTTCTCGAAGGAAAAAAAGGAAACGCTCGATAAGGGGCTTGAGAAAACAAAAGACAGTTTCTTCTCTAAACTCGGTCGTGCCGTTGCTGGCAAATCGACTGTAGATGAGGAAGTTCTCGACGAACTCGAAGAGGTTCTGATTACCTCAGACGTGGGCGTTGATACCACCGTTAAGATTATCCGGCGCATCGAAGCGCGGGTGGCCCGCGACAAATACCTCGGCACTGACGAACTCGACCGCATCCTGCGCGAAGAAATTGCTGGACTGCTCTCCGAAATCAAATCCCCCACCGACTCCGCTGACCGCGACGATTTTTCGCTGCCCGCTGACAAACGACCCTACGTCATTATGGTGGTGGGCGTGAACGGAGTAGGCAAAACCACCACCATTGGCAAGTTGGCTGCTCAGTTTCATAAGCGGGGCTACAAAGTTGTTTTGGGTGCGGGCGATACGTTCCGGGCCGCTGCCGTTGACCAACTCAAACTCTGGGGCAGTCGGGTGGGTGTTCCCGTGATTGAGCACGGCATGAACACCGACCCCTCGGCGGTAGCTTTCGACGCGGTCAAAAAAGCCGTAGAGATGCAGGCCGACGTAGTGATCATTGACACAGCGGGGCGGCTCCACACCAAAGTGAACCTGATGAACGAGCTGACCAAAATCAAGCGCGTGGTGCAGAAATTCCTGCCCGAAGCGCCCCACGAGGTGCTGTTAGTGCTGGATGGCTCGACGGGACAAAATGCGTTTATACAAGCCACAGAGTTCACCAAAGCGACCGAGGTGACCGCTTTGGCCATCACCAAACTCGATGGCACGGCCAAAGGGGGCGTGGTGATTGGCATATCGGATCAGTTCCGAATTCCGGTTAAATACATTGGCGTGGGCGAGCGCATCGACGATTTGCAGACTTTCAATAAGATGGAGTTTGTCGATTCGTTTTTTAAGAAGTGATCTATCCCACTGCCATTATGCGTAAGCTCCTTTGGTTAATTCTTGTGTTTTTAATTGGTTATCAGACCATTGCCCAAAAAGCCAAGCCTGCCAAACGCAAACCAATGGCCAATCAGGGCATTTGCGGAACGGTGTTGGAAAAGAAGGGCGACAATATGCCCGGCCCTGATAAACCGGTTCCAAAAGGACAGCCGGTGATCCGCGAAATACTGATTTACCCGGTGTTGACAATGAACCAAACGACCACAACAGAGGACGGTTTCATTACGGACGTGCGGGGAATCAAGCCCGTCAAAACAGTAAAATCAGACAAGCAGGGCAAGTTCTGCGTGTATCACCTCCCCGCAGGCCGCTACTCGGTGCTGGTGCGCGAACCCAAAGGCCTATATGGTAACTCGTTCGATGTTGACAACCGAATCAATGCCGAGACTGTCAGAGCGGGGAAAGTGACGAGAATGACTATTGAAATCACGCATCAGGCGGTTTTTTGAATGAAAACAAAAGGAATTCGTACCAATAGAATTAACATCGTCACGCTGGGTTGTTCCAAAAACGTGGTGGACTCCGAGGTGCTGTTTACGCAGCTTCGGGGCAATGGCATGGAGGTGACCCACGAATCGAAAAAGGACGATGCCAACATTGTCGTGATTAATACCTGCGGCTTTATTGACAATGCCAAAGAGGAGTCGATCAACACCATTTTGCGCTACGTCGATGCCAAAGACGCAGGTATTGTTGATAAGGTGTATGTGACGGGTTGTTTGTCGCACCGCTACAAAGACGAGCTGGAACTCGAAATCCCAACCGTCGATGCGTGGTTTGGCACCAATGAACTGCCCCGGCTACTGAAAACGCTCAAAGCTGATTACAAAAAAGAGTTGGTTGGCGAACGATTGCTGACCACGCCAACCCACTACGCCTACCTTAAAATTGCCGAAGGTTGCGACCGTCCCTGCTCGTTTTGTGCCATTCCGCTGATGCGCGGAAAGCACGTATCGCGACCAATGGACGAATTAGTGACAGAAGCCCGGTCGCTGGCCCGGCGCGGCACTAAAGAGCTGATTCTGATTGCCCAAGACCTGACGTATTACGGTTTAGATATTTATAAAAAACGCAATCTCTCCGACTTGATTGGCCAATTGGCCGATGTGGACGGTATCGACTGGGTTCGGTTGCAATACGCTTATCCGTCGGGGTTCCCGCTCGATGTGCTTGATGTGATGCGCGACCACCCAAGCGTTTGTACCTATTTGGATATGCCCCTGCAAACAGGCTCAACAGAACTGCTGAAGCTGATGCGCCGGGGCATTACCCGCGAAAAAACCGAGAGTTTAGTCGAGACAATCCGCGAAAAAGTGCCGGGCATCGCCCTCCGCACGACCTTGATTGTGGGACACCCCGGCGAAACGGAAGCTATGTTTGCCGAAACCTACGACTTTGTGGAACGGATGCGCTTCGACCGTCTAGGCGTGTTTACGTACTCGCACGAAGACGATACGCACTCGTTCACGATGCCCGACGACATTCCTGCCGAGGTGAAGCAGGAACGCGCCGATGCGATCATGGAAGTGCAACAAGGGGTTTCGTTCGAGTTGAATCAGGCCCGCGTGGGGCAAACCCACAAGGTGCTGTTCGACCGAAAAGAGGGTGGCTATTTCATTGGGCGCACCCAATTCGACTCGCCAGAAGTGGATAACGAAGTAATTGTTTCGGCCGACCAATACGTTCGCTTAGGCGACTTTGCCAACGTGCATATCGAGCGGGCCGAGGAGTTTGATTTGTATGGAAGGGTTGTGTAAATCAACCCTCCTTTATTCGTCACCAGCAAGCGACCGGATGATGTAGCCTGTTACCCAGCCAATGTAGCCGTAGCGGGCTAAATAATAATTCTTGGGGATCGAGGTGGCGTTGAACTCCTTCATCATCGTTTCTAACAGCGCGGCACCGGCGATCATGGCTTTTTGGTCAAATACGTCCAGCACGCGGCCAATTTCTTTCTTGGCCTTTTGGCGGTCTTCTTTGCTTTGCAGCTTATACATTTGACTGTCTTTGTTGGCAAGTTGCTCGTACTCGTTCACTGCGATTTCCCGAAAACGCTTGACATCGTCCGCCGTGACCTCCACATAGGCACTGTTCAGGCTTTCGGGGTGCATGATGGTGGCGATGGCCCAGCAAATACCTCCGCTCATGATGATTCGGGGTTTGTTGCGTAGGCCACTTTTTGCACTGATGGCTGGCCGAATTTCGTCTATTTTGACCTGCTGCATCTTGTCGTTCACTGCCTTGGCATATTGTGCTATTGAGACAAAATCGGTTTTTTCCATCTCATTCGTGAGCGATTTTGTTCCCCAGTCCACGTGGAAAGAAATGAAATTGAGCGTGTTATCGGCGAAATAGCCGCCTTTGGTGTTCCCGCTCCCGATGTCGATAATCATGGCATCGTAGCGGCCTTCTGGGTGAACAACGCCCAAGTGAGTGAGTCGGGGTTCGTCTTCAACCGTGATCACTTCCACCGTCCGTTCGGCCTGGGCGAGTTCGTTCCGCACCCCTTCCTGAAGATCGAGTAACAGCGGTAGTTTCCCCTTTTTCTTGGCCTGACTTTGCACCCCGCTACTGATGGCGGTGAAGATGCGCTTCGAGGGAATACCGTGCTTTCTAACAGCTATATCGTGCAGGGTTTTCACGGCCGCTATCGACTCCGTCATGGCCTGCGACGTAAACAAAATTACCTCGGTATTGATGGCTGTGTCGGCGAGAACCGAGTAGGCATATTCCCCTTTCACATCTGACTTCAGGCGGATAATGCTCATTTTCACTCCTTTAGACCCAATCTCAATACCTGCGTATTTGTCGCCGGGCGCATTTTTGATGAACGCATTTTTTTGATAAAGCTCATCAATGGTTTGTTCAATTGGGGCAATTTCCGGCGATTTTGCCCGGCTTTCGTAGAAGTGGGTGCGCGAACGAGCCAACAACTTCATGGCATCGATAACATCCCGCTCCGATTTAGATTGAGCCAAAAATATACCCAGATTCGCTTCGGCGCGGGCAATGAGTTTGAGGTTTTTGCTGCGTAATGCCCAGGTGAGCGGATTCTTAGCCCCCCGAAAATCTTTTGGGCTATCGAGGTTGGTGTTTCGGTAGAATTGACTTTTGGTAATGGCTTCTTCAGGAGTCGAGGCCTCTCTGTGACGCGGGTCTAATTCGTCGTCATCGTTACTTATATTATACAGTCTGTTCAAGGTGGAGAGAATGGCTACGGCTTCGGGCGGGGTTTCGCGGAGACCTTGGTACAACGTCAGGGCTTTGTTGAGGTATTTGTCGGCCCCAACAATTTTCTCGGCCTTAAAAAGTGCCATACCGAGTGTGCCGTATGATCTGGCTAACAGTCGTACATCGCTGGTGGTTTCGGCCAATTTAACGGCTTCGCGAGCCATTGATTCGGAAGCAAGCAGATTGGATTTTTCCAGATACATCTGGCTGGAACTGACAAATCGGTTCACCCGTTCGGCTGTCGATTGCGATGTAGCCGATACGTTTGTGAAGATGATGAATCCCAAAAGAAGGGTAAGGATGGTTTTCATTGGCATATTATGGGTTAGATAGTGAATGGATTAATTGTCTTTTTTTCGAGAGCCCGATTCCCCTTTTTTGATCAGGCCATCGTCTTTCACTTGCTGAATGGTTTTGTTGAGGTAATCGGGTTTGGCGGATTCCACGGGGCATGAACCAACTTTGGTTTTACGACCTGCGCCCGTTTGGGTGTTTTTCTCATACTTATAGAGAATACCCTCTTCGCATTTTTCGGGCAATTGCGCGTCCGCTATCCATTGTTCAGCAGGAGTTACTGACGGTTTACTTGCAACAGATTCTGGAGCCGGTGTAGGAGTAGAGCTGGGCGATTCTTTGCGAACCACGGCGGCCACATACACGTAACCACACTGTCTGCTTTTTTGGGCGAGGACTCTACCCCGCATAAAACCGCCCTCACCATCGTGTAGTTTTTCGTACTTGATGAACTCAATCGTGTCGCACAGATACCCGCTGGCTCTGGCCGACCGGGGCCGATAAGAAGGTGAGGCAGGGGCTTCTACAGCCGCTACCAGTTCGGTTGCAGCGGGGGATGATGAGGCCACTTTCTTAGTCGATGTTCGGGCAACGGCTTTGCGGATAGTCGCAGCTTTGGGAGTGGCAGCAACTTTGGGAGCAGGCGCAACCGGGGCTGGGTTGGAAGTAAGTTCCCCTTTGGGAATAGGAGCGGCTTCGACCGGGGGCGTTTCGACAGCCTCTGAGGTGGAGAGGGAAGAACTGGTTACTTCCTGGGTTGGCGGTTGATCTTCGGTCTTTTTTGGTGTGCAGGAAACCACACAAAGCGAGAACAGCAGCCAACAGGCAACTAAACGTCGTGTCATAGTTTTAGCCCGTTTGGGTTGTTTAAGTGTATTGAAAAAGGTGATTTGTATTACTTTGTGGACGCGTTAAATGATTAATCCACAAAGGCTATGAGATACCTGTAAATATTGACAATTGTTTGTTTGTCAGGCAGTTAGTCAGTGAAAAACGTCAACACACAATTCTAAGCCATTGCCGCAAATAATGGTACTGTTAGGGAGATTATAAAGTTATTAACCCCAATTTGAATGCCTTGAATATGACTTCAGGCGAGCGTCTTTCCCGATGGGCAACCTGAACCTTGCGGGTTTTTCGTTTGTTGATTTTGACAAACCCCGCTTTCTGCATGGATTGTCAGTACCTGCCACTTTCGGCCACCGGCCAGTTTTCCAGGTTTTTCCTTGATTACATCACGCGCAATGAGTCGCTTCGTCCATTCTATAGCCAGTTTCCGGTGCCGGAAGCGTTCGGAGCGCAGATAAAACAGAAGCAGAACTTCCCCGCCGAACATCGCCAAACATTGGTGCAAGTCCTTGATAAACAGTACGCCAACATTGTAAACAGACCCGGTTTTTCGGTGCTGGCCGATGCCAAAACATTCACCGTTACAACGGGGCATCAACTCAATATTTTTACGGGCCCGCTCTATGTGATCTATAAAATGGTCACGACCATTAATCTCGCCAAGCGGCTCCGGCAGGCCTATCCCGACTATACATTCGTGCCGGTTTACTGGATGGCTTCCGAAGACCATGACTTCGAGGAGATCAATCATTTTCGGTTGTTTGGCCGGAAACACACCTGGCAAACCGAGCAGCGCGGAGCCGTGGGGCGCATGAATCCCAAAGAACTCAAAACCCTGTTTGAGCAGATTCCCGAAAAACTCCCACTTTTTGAACAGGCTTATCTACAGCACGATACGCTGGCGGATGCTGTTCGGTATTACGTTAATGAGCTGTTTGGAGCCGAAGGATTGGTTTGCATAGATGCCGATGATCCCGATCTGAAACGCCTGTTCGCGCCGGTCATCATCGACGAATTGACGCACCAAAACTCGGCCCGGCTGGTGCATGAAAGCACGGAACAACTGACCGAGCTGGGCTACGATGCCATAATTTCGCCCCGGGACATCAACCTGTTTTACCTGACCGACGGCCTCCGTGAACGCATCGAGCATGTTCCCGGCGAGGAGGGCCAGACAGGGCATTATACCGTTCTGAATACTAAATGGGCTTTTTCGGAAGCGGACTTGCTGGCTCAGGTGCAACAACACCCGGAGCGATTCAGCCCGAATGTGGTGTTGCGGCCGTTGTATCAGGAAACGATTCTGCCGAATCTGGCCTACATTGGCGGGCCGTCGGAGGTGCCGTACTGGATGCAGTTGAAAGCCGTTTTTGCCCATTATGACACGCCGTTTCCGTTGCTGATGCCCCGAAACTTCGCACTCTATGTGCCGCGTGTGAGTGCCAAGCGGCTGTTTAAACTCGGCATGACAATGGACGAGTGGTTCCTGACCGAAACCAAGCTGAAGCATCGCTACGTGGAACATCACGCCCGGCACGCGCTTCGGTTCGATAAGGAAAACAAGGTCATGAACCAAACGCTCGATGCCCTATTGCACAAAGCCACTATGGTTGATCCAACGCTGGAACGGGCTGTTTTAGCTGAAACAAAACGCTTTGCCAACGCTGTGGAGCGGTTGCAGAAAAAGATGCGCCGTGCCGAAGAACGCAACCAGGAGGTGGGCGTGAGCCAATTACTGGCCGTGAAACAGGAACTCTTCCCGAACGACGGTTTGCAGGAGCGCGTCGATAACTTCCTGACGTTTTCGCTCAACGACAAAACCTTCCTGAAAAAGCTGCTCGACAGCTTCGATCCGTTTGATTATCGGATGCAGGTGTGTCTGGAAAAATGACAAAAGCTGAACTTCGAAAGCAGTTTTTAGTTGAACGCAGGGCGTTGTCTGCCGAAGAGGTCGAACGCCGGAGTTTGGCGATTGGGGAAGGTTTTTTCAAAGATGACATCTTGCTTAGAAAAATGTCATCTCTATCCATCCACACCTTCCTCCCAATCACTCGCCAAAACGAGGTGAATACCTGGCCTATTATTCACCGAATCTGGCGCGAGTTCCCCGAAGTTACCATCGCCGTTTCGGTCGCTGACCCGGTGAGGCAAACCCTTACCCATTACCAACTTACGCCCGAAACTCGGCTTGTCGAAAACCGCTGGAGCATCCCCGAACCAGTGAACAGCCAGCAGTCGCGGTCCGACGTTTCGGCAGTAAACAGTGAGCAGTTCGATCTGGTGTTAGTGCCGTTGCTGGCTTTCGATTTGCACGGTCACCGGGTTGGTTATGGCGGAGGTTATTACGACCGCTTTCTGGCTGAATGCCGCCCCGATTGCCTCAAAATTGGGCTTTCACTGTTTGAGCCGGTTGAGTTGATAGAGGATATTGAGGCCACCGATGTGACATTGGATACCTGCATCACGCCGGAACGAATCGTTTGGTTCTGATTTTAACGCCTGAATAACAATCAATTTGCTATTGCGCCGTACTTTTGCGACAGGCTGCCAGAGCAGTCAAATTCACTTAAATAGTCAAGTTTTATGAAAATCGCAGTCGTTGGGGCTACCGGTTTAGTTGGTAGCGAAATCCTGAAGGTGTTGGCCGAGCGTAACTTCCCTGTCACCGAACTTATTCCTGTTGCCTCTGAGCGTTCGGTTGGTAAACAGGTTGAGTTTAAGGGAAAACCCTATACGGTCGTCAGTTTCGAAGACGCGATTGCGGCTAAACCAGCCTTTGCCATTTTCTCGGCGGGGGGCGGCACCTCCACCGCTTTGGCCCCCAAATTTGCCGAAGCAGGCATCACCGTTATCGACAACTCGTCGGCCTGGCGCATGGACCCAACCAAGAAATTGATTGTGCCCGAAGTGAACGCCCACGAATTGACTGCCGACGACAAAATCATTGCCAACCCCAACTGCTCGACCATTCAGATGGTGGTGGCCCTCAAGCCGTTGCATGATCGGTACACGATAAAACGGGTGGTGGTTTCAACCTATCAATCTGTAACCGGAACGGGCAAAGCGGCTGTGGATCAGTTGTTTGCCGAGCGTAACGGCGATACGAGTGTGTCGAAAGTGTATCCGCATCCCATCGACCTCAACGTGTTGCCCCACATCGACGTTTTTCTCGATAATGGCTATACCAAAGAGGAAATGAAGATGGTGAACGAGACCAAAAAAATCATGGGCGACGATAGCATCCGCGTCACCGCCACCACGGTCAGGATTCCAACCATCGGCGGCCACTCCGAAGCCATTAACGTGGAGTTTGCCGAGGAGTTTGACCTCGCCGAAGTGACCGAATTATTGCGGAATGCCGAGGGCGTGATTGTGCAGGATGACCCGGCCAACAAAATTTATCCGATGCCCCTCACCGCCCACGGTCGCGATGAGGTGTTTGTGGGCCGAATCCGGCGCGACGAAAGCCAGTCCAAAACGCTCAACTTCTGGTGCGTTGCCGACAATCTTCGCAAAGGAGCCGCCACCAACGCCGTGCAAATCGCCGAATATTTAGTGAAGCACGAGTTGGTGAATGTGGAAGCAGAGGTGGTATAGCCCCGGAGCCTTTTATCCTATAAAACAACCAAAAGTCCCGTTCGGATACCTTTCTGAACGGGACTTTTGGTTATCTTTCAGTTCATTTGCACGACAAAGCACCGCTATCGAATGAGTAACCCTGTTATCCAGATTCAGAATCTGCACAAATACTACAGCACCACGCACGTCCTGAAAGGCATTAATCTCTCTGTTCAGGCTGGGCAGGTGGTGGGTTATATTGGCCCCAATGGTGCGGGCAAATCCACAACACTCAAAATCCTGATTGGGCTTTTGACCGACTACGCAGGCGAGGTTTCGGTGTTGGGTTACGACGTGAAAGCAGACCCCATTGCTGTGAAAAGCCGCATTGGCTACGTCCCCGAAAACGCGGCTCTTTATGATACCCTGACCCCGATGGAGTATCTTCAGTTTATCGGGCAACTCTACGGCATGGACGAGATTACGATTGAACGCCGGGCGTTTGATTTGCTGGGTTTGTTTGAGTTGAGCGGTCACGTAAACGCCCGCATGACCACCTTCTCGAAGGGAATGCGGCAAAAAGTGCTGCTCATTTCGGGCCTGATTCACAATCCCGAAATCATTTTCCTCGATGAACCTTTGTCGGGGCTGGATGCCAACGCGGTGGTGCTGGTGAAGGCGATTATCCGCCAATTGGCCGACGCTGGAAAAACCGTTTTCTACAGTTCACACATCATGGATGTGGTCGAAAAGATCTCGGATCGGATCATCATCATCGACAAAGGACAGATTATTGCCGATGGCACCTTTGCCGAGTTGCAGCACCAACACAGCGGCTCCCTGGAGCAATTGTTTGGCCAACTCACCGGCAGCGACGATCAGCAGGACACCGCCACCGAATTTATCAATACGCTTACGAAATGAAACCAATTGTACTCTGGTTTGTCGTTCGATTAAATCCCCTCTGGCGGGTGCTGGGGGCCGATCCGGTGGCTTTGCGGGCCATTGTTGATGTAAAATTGACAATGGACAACCGCCGGAGTTATGCCAGTATAGGGCGGTATGGGCAAAGCAAAACAGGCGAAAAGAATAACCAATTCCTGATCGTGCTGGGCATTTACGCCTTCTTTGGTCTGTTCACGGGTCTGAGTATGCTGGCGATTCCTCCCAAAGAAGCGTTGTTTATACCGTTGACCGTCACGTTCGGCTACCTCATGGTGTTCTGCGCCATGACACTCTTGTCCGATTTCTCGTCGCTCATTCTCGACTCCGCCGACAACCAAATTATCCTGCCCCGACCCGTCAGTGGCCGCACCTTGCTGTTATCGCGAATTGTTCACATTGCCGGGTATCTGTTTTCGATTACGCTCGCATTATCACTGGTAGGGTTGCTTGTTATAACCTACCGATTTGGACCATTGTCAGGAATTATGTTTTTGATAATGAGCTTGCTGTCGTCTATTCTGATGGTATTTCTGACCAACGTGTTTTATCTGTTGCTTATGCAGTTCACGAGTGAGGAACGGCTACGGGAGGTCATCAATTATTTTCAGATTGTGATGGCGATTGTGTTTTATGGCAGCTATCAATTAGTGCCACGGCTCATGGATCGGGATACAATGACGCAGGCCGTAGAGTGGAAAAACTGGTTCTATTTTGTGCCGCCCATGTGGATGGCCGGTGCTGTGGATATGGTGATTCAACCCGCGTTCGACTGGCCGCACGTCTTGCTTACAGTTCTGGCCATTATGTTGCCATTTGCCGGTTTGTGGGTAATGAACCGGGTGTTGGGGCCGGTGTTCAATGCCCGGTTGGCGGGTCTCGAGCAGGACAGCGCACCCGCAGTCACCCAAACCCGGCCAGAACAAGCCAGCTCGATCATGCAGCGGTTGAGCCATTTACTGACCAACAACCCCCTCGAACGGGCTGCATTCGGGTTCACCTGGCGCGTAACGGCCCGCGACCGCAAGTTTAAACTCAAAACCTACCCGCAGTTGGGCTTTGGGTTGGCCTACATCATTGCCATGTCGGTAGGGGGCTTTGGGTCGTTTGGGAAATCGGGCGGGTTTTATCTGTTCGCCCTGTATTACACGGGTTTGTTTGTGATGACTGCCCAATACCAACTCAGCGCGTCCGACGATTTCAAAGCCGCCTGGGTCTATGGAAGCGCACCCATCAGCCGACCGGGTGAGATTTTGTCGGGAGCCATGAAAGCCCTGATTGCCAAACTCATGGTGCCGTTTTACGTGCTGGTCGCCATCTATATTGCCTGGCGTTTTGGGGTTGATAAAATCGACGACATTGTGCTGGCCTTCAGCAATTCGCTCATTATTAGTCTGGCTTCGGCAATGGCCACCGAACGGCGGTTGCCATTTTCAATGGCGCAGGACGTTATGAAACGAAGTAACACCGCCCGTGGATTTGTGGTGTTGTTCATCCTCGGCCTCATTGCCGGCGCGCATTATGGCCTCACCCTCATTCCCTACGGCGTTTGGGTGGCCGTGCCGTTCTCCATTGGCATTTTCTGGTATTTGTTCAGTCAATATCGGCAAACGAGTTGGGCGCAGATTGCGCTGGAGTAAAGGCAGCTAATTTGGCCCTTTCCCGTTCTGCCGACAACGCCAGATAAACCCCGTTGGTCCAGCCGAAGCCGTCTTGGTTGGGGTATTCGCCCCCGCCCGTGGTCAGGGCCGCATCGACCACGTTGTACTTTTCCATCATTTTGCCGGTTGCTTTGAACACCTTGTCGTTGAGAGCCAGCCAACGGTCGCGGCCTTCGCGGGCGGTTTCGGTGAAGCCGTAGTTCATCAACCCTTTATAAACAATCCATTGCAGGGGTGCCCAGCCGTTGGGCCAATCCCATTGTTGGCCAGTTTGGTTAAGGGTTGTGACCCAGCCGCCCGCTTGCAGAAAATCGGCTTTCAAACGGTCATGAACAGCTTGAGCCTGAATATTGGTGGCCAACTTAAAAAACAATGGAAAGGCAGAAGCTAACGTCAGTACCGGCGAGTGGATTGGCTCGCCAGTCATTGACAAATCAAAAAAGAAGGCACCACGGTCATTAAAAAAATGCTCCGAAATGCAGTAGCTTCTGGCATGCGCTCGATGCATAAACTGTACAGCTTCAGCTTGATGTCCAGCTAATGTGTAAGCTTGCTGAAGTGTATTTTCTAAGCCATAAAGCAAACAATTTAGGTCAACGGGCACGATACCAGCCGCCCGAATAGTCGCCAATGTTTTTTCATCAGCGAACCAGCGGCTGCTGAAATCCCAGCCCGATTCGCAAGCTGCCCGGATGTGATTGTAAAGTATTTCAGGAATAACCCCCAACGGCTCCGTTTCGGCATTCAACTCAACTTCTTGCCGGTAGGCTTCCGGTCGGGGAGTTGCAGTACTATCCCAATAGCAATTTAGATGGCTACCATCACCTATCCGAACTTCCCGCTGATGGTCATTGCCGTACATCCAGAAATCATACTCCTTTTGCAGTTGCGGCAAGTATTTCACCAGCACTTCCTGCCCATCGATTTCGGCCAACAGTTGCACCATTAGGGCAAAGAACGGCGGTTGCGAACGGCTCAGAAAATAAGTCCGGTTGCCGTTGGGAATGAAACCAACTGTGTCGATCAGGTACGCAAAATTGGCAATCATGTCCCGAATCAGGTCAACGCGGCCGGCTTCTTTGAGGCCAAGCATGGTGAAGTAGCTATCCCAATAAAAAATCTCGCGAAACCGTCCTCCCGGCACCACATACGGATGAGGCAACGGCACCCGCGAACTATAGGGCACCTCCACATCTGCCGGGCGGGTGAGCCGATCCCAAAGTCGGTTGATGTGTTCGGTGGTCGAGAGGGTTGTGTCGCTGACATAGTCTGAGGCAACCTGCCCCGGTAACTCAAAATGGGCGTGTATAAATGCGCTCAGGTCGAAGTCGGGTTCAGTTTTTTGTACTTCGTAGTGAGCCAAAATAGCAGTCGGGGCCAGTTTAGGTGTGCAGTCCACAAAGGTTTTGGAATCCGAAAACACGCGGCTCAACTGTACGTCGATGAACAGTTGGCCGAAAAGAATATCAGGAGAAGCGGGAGGAGTCATTAGATTGTCATTAAGCAGTCAGTGATTGTCATGCATTGCCGGTAGATTGCAGTTTGCTCGATGCGGCATTCGACTATCCTACAAAAGACGACAAATGACCACGGAATGACAACTTATGACAACTTATGACGATGAAAATCAAACTCTCCCTACTCCTTAACTATTTCGTTTTTGCCATTTTGCTCAACACGGTTGGGGCCGTGATTTTGCAGGTTCAGAACAACTACGGCGTTTCGGCAACGTCGGCCAGCGTTCTCGAAGCCTTCAAAGACCTTAGCATTGCCGTGGTGTCTTTTTTGGTGGCCTCCTACGCCACGCGCATCGGCTATAAACGGGCCATGCTCATTGCGCTCGGTATTGTGATTGGAGCCTGTTTGCTCATGCCCATCGTCCCGGCTTTCTGGACAACCAAGCTGCTTTTTGCCGCTGTAGGAGCCGGTTTTGCTCTCATTAAAGTGTCGGTTTTTGCAACCATCGGCCTCATCAGCCGCACCACCGACGACCATGCCAGTTTCATGAATTTTCTGGAGTCATTTTTTATGATCGGCGTATTGTCGGGCAATGTGCTGTTCAGTGCTTTTGTCGATGACCAGAATCCCCAATCAACCGCTTGGCTAACAGTTTATTATGTGCTGGCAGGTCTGGCGGCACTGGCATTTATACTGTTGTTGACCACCCGGTTAGACGAATCGAAAGTTAAACACGATGCCGACGGTGCGACGCTCGCTAAATCGTTTATTGACGACCTCGGCGATATGCTTCGGTTGGTAGGTCGGCCGGTGGTGCTGGTGTTCGTGATCAGTGCCTTTGTCTATGTCTTACTGGAGCAGGGAATCATGAGCTGGCTCCCGACTTTCAATAATAAAATCCTGAATCTACCTACGTCGCTGAGCCTTCAAATGGCCAGCATTTTAGCGGCCTCAACAGCTTTGGGACGGTTTCTGGCGGGGTTACTATTACGCAAAATTTCGTGGTACTGGCTGTTAATGGGTTGCTTAGTCCTGGCAGCAGGTTTGGTGTTGTTGGCCCTCCCATTAGCTAGTTCGGTTAGTAAAGAACCCATAACAGGCTGGGGCAATGCGCCGTTGGCGGCCTTTATTTTTCCTTTGATTGGCCTGTTCATCGCGCCTATTTACCCAGCCATCAATTCGGCCATTCTGAGCAGTTTACCGCTTCGGCAACATGGCCCGATGGCGGGCCTAATTGTGGTTTTCTCTGCCCTCGGCGGCACAACAGGCTCGCTCATTACGGGGCGCGTATTCGATATATATGGAGGGCAAACGGCCTTTTATTTCTCGCTCCTGCCCATTGGGTTATTGCTGATTTCACTCACGATTTTCCGGCGGCTGGTGGTGAAGCAGTGATATGGTTCAGTAAATAATTTCCTGCTCGTTTGCTCTATTTTCACAACACTCTATATGATTACTATGGTTTATCAAATACCGGGATTGGTGACGACCCCGCCCGGTGTTTTCTATGATCACCGATTATACCGCTGACCAAGTTAAGCTACCGTCCAGAACCCATTTATTTAATCAGAAAGCTCCCTCATCTGCCTTGCAGGTGTCGGTGATTATTCCGGTGCGGAACGAGGCTCATCATCTGGCCAAAACCTTAGAAGCCCTTCGTTTACAGTATGATGCAGCGGGGCAGCCAATCAACCCGGCTATGTATGAAGTACTGGTTTTGATAAATAATTGCACCGATGCGTCGTTGGCAGTGGCGCAATCATATCAAAAACGCTACCCGGAGTTTTCGCTGCATCTGGCTGACATTCAATTACCTGCTCCTCAAGCCAATATCGGTACGGTTCGGCGGTTGCTCATGGACGAGGCCCACCGCCGGTTAACCAGCATCGGCAAAGCCAACGGAATTATTGCCTCCACCGATGGCGATACAGTAGTCGATTCGCAATGGCTCTGGCACATAATCACTGAAATTGAGCGCGGTGCCGATGCTGTTGGTGGCCGCATCCTCACCCATCCCGACAAGAATCCGGTTCGGCGGTTTCACCTTCGCGATGTTACGTATCGAACCCTCGTAGCCCGGTTAGAAAGCCAACTCGACCCCGTTCCGCACGATCCGTGGCCCCGGCATTTCCAGCATTTTGGGGCCAATTTGGCTGTCACCTGCGCCATGTATCAGAAAGCGGGTCGCCTGCCCGAAGTGCCGTATCTGGAAGACGAAGCGTTTTATAAAGCGCTTGTGCGCGTGGATGCCCGCGTTCGGCAAAGCCCGCTTGTGCGCGTGACCACCTCCGCCCGGATGCAGGGTCGTGTAGCAGTGGGGTTTTCGGAGCAGTTGCGTTGCTGGGCCACCATGAGCAAAAACGGCCAATGCCAACTCGCCGAACCTGCCGGAGCATGGGCTGTTAAGTTTGCAGCACGGCATCAACTCCGCACGATCTGGGCCAACCGCTGGAGTCAAAATTTAGACACCGATTTGGCTCAAATTGCCGCCAAACTCTGTATCACTGCCGAGTGGTTAAGTGCGTCTCTCCATCAGTATTGCTATTTCGGTGAGTTTTGGCAAGTGGTTGAACAAAAAATGATTGATGATGGAATTTGGAGCGAAAAATGGCCACTGGTGCCAATCGACGAAGCGATTACGGGATTGCGGAAAATTGGAGTCGCACCAGCGCACCGGCGGCTTTAAATTCTCTCAAATAAATCAAGTCTGTATTCTTCTGCCCGGTGGCCATGCAAGTGCCGCAGAGATTGCCCATCGCGGGATATAGCCAGAAATTCGTCGTGAACTTCGTCGCCGGTGAGGGGGTAATCGTGGACTTGGGGAGTCCAGTGAACAAGCAGTATTTGCCCGCCCTGTTGCAGGTGTTCAACCATCAATTGTTGCGCCTTCCGCAAATCCTCCATCGACCAATAATAGGCCACCTCCGATACCAGAATCAGGTCGAACAGACCGTCGGGGAACTGGTCGGGAACGGCCATTTGCCGGATGGTAACGTGCGGAACGTCTTTCAGCCGTTCGCGGGCCTGCTTCAGGGGTAACTCGCTGGCATCCACCGTTAGCAGTTGGTCGCAACGTTTAGCCAACTGAGCGGTCAATACACCAATGGAGGTGCCAATTTCGAAAGCGTTTTGGTAATGAGCGCGGCCCAGCGAGTCGATGGTGTCTTTGTATTTATTGCGTTCGTACTCGCTGGTTGTGAAGTTCCAGGGGTCGTCGTTGGCGCGATAAACATCATCGAAATAGGTTTGAGAGAGGGTGTTCATGGTCGGTCAAAAAACAATTCCGTATTTCCGTCAAAATAAACCAGCAAATCGGGGCGGAGCCAGAACGCTTCGGGATCATCGTCAATCAGTTGGGTCACTTGCGAGGCATGGGCAGCAATGGCCCGGTGTTTCTGGTCGCGAACGGCGGTTATATCTACCTGCACCGCCCGAATTTCGTCGGGATGGGGGGCATCGTCGGGGGAGCCGAGTTCCCAGAGCCAGATGGGGTATTCCAGCACACGCGGTTGAGTTTCTAACTGCCTCATGGCCGACTGCAACAACTGCCAGGTGGCCCGGTGGTCGCGGTGGGGGTCGCGTCGCCAGGGCACCAGGACAGTTTGGGGTTGGTGACGATTCAGTTCAGCCACCAATCGGCCAACGGCATCCTGAAACGTCATGGATTCGGGGTCGTTCGGGACGTTGCCATCGGGCAGGCGCAAAAACGTTACGTGTTCGGGGTTTAGGCCCAGTTGGTGTAAAGCCGCACGTGTCTCGCTTTCGCGGAGGTCGCGGAGCTTTTCAGCCGGGTATTTTTGCGAATTTGGGTGCGATTGGCTACCGTCGCTCACCATCACCACCTGAACAGGAATGCCCATCTGCTGCAACAAAGCCATTGTTCCCCCGCAGCCCAACGATTCATCGTCGGGGTGGGGCGACAAAACGACTGTTGGCCCAAACTCTTCAATCAGAAGCGGTTGGGCCACTAATTGCCAGTTGGAGAGGTGTTCAATGCCAGAGGTCATGCGCGGTTTCGGGATGAGCTGATACATAGGCCCCAATATCCTGAATGGTGGCATCGGGGGCAGGTTGACGGAGGTACAGTGTCAGGTCGCGGATGATCCGCTCGAAAGGCAGCGGCCGGAGCAAACCCCGTGCGCCCACTGCCTGTTCGGTGAGTTGCATCACGCGGGTACAAATGCCCTCAATGGCTGTGCGGGTCATGTTGGCGTAGGCTACGGTTTTGGCCGGGTCAACTTTCTCCAAAAACCATTGGTCAGCTTTCTGGGCAGCCGTGTTAATCCATTGATTGCCAGACTCCACAAGCCAGGCCATTTCAGCTAATCTGGCTTTTTGAAAAGGGTCGCCGGTGCGGTTCAGGTCGCGCAGAAATTGCCGGGTATGCTCGAACAGACTTTCGGCACCTCCCAATTGCACGGCGGCAAACCGGATGGCTCCCCCGCTGAAATGGGGTTGCTGATAATAATCGCGGGGTTTGCCCAACAGATCATTCTCGGTCAGTTCAACGCCCGTAAAATCCATTTTGAAACTGGCCGAAGCCCTCATTCCGAGGGGTTTCCAGAACGAATCGTCCTGCGGAATGGTCTGCACCCGTTCAGTGGGAATGATGCACATTTGCCAGCCACGGGCCGTTTGGCCATCCATCAGTTCACCCGTCACCAAAGGTCGGTTGATCCAACCTGCGCCGGAGCAAAACGTTTTGCAGCCTTCCAGCACATACCGCCCGCTGCCCACGGCATGAATCCGCACGCCATCGCTGGCTTGCGTGTTCCAAACACTGAAAAGATGGTGATTATGGACATCGGCAAACCACGTTTTCGTCTGTTCTTTATCAGCAAACAGATGTATTAAATGGAGCGCGTTGATGTGCCCTTCATAAACGCGGCCTACAGCCAGATTAGCCCCGCCAATGCGTTTGAGCAGTTGTAACAAAGCGGACGTACTGGCCACGCTGGCATCGAATGGCTGACCGGGTAACGTTACGCTCAATAAACCTGCTTCGGCCAGAGCAGCGAAGGAATTAACCGGAAAATCACCCTCTACGTCACTCTCAGCAGCCTGATTAGCCACCTGAGTCAACAGGTCATTTATCGTGTCTTTATTGAACGAAGCTGGTGGAATAGGAGCAGATAGCCGTGTCATCATGCTCCCAAAAGGAGATGTTGGCGGCTATTGTTTTGGAAGATTAGCAGACGGGAAATGTTCGGGGTGAAATGGTGAAGGGTGTTAGATATCTTGGAGATATACAGCCACCCTTCACCATTTCACCCCGAACCAGTTGCTTCTACCAGAACCGGATATACAACATCGAGAACAGCATCAGGATAATCACAATCATGGTCAGGCTGGTTGGCGATAGCTTGAACATAGCCGCATCTATTTCCAGACCTTTTGGGTTGATCTTTGGGCCGGCCAAACTGATTGCCACCATCAGGGCCACCGTCATGAAGAACGAGATGCCCATTGCCACTAAGAATGGAATAACGTAGTTGCCATTACCATCGGGGAAGGCTGAATACAGGAACGTTTCTGGCCCGAAGATGCCCGTGGCGAAGTGGTTGAAGAACACCACGAAGGCGAAGCCACCCAACACCCCCGCAATGGCTGCGGCACCCGTCGTGCGCTTCCAGAAAAAGCCGAGAATAAACACCGCAAAGATACCGGGACTAATGTAACCCGTGTATTTCTGGATGTAGGTAAATCCACCTTCACCGCCAATGCCCAGCGCGTCGCTCCAGGCGAAGGCAATGGAAACCAGCATGGCTACCAAAATAGTGATGCGACCAATCCAGAGCATTTTGCTTTCTGTAGCCGTTTTATTGATGTATTTCTTATAGATGTCAAGCGTGTAAATGGTCGAGATCGAGTTGGCTTTGCCCGCCAGCGAGGCCACAATAGCCGCCGTCAAAGCCGCCACCGACATGCCTTTGAGGCCGCTTGGCAAGAACGTCAACACCGCCGAATAGGCGTTGTCGCCCACCACAACGCCATCGCGCATCATTTCGGTTTGGAGACCCCCGTTTTTGTAGATCACGTAAGCCGCAATGCCCGGCAGCATCACAATAACCGGCATGAAAATCTTCAGAATGGCCGCAAAAAGAATACCCGTGCGGGCTGTTTGCAGATCGGCGCCAAGGGCGCGTTGGGTGATATACTGGTTGCATCCCCAATAGTTGAGGTTCACCACCCACTGCCCGCCGAGATACATGGCAATGCCCGGCAGAGTCAAATAGCGGTTCACATCGGCAACGGTGGCACCGGGGCCGGGCTTCTCAAAAATCATGTGGAAGTGGTCATCGGCATCTTTAAACATGGCTCCCAAACCAGCAATCGCGCTGCTACCCAAGCCGAAGGTTTCGCTCACTTTGGTCAGGGCGAGGTAGGTTGTTACGAGGCCGCCAATAATCAAAACCAGCACCTGAATCACGTCGGTAAAGCCGATAACTTTCATGCCACCGAGCGTAATGAAAATGGCAAACAGGCTCAGACCGATCACAATGGCATGGAACGAATCGCCCCCAACGAGGTTGCTGATAGCCGACGCGCCGAGAAACAAAATAGAGGTCAGGTTAACGAAAACGTACAGAAACAGCCAAAAAACGGCCATAATCAAGCTCACCGTGTCGTTGTAGCGCGTACTGAGAAACTGCGGCATGGTGTAGATTTTATTCTTCAGATAAATCGGAATAAACCACACCGCCACAATAATCAGGGAGATTGCCGCCAGCCACTCATACACGGCAATGGCAACGCCAAACCGGAACCCGTCGCCCGACATACCGATGAACTGTTCGGCAGAGATGTTGGAAGCAATGAGCGAGGCCCCAATGGCCCACCATGTTAGCGAACCTTCGGCCAGAAAGAAGTCTTTCGTGCCGGTTTCATTTTTCTTTTTCCGTTTGTAAATCCAGTAACCGTAGGCCGAAACGCCAACGAAATAGAGCAGGAAAATAACGTAGTCGAGCGTAATCAGTTGGCTCATGTTGTAATAGGGGTTCAGGATGCTTTGAGTTATAAAGCGGAATCGCGACCCATATTACGCATAAATGGTGGATTGGAACGCAGATTTAACGGCTCCGCCCTGATTTTTTGACAGGATTTCAGGATTTTAGCCATAATCTAAACCTGTTAAACCCTGTGCTATTTGGCTACCAAGCGGATAATCCCTATGCGTTCAGTAGCTTTCGTAACGTCGAAGCCATAACTTTTCAAACTTTCCGCAAGCGTTTCAGCAGATGACTTGTTTAGGGTAAAATCAAACTGACCATCGACGTTCAGAGGGCCAACAAAAGGTTCTTTGGCCTGGGTGCTGATCAGACTAAAGGCTTTATCAAGCGTTTGACCATTCATCAAAAACGTGTCTCCTGAATCGGAGTGCCCCGAGTTTCCGGGTTTGTTTTTTGTTCGTTCCAATTTTGAGGAATCGCTGAGTACGCATTTATACACCATTTTACTGATCGTGTCGTTTCGGGCCGTCAGTTTTAAGTGATTCAGTATGTTTGCTGACAGCGTATCCAGAAAGCTGTCATTTGGACGAATGTTCTTGTACGACAAAACATATTGCTTTGACTGCAGGGTGTCTGGTATGACGAGATTCGTTGGCCGGATTTTAAAGGCCAATTCCCAAATCTCATTCAGCCTGCCCGATGAAAAATATAAGCCCCGTTTACTACTTGTCGAAATGCGCGTTGCTTGTTTTGTTTCGCGCATCTCAAAATGATACAGCTTGCCACCATCTTTCATCACTTGCATATGCAGAATAAATGGATCTGCCGACGATATGGTAGTAGCCATGCCCGATGTGAACGACCATGCGGGCGATGTGGCCGGCCCCAATTTTTCGTTGGCGGGTGGCGGATTGCCTTCAAGCAGATTCTGCAAAATGGCCTTGTCCAAATAATTAGGGTCGCCAATCCACCGGATCATCCCTTTCGCATCAATGAATACGGTCAATGGGAAGGCATCTAATCCGGTTTTGCCGTTGCCATAAGCAATGTGTGTCTTTTTGGATTGGTCGCTCGCCACTATCGACTGAAAGGCAACTCGTTTAAGCAGTCGATCCACTTTGTCGGTCGGCTCATCGGTTAAGGACACGAACCGGAGACCCGTGTGCGCAAACTGGCTTTGTAGCTCATTCAAATGGGGGACAGCAGCAATGCAGGGCGCACACCATGTAGCCCAAAACTCCAACACGACCGGATAGGAGGTCAAATCTTTGTCGGCTGGCACATTGGCAATCCAGTCGGTAATGATGATAGGCGGAGCCGTTTGGCCAACCCGAATGTTCGACTGCGCGAAAGATTGAACCGAAAGCAATACACCAACTACGTAAAGAACTGATTTCATGGCTGTTGGCAGGAAATATGTGGATTATTGGCTAAATAAAATCAATAATCAGCACATACCAAGATTGACGGGTGTAGAATTGCTGACGCATAGGGCTTCAACTCCGCTCAGCCTGACAGCCTACATTGATTCAGTTACTCTTTTTCTGAGTCAGTTTAGACTGTCAGGCTGAGCGGAGTCGAAGCCCTTATGCATCAGTAATTTTTTGAATTTGTTCTACATACCCATCCTGTCGAAAAATCAATTCTCAGGCATAAACGTGAGGTGACTCATTTGGTCGGGGTCGAACATCTCTTGGGCGAGACCTTGTAATTGCTCCGCCGTGACCGCCCGAATTTCCCCGAAAATATCGGGCAACGACTCGACCCGGTTGATGTCGAGAACGCTCTTGGCCATCATCAGCATGAAACTCTGATTGCTCTCTTCGGCCATTGCCAACTGCCCCATCAGTTGCTCTTTAGTTTGGTGCAACTGCAAGGTTGTCAGTGGTTTGTCGCGCAAAAGCTGCATTTCTTTCAGGATGAGCGTTTGGGCGCGATTCACCTTTTTCGGGTCGGTGCCGAAATAAATGCCGAGGAAGCCCGTGTCCAAATACGGTGTGTAGCCCGCGTCGATGCTATAAACAAGGCCAAATTTCTCCCGCAAATTCATGTTCAGGCGCGAGTTCATGCCTTGGCCACCGAGCAGGTTCACAAGCATGAAAAACGGCAACCGCCGGGGGTCGGTCAGGGCAAACGCTGGACGACCGAGGGCGCACTGAGCCTGCGTGATGGGCCGCTCAACTGTCTGACGTTGAGGAATATATACAGTTGGAGCTTTTCGTTGGCGGGTGGTCGTTTGCTGCGGAATGTCGGCCAGATACTTGCTCACCATTTTGACCACCTTCGGAAAGGGATCGTTGCTGACGGAGGCAAATACAATTCGGCCCGTGTCTAAATTGTCGGCAATGAACTGTTGCAAATATTCCCGCGTGAACGAGTTGACCGTTTCGGGCGTACCGAGAATGTTGCTGCCGAGGGCGTGATTCTGAAACACCAACTGATCGAAGTCGTCTTGCAGCGCATCTTCGGGCGAGTCGTAATACATCGCCATTTCCTCCAGAATCACCCCCCGTTCGCGTTCGATCTGCTTTTCGGGGAACACCGAGTGAAAGGCAATATCGGCCAGCAGTTCGGTGGCTTTGTCGAAGTGCAAGCCCAGTACAGAGGCATGAAAACAGACCTTTTCTTTGGTGGTGTAGGCGTTCAGTTCCCCGCCCACATTTTCGAGCCGGTTGATGATGTGATGCGACCGGCGTTTTTCGGTGCCTTTAAACGCCATGTGTTCCCAAAAATGCGCCAGACCAAGCTGGTTGGGGCTTTCGTCGCGGCTCCCAATGTCGAGCATAATGCCGCAATGGGCAATCTGAGTATGCAGAATCTGTTTATGGACAATACGGATGCCGTTGGGCAGCGTATGCAGTTCGTAGTCTTCCATTCAACTTATAACTCCAAACTTTGGGTAAAAATTTCCGGGCAAAGGTACGTGCTGTTGTATTTGATGTGGCCCAAACAGTGATGTTTACCTTAAATTGCCCTTTCTCATTTATCCCAACATTTTTATTCTATCCCGTGACTCAAACAGCGATTGGCATTGACCTTGGCGGCACCTGGATCAAAGGTGTTCTGATGGATACAGACACTGGCGAAATCATCCGGCAAATTTATCACCCCACCAACAGCGAAAACGCTCACTGGAAACAGGCTGTAAAGGAAACGGTCGCCGACCTGCACCAACAAGCTAACGCGCTGCCGGGCGGGGCTGTCGTGAAAGCGGTTGGCCTTTCGGCACCGGGCCTACCCAACGCAGGTAATCAGTGCATTGCGTTCATGCCCGGTCGGCTCGATGGATTGGAAGACTTCAATTGGGGTCATTTCCTGAATGAACCCGTTCATGTGGTCAACGATGCACACGCGGCACTGATGGCCGAAAGTCGTTTCGGGGTAGCGAAGGGCCACAAAAATGTGGTGATGCTTACCCTCGGCACGGGCGTAGGCGGGGGCATCCTGATCGATGGAAAACTGTATCAGGGTAACTACCAGAAAGCGGGGCATTTGGGCCATATCACCGTCAACACCGAAAGCGATTTGAGCATTACGGGGCAACCGGGTAGCTTAGAAAACGCAATAGGCAACGCCACCATCCAAAAACGGTCGCTGGGTCGGTTCACCTCGACTTATGAACTTTTGGAAGCCTACAAACACGGTGACTACGTTGCTCAATGGGTTTGGCTGACTTCCGTGCGGCACCTCGCCATCGGCATCTGTGCTCTCTTGAACGCCTTTTCGCCCGATTTAGTGGTGCTGGGCGGGGGCATCACCCAAGCCGAAGACGATTTGCTGTTACCGCTCTCCGAGTTCATGAATCTCCATGAATGGCGACCCGGTGGCCAGTCAACACCCATTAAAATTGCCCACTTCGGCGACATGGCTGGGGCCATCGGGGCCGCCAGTTTCGCCATTCAGAATCAGGCGGTCTGAATCACCGCGCCTATTGGCTGGCCATGTTGTATGAAAAAGTCGGCATTCAGAGTTATGTTAGCGGCTTGTAAAATCCTCACATGAAATTCATCTTCTCACTTTTAATGCTGTTGGGCGTAATTCCCAGCGTTTGGGCGCAACAGGAAGGCCCCGAAAAACTGGTGCAACGCCAGTTGGAGGCCTATAACGCCCAGAACTTGTCTGCTTTTGCAGCTACCTATTCGGACAGTATCGAAATCTACCGGTTTCCTAACAGGCTGACGATGCAAGGAAAAGCTAATCTGGAAAAAGCATACGGTGGACTGTTCCGAAAATACCCCAAAAATTATGCGGCTTTGCTGGGGCGTATCGTTCAGGGTAATACCGTGATCGACCAGGAAAAAGTGACTGGACGGGGAGATAGCGAATCGAAAGCTACAGCAATTTATGAAGTACAAAATGGCCTGATTCGTCGGGTGTGGTTTATTTATTAAGCATGATTGAAACGGCCCGCCTGACCATTGTTCCCCTTTCGCTCGACCAACTCCGGCTGCACCTTGAAAACAGTACCCGGCTGGAGGATTTGTTGGGCCTGCTGCCCGGTCAGCGCGAGGTGGTGGAGCCGCTGTTGTCGATTATCACGCATTTCACGGTGCCACGCCTGAAAGACCCCGAACTCGACCCGCTTTACCATACGCTTTGGATTGCCTGGGATCGGGAAACGCGCCAGATTGTGGCCGATGCCAAGTTCAAAGGCGAACCCGACGAAACCGGCACCGTAGAAATTGGCTACGGCACCTACCCGGCCTTTCAGCAACGGGGCTACATGACCGAAATGGTCGGCGGCATGGTGAATTGGGTAAGTCGGCAGCCGGGTGTGTTGCGTGTGATGGCCGACACTGACGTGGATAATCTGCCTTCGCAACGGGTGCTGCAAAAGAATGGATTTACGTTTCTGGAGGAGATTGAGGGCTTGATTTGGTGGGAGTGGAAACGTGTTGACCTATTGCAATTCGATGAATTTGGCTTTCTACTGCCTATTGGAGTAACTCCCGCAAGCTTGCATACAGTTGGATACTACTTTGGAACCCAAAATAAGCATCGGAAGAAAATTTGGGGAGAATGTGTTAACTTTCTGACTGTTATTACTGAAGAGAGTATTCCTGTGAAGTCAATCTGGATTGACGGAAGTTTCGTTACAACAATTGATAAACCAAATGATATTGACATCGTTATTTTCGTCTCCAAATCATACCTTGACTATAGATTTCAGTTTTTAAATTCCGTAAGCCAACGGTTCGTTAATCTGGACGTTAAGTGGGTTCCTTTTTATGGCAATCCTGATCTGCTCAAAAAAGCCATTGATGAACTTGAAGAACTCAAATGGTTTACGTTATTTAGTAGCAGTCGACGTGGAAAGGAAAAAGGTTTTTTACGTTTAACCAATGAGCAATATGGAACGTTTTGATGAACTCGAAATACGTCTAGTCGTAACCGCTCGAAAAATAAAAGTTTTCAACGAAACTATGGCAAAGCAAATGGCACTGGGAGCCTCCAGGCAGTCTTTGCGGGATTCTATTAGACAGCGTGACGAAATGGAACGCGAATTCCAGCAACTCAGCGAACAAGTCCGGGCTACCCAATTAGTCGCTTAACCTATTGCTCCTTCTCCTAAACCATGACCTACCGCCGTAAATTTCTTCGCCAACTTGGCGACTCGACCACATAATTGTGTTTTTCAACGCCATTCGGCAAAATAACCACAAAACCATCTTGCAACCAATCCCTATCAAAACCACCGTTGTCGGCTCGATGCCGTTCCCCGGTTGGCTTGAATTTTCGAGCCAGAATTTGGGCCAATTTGGCCCCGCCGACATTAACGAGATGATCGAAGATGCCGTGATCACGTCTATTCACGATCAGGTTTCGGCGGGTTTAGATGTCATCACCGATGGCGAACAAACCCGTTTCGATTTCAACCTGTCGTTCTATGGCTACATCCGGGGTATTCAGAATAACGACGAAGAACTAAGGAAATATGGCCCACCCGCCCACGATCAGCGCGGCAAACACAACATTGTTGAGCCACTCACGGCCCCGCGTGGTCTTGGTGTGGTTGAAGAATACCAGCGACTGAAGCGGCTGGCTCCAAAAGGGCAGGGCATGAAAGTGTCGATTCCCGGCCCTTACACGCTTAGCGGGCGGTTGTTGCCTGGGCATCACTACAAAGATCGCTGGGATGTGACAGAGGCCCTTTTGCCCCTTGTGCGGAAAGAAATCGAAGATTTGGTGGCTCTGGGCGTTCCCGAAATCTGCGTCGATGAACCGTCGATGTCGTGCTACGCCTACCGCGAGGACACAAAACGGTTTGTGGATATTTTCAACCGGACAGTGGCTCCCGGCGTGGGCAAAACCCGCCTGTCGATGCACCTCTGCTTCGGAAATTACAAAGGCCGGTCCGTGGGTAAAAAATCCATTGCGCCCATGCTCCCCGATTTTATGGACATGGCAGTGGATGAACTCCACTCCGAAATGACGATTCTGAATTTTTCGGAAGTACACCTGCTCGAACGCTTCGCTGAGAAGTTCGACGTGGCCGTTGGTGTTATCGACGTGAAGAGTTATTATATTGAAACGCCCCAGGACGTAGCCGAGCGTATTCGGAAATGTCTGCCGTTTGTGCCCGCCGAGAAATTAGCCGTGGCCCCCGATTGTGGTCTCAGTCAAACAGCACGCTGGGCTGCCAAACAAAAATTGGCCAACATGGTGGCCGGGGCAAAAATTGTGCGGGGGGAGTTATGACGAAAGGTCAAAATTGACCTCACACCGCTCATCTTTAAGCTTCCCCAGGTTCTCTTTAAGTTGCATCAGGTTGCGGGCATTATCGAAATGTTCGCCATAAGCAGAACGGAGTTCCCGGCGTTTCATGGCTTCGAGGAAACGCCGGGCATCATCTTCGGTTTCAAGGAGCAAGGGCGGCACTTCGGTGGGAATACCAGCCTCGTTTTTGGCCACCATCGTGAAGTAGGAGGTGTTGGTGTGTTTCACCTGCCCCGTTTTCACGTTTTCGGCGATCACTTTGATACCCACCACCAACGAGGTTCGGCCTACGTAGTTCACCGACCCCATGAGTGAGACTAACTCGCCAACCTCAACTGGCTCCCGAAAATTGACCCCATCTACGGATACGGTCACGCAGTAGGTTCCGGCGTGTTTAGCCGCACAAGCGTAGGCTACTTTGTCCATCAGCGAGAGCAGGATACCTCCATGAACACGCCCGCCAAAGTTGGCATAGGCCGGAATCATCAGTTCCGTAAGCGTGGTTCGGGATTTGCTAACGGGCTTAGACGGCAAAGCTTTCTCCACAGCCACAGGTGCGCGTTGCGTTGGGGTTTTTGAACTGGAACCCTTTGCCATTCAGACCGTCTGAAAAATCGAGTTCCGTACCGGCGAGGTACAATAAACTTTTCCGGTCAACAAGAATTTTGATACCTTTATCTTCCACCAAATGGTCGTTTGGTTGCTGGGTCGCGTCGAACTGAAGATCATACATCAGCCCCGAACAGCCACCGCCTTCAACCGCCACCCGGATGGCATGATTTTCAGACAAACCGTCTTTCTGGCGGAGTTCAGTAATTTTATTTCTAGCGATTTCTGATATCGTTACCATCTCGCAAAGGAATTTAAAATGAAGAATCGGACCGGCGAACCGGTACAACGAATAATGGCCTGATCGGTCAAAGATCCACTGTCAATTTACTAACTTTTGCCCGTTCGGGAAAGTTTCATTGGTACTCAGTCATTGTCCATCACTCATTGTCCATTACGTATTCACCATTATTCATTAAATAATGCTAACCAACGTCGAACACATCGGCATTGCGGTTCGGAGCCTGACCGATGCAAACGAACTCTTCACCAAGCTGCTTAATGTAACTCCTTACAAAGCAGAGGCTATTGAATCAGAACATGTTACAACCTCTTTTTTTAAGATAAATGCGGGCCCCGACGGGGAACCGCACGGCAGGCAAACCAAGATCGAATTACTGGAGGCTACAGACCCCAGTAGCCCAATAGCCAAATTCATCGAAAAAAAAGGAGAAGGTATCCACCACATCGCGTTTGAGGTAGATGATATTCTGGCCGAAATGGCTCGGTTGAAAGGGGAGGGGTTCACGCTCCTGAACGAAACCCCCAAACGGGGGGCCGACAATAAACTCGTTTGTTTTTTGCACCCCAAAGGCACGAGCGGGGTGTTGGTAGAATTATGCCAGACTATACCAGATTATTCTTAAACGCATAGGCTACCATGCCTGCCGTGTTTTTGGTGCCGGTTTTTTCGAGAATGCGCAGGCGGTGTCCTTCCACTGTGCGAGGGCTTAGGAAAATCTTTTCGCTGATTTCAGCGGTTGATAAGCCCTCACAAATCAGCTTCAGCACCTCTTTCTCGCGCTCCGACAGCAGCACTTTACTGTTATAAAATGTGGAGGGTTGTTTGACTACGGTGGAGGTATTGGTCATTTTTCGGAGCATGGCCCGCGACACAAAATCGTTCAGGTAAACACCATCATCCATCACCTTCCGAATGGCTTTTTCGACCTCGCCGGGGTCGGCATCTTTCAGCAAGTAGCCACTAACCCCTTTTTCTAAAAGGTGCAGCACCATGCGATCCTCGTCGTGCATGGTGAGAATCACAATTTTAATAAGCGGGTGGTTTTCGCGAAGAAAATCGGCAGTGGCGGTGCCGTCGAGCACGGGCATCTGGAGATCGAGCAGGACTACGTCGGGGGTTTTCCGGGCAATTTTGTCGATCAGTTCCTGGCCGTTGGCCGCTTCCAGAACGAGGTCAAAATCAGGTACCTGGGTCAAAATGGAGGCCATTCCTACCCGAAAAAGGTTGTGGTCGTCGCAGAGGGCCAGTTTGATTTTTCGCATCATTTCGGGCAGTTAGGTCAGGAGTGCCACAAGTTTAGGGTTTTCTAACGGAATCTGCACAATTATCCGTGAACCTCGTCCCGGCGCTACGTCAAATGTAACGTGTCCGTTTACCACACTCAAACGACTTTCGATGTTGCGCAAGCCCAAACCGCGTTGTTTGCTCTGAATAACCTCGTCGATGTCGAAGCCCCGTCCATCGTCCAGAACAGCCAGCCGAAGTTCTTTTTCGTGAATAAAAAAACGAATGGTAATGTGGGTTGCCCCGGCATGGCGAATGGCATTATTCACCAGTTCCTGCACAATCCGGTAAAGCATCACATCCAGTGCCGGGGCGGTCATATCGAACTTTTCGGGCCACTCCAACTGCACGCTGATCAGGTCGTTATTGGCATTGCCAACCAATTCTTCCAGGGCCGCCAGCAACCCAAATCGTTCCAGCGTGGTTGGCACCAGATCGCGGCTGATTCGACGCACATTTTTCAGGGTATCGTCAAGTAATTGCCGGGTTTTTTGCGCCTGCGCCCGCTCCGGTGAATACCGTTCAAGGTGCCGTTCCAATTGGTTCAGAGTCATTTTGGCAACCGAAAGCATCGTGCCAATATCATCGTGTAAATCCTGTGCAAGTCTGCGCCGTTCGGCTTCCTGCCCCCGAAACATGGCGGCCATCAGTTCCTGCCGGTGCCGTTCCTGCAACTCCTTTACCGTAATCTGGTGCTGGGCCTGCTTCTGCTGATAATAGGCCACGAAAATAATGATGAAAATCGCCATGAGTAACATGGCGATTGTTGCGATCAGAATTCCGTCGTTGGCTGTTTGCAGCGTCATATCAATGCGTTGAGCGTCGGGCATAGGCCATAGCAATGGCGAAAGCACAGTTTTTGATAATCTCTACCCAATGTTCAATTTTAACCATTGTGCGGAAATCATACGGATTATTCCAGACATTATAATAATACATAAACGGTGTTAAAAATACCGTTCCGGCATGAGCAATTAAAAGCCCGCAACAAATCCAGAATAGTGGATATTCGGTTAAGTTAGCCACGGGAAGTTCTCGAACCAAAAACAAAAAGAATCGCAGCACGAGGCCCAGCATTATCACGCTTTCGATAACAAACGAGTACCGGTTGAGCCGGTGATTGTGCAGGTCGCTGAGGTTTGGATTCGACAGGAAAAAATCGACCCCATAGAGTATCCAGAACCCCACCAGTAAAAGCAACGCTGTTCGTTTCTCGCGGGGATACTGAAAAGTATAATAAAACACAATCAGTAACAGCGTGAACCGAACCAGCAAATCAACATTGAACAGCAGTAAATTATTCATCCGTTGACTCGCTGTCAGGATGCTCACTACGCTCCTGAATAGAGTCCACCATACGAGAATAGTAAAGTAACGTATGGCGGTTGACCGATGCCAGTATCCTAAACTAAAACCGAACGGCAGAATGATGGATAAATCTGCCAAAACGGACAATGGATACTTTACAAAAAACTCAAGTACCGATACGAGCGGCAGCACAGGGGTCAGCGATTATCACATTCTTCCGGGCATTTACTCCCATCTCCAAAAATACCTGATCCACCCCCATCACCGGGCATATCGTCTTTAAGGCCCTTCGGAGTTCGGTGCATATCATTGCCTTTTTTGTCCATACCTACTAACAACAAACGAGGCTCTCCATTTTCGTGACCATGATAAACCCGAATACCCTGGCAATCGTCGTTGGCCAATATTTTCAATAATACCTCTTTGCTAAACCCTTCGGCGTGGATGGGGTTTGCTTGTTTCTCGCAGCTTTTTCTGTATTCGGTAACCCAGGTTCGTGCTTCGGTAAAACTCATTTCACGGCCAGGCTTGGCATAGGGAAAGTGTGATTTCATATAGTTTTCAGTGATCTTGTTTGGGCGGACAAATTAGCATTTTATGGAACATCAGGTACTGCAAAACCATTGTTCGGTAGTCGATTCTGCACAAAAACGTACTTGTCCGCTTCAGAATACGTATTTCTACGCTATGTATAGGGGGGACAAAGCCCCATTTTTGCAATCGCGTAAGTATGCGCTAAAACCTCTGGCAACCAACACTCAAATTTGTAGGGTCAAAGCCGAACAGCACGACATACGTTTTTCTCATCTCATAGGTTAGGTATGAAAAAGCCGGGGCATTGCCCCGGCTTTTCTTTTTTACCGCTAATAAGATCACAAACACTACTTCACAATATTCAGCAAATATTGTCCATAGCCACTCTTTACCAGCGGTTTAGCAATGGCACAAAGCTGGTCTTTGTCAATGAATTTCATACGGTAAGCAATCTCTTCGATGCACCCAATTTTGAGTCCCTGCCGCTCTTCAATCACCTGCACAAACTGTCCCGCCTGCATCAACGACGCAAACGTACCCGTGTCGAGCCAGGCTGTTCCCCGATCTAAAACGCCCACTTTGAGTTGACCGCGTTCGAGATAAACCCGGTTTACGTCGGTGATTTCTAACTCGCCACGGGGTGAGGGTGGAATGTTTTTGGCGATCTCTACCACGCTGTTATCGTAGAAATACAAACCCGGCACGGCATAATTCGACTTAGGCTGTTCAGGTTTCTCTTCAATCGACAGCACGTTAAACTCATCATCGAACTCAACTACGCCGTAGCGTTCGGGGTCGTGAACCTGGTAGGCATAGACCACGCCCCCATCGGGGTTGTTGTTGGCCTGCAACAGTTTCGACAGGCCGGAGCCGTAGAAAATATTGTCACCCAGCACAAGAGCCACTTTATCATTGCCGATGAATTCTTCGCCGATAATAAAGGCCTGCGCCAGTCCGTCAGGGCTGGGCTGCACGGCATAGGTGAACTGACACCCAATTCTGGAGCCATCGCCGAGAAGTTTCTCGAAAAAGGGCAGATCGTGGGGTGTCGAGATAATCAGAATCTCACGAATACCCGACAGCATCAGAATCGACAGCGGGTAATAGATCATCGGCTTGTCGTACACGGGCATCAACTGCTTCGATACGGCCAATGTGAGCGGATGGAGCCGGGTGCCGGAGCCTCCGGCGAGAATAATTCCTTTCATCTTTGATTAAAGAGTGAAAGAGCGAAAGAGTGAAAGAGTGAAAGAATAACGGCCAAACCTTGCAACGCTCTTTCACTCTTTCGCTCTTTCACTCTTTACCGATTTGCGTACATGCCCTGATAATAACTCTGGTAATTCCCTGATGTCACATTGTCGAGCCATTCCTGATTGGCCAGGAACCAATCGACGGTTTTTTCGAGACCTTCTTCGAACTGAAGCGAAGGCTCCCAGCCGAGTTCGTTCATGATCTTGCTTGCGTCGATAGCGTAGCGAAGGTCGTGGCCGGCCCGGTCGGTGACGTAGGTGATCAGTTTGGCCGAGGTGCCTTCTTCGCGACCCAGTTTGCGATCCATAATGGAGCAAAGCAGGTGGACAAGGTCAATGTTTTTCCACTCGTTGAAGCCACCGATATTGTAGGTCTCGCCCAGTGTTCCGTTGTGGAAAATGGTGTCGATAGCCCGCGCATGATCCACCACATAGAGCCAGTCGCGGATGTTCTCGCCTTTGCCATAAACGGGCAGCGGCTTGTTGAGCTGAATGTTGTGAATGAGCAGCGGAATCAGTTTCTCCGGGAAGTGGTTCGGGCCGTAGTTATTGGAGCAGTTGCTCAACACCACCGGCATTTTATAGGTGTTGCCATAGGCCCGGACAAAGTGATCCGATGCGGCTTTAGAAGCTGAATAGGGTGATTGAGGGTCGTAGGCTGTGGTTTCGAGGAAAAAATCTTCGGGGTTGTGCAGCGAGCCATACACTTCGTCGGTTGAGACGTGGTAAAAACGCTTGCCCTCAAAGGCGGTCTCCGAGTCCTTCCAGTGGTTTTTGGCCGCGTTGAGCAGGTTTACCGTGCCAACCACGTTGGTCATCACAAACGACAGCGGGTCCGTAATGGAGCGATCCACGTGTGACTCAGCCGCGAGGTGAATAACCCCGTCGGGCTGGATTTCGGCGAACATACCCTCCAGAAACGACGCATCTGTAATATCACCTTTCACAAACGTATAATTGGGCGCATCCTCAATATCGGTGAGGTTAGCCAGATTACCCGCGTAAGTCAGCTTGTCGAGGTTGATGATGCGGTATTCCGGGTACTTCGTCACGAAGAGCCGAACAACATGGGAGCCAATGAACCCGGCCCCGCCGGTAATTACTATTGTTTTCATAATGTCTGTTGCCACCGCCAGGCATCGCCCAGCGCTTCGGCTAATGATCGTTTTGTTTTCCAGTGAAGGCCTTCAGTTGCCTTTGTTACGTCGGCGTAAATCTGTTCAATGTCGCCGGGCCGACGGGCGCCGAGGGTATATGGCAATGGTATGCCCGTGACCTGCTCAAATGTATTGATCAGTTCCAGCACCGATGCACCCGTTCCGGTGCCAATATTGAAAATATCGTAGAATGAATCGGCGTTTTTGTTGGCTAACAATTGCAATGCACTAACGTGAGCTTCGGCCAGATCCATGACATGGATATAATCACGAATGGCGGTGCCGTCGGGCGTGTTGTAGTCGTTGCCGTGAATGGTTAGACTTTCGCGTTTGCCAGCCGCCACCTGCAACAAATAGGGTACGAGGTTGGCCGGTACACCACGGGGTAATTCACCGATGAGGGCAGATGGATGCGCCCCAATGGGGTTGAAATACCGAAGCGAGATGGCTTTAATTGGCGTTTGGGAGGCCACACAATCGCGGATGATATCTTCGCCCATTGCTTTGGTATTGCCATAGGGCGACGAAGCCGGGAGCCGGGGCGTAGCCTCGGTAACGGGCAGGTGTTCGGGTTGGCCATATACCGTGCAGGACGACGAAAAGACTAGGCTGCGCACCTTGTGCCGGGGCATCAGCTCGAGCAGCACCATCAACGAATTGAGGTTGTTCCGATAATAGAGCAGCGGATTCTGAACCGATTCGCCTACGGCTTTAGAAGCCGCGAAGTGAATAATACCCGCTGGTTTCTCTGCTGAAAAGATTTGCTCCATCGCATCGGCATCATTGCAATCGGCTTCGTGGCAGGTTAACCGGCGACCCAGAATTTCTTCGAGACCATTCAGTATTTTATGTTCGGAATTCGAGAAATTATCAACGATAATTGGTTCGAAACCGGCGGCAACCAGCGAAACTGCCGTGTGTGAGCCGATGAAGCCTGCCCCGCCAGTGACCACTATTTTCGAGACTATATTGTCAGTGGAAGTCAAATCGTTTTTTTGTAAAGTTTTGTTAGTAATTTAGGGTAACGCCACCGGGGACAGCCCAAAAATCGGACAAAACTATAAAATTCAGGCCCTTTCTGAAAGCAGTATTTATCCTGGGGTTCAGTAAGACAGACTATCTAACGTATATGAACGACAGCGAGATCAAAGCATTGATATCCCTTTTAGACGACGAAGACCGCGAAGTGGTCGATCATGTGGAGGGGAGAATCCGGCAGATGGGGGGGCAGCTAATCCCGTTTCTGGAAACTGAATGGGAAGGAAGTTTTAATCCGAACCTGCAAAAGCGGATTGAAGAACTGATTCACGACCTCCAATACCAATCGGTGCTGGATCGTATTCGGGACTGGAAAAACGGGGGCGGCATGGATCTGCTCGAAGGGCTTTGGATCATTTCGACCTACCAGTATCCCGACCTCTCGCTCGACAAACTCCGCGAGGATCTGGAGCAGCTTTACTACAAGGTATGGTTGGATGTTGGCACCGATATGCACCCGGTGGATCAGGTAAAGGCTCTGAATAATGCGTTTTTCAACACGCTTGGTTTTGCGCCCAACTCCAAACATTTTCACTCGCCCGCCAACTCGATGCTCAATCAGGTGCTGGAATCCCGCCGGGGCAACCCCATTTCGTTGTGCGTGATTTATATGCTGATTGCCCGCAAAATCGGGATGCCGATCTATGGCGTGAATTTGCCCAACCTGTTTGTGCTGACCTACAAACAGCCCAACGGTGTTCAGTTCTACGTCAATGTGTTCACGCGGGGGCTGGTGTTCTCCAAAAACGACATCGACCACTACATTGGCCAGTTGAACCTGAAGCAAAACGACATTTTCTACCAGCCCTGCTCCAACATCGACATTATCCGCCGGACACTCCGCAACCTGATGCTGGCTTTTGAGAAAAAAGGCGACACCGACCGTGTGAAAGAAGTGGAAGTGATCCTGGATGCCGTTCAGGACGAAGGCGACGGAATGCCATTGTCAGATTATACGCAACGGTGAGAAAATCCCCATCGCCACGTATAATTTCCTGACTAACAACGAATTCACTTAATCCGAAAACCAACGCCGATGGTCGCATTTTGCCTGTCGGCACCCCACCGGCCAACTTTTTGGCCAAAATTCCGCTCAACGAGGGCATTGACAGACCAACGTGAACCCAATTGATACTGAGCACCTACCCCTACGTTTAGCATTCCGTAGTTGAACTGGTATCGGCGGTAACGGTCGACTTGGTATGTTGGTGAGTTGATGTCGGCAAATTGATACTGCCCGTAGTTGGCTCGCCCATAAAAATAACCTGCCTGGGCAAAGGCAGAAAACCGATTCGTGCGCAGGAAATGATACTGTGTACCAATTCCCAGACCCGTGTAGTGATTACCGCCCGGCCCATTGTAATTAAACCGACCTTCCAAACGAAGTGCCAGGCCATTTTTGATAAAGTAGTTGGCATAGGGTGTTGCCCGAAGATAGCCACCCGTTTTGTTGCCAAAACCGGCTCCAACGCCAACCCCAATGTGTACTTGTCCCTGACTGAGCGGAGATTGTTCGTCCTGATTCGATTGCGCCCAACTCAAAATCGGGAAGAGGATACCTAATGCTATCATGTACTGCTTCATGCGAGTAGGAAAGTTTGTTGATCGCACAAAAGTATTATAATCAATAAAGAGCATACAATCAATTAAGTTATTTTAAGGGTTTAGAATACTTTTGGCAGTGCCATGGTGATGGGGTAAGGGCAAACCAACTGCAAGGTTGTATCTTTCGGCTTGTGGAGTCGTCAGACTCCTAAATTCCTACCGCTTAATTCACTATGCGCAGAATCTACATTCTACTCCCTTTTTTGGCCGGACTTTTGTCCTCCTGTGCCTTTGGCCCTTTCAGCTTTCCCACTGGCGGGGGCAACGGCGGGCAGTACCCCTCTGATGGGCGGGGCAATCCCCAACCGACTGGGGACCCTCGCCCGGCAGACCCCGGCGTTACGGTCAATAATATCCGGCTGACCCGCGATTATACGATTCTGACGCTGACGTTCACGGATAAATCACAGCCCCGGTATGACCAAAATAATCGACTCGTTAGTTCACATACGATTCAGATTGACCCCAATGCGCAATTGGTAGCGGCCAATGGAGCGCGTAAGTTTCGGTTCATCAAGGCTGATGACATGCCGATCAAACCCCAAAACATAAAGACTTATCCCGGTGATAAAGTAACGTTTACGCTCTATTTCGAGCGGTTAGACAAAGGGCTGGAGAACTTCGATTTGTTCGAGTGCAACGATTATGACTACATCGTTTGCTGGAATATCTACAACTTGTACGTGAGTAATCCCGCCGATGCCGTCGTTTATTCGCCACCACCTGCTCCCACTCCCGAACCAACGCCGATTCCAAAAGCCCCGGCACCAACAACCTCTACCACCAAACCACCGAAAACAACCAAACCGCTGCCGAAACCGTCTGGTCAAACAGGGGGCGAAACACGTGTTCCTGAACCCGTTCCGGCACCAATCCCTACGCCAACGCCAGTACCCAAACCGGCCCCCGTGCCCACAATGGTGGCTGTATCGGGAATTGTGAGCGACTCGAAATCGAAACGGCCCGTAACAGCTACGATCAATTACCAGTTTTCGGCCAGCAAAAAATCCATTGATTCGGTGCAGAGTTTTGCTTCGACGGGTGGCTACCGGATGTCGCTCGTAAAAGGACAGATCTACACCTATATTGCTTCGGCACGGGGCTACCAGTCGGCGAGTGGGACGCTCGACTTAACAAAAGCGTCAGGAAATCAACTCTTTACACAGAACATTGCCCTGATTCCGTTGGCAGTGGGCGACAAGATCGCGCTGAAAAATATCTATTTCGAGATGTCGAAAGCCGATCTGTTAGCAGCCTCGTTTGCCGAACTTAATCAGGTGGCGGCCATGATGCAGAACAACCCCAACATGACCATCCGGCTCGAAGGACATACGGACATTATTGGCGATCATGCCAAAAACCTCCAGCTTTCGCAGGATCGGGTGTTGGCGTGTCAGCGGTATTTGGTGCAGCAGGGGATCGAAGTAAGCCGGATTCAAACCATTGGTTACGGCGACACGCGGCCCATTCTGACCAAAGGCATCGACGAAGAGCGAAAAATTAACCGCCGGGTTGAGTTTGCCGTATTAAGTCTCTGAGGTCGGTAGAGCCACACCCAGATTCTCTGTCTGGTGGTGTGTTCCAACAAGTCGATTCAAAACTTGCGGGCCGGTGATGACCTTTATGATGGCTGGGCCGCCATAACGGTAGCCAACTTGACGGGTTGGCTGTGGGAAGTGGTCAAACGAAGCGATTTATTTCTCTGGCGCATCCGTGTGGGTATCCATCGACCCTGTATCTTTATACCGCACTCCGTTTCGCCAACTTTCCTATGCGTTCACTCCGTTACCTACCGCTTTTTATTTCATCGCTTGTTCTCAGCACAGGCAGTATCCAGTCGAGCATGGGTCAGTCGGCCAGCCCGACTCCTCAGTTTGCATTTGCCGAACCAACGGTTTCGCCCGATGGCCGCGAAATTGCCTTCGTATCCGGTGGGGATATCTGGACGGTTCCGGCAACGGGTGGCGAAGCTCGGCTGCTGGTTGCCCATGCCGACAATGAATCCCGGCCTTTATATTCACCTGATGGCAACTATGTGGCATTCAGTTCGGCACGCTCTGGGAACGGCGATATTTACGTGCTAACGCTGGAAACGGGGCAGCTTCGCCGACTTACCTACGACGATGGAGCTGAAAGCCTGAGTGCCTGGTCGAGCGACGGCAAGATGGTCTATTTCCACTTGACGAGCCGCGACATTTCGGGCATGAACGACATTTACCGGGTTGGCATGGCAGGAGGAACGCCCATGCCCGTTACGGCTGACCGCTATGCCAGTGAGTTTTTCGGAACACCCTCGCCCGATGGCTCGACACTCGCTTTTTCGGCGCGGGGCATTGCGGCTGCTCAGTGGTGGCGACGGGGTAGCAGTCACCTGGACCAATCGGAAATCTGGACCTGCAAAATTGGTACGAAACCGGGCGACAAACCTGTTTATGAACGACTGACAGAGGGCGGTGCCAAAGAACTGTGGCCGCTCTGGAGTCCGAACGGGCAGACACTCTATTTTGTGTCGGATCGCAATGGGCAACAAAACCTCTGGTCGAAGCCGCTGAAAGGGCAGCCCATTATGCTGACGAATTTTACCAACGGGCGGGCACTTTGGCCATCTATCAGCCGCGACGGGCGGACGATTGTGTTCGAGCGTGATTTCCAGATCTGGACGCACGACATCGCCACCAAACAAACCGCCCCGGTTGCTATTCGGTTACGGGGGGCTGCGGCTGGCCCGGCAGTCGATCACCTGAAACTGACCAACCAGTTTCGCGATTTAGTGGTATCGCCCGATGGTAAAAAACTGGCGTTTACGGCCCATGGTGATGTTTTTGCCACCTCGGCCAAAGACGGGGGCGATGCCGTTCGTATCAGCAATTCCCCGGCTCTGGAATCGCAACCCGTTTGGACACCCAACAGCCGAAGGTTACTTTATAGCAGCACCAGAAATGGGGCTGCGAACCTGTTTCAGTACGATTTTGCAACCCGCGACGAAACTCGCCTGACCGATAGCCAACAGGACGACGGTTCGCCCGTTGTGTCGCCTGATGGGCAGTCGGTGGCTTTCGTGCGGAATGGGCAGGAACTGCGATTGCTTGATCTGAGCAGCAAAAAAGATCGCGTTTTATACAAAGGCTATTTGGGTCGCCCGCCCTTTGCGGGTGCGGGTACAGTTGCCTGGTCGCCCGATGGGAAATGGCTGGCGTTTGTGGCCTACGGGGCCAAAACCTTCCGCAACGTGTGGGTCGTGCCGGTTGCCGGGGGCGAGAGTCGTCCGGTCAGTTTCCTGGCAAACACATTTGGTGGTAACGTGAACTGGAGTCCCGACGGGAAATACATCTTGTTTGGCACTACCCAACGGACTGAAACGGCGCAGATTGCCCGCGTTGATCTGGTGCCACGCCTGCCCAAGTTTCGGGAAGACCAGTTTCGGGATTTGTTCAACGAAGAGTCGCCCCGAAATGTAAAACCGACCACCACCCCCGCTGTACCCGATAAAGCTCCGGCCCGTGACACCCTCACCGGTTCGCCCGCCAAACCAGGAAGTCTGAGCGGGGCAAGTCGTGAGAGCGTGAATTTGGTTTTTGAGGGTATCCGTCAACGACTGAGCCTGTTGCCCGTTGGTATTGACGTGGATGCCCAAACAATCAGCAAGGATGGCAAAACACTCCTGATTCTGGCAAGCGTGGCCGGTCGACAGAATCTGTACACCTATTCGCTTGATGAAACAACCAGCGAGGGCGACCGAAACGTAGCCCGGCAATTGACCACAACCCCCGGTCCGAAAAGCAATGCGCAGTTTTCGCCCGATGGGAAAGATGTCTTTTATTTAGAACAGGGTCGTATTCAGTCAGTTTCGCTGGAAAAGCGGGAACCGAAACCTTTGTCGGTAACGGCGGAATTAGACGTTGATTTTTCGGCAGAAAAACTACAGGTGTTCCGGCAGGCGTGGGACGTTCAGAACAAGGGCTTCTACGACCCCGCGTTTCATGGTGTCGATTGGGAGCGCGTTCGTAGTACTTACGAACCCTTTGCGGCTGGCACCCGCACCCCCGACGAACTGCGCCGATTGCTGAGCATGATGGTTGGTGAACTGAACGCATCGCATTCGGGCGTGTCAGCTCCGCAAGGCTCCATCGACGTGACGACAGGGCGACTAGGTCTACGCTTCGACCGAATTACGTATGAAAATACGGGTAAACTGCTGATAACCGAGGTTGTTGGCCTCGGACCAACGGCCCTGTCGGGCAACGTGAAGCCGGGCGACTATTTGCTGGCAGTGGACGGTACAACAATCAACGCCACGACTAACGTGGAGCAGTTGCTGAACAATAAAATCAACCGCAGAATCACACTCTCGGTTGCATCGGCCCCTAATGCTACTCCGCGTGAGTTGAGCGTGTTACCCGTCAATCTGGCTACCGAAAAGGGGCTGCTCTACAAACAGTGGGTGCAGCAGCAGCGTGATTTCGTGAGCAAAGCGAGTGGTGGCCGACTGGGTTACGTCCACATGTTCGATATGTCGGCAGAGTCACTGAATCAGCTTTATCTGGATCTGGATGCTGACAATCATAATCGTGAAGGTGTGGTGGTGGATGTGCGGAACAACAACGGCGGATTTGTGAACGCCTACGCTATCGACGTGTTTGCCCGTAAAGGTTACCTGACCATGACCTCACGGGGGCTACCTGCGGCACCGGCCCGGACGCAACTGGGGCAGCGTGCCCTGGAAACACCCACGATTTTGGTCACGAATCAACACTCGCTGTCTGACGCTGAGGATTTTACGGAAGGATACCGAACGCTGAAACTGGGGAAAGTGGTGGGCGAACCAACGGCGGGCTGGATCATCTTTACGTCGGCGGCTCAACTCATCGACGGGTCGTCCATCCGGTTGCCGTTCTCCCGCATCACCGACAATACCGGCAAAGACATGGAATTGGCTCCCCGGCCCGTCGATGTGCCAATATCCCGACCCATTGGGGAGAGTTATACGGACCAGAACGAGCAGTTGTCTGTAGCGGTACGCGAACTTATCAAGCAGTTAGACGAGACGAAGACCAACAAAGTGGGGAGCGGGAAGTGAACAGTGATTTAGAACTGCCCGATCTCGCTACGCCAGCAACGGCTTCACCACCTTGCCGTGAACGTCGGTTAGGCGATACCGGCGACCCTGGTGTTTGAAGGTCATTTTTTCGTGGTCAACCCCCATCAGGTGCATTACCGTGGCCTGAAAATCGTGGATATGAACCGGGTCTTTCACAATGTTATAGCCAAACTCATCGGTTTCGCCGTAAACAAAACTCTTTTTGACCCCAGCCCCCGTCATCCAAATCGTGTAGCAACGCGGGTGGTGGTCGCGACCATAGTTATCACGGGCAAGTTTCCCCTGTGAGTATGGCCCCCGTCCAAACTCCCCACCCCAAATCACGAGCGTATCTTCCAGTAAGCCCCGCTGTTTCAAATCCATAACCAGAGCCGCTGATGCCTGATCAACACTCTTGGTCTGAATCTGAATATCGTTGGGCAGGTTGCCGTGCTGATCCCAGCCCTGATGGTATAACTGTACGAACTTCACATCTTTTTCGATGAGCTTACGGGCAAGCAGGCAGTTGGCCGCAAACGTGCCGGGCTTGCGGCTTTCAGGACCATACATATCAAAAATATAGTCCGGCTCCTTCGACAAGTCGAGCGTTTCGGGAACGGAAGCCTGCATCCGGTATGCCATTTCGTATTGTTGCATCCGGTTATTGATCTCCGGGTCGAGCACGTGCTTAAACTGCTCCTGGTGCAACTTAGTGAGGTAATCGAGCATCCGCCGACGGCTCGAACGGTCGATACCCGGCGGGTTGTTTAGGTAGAAAACCGGATCTGGTCCCGACCGAAAAACGACTCCCTGATGCACCGAAGGCAAAAAACCATTACTCCACAGCTTGGCATATAAGGGTTGATCGCCGTTGCGGCCTTTTGAGAGCAGCACCACAAAAGCGGGCATGTTCTGGTTGTCGGAACCTAAACCATAACTCACCCATGACCCAAAACTGGGTCGTCCCGCCTGCTGACTACCCGTCTGGATAAACGTTACGGCGGGGTCGTGATTGATGGCCTCGGTGTTCATTGTTCGGATATAACACAACTCATCCGTAATCTTAGCCGTGTAGGGCAACAATTCGCTCACCCACGCCCGACTTTGTCCATGTTGGGCAAATTTGAACCGGGATGCCGCCAGCGGAAACCGGCTCTGCCCGGCCGTCATGCCCGTCAGTCGTTGCCCTTTCCGAACCGATTCGGGCAATTCCTGGCCCCACATGGCTTCCAGTTTGGGTTTATAATCAAACAATTCCAACTGACTGGGTGCCCCGCTTTGAAACAGATAGATAACCCGCTTCACTTTGGGAGGAAAGTGAGGTTTACCAAGGACCGGGTCGCCCATTGGCCCTGCCAAAGCACCCGTTGGATTGAGCAACGAAGCCAAAGCCATCGCCCCAAGTCCTGCGCCAGTCTGCCCTAAAAAGGTCCGGCGACTCATCATATCGTGAATTTCGTCCTGTAGGTTCATCGTTTCACAATTGCTTCGTCAAAATTCATAATCGTACTGGCTACCACTGTCCAGGCAGCCAGTTGGGCGGGCGGGAGCTGTTTGTTAATTGGATACTCCCCAACGGTCAGCAACTCATTGGCACGGGCCGTGTTCGTTTGAAAATCAGCTAGTTCTTCTTGGTATAACTGGCTCATTAGGGCCATTTCCTGCTGGCGGGCCGGGCGGCCAATTACGGCTTTAAAGAACTGGTTGATAATGGTTTGTGAACTTGGTTGAGGGTTCCCATTACCTGTTGGCTTAGTTGCCGCTGGGGCTACAGACCGCTGCGCCAAAACGCGGGCGGCTTCCACAAATTGCGGATCGTTTAGGGTTACGAGTGCCTGCAAAGGAGTAGCCGTTTTCTGCCGTTTCACCGTACACATGTGCCGTTCTGCCGCATCGAAGTTGAGCATCATAGGCGGGGGCGACGACCGTTTCCAAATTGTGTACAGGCTCCGACGGTAGAGACTGTCGCCGTGATTCTGCACATAATTCACCGAATTCCGGGTAGCCAAAGCCTCCCAAATCCCCGCTGGCTGATAAGGCAGAACACTTGGCCCGCCAATTTTTTTTGTTAGCAATCCACTGGCAGCCAGCGCGTTATCGCGAATCTGTTCGGCACTTAGCCGATAACTTGGGCCACGGCTGAGATACGTATTGTCATAATCAGCTTCGCGGGCCGCAGCCGACACGTTCGACGATTGCCGGTAGGTAGCTGAGGTCAGAATCAGCCGGTGCAATGCTTTCACATCCCAGCCCGCCCGAAACCGCACGGCCAAATAATCAAGCAGTTCGGGGTGCGATGGCAGATTACCCTGATTACCAAAATCATCGCTGGATTTAACCAGCCCTTGCCCAAAATATTGTTGCCACATCCGGTTGACGGCAACGCGGGCGAACAGCGGATTGTCGGCTCGCAACAGCCATTGCGCCAAGCCAAGCCGGTTGGGTGTTTCCTCGGTCAGACCCGGCAAAAAGTGCGGGGTTTCGGGCTTCACAGATTCGCCAATGGCATCATAAGCCCCCCGTTTGTGCAGGTGAGTCGCCACTTTGTAGCGACGTTCGCTCATGGTCATCACGTCAATTTGCTCGTTCAGAACAGCCGTTTCCAACCCGAATTGCCGCTGACGGGCGACCTGCCGTTGTTGGGTCGGTGCGTCGAAATTGGTCAGGTAATAGGCAAATAAATCGGCTTCCTGCTGCTCAGTGCGGTCGGGGTTTTTGAGGGTTTCAACTACAACATCCCGTTGAACAACAAGCGATTGGGCTTCTAAACGGCTTAACTGGCGGTTGTGAATCCGAATTTCGTCAACGCTATATCCCTTATAATTTTGATCGTGCGAATGGCCAATCGAAAAGTGGGGAGTACCAGCCCCCCAAAAGCTGTGGTTTTTACCCCAAATCATGCTTTGCGACAGGTTATCGGTCATAATTCGGGTGGGTGTGGGGTTGCCGTTCACATAAAATTGAACGCCCTGTGCCTTGCCGCTTCCATCATAAGCCAGTGTAATGTGCATCCAGCGATTAAGCGGAAGCCGTTGCAAGGTTTCAATATCGATGGCATCGTCGGGCCAGACATAACTCATTCGGAACGCCAGCCGTCCATCGGGCAACCGTTGCAGGCGGTAACCCCGGAACCCATTGAATGGCCCCAAATCCCGGTTGAACAATGAGCCATCGAGTTTCGGGTCGTTCACGTTCACCCATAAACTGACGGTGAACGGCTGATTACGCTCGAACCAGGCGGGGCGGGCATAATCGTTTTCGGGTTTTTCCCACTTACCAGCCCATTTTAACTGCAATAAACTCTCGCCGACCAGTTTGACCCCGCGCCCCACAGCACCCTTTACAAATGGAATGGGACTGTCGAGATCGCCCTGAGTTTCGAGCGGCAACGTGTCGTTGGCCATGTTTGCAAACAGCCGACGCATTTTGGGGGCGGTCCGACGGGTCGGGTCGGGCTTTATATCCTGACTACTGGAAACGGCTGGTTTACTCGTTTCTGTTTTCAGCGATGCCAACCGAATCAGGGATTTAGGTTTTTCTGTTTTTTGTGGGGCCGATTCAGGCTTTTTCTCCTCTTTCTTCTTTTTGTCAGCAGTTACATCTTCACTCTTATCAAATGGAATATGAATAACCAAATCCTGCTTCTCAGGTAGCAAGGCTGACTTTGGAGTCTTCACGGCCTTCGATAGCCAAGCTACAAACCGTTGTTTTTGCGCTTCCTGATCGGCCTGTTGAATTCGGTCGAGGGTGTTGATTCGGTTGCGGATGGCGGTCAGTTTCACATCGGCTTCGGGGGTAGGTAGCGTGATGTGGGGCGAAGGCTCACCGTTGTATGGAATCTGGCCATACTCATTGTTTTGAGCGAAGAATGCCGCCAGCGAGTAATAATCCTTGTGGCTGATGGGGTCGTATTTATGATCGTGGCAACGAGCGCATTCCACCGTCAGGCCCAGCATGGCTTTGCCAAACGTGGCAGTCCGGTCGGCCAGGTATTCCTGCCTATATTCTTCAGGCACAATGCCTCCTTCCTGACTTTGCTGATGGTTTCGGTTAAATGCGGTGGCGATCAGACGCTCGCGATCTTCAGTTGTTTTCCCGGTGTTAGGCAACATATCGCCCGCCAGTTGCCAGGTCACGAACTTGTCGTAGGGCATGTTCTGATTAAACGACTTGATGACCCAATCGCGGTAGGGCCACATCGTTCTCAGTCCATCGTCCTGATAGCCGTGCGTGTCGGCGTAGCGGGCGAGGTCTAGCCATTCAACGGTCTGACGTTCACCATAGTTTGGGCTTTTCAACAGCCGATCCACCACGTTTTCGTAGGCATTGGGCGAGCGGTCGGCCAGAAAAGCGTCTACTTCGGCGGGAGTTGGGGGCAGGCCCGTAAGGTCGAGGGTAACGCGCCGGAGCAGGGTTGTTTTGTCGGCTTCGGGCGCAGGTTGTAGAGCCGCAAGATTTTGCGTCTTTACGGTGGCGTGGGTTTGGGCCACAAACAGGTCAATTTCGTTGCGCACCCAGCTCTTGCTTTGCCCTGCTTTGGGTAGTTCGGGCATCCGGGGCGCAATCAGTGACCAATGTTCTTTATACTCCGCCCCCTGTTCAATCCAGCGAACCAGAATCGCCTTCTCCTGCGCCGTTAGGCTCAGGTTCGATTCAGGGGTGGGCATCATGTAATCGGGGTCGGTGCTTAGGATGCGGTGAAAGAGTTCGCTTCCCTCAACATCACCGGGCTTAATGGCCGTTTTACCACTTTCGGCGAGGGCTTCATAGGCCACATCAGCCATATCGAGCCGAAGACCCGCCTTTTGTTTTGCTTTGTCGGGGCCGTGACAGGCAAAGCACCGGTCCGACAAAATGGGCTTCACATGCAGGTTATAATCGACTTTTTCGGGAAGAGTCGATTCAACCGCCAGCAGTTCAGCAGGTTTGTCAGCATTGTTTTGGCAGGAGGTGAGCCAAACAGAACTCCCTAAAACGCCGGAAGCCGCTATCAGAATAAGAAAGCGAAACCGACTTTTCGGTGAACGTTGCATAAATCCGGTTGAACAGGTTGGATAATGCGCTTACGCATTTACACAAAAATAAGTCGAAATCAGCGTACTCTTTCCCGTTTCACCCTCATTTTGTTCATTTTTATTCGTTGAGTCGCCTTGCCTGCATCGGAACACAGGTTCCGCAGTTAGTATTGGCTGGAACAAGGGGAGCCTCCGCCGATGGCTCGCCCACTTTACCGCCCGGTTGCCGAAGCACTTTTTGGGGTGGATAGGCTTGGAAGACACCGTATTGCAACACAACCTCAACCGAAACTTCTGAGTCAGGTTGTCCCGTAATTCGGGCCTTCAGCCGGTAGGTTCCGGCCACCACGCCCCCCACACCGGGAACAATCGGTGGATAAAAACGGCGATAGTTATAGCCATTCTGGTCGGTGTAAGTTGTACCTGCCTGCCAATCGGTAGGGCCAAACAGGCCATCAATGCGTTCGATACTGATTTGAACGGCAGCATTCGCGCTGACCAATACCTCAAATCCGTGGGTTGGCGCATCATATTTATAGCCTAATCGACTCACATAAAATGAATTCGATGGGGTGGTCGGCGTAGTTGTAGTTGGCGGAGGAGCTGTGAAAATGGCAAACACCCCGTATTGCAAGACTACTTCGGTTGTAATCATGGTTTGTGGCTGGCCAATTAGTCGCGCTGATAAGCGATAGCGCCCGGGTTCCACGCCACCCACACCAAGCGTGATGGGCGGATAAAAGCGTTGCGCCGTATAGCCTGCTTCATCGGTATAAGGTACTACGGCTCCCCAATCCGATGGGCTAAAGCTGCCATCCAGCCGTTCGAGCCGCACTTCGACAGGGCCATCGGCATTCACCAGTAGTTGAAAACCATGCGTCGGTACGTCATACTTATACCCCACTTTTCGCAGGCTGACCACTGCCAGACTCGTTGTGGATGGGGGTGAGGTTGTGGTTGTTGGAACAGGGGGTGATGTGCCGGCACTGTTCACAGTAAGCAGGAAATCAGTGAACGTTACCAGCCCTTTTGTGTCGGTGGCCCGAACGGTAATCGTAAATCGCCCTGTTTGTTGTGGAGTGCCAACCACATTGTTTCGATCAATGGTGATACCCGTTGGTTGGCCGACCATACCATACACAAGCAGGTCACCGTCCGGGTCAGTAAATGTATTGGCTGGAATCTCAAACGTAAAAGGTTGATTAACCGTGGCTGTTTGAGCCGGAATTAGTTGTGTTACAACAGGGGCCTGATTCTGCACGACCGGAAAAATGGTTCTAAACCCGTGGGTAACCGTAATGGTGGCACTTTTCTCGCTGGTTGGCTGGCCAATGCGTCGCGCAGTGATCAAATATTGGCCCGGCTCTATCCCTCCCACGCCTAATGAAGCAGGTGGGTAATAATGCGTGTAGTTATAACTGTCGGCAAATGTCCCTCCATTGGCCGTGATCCAGCCGTTGGCAGCAAACACCCCATTGATTCGCTGAACCCGTACTTCGGTAGGGCCATCGGCATCGGCAAACAAGTTGAAACCATGCGTTGGGGCATCATATTCATAGCCAATGCGCCGGACAAGCCCCGGTGCCGATGTGGTTGGTGTTGTGACGGTTGGGGTTTGGCCGGTTATCGTAAACACTTGGCTGATAGAGCCATTTGTAGCCGGATTAGTGCCATCGACCCGAATACTATACTGACCCGTTACAATATCGCCTGGTATCTGAATGGGTTGTGGATTTTGAGTGCCTGAACCCAGATCTTGAACAAAAGCACCATTTTGCGTAAACAGCTTGACTACAAACTGATTATCGCCTGCAAATCCATTTTGACGAACCGAGGGTACCGAAATGCCCTGCCCTGCCCGGCTGCCAATGGGAACAATGCTACCGGTGGTGATGGCAGGCGGAAGGGAGGGAAGCGTATTCGCTACCGACTGATTGAAAAAAGAAGTCGTTAAACATTTATCCCATAAATCGGTAAGGCGGTTAAGGCCGTTACCCGCGAAGTGAAGTCCGTCGAAACGGTCGTCGAGGCTGGTATAGGCATCGGTTTCGGGGCCGGGCCAAACCTGATCGACGGTTTGAATAAGCTGGTTTTGACCGGCAATGATGGCTGCATCGGTGCGACCGCCGATATAGGAAACTCGTGATACTACCCAGGGCAAACGTGCATAGCCACTTTGCTGCCGGGTTTTGTCGATCACCACTTTTACGTTATCAAAATAGGCCTGTTGTCCCCGATAGCCATTGTCCGACTCGCCCTGATGCCAAAGCACCGCCCGAACGCCAGTTCGTCGAACATAATGATCAAGAGCCGCGCCAAGTGGGCGGTAGGGCATCAGAAAAGGGCCGGGTGATCCTCCCGGATTTTGTCCCTGAGCCGAAATGCGCCACACATCGCTGTTGGTGCCTCCGTAGGCGGCTCCCAAAAACAGCACCGGAACATTCAGTCGGCTGGTTAGCCGGTCGCCCAACATGCCCCACATGTGTAATGGGTTGAATGGAGCCATTCGGCGGTTGGTGGCTGCCTGACTAAACACAAGGGGTAAGTTGGCTTCAGGTAAATCATCTTCGAACCAATCGACCACCGAAACGCGGTCGTCGGCAGCACCGGGGTTGGAGACATGGCCACCGGATGCATTGGATTGACCCGCCACAATAAATACTTCGCCAACGCCCACGCGGTCAACCGTGACTTCAGCTAAAACGGTAGCGTTTGATACGGCCCGTACAATTAACCGATACCACCCTCCTTTTAGCGTTACCATACCGGCAAACCGACCATTCTGGGGCGAGGCATCTGCCGTTAACCAACCCGTTGATGTGCCTTGACCCGCTTGCACGGCTTCGGCCCGGATTTCAATGCGATTTGCGGCTGAGGGACAGATACCTGTAATGGGTACAGCCGTTTCATTCTGGTTATTTCGTTGAAAAACAATGCGATTTTGCGGGCTGATAACCGTCAGTTGCCCAAAGCAAATTTCACAAAAAAGCAGGAAAAAGATCGTGAGTATATTCTTTAGCATAACAAGAGGCCATTCACCCGGCAGGGGCAAAAATTATGCTAAAAAAAATCAGGACTACCCAAAAGTAGCCCTGATTTTGTAAATTGATCACTATAAAAAAGTCTACATCATTTGTTCATTGCTGTATAAATAATTATTTACTAATAAGTTAGCCGGCTAACAAAAACCGAGCCAGAAGTAGTTACTGTTTAGTTGGCTTCTGGTCTGTTGCAGTTGATTGCGTGGAACTGGTTGCAAACGTGGCAATAGCTTTCTCATCTAATCCACCAACGATTTCTACCTGAGGCATCGCCTTTTTGAGTTGAGCCAAACCCGTTGGCGTAACCTTGGTTTGCCACAGATAAATGGTGCGCAGATTTTTTAGACTCGTCAATTCTGCCAGTCCCGCATCGGAAATAACCGTACCGTACAAATTCAGGTAAGCCAGGTTCTGAAGCCCTTTCAAATTCTTCAGGCCCGCGTCGGTGATTTTGGTTTGTTCGAGGTGGAGTTTATGCAGATTCTTAAGTTTGGCAATCTGCGTCAGCGTGGCATCGCCAATCTGCGTATTGCTCAGTTTCAGCCAAACCAATTGTTCGCTCAGAGCGGGTAGGGTGGCCGCGTCGGCATCGTTAAACGTTTTGGCGTTCACCGCACTCACCTCCAGTTGGTTCTGCTCTTTCGACAGGGGAATTACCAGCAAGCCCGTTTTCCGAACGGCTTCCAACGCTTTTGGGCTGGCCGCAGCCACCTTCATTTTCAGCACTTCGGGTTCGGGAGCAGGCTCCATGTTTTGAGTGGAGGCTACCCCTGAATCGGCCCCAGCTCCTTTTTCGCCAGCCTTTCCGCCCAATTGGGCCAAGGCGGGCTTCACGGCATCGGTCACTTTCAGGTCAGAGACCTTCTTATCAAATGAAGCCCCCTGATCAATCCACCAGGTTAGAATGGCTACCTGGCTGTCGGTGAGTTGGGTTTTGCCTTTGGGGGGCATGTGGTCGTCGTCTTCGAGGGGCAACAGGCACCGCTTTATCATCTGGCTTTCTAGACCCTTACCTGCCTCGAAAACCGGGCCGTCTTCGCCCCCTTTTTTGAGCATCTCCGCGGTATCGAAGCGCAAATCGCCTTTCGATTTTTCGGCATTATGGCATTGCACGCAGCGGGCCTGCAAAATGGGGTTCACCACCTGCTCATACACAAGAGCCTGATTCACATCGGCAATGGGTTTAATAGCTACTGCGGTTTCCTTTCGGGGCGGAATGCCAGCCAGGGTGCGAAAAGGTTCAGGGGTGTATTGAGTGAGATAGTCGGAGCCGTGGGTGAGCGAACCGCCGTGATGCCCGGCAATCATCAGCAACACAATCGACACCACCAAAGCCGGGGCATACAGAAGCGAGGAAAGTGGAATCCGGTCGCCGAAGCGATCTGACTTCATCACCCAGGCCACCCAGGCAAACGCAGCCACGCCAATGCCCTGCCATTGATGTTCTTCGAGAATCTCGGCATCATAACCCCCGCCAAGCGACAGCAGATAGCCAAATACACAGGCAACCGTCGCGCTCACCGCCGACCAGAACAGAATAACAGGGATGGTGGAGTCGCTCACATTGATTTTACCCAACCGGCGACCGACTTCCAAAACGCCCGCAATGAGCAGAAACCCAATGGGCAGGTGAACAACTAAGGGGTGGAAATGACCAAAAAATAAGGCCCACTCAGATGGGGCTTGCAAGAGTAGCATTCAGGTTTATGGTTAGTGGTTTATGCAATCCGCTCCAGCTTCACCGGATACGTTTTTTGGGAAGCCCACTGGGGAACGTATATATTTTCGTCGTTGTCAACCAGCACATCGTGCGGGTGCATCAATCCCATAAAGGCCCGGTCTTTGCGTTGTTCCTGTAGTTTTCCGTTTTCATAAACCGGAGCCGACCCACCCGGTGTTGATACCACCTTATCGTTCTTATCTAAAATCTGGATATAGCCCGAATTAGGGTAGGAATCCGACGTACTCCGAAACACCGCGCCGAATATATAATCGCCGTGCAACACGGGCCTACAGATATAGGAGCCCGGTAAGGAAACGGTAGATAGATACTTACCATCCATCGTGAACCGTTTCAGGGCGTTATGCCGACGGTCGGTAATGAGCAACGTGGGATTGGTTTTATTGCGCGTATCGACCAACACCCCGTGGCAGCAATCGAATTTCTCATTCTCGGCTGCGTCGGTACTTTTGCCGCCAAAGTGGCGGATATACTGCCCCTTTGCCGTGTATTGGGTTACGTAATTGGCACCATAGCCATCGGCTATGTAAATATCTCCATTGGCGGGGTTCACAGCGGTTTCGGTGGGCGTGAATTCGCCAGGGTGGGCATACACCCCTGTTTCGCGGGGGTAGTCAATTTTCATCAGCTCGCGGCCTTTGAGGTCGGTTTTGATCACCTGCCGTCGGGCATTATCGCTAATGAGCAGAAACTGTTCGCCCCCCTCGTTCACCAGTGTCAGGCCATGCGCACCGGGGTAGGTGTTGCCCCAGGTCTCCAGCAACTTACCCGATTTGTCGTAGATCAGAACGTTGTTTTTGGTTTCGTTGGTCAACAAAAATAGTCGCCCTTTGGCATCCTCGACCATCTCGTGGCAATCATTCACGGGGTTTTTGCCTGCATCCAGAACACCCCAGTTTGGCACCACCCGGTAGCGGTGCGAATTGTGACCCAGCACCACATTTTCGGCTGAACGAATGTGGCTGGCGGGAGTGAGGGTGGGCAAGGCAACGCCCGCCAAAGCAGTCAGGGCAGTTTTCTGGAGGAAATTACGACGGTCAATCCGGTTGCTATCCATTGGTTGAGGTGTTTTGACTCTAAAAGGTTGGAGCGGTATTGGCATACTTGTGGTACTTTTGCAGTTCGCAAGCCGACCAACAATAGCATTCAATGACGCATCAACTGCAACTCCGTAAGCCGCTGGCTTTTTTTGACCTCGAAACCACCGGCATCAACATCGCCAAAGATCGCATCATTGATATATGCGTAGCCAAGGCTATGCCCTCCGGCGAGATTGTGGTCAAAAATGAACGGGTTCATCCGGGAATGCCCATTCCGGTGGAGTCGAGCCTGATTCACGGCATTTATGATGATGACGTGGTGGATGCGCCCCCCTTTAAAAGCATTGCCCGGACGTTAGCGCAGTTTCTGGACGGTTGCGATTTGGCCGGGTTCAACATCAACCGCTTTGATGTGCCGCTGCTGGTCGAAGAGTTTTTGCGGGCCAATGTCGACTTCGATATGAAGAACCGCCGGATGGTGGATGCCCAGCGGATTTTCCACCTTATGGAACCGCGTAACCTCTCGGCAGCCTACAAATTTTACTGCAACAAAAACCTCGAAAACGCCCACAGTGCCGAAGCCGATACCCTCGCCACCTTCGAGGTATTGAACGCACAGGTGGCCCGCTATAACGGGCAATCCACCAAAGACGAAGCCGGACGCGACGTAGTATTCCAGAACGACGTTGATTTTCTGCACGCCCTCACCATGAACAAAAACGTGGATTTGGCCGGCCGCATTATCTACAACGACAAGGGCGAGGAGGTTTTCAACTTCGGTAAACACAAGGGCGTGGCCGTATTGGATGTCCTCAAAAAAGAACCCTCATTCTACGACTGGATGCTCAAAGGTGAGTTTCCCTTAGACACCAAACGCCGACTGACCGAGATTCGGTTGCGGCTGTTCGCCAATGGCAAGAAGTAAGACAAAATCATAAATAATCTAAACTGTTTTATTCAAATCGCTCAATCAGCCGCTCAGGGTTTTGTCTTGAGTCAAAAACTGCCAGAATGAATACGTGGTTTATATCAGCACGGTAGATAATCTTGTAATTGCCTTCAACCAAAAAGCGGGGCTTACCAGGGTGGTCAGAAAGAAGTGGTTCGAGTGGGCCAATTTCAGGGAATCCTTTCTTCAGCACATCGACGCGCTCGATTATTCGCTCAATAATACGATTCGCCAGTTCATCGGAATAAGCCAAAAGAAACTCACGAATGGCCTGTAGGTCGTCAATCGCAGTGTTCGACCAGGTAATTGTTAGTGCCGCCAAGATTTTACAAGTCGTTTAACATCTTCATGCGACGTGGTTTCTCCCCGCTTGATTGCGTCCTCTGCCCGTTGAATTTTTGCTTGAAAAGCTTCTTCACTCATTGGGATGAACGCATAATCGTCTATAGTAGGAGCGTGTAACAAGCTGTTAATCTGCCTGATGAGCGTGATATCGTTTGCTTCTACGATCAGTTCTATGGCTTTGATTTTTTCTTCTGCTGCTGTCATAATCTAAAGATAGTAGAAGTTAATTTTGAACCCAAATACACTTACCGAACAATCAATTACTCATCCGCTTCAGATGCTCCTCCAACTGTTGCACATCGTGGAAGAGTACGTCGCGGGCTTTGCTGCCGGTGAAGGGACCAACAATCCCGGCTACTTCTAATTGATCGACAATGCGCCCGGCCCGGTTGTAGCCGAGTTTGAGCCGACGCTGAATGAGGGAGGTGCTGCCCTGCTGATGCAACACAACCATCCGGGCTGCCTCATCGAACATCGGGTCGCGGTTGGCCATGTCAACATCTTTGTCGTCGTCGCTGTTGCCGCCTTCGTCGCCCGCAAATTCGGGGAGGGCGTAGGCTTCATCGTAGCCGCGTTGGTTGCCCACAAAATCGCAGATTTCTTCGATCTCGTTGGTGTCCACAAAAGGGCATTGGAGCCGGATAATGTCGGAGTTGGACGAAAGCAGCATATCGCCCATACCCACTAATTGTTCGGCACCGCCCGCGTCGAGAATGGTGCGGGAGTCAATTTTTGAGGTCACCTTGAACGACAATCGGGCGGGGAAGTTGGCTTTAATCAAACCTGTAATCACGTTCACGGAGGGGCGTTGGGTGGCCACAACCAAGTGAATACCAATGGCCCGCGCCAACTGTGCCAATCGCGCAATGGGCTGCTCCACCTCTTTGCCGGCTGTCATCATCAGGTCGGCTAACTCGTCGATTACCAGCACAATGTAGGGTAGGAATCGGTGGCCTTTTTCGGGACTGAGTCGGCGGTTCACGAACTTGACATTGTATTCTTTGATGTTCCGGCAGTTGGCATCCTTGAGCAAATTGTAGCGGTTGTCCATCTCGATACAAAGCGAGTTCAGCGTGTTCACCACCTTTTTTGTGTCAGTGATGATGGCTTCGTCGGTATCGGGGAGTTTAGCCAGGAAGTGCCGTTCGAGCCGGTTGAATAAGGTAAGCTCCACTTTTTTAGGGTCAACCAACACGAATTTGAGCTGCGCCGGGTGCTTCTTATAAATCAGCGAAGTCAGCAATACGTTCAAACCCACCGACTTACCTTGTCCCGTTGCCCCGGCCATGAGCAAGTGGGGCATTTTGGCGAGGTCGGCCACGTAGATTTCGTTGGAGATCGTTTTACCCAGCACAATGGGCAAATCCATGTTGGCACGGGTGAATTTCTCGCTCGTCAGCACTGACCGAATGGACACCATTTCGCGGTTCTTGTTGGGCACTTCAATACCGATGGTTCCCTTGCCGGGCATGGGCGCAATGATACGGATGCCGAGGGCCGCCAAACTCAGGGCGATATCGTCTTCGAGATTTTTGATCTTGGAAATCCGAATGCCATCCGCCGGGATAATCTCGTACAGCGTAACGGTTGGCCCTACTTCCGCAAAGATTTTCTTGATGCCAATGCCAAACTTCAACAGGGTGTCTTCGATCTTATTTTTGTTCTCCTCCAACTCAAACTCCGAGACCTGCGCCTTGCCTTTGTTGGGGTATTCGGTAAGCAGTTCGGCGGTTGGGTATTGGTAATTCGGCAGTTCGAGAGTAGGGTCGTAAAGACCATGTGTAGCAACTAGGTCGAGGTCATCCTCTGCCACGTCCACATCGAACGTTGGGGTAGTGCTGGGTGGTTCTTCGCCTTCGGGGGGCGCACTTTTCACAATAAGGGTCGTGCCAACGGTGGACTCTTTTACACCGGTAATTTCATAGTGGTCAGTTCCATTGATTGCCGGTTTGTCTAAATCAATAGTCTCATCGACAGGGGGTTCTGGATGATATCCGTTAGAACGGGTAGTATTAGTTCGCCCGGATACATCGGGCCGGGTATTGACTGGTTGGGGTTCAAGATCGTCCTCATCATCACCATAATCGGACAGGGTTTCGTCGGAAACAGCGTCCTGCTTTTCGGCGCGGGTTGTCAACCTGTTCAGCCAGGGGAGCGAAGTGATATTAAAGAAAAACACAACGAACAGAAACAACAGGAAACCAATAATGGCCAGGCTTCCCCAACCCAATAAGCTCTGTAACAAGGCATTCAGCTCATATCCAATGCCCCCGCACCAAACGCTTCCCTCAGCCACAGAATCGGTGGCCAGCACAAAATAGCCCGTGAAGAGGCTAATCCAGAGCATCCCGAAAAGGATTGCTTTGGTGGTCCGGGCCAACGGAAGCAGCTCCTTACCGATGGCCAATTTATACCCCGATAAAAAGACAATAACCGGCAGACCCAACGCGCCAACACCAAACCAGCGGAAAATAAAAACGTGGGCAACGTAGGCCCCCAACAGGCCCAGCGAGTTTTTGGCTTCGGCTCCGTTAGTACGCACCGATGTGTCGAGGGCGGCATCGACCACACTTTGGTCGGCGTTGCCCGTGAACAAATAGGAGATGAACGCAGCAAATAAACCCAGCCCTACCAGCATCATAAAGGCCCCAAACGTGAGGGAGGAGCGTTTATCGGTAAACCAGCGGTCCAATGCGGCTGCCCAGTCGAACGAGGGTTCGTTGGTTTCAGTGGCCTTGGCTCGTCGGCGGTTTGTATTTTGTCGGGAAGTAGCAGTCGATTGGGCCATTGGGTCAGGGATGTGGCTTCTGGTGTAAATTTCCGCGTTTTTGATGAAAAAGCCAACTCCAGAATCCAACGTCTAAAATCCAGAATCCAGTATGCCCCGGCAAATCCGTTTTGCCATTCCCGGCCCTTCGTAAATGAAACCGGTATAGACCTGCACCAAACTGGCCCCGGCGCGGAGTTTTTCGAGAGCATCCTCGGCGGTAAAAATTCCCCCCACCCCAACAATTGGAAACGCCCCCCCCGATTTTTGGTGTAAATAACGAATCACCTCCGTCGAGCGGTTCCGAACGGGCAACCCACTAACTCCCCCCGCACCCATATCGGCAACGGTTTGGGCATCGGTTTTAAGATCGGCGCGGCTGATGGTGGTATTGGTGGCAATGACCCCCGCAATTTGGGTTTCGGCTACAATCGCGACAATGTCATCTAACTGCGAAAGGGTGAGATCGGGCGCAATTTTGAGCAGAATTGGTTTGGGAGGTAAGCCAGTGCGATTTGCCTTGGACAGATTGTCCTGTTGCAGGGCCAAAAGCAAGCGGGTCAGTGGTTCGCGTTCCTGCAAATCGCGCAGACCGGGTGTGTTAGGCGAACTCACGTTGACCACAAAATAATCGACTGCATCGAACAGATCGTGAAAACAACGCTGGTAGTCATGCAGTGCTTCTTCGTTGGGGGTGTCTTTGTTTTTGCCAATGTTGCCGCCCACAATCACCCGTTGGTTCAGGCTTCTAAGTCGCCCTGTTGCCGGGCCAGACCCTTTGTTATTGAACCCCATCCGGTTAATGAGTCCCCCGTCGGCTTTGAGCCGGAACAGCCGGGGTTTGGGGTTTCCGGGCTGAGGGCGGGGCGTAACGGTGCCAATCTCCACAAAGCCAAACCCAAGGCAACTCAACTCCGTGACTAATTCAGCGTTTTTGTCGAAACCAGCCGCCATGCCCACCGGATTGGGGAAGTCGATGCCGAAAACCGTCCGTCGCAAACGCGAATCATCAATCCCATAGAGCCGACGGGCCAGCCATCGCATTCCCGGAATAGCCAGCGTAAATTTTAGGGCAGACGTAGCAAAGTGGTGAATGGCTTCGGCATCGAAGCGGAAGAGAATCGGGAGGACGATACGCTTATACATACCGTAAAGGTACGATGCCAAACGTGTTTTCAGCTTTATTGGTGTGGCCCGGCCCTGTGGCCGGGCCACAAATCTTATCGGAACCGCTGAATGCTAAAATCCCGTGCATTGGCATTTTCGCCGATACGGGCATTGAGGGTATAAATCTGGTTGTTTACGGCCACGCTGGTTGTTGCTCCCGTGTAAACGCCGGTGTCAAATTTTACAATTGTTGCTGTTTGCCAATTGTCGGGGCTGCGTACCTGAGCCACGCGGGTGCCTCCGGTCACCACATACAAGTCGTTGTTGAGCAGCGTCAGACCATCGCCGGGCAATGCACCTGTTCCGGTTATTTCGGTGATGGCGTTACCGTTCTGTAAATCAACTTTATACAACTTCCCCTGTCCTGCATTAGCCACGATAAGGAATCCATTCGGGTGATAAGCAATCCCATTCAGGCCAAAGCCGGGGCTGGCAAGCTTGACGTTATCCCGCACCAGAATACTCGCTGTGCCATCAGGACTGACCTTATAGATCACAGGCGAGAAAGAGTCTGTAACATAGGCAGTTCCATCGGGTGCAAGCGTCACATCGTTGGCAAAGTTCTGGTCGGCGGCTGGCAGCAGGTCATCCAGGTCGGTCCGACGTTCCAACACGCCCGTATTCAGGTTGAAAACCAGCAGTTCGGCCAATTGTCGGGTGGTTGCGGGTGTGCTCCTGATCGACCGGCCCTGATCGCTGTTGCAAACAAACACGCGGCCTCCGGCCACTTTCATCCCGATCGCGGCAACCAGTTCGGGAGCCGTCAGCAGGTCGGTATAAACTCCGGCTTTGCTTACCGTACCAATTTTTCCAAAGGGAATAGAGGTGATTAGAAACTTGTCTAACTGCGCCGAATACGCGATGCCTTCGGGATATTGCCGTTCAGCAACAAAGTCAATTCGCTCCGGGAAGTTGGCGTTTGGGCTGTTGGCGTGATCTTCGCAACCCGATAGCCACAGGGCCGATGCTACCAGAAACGAATAGGAGAAGTGCTTTGTCTTCATGTTTGAATAGATTGTTAGAAGGATAGAATGCCGAAATATCACTGGCATCTCCTAAATGAGCTATTCAAGCGTTTTGTTTTAATAATCTTGCGGAGGGGGAGGATTTTGATGGCCGACCGAGGTAATTTCTGTAGGAGAGTGATAGGCTGGTGAATACCGTAGAGCTTTACTGAGGCCACGCACAGACTGTTCGGAGGTAGTCAAACTGGCGGCATCGACAGATAATTTACCTTCGTCTTTGGGCCTCAACTTAAAATTCCTTGACGTTGGCCTGCCGTCGGGGTCAACATAGTATGCCCAACAGAATAATGCTCGTTTTGATGTATTGGTGGCCCGGCCCAACGACCGAAATTTATACAAACCATACGATCAGGCTATTCACCTTTTGGCCAGTCAGCCACACGTCGAGGTTGTTGAAGAAGACCAATTGGATAATTATTCGGAGAAGACAGCCGAAGCCTTGTTGTAGCGGAAACCATCACGCAAACATATCCTCCACCACAAATTCAAAGGCTGGCACTACCGGAGCGGCTGAAATAATGGCTTGACCTTTGTAGGTTTTTGACTCGTCGGGCGAGGTGTAGGCAAAAATCTTTTGTCGTTTCGGAGCAATGTACCAGACCAACTGCGCCCCACCGTCGAAGTAATCCTGTAGTTTTTCCAGAACGTCGTCATAAGATTCGGAATCGGACAGGATTTCGATAGCAAACAGTGTTTTCACGCGCTCACCCTGGCGCATAACTTGTTTCTGCTCGGCAGTAAAATACGTTAAGTCAGGCACTCGTTTTCGTTTACCATCTACGTAAGAATCTATCTCTGGTAGCAATTCGTGGCCCTGCAGGAATGCGTCGGTTTGAATAAACCGACGAACCAGAAAACTGGCAATATAAAATTCATCTTGTTTCATGGCAGGTTTAGGAATGATACGCCCTCGCACAAACTCGTAGCTGCCTTCGTGGGGGTGTTCGCGTTCCCACTGCTCAAACTGGTCAATAGTTTGCAGGTGGGTTGGGAAGACAGGAGTCGTTGGGAGAGCGGTCATAACGATGCATTGGTTTGGTACTGTTAGCGAATGTACGGAATTTCTCAAAAAGTCGGTACCAACCTCACTCCTCCACCTCCCGAAATTCGTCAGCATTCAGATTGTCGCCGGAGAAGATGGTAAAAAAGCGGTTTGTCAGCAGGCGTATTTCAAGCAGAATCGGTGCCACAATCCATTCAGATTTAGCTTTTTCAGTTCGCAACACCAGTTCATTAGCTCGCTCAAGAGCCGTTTGTAGGCTCAGACTGACGGGCAGGGCCTATAATGGCTGAAACAGACGTTGCCGCTGGCTTTTCCAAACTGCTGTTCAATACTTTCCAGGGTGAAGTCGGTGTAGGCCATGTTCAGGATGAGGTTTTGTTCACCAAAATTTACGGCCTATCTTCCGCTTTCCAATCCCCTCCCTATGCCCCTGATTCAAGACTCCTTAGCCATTTTAGCGGTTCTGATGGTCAACATCCTCGTGGCCGACTGGCTGACCCGCTTCCCTGTTTTCCGGCAACTCGGTACGGCACTTACGGTCATTATCCTGACAGCCATCACGGCTAACCTTGGCCTGATTCCTACTTCTACAAACGCCCCACCGCTCTACGACGGCATTTTTACGTATCTGGCACCCATCTCCATTTTCTACCTGCTGCTGACGGTCAATCTCCGCAGTTTGAAACGCGCCGGGTCGCCCATGGTAATCAACTTTTTCATTGGGGCGGCTGGCACCATGTTGGGTGTTTTGGCAGGAATGTGGGCCGTGGCGGGGCCAAAGGGCTTCGGTGAACTCTATTATGCCCTCGGCGGAATGTTTGCTGGCACCTACACGGGTGGAAGCAGTAACCTCAATGCCATCGCGCTCCATTACGGGGTCAACAAAGCCGGCAATCTGTATGCCGCTGCCGTGGCCACCGACAATATCGTAACGGCTCTTTGGATGGGCGTTACACTGCTGTTGCCCCAACTGCTGAACCGTTATTTCCCCCGGAAACTAGAATACAACTGGACTCCCGCCGAAAAAGAGCAGTTCGAATCCGAAGCCAACGCCCAAATCAGCGACATCGAAACGGTGAGTCCCACCGATTTGGCCCTGTTGATCGGGCTTGGGGTACTGGGTTTGTTTGTGGCAGGGCAGATTTCGGGTTGGGTGCCCGCCATCCCCAAAATCCTGGTGCTAACTACCCTCGCACTCCTGCTGGCACAGTGGCGGCCAATTCAAAAACTGCGGGGTGTTCGGGTGGTGAGCATTTTCTGTATCTACCTGTTTCTGGCCGTTATCGGGGCTTATTGCGACATTGCAGCTCTGCTCAAAGATGGCCACTTAGCCCTGATGATGCTCGTGTTTGTGAGTGTGCTGGTAGCTGTTCACACCCTGATTCAGTTTGGCGTGGGAGCGTTGCTCCGGCAAGATTGGGATGTTATCGCTGTGGCTTCCCAGGCAAACCTCGGCGGCTCGGCTTCGTGTTTGGCCCTCACCAAAAGCCTGAACCGGCCCGATTTGCATTTGCCGGGTATTCTGGCGGGTGCATTGGGGAACGCCGTTGGCACCTATTGCGGTTTGCTGGTGGCCGAATATCTGCGTAGTGCCAGTTGGTTAGTTGGTGCTTGATAGACAAGGGTTTATGCAAAATAATATAATACACCAACGCTGGCTGCCGTTAGGAGACCCGCCCAAAGTAAGTTTTTATTTAAAGAGCGAAAGAGTGAAAGAGCGAAAGAGTGATGTACTGGATCGCTCTTTTGCTCTTTCACTCTTTCGCTCTTTAAAAACATACCAAACGTGGCCAACCCTGCCCACAAGGCCATCGTTTTGTGGGAAAGGCCACCCACGAAAATCAGCCCCACAAACACAGCCTGAATCGCCAGAAACAGGCCCACCGCCCGCGCCACCTGCCCGGCATTTACATCGACCTTGAGCCGCTCGAAACCTGCCTCGTTTTTGTTGGGATAAAGCGATAAACTCAGACCTATGAGCGTGGCCGAACTCAGCAAAAAGGTCAGGAAAACGCGGTGCATGAAGTTAAGTTTCACGCCAAACAGGGCCGCAATGGCGGGGTCGGTACCGAGGAAATTATTATAGACGAACTCGCTCAACAACCCAAAAATGGGGCCAAGCACCATTGCCAGCACAGCCGCCGGGGCACTCGCCCGTCGCCAAAGGATGCCGAAGAAAAAGGCGACCATGATGCCGGGCGTGAAATAGGACAGTTGCGACGATACCTTGAGCATGAAGTTGTTCGTCCGGTCGGGGGTGTAGGTCCAGAGGGCAATGCCGATGCTGGCCAGCACCATGGCCACAATCGTGAGCCGCCCGAACCGCACAATTTGCCGGTCGTTGGCTTCGGGTGTGATGTATTTTTTATAAACATCAAGCGTGAGCAGAGTGGTGGCCGCATTCATCATCGAATCCACCGACGAGAAAGTGGCGGCTGTCAATCCGGCTAAAATCATCCCGGTGAGGCCTACCCCTTGCGGAATCACGGTTTCAACCAGTTTCAGAAAGGCGTTGTCGGAGTTGAAATTGTTGGCGGATGCCCCGAAGCGGGCCGTGAAGAGATAATAAGCGGCTACGCCCGCCGAGATGCTGAAAAATGGAATAGTCAGTTTCAGGAATCCGCTGGCAATGATGCCTTTGCGGGCATCATCGTCGGAATTGGCAGCCAATACGCGCTGCACCAGAAACTGGTTGGTCGAGAAGTTGAAGCAGTGTTGGAGCAATAAGCCCGTAAAAATACCCGTCCAGGGTAGATTTGGGTGATTGCTGGGCAGGTAGAGGTGCATTTTCTGGACCTCGCGGGGTTGGGCGGCATCCAGATCGAGCAGCCCGAAAAAGCCGCCGATTTCGGGTTGGGAGAGCGTAAAATAAGCCACGGCAAACCCGGCCATAAGCATCATAATGGTTTGAATGGTGTCGGTGATGACAATGGATTCCATGCCGCCCCAGATCGTGTAGCTGCATGTGACGGCTCCAATCAGCAGCAAACCCGTGAGGTAGCTAATTTCAAACGAACCGCCCCCCAACAGCCATTGGAGGGTGATGCTGCCCACGTAAAACGCGCCTACCAACTGTACTAAAATGATGAGCACCAGCAGGATCGTGTAAATCAGTCGGGAGGCTTCATTGTACCGAATTTCGAGATATTGAGAGAGGGTGAATACCTCCAGCCTCCGGTAGCTGGCCAGAAACACAAAGCATAAGAGCAAAATGGCCGGAAAAACGATTTCGTAATGCGCCTGTACGAAACCAATGGAGTAGCCAATGCCCAGCATTCCAATCAGGTGAAACGACGAAATGTTGGTGCCAAACACCGACCCGGCCACCGTCCACCATCGAATGTTGCGCCCGGCCAGAAAATACTGTTCGGCGGTTTTCTTGCGAAGGGCCACAATGATGCCCGCCGTGGGCATAATGAGCAGCATAAGAATCAGAACAACAAGGTCGATGGTTTCAAGTTGGGCAAGCATAGGAATAGTGGCTCAGGAGTAGTAGCTGGGGGCTGGTCGGCAAAGATAGAAAAAGGCGGTAGCTACCAAGCTACCGCCTTTCAAACTGTCTGTTATTGTGGAAATCTGACTCCGCTACCACCCCGCATTCTGACTCAGGGTTTTGTTGATGTCCAGTTCGCGCTGAGGAATGGGGAAGAAATTGTGCTTGTCGATGAACGTGCGGGCTTCACGCTTGAACCGGAGTGCGTCGCTGCTGGTGTAGTCGGGAATGTCGTTGAGGTCCTGCGCCGAGCCAGCCGCTCCAAATGAGGGGTTAGGAGCCGTTTTGGCTCGGGCAGCAGGTGCCCCATACACAAAGGTATTCAGGCCCAGTTTGCCCGTTCCCCACCGGCGCATATCGAACAAATGAATGCCTTCATTGGCCAGCTCAACCACCTTTTCGCGACGAACCAATTGCCTCATTTTAGCCTGATTGGTCTGAATAGCAGCATCCACCGCTGGTAGTCCCGCCCGCTTTCGCACGAGGTTCAGGGCAGCAATGACCGGAGCATCAAGCTGATTTAGTTCTATTTTGGCTTCGGCGTAGGTCAGCAGAATTTCGGCGTAACGCATGTAGGCAAAACCGGTCTTTGCCGTAAACATATCCTGCGCATCATCGAGCGTGAACTTGGACCACAGCAAGCCCATGCCGTTTTTCACGGGACCAAAAGCGTTCGAGAAATCGACATTGGCCCCCGATGTCCAGGCTCCTGTATTGAAGTTGAAGAAGCTGGAATTGGTGTCGTAAATGTTGAAGACTGTCCGTCGGCGGGTGTTGCTGGCCGTGCCGGTAATGGTGTCGCCATCCATCGACACGGTCCATTTCAGGCGGGGGTCGCGGTTCACACGCGGGCGGGCCGGGTCATACACTTTCGACTCGTCGATGCGTTTGCCGTCGATGGCTTCGAACTTATCCACCAACGCCTGCAACGGAAACCGACCCGACTGCCCCGACAACGAACGTGACCCCTGTCCCAACGCTATGTAGGAAACGGGATTAGCCTGATCGGTGGGCAGCAAAAACTCGAACATAATCTCTTTCCCGACATTAGCCTGTTGCCCCGCCAGCGTAAACAAGTCCTGAAAACGAGGGTTCAGGCCATATGCATTTCCGTCGATTACCTTTTTTGCAGCATCGGCGGCCACCTGATACCGACCCAGCAACAACGCAACTTTGGCCTGAATCCCGTAGGCCACGCCCCGGTTCACCCGGCCCCGCTCGCGGGAGGCCCAATCAAGTTTGGTCGCGGCATCGTCGAGGTCGGTGAGCAGAAAATCGGCGATTTTGGCGCGTTCGGTTTTGGGCAGCGTATAAAACTGATCGGTGGTGAGTGGTTCCGTGTAGAACGGTACGTCGCCGTAAAGCCCCATCAGGTGATAATATGCCCAGGCTCTCAGTACTTTAGCTTCCCCCTGAAGCCGGTTGAACGTAGCCGTGGGCACGTTGGCTTTGCCGCGTTCCATGCCCGCAATCACCACGTTGGCACGGGCAATGGTCTGGTACATAAATGACCAAAAAGTAGTTACGGAACCGTTGGTAGCATCATAATTCCCTGATGCAATGCCCGGTTGACGTTCCAGACCAATGTCTGTGTAAAGGTCATATAATGTCTGAATAGGCAGGTTACCCGTTGTCCAGTAATTGGCATTATACACGCCTGTGAGGGCCAGATTCATTTCGGCCTCGTTGTTGAAATAGGTGGCCGCAGCGGGCGTATCCAGCGGTTGCCGGTCGAGGTAATCGTCGCAGGCCGTCAGCGAGAGGGCGGTTGCGGTAATGAGAAGTATCCTTTTCATTAAAATTTGAGGTTAAGTCCAACGGTTGTGGTGCGCATAACGGGGTAGAATTCGCCGTTTTGATCTTCCTTTTCGGGATCGAATCCTTTGAGGAATTTGGTGAACGTGAGCAGGTTCTGGCCACTCACGTACACCCGTATCGAGCGGATTTTCAGCTTTTGCGACAGGGAGTTGGGGATGGTGTAGCCCAACTGCACGTTTTTCAGGCGTAGATAAGCCGCGTTGCGAACCCAATAATCCGAGTCTCGCCAGTTGAATGTTCCCTGATCGGTGGTCAGGCGGGGGTAGCTGGCTCCGGGGTTTTCGGGAGTCCAGCTATCACGGTGAATCCCAAAAGCAGTCGAGATAAAATCAGCCGAATAGAAGGCCCAGGCCCCCGTGCCGCTCACGTAGGAGTCGCGCTTGCCCACACCTTGCAGGAACACGTTCAGGTCGAATCCTTTCCAGCCAAGATTGGTGGTCAGGCTGTAGCTGTACCGGGGAAAACCGTTGCCCAGCAACACCCGGTCGAACCCGTTGATAAGCCCGTCGGGCTTGCCTTGTGGGCCGCTCAAATCTTTGTAGCGAATGTCGCCGGGAGCCGTGTTGCTGGCAATGTAGGGTGTTCTGGCATCGCCATCGAGCGCGTTGTCGGCATCAATCTGCTCTTTGCTTTGGTATAACCCGTCCGACTGGTAGCCATAATACGACCGCAACGGTTGTCCCGGTGTCGAAATGCTCCGGCCATCAACAATATCCTGGCCACCCAGGTCGAGCACCTGATTCTTTACATCCGACAGCAGAGCCGTAACACTGTAGCGCAGGGCACCCGCCTGATTCCGGTAGCCGAGGCTCAATTCCCAACCCTTGTTCCGAATCGAACCAGCATTGACAAATGCGGGCGAGAAACCCGTGAAACTTGGTATCGGCTTCACCAATAGCAGGTTATCAATGTCGCGCTGGAACACATCCACCGTCAGGTTCAGGTTTTTGAACAGCGTCAGGTCCAGACCGATGTTTGCCTGGGTTGAGGTTTCCCAGGTGATCTGATCGTTCACGGCGGTGGTTTGGCCCACCCCAAACGTGAGCCGGTTGTTGAAATAATAGTTCTGCCCCTGTGCAAAGTTGGCCGCAAACGGATAGAACGCATCCGGCAAATTCTGATTCCCCAATTTGCCATAGGAAGCGCGCAGCTTGGCAAAATTCACGCTATTGTTCAACCCGGTCATGAACCCTTCGCGGCTAATCACCCAGCCCACCGAGGCCGAAGGAAAGAAACCCCACTGCTGATCCTGAGCCTGCGAAAACCGCGATGATCCGTCGTAACGGCCGTTCAGTTCAATCAGGTATTTGTTGTCGAAACTGTAATTAAAACGGCCAAAAAACGCAGCCAGGGCATATTCTGCCGTGCTGCTGTTGTTGCTTTGGTTATTGGTGCCAACGTTCTGATAGGGTTGGTCGGAGGGCAGGTCCGTCCGTGAAGCCGACAGCGATTCGGTTACGAAATCCTCGGCCTGAAAACCCAGTTGCAACTTGAAATCACTGGCTCCCACAGCATGGTAGAAATTTGTCTGAAGCAGGTAATTATTCAGCCGTGAGCGGCCAATACCATCGGCAATCGAGTTCTGACCGGGATAATTGGCCGCAAAATCCAGCGCATTGGTAGTCAGGTTGGGTCGATACACCATGTAGTTACGAATAAACCGTTTCTGCACACTGCTCCGGGTGTTATTAGAAAACTGAGCCTCCACATCCATGAATTTGAACGGCTTATACATGAAGTTTGCCCGCAAAATGGTATTTGGTCGCTGAGTCCGGTTGAACCCGCTGGCCTCGGCTTGGCCGATGGGGTTTCGGAAGTTGCTTTGAGCCGCATCGCCATATTTTCCTTCCTCATATTTCCCCCCGCCAACAGCCGGAACCCCCAGCATTTGCCGGATAATGAACTCCGCGGTGGAGCCACCAGGCTGGTTTTCAGTCGAATTGGTGTAGATAAGGTCGCCCTGAAACGTTAGTTTGCTGGTTAGCTTAATGTCGGAGTTGAACCGCAGGTCGTATCGTTTGAAGCTGGTATTTTGGGTCAGTCCCTGCTGATTGAGGTAGGTGCCAGCCGCAAAAAACTTAATCCGATCCGAGCCACCGCTGATGTTCAGGTTGTGGTTCTGCATCAGGCCGCTATTGGTCAGCACACCCTTCTGCCAATCGGTGTCGATATACCGAAAATTGTCGGGGCCGTTGGTCCGGTAAGCCTCAATAAACGTCGTGCTATAGGGCAGGTTGGTTACTCCTGAATTAGCGGCTGCCCTGTTGTTCAGTTCCATGTGTTCCAGACCCGACACGCGCTCCGGCAAGCGGGTGGCCTGCTGCCCGGTCACGAATCCGTTGTAGTCGATCTGCACCCCCTCGGTGCTGCCCCGGCGCGTCCGTACCACAATAACCCCGTTGGCAGCCCGTGCTCCATAAATGGCGGTGGAGGCTGCATCTTTCAACACCGTGATGCTCTCGATGTTGTTTGGGTCCATGTTGTTCAGAGTTTCCAGCGTGTTGGGTGGTTGCTGCACCCCGTCGATCACGAGCAGGGGTGTTGTGCCCGAATAAATGGAGCCAACGCCCCGAATGCTGATGTTGGCCCCGTCGGCACCCGGCCTGCCCGACTGCTGGGTAACGGTTACGCCCGGAGCGAGACCCTGAAGCAGATTGGAAGCCGTAGCCACCTGCCGCACCACGAGGTCTTCGCGTTTGAGTTGCGTGAGGGCACCCGTCAGGTTAGCGCGTTTCTGGGTGCCGTAACCAACCACCACCACTTCGTCGAGGTTGCGCGAGGAAGGAACAAGGGCCAGATTTACGGAAGTGCGGGTGCCAACGGCTTCCTCTGCCGCCGTGTAGCCGATAAACGAGAATACCAGTGTGGGAGCCGGGCCATCCACCGGGAGAGAATAAGTGCCATCGGCTCCGGTAACGGTTCCTTTTTGGGTGCCTTTAAGGGAGATGGTCACGCCGGGGAGTGCCTGCCCGTTGGCCTGGTCGGTAACGGTGCCGGTAATGGTTCGGGATTGCGCCCAACTTACCGTTGCAGTGCCGCTCAACCACAGCAATGTGATGAGTACGAATTGCTTCATGAAGGTTTGAATGAGATAGAAAATCGAAATTTCGGTTAAAATTACATTAACACGTGGTAGGATAGCAAGCCTATTGGAACGACAGGCTAAAAAGAGAGAGCAATTTACTCCTGTACCGCTGATTGGTCAGGATTGATTTACTTTGCCTATGAATGTCAACTTCCTGCTCTACGGAGCCAATGGCTACACGGCCCGTTTAATTATCGAACAAGCGGCTCAGTATGGCCTGATTCCCATTCTGGCGGGCCGTAACGAAGCCAAAGTGAGTGCCTTAGCCCATAAATACGGCTTAAAATATCGCATTGCCGACCTGAACGATGGCCGCGCCCTGGATACGGCTTTGGCCAATATAGATGTGGTGCTGCACTGTGCCGGACCATTCTCCAAAACTGCCCTGCCGATGCAGGTGGCGTGTTTACGGACAAGAACACACTATTTGGACATCACAGGCGAGGTGCCGGTTTTTGAAGGTGGAAAACTGTTGAGCGAACAGGCCGTTGCGAAAAATATCATGCTCATGTCGGGCGTGGGGTTCGATGTGGTGCCGACGGATTGCATGGCACTTCACCTCAAAAACAAGCTTCCCGATGCCACCCATTTGCAACTTGCCTTTGCTAACGACGGGGGCAGTGTGTCGCACGGAACGGCTCTGACCGCCATTGAAAATCTCGGTTCCGGTGGAACAATTCGCGAGAACGGGCAGCTCCAATCCGTTCCAAACGCCTACAAAACGCTGGATGTGACGTTTGAACCCGGCAAAGTCCGCTCCTGCGCCACTATTCCTTGGGGCGATTTATCGACCGCGCACCATACTACTGGCATCCCCAACATCGAAACCTACATGGCGATGCCGCCCTCGGCCATTCGCATGGCCAAACTGGGCAATTACCTCGGCTGGTTAGTACGCAGCAAAACGGTGCAGCGTCTGCTGACCAATCGGATTAATAAAACGCTGACCGGCCCCAACGAAACCATCCGTCAACGCGCCCGCTCGCTCGTGTGGGGGCGAGTGAGCAATGCCGCCGGGCAATCTGTTGAGGCACGGCTAACCTGCCCCGAAGGATACACCCTGACCGCAAAAATGGCCCTCATCATCACTAATAAAGTGCTTGAGGGCCATTGGAAAGCCGGTTTTCAAACCCCGGCAGGGCTTTATGGAGAGAAATTGGTGGAAGAAGGGGGAGGGGTTTGGGTATAAAGGGGTTAGTTCTTCAGACTGCAATACACTAACTTGGCGACATAAAATTTTTCCAGATGCTTACTCGACTGAGAGTTAATGGTTTTAAAAACTTAATGGATGTAGATGTCCATTTTGGACCTTTCACTTGTATAGCAGGTGTAAATGGCGTTGGCAAATCAAACTTGTTCGATGCGATTCGGTTCTTGAGCGATTTAACCCATATGCCGTTGCTCGAAGCAGCTAAATCTGTTCGCAGTGAGGGGCAAAAGAATTCTGATATCCGTGACCTGTTTCACAAGGTCGGTGATGAGCACGAACCCCAAATGCGGTTTATAGCTGACATGATCATTCCGCAAACAGGGATTGATGATTTAGGACAGGACGCAGAGGCCAGTATTACGACGGTTCGTTACGAACTTGTCCTCAACTATAGACAAGGTGATGGTCTGGCTACGCAAGGCTTACTGGAGATTATTAAGGAAGAGCTGTTACCTATTTCATTAGCGGAAAGTCGACGAATTATGCGCTTTATAACCCTTGATTCCTTATCGCCAAAAGAGCAGACAGAACGGCGACACCAAGAAAAAGAATGGCAAGATTCCGTCATTAAAGGTCGAAGAACGGTTCCATTCATTTCAACAGATAATGTTGAAGGGAGCCAAATTATTAATTTTCACCAAGATGGAGGAAGCAGTGGTAAACCATTCAGACTGAAAGCCACTCAACTACAACGCACCGTATTATCAACCGCCAATGCCTTAGAAAAACCCACTGCTTTGTTGGTGAAAAATGAGATGCACTCTTGGCAGATGCTTCAGTTGGAACCAGGTGCCTTGCGGCAGTCTGATGAATTCAATGCTATAACCAACGCAAGGCTGGGAGCAGATGGGAGCCATTTGCCGGCTACGTTATATAGGCTTAGACTGGAAAATGAACACAGCCAAACAGTGCCTGACGTGTATCAGGCACTGGCTAATAAATTATCTGAATTAGTTGAAGGGATAGCAGGTGTAAATGTAGATCGCGACGACCGGCGTGAGATGTTAACATTGATGCTCAAAAATAGCGATGGTACTATCTTCCCTGCCCGTGCATTGTCTGACGGAACACTCCGCTTTCTGGCTTTAGCTGTGCTGGAGCAAGACCAAAAATCAGGGGGGGTAATCTGTTTGGAGGAACCAGAAAATGGCATTCATCCCGAAAAAATCAATTCTATTCTGACCTTGCTACAAGGTATCTGTACGGATGTTGCCTATCCTGTTGGCGATGGCAATCCACTTCGTCAGGTGATTATTAATACCCATTCGCCAAGCGTTGTACAGTTGGTGCCAGAAGACAGTTTACTGATGGCTGAATCAAAGGCGGCTGTTACGTCAGATGGTATCCGTTACCGCCGAGTCATTTATAGTCCTTTGCAAAATACATGGCGAACGAAATTGGACAACAATAAGTACAAAGCAATATCTCTGGGGTACTTGTTGAGCTATCTGTCGCCTACGGGCGACGTAAAAAGTAGCAATGATTCAACACGGCAAATACGAGTAAAAGATCGGTCTGACGTGCGAAACCTACAAATTCAATTAAATCAGTACCCTATCTTGTTTGATACCAATGCGTGAGATTACATATACGCTTCTGAGTGATGGCACATCAGACAAAGCCTTACTGCCTATTATTGACTGGACAATCAGAAAGCAACATCCTGACATTGTTCTTCAATCACAATGGGCTGATTTCTCTTTATTAGCCATACCGCCCAAAGAACTTCCTGAGCGAATCAAACAGGCAATTGACTTATACCCCTGCGACTGGTTGTTTATCCACCGTGATGGCGAGAAGCAGCCCCTTGCAGATCGGCGGCAGGAAATAGACCAAGCCTGGCAACGGGTTGCCGGGTCTTACACTGTCCGAACGGTTATCGGTGTGATACCTGTTCGCATGACAGAAGCTTGGCTTTTGCTTAACGAAAATGCGATTAGACTAGCTGCCGGGAACCCATCGGGAAAGCAAAAACTGTCCATTCCAGGCATTAAACAACTTGAATCACTACCTGATCCTAAGCAAACGTTGCAACAACTACTTCGTGACGCAAGCGAACTTTCCGGGCGCAGACTTCAAAAGTTCAACGTTTCCAAAGCAGTACAATTAGTCGCCGAAAATATTTCTGATTTTAGCGCATTAACCAATCTGAATGCCTTTCTTATCTTTGAAGAACTGGTCATCAAAGCCTCTCAAAGTCTCTAATTGACCTTTTTAAAGCTTATACCACGCAATCAATAACCCGCCGATAACCCCGCCAACCAGTGGCCCCACAACCGGAACCCAACTATAGCCCCAGTCGGAGGAGCCTTTGTCGGGTATGGGCAAAATGGCGTGGGCAATGCGGGCGGCAAGGTCGCGGGCTGGGTTTATGGCATAGCCCGTTGGCCCCCCCAACGACAAACCAATACTCCAAACCAGCATACCCACCAGGTAGGGACCAACTCCGATCGCCAGTTGGCCGATGCCTTTTGAAGAAATACCTGCCAGACCCAGAATCAGGACAACCGTGCCCAAGGCTTCGCTCAGAACATTAGAGCCAGTGCTGCGGATGGCGGGGCTAGTGGCAAATACAGCCAACTTACTACCCTGATCTTCCGTAGCCGACCAATGTGGCAAATGATGCAACCAAACCAGCACCGCCCCCAAAAATGCCCCGATCATCTGGGCTGAGATATAGGGAATGACCTTACTGAAATCGTCGGTAGCCACCGCAAAGGCCACCGTTACGGCGGGGTTCAGGTGCGCGTCGATGCTACCAAAGGCTTTGGCTACAAAAATGCCAATCATTACGGCAAACGCCCAGCCCGCCGTGATCACGATCCAGCCCGCATTTTCGCCTTTTGTTTGTTTCAAAACGACGTTGGCAACAACGCCGTCGCCCAACAGAAGCAGCACCATCGTGCCAATCAATTCACCAAGAAACGGAGAGGTTTGCATAAAGGGTTTAGGATTACGACTTTTAAGAGTTATAGTTTCTGCGAATTAAGCCATATTTTTGGCATTCAACTAACTATAATGGTGAAAGAGCGAAAGAGTGAAAGAGCGGCTATAATTTATGACTCACTTTCATTCTTTCGCTCTTTCACTCTTCCGCAAATGAAAACCATTGTTTTTGAAACGCCCGGCAAACCCGCCGATATTTTGCAAACTGTTGACCGCCCCCTTCCTGAACCCGGCCCCGGCGAAGTGCGCATCAAGGTGATTGCCAGCCCCATTAACCCGTCGGACATCATGTTTGTGCAGAATCTTTACGGCATTCGGCCCCAGTTTCCTTCGTCGCCAGCGGGTTTTGAAGGGGTAGGTGTCATCGACGGCATAGGTGAGGGGGTTACCCTTCAAACAGGCACCCGCGTGAGTTTCACGGGACTTGGCTCTTGGTCGGAGTATGCCATTGCCAATCATCGGAGCATTATTCCGGTTCCCGATGCCATGACCGACGATGTAGCGGCTCAACTCTTTGTGAACCCCTTCACGGCTTTTGCCATGGTAGAGGCATCGGGGGTTAAGGAAGGTGGCTGGCTCATGCTCACGGCCTGCGCATCGGCCTATGGCAAAATGGTGATTCAATTGTGCAAGCAAAAGGGCATCCAAACCATTGGCACCGTCCGGCGCGACGATCTCAACGACGACCTTAAAGCATTGGGTCTGACCGAAGTTATCAATACCGAAACCCAGGACATGGTTGCCCGCGTGCGCGAAATCACGGGTGGCAAAGGCGTTGAGTGCGTGCTCGATGCAGTGGGTGGCCACACAGCCTCCGAAGCCCTCAAGTGCCTCGGCAAGGGCGGTACGATGCTTGTTTTTGGCGTACTCAGTTTGCAAGACCCTACTATCAATGTGGGTACAATGATTTTTAAAGAACTGACGGTCAAGGGCTTTTGGCTAACCGACTGGATGCGTACCGCCGATCCCAAAGCCCGCCAACACGTGGCCCAGAACGTGATCTCGATGCTGGCTTCCGGTCAAATTCAACTACCCGTTGAAGCTACCTATAATCTCGACCAAATCGCCGAAGCCGTTGACCACGCCGATCGGCCTGGTCGCTGGGGTAAAATCTTGGTTAAACCCTAAACCGTCATGAACATCCCCAAAAAACTCGCGTTCCTCTGGTCGTATAGCCTGCTGGTCATTATTATCGGGAGCTATTACCTCGGCGGTCCATCGTGGACCTGGGTTGGGGGCGCGTATGTGTATTTGGGTGTTCCATTGCTCGACGCGCTGTTCGGGAAAGACCGCCGGAACGTGGGCCACGATGCCTACGACGAAGTCTTGAACGACCGCTATTTTGATGTGCTGGTCTATTCGTTCGTCTACCTGCACTATGCCCTGTTGGGTTGGGGAGCCTATATTCTGGCAACCCAACCGCTGACGGGTATGCAGGCCTTCCGGCTTATGATTAGCATTGGGCTATTTGGTGGAACCATTATCAATATTGCCCATGAACTGGGTCATCGCAGCAGTCGGGTAGCGCAGGTTCATGCTAAAATGGCCTTAGCCTCTGTGTGTTACATGCACTTTTTCATCGAACACAATCGAGGTCACCATGTCCACGTGGCCACTCCGCACGACCCCGCTACGTCGCGCCTAAACCAAAGCGTCTATGCGTTTTGGTGGCAAAGCATCAAAGGCAGTTATCTGTCGGCCTGGAAAATTGAGCGAAAATTGCTGGCCAAAGCCGGGCAGGCAGTTTGGAGCCGCCATAACGATATGCTTTGGTTTGTAATCTGGCCGGTGGTGGTTTGCACCGTTCTGACAGGGACCATGACGCTGATCACTGGGCAGTTCGCCTGGGTGGTGCCGGTTTTCTTTTTGGTAGAGAGCCTGATGGCCATCCTGTTGCTCGAATCGGTCAACTACATTGAGCATTATGGCATCATGCGCCGGGAGGTTTCGGCGGGCCGTTTTGAGCGCGTAAATCCGTTGCACTCCTGGAACGCCAGCCAATTTATCAGTAATCTGGTGCTGTTCCAGTTGCAACGCCACTCCGACCATCATGCCTACGCTACCCGACCCTACCAGGTACTACGCCACTTCGACGAAAGCCCACAACTGCCCTTTGGCTATCCGTTGATGATTATTATGAGTCTTGTTCCCCCGCTCTGGTTTCGGGTAATGAATCCGCGGTTACAGAGTTGGAAAGAAAAGGCAACGCAGCCCGACGAAATTGCGGCTGTAGTGAAGCAATTCGCGTAACCAGTTTTACCCTTTCCTAATTTTCCGGCCCTGTTTCGGTCGGGTTTGTTATATTTGACCGCGCTGGCACCGGCTAGGCGGTTTTATGCTATATCCGGCATCCAGCGTTTAAATCAACAATATCCGGCAAACGCTCCTCGTTAACTTTCGAGATGACGCGCTGGATGCTCATTGCTCTCAACCTCCGACGATTACCGTATGATTCTGCTTCAGGTTCCGGCCATCGACACCACAACGTCTGCATCAGCCGCAGCAGGCGACGCTTCCCAATCAAGTTTGCATCTGATCGACTTAGCCTTCAAAGGAGGGTGGGTGATGATTCCGATTGCCCTGCTTTTTATGGCCGCACTGTATCTTATTTTTGAGCGTTTTTTCATTATTCGGGCACAGACCCGCGTTGACGACGGCTTTATCGACAATGTAAAAGACATGGTGTTGCAGGGCAACATTAAGTCGGCAGAGTCGTTTTGCCGCAATCAGAAAACCTCGGTTGGGCGCGTGTTCGAGAAGGCCGTTGGCCGAATTGGATCGCCCATTCGCGAGATCGAAAGCACGATTGAAACCGTTGGGCAAATCGAAATTGGCCGTCTGGAGCGAAACATGGGCTATTTAGGTATCATTGCTGGTATTGCTCCCATGCTTGGTTTCATTGGAACCATCTCCGGTATCATCCGAATTTTCTACGATATCTCGCTCTCCGACAACATCAGCGTAGGCATTATTGCCGGTGGTCTCTACGAGAAAATGATCACGTCCGGCTCCGGCCTTATTGTGGGTGTAATTGCCTACACGGGCTATCACCTGCTCAACATGATGGTTGAAAAATTCACGCTCCGGCTTGAAATGAATGCCTTCGAATTCCTGGAAGTTCTCCAGAAACCCAATGAAGTAGCACGGGTGCGATAGAAAAAAATATGAAATTACGCCGTAAAACTAAATTTGCTGCTGAGGTCGCCACGTCGTCGCTGAACGACATTATGTTCTTTTTGCTGCTTTTCTTCCTGATTATTTCGACGGTGGCTAACCCCAACGTTATCAAGTTGTTGTTGCCCAAAGCCTCATCAACGCAGCAACTAAGCAAAAAACAGGTGACACTCTCGGTAGACAGCAACAAGCAGTATTTTATCGACAAGCAGCCGGTGGATGCCAACAACCTCGAAAACGAATTAAAATCCGTTATGGCTGGTATTCAGGAGCCAACCGTTGTGGTGCGATTTGATAAAACCCTGACCGTTCAGGATCTGGTAAGTGTGCTGGAAACAGGTGCGAAACTGAATATTAAGATGGTGATGGCCACCTCCAAGTAAAGAGTAAAGAGAAGAGGGGGAGGAAAGGGATAAACGCCATACCAGCGTGTCCCTTTCCTCCCCCTCTTCTCTTTACTCCTTTTACAGCAACCAGCGGAAGAACAGAAATAGGGTGGCAGACAACAGAATGGCTACGGGGAGCGTGAGTACCCAGGCCAGCAGAATATTTTGAATAGTCCCCGCTTGTAGGTTTTTGATGCCTTTGCTGGCCACCATTGCCCCTGCAATACCCGATGAGAGCGAATGTGTGGTACTAACGGGGACTTTAAATGCCGAAGCGAGACCGATAGTAAAGGCCGCAACCAATTCGGCGGAGGCACCCTGTGCATAGGTGAGGTGGCTCTTCCCAATTTTTTCGCCTACAGTTACCACAATGCGTTTCCAGCCAATCATGGTTCCGAAACCCAGCGAGAGTGAAATCATCAGGATAACCCAGAACGGTGCATGGTCGGTGAATTGGCGAAGTCCTTTTTCCTCCTTTACGGTTGCCTGACTCAATGCTGCCCGATCTGTTTCGTTCAGTTGTACTGATTCACTGTCTAACAATTTTTTGGTATTGCTACTGATTGTAAGTAGTGCCTTCCGTACATCCAATGCTTCTTCCCGCCGAATAACATTGGCCGCCAATACTTTATCTAAATTTTTCGTGCTTTGGTTGATCTGGGCAATTTGAGTTCGCTCTAAATTGCTGAGTCGTGTCGTATCGATCAACGCAATTTTTTGCTCAACAGTAGTCAGGTCAGGGCGAAGCTTTTGTACATCCAGATTTGTATCGACTGCGAAGTAGGTTGGTAAAATCCCGATCAGAATCAACATCACCAACCCAATCCCTTTTTGCCCGTCGTTGCGCCCGTGGAAGAAACTAACCAATGTACAGGTTGTGATCAGAATGCCACGAACCCAGAGGGGCGGGGGTTGGTTGGCGTGGGGTTCGTCGAAAAGTTGTTTCCGAACGTCTTTATTAAGGGTTCTGCGGAGAACAAACATCAACACCACGGCCAGGCTAAACCCAATGAGAGGAGATAGAAGCAAAGCGGCAAATACCTCCTTGGCTTTGTCCCAGTTAACAGCGGCAATACCCATCTCATTATCGGGCAACATAGCATAGCCTAATCCTACGCCGATAATAGCACCAATGAGGGTGTGTGAACTGGAGGCCGGCAGACCAAAATACCAGGTGCCAAAGTTCCAGATAATGGCACTGAATAACAGGGCCAGCACCATGGCTATACTATGGTAGACATTTTGGTCGATGAGCAATTCGACGGGGAGCAAATTGACAATACTCATGCCTACCCCAACACCACCCGTAACAACACCGAGGAAGTTCCAAAGGCCAGACCAGACAACGGCATGAGTTGGCTGTAATGAATTGGTATAGATGACGGTAGCAACGGCATTGGCTGTATCATGAAAGCCGTTAATGAATTCAAAAACGCAGGCTGCAAAAAGGCAGAAAGCAAGTAGTAGAAAAATGCTGGTTTCTAAGCCAAACATAGTGGGTATTAGTTAAATACGAATAGCAGGTTTAGTCAAACCCACACAAAGGTCAACAAAACCCGGTATGCCGCCCGGAAATCGAATGTTATCTAATTGTTAACTATGCCGTTGGGGTGGTAGGAAGAGGGGACTGAGGCTGTGATAAAGAGTCAAACTGAACACGCGTTTGGGGTAGGCTATGCGGATACTCGTCGCGAAGAAATCCAATAAGCTCTTCGCGAATATGGCAGCGCAGATCAAAGGCCGAGGGAGCATCGGCCGCAGATACGAGAATACGTAGAATGATGGTTGTGGGTGTAGTATCGGTTATCTGCACGGCAAACACATCCTGATTCCAGAGGGGGTTTGCTTCGGCAAGTTCGCGGGCTTTTTCGCGGACTTTGTCCACAGGTACAGTATAGTCCAGATAAAATAGGATGGCCCCGGTAATCGACGCATCGGAGCGGGTCCAGTTTTGAAACGGGTTCTCCACAAAATAAGTGATCGGCAAAATCAACCGTCGGCGGTCCCAAAGCCGCACCACCACCGTGGTCAGGTTTATTTCTTCGATGCGACCCCACTCATTTTCCACAACCACGGCATCATCTAAACGGATTTGCTGTGTGAAGGCAATCTGAATACCGGCCAACAGATTAGACAGTGTTTTCTGGGCGGCAAAGCCAATCAACACCGACACCACCCCCGCCGAAGTCAGCACGCTTAAACCCACTTTGCGGCTTCCCTGAAACGCCACCAGCAGCAGCGCCCCGCTGATAATGAAAATGACAAACACCATGAATCTCCTGACGAACCGTACCTGGGTCACAAATTTGCGTTGCGACAGGTTTATGTCCTGCGTGGTGTCATATTGCCGAACCAGGATAAGTTCGGCCACTTTCAGGAGTTGAATGATGAGCCAGGTAGCAGCAATTAAAAAAAGGATCTCGGCAGTTTTGTCGGCCACAGGATGTCGCCTGATAAACCGGGCCGACTGCACATTGGTGGCTAACAGGAAAAACAACGAGGGCACAAATACCCAAAAAGCCCAGCGGACGTAGGTTTTGAGGTATCCCAAAATTTGGGAAGGGCGTTTGCGGTTCACAAACCGGATGGATTGAGTAACGACCACGTTCACAACCAGACCCATCAGCACGGCGATCACGAGCAAAATCCATCCTGATAAATCGCGGTTAGGAACAAAGCCCAACCAGCGAATCAACTCCCGAATCCAGGTATCTATCTGTTGCTGCATGGAGCAAAAGTAATAGCATATGGGTGAACGGAAAAGAAAAAGGCCGTAACAGGGAGCCTTGCCACTGGTTCCGCTTGTCCGAAACCTAACAGAATGTAAAGAAGTCAGTAGGAAGCGATTGCGTTGCTCTTTTCACCACGCATAACGTATACGTTGATAAACCATCTGTTTCATGGAAAACCGTCGTGAATTTATAAAGAAATCAGCACTGGCTGGCCTGGGAATGAGCTTCTCGGCCAGTAGCTATGCCCGAATTATTGGCGCGAACGAGCGCGTTCGGGTGGGTATCATCGGGTTCTCCGACAGGTTCCGGCAATCGCTGGCTCCCGCTTTTATGGGTCATGCCAAAGATCAGAACTTCGCCTTTGTGGGCGTTTCCGACATCTGGAGCCGCCGTCGCGATGAGGCCGACCAGTTTTTGAAAGGCAAAGGCTGGAACGATAGCAATTTTTTCAAAGCCCGCAACAACGATGAGCTGCTTGACCGCAAAGACGTTGATGCCGTAATCATCAGCACCGCCGACTTTCAGCACGCAATCCATTGTGCCGATGCCGTTGAGGCAGGACGCGATGTTTATTGTGAGAAGCCTTTCGCCGAATCGCTGGACGATGCCCGGAAAGCCCTCAAAGCGGTTGAGAAATCAAAGAAAATCGTGCAGATTGGTTCGCAACGTCGGTCGGCCCCTAACTATCACTCGGCTAACGAGTTTATCCGGTCGGGTAAGTTTGGCGATATCAGCATGGTAGAGATGACCTGGAACGTGAATCAGCCGGGCCGGTGGCGCAGAGCCAAGTTGGTGTCGGAGATCAAGAAAGAAGATACCGACTGGACACGCTTCCAGTTGAACCGCCCAAAAACGGACTGGGATCCCCGCAAATATTTGGAATTCCGCTTGTTCTACCCTTACTCATCGGGTATTCCAGGTCAATGGATGTCGCACCAAATCGACACGGTACACTGGTTCAGCGGGTACGATCATCCACGGTCGGTGGTGGCCAACGGGGGTGTTTACGTCTGGAAAGATGGTCGCGTTAACCCCGATACCTTCACGGCGGTGTTTGATTACGGCCCGGATAACGACAAATCCAAAGGCTTCCAGGTGCTTTATTCGTCGCGGATGCACAATGAAGCGGGCGGAACCAAAGAATACTACTTCTCGAACGGGGGGATGATCAACCTCGACACTAATAAAATTTCGTCGGAAGGTGGTTTGCAGGCAGGCCCCGCCAAAGACATGGGTATGCAGGCGAACCTGTTGCCCGATATGACACTGGCCAACGCCATGAAAATGGAAACGAGTGCCAACACGGGCGGTGATCCAATGACTTCGTTGCACATGCTCAACTGGATGGAATGCGTTCGGAGCCGTAAAGAGCCAAACGCACCGGCACGGGTTGGTTTTAACCACTCAGTTGCCAACATTATGGCGACGATGGCCCAGCAAACGGGCAAGCGTGTAACGTGGGATGCCACCAAGAATGACATGGTATTGAGTTAGATTATATATGAAAAAGATTCTTTTTCTCGCTCTCCTCAGTTTTTCCGTTTCTGCGCAAAACCGCATTCAACTCAAGCACGACGAAGCTGCCAAACGGGTTGAGGTAACGGTGGATGGCAAGCCGTTCACGGCTTATATTTACCCGGGTCCGGCGGTGTTGAAAAAGCCCGTTTTGTACCCCATCCGAACGGCGGGGGGCAATTTCATCACTCGTGGCTGGCCAATGGACCCGCGCCCCGGTGAGCGCATCGACCACCCGCACCATGTGGGCATGTGGTTTAATTACGGCGATGTGAATGGCCACGATTTCTGGAACAATTCCATCGATGTTGGCCCCGAACACAAAGGCCCCTTTGGCACCGTGATGCACACGGGGGTGAAGTCGATGAAGAGTGGGAAAGATCAGGCTGAGCTGGTGGTAACGACTTCCTGGCTCGACAAAGACAATCAGCCTATGCTCCGCGAACGCACCACCTTTATTTTTAAGGGTGATGGCAAACAACGGAGCATCGACCGGATCACCACGCTGACGGCCCTTGACAAAGAAGTTGTTTTTAAAGACAACAAAGAGGGAATGATCGCCATTCGACTGGCGAGGGAACTGGAACACCCGTCCAACAAACCCGAAGTTTATACGGATGCGAGTGGGGTGGCCACCAAAGTGCCTGCGATGGCCAGCCTGGGAATCACGGGTAAATACCACAACAGCGAGGGAATCGAAGGCGAAGCCGTTTGGGGAAAGAGGGCCAAATGGATGAACCTGACCGGCAAGATCGGCACCGAAGATGTGTCGGTTGTGATGCTCGATCACCCCCAAAATGTAGGCTATCCTACTTACTGGCACTCACGCGGTTATGGCTTGTATGCGGCTAACCCGCTGGCTCCATCGGTATTCTCGAATGGTAAGGATGCCCCCCTAAATTATACGCTGGCAGCAGGTAAATCGGTAACGTTTCAGTACCGCGTTATTATCACGTCTGCAACCGTTGATGCGATGACTGTTGAAGCCCAAAATAAAGCGTTCATGGGGAAATAACCACATACGTAAATAGTTGGTGCTGATGGCACACATTTTGTTATAGCCATATCTGAGATTTGAAAATCAATCCAGGTATGGTTTTTTTACGAGCAAGAAAAAGGGGAGAAATCTGGATTGGATTTGTATTGATTGTCCTATTCACGATCCAACATACGGTTGCGCAGGTAACCTGCCAGAAACCCGATGCGGGGGCAGACGTAACGAGTAACGCGGCTTCCGTTAAATTGAAAGAGGCCCCCAATGGCTATTTTTGGTCCATTCTGTCGGGCAATGCAACGGGTGGGGCATCTGTTCATGCCCAAACCGGGCAGGTATCGGGGCTTTCGGCTCCGGGGTCTTATTCCCTTGTGCTGTCGTCGATTGCTCCCACCCTAAAACTTCACTCGGCACAACCGCTGGCGCAGGACGGTGCCTTGCAATCAACCTCGATTGATGGGTTAGCTATGCTCGATAATGGGCAAATCAAGATTGGGGTCGACAGCCGGTATGGAGGAGCTATAACCCATTTGTCAACTAAAAATGGCTCCAACATGGTGAACAACCATGATCGGGGTCGGCAGGTACAGATTGGGGTTTATGGCGGGCCGATTCCATTTTTCCCGCCCAATGTGGAGGTTAATTTTCCGTGGCGGGGTATCGGCTGGAACCCCATTCAGGCCGGTGATTCGTATAATAATGTGAGTAAGATTCTGGCTTTTGAAAAGCGAAACAATTTGTTGTATGTCAAGACATTGCCCAAACAATGGCATCTCAATAATTATGAGGGTGAAGCCATAATCGAACACTGGATCCGGCTGTCGGGTAATGTGGTTAAAGTTCATGCGCGGGTAACGCTCGCCCGATCTGACAAAAAACAATATGATGCCCGCGACCAGGAATTTCCCTGTCTCTATCTCAACGGTAACTTCAAGCGGTCGTGGAAATATGCGGGGACGGAGCCGTTCACCAATGCGGATAAACAACTGAAAATTGCCCCCTTTTCTATGACCAATGTGCGGGCAACGGAACCCTGGGTAGCCCTAACCCGCGACGACGATTTTGGGGTTGGGTTGTATTCTCCGCAAAACCTGTTTTTCAAAGAGGCCTTTTTTGGAAACGAATTTTCGGACAACGAATCGGCTGCCAGCACGGCCTATATAGCTGCAACGCCCTTTACACAACTCGATCATAACTCAGTCACTGACTTTGATTATGAATTGATCGTGGGACACATCAACGACATTCGTTCCTACGTGTATGCCCAGCCCCGCCCCGACAAAGGGCCTAACTTTCGGTTCATCAATAGCCGTTTAAACTGGCATTTAGTAGAAACCACCGACACGGGTTCACCCATTACCAATCAGTTGCAACTAGCCCTGAATGGTACTGGTTCGCAGCAACTTAAGTCGCCAGCTGTTTCGTGGAAAGGGCGCGATAACCCTAAAGTTTATGTGAGGGCGGCCTTCAATTTGCAGGGTGGCGATTCATATCGGTTCCATTGGCAGAACCTGGAAGATCCCGATTTTCTGGGATCAGGTGAGCGGATAAAAGACTTTAAAATACAGAACGACGGGCAGTTTCATACCTATGAACTAGACCTGAGAAACACATCGTGGATGAACTCGTCTATTCGGCAGGTCATGTTCCGGCCTCCCTGGGATGGCCCGGCTCTGAGTGGCTCCGTTAAAGTTGAGTGGTTTTCGACCAGCCCCGACGGCCCGCCTGCTCCACTGCCCGAAAGCCCCGCGGTGGTTTGTACCGATACCGTACTGGTGAATTTTTCGCCAACAGTTGTGGCTCCCCTGCCCGATGCCGGGCCAGATCTAGTGTTACGCTGCGGGGTTTCATCAGCAACGCTGACTCCGGCAGCAGCGGGCTTCACGTGGCAAATTCTGAGCAAGCCCGCCGGTTCGGCAGCAAGCGTGATGCCAAACGGATTGCTGAATAACCTGCAAATGCCTGGCAGTTATCTGCTTACGTTATCTAACGATGCATCAAAAGCGATGGATATTATGGGTATTACGGTTCCCGCTTGTCCAACGCCCCAATCGCTGTCGAGTGTGGTGTTTCTGGATAATGGCAGTGGGGGAGGCATTGCCCGCAATGGGCGGCAGGAATCCGGCGAACGAGGGTTTGCCAGTGTACGAATCACGCTCTATACTGACCCCAATGGCGACGGAAACCCGGCCGATGGGAAAGCGGTGGAACGAACGATCACCAATAGTCGGGGTGAGTACATCTTTACGAAACTCTACACCGACGAGTTTTATGTGATCGGATTAGATGCCGGGAATTTCGGACCTGGGCAACCCCTCTGGCGAGCCATTAGTACACGACAAGCCAGTTTCTCGTTGGAGTATGGTCTGCTCAGTGGTCGTATTGTCTTACCGGGCGTTGCGCCATTTCAAACCCGAACGAAAGCCCCTGAAACAGACCCTTCCTTTGCATTAATACAGGATTGCAGCACCCAGGCTCCGAGCTGTTTAACCGTTCGAATTCAGCGACTATAACTATCTGGCATCTCCTGAAGCCGCATAGAAAGGCAAAAAGTAAGAGAGAATATGCTGAATTAGAAAGCCGCTCCCGGATTGAGGGGCGGCTTTTTTTACTTAATTCAAACTGACTAAACCCGATTTATAAATGCGCAATTCGATGGAGCCGAGCCATTCGCGAAAATGGTCACTGTCGGCAGACGCAGTGCGAAGTTCATTATCGACCTGCCGAAGCAAAAAATGCAACTGGTGAATGTGCATCCATTGCGAGTGGAGCTGCCCGGCCCTATTCGCCTGAGCGGGCAGTTGACGTGCTTCAGCCGTTAGCCGCCGAAGGCTATGCCGCAGGTGGTAGCGCAAAATCATCAGGCGGCTGGCCAATGGTAATTCAATGATGCTGTGCTCCAGGTGGCTTATGCCGCGCGAGAGGAGCGTGTTACGCTGATTTAATTGCTCCGAAACAACCATCCAGGCTTGTTCGGCTTTCAGGGATTCATAGGTGACGGTTTGCATTTTGCTACGGAAAAGTATCCGACATTTCGGATTGTGACAAAAATAGACACTTGACCGATTGAATAACATGGGTGTTACTCAATTTGGCGAATTTTAATTGGCTTTTATTCTTCATAGCCAAATGTTAGATAAGTCTGCCGGGCAAACGTTTAACGACTTTAATAAAACCCTTTGTGGCCGGAATGAGTATCTATCTCTAAATCCTTACCTTGCTGTATCATTTTCGATCACCTGCCAATGAAATCTATCTCTCCATTGGGCCTTGTCCTGTTCATAACCGGATTCGCTGTCTTCATCTTTATTCTAACGCTGGGTCAATTCCAACTCTCTAGCGAGGTGTTGACCAGTACGGTCAAACCCGAACACCGGGCTGTGGTGACGGAGCGAACTGCCTCAATGCGGGATAAAGTCTATACCAATCAGTGGGCGTTTATCAGCGATTTTAAGGGCGCGATGAACAGCTACAATGATGAGCAGAAAGCCAAACAACAGTGGGACAAGGTGATTCACGACAACTATGCGTTTCCAGTAACACGGGCCGCTTCGGTTGGAACGGTGGCTGACCAACCCTGGCTTTGGTTCTGGCTCAGTATTGGTCTGGCTGCATTGGGGGGGCTGCTTTACATTGTGCCAAACCCGAAATACCGGGGACCGGGAGGCATCCGAAACAATTATCTTTATCAAAAACCCGCCACCAACCGGGGTTGGATTGGCTGGCTCGTTGGCACATTTCTGATTGGGTTTTATATTCTGCTCTATATGGTGCCAGAATATATTTCAAACTGGACGCTGATCGTCAGTCCATTAAGTGAAGCCATCAGCGGAAACCGGGCCAGTCAGTGGTTTCTGTATGGGTTTTTATATACGCTGGTAATCCTGGTGATGGGCATCCGAATGCTGATTCGCTACCGACACAGTCGCTATCAACAATTCCGAACGGTCTCGATTATGTTTTTCCAGACCTCGTTTGCGTTCCTGATTCCCGAAGTGCTTTCGTTGCTTAACCAGCCCTACCAGGACTTAAAAAGCTTTTGGCCGTTAGACTACGATTTTTTCTTTGATTACGAGATAAACGCCAAGATTCAGGCGGGTACGTTTGGCATTTTCATGCTCGTTTGGGGCATCATTCTAACGATGGTGGGCGTTCCGGTGCTGACCTATTTTTTCGGCAAACGCTGGTATTGCTCGTGGGTGTGTGGCTGCGGTGGCCTGGCCGAAACCCTCGGCGATCCCTATCGGCAACTATCCGACAAAAGCCTGAAAGCCTGGAAATTCGAACGGTATATTGTTCACGGCGTGCTGGTTTTCGCCGTCGTCATGACCGGGCTGGTGCTTTATACCTACTTCAGTGGCCAATCGACCGTGTTTGGTTTTCTAGATTCCTACAGCGTTCGGTCCACCTACGGATTTTATATTGGCACCCTTTTTTCGGGGGTGATTGGCACGGGATTTTACCCCATTATGGGTAACCGGGTATGGTGCCGGTTTGGGTGTCCGCTGGCGGCCTATTTAGGTCTGGTTCAGCGATATAAATCGCGGTTTCGTATTACCACCAACGGCGGACAATGTATCTCATGCGGCAATTGCTCGGCCCAGTGCGAAATGGGTATCGATGTGCGCTGGTATGCGCAACGGCAACAAGACATAGTGCGCTCCTCGTGTGTGGGGTGCGGCATTTGCTCGGCGGTTTGCCCGCGTGGGGTGTTGAATTTAGAGACGGGCCGGGTTGATTCGCGGCTGATTTGATGGCTACAAAACGATCCGTCATATCTTCCCGGCCTGTTGATTCTAACGCTGGCGCAATTCTTCGACCATCAGATATGGGTCAAGCACGTTCTTCATCTCATCCATGCTTATGTGCATATCCTTAACTATTCCATGCTCGAGATCATAGACCCAGCCATGTATTTTGGGGTAGCTACCGGCAGCACGGGACTGCTGCACAAATGACAGCTTCATTATGTTTAGGCATTGCTCCCAAACATTTAGTTCAACCAATCGGTTTTGCCGGGCTTTTCCTTCCGGTAGTGCATCTAATTCGGCCCGATGCAATCGATATACGTCTTCAATATTACGCAGCCATATATTAATGTGGCCCAAATCCTGATGTTTCAGGGAGGCTTCAACACCCCCGCATCCATAATGCCCACAGACTATAATATGCTTAACTTTCAGTTGTACAACAGCATATTGCACCACTGCCAGTGAGTTTATATCGTTGTTGGGAATCAGGTTGGCGATGTTCCGATGAATGAATACTTGCCCCGGCGAAACGCCCATAAAGTCTTCGGGCTGCACACGACTATCAGCACAACCAATGTAAAGAAATTCGGGCGATTGGCCCATTGCCATCTTGCTAAAATACTCAGGGTCAACTTGTTTACTTTCTGCTACCCATTTGCGGTTGTTTTCAAATACCTGCTCGTAAAGTTCCATTGGCTGCGATGTGTTTTAATATAGGGATGAATAGAAAACTGTACTGATACCAATTTGGTTTTGACATTACCTCAAATTCCCGTGTAGCTAAAGGGTGATACTGCCCTTAACTCGATTTTGACGGTCTCGCTCACGTTTAGTTCGGTAATGAAATGGGCAATGCTGTCGGCAGTGATTTTCTCGTTCGTTCGGGTCAGTGCTTTCAGGGCTTCGTAAGGTTGCGGATAGCCCTCGCGCCGGAGAATCGTTTGGAGAGCTTCGGCCACCACGGCCCAGTTGTCTTCGAGATCAGCGTGGAGCGCGGCCTCATTCAATTCCAGCTTTTCCAGACCTTTCAGCGTGGATTTCAGCGCAATAACGGCATGAGCAAAAGGAACACCAAGGTTCCTCAGCACCGTTGAGTCTGTCAGGTCGCGTTGCAGGCGCGAAATGGGCAGCTTGCCTGAGAGGTGTTCGAGCAGGGCGTTGGCAATGCCCAAATTGCCTTCGGAGTTCTCAAAATCAATCGGGTTCACCTTATGCGGCATTGCCGATGAACCCACTTCGCCCGCTTTCAATTTCTGTTTGAAGTAATTCATCGAGACATACGTCCACATATCGCGGTCAAGGTCGATCAGGATGGTATTGAGCCGTTTGAAGGCATCCAATGTAGCCGCCATCATGTCGTAATGCTCAATTTGCGTCGTAAACTGAGACCGTACCAAACCCAGGCTTTCCACAAACTGATTGCCAAACTGCTTCCAGTCAATGTCGGGATAAGCAACGGCATGGGCGTTGAAGTTGCCCGTGGCTCCACCAAATTTAGCCGCCGATGGTATGTCGGCCAGCATGTGGAGTTGCTTTTCAATGCGCTCCACAAACACCATCAACTCTTTACCCAGTCGCGTGGGCGAAGCCGGTTGGCCGTGCGTTCGGGCTAGCATCGGAATTGCCTTCCAACGCTCGGCCAACTGCTGTAGCTTCACATAAACTTCCCGGTACTGGGGTATAATTTCAGCCTCCAGAGCTTCGTCCAGCAAAAGCGGAATGGCAGTGTTGTTTATATCCTGCGAAGTGAGTCCGAAATGGATAAACTCCAGTTTGTCGGCAATGGGCAGGTCGGCTAATTTCTCTTTTATAAAATATTCCACCGCCTTCACGTCGTGGTTGGTGGTGGCTTCGATGGCCTTAATCCGCAGGGCATCAGCCTCTGAAAAGGTTCCGTACAAGCCTCGAAGCGTAGGAAACAGCGCGATATCGACATCGGCCAATTGGGGTACGGGCCATTCGCAAAGCGCGATAAAATACTCAATTTCAATGCGAACCCGGTAACGAATCAGCCCAAATTCAGAAAAGTAGGGAGCCAGATTGTTCACTTGCCGACGATAGCGGCCATCAACGGGCGTAATAGCCGTCAGCGCAGATAATTCCATCCGGCAAAGATACTTCTGGACATTGGACGTTGGATACTTGATATTGGATAATCCAGCGTCCAATAGCCAATGTCCTCAAAATGGCTGCAAATAGACCCCAAACCCAAGCCAGAAGACTTTGTCGGTTTCGTAGATGCTGTAGGGACGGAAACCGGAGTAAGTTTCTAGCAGGAACGTCAGATTACCCGGCCCACGCCCGGCTGTAATGCCAATGCCCGCTTTGATGCCGGGCCGAAAATCGGTTTGTTGCCAGAGTTTCAGGTCAACGCCACCAACCAATTGAGCCGTTTTGGTGGTCGGTTTTTTATACCAGAAACCTGCTTGCGCACTGAGTGGTTTGCGCTCATCCGAAACCCGCAAACCGACACCAAGGCCGCCATATACCCTAAAATCGCGCACTTGCCGACTGTAGGTAGCATCCACTAATTCGTAATTGACAGAATTAGGGAGCCTGTATGTCAGTTGATTACGAATGATATAGTCGTCGCCGAGGTGTGAGGACAGGTGATACGCCCTGAACCGCCAGGTAGCCGGGCCGCGCCGGAGGTGATACGAGATGCCTACTCGATAGTCGGTATTGACTAGTTGCCGACGTTGTTTGTTAAGTTTTTCGTCCTGATAGACTTCAAACTGGGTGAACGAAGCCAAATCTAACGCCCATTCGCTGGCGCGGTTAGTGCCGTTTTGCCGCCGGAAAAATGGCTTTTGCAAACCAAAGGCAAATGGCACGATGGAGCCTTTATAGCGGTTGCCATTCGAGACAAACACGGGCAACAAACTCCCGTAGGTTTGCGCCTGAAGCGGGTCGAGCAAAATAGGCGCGAACAAATGGTCTTTGGGTAAAAACTGTTTGCGTGGGCCAAAAGCTTCGACTGTATCGGGTCGGCTGGGGCGGTCCGACGGGGCGAGTGGAGGGCTGGGGCTGTCTGAGGGCTGCTGAGTTTGCTTCTCTTTAATCAAACGTTCCTGTTGCGCCTGTTGCCGGTTTAGCTCAGCTTGTCGGCGGGCCGCTTCTTTTTGTTGCTGTTCCTGCTGCCGGGCAGCTTCACGCTCCTGGTTGGTCAAGGCTTGCCGGGCAGCTTTGTCTTTTTCGGTTTGGGCCTGGCGTTCAGCTTTCTCGCGGTCGGCCTGCTCCTTTTTGGCAGCATCAGCGGCCCGGCGAACCTCTTTGTCTGACGTAGTTTTTGATGGGTTTGTGGCCGAAGGCTCAACGGTCGGTGCCGGAACTGTTGCCGCTGGAGTTGTGGGTTGCGGAGTGGATGGGACCGATTCGCCCCGTTTTTTGGCCTCCTTCTCGGCTTCTTTTTCTTTCTTTTTACGCTCTTTTTCAGCCTGTTCGGCAAAATATTGCCGCTGCCGTTCGGCCATTTCTGCCTTGAACTTGCGCTGCTCCTGAATATCCCGCTCTAGTTTATCCTTCCGTTTCTGTTCCGCCGGACTCAGCGTTTGGGGAGTCGGGGGCGTGGTGGTTTGGGCGTAGGCCGTGAGCGTTCCAGCAGTCAGAAAAAGGAAAAGGTAGATGTTGCGGCAACTAATCATTAGTTAAGAGGGATTGGATTTTTGCCAAATTTATTCAAAACCGTTCTGTTTGCGGTAATGCTGGCTGAGATTTGCCTGTATACCTACAGAGCGGCCAAAAATCAGGATATTGACTGGTGTTAGAAAAAATAAAAACGGCCTGTGTTTCACAGGCCGAGGATAGGGATAGGAAATTGAGAAAAAAGGTAGTTACACTTCCGTCACGCTAATACTCTGAATTTTATCGCCTTGACGAAGTTCATCAAGCACGTCCAATCCTTCCACCACTTTGCCAAAAACGGTGTGGTTGCGGTCGAGGTGAGCCGTGTTCTGGCGATTATGGCAGATAAAAAATTGCGACCCGCCCGTGTTACGACCCCGGTGAGCCATGCTCAACACGCCCCGGTCGTGATATTGGTTATCGCCGGTCAGTTCGCAGTCGATGCTGTAGCCAGGGCCACCACCGCCGGTGCCGCTTGGATCGCCCCCCTGCACCATGAAATCGGGAATTACCCGGTGAAACTTGATCCCGTCGTAGTAGCCTGACTCGGCTAATTTAACAAAGTTGGCAACCGTTTTGGGTGCGTCCTTCTCGTAGAATTCAATAGTCATTGTACCTTTATCGGTACGCATTTCGGCTTTTTTCATGAGTCAAAGGTACGGCACTTTTCCAAATCATGCGTTACTTCGGGCGGGGCTCCTCTTCTAAAGTATAAAGTAACTGGTTCACTCGAACCCAGACATCTATGTCTATTTTGTTCTTCCTCTGGTCAATTGTAATCGGTTTTCTGGCCTTTAATGTGGGCTATTTACTGCTGTGTGCCATGGCAGGGCGGTTGGGCCACGCCGACGATGTGATGCCGACGCAGTCCGTCAATCGACGAATTGCCGTGCTGATTCCGGCCTATAAAGAGGATGTCGTTATTCTGGATTCTGTCCGTGCCAATCTCCGGCAAGATTATCCCGCTGATTATTTCGATCTGGTTATTATTGCCGATTCGCTTCAGGAAAAGACCCTGGCTGAGTTAGCCGGATTGCCTGTTCGGGTGGTGCCGGTGTCGTTCGAGAAATCGACCGTAACAAAAGCGATTAATGCTGGGCTTGCTGCCATTGCCCATCACAACTATGCGATTGTGGCCGTTTCGGATGCCGACAACCACATGGCTCCTGATTTTCTGAGCCGGATCAACGCGGCTTTTGGGCAAGGCTGGCGAGCGGTGCAGGGGCATCGGGTAGCGAAAAACACCCATTCTGGTATAGCGTTGCTGGATGCTATCAGCGAAGAGATAAACAACCATATTTTTAGGAAGGGTGTGCGGGCTTTGGGCTTATCGAGTGCCCTGATTGGGTCTGGTATGGCCTTTGACCATGTCCTGATGCGGGCGGCCATGAGCGGGCAAACTACCACAGGAGGTTACGATAAAGAGCTGGAAATGAACCTATTGCTCGGAGGGCATCGAATTGCCTACCTGGAGCAGGCACTCATCTACGACGAAAAAGTGGCGAATGCGGCTGTTTTTCAGAATCAACGTACCCGCTGGATTGCGGCCCAATGGCAATTTCTGAGTGGCTATTTTCGGCGGGGTCTGGCTGGTTTGGCACACGGAAATGTGGAGGGGGCATTCAAAATTCTCCAGACATTGATTTTGCCCCGCGTGTTGTTGATTGGCATTTTGGCCCTGATCATGCTGCTGGGTGCCTTCGTCGGCCCAACCCTTTACTGGACTTTCCCTCTTGCTCTTTTTGTCGGCTTAATAGGTAGTTTGCTTCTGGCGGTTCCGGCGTATCTTTGGAAGCAGGTAACGGTGCGTGAGTTGCTGCTGGTGCCCACACTAATGCTCCGGTTTGCCAGGGCAGTTCTGAATATTCGTAAAGCATTCAGTAATTTTATGCACACCCCCCATGCGGTGAAATAATGGCCCCAAACTTGCTTATGTTTTGAGTTGCTGCAAGTTTAATGACAAATGTGACATTTTTGGAGATTCACGTCAAAAGAAAGCTGTCATTTCCTAACCCTTGTCAACGATATTTCCCCCGCATACCCGTGTGTATCAACTTACTAAGGAGCATGACACTGAGAGGCCTGATTGTCAGTCTATTATTTCTATTGGCAATCTTATTTTCGTTCGATAGCGTTGCTCAACGCCCCAGTCCCCGAAACCGGGTTTCGTTTGGGCAGTCGGTCGGTATGAATAATGATACCACTTTTTTGGATGTAGATCAGGATATTGCCGTACAGTTGATGCCCTTTGAGGACCTGGTGCGAATCGCTGCGAATTATTCGCCTATAGTGAAGTACCAAACCGAGGTTATCAATTCACTGAACTCAGGTCGAAGCCTATCCAAAGTACAGATTTTGCAGAATGCGTCAGGGTTTGTAAATTATTCGGGTGGTAATCAAACATTGCTTACTACGGGCGTAAATCAGCGGGGTGACCAATTGGGACAAATTGCTAATGGCTACCGGGCTGGGGTCGATCTTCGGGTATCGTTGTATGACATATTTGGCCGAAAACATCAGATCAAACAGGCTGAGGCCAACTACCGGGCTTCGGTGGTGCAGAAAGACATTATCGAATTGCAGTTACGGCGGGAGATGATCACGGTTTATCAGGACATGATCACATCCCAACAGGTGCTTAAATACCGGCTGATAGACGAACAGTCGGCTTTGGCCTCGCTTCGGATTGCCGAATCGGAGAATCAAAAAGGTAGAATCACAAGCGAAGTCTTTGCTACAGCTACCAATCGGTACGTCGAGACGAAAGTGATTACCGAGCAGGTGAAAGGTGATTTTTTAAAGAATGTCCATCAGTTTGAGTCCTTAGTCGGGGTTCCTATCCAGCGCATGAAACGCTTCTAACATGAATATTGAGGTCTTTTTACGGGTTTTGAAACGGCATATCGGCTGGTTCATTCTGTTGCCCGCTCTCACGGCGGGTATGGCCTTTTATACTACTCAGGACGAGATAAAGGTATATAAATCACAGGCTTCTCTTTACACAGGTTTATCATCGGGCTATTCCATCACGTCGGATCTTCGGTCTTCCTATGGTGATCAGTCAGCCAGTGCATTCGACAATATGTTGAGCACACTGAACGCCAAAGAAACGATGTTGCGCGTGGGGAGTTATCTGCTCGCCGATCACCTCCAATTGTCTGAACCGGATACGTTGATGTTGGGCCGGGCCGGGTTCGATGCCCTTCAGACTGCCGTGCCAACCGACTGGCGGTTTATGTTGCCCATTAACGGCAATGTGGTTGCCCTCCGACGGGCCATCGACAGTTTGACCAGAGTACCGACCGACAACCCGATTAAGCGGTTATTGCTCAAATCAGAATCGCCGTATTCGGTGGCCGTTATCACTGATAAACTGAAAGCAACGGCCCGAAAAAACACCAACGACGTGATGTTGCTGGAATATGAAGCGAACGATCCGGCCGTGGCTCAACGGACCCTGAATCATGCCATTGCAGTGCTGAATGAACGGTATTCCACGCTGAAAACCTCCGAAACAAATTCCGTAGTAGGCTATTATGAAGGCCAACTTCAGCGCGCCAAACAATCGCTGGACAAAGCCGAAGGAAATTTACAGGCCTTTAGCGTACAGCACCGTGTGCTTGATTACGACGAAGAAGCCCGCAACGTGGCGGCCTCGCGTGAGGCTCTCCTCAATGAATATAATGAGGAGCAGATGCGCCGAAATGCTGCCAAAGCGTCGATGGACGCGCTCAAGTCGCGGATGGGGCAGCAGGGAACGATCAAAAAAGTAAACAACGATCTGTCGGAGAAGCAGCGCAGGCTGGCTCAGGCAGAGGCACAACTCGCCAATGCCCGCGCCTATAACCAGTCGAAGGGGGAAATTAGTCGCTTGCAGGCTAAGGTTAAACAAGCTGAAGAAGAACTAAGGGGTAGTGTGCAACGCTACGAAACGGCCACCACTACCGATGAATCGGTGCCGCAGCAAACGGTTAGTACTGACTTGTTAGCCAAGACGTTAGAATATGAGGAGTCGTCGGCACGCCTGGAATTATATCAGAAACGTATTGATGAATTAGAGACAAAAACGAACGAGTTCAGCCCAATGGGGTCACAGCTTCGGTCGTTGAAACGTGATCTGAGCATCGCCGAAAAAGAATATTTCGATTTGTTACAACACGTTGACCAGTCCCGAACCAAACGGCAGGACGTTCGTGGGGGCAAACTTGAGCCACTCGATGCGCCCGATTACCCGCTTCTGCCCCAACCCTCGAAGCGGCTGCAACTAATTATTGTGGGCTTTGGTGTGGGCTTGTTTTTGGCCCTGTTGCTGGTGGCACTCCGTTTCTGGATGGACAAAACTATTAAGACCCCGGAACAGGCCGAAATCCAGATTGGCCTGCCCATGACGGCTATTTTCCCGACAGTGAAAAAGCCCCTCGTATACTCGCGGGTGACCCGAACTGCCCGGACGATGTTCGAACAGTTGTTCAACGCCATCAATATTGAAGTGGCTCAAACAACTGGCAAACCATATCCCCCCGTGGTGACCATTTTCAGCGTTCGGGCCAGACAAGGTAAAACGTGGGTGGCCGAGGGCCTGAATCGACTCTATACGGATGCTGACCAGCGGGTGGCCTATTGTTATCCCCGCCAAACGCCTAAGGAACACCGGGTGTATAAAAACGGGGTGACCTATTTTCCCTACACCGTTCGGCCCGATTTCATGAACGTGACCAGTCTGGAATACCTGATTGACCACGACCATGAGTTCGATTCATCACAATTTGACCGGGTAGTGTTGGAATTACCGTCGCTCATCAACAACCAGATTCCGGTTTACCTGATGAAAGAAAGTGCGTTGTCGTTGCTGGTGGTTGATGCCAACACAGCCTGGGCACGAGCCGAAAAACAACTCCTAAGCCTCTATGCCCGCGTTACAAACCAACCCATGTTAGCCGTTTTGAACCGGGTGGGGGGCGACCAATTGCAAATTCCGGCCCGCGCCGATGCCAAGCAGGAGCCGGTATATCGGGATCATTCGCTGCAAACGCAGCGCGAATAGCCTGGTGTGAGTAACTAACCCTCCCGACCCGTCGGACCGAAAATTGTGATTCAATCCTATGCGTACAGCTACCCAAAAAGAAGCTGGATCGGTGGCATTGCCATTGATTCATCAGTACGTTGAGCAGATAACCCGAGATTACCCCGATACTATAGCGGTGGTCTTTGGAGATCAATCGCTTACCTACGCTGAGCTGAACTGCCGTGCCAATCAACTAGCCCGGCTTATCAACCATCACGCAACCAAATCAGAGCGTGTTGGGGTCAGCACCACCCGGTGTATCGAGATGGTCGTTTCGGTGCTGGCCATCCTGAAAGCAGGCAAAGCTTACCTCCCACTTGATCCGGCTTATCCACATTCCAGACTGGAGCAAATGCGGGCCGATGCCGACCTGACCCTCTGCCTGTCGACTACTGTCGATGCTGCTCTGTTTAGTGAATTGGGATTGCTCGTGATCGACCCCAATTCGGAGGAGGCCGTGCCGCACTTGGAACCTGTTCACCAATCAGAAACAGCGTATGTGCTGTATACCTCTGGCTCAACGGGTACGCCAAAGGGTGTTTTGAACAGCCATATGGGTTTGTCGAACTTCATCCAGTGGCAAATGGCGCATTCCTCGGCAAAGCCGGGCCTGAAAACCATTCAGTTTTGCCACCTCAGCTTCGATGGGTCGTTCCCGGAATTATTCATCCCCCTGTCAACGGGTGGCACGCTTTATCTAATGACTGAACCGCAACGGCTGGAAGCGGGTCAGTTGCTGCATTTTTTGATTGATAATGGCATCAACCGGGCGTTTTTGCCCTTCGTAGCTGTCCAATACCTTGCCGAAGCCGCACAGGCCGAACAACTCTATCCTGAAACGCTGGTTGAACTGGTGACGGGTGGCGAAGCCCTCAAAATCACTGAACCCATTGCCAGGTTTTTTGCCGCTCTACCCGGTTGCACCCTGATGAATGCCTACGGCCCTACCGAAGCGAGTGTGTGGATGGCCGAGAATAAACTGACTGGTGATTCGTCGGCGTGGCCAACGCTGCCCCCCATCGGGCGACCCATTGGCAACACCGATTTGCTGGTTCTCGATGATGCGGGTAATAAACTGCCCATTGGTGAAGCAGGTGAACTGTGCATTGCCGGCGCTTGTCTGGCGCAGGGCTATTTGAACCGACCCGAACTGACCGCCGAGAAATTCATCGACTGGACCAATGCTGGGGGAGAAACCATCCGCATTTACCGCACCGGCGACCTGGGCCAATATCTGCCCGATGGCGTGGTGGCCTTTGCCGGACGCAAAGACGATCAGGTCAAAATTCGGGGGAACCGGGTGGAGTTGGGCGAAATTGAAGTGGCTTTGACCCGGCAAGCGGGTGTTCGGCAGGCAGTGGTGGTGGCCCGCGAAGATGTTCCCGGCCTGAAACGCCTGATTGCCTACGTAGTGCCCGATTCGCCCACCACGGCTCTTGACCTGAACGAAGTCCGCCGGACACTGACTGCCCAGCTACCCGATTTCATGTGGCCCGCCCAGTTTGTGGCTATCCCCGAAATTCCTCAAACCACCGCCGGAAAAGTTGACAAAAAGCGATTGCCAACCCCGGCTATCCAACGCCCCGATCTGGCGGTGCTGTATCGCAAGCCCGGCAACCCACTCGAACAAACCGTGAGCAACCTTTGGGCCGACCTGCTTCAACTGGACCGGGTTGGTGCCGACGACAATTTTTTTGAATTAGGCGGTAACTCGCTGCTGGCCCAAAAAACGGTGGCGGCTCTTCAACAGGCGGGCCACAAACTGCCCATCACCAAACTCTATCAACACCCCACGGTGACAGGCGTGGCAAGACAGTTGCGGTCCGACATTTCGGCAGTGAGCAGTGAGAGGGTAACAGTAAATCCGAAATCCGAAACCGCATCGGCGCACCGACCCGAAATTGCTATTATTGGCATGGCGGGCCGGTTTCCGGGGGCCAACACCATTAACGAACTCTGGCAAGTACTGGTTGAGGGCCGAGAAACCATCCGGTTTTTCTCACCCGACGAACTGCACCCCAGCATTCCCGACCACAAAAAAAACGACCCAGCCTATGTTCGGGCGCGGGGTCTGATTGCCCATGCCGATGAGTTCGACCCGTTGTTTTTTGGATTAACCCCCGCCCTCGCTGAACTCATGGACCCGCAACAACGGGTGTTCCTGGAAATTGCCTGGGAAACGCTCGAGCAGACGGGGTATCTGCCACAGCATTTTGGGGGCGCGGTGGGCGTTTTTGCCGGTTGCGGCCCCAATACCTATTTCCTTAATAACGTACAGCATCACCCCGACCTGATCGAACAGGTGGGTGCAGTGAACGTGACAACGGTTAATGAAAAGGATTATATTGCCTCGCGAACGGCCTATCAGTTGAATTTGAAGGGTCCGGCAGTAAGTGTTTACTCCGCCTGCTCCACGTCATTGCTGGCTATTGCCCAGGCCGTGCAGAGTTTGCGCAGTGGGCAGTGTGCCGTGGCTCTGGCAGGAGGAGCTTGTATTACGGCCCCGCTTTTGAGTGGTCATCGGTACGAAGAGGGGGCCATGCTCAGTCACGATGGACATACCAAAACGTTTCAGGCCGGTTCAACCGGCACCGTGTTCAGCGACGGTGCCGGGGTGGTGTTGCTCAAACCCCTCGATGCCGCCCAACGCGACGGCGACACGATTTTTGCCGTTATCAAAGGTATTGGCGTGAACAACGACGGGGGCGACAAAGGCAGTTTCACCGCCCCAAGCACCGAAGGGCAGGCAGGTGCCATCAGGATGGCTCTTGCCGACGGACAAGTTGACCCCGCTACCATTAATTATGTGGAGGCCCACGGCACAGCCACCCCGCTCGGGGACCCCATTGAAATTGAAGGCCTTACGCTTGCTTTTGGTGAGCAAACCCAAAAGCAGTTTTGCCGGATTGGCTCCATCAAAAGCAACATGGGTCACCTCACGGCGGCAGCGGGTGTGGCTGGTCTCATCAAAACGGTGCTGGCGTTGCATCACAGGCAACTTCCGCCAACCATCAATTTCAGCGACCCAAACCTCACCATTGACTTTGCCAACAGTCCGTTTGTGGTGAACGATACACTAACCGATTGGCCAATAACCAGCGAGCCACGTCGGGCGGGGGTTAGTTCCCTCGGTGTTGGCGGCACCAACGTGCATGTGGTGCTGGAAGAAGCCCCTGCCTTTATTATTCCTCCCTCCCAGCCCTTAGCCACCAGCCCTCGGCTCATTACCTGGTCAGCGAGAAGTGAGAGCAGCCGGGAGGGATATGCCCAACGGCTGGCCGACGCGCTGACGCAACCCAATGCCCCGACCCTGGCTGATGTGGCCTTTACGCTCCAAACTACCCGCCCCGATTTTAAACAGCGTCGGTTTGCCGTGGCTTCTACAGCGGAGGAATTGGTGCAGGCTTTGCGGGCTGATGCGCCGAAAAACACCACCAATGCGCTCCGGCAATTGCCCGACGAGCTGGTGTTTTTATTTCCGGGTCAGGGGGCACAGTTCGTAGGTATGGGCCGCGAGTTGTATGAAACCGAAACCGTTTTCCGGCAAGCCGTTGACGAATGTGCCACGCTTCTGGCCAATCAATTAGATGTTGACATTCGGATGGTGATGTACCCCGAAATAACTGACGATGAATCGGTTAAGCGGGTAGCAGAGCAACGACTGAACAATACCAAGTACACCCAGCCAGCACTGTTCGTAACTGAATATGCACTGGCTAAACTCTGGATGAGTTGGGGCATTGTGCCAACCGTTTTGTGTGGACACAGTATTGGTGAGTTTGTGGCCGCTCACTTGGCAGGCGTATTTTCGTTACCCGACGCACTAAAGCTTATTGCCACACGCGGGCAACTGGTGAGCGAACAGCCCCGTGGTCGGATGCTCTCGGTGAGGTTAGAGGCCAAAGCCGTGCGTGATCTCCTTCCCGATACCCTCAGCATAGCCGCCATCAATAGCCGGAACCTGTGCGTGGTCGCTGGCCCTGACGAACATTTGGCCGACTTTGCCCGGCTGCTCGATCAGCGTGAGGTGCCCAACCGGCTTCTCATGACCAGTCATGCGTTTCATTCGGCCATGATGGACCCCGTGGTGGACCTTTTTGAAGCGGTGGTGAAACAGGTTAAACTCAATCACCCGCGTCGGCCTGTTGTCTCAACTGTTAGCGGCCAACTCCTGACCGATGCACAGGCTACCGACCCGCATTATTGGGCCACACACCTGCGCGAAACCGTTCGGTTTGCCAATGCCGCCGACACCCTGCTGGCAATGGGAAACCCACTTTTGCTCGAAGTGGGACCAGGACAAGCCCTGACAACACTCATTCGGCAGCAATCGTCTCCCAAACCCGTGACGGTTTGGCCCGGTTTAGCGTCATATATAAATAAGGAAAGCGCGTGCCGCGCTATGCTGACAACCCTCGGACAACTATGGCTAAATGGAGTAACACCTGACTGGAAAGCTTTATACGAAACTCAACCAAGGCAGAAAATTTTGTTGCCAACCTATGTATTTGACCGCAAAAAATATTGGGTTGAACCCGTATCTGTAACAGAGACGCGAGTATCTGTAGTGGAGACGCAAGATCTTGCGTCTCTACACCAATTACCAACTGCACCTATGAGAAAACCTGTTTTACAACAACGCATTCTGGAACTCTTAGAACGGGCATCCGGTATCGATGTGACGGATGTGACGCCCGACATGCCGTTCCTTGAAATCGGCCTCGATTCGCTGCTGCTGACTCAATTGGCACAAACGTTCAAGAAGGAATTTGGTGTTCCCATCACGTTTCGGCAACTGACCAGCCAGTTCGGGACAATTGGCGAGGTGGCCGCTCACCTCGACGCGGTGTTGCCTGCTTCGGCTTTTCAGCCTGCGCCGGTGGCCCAGCCAACCGCTGCTCCGCAGCCAACCCAGTCGTATGTAAATACAGGTCAGGTCGTGCAGCCAGTGTCCCCGATAAGTCAGGGGAGTGATTCGGCTTTAGGGCTGATTGCCCAACAGTTGCAGATTCTGGCTAAACAGGTAGCCCTCATGCAGGGCACAGGGATCAGTGAACAGGGAGCAGTGAACAGTGAACAGTTCCACCGCGGAACGGCACCAGTCCTGACGCAACAGTCGGTTCAAATCCCAAATCCCAAATCCCAAATCCTAAATCCTCCCGACATCACGCCGGAGGAAGCCGCAGAACTTAAAAAGCCATTTGGAGCCACCGCCCGGATCGAGCGAAAATCCACAAGCTTACCTGCTGAACAACAGATCTTTATTGACTCGTTGACTACACGCTATAACCAGAAGACAGCAGGCAGTAAACGCTATACCGAGCAACACCGGCCCCACATGGCCGACCCCCGCGTGGTCACGGGTTTCCGGCCATTAACCAAAGAATTGGTCTACCCAATTGTGGTTAATAAGTCGAAAGGGAGCCGATTGTGGGACATCGACGGCAACGAATATATTGACGTATTGAATGGATTTGGCTCCACCATGTTCGGCTATCAGCCCGATTTCATGAAGGAGGCCATGCACCAGCAAATTGAAGATGGCTATGAAATTGGCCCGCAACACGAACTCGCGGGCGAGGTGAGTGAACTGGTCAGCGCATTCACCGGCCATGAGCGGGTGGCCCTGTGCAGCACCGGTTCAGAGGCTGTTTTGGGGGCCATGCGTGTGGCCCGCACCATCACGGGTCGCTCGCTGATTGTGGCTTTTTCTGGGTCCTATCATGGCATTGTGGATGAAGTGCTCGTGCGGGGCACCAAAAAACTGAAATCGTTTCCGGCAGCATCGGGCATCATGCCGGAGTCGGTGCAGAACATGCTCATTCTGGACTATGGGACCGACGAGAGCCTGCAAATTATCCGCGACCGGGCCGATGAGTTAGCCGCCGTGCTGGTTGAACCCGTGCAGAGTCGCAGACCTGAGTTTGTGCCCGTTGAGTTTCTGAAACAGGTACGGGCCATCACGGCAAAATCGGGCACAGCCCTGATTTTCGACGAGGTGATCACGGGTTTCCGAATGCACCCCGGTGGTGCTCAAGCCCTTTTTGGTATTCAGGCCGATCTCGCTTCTTATGGCAAAGTGGTGGGGGGAGGTTTGCCCATTGGCGTTATTGCAGGCAAGCGGGCCTTTATGGACGCGCTCGACGGGGGACACTGGAACTACGGCGATGGCTCAGTGCCGGAGATCGGCGTAACCTACTTTGCCGGCACGTTTGTTCGACATCCGCTGGCGTTGGCTGCTGCCAAAGCCTCGCTGTTGCACATGCGCGACATGGGTCCGGGCTTGCAACAGGGCCTTACGGCAAAAACCAACTGGCTGGCCGACTCCCTGAACGGCATTATTCGGCAGCATAAGTTGCCTATGTCTGTCGTGCATTTTGGTTCGCTATGGAAACTGAAATGGTCAGAAGATGTCCCCTATGGTGAATTGCTGTTCACGCTGATGCGCGAAAAAGGCATTCATATTTGGGATGGATTCCCCTGCTTTATGACAGAGGCCCACACGAATGCTGAATTGGAAATGATTGTTCATAGATTTATAGAAAGCCTGGAAGAGTTGACGAATGCGACATTTTTCCGTCAAAAGACAATGATTAATGGTGTTGTATTAACAAATGATGTACCTTATGCGGTATCCCCTGTACCGGGTGCCCGTTTGGGCCGCGACTTGCAGGGTAATCCCGCCTGGTTTGTCCCTAATCCAGATCAACCCGGCAAGTATTTACAGGTTGCATTTGAGTGAACCTTCCAATGACTACTTCTGCTGATACACACTATATACCCGTTGATTTCGACCCATTTGCCGGTCCGGCCATCGAGCAACTGGCCCCCCTCACCGAACCGCAAACTGAACTTTGGTTAGCGTGTCAGTTTGGGGGCGACGATGCCAACCGAGCCTATAATGAGTCGGTTTCGGTGCGACTACATGGTCACCTTGACCGGACTGCTTTCGATTGGGCAGTTCACGCACTTGTCGAGCGGCATCAGGCACTCCGGTCGGCGTTTAGTGGCGACGGTAAAACAATGTTGATTTTTCGGGAGGCTACAGTTCCCTTTGTCTACGAAGACCTTTCGGGTCACTCAACAACCGATCAGCAAGCCTCAATCCATGCGTTTGTCACGGCGGACGCGCACTCTGTTTTTGATCTCCAGCATGGGCCTTTAATACGGGCAAGACTGCTTAAACTTTCTGAAACAGAGCATTTGTTCACCCTCGTGGCGCACCATATTGTGTGCGACGGCTGGTCGGCGGGAATTGCTTTGCAGGATTTGGGCGCACTCTATTCGGCCCGTGTGCAGGGTAAACAACCACAACTACCACCTGTTGAGCAAATTGGAGCCTATGCGGTTGAGCAATTAAACTTCAATCAATCCGCTGATTATAAATCTATTGAGTCCTTCTGGCTTGATCAATACCGGAATTCTGTTCCTGTAGTGGACCTGCCCACCGATTATCCCCGTCCACCCCGGCGAACTTACGCCAGCCATCGGAAAGACTACCGATTAGACGATGACCTGACATTGGCCCTTCGGAAGTTGGGGCAGCAAGCCGGGTGCAGCTTTGTGTCGACCCTGTTAATCAGCTTCGAGGTTTTGCTGCACCGGATAACGGGCCAAACCGATCTGGTGGTGGGCCTGCCAGCCGCCGGACAGGCGGCCACCGATCATCAGCGGTTAGTGGGCCACTGCGTGAACCTGCTCCCGATCAGGAGTTCTATCCAACCCAATCAATCCTTTCTCGACTACCTGAAAAGCCGTCGGGAGCCAATTCTGGATGCGTTCGACAATCAGCGGCTTACGTTTGGCAGCCTGCTCAAAAAGTTGGCGGTTCCCCGCGATCCAGCTCGTGTTCCGCTGGTTCCCGTTCTGTTCAACGTGGACTTCGGAATGGAAGAAGGCATTGATTTTCAGGGATTAACATTTAACTTCTATAGCAATCCGCGTGAGTTCGAAGCCGTGGATTTGTTTGTGAATGCAGGCGGCACCCAAAAATCGCTGACCGTTGAATGGTCATTTAACACGCAACTGTTTAAGCCCGAAACCATCGACGGGTTCATGGAGCAGTTTGTTACGCTGCTCCGCGAGGTGGTTGCCGACCCCAACCGAACGGTGGGAATTGGTCCCCTGCCAGTAGCTATTGCGCCAACAACGGCGGTTGAAAACGGTAGTGATACTCTCCCTCTTCATGAATTGCTGGCCCAAACAGCGGCTAGGTTTCCCCACAAATCCGCGCTTGAATTCAACGGGCAAACCCTGACCTACGCAGAACTCAATGGGCGGGCCAACCGACTGGCTCATCACATTCGGGAGCGTGGCATGGGGCCGGGCAACATGGTTGGGGTGATGCTCGACCGAACGCCCGATATGGTCGTCTCGTTGTTGGCCGTGATGAAAGCGGGGGCTGCTTATCTGCCTCTCGACCCGGCCTATCCGCACGACCGGCTCGCGTTCATGCTTTCAGATTCGGCCGCCGGGTTGTTGATTACGTCAACGCGATATGCAGGCCGCATGAACCTGCCAACGCCTGAATTGGTCGTTGAAAATGCCCTTTCCGAGGCTGAGTCAACACCCGCGAATGCCCCTGACGTAAAGCTGTCGGACAATGCGCTGGCCTATATTTTGTATACTTCTGGCTCCACAGGAAAGCCGAAAGGCGTTTTGGTTGAACACCGAAACATTGTGAATTTGCTGACCAGTATGATAGCCTGGCCGGGCATGACCCAAGCCGATAAACTACTGGCAGTCACCACCATATCGTTCGATATTGCGGGTCTGGAACTGTTTTTGCCCCTGCTGGTGGGTGGTACGCTGGTGTTGGCCGATGCCGAAACAACAATGGATGGGCGGTTATTACTGGAAGCCCTCAAGCAACCCGGTATCAGCCTGATTCAGGCCACCCCTGCCACCTACAAAATGCTATTGGCTGCCGGTTGGAACGATCCTCTTCCGGTGAAAGTGCTTTGTTGCGGGGAGCCTCTGTCGTATGATCTGGCCCAAAAAATCACGGCCCGGTCGGCCTCACTCTGGAACATGTATGGCCCCACCGAAACAACCATTTATTCAACGGGCAAGCAGATTTTGGCAACTGACCCGGTCATAACCATTGGCCGGGCCATTCAGAATACGCAGATTTATATTGTCGATGATCAACAACGTCCGGTTGAGCCGGGTGCCGAGGGCGAGATTCTGATTGGGGGAGCAGGCGTGGCGCGGGGCTATCTGAACCGCCCCGAACTGACCGCCGAAAAGTTTATTCAGAAACCTTTTGGTTCGGGAACGCTCTACCGCACAGGTGACCTCGGTAAACTGACCGCCGATGGTGAAATTTTGTGCCTGGGCCGCATAGATCAGCAGGTAAAAATCAGGGGATATCGAATTGAGCTGGGCGAAATAGAAAATACGCTCAACAAACTTCCCGACATTCGGGAAGCCGTGGTGATGGCCCGCGAAGACCGCCCCGGCGACCAACGACTGGTGGCGTATGTGGTCACCAACTCGGCAACGGGTTCGCCCCAGGAAATTAATCACTGGAAACAACAAGCCCGACAAAATCTGCCCGACTACATGGTACCCGCCTATTTTGTGGTGGTGCCCTCTTTCCCCCTCACGCCCAACGGCAAAATCGACCGGAAGATACTAGGCCAAAAACCAGTAAATGGGCATTCGGTTGCCAGTGAACCTAAAACTGTTCTTGGGGCCGAAGAAACCCTGTTAATGGGTATTTGGTCGGATGTGCTGGGGAGTAAGGAAATTGGGTTGCAGGACAGCTTTTTCGACCTCGGTGGACACTCTATGCTGGCATTGGAGGTGATGACCCGAATTGAAAAAGAAACGGGTCGCCGGTTGCCCCTGGCCACCTTGTTCGAGTGCCCTACTATCGAGAGTTTAGCTGGTTTACTTCGTGCCGATAAACCATCGACGGTGCTAAAGTCACTGGTGTCCATAAAACCACACGGGTCTAAAATGCCCGTTTATATTGTGCATGGCGGTGGTCTTAATATTCTGACTTTTAGGGGATTGATTGAGAATATGGACCCCGAACAGCCCATTTATGGCTTTCAGGCACGAGGCTTAGACGGCACCGAAGAACCCCTGGATTGCATGGATGCCATTGCGGCTGATTATATCGAGGAGCTATTGGAACACAATCCTGACGGCCCCTATGCCTTGGCGGGTTATTCGTTTGGGGGATATATTGCCCTTGAAATGGCCCGGCAACTATTGGCTCAGGGCAAAACGGTGAAGTTGCTGGGAATGTTCGATACCAACGCCGAAGAGTCGGCGGAAGGAATGGCGTTCATGGACCGGCTGGCCTGGCGCATTGGTCGTCAGTTACCCAAAATGATCTGGATTGGTCGCTCTTTTCTTGCCCAACCCCTGCCAACCCTTCGCTATCAGGGCGAATATGTGGAACGACAGGTCAAAAATGTGCTCCGGGCGGTGGGGCTTGCCGATGAACAGACGTATTCGGAGATCAAAGACGAGAATTTGCTTCGCATCATTGAGAAACACGAAACCGCGTTTCAGAACTACCGGATGAAGCCTTACGACGGCATTATCGACCTCTTTAAGGCCCGCAAACGGCTCTATTTCGTGGAAGATCGTGAGTTTCTGGGCTGGAAAAAATACGCCCGGCAGGGTGTGCGGGTTCACAACGTCCCCGGCGACCACAAAGAAATGCTGCTCCCGCCCAACGATAAAGAGTTTGCCCGGATTCTGCAACTGGCTTTAGATCAGAGTTAACATGACCATAAAGAATGCACAGGATACCGTTGACCACTGGATTAATACGGTGGGTGTTCGCTATTTCGGCGAGCTGACAAACATGGCCATTCTGACGGAGGAAGTCGGTGAACTGGCCCGCATCATTTCCCGTCGCTACGGGGAGCAATCCGAAAAAGAATCCGACAAAAACCGTGATCTTGGCGACGAAATGGCCGATGTTCTCTGGGTTTTGATCTGCCTTGCCAACCAAACCGGCATCGACCTGACCGAAGCGTTCGCCAAGAATCTGGAGAAGAAAAACGTTCGCGATGCCACCCGGCACAAAGAGAACGAGAAGCTGAAGTAAGTATTTTTGTATTCACTCCTAATCGTGATCACGATGCTTACTTTTTCACGAACCGATTCTAGCAATCCAGATTTTCAGCAGCTGGTTCAACAACTCGATGCTTATTTAAGCAAGCTAAACGGAGAAGAACACTCGTTTTACAACCAGTTTAACGGCATCGACACACTTCAGTATGTGGTGGTGGGGTATGATGGAGACAAACCCGTTGGTTGTGGAGCTATTAAGCCTTTCGATAGCGTCAATACTGAAATCAAACGCATGTATGTTCTGCCAACGCACCGCGGACAGGGCATCGCGGGAAATATTCTGCACGAGTTGGAAACCTGGAGCCGCGAATTGGGTTTTACAGCTACTGTCCTGGAAACAGCTAACGATATGCCGGATGCCATTGGCCTTTACACAAAACACGGATACGAGCGAATTTCCAATTACGGGCAGTATGTCGGCATGCCAAGGAGCGTATGCATGCAGAAAATCTGAATCACCCAACTTACTATTTTGGCTCATAATCTTCCTTTGACTTCTCCTGAACAGGCCGTATCAGCCATTCAGTCAGGCAACCGCGTGTTTATTCACAGTGTAGCCCAGACGCCCCATGTTCTGATCAATGCCATGGTTGCCCAGGCCGACCGATTGCGCGACGTAGAAATCTGCCATATTCACACCGAGGGACCATTGCCCTACCTTGAGGCAAGGTACAGGCCCAGTTTTCGTCCCAATTCCTTTTTCATTGGGGCCAACATGCGTAAACAACTGGACGAAGGCATTGGCGATTATGTACCTGTGTTTCTAAGCGAAGTGCCGTTGCTGTTTTCGCGCCGAATCCTACCCGTTGATGTGGCCCTAATCCAGGTATCCCCCCCCGACGCTCATGGCTATTGTTCGCTGGGCCCGTCGGTCGATGTGTCGCTGGCGGCAATTCAGTCGGCCAAGTACGTGATTGCTCAGGTAAACCCGCGCGTACCGCGTACCCACGGCGACGGCCTGATTCCGGCTTCTATGATCCATGCAGCTATTGAGGTCGATGAACCCATTTACGAAGTGCATCCGGCGCCAATTGGTGATACCGACCGTAAAATTGGTCAGTATGTAGCCAGTTTAGTGGAGGATGGGGCTACGCTTCAACTCGGAATTGGCGGCATTCCCAACGCAACACTCGCCGAACTGATTCACCATAAGGGATTAGGCATTCACACCGAGATGTTCTCCGATGGTGTTATTGATCTGGTCGAACGGGGGGTTATTACCGGCGAACATAAAGCTGTGTTGCCCTACCGAATCGTATCGAGCTTTGTGATGGGTAGCCAGCGGGTATATGATTTTATCGACGATAACCCAGCCGTAACCATGAAGCAGGCTAGCTACACGAACGACACCGCCATTATTCGGCGAAACCCCAAAGTGACGGCTATCAACAGCGCTATTGAGGTGGACCTGACTGGGCAAGTGTGTGCGGATACTATTGGGACCCGGCAATACTCGGGCGTAGGTGGGCAAATGGATTTTGTACGAGGTGCCTCCCTGTCGGAAGGAGGGAAACCAATTATTGCTCTGCCTTCGACTACCAGTAGGGGTCAGAGTAAGATTGTATCGTTCCTCAAAGAGGGGGCGGGCGTTACTACCACTCGGGCTCACGTTCATTATATTGTTACGGAATACGGCATTGCCAACCTATACGGCCAGAATCTCCGCCAGCGCGCCCGACTACTTATCCAAATTGCCCACCCCGACCACCGCGAAGAGCTGGAAAGACAGGCTTACGAACGATTTGGAAGTTTATAAACACAAAACCGCCCGGCCACTTTTCAGCAACTGGGCGGTTTTGTTTATGCCTTACTTCTACACGTTACATATTAATAGCCCGGTTATCCGTAGCCACCAGACAAGCCTCTTTAAACGCTTCAGTATAAGTCGGGTGCGCGTGCGACATACGTGAAATATCTTCGGCAGAGGCACGGAACTCCATGGCGACCACGGCTTCAGCAATGATGTCAGCTGCCCGTGGGCCAATGATATGAACACCCAGAATTTCGTCGGTTTGCTGATCGGCCAGCACTTTCACCAGACCGTCGATGTCCATACTGGCGCGGGCACGGCCCAGTGCTTTAAAGGGAAAAGAACCCGTTTTGTAGGCTTTGCCTTCCGTTTTCAGTTCTTCTTCAGTATAACCCACGGCGGCCACTTCGGGCCAGGTATAAACCACGTTCGGGATGAGCCGGTAATGAATATGTGGTTTCTGACCCACAATGGTTTCGGCAATGAACACGCCTTCTTCTTCTGCTTTGTGGGCAAGCATGGCTCCCCGAATCACATCACCGAGGGCGTAAATATGCGGTACACTCGTGCGGAGATAATCGTCCACTTCGATTTTGCCCCGGCTATCGGTTTTCAGGCCGGTCGCTTCGAGGTTCAGGCCATCGGTGTAAGGCTTGCGACCAACGGAAACCAGGCAATAATCGCCCGTGAGGGTCATTTGCTCGCCTTTTGGGGTGTCGATGTTCACCGTTACTTCATCGCCGTTGCGGACAACGGAGGTCACTTTGTGGTTGAAATAGAAATCCGCACCAAGTTTTTTCATGGCTTTCTGGAGTTCTTTGCCCATGGTCTTGTCCATTGTCGGAATCATGGAATCGGCAAACTCCACAAACGACACTTTCGCCCCCAAACGGGCATAAACTGACCCCAGTTCGGCCCCAATAACCCCGGCCCCGATGATGATCAGGTGCTTCGGAATTTCGGGCAGTTTCAGGGCTTCGGTCGAGGTGATAATCCGCTCTTTGTCAAGCGGCATCGACGGAAACGACATCGGTTTTGAGCCGGTGGCAATCACAATATTTTTGCCTTTGATGGTTTCTTCGCCCCCCTCTGTTTTGGCAATCTTCACGGTGTTGGCATCCACAAACGAGCCGAGACCATAATAGGTGTCGATCTTGTTTTTCTTCATCAGATACACGATGCCCTTGGTTGTTTGGTCAACCACGTCCTGCTTCCGCTTGATCATTTGGGGCAGGTCAATGGCCAAATGGTCGAGTTTAATGCCGTGTTCGGCAAACGTGTGGCTCGCGTTGAAAAAGTGCTCTGAGGAGTCGAGCAGGGCTTTTGAGGGAATACACCCCACATTGAGGCAGGTGCCGCCGAGGGTGTTGTATTTCTCGATAATGGCCGTTTTGAGGCCCAGTTGGGCGCACCGAATCGCGCCTGTATAACCGCCCGGCCCGGAGCCGATCACGATAACGTCGTATTCTTGCATAGCTGATTGTCGTAATGGGTAGAATTCCCGCAAAGCAGGAAAACTGTGTTATATAGAAACTGTTCGTGGGGCAAAGTTCGTTCAGATTTTGGTTCGCTGTGGTACATTGGCCTTTTTTTGTTCAAGGATAGCGAGTTACAACCTTCCCGCCCAATAATCATGTAAGCCATTTACCCGGCAGAATGGTTATGCATCATACGTATGGATACAAAATTATGCCGTCTGCATCTCCTGAAAACGACCGTCTTGCTGATACTGGTCGGTTTGTTGCCATTGAACAACGCACAGGCACAGCTTATTAAGTCCTACACATTGCTGGGACGCTACGTGGCCAAGTTCACCAACGATACCACCGATCCCGGAAAACCGCGCTTTTTGCTCTATCCAACAGCTACCTATGCTCCTGAAACCAGTTTGGAATTGGGCATTTCGTCACTTTTCCTGTATAATGCCCGTGGCGATTACAAAAACAACCGCCTGAGCGAAATCAATGCGTTTACTTTTTTCACCATAAAGGGGCAATACGGCATCAACATCGACAACGCCCTCTACAGCCACCGCGACCGATGGCTGTTTATTGGCCGCGCACGGCTACAACGATTCCCGCTTTTGTATTATGGCATCGGCCCCGACGCACCATCCAACGACCCGGCCACAGTCGATGCATTTTCGGTTCAGATTCGGCAACGGGCATTAAAAGGTGTAGCTAAAAACCTATTCGTTGGTCCTCAAATCGACTATCAGGTTTTGACCCGGGTAGCGTTCCGGCAATCGGAGAATAACCCCCTTACCAGGCCCACAGGCGCAACCGGATCAGCTAACCTCGGACTGGGCGTTGGGATAATTTATGACAGTCGAAAAAACGCACTGAACGCCCGGCAGGGCTTTTTTGGCGAGATCGCTTATTTAGATTATAGTCCCTCCTGGGGCAGCACGTTCCGATTTCAGAACACTAATTTCGATTTGCGTTATTATCGTCCCATCGGCAAATCGCAGGTGTTGGCGTGGCAGGGGTTCGGGCAGTTCATGTCGGGCACGGTGCCGTTCAATCAATTGGCACTGCTTGGTAATGAGACTATTATGCGCGGCTACTACCCCGGTCGTTTCCGTGACCGGGCCTATGTGGCCACGCAGGCCGAGTACCGATTTTTGCCCTTTCCGTTCAGCAAACGGCTCGGTGCGGCTGCGTTCATGGCCGTTGGAACCGTAGGGCCAACGCCCGGCAAACTCGATTTGGGCAAACTGTTGCCAGCGGGTGGGGCGGGTATCCGTTATTTTCTATTCCCGAAAAAAGACATTTTCCTCCGCTTCGACGTTGGGTTCACCCGCGAAGGCACGGGTTTTTATGTGTTCACAGGGGAGTCGTTTTAAGATTATACCAAATCGGGGAAGTTGGCCCGAACCATTGCGGAGAATACATTACCGGGTTGACCAATTTCTTTAAAAAGGTCGCGGGCATCTTCTGCCTCGTTGCTGGCACTTCGGGCAACTCGTGCCAAAATTTTAAGCGTTTTAAGATGAACGTATCGGCTGTCTTCGAGTTCGATACGGTCTAATCCAGTCCGTTTGATGGTCTCAAATCCTTTCAGGGAGCCATTTTTGGATTTTACCACCTCATTAACAAACGTGATATGATCTTCGGGAAAGTCCCATTCAGGATGCAGAATCAGGCTCTCTTCCCGTGAACAATCGTGGTCAGGTGAAGTAGCCCGTTTTGACTCGTCAGCCAGTGGAAAATAGTTGCGTTTGTAAACTTCGTTACATTTTTGACAGGCGAAAAACAGATTAGAAAAGTCGTAAGCCAGCCAATAATAGCCAGGTTTTTGCAACGATTGTTCCTCTGTTTGTTGATACCCGCCTTTAGGCCGGAAGTGTTCTATATCGCCGTGGCTAGTGTCGATTACCATTCCCTGACAGAAGCAGCATTTCCCGTTCTGCAGCGCAATCAGAACTTTTTTGACAGTTGGGTGACCATAAATGTCATTGTCAAAATCGAATTGAGTTTCTCCGCGATTAGCCGCCTGAATTAATGCCTGTGTTTCGGTATCTCCTTTTCCACCATCATTCAATATTGCCGGAACAGCCGTGTTCGACTTATCAACTCGTATCACGTCTATATCTGATTGAAGGCGGCTCTTTTAATAATGTCCATTGCTTTGATAGCCTCCCATGATTCACTAACAGGCAAATCCTCTAATTCTCCTTCTAACTGAGCAAGTTCTTTCTGTTCTGCCGACGATAAGTTGTCTTTACGTAACAATGCCCGACGGCGAGCCATCTTCTCCTCGGCTTCAGGCGCACGCGGTGGAATTCCCTCAAACAAATCGCTCGACAAAATTTGATCAACGCGCCAATTGCGAACCTCAAGGCCGCTTGTCACAACGGTTTCATCGCCCTCCCGTTTCAGTACAATCAGGTTGGCGTTATAGTCTTCGGCGGCCTGCACTACCAACGGGCTGTGGGCCGTAACGATGAACTGCGTGTTGGGAAACGTTTCGGTCAAGAACTTGATAATGGTGCGCTGAAATTTGGGGTGCAGGTGCAAATCGATCTCATCGACCAAACACACTGCTGGTTCAGCGAGGGGATTGGGGCTGTCGGGGTAGCGGTCGAGCAGGCCTTTGGCAAAATCGACCATCCAGGCAATCAGGGTTTTGTAGCCGAGGCTCAGTTCGTGAAGGCGAACATCGCCGTAGTGGGTAAATAACTTGACTTGAGGAGTGCCAGAACTGGTGTCAATGAATACGGCTCTGGCTTCATCTCTGAAAAGCTTCTCTATAATCTGGTGAACGATGCTATAGTTTTTTTCGTAAGATTCATCTTTTAAGCTAAGGTAATCAGCTTGAACCAGCCAATCTTCGGCATTGACAAGTTCTACGTCATCAGCAAAGAGCGACGTTGATGAATATACTGACTGTTCATTTGTTATGGCTGACTTACTCATTCTTCGAGCGGCACCGTAAGCGAAGACAGGCATTTTATTGAGGACGTTATCAAGGTGGAGCATTGTATCATTCTCCCCCCAATAGGACTTCTTCACAAAACCACTACGACGCTCTTTTATGATTTTAAATCTATGCTTCAGAATGGCTTGGCTGCTCTCATCATAGCTTACATCAACAACGAAATTCTCCTTACCCTCTCTAAGTAGAGACAAATAATACTGTTGTCTATTTAATATAATCCTTTCGTTAAAATCAGAAAGTGAAAGGCACAACCCCTTCAACACCGTCGTTTTCCCTGTGCCATTATCCCCCAAAAGAACGTTCCAGCGGGCAACGGCCCCGTTTTCGGTGCCATCTTCGGTGAAATAAATAGTCTGCTTCCGGCCAAACGACCGGACGTTTTCTAAAGAAATGCTTCTGAACCAAACGCGGGGGTTTTCCATAACCAATGCTGTTTACACAAAGATACCACCAGTCAAGCAATTGCCTGCCTCACGCCTTCACCCGCCCCAACACCTTCAGAATCGGTTCGGCCACCAGTTCCGGGTGGCATTACAGGCTAAAATGGTCGCCGGGGACTTCAACACACTCCTCCCCGGGGAAATGCACGACGTTGTCGGCGCGGGCGTGGATGCGGTTCGTGGCACTATCACTGCAAATTTAACTATACTGGCTAAACCATTTTCCTTCGTTTCGACGTAGATTTCACCCGCGAAGGCACCGGTTTTTATGTGTTCACGGGAGAATCGTTTTAAGGAGCCACCAGCGAATGGCATAGTTTATGGACGTTTTTGACGAGTTTCTTCCTGCTTCAGCCGCTGCCTATGGTCGGCAGTTGTGGCAACAATACCCCTTTCAGTTTCGAGTGAGCAAACCCCGGCGAACCCGTTTGGGCGACTTCAAAGCTTTGCCCGATGGCACCCTGCATATTACGGTCAACGCCGATTTGAATCCGTATGCCTTTCTGCTCACGTATGTACACGAAGTTGCTCATGCCATGGTGCATCGGCAAACGAAGGCTGCCAAACGACGGTTGCGACCCAAACCCCACGGCCCAGAGTGGCAGTTGACGTTTCAACAACTCATGCAGCCTTTACTCACCGAAGCCGTTTATCCACCCGCCATTCTGGACCCCCTCCGCGACTACATGCGCCAACCAGCCGCCACGTCCTACGCGCACCCAACCCTGATGAATGCCCTGCGTGAGGCCGACGGCAAACCCCTTGGCCAGGTACTGTTGCACGATGTACCCGAAGGTCAGGCGTTTCGGTTCGCGAAAAAGACCTTTGTCCGGGGTACGTTTCGACGCACGCGCATCGTTTGTAAAGAGGTCGAGTCGGGCAGATCTTACACGATTCTGGCTCATGCACTGGTAATGTATGATGAATAGTGTACACGGTATAATGATGCATCACGCGAAAGCAAACCGCTGGTCTCCCGGCTGGCTAAGGTATTTTGTGCTATTCATTATATATTGCTCATCATTCATCATTCATCATTCATCATTTTCGCAAGCTCTCCGTTCGGACACATGGGTCAAGATTGGAGTGACGCAGACAGGGCCGCAAAAGCTTGATTACGAATCTCTTGCCCGAATCAGTCCTGATTTTACCAATGCCGATCCGCGTCGCTTTCGGCTCTATGGTAACGGGGGAACACCCTTACCCCAACCCAACGCCACCACCCGCCCAACCGACCTGATTGAAAACGCTGTTGTCGTGACTGGCGAAGCCGATGGCCGTTTCGACCGGGGAGATGCCCTGCTTTTTTGGGGAGAAAGCCCCCATGTCATCCGGCAGGACTCGGCCACAGGGCGACTCGGCCATGCCCTAAACCCCTACTCCGACACAACCTTTTATTTTCTGACCATCGGCACTGAACCGGGCAAACGAATGGTGAACCGGGCAACAGGAACGGGAGCAGGCTTGCCCTTGGTATCGTCGTTTACGAACTATGCCTACCGGGAAACAGAACAAACCAACCGGGTTCAGTCGGGGCGGGAGTGGCTGGGTGAGTTTTTTGGGGTGACCACCGAACAAACCTTTTCATTTGATACGCCCGGTCTGGTGGCCAACGCACCCATCCTGATCACCTCCTCGGTGGTGGCCGATGCCCCGGACACCACCCGATTTCAGCTAAAGTTAAATGGGCAATTATTTGGTAGTCAGGCTATTGACCCCTTATCTGGTTATCGGTATGACCGGAAAGGACTGGAGAACCGGCGCGTTTTCACCCCTACGCCTACGGGTTTAGAAACCAATTTGCGCCTGACCCTGACCTACGACAAAGGCAAACAAACGGGAGCCGCCGGGGCATCCGCCGGGTATTTGAACTTTCTGGGTGTGCAAACCCAACGGCAGCTTCAACCCTATGCTGAACCAACTGTGGCCTGGCTTGCTCCCGGTCGCTACACGCTCCGGCAAGCCACGGCCGATTTGCGGGTTTGGGATGTGACAAACTCAACCCAACCCATCAGCCAATCGCTGGGTATTGCGGGAGGTGAAGGTGCCTGGTCCAATGCCCAAAAAGGCACCTACGCCATTTTTACCGATGCTCAATTTCGCCAGCCGGTATCCCTCGAAGCAATTGCCAACCAGAACATTCGGGCGGAAGTCACGCCTAATTTGTTGATTGTGGTGCCGCCCGCGTTCCGGGCCGAAGCCGAACGGCTGGCCGCTTTCCGGCGAAGCCACGATGGGTTGACGGCGTTGGTGCTGACCACCCGGCAACTTTACAATGAATTTGCATCCGGCCAACCCGACCCCACCGCCATTCGCGATGCGGCCCGGTATTTCAGCAAAAAACTTCCCAACACCCTCCGTTATTTGCTTTTGTTTGGGGATGCTACCTACGATTATCGCAATTTGTCGGGACTGATGAACGCGGCTCAGATCGCCAATACTGTGCCGGTCTATGAAAGCCGCGAATCGCTGCACCCCGTACTGAGCTATTCCTCAGACGATTACTTTGGATTCCTGAAAGATACCGATGGCGAATGGGTGGAAACGAACGCGGGCGACCTCCGGCTCGACATCGGGGTGGGCCGCCTGCCCGTGAAATCCATCGACGAAGCCCGAACAGTGGTCGACAAACTGATTCGGTATGCGTCTGACAAAACACTCAACGGCGACTGGCAAACCCGGCTGTCATTTGTGGCCGACGATGGCGATGCCAACATCCACCAATCCGATGCGGATCAGCTCGCCCGAACGGTTGAAACGCAGACACCTTTTCGAGCACAGCGCATTTTTCTGGACGATTTTACCCAGGAATCGGCACCGGGGGGCCAACGCGCACCGGTTGTGAATGGGGCCATTAGCAAAGCAATCGACGAAGGCCGACTTATTGTTAATTATACGGGTCACGGGGGTGAATCGGGTTGGACAGAAGAGCAGGTGCTGACGCTGGCTGACATTTTCTCGTGGCGTAACCGCCGACTGCCGCTGTTCGTAACGGCCACCTGCACCTTTGGCCGCTACGACAATCCCAGTCTAAACTCCGGGGCCGAATTGGCCATGCTGAGTCGGCAGGGGGGAGCGATTGGTTTGCTCACCACCACCCGCCCGGTATATGCCAACACCAATTTTTTGCTCAACGAAGCCTTCTATAATGCTGTTTTCAAGCCGGTTAACGGACAGATGCCGCGTTTGGGTGATGTGTTGCGCGATACCAAGAACAATAGCCTGAGCGGGAGTTTAAACCGAAACTTTACCCTCCTCGGCGACCCATCCATGCGGTTGGCCTACCCCGAAGCACAGGTAGCCATCACCAAAATCAACGGGCGACTCACGCAACCCAACCGAACGGATACGCTCCGTGCCCTGCAAAGCGTGACACTTGATGGTGAGATCCGAAATCCGGCAACGGGGCAAACACTCACCGATTTTTCGGGGCAGGTGCGGCTCACCCTATTCGACAAAGCCACCAACCGCACCACACGGGGTACGGAAAGTGCTCCCATGAATTATAAGGCCTTCACTAGCACCATTTTCACGGGGCAGGCCATCGTTGCCCAGGGGCGGTTTAGGGTGCAATTCACGGTTCCCAAAGATATTGACTACGCTGTTGGCCCCGGTCGGTTATATGCCTACGCAATTCGCGCTGACAGTCTGCTGGAGGCATCGGGCTATAATGCCAGCCTGATGATTGGCGGCAGTGAGGCCCAACCCGCCATCGACACGCAACCCCCAACGCTAACCCTTTCCATTGTGGGTGCTACCCTTGATTCTGATGGCAAACCGCGCATTTCGGGTCCAAACGCGACCCTCCAAATCGACCTCGCCGACAACCTGGGAATTAACCTTGCCCGCACGGGTTTGGGTCATGAACTAACCGCCCAACTGGGCAAAAATCTGGTTATCATCTTAAACGACAACTATATAGCGGTGGGCAGCGAAGGGAGGCAGGGAACGGCCCTCTGGACATTTGATAACTTGACGACCGGTGAATATACTGTTCGGGTCAAAGCGTGGGACGTTAACAATAATTCAACAGAGGGCGCGTTGACGTTTGTAGTATCTGAGAAGCCCTCCCTGACCATCGAATCGGTACGGGCCTATCCGAACCCGATGGTGGATCAGGCCCAACTGGAGCTAGTCCAAAACCGACCGGGAGAGGCCCTGAACTGGACAATTCAGTTTTATGACCGGACCGGGCGTTTAGTTAATCAGCAAACGGGGCAGTGCGATGATTGCCCCGGAACAATGAATCTGGGGCCGTGGAATGGCCGAAATGAAGCAGGAAATCAGGTTATCAATGGACTTTATCTGTACCGGGTGATCATCAAGGCTGCATCAGATGGGGCAAATGCGCAGGCAGGTAACCGAATTTTGCTCATTCGATAAGATATGAGCCATGTTCGGCATCAATTTTGAACACATTTTTTCATTCATAACGATTCGTCGTAATTTTGACCCCTCAATACTGGCTTTGGTTCGTAGCCGGGTTGTTCATTTATCCTACTTTATGAAGCGCAGCTTTTCCCGCCTTATTTTCGGAGTTATTTGCTTTCTCCCTCTTTTTGCCTCCGCCCAAGGGTCTACAACCGCAGTAACACCCACAACACCAGTTGTTACCCCAAGTGGTCAGCGGCTGAACACGGTTAACTCGGCGGTTCCGTTCCTTAATTTCACGCCCGATGCCCGTAGCGGGGCTATGGGTGATGCCGGTGTGGCCCTCAGCCCCGATGCCAATTCCATTTACTGGAACCCATCGAAGCTGGTTTTCGCGCCAAAAAATGCGGGAGCATCGCTCTCGTATACCCCCTGGCTCCGCGACCTCATTGGCGACATGTATTACACCTATCTGACTGGTTACAAGAAAATTGGTAAGAACCAGGCTTTGGGTGTTTCGCTGGTCTATTTCGACCTGGGCACCATTGAGTTCACCACCAACACGGGCCTCTCGGCTGGCAGGTTCAACTCGCGGGAGTATGCCTTTACGGGGTCTTACTCAGCCCGCCTGACCAAGAACTTCTCGATGGGGGTAAACCTCAAATACCTGAACTCGAACCTTGCCGGTTCAACACAGGTCAATGGAAATCCAGTTCGTCCGGGGGCAACGGCTGCCGCCGACATCAGTGCCTATTACCAGAACGAAAGCCGCGACGAAGCAACAGGTCGGGGTTTAGGTTGGGCCTTTGGCGGTATGATTTCCAACATTGGCGGTCAGGTCTCATACGGTAGCCCGGAGCGGTTTTATATTCCAACTAACCTCCGGCTTGGCACTGCCATTACGTATTACGCTGACCAGTTCAACAAATTCAACATCGCCCTTGATCTCAACAAATTGATGGTGCCAACGCCCCCCATCGACCCAAACAAAGGTTATTTGGCTTCGGTGTTTGGCTCCTTTGCCGATGCACCGGGTGGGTTTAAAGAAGAACTCCAGGAAATCAATATCTCGTCGGGGGTTGAATACTGGTACAACGATCAGTTCGCGGCTCGTTTGGGTTATTTCAACGAATCGAACGCCAAAGGGGGGCGCAAGTTTTTCACGGGTGGAGTCGGCATCCGGCTTCAGGATCGCTACGGAATCGACTTTTCGTATCTGATGCCCGTGAAACAAGGAAGTCCTTTAGCCAACACGTTCCGGATTTCGTTGATCATCGACCTAACCAAAGGGGTCAAGATTCTTGACGACGACGAAGAGACGACAGAAGAAGATTCCAATTAGTAGAGTAGTAGCCTTAGGCGCTCAGACATTAGACGTTGGATGTTGGACTTTCCATTAGAAGTCCAGCATCCAACGTCTTTTTATACCATTCAGTAACGTCCTTATATGCAATTAGATCGTACACAATCTCCCCCGTTTCAAGCTATTAACGAAGTTCGTTTACCCGCCGTGCAATCGGCCACGCTCACCAATGGATTGCCTATTCACTGGATTGGGGTGCCGCAACAGCCGGTGATGCGCATCGAGTGCATTTTCAACGCTGGTGTATGGTACGAAAATGGCCAACCCGGTGCCGCTTTCTTCGCCATGAAAATGCTGGCCGAAGGAACCATGCAACGATCATCCGCTCAAATCAGTGAATACATCGACCGATTTGGAGCCTTTCTGGAACTGAACAGCGGACCCGACCGGGCCAGTTTGGTGATTTACTGCCTGACGCGCCACCTGCCCAACGTGTTGCCTTTGCTAAAGGAACTCCTGACCGAATCGACCTTTCCGCAAAAGGAATTAGACGATCTCCGCAACATTACGCTCCAAAACCTGCGGGTCAACGCCGAGAAAAATGCGTATGTGGCCGGGGTTCTGTTCCGGCAAAACCTGTTCGGTAAAGAACACCCGTATGGCCGCAGTCAACAACCCGAATTGGTGGAGCAGATTACCCGGCAGACCGTTGTCGATTATTTTGACAAGGCCATTCGCAACCGGCCTTTCCAGATTTTGCTGGCGGGTCAGGTGGGCGAACTGGAAATTGGGTTGATCGACAAACACCTTGGAGAATTAACCATACTGGAACCTGTTGTCAACAACGGAATCTCGTTCAGTGCGGCCCTGCCCGAATCGGTGATTCTGGCCGAAAAATCCGAAAGTTTGCAGTCGTCTATTCGCGTTGGTCGGCGGTTGTTCACGCGCCACCATGCCGATTTCTTCCCCATGTTGCTCACCAACGAAGTATTGGGCGGCTATTTCGGTTCGCGCTTGATGAGAAATATCCGTGAAGAAAAAGGCTTTACCTACGGCATTTCGTCGAACATGGTCTCGTTTCGGAATGATGGCTACTTCCTGATTGGCACCGATGTCAAAAAAGAGTTCACGCAGCAAACGCTGGACGAGATCCGCAAAGAAATTCATATCCTGCAAACGCAGCCCGTTCCTGCCGACGAACTCGAAACGGTCAAGAATTTCATGGCTGGTGAATTCGTGGGGTCGCTCAACACGCCGTTTGAAATTGCAGATCGCTACAAAACGATTTTGCTTGACGGACTGCCCGTCGATTTCCTGACGAACTACGTAGCAAACCTACGGGCAGTTTCGGCGGAAGCTATCCAGCAGATGGCAAAAACCTACTTATCCGATGAGCTTTTGTCTGAAGTTGTTGTCGGAGGCAAAGAATAATTACTAATTATTCGAGATTAAGGAGATTTAATCCACTAATAGCCCTATAAATCCTTAACGTTGGGATAATATTGAACCGTCAATGTGTTATCATTGCGACCTGATTAAGTTTCATAGCCTCAAACCTTGTAATTGCTCACGTTTATGACTGTATTGGCTGTTGCCGTAGCGTTTGTTGCTGCCTATTTATTAGGATCTATCCCTACCTCTGTTTGGTATGGTCGGGCGTTCTTTGGAGTCGATGTTCGCGACTTTGGGAGCGGTAATTCCGGTGCCACCAACACCTTCCGGGTGTTGGGCAAGCGGGCAGGAACTGTGGTGATGCTTGGTGATGTGCTGAAAGGCTACACAGCCGCCCTGTTAGCCGCCTGGCTCTGGAAGCTGGGGTATATTCAGGAAGACAGCGTATTGACGTTCAAGCTGCTCTTCGGCCTCACTGCCGTGATTGGTCACCTCTATCCGGTGTTTGCTCAGTTCCGGGGCGGCAAAGGCGTTGCCACCCTGCTCGGCATGGTGCTGGCCACTCACCCCGAAGTAGCGGCTGTTTGCATCGGTATTTTTCTGCTCGTGGTTATCTCGTCGCAGTATGTTTCGCTGGGGTCGATGCTGGCCGCGTTCTCGTTCCCGATTCTGTTGCTGTTGCGCGTATTTGGGCAAAAAGAAAGCCCGCTCCTCATTGTGTTTGGCTTTGTGGTGTTCTTGCTGGTGGTGTTAACCCACAAGAAAAATATTGGCCGCATCCTCAGTGGTCAGGAAAGCCGCACCGTGCTGATTCGGTTACGGAAGAAGAAATAATTGTTTTATTGCCAAAGGGGCAAAACGAAAGACCCGTGTCTATACATCTCCATGATGTCTGACACGGGTCTTTCGTTTTGCCCCTTTGCTGTGAAAAGGTATTTCGCCAACTTTGCAGCCTGTTCAACAAACACAAAACCGACAGCCAATGGCACCTGAAACGGCATCTTACATAGAAACCAATAAGCAACGCTACTTAGACGAACTGTTCGACTGGCTCCGCATTCCGTCGGTCTCTGCGGACTCAAAATTTAAAGACGATGTTCGCCGGGCCGCCGAGTTTGTTCGCGACAAACTCATAGCGGCTGGAGTTGACAATGCTCAACTCCACGAAACACCCGGCCACCCGGTTGTGTATGGCGAGAAACTCATTGACCCGGCCCTGCCAACGGTACTGATCTACGGTCATTACGACGTGCAACCCGCCGACCCCTACGAACTTTGGCACACGCCCCCCTTTGAGCCGACCATCCGCAACGAGCGAATCTATGCCCGTGGTGCCTGCGACGACAAAGGGCAGGTGTATATGCACGTGAAGGCCGTGGAAGCCATGCTGGCCACCGGGAGTTTACCCTGCAATGTGAAAATCATGATCGAAGGTGAGGAAGAAGTTGGCTCCGATCATCTTGGCGCATTTGTGGCCCAAAATCGGGATAAACTCAAAGCCGACGTGATTCTGATCTCCGACACGAGCATTATTGCCAACGACGTGCCGTCGATTGAGTCGGGCTTGCGTGGCTTGTCGTATGTGGAGGTGGAAGTGGTTGGGCCCAACCGCGATTTGCACTCTGGTGTGTATGGCGGGGGCGTTGACAACCCGGTGAACGTGTTATGTCAGCTCATTGCGTCGCTCAAAGATGCTGATGGACGAATCACGATTCCCGGTTTCTACGATAAAGTGATCGACCTGACGACCCAGGAACGCACCGAAATGGCCAAAGCCCCCTTCGATCTGGTCGAATACAAACGCGATCTGGGCATCCGCGAGGTGAATGGCGAAGCTGGGTACTCCACCATCGAACGCACCTCTGTGCGGCCCACGCTCGACGTGAACGGCATTTGGGGCGGCTACATTGGCGAAGGAGCCAAAACGGTGTTGCCCTCGAAGGCATCGGCCAAAATCAGTATGCGCCTGGTGCCCGACCAAACGCCCGACGAGATCACCGAACTGTTCAAAACCCATTTTGAGTCGATAGCCCCGGCTTCGGTGCAGGTGTCGGTGCGACCTCACCACGGCGGGTTCCCCTATGTGACCCCGACCGATTCGGTAGAGTTTGAAGCAGCAAGCCGGGCAATGGAAGAGTCGTGGGGTAAAAAACCGATTCCAACGCGGGGTGGGGGCAGCATTCCGATTGTGGCTTTGTTCGAGAAAGAGCTGGGCATCAAGTCGATTCTGATGGGGTTTGGCCTCGATATCGACGCGCTCCACTCACCCAACGAGAGCTACGGGCTATTCAATTTCTACAAAGGCATCGAGACCATTCCCTTGTTTTTTACCCACTATGCGGCATTGAAACAGGGTTGAGAACGCCGTTTTTTAGGAAGTAAAACAGGTCGGTAACCAGCGTCAGAATGAAAAGCCGTGGTTAAAACGGCCATTGCTGCCGAACCCGCGCCGAAATCAGGAAAGCCATCACGCCGAGGGCAATAACAACCAGACCCGACAGCATGAACGAGAACCCCGTGGACACGAAAATGAAGAGCCAAACGCCCACTGCCAACACAATAGGTAGCGGGTAAAGCGGCATTCGGAAAGGGAACGAGGCTGAGGCTTTCCGGCGGTGAAGCAACCATAACCCCACGGCTTGCCCTACAAACTGCACCACAATCCGCATGGCCAGAATCGCCGTGATCACATCGCCCAGGCGGAACAGCAGGCTGAATACAAAAGCCAGCCCGCCGAGGAACAACAATGAAACATAGGGGAATTGCCGGGTTGGGTGCAGCCGGGCGAAAATAGAGAAAAACTGCCCATCGGCGGCAGCCGCGTAGGGGACGCGGGAGTAGCCCAGCAGGACCGCAAACAGCGACGAGAAGGCCACCATTAGCACCATTCCGGTAGCAATTTGAGCTGCTTGGTGCCCGTAAATTTTTTCAATTACACTGCTTACAATGAATTCGCTGTGCTGGGCTTCCTGCCACGGAATCACGCTTACTACACTGATATTCAACAATAAATATAACAAAGCAATGCCCGTTATGGAGACAAAAATGCTGATAGGAATGTTGCGTCCCGGTCGGCGGATTTCGGAACCGAGGTGACAAACGTTGTAGTAGCCGAGATAGCAGTAAACAGTCTTGACCGAGGCTGCTCCCAAGCCCGCTGCCCACCAGCCATTGCCAACCGGGGTGGGGTTGGTGGCCGCCGATAGGACCTCACTCACGGGTATTTGTCCGTAAGTCAGTCCGCCAATGATGATCCAGCCGAGGGTGAGCAACACCACTGCCCAAAGCACCATACCGATGCGTCCGATGGAATCAATTTTGCGGTATAAGAGGCTGATAACTACCAGCACCGCCACGCCCGACACGAGTTTGCGTTGCCAGTCGTCTAAAGGAACGAGGAAGGAGAAATACTGTGCAAAGCCAATGGCACCCGATGCCACCACCAGTGGGGCCTGAATGAGTGTTTGCCAGACATAGAGAAACGACAGCAGTTTACCCCAGCGTTTTTCACCGTAGGCGATTTTCAGGAAATTATAGCTGCCTCCGGCCAATGGATAGGCTGCTCCCAACTCGGCCCAGATGAAGGCATCAATAAACGAAATGACCGCCCCCAGCACCCACGCCCAGATAAACTGTGGCCCGCCAATGATCTGAATAACAAGCGGTAACACCACAAACGGCCCAATACCGACCATGTCGATCATGTTCAGGGCGGTTCCCTGCACCAGACTTAGCCGCCGGGGAAGGGCTTCGGGCGGTGGAACAGAAGCGTGTTCGGAGGAGGTAGAATTTGTCAAATCAGTAGCAGGGAAACAGGTAATCGGGTAACTGGGGAATTGGTGCAAATGGTTCGACCATCTACCTATTTACCCAGTTACTGGTCCCTCATACACTAACCATAAAAAAAAGGGGAAGTGAACGAGATCAACCCTTCACTTCCCCCTTTTTATGGTTCTAGGCTGTCAGGCTGTCACTTCTGCCAGGGCTGGATAATCGGTATAACCTTTTTCGCCGGGAGTGTAGAACGTTGCGAAATCAGGCTGATTTAACTCCGATCCTGACTTATACCGCTCTACTAAATCTGGATTACCAATGAACGGACGGCCAATAGCAATCAAATCGGCTTTGCCACTTTGGAGAGCTTCTTCGGCCGTTTCGGCATTGTAGCCTCCACTCAAAATCAGCGTTCCTTCATATTTTTCCCGAACCGCTTCCACAATTTCGGGAGCAACAGCCGGGGCACCCATGCTGGCGTGGTCAACGAGGTGAACATAAATCACGTGGTCGTTCAGTTGCTCGGCCAAATAATGGTATAGGGCATCGTAAGCGGGATCATAGGGCATGTCGTTAAACACCCCATATGGCGAAAGCCGAATACCTAATTTCTCTTTGCCAATGGCGGCCGAAACGGCTTCGGCCACTTCGAGGGCAAACCGGGCGTTGTTTTCGGTGGTACCACCATACTCGTCGGTGCGCTGATTGGTGTTGCTCCGTAAAAATTGCTCAATCAGGTAACCATTAGCTCCGTGCAGTTCGACTCCGTCGAAACCGGCTTCGATGGCGTTTTTTGCCGCCGTCACAAACTCCTGAACCACACCTTTAACCTCGTCGGTGGTGTAGGCGCGGGGTGTTGGGTGATCCTGCATCCCTTGGGTATCGGTGTAGATTTGCCCGCTGGCTGCCACGGCCGAGGGGGCCAGCAATTCGGCCCCCTCGTGCATGTTCACCTCGTGAGCAATACGGCCTGTGTGCATGAGCTGGGCAAAAATCTGCCCGCCTTTTTCATGAACAGCATCAGTAACTTTTTTCCAGCCTGCCACCTGCTCTCTGGTATACAGGCCCGGCACACGGGCGTAGCCGTTACCATTGATTGAAGGCGCGATTCCTTCGGTAATAATCAGGCCAGCCGATGCGCGTTGCGCATAGTAGGTGGCCATAATGTCGGTAACTTCGTGGTTGGCGGTTGCCCGGTTTCGGGTCATGGGTGCCATCACGAGGTGATTTGCTAAGGTTAGGTTGCCCAATTGGGCGGCTTCAAAAAGCTGCGTTGCCATAAAGATTGGTTTGGTATGATTCAGAAGTTAAACACAATTAATTATTTAAAAGTTTGAATGTGTTTGAGGAAAAATTTTACCCGAGAGCCTTCAGAAAATCGCCCAGATCATCAAGAGCCTGTTTGTTCAACCGGAGAAAAAGATTCCTCCCTTCCTTGTGAGCATCAACCAATCCACTGTCTGTTAATAGTTTAACGTGATGCGACACGCAGGGTTGCGACAAGCCGGTCATCTCCTGCACATCGGTATTTGTCAGCGTTCCTTTTTCGGCCAATTGCATCAAAATCGACAGACGGTATTTGTCAGCAATCGCTCCGGTTGCCTTTTCAATGTTCTTCGGATCCATAAGGGTGTTAGTATCAAGGATATTGAAAAGTCAAAAATACAGGCAAATAGGGGATAATCTGAGTTTTACCGTATTTTTATCGGTATGAATCCAAAACACTATTTGTTTAGTTCCCTGCTTTGTTTCACTGTCTGCTCGTGCCTGGGTCAGACCCTCACCTCGTCTGATCTACCCATTATCGTGATCAACACTGGTGGGCAGGCGATTCCGAACGAGCCGAAAATTATTGCTTCGTTTAGCCTGATTGCCAATGGGTCGGGTAAACGAAACACAGTGACAGATACGCCGGTCTACAGCGGTAAAATCGGTATTGAGCAACGGGGGTCAACGTCGCGGCAACTATTCCCCAAAAAACCCTACGGCATCGAACTGCGAGATCCAACCGGCCAAACCTCGGTAAATGCGTCGCTGTTGGGAATGCCCGCCGAAAGTGATTGGGTAATGAATGCGGTTTATAACGACAAAACTCTTGTTCGTGAGGCTTTGACTTACGATCTGAACCGGAAAATAAGTTCGGTTTATACACCTCGTTTTCGGTATTGTGAACTGATACTCGACGGAAAATACGAGGGTATCTACATTCTGTTCGAGAAAATTAAGCGCGACAAGAACCGGATTGACATGGCCACGCTCAAAAAAACCGACATTTCGGGCGATGAGTTGACGGGTGGCTACCTGCTGAAAGTGGATAAAACCGAAGGATCGCCCTCGCGCTCGTGGACTTCTCCCCAGAAAAATATCAACGGTAAAGCGGCTCTTATCCAGATTGATCGACCCAAACCTGAAGACCTGGCTGAGGAGCAATTTCAGTACATCAAAAAGTATGTTACGGACTTTGAGAATGTCCTGGCGGGTTCAGGGTTCCGCGATCCTGCAACAGGCTACCGTAAGTACATGGACGAACTGTCTGTTATCGACTATGTGCTGATAACCGAAATTTGTCGCAATGTGGATGGTTATCGGCTCAGCACTTATTTTTACAAGGATAAAGAAAGCAAAGGTGGCAAGTTGGTAATGGGGCCAATCTGGGATTACAACCTCTCGTATGGCAATGCTGATTATTGTGATGGCAACAAATCGGAAGGGTGGGAGTATAATTTCAACCGGGTTTGCCCCAGCGATGGTTTTGGCCAACCCTTTTGGTGGGAGCGATTCCTACAGGATCCCGATTTTACAAACAAGTTAAGTTTGCGCTATAAAGCACTACGTCAGACGGTTCTGGCTACCGACAAGCTTCATGCTTATATCGACTCGTCGGCCAAAAGTCTGACTGAATCCCGGATTCGTAATTTCACCCGGTGGCCGGTTATCGGGCAATATGTGTGGCCGAATGGCTATGTGGGCAAGACTTATGAAGAAGACGTAACGTTTTTGAAAGATTGGATCAGGAAGCGGCTGATCTGGATGGATGCCGCGATGCCCTTGGTCAGTAACTCCATTTTGGCCATCGAACCCGACCCGACCAATACTCTTTCGCTCACGGTTGGCCCGGTGCCAATGGCCGAAACCGCTACAATACGATACCAACTCGACAAACGAGCCGATGTCTATCTATCGCTCATGGATACCAATGGTCGTTCGGTGTTCGTTTTGGAAAAGCCGGGGCAGGGGATAGGGGCACACGAACACGTTTTGACAGTCAATCAGTTGCCCACTATGCCGGGGCTATACATTTTGACTTTGCAAACCGACGGGGGCGTGAAGGCTACGATGAAAGTGGTCAGGAATTAGACGTGTTAAAAACCTGTTTATTAAACTACATGACAACTATTTCCTGGACTGATTTTGAAAAAGTTGAGATGCGGGTTGGCACCGTTATGGAGGCAATTACCTTTGCCAAGGCCCGCAAACCAGCCTATCAACTCACCATTGACTTTGGCACCTTAGGTATCAGGCGGTCATCGGCGCAGATTACGACCCTGTATCAACCCGACGAACTGATTGGCCGTCAAGTGATTGCGGTGGTCAATTTTCCGCCCAAACAAATAGCCAATTTCATGAGTGAGTGTTTAGTGCTGGGTTCAGTAGGAGAAGACGGGACCATAACGCTTTTACAACCTGAACGACCTGTGGAAAACGGGCTACGAATTGCGTGAGTCAGTCAATGATGAACAATGAATGATTAATAATTAGAACCTGATTATGAAAAAACTGCTTTCGCTTGGCATCGCTCTTTCGCTCTTTCTGTCCGGTTCGGCGTTCCGATTCGCTTTCGGCCAAAGCCGACCGATGACCGAGGACGATTATTACCGGATCGTGACCCTGCCTGTGCCGGAGAACGTCAGCTTGGAAGTGGGTGGCCTGGCCCCTCTGCCCGATGGTCGGTTGGCGGCCTGTACCCGCCGGGGCGATGTGTGGCTCATTGGCAATCCCTATATGCAGGGAAGCAGAATGCCAACCTACAAGAAATTTGCCACCGGAATGCACGAGCCACTTGGTTTGATGTGGCATCCCAAAGGCTATTTGCTTTGCACCCAACGGGGCGAGGTGACCAAACTGATCGACAATGATGGCGACGAAGTGGCCGATGAATATAAGTCGTTTTACAAGTGGCCCTTGTCGGGCAACTACCACGAATATAGCTATGGTCCGGTGCTGTTGCCGGATGGCGACATGGTGATCACGCTCAACCTCGACTGGGTTGGCCGGGGAGCCAGTTTGGCAAAGTGGCGTGGCTGGATGCTCAAACTGAACGAAAATGGCGAAATGACTCCCTGGGCCACGGGCTTGCGCTCACCAGCGGGATTCACCGTTTTGCGGGATGGCAGCATTTTCTACGGCGAAAATCAGGGCGACTGGGTTGGCTCCGGGCGGGTGACACACCTGGCGAAAGGCGACTTTGCAGGAAACCCTGCCGGGTTACGGTGGACAAGCGAAGCCGGATCACCTTTGTCGCTGAAACCCGCTGATGTTCCCAGCACGGGCAAGCCAATGTATGAAGTAGCCAAGACGGTGAAAAATCTGAAACTCCCCGCCGTTTGGTTCCCGCACACGCTGATGGGTATTTCGACTTCAGATTTGAAAGAAGACACAACCGGCGGAGCGTTCGGGCCGTTTGCCGGACAAGTTTTTGTGGGCGATCAGGGGCATAGCAAAGTGATGCGCATGACCCTCGAAAAAGTGAATGGGGAGTGGCAAGGGGCCTGTTTCCCTTTCCGCGAGGGCTTGCAATCGGGTATTCTACGGATGGTTTGGGGGCAGGATGGCTCCATGTTTGTGGGTATGACAAGCCGGGGTTGGGCCTCAACCGGGAAAGCTCCGTATGGTATTCAGCGGCTGGTCTGGACAGGTAAAGTGCCGTTTGAAATGAAGACCATCTCATCGCGGCCCGATGGGTTCGAGGTGACGTTTACGCTGCCCGTTGACCGCAAAACGGGCGAAGATCCCAACTCCTACAGCCTGAACAGTTTTACGTATAAATACCATCAGACCTACGGTAGCCCCATCGAAGATGCCCGCCCGGTGCCTATTCGGGGAGTGATTCTGTCGGCAGATGGGTTGTCGGCGCGGATCGTGGCCGATACTACGTTGCGCCTGGGATATATTCATGAAGTGAAAGCCGAGGGTGTTCGGGCAGCATCGGGAAGTTTGCCGCTGTTGCACAACACGGGCTATTACACACTCAATAACATTGCCTCTGGCGACCGCGTTACAAGCCTGCCTGTCCGCCCGTCAAACAACGTTATGGCTTCGGCTAACGCGGGTATGGCCGGTCATACTCATGCCGGAATGGCGATGAAGGAAGAAGTGAGCAAAGGGGCCAAGGAGAAAGGAAAACCCGTAAACTCGAAAGCAACAAGCTCAAAACGCATCACCGACCAGCCCGCCGGTTGGGCCAATGGCCCCGACCAAACCATCACCATCAGCACGAAGCCCGGCCTCAAATTCGATTTGGAACAAGTGCAGGTGAAGGCAGGTAGCCGGGTGAAGTGGGTGTTTAATAACAACGACGACATGTTGCACAACTGCGTGATTGTGAAGCCCGGAGCAGCCAACAACGTGGGTAATGCTGCCATGCGGCTAAACCTGAATGGCCCCAAAATGAACTACGTGCCAGCCTCTGTGGATGTGCTGTATCACACCAATATTATGCAGCCTGAATCCTCAGAAAGCATCTATTTCGTGGCTCCTGCCGAACCGGGTGATTATACCTTTGTTTGCACCTTTCCGGGCCACCACACGCTAATGCAGGGAACTATGAAGGTGGTGAAATAAGTACTGGTAAAGTAACCTCACAAAAAAAGGGTGGACTGGCGGTGATCAGCCCACCCTTTTTCATAAGACCGTTCTAATGTTTTCCAAGCTAATGCGCTACTTAGTCATTTCAATTCTGTTACTTTTTTACCCGTTCACGAGGGTTTACGCGCAAACGCCTGTCCCACAATCCGTTCCTGCTCACCTCGAACCCATTGAGCGGGCACCCGGTTCCTCTATTTTGGGGGCCGTTTTTCTGTACAAAGGCCGCCGATTAAACTCACCCTTCTCGATTGAAGTACCAATTCAGGAACTGAACGACCCCGTAGCTAACCAGCATTTCCGGCGGTTCAGAACCTGGACAACCGTAGGCCGATTAACCGGGTTGGCTTCGATAGCCTATGTGTTGTTGAACCGAACGCCCGACCGGCAAACAAGCCGTACCATATACATTGGATCGTTGGTGGCATCGGTGGGTTTTTCGCTGTTGAGCAACCATCAGATCAATTCGGCAGTTCGGCGGTATAATGCCGTGGTAGGATCGCCGAGGTTAGGGTTTTCACAAATCCCGACTTTCGACAAAAAACTAATTTCAGGAGTTAGCCTGACCATTCCTGTTTCTTCCAGCCCAGATTAAACGCGGGCTTAAAATCGTATTAATCCTATTTGTTCAGTATAGTTATATTGAGGGTAGCATTAATTTTAGTAGAAAATAAGCACTTGTGTACATGATTTTTGAGCCTGAATTGACTGACAATCTACTAGATAACGTCCTAAACACATCACTCAATGGCATAGTGGTGGTTGAGTCAGTGCTTGACTCCCAGAACGAAGTTGTTGATTTTCGGTACGTTTTTGTGAACCAAGCAGCCCGCGAACAGGCATCCGTATTAAAAAGTATGCTTGTGGGGATGACCATAAAGGAAGTACTCGCCGAGGTGAGTTTTCAGAGTATACTGCCCATTTGCCGGTTCGTTTGGGCTACCGGACAATCCTATGAAGGTGAGCGGTATTATGCGGAGACGAATGAGTGGTTTAAAACCCACTTTGTTCGATTGAACGATAAACGATTAGTGATCACGTTCACGAATATAACTTCTTTCAAACAAGTTGTTCTGAAGCATCAGGAGGATGCCGAAATGTTTGAAAGTGTTTTGGGAAGTTCGGCGAACCCGGTTGTTATAGGCAAACCAATCTACAAAAATGAACAAGAAATAATTGATTTTCAGTTAGTTATGTTCAATCTGGCCGCTCAGGAAGCCTGATTGTTTGGGCCATCGCTTCATGTTGGAGCCACCGCCACCGACTTATTACCCCCGCCAGAATGCAGCCTTTTGCTTTCGTTTTGCCGCGAGGCTTACCAAACCGGCGAAACGCAACGGTTTCCCTATCGCTATCCGAACACAAATCGGTGGTTCAATTTAGTGGTGCAACGGTTCAATCAGGGAGTCATTCTGAATGCAACCGATGTAACTGAGGAGCGACAGCAACAAGCGGTTCTCCGACAAATGAACCGCGACCTGCAGCAATCGAACGAGAACCTCCAACAGTTTGCCTACATTGCCTCGCACGATTTGCAGGAGCCGCTCCGAAAAATTCACTCGTTTGGCAATCTGTTGCAAGACCAGTTCAGTGATCAGTTAGGCCCCACCGGAAACGATATTATTCAACGGATGCAGTCGGCCTCGGGCCGGATGACAACCCTGATCCGCGATTTGCTGACCTACTCCCGTTTAACCACCCATCGCGAAGCGTTTCGACCGGTATCGTTGGGGCGTTTGATCAACGAAATCATCGACGATCTCGAACCACTCATTCAAGACGGCCAAGCCACCATTGAGTGCGAAGAACTACCCACTGTACCCGGAGATGCCAGCCAACTGCGTCAACTATTTCAAAATCTGATTGTTAATGCCATCACATTCCGCCACCCCGACCGGTCGGCTCAATTGACCATCCGGTGCCGGACACTGGACAGCACCGAAACGCCAACGAGTTTGTCGGTTCAGAATCAGTATGTGGAGGTGAGCGTGAAGGACAACGGAATTGGCTTTGAGGAGCGATACACGGAACGCATTTTTCAGATGTTTCAACGCCTGCACGGCCGGAATCAATATGAGGGTACAGGCGTGGGTCTGGCCATCTGCAAGCGAGTCGTAGAGAATCATCAGGGTATTATTATAACCAGCAGTATTCCCGGCGAAGGAGCCTCGTTTAGGGTGGTGTTGCCAATTTGAACAGGTACTTTTCAAACAAGCTGTTGGCTGGATAGTATCTTGCGGCATGGAACTTCTGCTCGCTGTTGCCATCATCAGCTATATTATCTACCTGCGCTATTACGCTGACTTTGATACCAAAGCCGAAAAGGAACGACTACCGTTGCCGCCTGGTATTGAAGCCGCCAACCTGACCGATAAATCGTCCCCGTTGGCTTCAAACACCTTTTTTGACCAACGGCTGCTAATCAATTCCGCATTTGTATTGGTTCATAGTGCCATGCTGCTGGCAGCCATTAAATTGTCTCCCGTTATTCATTGGCCCTATCTGATGGCGGCCGTGTCGGCAGCCGCCATTGGGTTTGCCGAACCCCGCAAAGGCTGGTTTCTGGCTTTTTTGCAGTCCACGGCTATTTTAATCAGCTATTATTTGCTCACCCAAACGCCTGCCCGAAGCGGGGAGCGGGAACTGGAAGCGTTTAATCTGTACGGGTCAATTGGTCTTACGTTTGTCGGGAGTTTTGTGGGGAGCATCCTAAAACGGGCAATGGGTCGTTAATTTGCTATTTTGCCAACCTAATCATCAATTTCATGAAAAATCTGGTACGTCTTTTTCCCTTCCGCTTCGTTGGGCCACTTCTTTTTTCTTTAGTAACGTTTTCATCCTTTTCGCAGGCCATCGTCAATCGCGATCCGCAAATTGTGCAGATGCTGGGCGAACTATCCGCTGATAGCCTTCGGGCACACGTTGATGGACTGGTTCGATTTGGCACCCGAAACACACTAAGTTCGCAGAACAGCACCGCCACGCGGGGAATTACCCCCGCCCGGCAATGGGTATTGCGCAAATTCGAGCAGTATGCCCGGCAGTCGGGTGGGCGGCTTACGGCCAATCTCGACACCTGGACACTGCCCGCCGACGGTCGGCGGGTGAACAAACCAACCGAGATTGCCAACGTGATGGCTACACTCAAAGGCACCGATCCCACCGATACGCGCATTTTTATGGTGCAGGGCCACATCGACAGCCGGGCCACCAGCGTAATGAGCAACACCGTGGACGCGCCTGGGGCCAACGACGACGGCTCCGGCACGGCGGCTGTGATCGAGTTGTGCCGGGTGATGAGCAAGTACTCCTTCCCGGCAACCATTCTGTTTGTGGCCGTTAGTGGCGAAGAACAGGGTTTGCTGGGAGCCGACCATCTGTCGGAGCGGGCCGTGCAGGAAAAATGGAATCTCGAAGCCCTGCTCAACAATGACATTATGGGCAGCAACAACAGCTCGGATACCCGCATTATCGACAACACGCGAATCCGGGTCTTTAGCGAAGGCCTGCCCGCCACGCTGGTTAAAGACACGACGGGTCGGGTGGGGCAGATACGAACCTATGGATCTGAAAACGACGGAAAAGCGCGAACGCTGGCCCGGTATCTGAAAGAAATTGGTGAACGGTACGTGGAGAATCTGGAAGTCGTTATGATCTATCGCAACGACCGGTATCTACGCGGAGGAGATCATACGCCGTTTGTGAACCGGGGGTTTGCGGCAGTACGCATCACCGAAATGAATGAAAACTACGAACATCAACACCAAGATGTGCGAAACGAAGGGGGCGTTGAATTTGGTGATTTAGCCAAATTTATGGATTTCGAGTACCTCCGCAAAAATACAGGCATGAACCTCGCCACGTTGGCAAACCTCGCCAAGGCACCGGCCATACCGCAAAATGTGACGATCGATGTGCGAAACCTGACCAATGCAACCGTTTTATATTGGCAGGCACCCAAAGTGACTGGGGTTTCGTCCAACAAAGTGCGTGGCTATTATGTGTTGATGCGGGAAACGCACATGCCATTCTGGCAAAAGAAATTTTTTACGACCAAACTCGGTCTGACACTGCCCTACTCCAAAGACAATTACTACTTTGCTGTGCAGGCCGTGAGCGAGGATGGCAACGAAAGCTTGCCGGTGCTGCCCGTCCCGAATTTGAGATAAAAGAAGAAAAGAGGATTGCTGAAGCTCGTTTCATGTGCGTCAGCGATCCCCTTTTTTCCTTTGGCTTCTTCCTCCTCTCAAAACCAGCCCGCGCCAAGCCCTCTGAATGGCCAGGGAATCATGGCCAGAATAATCAACAAACCCAATCCCATAAAAATAGCCACGGTTTTGTGCTTATTCGTGGCTCCACTCATCCGCTTCGAACGGGAGTAGCCAATGGTGACGAGAATGATCGCGATTAACATACCAACAAGGTGCTCCACCGTGTAGAATCGATAAAGTTTGTCGCTAATCAGGCTGGAATTAACCTTCGGGCTGATGAAATACAGAATCAGGCCTATTACTAGTTGCGTGTGAACCGAAATGAGCGTGAACAGGTATAATTTTCGGTTGGACTCAGAAAAACTGGCTCGGCTTTGCCAGCGACTAATGGCGGTGGCCACAGCGGCTACCAATAATAAAAGGGCGATCCAGCGTAGACCTGAGTGGGCATGAACTAATCCGGAATACATACGTTTTTTTGACTAATGGTTTATAAATGACTGCCAAATGTACGGCATCCACTATGATTCTTTTCAATATTACTTACAGCATTGAGCCAAAAATTGAACGCGAGTGGCTCCGGTGGATGAAGGCCGAATACCTGCCAATGGTTGAAGCTACTACGCTCACGTCCAATGTTAAAATCCTGAAACTGCTTACTGAATTAGACAACGGAAACGTGACCTATTCACTTCAGATTTTCTTTATGGCTATGGAAAACTTCCTGACCTATCATCACACCTTTGCCGACGGTCATCAATTGAAAGTAGATGAATTATTCGCCAACAAATACGCAACCTTCCGGACGTTATTGGAAGAGGTGTAAAAACAAATATGATAATTTATCAACCGTTTTTGTGCGAACGATTCGTTTTAGCACCACTCAATCGGTTTATTGTTGATTTATTCATTTTTAGTAGACCTGTCCAATCTTTGTCTGTTAATTAGGGTCTAGTTAATTGTTGATATAAATTCACGTTATGGATAGTTGTCGTCTCCTCCGAAAGTGGGCGAGATGGGGCCTTGTGGCGGTGTTAGGTTGTGGAGTATTTGCCTCGTTTTACACACCAGTTTATGCACAGATTTCGGTAACTTTTCCGCAACCCCGGACGGTTATTCAGCGCAATAATGCCAATCAGGCTCAGTTGTGGGTAGTGGGTCAATGCCCACCCAACACAACACGGGTCGAAGTTTTTTTGGCTGCAACAAAGCCGGGCGGAGGCATCGACTCCCCCGGTTATCTGCTGCTTGACGGTAGCCCTGCGAACGGTCGTTTTCGGGGACAGGTCCAGGTATCAGGTGGTTGGTATCATCTTTATGTTCGGGCTATGCAAAATGCCACGGTGCTGGAGATCAGACAAATAACTCCCATTGGCGTAGGCGAAGTATTTGCGGTTGCCGGTCAGTCTAATGGGCAGGGGGTTATTCCAAATCGAAACACCGTTCCGGCCACTGATGAGCGGGTCGTAAGTGTACCCCACTACAATGGCACCGACACCATCCGGTTACCCATGCCTCCTGTTTTTGAACGAATCACTACCGATGGCACCATTGGCCCGCGCGGTCTCACAAGCTGGTGTTGGGGCGTTCTGGGCGATTCGCTGGCCAAACGACTGAATGTGCCAGTGGCTTTTTATAACACTGCCTGGTCGGGAACAGCGGTCCGAAACTGGCGCGAGAGTATCACGCAGGACAGCACGGCAACCTCCTGGGGCGAGTTTTTCCGACCTAAAATGCCCTATGGAAATCTTAAACGGGTGTTGCAGGATTATGTGTCGCTGACGGGCTTGAGGGCGGTTTTGTGGCATCAGGGCGAAGCTGAATATTACGATACAAACCCAATGGCTCCCAATTATTACAACGACCTTCGGTTTGTGATTGCGCAAAGTCGGGCCGATGTCGGGTTCGCCGATTTACCGTGGATGATAGCCCGCGCTTCCATCGACATGTATACCCGCACCCTGTATCCGTCGCAACGATATGAACCAGTCTGGAATCAGCAAACACAGGTGATCCAGACCTCTAACCGCGTTTTTTACGGGCCAGATACCGACCCGCTCGGTATTCCCCGCACCGATGGGGTTCACCTGAGTGGCATTGGCCTCATTGAAGTTGCCAATGCCTGGAATACGGCTATGACTACCGATTTTTTCAATGCCGCCGTCCCTCTTCTGCCGCAGGCTGCTCCTCCAACAATTGACTTGACGCTGTCGGGGCTTGCTTCCCGGCGGGTGGTGAGCGTGGGCGAAGATATGCTTGTGACGCTTACACTAGCGAATACGGGCCAAAATTTGGCTTCGGGTGTTCGCATTCGCTGTCAACTTCCCAACAATTTGCGTTGCACGAATTCGGGTCAGTTTACGCTCCGTAATGGTCAATTGCTGTATACACTGGCCGATAATCTGACTCCGGGAGGGACCACCACCTTGCCTTTTGTGGTTCAGCCTCTGGCTAATGGCACCTTTCGCATAGCGGCTGAACTAATCAGGAGTGACCAATTGGACGAGGATTCCCGACCAAACACGAGCTTTGCCGATGGACAGGACGACCTGACCTGGATTGATTTTCGAACGGTTGCATCCAGTGGAGCCGTTTTCGAAGCCCCTCTTTCCGGGAATGCCGTTATGCAGCCGCCTGTTGCCGGCAATCAGCCCGCGCCCGACCCCAATGGAGCCGATTTAAGCCTTCAGGTGGTAAGTGATCTCCTTACTTCTGCCATCGGGCAACCCATTCGGGTTTCGATGGTTGTCACAAACAGGGGTGGTTCGGCGGCTACTAACGTACTGATTCAGTGTGTGCTACCGACAAATGTGAGTGGCTTCAGTAGTTCGTCTATGACACTCGGGGGGCAAACTGCCAGCGGCACCATCGCCAGTATTCCGGCGGGTGAATCGGCTACGATCTGGTTTCAGGTGAGCGGTTCGGGAACAGGAAATTCTCTTTTTATGGCTCAGATTGGCGGTGTGTCATCACCCGATTCAGATTCTGTCCCCAACAATGGATACAGTAATGGAGAAGACGACACGGCGCAGGTTAGCGTCCGTGTTCGGTAGTGAGAGGAACAAAAAAAGTCCAGCAAGTTGATTGCCGGACTTTTTACTAAAAAACAGAAGCGAAACGCTTAGTTCTTTTTCGGAGCAGGTGTCGTTGCCGGAGCAGGCGTGCCAGGGCCAGTCGCTGTTTTCGGAGCCGGGGTAATGCCCATTTTCTTCAACACCAGATCGGTAATGTTGTTGTCTTCGGGAGCATACAACAGGATCACGGCCGTACCCGCACCAGCATCGAGGTTGAATACATAGTTGTATCCATTCTCTTTAGCTGTGGCATCCACATTCTTCTGGATTTTCTGAATCACGGGATTCACCAACTGCTGATACTTCTGCTGTAACTGAGTATCGGCGTTGCGCTGAAACTCCTGGAAACGACCTTGCAGGCTCTGCAATTCCTTTTCTTTATCAGCCCGAATCACTTCTGACATCTGAGCAGCCCCTTTTTCGTAAACGGCCAGTTTATCCTGAAACTCTTTCTCTAAACGCTTGGCTTCGTTTTCCAATTGCGTTTTTTGAATGGTCAACTGGTTCTGAATTTCTTTGGCTTCGGGCACCTGCGACAACAGATAATCCATGCTTGTATAACCCAGCTTCAAAGGGCCGGGGGCTGCTGCGGCTGGGGCCGATGCGACCGGGGCTGAAGCCTGGGCTTGTGCCTGAGCGTTGATACCACCGAACAACAGTGCGGCTACGAACGCCATGACAATGTTTTTCTTCATTTGACTTAGTTGTTTGTATTTATTTAGGTTTTGCGGTTGATTGCGTTGCTGGGGTGGCTTGTGGGGCCACAGGGGTTGTGGGCTTTTGCTTACTCTCGGTATCCAGGCCCATTTCTTCCATTACATAGTCGGTATAGTCGTGTTTAGGATTCGTATAAAGCATCACAAAATCACTGGCTTTGTCGAACATGAAATCGAGTTTTTTCTGAAGAGCAATCTTCTCAATAGCCCGATTCACTTTCTCCATAGGGACTTTAATCAACTCTTTCTTTTTCAAAAACAACGAGCCTTCATATCCGAAAATCTTATTGTTGTAATCACGGACCTCACGCTCTTTGTCGCTGATGACACGCTGGCGTTCCCGTTTCATGTCGTCAGTAAGCAAAATCTCCTCGGCCTGGTAAGCACGCTGGAGTTTTTCGATCTCCGTGTTCTTATCCAAAATCTCTTTTGACCATTTGTCGGCGAATTTGTCGATTTCGGTCAGTGCCTTCTGATAATCAGGCATCTTGCTAAAGACAAACTCTGTATCTACATAGCCAAACTTTTGCGCCGAGGCCGTCGATGCGCCAAAAAGAGAACACAAAAGTAACAAAAAGAGTCCTGTTTTCATGCGCATTTCATTGAGGTTTAACGGTCTGTGCATTTTCGTCGGTTGGATGATCGGGCGGCAGGATGGTTTAATTTCAACCACAAAACCAGCACCATCCAGCTCGCCGATCATTTTCTATAAAACGTTTTGATATACTGGATATTGGACAGCCATCCAGAGTCCAATATTCAACGTCCAGTATCCAAGGTCCATTACCGGATCTGCTGGCCGATGGTGAAGTGGAACTGACCAGTGTTGGCTTTCTGAACACCTGGAATGGCATCGAAACCCCAGCCGTAGTCGATACCGATCAGGCCAAAGGCGGGCATGAAAATACGGGCGCCAACCCCCGCCGACCGCTTCAGGTCGAATGGGTTGAATTGTTTATAGCTACCCCAGTTGTTACCTCCCTCCACAAAGCCCAAGACGAAGATCGTGGCCGAAGGGTTCAGCGAAACAGGGTAACGGAGTTCACTTACGAATTTGTTATAGACAACCCCGCCCTGACTCGTTACCCCAGAGGTAACTGTCCGGTTGTTGTCGGCAGTGTAGACCTGCCGGTCGGGATAACCCCGCAAACCGACGATATCCTGTGCCAGGGCAAACACGCCCTGACCAGCCAAACCTGAACCACCCAACACAAAACGCTCGAAGGGACCAATTTCGGTTCGTTTTGTGTAGTTACCCAGGAAGCCCATGTGCGCACGAGCGCTCAACACTAACTTACCAACCACAGTCTGATACCAGGTGGCATCGAACATCCATTTGTGATATTCCACAAATTTGTACCGATCTACGGCATCCGGCTTGAAATCTTTGGGCCGGAAGATGGAATAGGGCGGGGTAAACGAGCCGCTTATCGTGAATGCTGAACCTGAACGCGGAAACTGCGGGTTGTCGATGCTATTGCGCGAGAGCGTGGTATTGAACGTGAAGTTGTTCGATATACCGTTGTTATACCCGTTGCCAAACAGAGCAATGTTGTTCAGGTTATACCGCTGATAGGTAAGCGAGTGGCTGAGTGAGAAAAAATCGTCGGGTCGTTTCAACTGCCGACCAAGGCCCACTGTCACGGCCAGGTTTTTGTAATCGCCCGTTGCCACGGCATCACGCGAACCACGGTAATAGAAATCAGCACCAAATTGCCGGTAAACCGTGCTACTGATGCTCACCGACAGGGCATTGGGTTTACGACCACCTAACCACGGCTCCACAAACGAGAGCGAGTAGGTCTGGAATTGCTTTCCGTTGGCCTGAAAACGAATCGACACGCGCTGACCGTCGCCCGCTGGCAAAGGCCGCCACGCATTCCAGTTGGTGATGTTGCGGGCCGAGAAGTTGTTGAACGTGAGACCAAGTGTTCCCACAAAGCCAATGAAGCCACCCCAACCACCCGACAACTCGATCTGGTCCGAGGGTTTTTCTTCTACCGTATATTCAATGTCTACTGTACCATCCGCCTGTGGCTGTGGGTTGATCCCAATTTTTTCGGGGTCGAAATAGCCTAGAGTAGCTAATTCGCGCTGTGTACGGATCAGGTTTGTTTTGGAGAATTTCTGACCGGGCAAGGTCCGAATCTGGCGCAACACCACGTGATCGCTGGTTTTGGTGTTTCCGTTCAGAATCACCCGGTTGATGGTGGCCTGCTTCCCCTCGAAAATACGAATTTCCAGATCGAGCGAATCGCCGTCAATCGCTTTCTCCACAGGCTGCGCACTGAAATACAGGTAACCATCGTCCATATAAACCGAACTCAAATCCTGACCGGGATCGCCATTCAGACGTTTGTCTAGTTCTTCGGTATTATAAACGTCTCCTTTTTTAACACCCAACACTTCGCGGAGTTTGTCGCTGGTGTAGAGGTAATTACCTTCGAAGTCGATGTTGCGGATGTAGTACCGGCGACCTTCGCTGAGGTTCATCACGAGGTCAATGGTCTTTCCACCGTTGTTTATGATCGAATCCGACTCGATGGAGGCATCGCGATAGCCCAGCTTATTGTAGTAAGCAATGAGTTTTTGCTTGTCTTCTTCGTATTTCTTCGGAACATATTTCGAGGGCGAGAACAACCGGCCAAAGCGCATTTCTTTGGTGTTCTTCATTTTTAGTCGCACCTGACTTTCGTCCACCTCGGTACGCCCATTGAGCACGATATGCTGGATTTTCACTTTCTCGCCTTTCTCAACCAACACGCGCATCGTGGCGTTGTTGCGGGCACTGTCGGGAATGACCGTCGTTTTCACTTTAGTGTTCAGGTAGCCCTTGTCCATAAAGAACTTCCGAACAGCCAACTGCGTATTTTTAGATACTGTCGGCGTGATAACCCGGCCCAGGTTCAGTTTGATCTTGTCTTTCAAAGATTCCTGTTCCGCTTTTTTGATACCGGTGAAATTCACCTTCATCAATCGGGGCCGATCTTTCACCTGAAACGACAGAAAAATCTTGTTTTCGGCCACGTTAGTGGCAAATAGTTCCACTTCATCCAGTAAGCCCGATTCCATCAGCTTCCGAATGGAGGAGCCAATGGCATCACCGGGAATGCGAACTTTGTCGCCTACTTTCAGGCCCGTCAGCGAGACCAGCGAATTGGGGTCGAGGTAGCGGGTGCCGGTAACGGTGAGGCCGCCGATTTCATACTCTTTCGGATCGGCGTAATTTGTCAGAGCCACCGTTGAGGAAGGCTCTGTGGTGGTGGGAGTTGGAATTCCCGCGCCAATGCGCACCTGAGCCAACACAGAAGCGGGCAGCACAACAGCCATACAGACAATGGCTCCCAGGATGACGGTTAAACGGTGTTTCATTTATTTCAAAAGTTGTTCACTGGTTTTACCAAACCGGCGTTCGCGGCTCTGGTAACTTAAAATAGCTTCGTATAAATGTGGTTTCCGAAAATCGGGCCACAGCACATCAGGCATGTATAGTTCAGAATAAGCCAGTTGCCACAGCAAAAAATTACTGATGCGCATCTCGCCACTCGTGCGGATCATTAGCTCCGGGTCGGGCATATCGCGGGTAGTCAGGTATTGCCCGAAGGTTTGTTCGTTGATGTCATCCGAAGTGAGCGTTCCCGCTTTCACTTCGTCTGCAATTTGCCGAACGGCTTCAATGATTTCCCAACGCCCGCTATAACTGAGTGCCAAAACCAGGGTCAGACCCGTGTTTTGTTCAGTAGCCTGCATCGCTTCCTGCAACTCGCGCTGACAGTCTTTTGGCAGGCTTTCGGTATGCCCAATGGTGGCCAGCCGCACATTATTATCCATGAGCGTTTTCATCTCGCCCCGAATTGTGTGGACCAGCAACTGCATTAGCATATCGACCTCGAACTTGGGCCGGTTCCAGTTTTCCGTCGAAAAAGCGTAGAGTGTCAGGAACTTAACCCCTAACTCGGCGCATCCTTCAGTAACTTCGCGCACGGCTTTGATGGCACTACGATGCCCAAACACCCTGGCTGCTCCCTGCTGCTTGGCCCAACGTCCGTTTCCGTCCATGATAACGGCTATGTGCTGAGGCAGATTGCCCGGATCAATGTCCTCCTTCATCCAAAAACCCTACTTTTAAGATTAATTAACAAGCAGTTGCGCTCTTGACCACGGCCTGAAAATGAAAGGGCAAAAGTACGTAAATATACGACCATTTGAAACAATGAGTTTTATCTATTAGTTAAATAGAGTTTTTGCCTGTACGTCCAGCCTCCAACCTTTTTTTTGCCTCTCATGCAATTTTCGACAGCCTTAGCACCTTTTTTGTATAGAAGATAATTATAACTGAAAACAACACCGATTATGTATTCCATCTCACCTATGCTGCGGGCCATTCTGATTACTGTATTACTATCTGGCCTGTTCGTTAGTTGCAACAAAGCCAAAGAAGAAGCTACCCCAAAATCGGCAAGCGACCTGATTCAGGAAGACAATTCGTTTAGTCTGCTGCGGGCGGCTGTGCTGCGGGCCAACTTCGCCGATGCTCTGAAAGGAGCCAATCTGACCATTTTTGCCCCTAACGATGATGCCTTCAAAGCAGCAGGATTTGCCGATGTAGCGTCTATTAATGCCCTGCCTGTTGCCACCATCGAGCAAGTGCTCAAATACCATGTGTTTAATGGCTTGGTTAAGTCCGATGCTCCTCAATTGGGCATAAACACGCCCGTTCAGTCCATTGGGGGAGGCACTGCCTACATCACCAAAACAGTCAGTGGGAGCACAGCCGGAGTAACCATCAACGGTGCCCGTGTCATTAAAGCTGATCAGGCCGTGGCCAATGGCATTGTGCATACCATCGACCGGGTGCTGTTGCCATCGGCACCAAGCATTCTGAGTGCGCTTCAGTCGGACCCGACAAATTTCTCGCTGGTAGTTGCGGCCATTAATCGGGTGCCTTCGCTGGCTGTTCAATTGAGTTCGACCTTGGGCACCGGGCAGCCCGTTACGATTTTTGTGCCCGATAACGCGGCTTTTGCGGCCGCTGGATCACCCCTTGCCAACTTGGCGGCTATCAATGCAGCTTCGCTCACAACTCTGTCGAGCGTATTGGGATACCATGCTACATCGGGTCTGACTTTTTCCAATCAGTTAGTCGCCGGGCAACTCACCACGCTCAATCCGACTGCGGCCAAACTGACTGTGGTGATCACCAACAACCTCCCAACCATAAAAGGAAACCAGAACACAACAGCCGCCACCATCAAACGAGCGGATGTGGTTGCGAACAATGGCATCATACACGTGGTTAGTCAGGTGTTGAGACCATGACAATCAAGAAGATAATGCTGATTTTGCTGGGAGTTGTCCTGACCATTGCGGTGGGTGGGCTATTGTTTGGCGTGTCTATTTCAGCCCCGCGCTACGAAGGGCCGGTAACCGATCATTTTGATGGAAAAAACTTCCACAACCTACCGGATGCCAATGGGCAAATTCCAGCCTCAAAAGGGTTTGGGGCCGTACTGAGTTGGTTGCTGAACCGGGAGCGCGACGAACCCTGGACCGATTCTCAAAACGATCCACCCGGCCCCGCGCCCGCACCCCGCATTATGGGCGATTCGGTGCGGGTTACGTTTGTGAACCATGCCACGGTTTTGCTGCAATTCGATGGCCTGAACGTGATTACTGACCCCGTTTATTATGATCGGGTGGGGCCGGTTCAGTTTGCCGGTATCAAACGAACCCGGCCTCCCGGCATCCGATTCGAGGACTTGCCCAAAATCGACATCCTGATTCTAAGCCATAACCACTGGGATCATTTAGACATTGAAACGATCCAGAAACTGTGCCAGCGCGATTCGCCAAAGGTGTTCTGCACGCTGGGCGTGAAAGCGTTTCTGGAGGAAAAAGGTTGCCGAAACGTAACCGAAATGGATTGGCGGCAGTCAACGCCGTTTAACACCAACACAACCATTCATTGTGTGCCAGCCCAACACTTTTCGGGGCGGGGTTTGCTCGATCGATTCGGCACACTGTGGGCCGGTTTCATTATCGACAGTAAGGTGGCCGGGAAACTCTATTTTGTGGGCGACACGGGATACGGACCGTTTTTAAAACAAATTGGGGAGCAGTTTGGTCCCCTCCGACTGGCCCTGATCCCGATTGGAGCTTTCAAACCCGACTGGTTCATGTCGCCCATTCACTGCTCACCCGATCAGGCGGTCCAAATTCATAAAGACGTGCAGGCACAACAAAGCGTGGCCATTCATTTTGGCACCTTCCCCATGGCCGACGATGGTGAGCGCGAACCAGTAGAGGTATTACAAAAGGCTCTACAGACTCAACAAGTGGCTCCTGAATCGTTCCGGACTTTGCGCAATGGTGAACACGTCGATGTAAAATAATGGGTCAATTTTCAGGCCCATTCCAACCTTTTTGCATCAAAATGGGTCATTGAAACGTATTTAGTATGTTGGTGTTTGTTTAGAAAGCCTGGGTCCGCCCGTGCGGTCATCTTTTAAAACAGACACCAACCCAACATTAACTCCTTTTCAATGAACCGTTTTTTTGTATTTTCTCTGACAGCGGCTGTGCTTGCGGCAGGTTTACAAGCCTGTATACAAAGTGATGTAGTGGATTCAAATGCCGCTGCCGCTGAAAACGATGCCAGTATTAAACAGTACATTTCGCAGAATCCCGGAACGACCACGGCCCCGCTCAATTATACAACTAACGGGACGGGTATGTATTATGCCATTACAAAATCAGTTCCAACGGCCAAGAAGGCATCCACCGGCGACGAAGTGACATTTTCCTACACACTCTATACGCTTCAGAATCAGGCATTAGATAGTTCAAAGGCTGGCAGTCTTCCCTTTTTTACGTTTGGACTGAATTCATTGTTGCCGGGTTTACAGGAGGGGCTTTCCTTGCTTCGGGAGGGCGAAAAGGCCCGGTTGTTGATCCCATCCTATCTGGCTTATGGCAGTCAGGCACAAACAACGTTTAATTTGCCGGCCAACTCGCCCATTCGAATTGATATCGAGTTGTTACGTGCCCGTACCGAAGAAGAGCAAATCACCGAATACCTAAGTTCTACGGCTTTGGCCAGTTCGTTGTCGTTAACTGCCCCGCCAACCAATATCCAAAAATCGACTAGCGGGCTTCGACTGATCAAGACGATAACAAAACCGACTGGAGCAACCATCTCACCGGGTCAATCGGTAACGGTTAATTATGCCGGACAAACCTTGCGGTCAACTACTCCTTTCGACAAAAACACCGATGGTACATTTTCATTTGCATTGGGGCGAAATCAACTGATTCCGGGTTTTGAAGAAGGTGTTTTGCAACTTCGGATTGGTGAAAAAGCGACCTTGGTATTTCCTTCTTCCATCGGCTATGGCACAAATGGAGCAAGAAATTCAAACGGGGTTTATGTTATTTTGCCCTATGCCCCCCTTCGGTTTGATATCGAAGTACTTAACGCCAAGTAATTTTACGGATACAAATTTAAAGGTAGTCTAAGCTATTGTTTTTCAGGGATTTATAACAAAGAGGGAAGGGCAAATGCTCTTCCCTCTTTGTTTTTCAGAGCCATTCCGGGCCATTCACTCAGTAACCAATATTTTTAATAAAGTTCGCAATCCATTTACCAATCTATCCCGTTGATATGCTTGTCTGCCCGACAGTCGGGCATATCATACCTATTTTCTTTTCGTTTATGGAAAACAAAACCACTCAACTGATCCGATCCAAGACTGTGGACTCGGATGGCCGCCGTCGGTTTCTGCGTTATGCAGGCTTCACGGCAGTCACGGCAAGCACAATTCTGGCTGCCTGTGAAAATGCAACAATGGAACCCTCGACAATGGGGGGTATGGGTGCCCGTGTGGCCGCCGACGGATCAATTGATCTTGGCTCGGGCGATGTGGGAATCCTGAACTATGCCTACGCCCTGGAACAACTTGAATATGCGTTTTACGTTCAGGTCATTGCTACGCCCTATGCCGGTATTACCGATATGGAACGCATGATTCTGACAGACATTCGTAACCACGAGAAAGCTCACCGCGATTTTTTCAAAGCAGCGTTGGGTGGAGCGGCTATTCCTGCCCTGAATGTCAACTTTAGTGCTATCAATTTCGGTGATCGTAACTCCGTATTGACCACAGCCCGCACGTTTGAAGATCTTGGCGTATCGGCTTACAACGGTGCTGGTAAATTGTTAAGCGATGGAAATAATCTGGTAACAGCGGGTAAAATTGTTTCGGTAGAAGCCCGTCATGCGGCTATTATTCGTGAGTTGTTATCTCCGTTCAGCACGTCTTTCGCTGGCGACGATGTGGTAACAAGCGACACAGGCCTCGACGTTGTCAATATGCCTGGTACTGTTCTGGCGGCTGCTCAAGGGTTTATCGTAGAGCGCATTACGGCCAGTAATCTTCCAACCATGTAATCCAGAACAGCCATGAATCTGCAAAACTTATTTAATGCCCTAGAAAACGTAGACACTGAAATCTACGAGCGCGTGAAGCATGTTTCACGCCGTCAATTGTTTAGTTTCGGAAAAAAAGCCGCTTTGGTAGCTGCTCCGTTGGCCGTTGCTTCATCGCTTAACAAAGCCTATGGACAGTCGATGCCCGACCGGACCGTTGAAGTACTCAAATTCGCGCTCCTGCTCGAATATTTGGAGGACGAATTTTATCGTATCGGTCTGAACACGGCTGGCCTGATTCCGGCACAGGATCGCCCAATTTTTGCTCAAATCAGCAAGCACGAAGCCTCACACGTGGCTCTGTTGCGCACAGCATTGGGTGGTGCTGCCGACCCAAAACCTAATTTTGATTTTACGGCTCGCGGTGCTTTCCCAACGGTGTTCTCGAATTACGACACATTCAAAACCCTGGCTCAAGCCTTTGAAGACACGGGTGTGCGGGCCTACAAAGGACAGGCTTCGATGTTGATGGTGAATGACCCGGTGCTGGAAACGGCTCTGCGTATTCACTCCGTAGAAGCTCGCCATGCCGCTCGTGTTCGGATGCTGCGCGGCATGAAAGGCTGGATTTCAGGTATGGATGGTTTCCCCGGTGCCGTTTACGCGGGTGAACAAGCTACTAACGAGCGGGAAGTGAACGTGCCGGGTATTTCAGGAATATCAGCAATGAACGTTTCAGAAGCGTTCGACGAAACACTGACCAAAGATCAGGTGCTGGCCATCGCGATTCAGTTTGTGCGGGCATAATGCATCTTTTTTTTCAACACAAAAGGGCTACCAGCTATTCTGGTGGCCCTTTTGTGTTTGTTAATACTCACTGTCCAACCTCGAAAAACCGAACCTCGGCTTTCACGGATTCGAGCAGTTGGCGGGTGCGTTCGGGGCGGGCATCGGTAATGAACAACTGCCCGAACGTGTCACGCTCCATCAGTTCGATCAGTTTGCCGATGCGCCGGTCATCGAGCTTGTCGAAAATATCGTCTAACAACAAGATGGGTTTTACCTGTTTTTCGGCCTGCAACTGATCGAACTGAGCCATTTTCAGGGCAATCACAAAGGTTTTCTGCTGCCCTTGTGAGCCAAATTTTTTCAGGGGAACGCCAGCAATCGTAAACAGGTAATCGTCTTTATGAACGCCCATTGTGGTGCGTTGCAAAACGGTGTCGCGCCGACGGAAATGCCGGAATTCGTCCCTGAAATCGGGCTTGCCCACCTCCGATTCGTAGGCAATATCAACCGCTTCACGGGCCTCGCTCAGAAAGGAATAATGCCGACAAAAGGCGGGTAAAAACTCCTGCACAAACTGCTGTCGACGGTTATGAATGCGTTTGGCCAAATCGAGCAGTGGTTCGTCGTAGGTGTCGAGCAGGTCATTATCCACCTGACTCCCGGAACGCCGGCCCGGTTCCGCAAATAGTTTGAGCAAACTGTTGCGCTGTTTCAGCACCTGCTGGTAGGCCAAATAATTGCGGAGGTAGTCGGGATCGAGTTGGGACAGAACACCATCGAAAAAGTGTCGCCGGTCTTCGGAATGTTCACGGACGAGGTCGGTGTCGTTGGGGGCCATCAGCACTACCGGAAACCGACCAATATGTTCGCTGACGCGCTCGTAGGGTTTTTTATCGGCCAGCACGGTTTTGCGTTGTCCCTTTTGCAGACTGATTGTTATTTGGGTAATGCGTTTATGTTCAGCATTTTCAGCAGGTTCTTCACCTGTAATGAATGACCCGTCGATAATAAAAAAATCAGCTTCGTGGTTGATATTCAGAATGTCCTGACTGTGAAACGCACTTTTGGTGAGCGACAAAAAATAAATAGCATCGAGCAGGTTGGTTTTGCCGCTGCCATTTGGCCCCACAATCACATTGACCTGTTGCCCAAATTGGAATCGGGCATCCTCGTAGCTTTTGAAGTTCGTGAGGCTGAGTTTTTCTAAGTGCATTAACTGGAAAACCGTTTTATGCGTAATTTCGCGCCACTGTTTTGCTACAGTATCCGGGCATAAAGTTAACAAAGATACTCAGCGACCTGTTCCTCAGTTAAGCCGGTAGGTTTAACTGGATTAGACAAGCATACGAAACAACCACTATGGCAAGCAAGAAGCAGGCACCCGCCAAAACCCAGCATCCGAAAGAGCGGTACATGTACTGGTACGAGTCGATGCAGTTGCAACGGAAATTTGAAGAAAAAGCGGGTCAACTCTATGGCCAGCAGAAAATCAAAGGGTTTTGTCACCTCTACATTGGTCAGGAAGCCTGTTCGTCGGGGTCTTATTCGGCTCTGACCAAAGACGATAAGTGGATCACAGCTTACCGCGACCATGGCATTCCATTGGCACTTGGCTCTGATCCTAAAGCGGTTATGGCCGAATTGTTTGCCAAGCAAACAGGTTCTTCGAAAGGCAAAGGCGGCTCGATGCACATCTTCGACAAATCGGTGAATTTTGTAGGCGGCCACGGCATTGTGGGGGCGCAAATTCCGATGGGGGCAGGCATTGCCTTTGCCGAGAAGTACAACAAGACCAAAAACCTCTGCATCTGTTTCTTCGGCGACGGAGCCACGCGGCAGGGTGCCCTGCACGAAGCCTTCAACATGGCGATGACCTGGAAATTGCCTGTCATTTTTGTGGTTGAAAACAACGGCTATGCTATGGGAACCTCGGTGGCCCGCACCTCGAACGTAACCGAACTCTACACCCTCGGTGAGTCGTATGATATGCCCTCGGAACCCGTTGATGCGATGGACGTTGAAGCTGTTCACGAAGCCGTGAGCCGTGCCGCCGACCGCGCCCGCTCTGGCGATGGGCCAACGTATTTGGAATTCCGCACGTATCGCTACCGGGGTCACTCCATGTCGGACCCGCAGAAATACCGCACTAAAGAAGAAGTAGAGCAATATAAGCAACGCGACCCGGTGGAGTCGATCAAGGCCAAGATTCTGGAATTGGGTTTGGCCACCGAAGCCGACCTTACTGCGATTGACCAAAAGATCAAAGCCACTGTCGATGAGTCGGTTAAGTTTGCTGAAGAGTCTCCATATCCCCCTGCCGAAGAAGCGTTCAAAGACGTTTATATGCAGAAAGATTATCCGTTTTTGATGGAGTAGGGAGGATTAAATCTCTTTCGGAATGTCCAACTGCCTGGCGTAATGCGCCGGGCAGTTTGCGTATAGGCGACCCAGCAAGGTGTTCATATCGTCGAGGAATTCGATGTGGTAGTCGGGGTCCATTTTCAGGAGCTTTTTCAGAATCTGCTCCGTCCGTTTGGCAATATACAGGGCGCACTTGTCGGTGCGGGTGTTGTAGGTTCGGAGTTGGTCGGGGCGTTCCTCAAAAAAGCTATTGAGCATGTAGATGCCCAGTTCCACCTCGCCATATTTGTCTTTGGTCACTTTCAGATGGCGGGTAATATAGCCACTGATAACCCGCATATCCATCATCACCCAGCCTGCCGAGTCTTGTTTCAGGCGCACCGTCCGGTCAATGAATTCCCGAATAATCAGTCGCCTTTCATCCACGGTTTGGCTGTGTTCGATCAGTTCAAACTCAAGTCGCTCCACAAGCAGGGTATCTTTGGTCACCAATTTTAGGAGCAGCTTGTCTTTTTCACCTTCGGGAAGGCGAATGATAGCGCGTTTGAGGTCGGGAGTTAGTGCAGGCATAAGGCGAAGATAAGGGATGGCACAAAAACAAAGCAAGGCTGGTAACGATTATACGAATAACAAAACCCATCGTGTTATGCGTCAAACGGTCTTAATTACAGGCGGCACCGGTTCCATTGGCCGCCGACTCGTTCAACTCTTACAGGAAAAAGGCTACTCGGTTTCGCTGTTGAGCCGTTCCAATAAACCCGTGCCGGGTGTTCAGGTGTATCAGTGGGACGTGAAAACGGGCCAAATCGACACACAGGCCGTGGCGAATGCCGATGCCATAATTCACCTCGCCGGGGCGGGCATTGCCGACGAACGCTGGTCGGATGCCCGGAAAAAGGAAATTCTCGAAAGCCGGACGCAATCAACGGCCTTGTTAGCGCAGGCTCTCCGTACAACCCCCAACCGGGTTCGGGCATTCATATCATCCTCAGCCATTGGCTATTACGGGGGCGATACCGGAGACCGGCCTATGACCGAAACCAGCCCTGCCGGAACCGATTTTCTGGCTCAGGTGACGCGGGCCTGGGAACGGTCGGTGGACGAGATTGCGGCTCTCAAAACGAATGGAATTCCGATCCGCACAGTTCGTATCCGCACGGGTGTGGTACTGACAATGGAAGGGGGTGCTTTGCCCAAACTGGCCCAACCGATCAAGCTGGGGGCAGGTGCGCCTATCGGTTCGGGGCAACAATACATTTCATGGATTCATGTGGACGACATTTGCCAACTGTACATTCAGGCCATCGAAACCGAATCGTGGCACGGGGCCTATAATGGCGTGGCTCCCGGCCCCGTCACCAACGAGGAACTGACCCGCGAAATCGCCAGTGTACTGCACCGCCCCCTGATTTTGCCTAAAATTCCGGCCTTCGCCATCAAATTGGCCTTTGGCGAATTGGCCGTTACGGTGCTTGGAAGCAGTTTAGTGCTGAACAAGCGTATTGCCCACGAAACCACGTTTCAGTACAAGTTTCCAAAGTTGCGCGATGCACTGGATGATTTGTTGGGGTGATGCAGAAAGGATTTTCTCACCCCCTTCGTGACTTTTCGGAAACGTCCTGCGTTCTTTGCGTACAAAACAAACTTTGAATCAGTCAAAAAATGCCAGACGCTTATATCTATGATGCCGTTCGGACCCCACGCGGGCGCGGCAAGAGCGACGGATCGCTCCACGATGTGCAACCGATTCAACTCCTGACCAGTGTTCTGGTCAACCTTCGCGACCGTAACAATCTCGATACCAGCCTAATCGACGATGTGATTATGGGTTGTGTAACCCCCGTGGGAGAGCAAGGTGCCGACATTGCCCGCACCGCCGTTCTGGAAGCCGGTTATGCCGAATCGGTTGCGGGAGTGCAGTTGAACCGCTTTTGTTCGTCGGGTTTGGAGGCTATCAATATGGCCGCTGCCTACGTAATGTCGGGGCAAGTGGACGCGATTGTGGCCGGTGGAGTGGAGTCGATGTCGCGGGTGCCGATGGGAACCGACGGTGGGGCGTTGTTTATGAACCCGCAGATTGTGGCCCGCCATAACGTGGTGCCGCAGGGAATTTCTGCCGACCTTATTGCCACCAAATATGGCTATACCCGCTCTGATGTGGACAGCTACGCGGCAGAATCATATCGGCGGGCTGTTGAAGCTCAGGCCAATGACCGCTTCTCGAAAACGCTGGTGCCACTCAAAGACGAAATTGGTGTTACCCTGCTGGATCGCGACGAGGGTGTTCGGCCCGGCACCACGGCAGAGAGTTTGAGCAAACTAAAACCCGCTTTCGAAATGATGGGCCAAATGGGTTTGGATGCCTTGGCTCTGATGAAATATGCAGAATACAACAAAATCAACCACGTTCACCACGCGGGGAACTCGTCGCAAATTGTGGACGGTTCGGCGGGGGTCCTGATTGGTAGCAAAGAGTTTGGCGTGAAAGCAGGCCTGAAACCCCGTGCCCGCATCAAGGCGTTTGCCATTGTCGGTTCAGAGCCTACGATCATGCTGACCGGCCCCATTCCGGCGGCACGTAAAGTGCTGAAGAAAGCAGGCATGAGCATCAGCGACATTGATCTGTTTGAAGTAAACGAAGCCTTTGCCGCCGTGCCGATGCTGTTTATGGATGAACTGGGCGTTGACCATTCGCAGGTGAACGTGAACGGGGGAGCCATTGCCCTCGGCCACCCGCTGGGTGCAACCGGAGCCATTATTTCGGCCACGCTTTTGGACGAAATGGAACGCACCGGCAAACAATTCGGCCTCTCAACGCTCTGCATCGGCGGGGGTATGGGAATCGCCACGATCTTCGAGCGGATTAATTAAAGAATTAGCACACGGATAACGCGGATTGGGCTAATTCACGCGGATTTCTCTTTATGCAATCCGCGTGAATCCGCGTGCCATTTTTTACAATATCCTCCGGTTGTTGAACCGAAAGACATCGGGCCACGCCCCCAACGGGTCAAGTACGACCGTTCGGGCGGTGGGCAGTTCGGGGAGCCAAACGGGTAGATTTTGATCGGTTGGCCACACTAATTTGCGGAAGATTTCCCGCCCACTGCCATCCATTACCACCAGCGGCATGGCATCGGCAGGGAGTTGCGCTGTGAGGGATCCTAAGCCATCGTCGGTCCATTTGTGACTGTCTAATTTCACGATTATGGCATCGCCCGCCCGATGAACGCTCTCAATCGACGCATCGATAACGGGGCGTTCGGTGAGATAAGTGGTCAGAAAACGGATGGAGTCGGGGAGGGCGTTGGTGAGGTGTTTCACAAAAGCCGCAGAGGTGAGCGATGCCGGTTTTCCGGTATTGATGTTCTGACTAAAAAATTGCCCGATGCTAAGGCTCAGGGGTTTGTCGCCCCAGACTTCGCCAATACTGCTGAAAACTAAAGCCGCCCTGTCGCGCTCCACGTAAGTCTGACCGCTCGAAAGAGCCAGGGTTGGTTCAAAATCAGCCGCCAACCGACGTTGCTGATTGTAGGATTTGTTTCGTTGAGCCAGCCGGTCCCGTAGTCGGTTGGTGCCAAAACGCTTCTTCACGGCTTGCAGAGCCAGATACTCCACCAAACTGTTCTCGACCATCCCTGAACCCGGCGCATACTGGCGGTTTGTCCATTGTTTCAGGACCTCGCGGGTGGCCACGTAGAATAAGTAATCTAACTGGTTCGGTTGGCAGGTGTCGGCTGTCCAGCCCTCGGTTTCGATTAGGCGAATATGGCCGGGAAGTGAGCGGGTTGTTTCGGTAGTGGCAGGTACTTCGCTGATAGTCAGTTGATCGTATGGATACGTTCCGAACAAGTTCGTTCCCCGTTGGAGCGCGTCCGAAACGGCCTGCTGCCAGAGGGCGACGGTCTCGGCATGATGATATCGAATGCTTACGGCAATGGCGCGCTTGTCAACCGTCACCACCGACAATTTTGTTTGCAACGCCAGCGGTTCGGCTTTGGCCCAGGCTTGTTTGGTTTGGGTAATCAGCGTGGTTGTGTTATTGTAATCGCGCTGATTGATAAGCACTTGGCCCGCCAAAAACAATGTGAATAAGCCGCCCAGTGCCATCCCATAGCCCCACGAAAACTGAGCTTCTAGCTGCTTTATTCGTGCTGAAAAATCGACCACAACGCCCCGGTTATAGCCCCACAAGGCCAGCGTTGTGAACACGCCCGCCACTGTTAGCCAAACACCCGCAAACGCCCATCTCGCCGACGAAAACGCCCCATAATTAGCCAGTTCGGAGTAAGCATCCGTCCCCGGCAACCACCCATACAGCCAGCGCCCCGCCGACTCGTAGCCAAAACGGGGAGCCAACATCAACACCATCAGCAACACCACCGACACCACATGACTCGCCAGCCGGTGGTTTACCAGAACGGCCACTACAAACGCCAGCGCAATCCAGCACACATACCCCAAAAAAGCCCCCAAATCAAGCGCGTATAATGACCAATCAATTGAATAGGAGCCGGTTGCCACTTGAATCAGCACCCCCGTTGCCCCCAGCGACAAAGCCACAAAAGCCGCTACGCCAATCATGGCCAGCAGTTTAGCCAGCATGGTGACAGCGGTTGATGTTGGCATCGTGTCGTAGATGGCCCAGATGTTTACCGTGCGCTCCCGGAAAACTAAATCGCCCGAAAAAACCATCAGAAACAAGCCCACATAAATCGCCAGCGGTTCGCGCAGGGCCGTGAGCCGGGCTGTTGTCAGCATCATCGGGAAATCGGGATTACCCGTCAGCACCGTGGCAAACACCACCAGCAACAGGGCCAGAAACGCAATCACTACCTGAAAAGCGATTTGTTTCACCATCCCTAAAAGCTCATGCCGGGCGAGGAGCAAAAGTTTGGGGCAAAAGGCTTGGGGCTTGAAGTTAAGGGTCTGGGGCTTGAAGTTAACGGGTGGATGCACATCTCCCGGATGTCTGAAACAAGGCAAGCCCTCTGTTCCAAGCCCCTTCCCCTCAGCCCCTTGCCCCTTCCTACCGCTAAACGTCATAAACGAAAAGTGCCGCTCGGCTTGGGCAATGAGGCCAAAAGACAGCCCTAACCACAGAATTCGGTTGATAAAAAGCATAGCCGGGTATTCCAGATAGCCCGTGTTTTTGTCCGCTATCGACATCAACATGACCCCGTCGCGCACCATACCCACGCCAAATGGATCGAGTAACAGCAACAAATCGTTCGGGAGATTGTCGCCCACGGAGAGGTTTGAGACCAAGAAATAAAGCACCATCCCAAACATAACCACATAAGCCCCGGTCATCTGGCGGGTGAAAACCGTAGCCGAAAACGCAATGCTGACAATGATGAACAAGTTCTGAATCAGCAATATACAGAACCCATCAAGCAATTTTCCCACCGGAACGGGGCCGATGATGCCCTCCGCAAAAAGTGGCACGGCCAACGTGCCAAGCGGATAAGCCAGAGCCAGCACAAAAACCGTGAGCAACGTGCCGAGTAGTTTGCCGAGGAAATACTCGCGGTCGGCAATGGGAGTGGCGTAGGCATAATCGGCCACCTTGTATTCGAGGTCTTTGGTGAGCGATTGCCCCGCCAGCAGGCAAGCCACCACAGTCAAAATGAGGCCCGGCGAGGCCAAAACGAGGTAGGCATTGGCAGCAGAATTTACCCACAGCAACCGACTGCCAAACTGACTATACGCACCCAAGCCGTACCAGATTCCCTGCCCAAAAATAAGCAGTGCGTAAAGCCACGTAACGGGCCGGGCAAACTGATATCGAAACTCAAAGCGGAGGAGGTGTAGAGGGAGCAAGAGGTTGGCCGTTTACAGTGTACGTTGCTGCAATATAAACGGTTGTTGGCCAAAGCGCTACAACTAGGGTAGAATCTATTAACGATGCACTCAGAGGTGGGTGTTGAAGAAAGTGATAACGTTATGGAAAGGGTATTCTTGTGTGTATATTTTTCATTTCGTGATACTATTTGCACAAAAACAGTGCAAATAGTATCACGAAATGGCTTCAAAAAAGGGCCAATCTGACATTCGGAGCAATGGTTGGTTGGCCGGAAGATGCCGGAAAAACCTACCGGGCCGACTTTCATGGACTGGTATTGGGGCGGAAATTTGGTACCGGGGTCGGAATGAAACTCGATGGGGGCAGAGAAATACTGATTACTACAAGCGTAATAATCAGTATGATAACCCATCAATAAAATTACTTGATTGTTTTTGGTTGATAGCACTCAATTTCTGGCGAACAAATGACTATCGGGTTCAGTATGGGCGTGTCCGACATGGTTGAACGGACAGCTTTCAAACACGGCAATAGTCAGGTTATACAAAAGCATCTAATTGCCGAATATTTTTAACTGACTACTTCCACCGAACACAAGTCGGCTGCCATTGATGTAGATTATCCGACGTACTTGTCCACTATAGTTGTCTGGTAGGATTATAGTATGATTAAGCCTTACATCGTCTGTACTAATGGGCACCCGGTTTGCCGACCACACAGTTGGGTCGTTCCAGCTACCAACTTTAAGTGTTTGCAGGGGGCAGGCCGCAATTGTTACCGTGATAGAAGCAGTTGTTCCCACAGGGCAGTTGGGCTCGGTGCAGGTAGCCGTGTAAGTTGTTGTGGAAGCGGGTGAAACCAGAATGCTGCTTCCCGTTGCTCCCGTGTTCCAATTTAGGGTTCCGTTGCAACCGGAGGCCGATAGGGTTGTACTTGCGCCGGAGCAAACTTGCCCTGATGGGGAGGCACTTAGCACTGGTATGGTTGATGAACACGGCGTATATAATCCTTGAGCGTTGTTGTAGTTGCCTGAAAAATAGTATCGGTTCCCTACGGAGTGTCCATATCTATTGACATTGCTGTTGTCGGAACCGCCGTTCTCAATAGTCTGTCCCACCCGGTTTGTGGTCTCCACCAAGACTGTTCCACCGTTTGTGCCATCACTTCTCCAAAGCTCCGGGCCACGAGTACCATCTGAAGCAAAGAAATACGTGATTCCACCAGCCGTTCTGAACTCGCCGGGGCTTGACCCATTAGTGCCGACCAGAATATCCTTCAGTATAAACGTACCACCCGGTGTTCCATTACTTCGCCAAACTTCAAGGCCCTGAGCAGCGGTTATGATTGGACAGAAAAAAATAGCATCATACCCAAAATCATTGTTGCCCACTTGCCAGAAAAAGGTTTCCAAGCCTGCACCGGGCGTACTGGCATCGAAATTCGTGAGTTTAACAACGTTGGAGCCATTGGTACACCATAAATTATGATTACCGCCCTGATTGCCCTCTTCCTGCCCCCGGAAATAGAGATAGTTGCCTGCTTTGATAAATTTTGACGTGTTCAGAAATGTGTTGCCCAAGGGCCTTGGTTCCGGACAAAAATTAACTATCGCAGGTTCTTTTAAAACTGACGCGGTGGCCCCTTCCACTTTCATAATTACTTTGGCAGCATAAGACGTAGTTGGGTCAGATGGGCAGGCACCCGGATAGAGATAATAAGCTGAATAAATAAGTTTGTTGTCGATGACATTAAACCCGAGAGGCTGATAGCCACCACCAGAGACCCTCGTAGTTCCGGCGGCTGACCCATCCGTTCGCCATACTTCCGGTTGCGGGCTGCCAAACCGGGGAACGGCCACCTTCGGCCCGGAGAAATATAAAAACCCGTCTAAAACAGCCGTATTAAGCAATGGTGATGTAACACCATCATTGGCACCGTCGAGGTCTGTTACCAGAACAGTGCCTGCCGGAGTACCATCGCTTCGCCAAAGTTCCGTACCGGTGGCACTCCGGGCTGTAAAAATTAAGACCCCATTCAAATTAACAAAGTCAAAACACGGGCTACCAACATCTTTTACCAGAACAGTACCGGCAATTGTGCCGTCCGTTTTCCAGATTTGACTGGAGGAGGGTGTTGCCGCGAAAAATACAGCGTTACCCACCCTACAACGGGTTTTAAAATTAGCAGGGAAGCCAAAATTTGCATTCAGTAGAACCGTCCCGGCTGTCGTTCCGTCGCTTTTCCAAAGCCCTTCGTCAATGTTGAAAAGAATCAGGTTGTTGAGTGGCTCAAATCGGGCGGGGACACTGTTGGGGTGACCGGGGAAACCTTTTACTAAAGAGACCTGAGCAAAGGATGCCTGTAAAAGAGATGAAAGGAGGGTCGTAACGAGTAGTAGTTTTTTCATGAGTAGATGAAAAGGCTATTGTTGATGAAGCGTTTTTGGTTTATCTCCGACCAACAGTAATAATTTCGTCTTGACTACCTGCCCAATCAGAGCCGATAAGGGGGATTGATCTGCTCAAAGCCACTCTTGCCCGTACTGAATACCAGTTGTATATCATCAATCACTGATTGGTTCGACAAATACGACCAATGTTGAATCAGTTCGTCTTTGTCAAATTGAAGCAGGTCTTTCACTAACTGATCGTTATCCTGAGAAGCAACATTAGTGATGTCAATCTCATGGACATCATCGGGAACTTGGGCCGAGTCTTTGAAACCTACCCGTCCCAATCGGTTTCGCCGAAGCTTGGTAACCGTAGAGGCTACTAATGCCAAATCCTGACGGTGGTAATAGACATGAACCCGCTCACCGAGACCAATTAATGAGTTAAGTGGTTCGTCTCGGTCGAAGGCATTATACGGAACATCCGCTCCTACCAGCACAATCTGTTTGAACGTTTCAAGATGACTAAGGCGATCTTCCTTGAGCTGTTTCAGCATATAGTACAGCACTTGATTCCCCATTGAGTGGCACATCAGGTGAATGTACTTTTGGCACGGTTTGGCGTGGGTGGTTTGGAACAATTCACTCAGAAAATCGTGTAGCCGCTGATAGACGCGGGCCAATGCATAACCCGATATTTTGGCATTATATTGATCGTCGAGATACAAAAGCAGACTTTTGCGGGAAGGCCAGGTGAAGGTTATAATCGTTTGAATATCCGAAGAATCAGGCCGGACGTATTTCTCATGCAAAGCCCGAATGGTACTCAGGGCCACGTCAAGATCAGTTTTGTAGCCATGAATAAAAAACAGGACATTACTAGAGTCAGGCTTTTTGAGGGTACGAAACAATTCCATGAACACCTGATTAGAACCCGTTAAGTCCTCCGTATCCTGCGGATTGCCGCCCCGGTCGCGCAGGCGTTCAGGCACCGATTCGGCGGACTTGGGTATGAGTACTCCGCTGAACGTTTCGACAACCGGAACGGGAGGAAGCAGATCAGGAACCAAGGTTACCGTACCCTCATCGTTGAGTTTTTCGGGATCAAATGTGTAGCGAGCGAAGCGGAACGAGATTCGAGCATCGTCAACCGCCCGTTCCTCACCGGAGCGGTGGATAACCTCTTTACCATTGACAATGTCTATCTGACGATTCGTGATTAGGTAATGTGTAACCGTTGCCATGAGTGGAAGTAGTTTTCGATTCGTTTACCAGCGTTTAGTTCTCCTTTTCTAACTCTGCTTTTGCCTTCTTTTTCTTGACCTCTAATTCAAAAACGGCCACTTCTTCGGTCAGGATTTCCTTTTCGGTAGGGGCAGGGTCTCTTTTGAATTTCTCAGCCACTTTGCCGACTTGGTCAATGTTGTCAGCCGTAATGAACGTTTTAGACTCACCAGTCAGACTCCGCAATTCGCCAGTTAGTGGGTCTAATGTGAAGTCAAGTTTTTTGAGCCTATGCTTCATAGTACCCAACTGTCCCAAATTGAGGCAAATCAATTCGCTGGTTCGCGAAAATATCAGAACTGTTTAGTATCTGCACAGCAAACTTTAGGGGAATATTGTAAGCCAGTCCACAATGCTGACGGTCTGGCTTGTCCTCGAAGAAACTCGAAGCAGACTCAGTAGGTAGGTCGGCTAAAACCAGTGAATAAGAATTCCCTTTAGTAGGTTTTTTAATCTTGATGTTGTTGGTTCCATAGCTACTCGTCAGTATTTTGGGGTTTAGGTCACTGTTGATTTCCAGCGTATTCGTCTTGTCATCATAGTTGAACAGGGACCATTACTCCTGTCTTTTTCCGTTATACCAGCCCCCTTTTTCTGGGATGACAAAGAAGGAGACAGCTTCTGTTTTCTTGGTAACTTTCACAATTCGCGCCATATAAAATTGAATTTGCCGATCAATAGCCTCTAATTGCTGCTGGAGACCATTACCTGCTACAGTGGTTTTCAATAGCAATGTATCTTTTACTGCCCGAAGCTGATTAATCGTCTGAATCGTGTGACAAGGCGGAGCTAAAGCAGCATTAGGAATTGGCCCCCACATTTTTAATAGCGAAACCGCTACATCTACTCTACCCTGCTAAAATATTTTGTTGATACTGAGCGACTTGCCTATCTAACCACTTGAATAAGCGAGATAACTTACCCCACCAAAGGGGTGCAGCTTTAGCGGAATTGCTCGTCTGCCTGAGCAACTCCCGAAGCTGG
>JANOCD010000088.1:0-23908 GCA_031411995.1 Cytophagales bacterium
CTGACGGAAATACTGATTTTGCTGGCTCTTGCCTTCGGGCTTGGGTATGGCGTTGGCTATTGGCCTTTTCGGAAGCCGTTGCTATCGCTGGACGACCGAATCAGGCAGGCCAAACGGGAGCTGGAGAAATTGCAGGAGTGATTTATTGAACCACTTAACACCCTTTAACAATGATAGGTCAGGCTTTCAATCAATTGTTTACGGCGGGTGATGTGATCTACGGCATCAGCCAACCCAGGGGGCGATACACGCGAACTTTGCTGGCCGGGGTTGTTGGGCGCGATGCTCAAACACTGATCGACGAAGGTAATTTCACGATCTGCGACCACTACAACAACCGCACGTTCAATGCGCCCACGGTGATGTACAACTTTGTTGGCCCCAATGCACAGGCGGGCGAGAATGCGATGAATTTTTATCTTCAGAATGGCCCCCTGAATCCCAATCAGCGGCAGGCCGTATCGCAGTACTACAATATGTTGGGTGGGCATAAATATAACCCACACACGGCCATGAATACGGTCATGAATAATAAGCAGCAGTTGCATAATGCCGGTCAGAATGAGTACCTGGCGTTTCGGCGTGCCTGTAAGTTTGGACTCGACTATTTCATTATCCAGTTGAACCGAAGGGTTCATTTCATTCTGGATGTTGACCAGATAGGGACGTGCATTGATTTTGAAAAAATAGTTTTCAAAGAAGTTTATACCAACGTCGCCAATAACAACCAGCAGGTGCTTCCGATCACTTATTCTGAATTACGGAAGTGCTACAAAAACCGGCTGATTTACGGCAATAATCTCTACTTCTATCTGGACGGGGTTCGGGTGGCTGCCCCTTGGGATGATGACCCGGATCTTTGGGGCATGATCGACACCGCTAAACACCTGCAACAAAATGCGCCCGTTGATTTAACCCAAAATGGTCACATGGTACGGCAGGCTCACGTGGTGGTGCCTGTGCCAGTTCCCAAGAAGAAAAAAGGATATAAATTTTGGAAGAAGTAAAGACCTGAATTTTTTATGGAAGCCAGACAAACCGCCACTACCGCCGAGAAACTGGAGCAGTTGCACCAGATTATCACCCGTTTACTGGAGGCAGAACTCGAACTTCGGTATCGTCTGCAAGTACCGGTAGATGATTATTTCTACAAAAAAATTGACGAATGGGCCTCGAAAATCCTCGGTGTTTCGTCGGGCTACGAAAACGAATTCAAGCTTATGTACCGGCACCGGGTCGAAAAGCTCCGCCATTTGGTGGGTGGTCATGCCGATGTTACAATAGGCGAAGACGACGATTTTTTCGCGAAGTCGGTGCAGTCAAAAGTTACCACGGGCGACCACTCGGCGGTCAATGGAATGCTGAAAGAAGCGTTCAATCAGTTGTCGGGTGAGCGCGGAGAGCAACCCCGCGACAATGACCGGTTGGTGGTGAGCATGGTGATTAACAACGCCAACAATACCTGGCCGGCTGGGGCAAACACGCTGGGAACGCTGGATTTTAACCAGTTTAGAGATATGGCTATCAGTAAGTTGCACGATCTGATAATGACCTACCGCCAACATCTTGTTACTCCGAAAACAAAAACACAACCGGCACAAAAGCAGGTCGGGTTCGGCATGAGTCCCACTATGTTTGGTTCCATGACGGATATGAGTCAGCAGCAGGTTTATCCGATACAGCAGTTTCCCTACATGGGGTTTCCAAACAGTAGCCAACTCATTACGCATTCGCACGGATCGCACCCCTCACAGGGCGAAAAAGCAATTCACCTGACCATCAAAATTGAGTATCTGCGTGGATTCCCGATTAAGACAGGATTCAACTTCGAGAGCGGAAGACCAACCTATATGTTTCTGCACAAAGCTGTTTTTAACGGGGTGCGAGTTGGGAATGAACTAAAGCTCAAAATGCACAAGTACACTTCATTCAACGGACAGGGTTTTTTCAAGACCATCTTGTAAATTCAAGAACAACTTATAACTACCACTCTTTATGCTAACCTATACCTGGCTCCAATTTGAAGCCGATACAGCTAAGACCGGTAATGTCGTAGGCAGAGCGCGGGGAAGCAATCTGGCCAAAGTCGATGATACACTGAATGACTATGAACTCCGCATCGGTGCAGCCAATGCTCAGTTAACGTTAGTCCTCTTACGGGCCATTGTGATGGCTTGTAAAGAGTGGCTCAAGGTAAAAAAGACCAAAAATGAGTTCACCAAGAACGGGTTTGGGCAGCGCACAAATTACGTTAACCCCTTGTTTTTGAAGCGCAAAACAGCCGTAGGTAAACTCGCCAATGCAGCTTTGGATGAGCTTTTTATCCAACTTCAGGCGCAAGGCTTACTAACACCTGATGAGCGGGGAGAGATCACCTTTAATAAGCATAAATTCACGACACAGGGCACCCGAAAAGGTTATCAAACGGCGGTTAAACCACTCGATGAAGGGTACACATTCGAGCGAACATCGTATGTAAAATCGGGCAAGAATCAGGCCATTGCCGGGAGTGGGATTCATCGAACACAAGCATCGTTTCAGGCATTGCATCGTGACAATCATACGGATCAGATAGGCTTGCCAAATACCGTGCTTCCGAAAAACATCGTTAAAATGAGGCAGCAAGTGGTCACAATTGCCAATAAAAACATAAATGCGCTTTCGTTGAAAGACTTAGCCATGCTTGATGAAATTGGCCGAGTCAATATGCTATCGGGGAATGTCGATTACCTGAAAAAAGCCGAACGGTATCGGTATATGGCTATCCCCGACAACGCAGGTAGCTTGTGCGACTATAACGACAACCCGCTCAACTTCCCCGCCTGGCAGGTGATTGCTTATGCAATGGATAAATATGGCAACCTGTTTTGCAAGGATGCCGTCCCTATTGCCCAAACGTCTGAATTTTTCAACCACTCGTCGTTCAACACGGGCCACGATGTGATTTGCGCCGGTTGCCTGGCCATCACCAACGGTGCTTTGTTGATGATCGACAACAACAGTGGTCACTATAAACCCACCCGCGACCATTTGCATAACTGCATTAAGGTTCTGGACGACGAGGGTGTTGACCTGACCAATACCGAGGTCGAACTTCACGTTTTCGTCTGGAATGCGTTACAGGCTAAGCACATAGAACACGTCCATAAATTCCATGCAGCTGCGTTTCTGGCTGATAAAAATAGTATTCCTCACACGGTTATATAAAGTCAATTATCGGAATAAAGTAAACCCGGATTAGCCAATGCCACGACGACATCGAAACGCTCTAATTGACCGCCATAAACCCTATTATGTTTATAAGCGAGCCAATGGATCTCCCACCATTTTTGTGCGGGATTTGATGGGGCATTGCCAGTCTTTTGTCTATATGCCTGTTCAGAATCGATATAAAAAAGGGGCTGCTATTGTGAGCATGTCTCCGCTCTATGGCCGGGTTGATTTTGCCAACAGGGTTCGATTTACGGGAGCTGTTCGGAGCCAGACAATGCTGGAATTAGCCTATCAGAATGCAACCCGAAAAATAAAAACAGCCTGGGTCGATTTGCCTCCAGGTCGGGCTGGGTCGCGCCGGACAGGAAATCAAGGAATGAATCCGGCGACTTTTTTGCTGACAGGAGCCAACCGCTCGGCTACGCAATATGTGGGCTGGTTCAAGGGGCAACACCCTAATGCTAATGAGGTGGATGCCACTACGCAATGGGAGTGGTGCCACCTGCTGGCTCACTCCCTGGGGGGGGGTGATAATGCCACTAACATTGTTGCTGCCGTGAAAGGTAACAACTCCGAGCAGTTGGCCATCGAGTCGGCATTGTCGATGTATCGGATGGAGGGCGTGTTCCAGATGAAAATATCGGCGGCCACGTTTGGAGTCAATAACGGAAAACACCTGGGCAACGTGATCCGCTACAAGATTCGATGCACCCGGATACCGGGCGATTTCTGCCTGTATCTCGATTGCCTGAATGCTCCTCGCCCGTCGGCTATTCACTTTTATGGCGTGGTGCAACGAGTGGCTGCTTGGGCTAATGCCAAATTACAAACTATTTCTGAGTACAATAATCCAGTTACCGGACTGGAAAAACGCGAGATAAGGGTTCGGTTAATATAGTATCCGACAACGATAACTTTCCTCAATCAGTATTCGTAACCTGCTTAACCTGCCTACTCTATGCAATGGAAAAAATGTCCGTTCGGCTGTGTCTTCGAAATCGCCGATTTAGATTGGGCCAACCAGTCTGTTCTACCCGTTATGGTTTGTCCCGTTTGTCATCGGGGTAATGCGCCTGTACAATTTTCAACCGCTATTGGCGGTCGGGCCACCCGCATCTCCAACAAGGCCATGACTACCTCCCTGAGTGTGGGCGTTAAACAAGTGGAACAATTAGTGAAAGAGCGCATCACCCGATTGGTTCCCGTTACGGGTTTCTTTGAATCGACGCGAGTAGGCAAAATCAATACGATTTATACAAACCTTGTTAAGTTGCTGATGAACGCTGAACTCAATAGTAATTTCAAGGCGAAAAACATCATTGGTCTGCTTGGTGCCGGAGTAATGAGAAACATGTGGGACTTTGCCATAACGGATGATAAATATGCCCTGGAACGCGATCAGGGCGAACGGCAGGTGTTTGGCACCTTGAGCAAGTCCATCAAAGAAGGAGCAACGCCCGTGGCTGCCGAACGCCCGGTTTATATAACCCTCAACGTGGGGAATCTGATGCAGGGCGGGGCTTCAATGTATGGCTTTTCGTACTTTGTTTATCGGGATGCCGTCAAGCTGCGTTGCACTTATCTGGCCACCGATAGCCTCCAGATGATTCGGGGCGAAGTTCGGAAATTGGAGAAAGACCGAATTGGGGTGGGCGTTCGCGATCTGGCTACCTACGTCACGCTGCCCAACGTGTTGCTTCGGGTGAGCGACATGCGGCTAAAATTCCTGTGTCACCAGGCCGGTGGGCCGGTTGCCACCTACAACGACGAGTTCATCGAAGCCCACGGTTGGGGACAAATCAATATGGCTCAGGATGTTAAGGCGATTATTATTTCAGAGAATGAACTACAGGAATTCCTGTCAATGGATCCACGTCATGTGGATGGTGTTCCTGATTCATTTAAGAACCTGAACGCACTGGGGCGAAAAACGGCACTTGACACACTAAAACTCGATCTACAGAATTTTTGCCGTGAGAACTCCATTGAGTTGCAGTTCCTGAATCTGAATATGACCCATGTTCGCGGCACCGTCACCCGGCCCAGAGTACTATAATGTCGGATGCATCTGCCCCAACCGTTGTCTCCAATCTGCTTGCTCAAATCAGGGCTACCCAGTCCGATGTGGCGAGGTTGCGGGCCGAGAAAGACCGTTGCCAGCACTTGATTCGAGAATACGACCAGCTAGTTCAAACCTACCTGGGGCCATTATTGACCCGTTTGACAGAAATCCAACAAGCTCTGGCTATCCAAAAAGCCACCCAATCACGGCGACGGTCAGATGCTGATGAGTTAACAGTTAACAGTCCCGGCGGTGAACCACAACAGTTCCGGAGGGTAATCGTAACAGCAAACAGTGTCGGCAGTCTACCCCAAACCCCCGCCCACAACCCTCCGCTCCAAACAATCCGCAAGCTTTACCGGCAGGCGGCTGCGCTGGCTCATCCCGATTTGTTTGCGGGCGACTCCAACCGCGAAGCCCGTGCCAACGAGGTGATGACCCAACTAAATGCGGCTTATGAACGGGAAGACACCGAAGCCGTGCAACAACTGCTCGATGACTTACAGGATGGCCTGCCCTTTCTGGATTTGCCCGGCTCCGAACCCGATGCCCCGGCCCTCGAACGGATTCTGGCTCGACTCACCCGAACCCGTGACGCGCTTATTCAGGAAATTGCTGTGCTACGCCAAGCCGAAGCATACCGGATTATGAGCGACGAGAAACTTGATTTAACCGACCATTTAACCCAACTTGAGCAGCGATGTCTAAACCAGATCGAGTTCTTGATGAATCAGTTGTGATGAATGGCCTGATCCCCTCCCCCTCGCCCGTTTCAGCCAGTTTGGCACTGCAAAAAGCCCTGCAGTTGCCCATGAAAGCTACGCACTATTCGGCGAGTGTGATGCGGCAAAATCCAACTGCCTTTGTATTCCTGATCGACCAGTCGGGGTCGATGGGGGAACCGACGCACTACCGGGGCCAAACCTGTTCCAAAGCTGAAGCCGTGGCCCAGATTGTGAATCAGACCCTGCTTGAACTCCTCCTGCGGAGTCAGAAAGGCGACGAAATTCGGCATTATTATGATGTGGCCCTCATTGGTTATGGTGGGGCCGCCACTGCCAACCTCCTCTGGACCGGCCCCTGGGCCAACCGCCCCTTTCTCAGCCCCGCCGAACTGGTGCAGGCCACCACCCGAGAGGAAGAGAATGTAGTGGAACGCACCATCCGCGACCGCGTAATTCGCACGACCGAGAAACGTCCGATCTGGCTTGAACCCGTGGCAAATTACAAAACCCCCATGAAAAGCGCGTTGCTGCTGGCCGAGTCGCTGTTGCAAACGTGGTTGCAGACGCAGGCGGGTAAAGACGTGTATCCACCCACGGTGATCAACATCACTGACGGCGTGGCCACTGATGCGACCCACGAAGAACTTCTCGACTGTGGCGACCGAATCCGGCAACTCCACACCATCGACGGACACGTGCTGCTGATGAATATTCACCTATCCGACGAAACCGGCAAAGCCATCCAATTTCCGGCCCACATCCGCGATCTCGGCGATGATCCCCAAGCCCGGCTTTTGTATGATTTATCGAGCGAAATGCCTGCCTCCTATCACGCCGATATTGCGGGCTTGTTTGGGTTAGATCAGCGTTCGCGCTACGTGGGCATGTGCAGCAACACCGATATGGACGCGCTTGTGAAATTCATGAACATCGGCACGCCCACCCAACACAACACCGCGTTTGTGGCAAACTTCCGGGTCAACGGATGAGGACCTACGCCCAAACCATCGGTAAGGAAGCCCCCGCTTATCCCGACAATGAAGATGCGTATCGCGTTGTTTCACAGAATGGTATATGGTGCGTGGCCGACGGAGCTGGAGGAACCGGCTTGTATGCGGGTCAATGGGCGCGGTTTTTAGTCGAGCAAGTGCCAAGCGAGCCTTTCGAGGACTTTTCGACCTTAGCCCACTGGCTTGATTGCCGCTGGGCCACGTTTTTTTCTGAGTTCCAACCACAGGCCGCCACCCATTACCTGACCGAGCGCAAGTTTATGGACGAAGGCTCGGGGGCAACGCTGGCCACCCTGCACCAAGGCACTGACACTCTCCACTGGATGCTATATGGCGATGCGGTCATTCTGTGTTTCAATGTTTTGTCAGGAAGAATGCGGGTTGCCAGGCCGGGCTTGACTCAGTTTGAAACGGCTCCGTATCTGCTGAATTGGAACAGCGCACCCCAGCCGGGCGGTTTTTCGGGTGGGCAATGGACTCATCTACCCGGCAATACCTACGCCCTGCTTTCCGACACGTTGGGGCAGTTTGTGCTGATGGCGCATGACGCGCTCACGAGCAATACCACAGACTTGAACCGACTGGCCCAAACGCCCACCGCCCTGGGGCAACGGGCCGCCCGACACCGGCATTTCTGGAACCGTAACCATCAATCGTTCAACCAATCGGTGTGGAGACCATTGCAAAATTCCCTGGTCTCAATAGATACCTTTGCCAGTTATACGCAACACCTTCGCACCCAAAACTTGCTCGGTGCCGACGACTACACCGCTGTACTGATCGCCCCGTAACCTGACCGCCATGTACCCATCTTTCAGCGAATACATGCAGGCCATCGAGTTGTCGGGTGAAACGCTCAACCGGCTCCGGCACCTGCAACCGGTGCGTAAACCCGACGGTCAGTTGTATTTCAACAGCGGCAATTTTGCGGTTGTTTTTCGGATGGAAGATACCCGGACGGGGGGTTGGGTGGCCCTGCGGTGCTTTTTGCGCGAAGTACCCCGTCGGCGCGAACGCCTGACACACATTGCCGACTACATCCGGCAGAACCCCTCACCCCATTTATTGCCCATCACGTTTCATCCGCAGGAGATTTGGGTGGACACCCGATTTGGTCAATCCGGCGAGTTCGACCTGATGACAATGCCCTGGGTGGAAGGCCAAACCCTGGCGACATTCGTGGCCAATTGCTGTGCGGCTGGCGATGCAACGGCCCTGCGGCAACTGGCCCTGCGGTTCGATGCCTTTGCCAACTGGCTCCTGGCCCAACCTGTTGCCCACGGCGACCTGAAACCCGATAACATCATTGTGGGGCCTGACGGAACCCTCCGCCTGATCGACTACGACGGTTGTTATGTGCCAACGTTGCACGGCCTCTCATCGCCCGAACTCGGTTCCCCCCCCTACCGGCACCCCAACCGCTCACCAGCCCATTTCCATCAGCACCTCGACGATTTCAGTTTGTTGTTGCTTTCGCTCGAACTCCACGCCCTGAGCCATTCGCCGGAATTGTACACGCCGATGGACAGCCTGCTGATTTCGTCTGCCGATCTGGACGACTTTAATCAAAGTGCGTGTTGGCAGCAACTGCGGCAACTCCCCTCCGCCGATGTGAAAGCCCGGCTCGCGCTGCTCGAATTTGCCTGTCACACGCCCGTTGGTCCCGTTTTAAGCCTGAAAACACTGGTGGCTAAACAGGTCGAACAAGGGTTTCAACTGCTCATTCCCTATTACCAGAAAGGCCGCTGGGGTTTCGTTGATAAGGAGCGAAAGCTGCTCGTTCCCTGTACCTATGACGAAGCCGGGGCTTTTTCGGAAGGTATGGCTCCCGTGCGGATGGGAGCCAAATATGGGTATGTGAACCAGCAGGGCGTGGTGCAAATCGCTTGTCAATATGACGAAGCACGCGAGTTTTCGGATGGTTTGGCCGTGGTGCGATTACCCGATGGGTATCGTTACATCGACCCGGCGGGACTACCTCTGTCCGAACATCGGTTTGAGGAGGCCGCAACTTTCCAAAATGGTTCAGCTATGGTGAAACAGAATGGTCTATGGGGATTCCTGAATACCGCTGGCCAACTCACGATTCCTTGTCAGTTTGAGTCGGTTTGGCCGTTTGCAAACGGGTTAGCCCGGATTCGGCAGGGCAACGACTATCAGTTTATCGACCGGCGGGGGCAGGTCGTTATTGCCGGGCCTTTTACGTATTCCCTGAATTTTTCGGATGGGTTAGCCGCCGTTGAACAGGCCGGCAAATTTGGGTTTATCGATGGTAAAGGGCAATTCGCAATCCCCCCGATCTACGAAGAAGTAGGGTTTTTTGCTGAAGGGCTAGCCTCAGTTCGTCAGAATGGCCGGGTGGGTTTCATCAATAAACAGGGTGAATTAGTGATACCGTTTCGTTACGAACCGTTGTTGATGAGCGTATTATTCCCGTTTTCAGAAGGACTCGCGATCATTAAAAGAGGGGGAAAATTTGGGTTTATCAACGTCGTTGGCGAAGAGGTGATTCCACCCACGTTCGACGAAGCCGGTAATTTTTCGGAGGGATTGGCTTTCATTAAGAAAAATAAGAAATGGGGTTTTGTTAATGCCTCGGGGCAAGTTGTTATTCCCTGTTTGTTCGATCACGCCTATAGTTTTCGGCGCGGTCTGGCGCGGGTGAGCCAGGAGAATATGGTTTTTTTTGTCGACAGCACTGGCTTTGGGTATCTTGAAAAATAGGCAAAATGATGCCTGATTATGTAGCTTGCCCCAACTCGGGGGACGACTTCCTCACTGACTGACGTACATTTATGAAAACGCTGCCTATTATCGACCTATTGGTGATTCTCGTCTATCTGGCGGGCATGGTGGGCGTGGGCATTTATTTCTCCCGAAAAAACAACAATGCCGATCAGTTTACCACCGCGTCGGGCCGAATTCCGGGCTGGGCCATCGGCATGTCGATTTACGCCACGTTTCTGAGCAGCAATACTTTTCTGGGCGTGCCGGGCAAAGCCTTTGGGTCTAACTGGAACTCGTTCGTTTTTAGCCTGTCGATGCCCCTTGCGGCCTGGATTGCCGCCCGGTATTTTGTTCCTTTCTACCGGCATACAGGCGAAGTCTCGGCTTATACACACCTCGAACATCGCTTTGGTCCCTGGGCCAGAACCTACGCCGTGGTTTGTTTTTTGCTGACCCAACTGGCCCGCATGGGATCCATTTTCTTTGGTATTGCCCTTAGTTTGCAGGCCCTGACAGGCTACCCGATGGCCACCATCATGGGCGTGGTCGGAACGTGCATCATTGTCTATACGGTGCTGGGGGGTATGGAAGCCGTGATCTGGACCGAAGTGGTGCAAGGCGTGGTGAAAACCCTCGGGGCCGTCATTATCCTGTGGTTGGTGGTGGCCGGAATGCCCGGTGGACTGAGCCATATTCTGGACATTGGACAGACCGACCACAAATTCAGTTTGGGCAGTTTCGCCCCCGATTTCACCCAATCGACATTTTGGGTGGTGCTTTTCTACGGGTTTTTTATGAACCTGAACAATTTTGGTATGGACCAGAACTACGTGCAACGATACCACACAACCACCTCTGTTCGGGAAGCTACCCGCTCGATTTGGTTGTGCGTGTATCTCTACGTGCCAATTTCGCTGATGTTCTTTTTCATTGGCTCGTGCCTATACGCCTATTACCAAAGCAACCCCGACCTGCTGAATGCCGTTCGGATGGGGGTTGCCGCCGAACGCTTGCCCGGTGGCAGTCAGGCGGCTATTGCACAACTGGCTTCCACGCTCGGCCCTGCCGACATTGGCGATAAGGTGATGCCTCATTTCATGGTCAACAAAGTACCGGCGGGCCTGGTCGGGCTAATTGTGGCGGCCATCATGTCGGCGGCTATGAGTACCATCAGTTCGGGGATGAATGCCTCGGCCACGGTTTTCTCGGTCGATATTTATGGGCGGTATATAAATCGCACTATGACAGGGAAACAGTCGCTCCGGCTGCTGTATGTGGCGACCACCGTTTTTGGTTTACTGGGAATGCTGACGGGAATTGCCATGATCGGCATCAAGAGTGTGCTGGATATCTGGTGGATGCTATCCGGGATTTTTGCGGGCGGCATGTTGGGCCTGTTTCTGTTAGGCATCATTTCTCGCTCGACCCGCAACGCCGAAGCCCTCACCGCCACCATCATCGGGGTGCTGGTGATTATCTGGATGACTTTTTCGGGCCAACTCCCCGATTCGTTTGCTGCACTGCGCAACCCGCTCCATCAGAACATGATTATGGTGGTCGGCACGCTCACCATTTTCCTGGTGGGGATTATATTGACGCGATTACGAGTGACCAAAGAACCGATTAAACCACCGACACCGTCGGTGCAAAGTGAGTTCAACTGAGTGCCTTCCAATCAGTACGTTTCTATCCTGTTCACCATTATGTCCTTGCTCACCACATCAACCCCATTACCACGGGGGTTTATTCCCGTGATGCTTACCCCCTTCCATCAGTCGGGAGCCGTTGATTTGTCGGGGTTGTCTCACCTGACGGACTTCTACCTCGAATCGGGAGCTGCTGGTCTGTTCGCCAATTGTTTGTCCAGCGAAATGTACGAACTGAGCGATTCCGAGCGGCTTCTGGTCACGAAACAGGTAGTCGATCAGGTGGCGGGCCGGGTTCCGGTGGTGGCTACCGGGACGCTGGGTGGGTCAATTGAAAAGCAAACTGATTTTGTCAAGCGCATATACGATACGGGTGCACAGGCGGTCATCGTGATTACGAGTCAGATGGCGGCTCCCGACGAAAGCGATGCCGTTTTTCTGGATCGGATGCATCAGTTGATAGACCTGACCGAAGGTATTCCGTTGGGACTTTACGAGTGCCCGGTGCCGTATAAGCGGCTCATTAACAGCGCGATATTAGCCGATCTGCTGAGTACCGGGCGGCTCATTTACCACAAAGACACCTGTTTGGATGCCGACGAAGTAGCGCGTCGCTTGCAGGTGGCCCAAAGCTATACGTTTGGTTTATACGATGCATACATGGTCAACGCGGTGTCGTCACTGCAGGTGGGTGCAGCCGGGTTGTCGTGCATTCAGGGGAATATTTTCCCGGAGTTAATCGCCTGGCTCTGCGCGAATTTCGATGATTCAACCCGGCAGGAGCAGGTTGCACGGGTGCAGCAATTCATGACCGACTGCATGGATCTGGTGCATACGGCTTACCCGATTATCGCTAAATACAGCCTGCAAAAGCGGGGACTTCCCATCTCGCTTTACACCCGCCGAACGGTCGATCCCTTCACGGCATCGGTTCGGGCTGAAGTGGACGCGTTGTTGACCGCAGTCGATGGACTTTGTCAGGAACTCGGCATTAAAATAATATACCCACAACTAGTTCAATCGTAAAAAAAGAAAGCAGCCAAAAATTCCACCCGCTTTACGTTGTTGGCAGACTTGTATGTAAAACAACACGTATACACTGCCCGGTTGAATGTGGCTTGGGTCTTCACCAACATGGGTCTACCTTAAAAGAATAGGCCGCGTCCGATAAATTCCGGAAGAATTAAAGGGCTTCATTGGACAGGATTGAAGCACACATTTTAAAATATTTTATTTTGAGGGACATGTTTTTAAAATAAATTATTAACATTGTGTTAATCTTTTATCGTATCAACTTTAAATGCCCTTTATTTATGAGATTAAATTTACACAGGCTTATTGTCTTGCTTCTGGTAATAAGCAACCCCGCGTTCGCACAGTCGATTACAGGGCGGGTTACAACAACCACCGATGGTCAGCCACTGCCCGGCGTGTCCATTCTGGTGAAGGGAACCACATCGGGTTCTACAACAGATGCCGAGGGTAGATTCAGTGTACCCGCCCCTGGAAACGGTATTTTGGTGTTCTCCTTTATCGGGTACAAAACGAAAGAACTAGCCGTTGGCAACCAGTCGAGTGTGAACGTTACGTTGGATGAGGATGCCGGTATGATTGATGAGGTGGTTGTTACGGCCCTGGGTGTTACCAAAGAACAACGGGCATTGGGTTACGCTACCGCCGTCATTAAAAACGATCAACTGATCAAAACGGCCAACACGAACTTTGCCACAGCACTGTATGGCAAGGCACCGGGTCTAACGATCAGTGCTACACCCGGTGGAGCAACCAGTGGGGTGAACATCAATATTCGGGGTCTGTCGTCAATCACCGGCAATACGCAGCCATTGATCGTTATGGATGGTATCCCCATTCGGAACGGCGAAGCACGCAACGGCGATTACTGGGGCGATCAGCGCATTCGGGGAAATGGTCTGCTGGATCTCAACCCAGCCGATATTGAAAACATATCGGTGCTGAAAGGGGCTTCGGCGGCTGCCCTGTACGGGTCTGAAGCCGTGAACGGGGTTATTCTGGTAACGACCAAAAACGGAAAGGGCCGCAAGGGTCTCGGTGTTGATTTCAGCGCGAGCTATAACGTTGACAAGATTGCTTATCTGCCCCGCTATCAGAATGTTAGGGGTCCTGGCTATATGCTGAACTACGCCAACGGCGGGCAGGATGCCAACGGCTTTATTTCTTATGATACCGATGGCGACGGCAAAGGCGATACCAGAGGGTTACTGAACGCGACGGTTAACTTCGGACCGAAGTTCGACGGTCAGCCGGTGATGTCGTTCGACGGGGTTGTCCGGCCCTATTCGCCATCGGGCAATAGCTACGCCGATCTGTTCCAGAACGCCCGCAGTTCCAACATCAACCTGGCGATCTCCAAATCTACGGACAACACCAATCTGCGCTTTTCGATAACGCGGCAGGATAACGGCATGATTAGCTACGGCGCGAAAAACGAACGGAACATCATGAACCTGAACCTCGGCTTTTCGCCCAATCCAAAGCTGCGGACAGATGTCGTTATCAACTACATCAACCAGTACACGCACAACCGTCCGTATAAAGTGGATCGCATGATCAACAACTTTACGGGGATGATGAACCGGTTCGAAGCGGCTGACTGGTATTTCAATAAATACCAGACCAGCCTCGGATACAAGTTCGTGACGGGAACAAACCCCAGTCTGACACCCGGCGAAAACATTATTCGGAACGGATTCAAAAGCGACATCGGCGATTACGTGTGGAGCACGCGGGCCAATACCTACGACGAATACAGCAACCGCATCATTGCCAGTGTCACGCAGAACTGGCAGATCTTACCAAGCCTGAGTCTGAGAGGGCGATTAGGTACCGATTTTACGTCGGAGCGCATCGAAGACAAACAGCGGAGTGCCGTTCCGCTGGCCTTCGGGTATTCGGGTTCGTTTGGCCTGAATAACAACCTGTACAGCAATGTCTATGGTGATCTGCTGCTTACGTACACCAAAAAAGTAGGCCAAGACATTACGTTGTCGGCCATGGCTGGCTATAATGGCTACAAGCAGCTCAATTCGATGATGAGCCGCAGCACGAATGGCGGTTTGAGTACGGAGAATTTCTTCGACGTTTCGGCATCGGTCAACACCGCTAACAGTAGCAACTCGCGTGAACGCTGGGTTCGGGATGCGTTACTGGGAACGGTGAATGTCAATTTCAGAGATATCGTTTATGTAGAAGGTACGCTCCGCCAGGACCGCACCTCAACGCTGGCAACGGGCAACAACACGTTCGTGTATCCGTCGGTGAACTCATCGTTTGTGTTCAGCGATCTGATTCGGTTACCGGCAGCCATTACCTACGCCAAGTTGCGGGCATCCTACGGTATCGTGGGTAACTATCCATCTATCTACCGGGCTAACAATGCCTACAATCAGGGCAACCTGAGCCTACAGCAAACGGGTGGCAACTCGGTGCTATATACCAACATCAGCAGTGATTATGGTAACGACCAGATTCGCCCGGAGCAGAAGCGCGAGTTTGAATTTGGTCTGGATACCCGGCTGTTCCGGGATCGGCTACGCATCGACTTGTCGTATTACAACGCCCAGATCGTTGACCAGATTCTGCCCCTGTCGATTGCCGCCAGTGCCGGTGCCCGCAGCATTCTGGCCAATATCGGAACGCTCCGCAACCAAGGTGTCGAACTGGCTCTGAACATATCGCCCCTGAAAGCGACCTCGGCCAACGGCCTGAACTGGGATTTGACCCTGAACTTGGCCAAGAACAGTAACAAAGTAGAGAAACTGGCCAACGGTTCGTCGGAGTTACTCCACGCCGATTACGATGGCAACGCGGCTCAACTCCGGTCGGTGGTTGGTCAGCCAATGGGTGATATTTACGTTCACGGCATCCTGAAAAGTACCACTGGGCAGAATGTGATCAGTCCGAACGGTTTGTATCAGTTAGACGGTGCCAACTGGATAAAGGCCGGAAACGCGACCCCAAAACTGACGGGTGGTTTGCTGAATAGCATCAGCTACAAAGGCTTCATGTTAGACATCGTGACCGACTTCCGCTTCGGGGGCCACATCATGCCAACGGGTATCAACTGGCTGACATCGCGGGGCCTGACCGAAGAAAGTTTGACGGCTATGGATGCGGCAAGCGGTGGTCTCCGCTACTACAAAACCGCTGCCGGCAAAGGCATTCAAACGACAGGTTCTGCCGGTCCGAATGGCGAAGTGGTTTACAACGATGGTATGCTGATGGACGGTGTGCTGGCCAACGGCGAGAAAAACACCAACGTTATCTCGCAGGCTACCTACTACAACTCGACCTACAACTGGGGTGGACCGCAATACAGCAGTGCGCGGTATGAGCTGTACGTGAAGGAGAATTCGTACATAAAAATGCGGGAACTGTCGCTGGGTTACCGGATTCCGGCTTCCCTGACCCGTCGGATTGGCACGCAGAACCTGACGCTGTCGGTGTTTGGTCGTAACCTGTTCTTCTTCTACCGGACCATTAAAGATCTTGATGCCGAGCAGACTACGGTTAGTACGCAGTGGCGGGATAACATCAACAACGCCGGTTCAAACCCATCGTTCCGCACCATGGGGGTTATGTTACGGGCCAGTTTCTAATCTTAACGCCATCATATTTATGAAAAAGATAACACTTTTATGTTTAGGTGGGCTTCTGCTGGCCAACGTGTCATGTAAGGAGTCTGAGTTTACGGCCGCCTATCCCGATCCGGCCAAGATTGCCGCCACCACTGTTGAGAAGCAGTTTACCGGTGTACTGTACGCCAACCGGGAATACGTGCTTCCGGGCTATCGGTTCTACTTCGTTACGTTACGGACCACCATCAACCACTACACCCAGGCAACGGGTTGGGTCAATGCGTCGGGGCAATACATACCCGGCTCGTCGGGCGTGGAAGATGTCTGGTACACGTACTACAACACCCTCGCGCAGTACCGCGAACTCCAGAAAATCTATAACGCGCTACCGGCCGATCAGCAGAAAGACCGGCGGATATTCATGTTGACAGCCGCCGTTTACGTGTATGATTTCACGCAGAAAATGGTCGATGTACACGGGGCGATTCCGTTCAGCGAGGCCGGGTTGCTCAGTACGAAAGGGGGTGATTATGCAGCATCGAGTGCTAAATTCGACACGGCAGAGAGCATCTACACCTTCATGCTGGATGATCTGAAAAGCATTGCCACCGAACTGAACGGCATTACGCTGAACGCGGGTTATCAGCGGTCGTTCACAACGCAGGATTTCCTGAACAAAGGCGACATCACGCTCTGGAAACGCTACACGAACTCGCTGCGACTACGGATGCTGAATCGGATTTCGGACGTATCGGCTTTCCAGGCCAGAGCGAACTCTGAAATGGCAGAAATTCTCGGCAACGCCACCACCTATCCAATTGTGGAGACCAACGCCCAGAATATCCAGGTCAACGTATTTGATATCAATACGGACATCAACTCAAAAGGATTCCGGGATGGGCTGGCATCGGATGGCTGGTACGGTAACACGGCGGGCAAAGCCATTATCGACAATATGAACGCGAACAGCGATCCACGGCTGAAAATTCTGTTTGAACCCGGTGCCAGTGCCGCTGGCAAATACACCGGTATTGATCCGCTGGCGACCGAAGCTTCTCAAACGGCTTTGTTTAATGCCGGTCAGGTTGCGATCTACAACCGCTACACCACCAGCCACAACCAGTTCTTTCCGGGTGTGCTGATCAATGCCCCGCAGATGAATTTGATCAAGGCCGAGTATTACCTGCGTACCAACAACGATGCGTCGGCTAAAACGGCTTACGAAACGGCTATTGCTCAGTCGGTTGAGTTTTATAATGGCATTCTGGCTAAAACTAACGCGACCGGCATCACTACTTCGGCCATTCCTACGCCGGCCAATCAGGCTTCCATTACCGCTTATATCGCGGGTAAGGGCGTAAACTGGAGCAGTGCTGCCAACAATGCTGATAAGCTGAAGCTGATTGCTACTCAGAAATGGCTGCACTACAACGTAGTACAACCCTTTGAAAACTGGGCTGATGTTCGTCGGTTAGATTTTCCGGTGCTGAGTTTCCAGGTTGACAACGCCAATAATCAGACCCTGCCCCCAGTTCGGTGGACGATTCCGGGTAATGAAATTACCTACAACGGCACGAATTATGGGGTTATAAAAGCGACGGATAACCTGACAACTAAGATTTTCTGGGATGTGAAATGATTTTGGATTGGGGATTTAATAACCCCGAAATAACATGCTTTGCCATGAGTGGGAAGCCTGTTCTCTAAGGGTATCTTGAGCAAAAACAAGCTCGTTTTTCATCCTTTTCCCCTGAATTTATTCAGGGGCTTTTTTTTGCCCATTTTCCAGTACCAGCAGTTGCGGGAAGGTGGTGATTCCCTTGTACAGCAACTGGGTCATTTCGCCCATCGTGTGGAAGTAAGAACCCAGCACAATATCCAGATCGCCATCACCATCGAAGTCGGCGGTTTCCATCGTGAGCCATTTGCCGGATGCCGCTTCGGGCGTGCTGAATGGTGTAAAATTCAAGCGTCCCTCGTTGGAAAAATAAATAAAGCCCTGCTCCGGCTGGGTCAGATTGGCGTAAAATGAGGTAGCCGCAATATCAAGATCACCATCCCCGTCAAAATCTCGGGCCACGGCCTTGCTGGCTCCATACATCGGGTAGAACCAGGCTTTAGTGAAGTTATCCTTCTTGTCGTTCAGAAAAATGTGGATGCCGTGGTAGTTTTTATCTATGGCTGAATAATCCCAGTTGTCGCCGTTGGTCAGCAGAATATCGGGATAACCATCCCGGTTAAAATCGGCCAGTTCAACATAGCTAGCCCCGAAAACGGGTGGAAAGCGCAACACAACTTTTTCGCGAAATCGGCCATTTCCCTGGTTATAAAAAATTGCGACTTCTTCGCGGGCCTGCGCCATCAGGACAACAATATCCGGCTTTTTATCGCGGTTCATATCAACGATCTCGACCTTTCTGGCACCGGGCATCGCCTTCAGTACATGTTCTTTGGTGGGATTAAAATCGTCGTACCAGAACAGTTTACCGGCATGATTCCCAAACCCGCAAATGACCACGTCTTCGTTACCGTCGGCGTTCAAGTCCCCGGCAGCAAACTGAACCGGGCGGGGTAAGGACTTGATATTGATAAGCGGGGAACCGGGTTTCGACGTTCTCGTTAGGCTCATAAGTCGGCCTACCTGCTGGTCGGACGGGCTGAAAACGCCAATCGTAAGCAATCGGGGAGCCGCCTGTCTGGGGAAATCAATGTCTGTCGGGGGTGTATCAACCAGCCAGGTGTCCGTTACCTGAAACTGCCGATCAAGGACGAACACCGTATTCTGAGCATCGCCCACATAGAGCTGGGCGGTGTTTTTGTCGTATTTTAACAGCGTTGTCTGCGGAGCGGGTTTGTCTCCCAGCGTCACACCGGTTGCGCGGAACAGTGGCAGACGGGCCGTGATGGGTTTGTGGGCTGGTTGCGGTAGGGGTTCGGCCGGGGCAGTCCGTTCGTAGTAGTGGACAATGTGCTGCCAGTCGGCCAGGGATAGTTGTGGGGTTTCGGGGTAAACGTTCAAATGCCGAACAGCCTGTTCTTCTTCCGACGATAGGATGCGCATCGTATCCTGACCGACCAACCGAAGTCCCAGCCGCATAGCCATATTGGGCAATACACCCGTCACCCAGGTCTTTTTGTCTAATAAATCCGGTTGGGGAAACTGGTGGCAACTGCCGCAATGACGCAGGGCTAGTTGTTTGCCCAAAGCAAGGGAATCCGCGTGGCTGGTCTTTGTAGTAAGTTGCTTGATCTCTTCATTCGCCCTATCCAGAACCGAAAAAGAAGCGATGGTGAGGGCAGCTAACAGAACCAGTCCAAGTTTGAGGAAAGACATCAGGAGGTTCGTTTAGGGGATAGTAGAAAAGTGCCCACCTTGAACCGGCCCTACGAATTAACGAACAGGCTTTCGAGCACGTAGGCGTGGGTACCCAACCACTTGGCTGCCCCATCGAGTTTCGTTACTTCGATGGTTAGCTCTTCGCGGAAACCGCTGAGACAGTGCTTATTGATGGCCTGTTTGATGGAATTGGTTATAAATACCGAGGCTTCGGCCAAAACACCATCGACAATAATAATTTCCGGGTTGAACAAGGTAACGGCAATTGCCAGCCCTTTACCTAATTGATAACCCGTCTCGTGCAGTTGGTCAATGGCAAACGCATCGCCCTGATCGGCGGCCTGAATAACGTCGTTGATGGTAATACGGGTCGGATCATCCCCAAAAGCGGCCAGTTTTGTCGTTCGCCCGGCCCGCACCCCCCGCTGCACCCGTCTGACCAAGGACGAGGCCGAGGTGAGCGTATCCAAACAACCGATTTTGCCGCAAGAGCATAACTCGCCGGCAGGGTCCACCTGAATGTGGCCCAGTTCGCCCGCAAAACCCGAAGCCCCCTGAAACACCTCCCCGTTGATGATAATGCCTAACCCCACGCCCCAGTCGATGTTGATGGCCAGCGCGTGTTGTTTGCCCAGTCCACTGCCAAACCGGTGTTCGCCGAGGGCGGTGGCCTTGGTGTCGTTAATCATAAAAACAGGCAGCCGCCATTGCCGCTCCAGCCAGTCGGTGAGCGACCGACCCGGTATGCCGAGGTTGGGGTAACTCAGGTTGAGGCCGTGCCGCGAGTCAATCAGTCCGGGCAGCGACAGCCCAACCCCAACAATGTCGGATTCGGCAATACCCGATTCGATAAGGGCATCATTCACGAACGAAACCAGAAACGCCGAGAACCCCGGCCTGTCTTCGAGTACGGTATCGTCGATGCGCTCGACAATGATTTCGCGCAACAGATTGACGACGGACAATCGGGTTCCGTGTGTGTTGCTATCCACCACCAGCACGTAATGCCCAACAGGATTCAGACTGAACAGCACGGGTCGTCGGCCATTGTTGCCCGAAACCGTTCCGATAGTGTTCACCCAGCCTTCCTCCACGAGCTGATCAATGATGTTGGTAATGGAGGGAATACTGGTACGAAGCACGTCTGCCAGTTTGGCTAAGGTACAGGGGCCATCCTGATAGAGATGGAGCAGTGCCTTTTTAACTTTCTGATCTTTTTTATAAGCAACAACAGACCATTTTGTATCGGTGGTGTCATCAAGAGCGGTAGGTGCAAGCATAGTAGGATTAAAAGTCATTTAACACCAAATTTACCCATACGAAATAGTCTTTTGATACCTGATTAATCAATATTTTTCGCAATGAAAACTAAGTTTATTAAAAAATTTAAAATATCTATATCTTTGTTTTTCAGGCCACATACGCAATCAATCGACCCAAAGGTGACCGTCTTCGCCATCCCGAGGTTCTACTTTCTAACCCCCAACCATGCTCAACCGATTACTTTTTCTTTGTCTGCTGCCGGGGCTGACCCAACAAACGTTGGGGCAAACGGTTCAGTCCCCAACTCCAGCCAACACGTATCAGTTCACGAAAGGATTGGTCGCCCTGACGGGAAGTCGCTACGGTCGCGAGGCCATTTATACCGACCCACTGGCTTATAAACTTTACACAGGTACGCTCAGCCCACCCACCGAAGATGCACCTTTCGGGACTGATGAGCAGGGCCGGGAGATCAAGTGGGTAGCCGTAACGGCCGACAGCCTTAATCGGCTCCGGCCACGCGGCAATTTCAGGGGTAACGCCGGTGCGCCCGCTGGTCCGGGAGTGTTAGCCGGTAGTATGCGTGGGGGATTGGGTGGTGCCGGTGGGTACACCTACCTAGCCTATGACTCCCCCCGCGAGCAGATAGCCCTGCTGAATATCCGGGGCAACAGCAATGTATATGTGAACGGGGAACTGCACATGGGTGATGCCTACAGCATGGGGTATTTGCACATTCCAGTCAAACTGCGCAAAGGTCGAAACGACTTCTACGCACGCGGGATCATGATTAACGCCAGTTTACAGTTCACCGACAAAATGGCCCTGATCCGCACCGACGACCCTACTTTGCCCAGTATTCGATTGGGCCAATCAAACACATCGCTCCAGGGAGCTATTGTAGTGGTCAATGCATCGGAGAAACCGTTGACGGGTCTGCAACTAACGAGCCGACTGGCAGGCCGGGAACAAACAACCGCCCTCCCGGCCATACCACCCCTGTCGAGTCGCAAAGTAGCGTTCAGTTTTGAGGGCAGCGGAGTGAGTACCAAAGGTTCACAGTCCTGCGAACTGACACTTATTCAGAAAGGCAAGTCGCTCGATAAAGGGGTGGTTATGGTTGAGGCCGTAGCCCCCGGCGCATCCTATAGCCGGACGTTCGTCAGCCGCATCGACGGGAGTTTGCAATATTATGCCGTTACGCCCCAGTCGTCGGGCAGCGGGTCGCCTTCGGCCCTGTTTTTGTCAGTACATGGGGCGGGTGTAGAAGCAAGTGGCCAGGCCAGAGCGTATAAAGCCAAAGACTGGGGTAACCTGGTGGCCGCAACCAACCGGCGACCCCGTGGGTTTAACTGGGAAGACTGGGGTCGAGTAGATGCGCTCGAAGTACTGGGGTTGGCCAAAGCGGAGTTCAAACCCGATCCGCAACGCATTTACCTGACCGGCCACTCGATGGGTGGCCACGGCACCTGGTTCCTCGGTGCTACCTATCCCGACAAATGGGCCGCCATTGCCCCCTGCGCGGGCTACCCAACCCTAAAAGAATACGGTTCGGCCGATGGCGTTATTCCCGACAGCAGCAGCAACCCACTCGAACAGATGTTATTACGGGCTGGTAATCAGAGCGACGTGCTGAAATTGACAAGCAATTATAAACCGCTGGGCGTTTATGTTCTCCACGGCGATGCCGACCGAACCGTTCCCGTTACCTACGCCCGGCAGATGCGGAAGATTCTCGGACAGTCGCAACCCGACCTGAGTTACTACGAATACCCCGGTGGTAGCCACTGGTTTGGCGACCAAAGCGTAGATTGGAAACCCCTGTTTGAGTTTTTTCGGTGGCACGAAATTCCCGTCGATTCCACCATCAGCACAATTGATTTTATGACGGCCAACCCCGGCATTTCCTCGTCGTATCGGTGGGCGGCTATTGAGCAGCAGGAACGGCCACTGATTTACAGCAGGATTCAACTAAACCGGACGAAAGGGGCAATCACCGGCACAACCACGAACGTGGCCCTGCTAAAATTGGCATTAGATCAATTTGGTGCAAAAGCCCCCGTAACCATCACGCTGGATGGACAATCGGCGATTGCGCACACGACCGTCGGCACCCACGATACCCTCTTCCTGCAAAAAGACGGAAACCGCTGGACGCTGGTGAAACAGCTCGACCCGACCCGAAAAGGACCTCACCGGAATGGAACCTTCAAAGATGCTTTCATGAACCGAATGGTGTTTGTTTATGGTACACAGGGCACAAAAGAAGAAAACGACTGGAACTGGCAAAAGGCTCGCTTCGATGCCGAAACCTGGCTCTATCGGGGCAACGGGGCTGTTGATATCGTGCCTGACACCGATTTTTCACTTGCCAACTATGCCGACCGGAGCGTTATCCTGTTCGGCAACGCCACCAACAACGCGGCCTGGAAAACCCTCTTAGCCGATTGTCCCATTCAGATCGAACGCAACCAGATTCGGGCGGGCAGTCAGCAATGGCAGGGCGACGACTTGGCTGCGTACTTCGTTTGGCCCCTCAAAAACTCGGCGACGGCTTCGGTAGCGGTCATTGGCGGAACGGGTTTGAAGGGAATGCGGGCGGCTTCGGCCAACCAGTATTTTGCCGGGGCCAGCGGCTTCCCCGACTTCATGATCTTCGGGTTAGACATGGTTCGCTCCGGTAGTCAGGGTGTTCGGATGGCTGGTTTTTTTGACAACGACTGGAAGCTGGTTTCTGATCACTACATCATTAACAGTCAGGTGAGTAAGCCGGAGTGAGAACCTACCGTTACGCGATGTTTGCTCGTTCCGGCAAGATCGGTGAGAGCCTGATTTTGCGCCATGGGTAGGGTTGTTTGCATAAACTGAACGCCCAGCAATTCTAAAAAACCCCTGGCCTGCTTGGTATCAACAGCCGGTTTCGGTCTATCACCTCTTGACAGACTGTACTCCTGACATGAAAAACTACCCCCTCTACCACACCGAAGATTTTGTCTGGGATGAATCCTTTCGTCAGTGGGTACTGTCACCCACCCGCGAGAACGACACCTTCTGGCAACAGTGGCTAACAGACCATCCCCATAAAAAGGCTAGTGTGCTGGAGGCTCGGGAGTTGGTTCTGGCGTTTCAATTGGCCGAACCGGAGTTGACCGACGAGGAAATTAACTATACGGTTCAGCGAACGGTGGGACGGCTCCGAAAAAATCGCGCCCTCGATCAACCTCAACAACCCGCCCGAATCATTCCGTTTTATCGCCAAACCTGGTTTCGGGTGGCGGCCATGCTCACGCTGTTGCTGGGAACAGGGGC
>JANOCD010000089.1:0-64228 GCA_031411995.1 Cytophagales bacterium
ACAATGGGTGCTGAATGCAGGATTGTGGTAATTTCGCCTTTGAGCTTCTGCTTCACAGGGAATGGGGTCTATTTGGAGCTTGAGAACTACAAATATCCTATTCCCTTTTCTATTGTCCTTATTTTAGTAGGGTAGAGTACACTGGTACAATAATCCTGATAGAAATACGTGCCAACATAACTAGCTGGATAACTGGTGGTTGCCGGGTTAAAAAACACGCCCCCAGTGATGGCACATTTTGAGTCGGCATGATCGTAGGCAAAAACAGGGTCGGTGTAGGCCGGGTTTCCGCTGACTCCCTCCACATTTGGCCAGCCAAAATTGAGACCGCTGGTTGTTGCGTCATTTATTTCTTCCCAACTCCCTTCGCCTACATCGTTCACAAAAAGCCGCCCTGTGCCGGGCTGAAACGAAAAGGAGTACGGGTTACGAAGTCCATAGGCCCAAAGCCGTTTTTTCTGCTCAGAACCTGTCAGAAATGGGTTGCCTGCCGGCACGCTGCCATCAGGGTTTATCCGCAGAACTTTACCGAGATAGGTATCCGTATTTTGAGCATTGTCAGGGTTTCGGCTATCGCCTACACTAACATATAACTTGCCATCGGGTCCAAATCGCATGGTTCCCCCATTGTGTTGTTCGGCATAGCTGAGGGGGTCCAACATCAGGATAAGCGTTTCGCTGCCCGGCACTGCCACATCCCCGTTGGCCGTAAATCGGGTGATTCGATTATGGTATGGAGACTGCCACGATCCATAAACGGTGTGATAAACGTAAACGTACTGATTGGTGGCAAAGTCAGGGTCTAAAACAACACCGCCCAAACCCGCTTCGCCACCGGCATACACGTATAGTTCGGCAAAGGGCGTGGGCAGCAGTACGTTATCTTTGATAACACGCAGTTTTCCACCTTGTTCGGCCACAAAAATGCGCCCGTCCGGGGCAAAAGCCACAGCCGTAGGGTAGCTCAACCCATTCGTAACCAGCACCTGCCCAAACCCCGGTGGATACGCTTCAAACTGAGCAAAGACACTGTTGAGAATAAAGAAAAGTAAAAAAGTAAAAAAAAGACGCATGAATGGTGTCTGTAATGTGGAAACCCTGAGCCACCTTTAACCCGTTCCTCAAAAAAAACGTGCATATATTACCGAAATGGGTAGTTTTGTTAGTGTGATTGTCCCACCCAATACCGTGATTGTACCACATGAATACCTATACGCCCGGATTGCATTTACTCACGACCTTTGCCTCTCCTGTCGGTATGCTCACCGACAGGATGGGGTGTCAAACCCTGTTCGATAGGCTGATTGACGACCTTGGCCTTACCAAAGTGGGCGAAACCTACCATGCTTTTCCATCCGGGGGGTTCACGGCGGTGGTTTGCCTGAGCGAATCCCACGTGTCGATTCATACGTGGCCGGAGTTTGGCATAGCTACGTTTGATGTGTTTTTGTCTAACTTTCAGCGCGATAACGAAGCCAAAGTGCGGACATTTTATACCCAAACGCTGGTTCATTTTCAGGCCATAGAACAAACCCGCCACGAACTCGCCCGATGACCAACGCGCTACCTCCCACCCCGCAGCCCGTTTCGGCTACGCTCGACTGCCCCAGTTGCAGCCATGTGATCACGTATTACGACGTGACCGGAAGTTGGTTTTATGGTTGCCCCAACTGCCACACCTATTTTAAGTACGAAAACGAAGACCCGCCGGAGATTCTGATGCGGTTCCCGGAAAAAGCGTTGCCCGGCATTCTGCCCATCGGTGCCGAGGGTTATCTTGGTGGCCAATTGCTGCGGGTGGTAGGCTATATGCACCGTCAGGAAAAAGGCACCAATTACGACTGGCGGGAATATGTGTTGCTGCTGCCCAACGGGACCTACACGCAATTAGCTGAATATGAAGGCCATTGGACGTATATCTGGCCTATTAAAGGCAATTTTGTGGAGTATTCAAAAGGGATCAGGGCTTTTTATGTGGATGCCAACGAGCGACAGTACCGGCTCTATAACCGCTATAAAGCCGATGTATTGATGGCCATTGGGGAGTTCGATTGGGATGTGCTGGACGAGGAAAAACTGAACGTTTCGGAATACATAAACCCGCCCTATTTGCTGGTTGGCGAACGCAACCCCAAAGGAATTTCAGAGTGGTTTGCCGGTGAACACAAATCGTCCGAACAGATTGCCACCGCTTTTGGCTTAAAAACCACCGATTTGCCCGTAAAAGTGGGTACGGGAGCCGTTGAGCCGCCCTACAGTTCCGAAAAATGGCAGGCGGTGCTGTCGTTCACAGCCATAGCCCTGGCCATGCTATTGGCGTGTCAGTTGTTGTTTATGGCCATGAAACCACGGACTGTGGTGCTCAACACGGCCTACACTGCCCTGCGCGAACCCGGCACGGTGGCCAATCAGTTTAAGCCCGTTATCACCAAGTCATTCCAGATTGAGGGGCCGGCTGCCGTCGAAATCGACCTCTCCGCCGAAATTGATAATCAGTGGGTTGAGTTACCTGTCAGCTTGGTAAACGAGCAAACGGGGCAGTCCTACGAGTTTACGAAAGTGATTGAATATTACCACGGCACCGACGGCGGGGAAAACTGGACGGAAGGGAGCAAAACCGACGAAGCCGAACTGAGCCGGATTCCGACCGGGCCATATCACCTGAACCTGTACCCGATTTCGGAGGCCGCCGGTGAAGTGCGCGGCTCGGTGAAGGTAACGCAAAACCCGATGATGATTGGTAACCTGCTGATATTGGCTCTATTGCTGCTTATTTATCCGACTTACCTGCTTATTAAACGTGCAACAATGGAACACAGCCGCTGGCAGAATAGCGATTATGCCGACGAAGAACCCTGATAATCACCATGCTAAAGCAACTATCAACCATCAAAATCTATGTTCTGCTATGGGCCGTAGCCCTCGGAGCCTTCGTGTGGGTGGGTCTCAGCGGCACCTTTCTCACTGGCGACGACCTCGAAAGCGTCGAAAAAGCGGACGAAAAAGGGTATCAAAGCTCTTCCCGTGGCCGGTATCGCGGGGGGCGGACTGGGTTCTACCACAAATAAACGCCGGACAACAGTATCAACCATCACCAATTTAATTTCTAAACTCCCCAATCGCTATGGAATATAAATACATTGTTGCCTCTATTGTTTATGCCCTGCTGGGCATCGTTATTCTGGTTGTTTGTTTCGTTGTAATCGAAAAACTGGCCCCGGAAAACCTCTGGAAGAAAATCGTGGAGGAAGAAAACGTGGCTCTGGCAATTCTGGCGGCTGCGTTTATGTTGGCGGTGTCGATCATTATCAGTTCGGCCATTCATGGGTGAGGTTGAGGCTGGGGCCACGCGGCCAACGCGGTCGTTAACCACGCTGAACACGCTTTTGCTGCTGTCGGTGTTTGTGATTGCCACCTGCGGGCTGATCTACGAACTCATTGCGGGCACTCTGGCGAGCTATCTGCTGGGCGATTCCGTCACCCAATTTTCGACCATTATCGGTGCCTACCTGTTCGCGATGGGCATTGGCTCATGGTTGTCGCGCTACCTCGATGGCGATTTGCTGAAGTGGTTTATCCGCATCGAAATTCTGGTCGGCATTGTTGGCGGCCTGAGTGCGCCCCTGCTGTTTGTGCTGTTTGAGTATGTCGCGTCGTTTCGGGTGGTGCTCTATGGCTTGGTCGGGCTGACGGGCGTGATGGTGGGGCTGGAAATCCCGTTGCTTATGCGGATTCTGGAAAATCAACTGTCGTTTAAAGACTTAGTTTCCAGAGTATTCACGGTCGATTATATTGGTGCGCTGCTGGCCTCGGTCATCTTTCCATTGGTGCTGGTGCCGCAACTCGGCCTGATTCGCACGGCCCTGTTTTTTGGGCTGATGAACGTGCTGGTGGCAGGTTTTGTACTCTATAAATTCCCGCAAACGCGCCCCTACCGCGCCCATTTTGCCGCGCTGATTGGCCTCACTGTGGTGGGTTTGCTAACAGGTTTTGTGTTAGCAAACCAAATTATGACCTACACCGAGGGTTTGGCTTTGCAAGACAAGGTAATCTACAGTAAATCAACGCCGTATCAACGCATTGTTCTGACGAGCAACGCCCGCGATATGCGCCTGTACCTCAACGGAAACCTTCAGTTCAGTTCGGCTGACGAATACCGGTATCACGAGGCTTTGGTGCATCCGGCGATGCAGGCCAATCCCCGCGCCCGGCGGGTGCTGGTGTTGGGCGGTGGCGATGGGTTGGCCGTTCGCGAATTGCTCAAATATCCCCAAATTGACCGCATCCGGCTGGTTGATCTCGACCCCGGTATGACGAGTTTGTTTCAGACAAACGAACTGTTGCTCAAACTAAACCAACGAGCGTTGCTTTCGCCGAAGGTGACGGTAACAAACGCCGATGCCTACACCTGGATTCGGCAGGATTCGGCCCGGTATGATCTCGTGGTGGTGGACTTCCCCGACCCCTCTAACTATTCTATTGGCAAGCTCTACAGCACCGCTTTCTACCGCGAATTGGAGCGAGTGCTGGCACCGGGCGGGGTGGCGGTGGTGCAATCGACCTCGCCCTATGTGGCTCGGCGGGCGTTCTGGTGCATTGCCCACACCCTCGAATCGGCGGGGTTTCGCACCTTTGCCTACCATGTTCATGTGCCTTCGTTTGGGGAGTGGGGCTATGTGCTGGCGGGCCGCGCTCAGGAACGGGTGGATTGGCCCCTCAACAAACTGAACTTACCCACTGGACTTCGGTATGTTAGCTCCCAAACGCTGCGCGATATGCCCACGTTTGCGCCCGACATGGCCGAGGTAAAAACCGACATCAACCGACTCAACAACCAGGTGTTGGTTCAGTATTTTGAGGAAGAATGGGGAGCAGTGCCATGAAATTGACCCGCCGAACGTTTCTGACCCAAACCTTGCTTGGTGCGTCGGCGTTTGCCGTGGCTCCATTGCTGCCGGGCTGCGCCGGATCGAAACCCATTCCGGGGCAAACGCTGGGGCCAAACCATCGGGCGGGTCATTGGTTGCGGGGTAATTTGCCCGCGCAGGCTCAGGAGCCGCCCACCGAAACGCTGTCGGCTGCCGTGCTTATTGTGGGCGGGGGCGTAGCGGGTTTGTCGGCCCGATACTGGCTCGAAAAAGCGGGGATTTCGGAGGTCATGTTACTGGAACTGGAGCCGACTGTGGGGGGCAATGCGGCATCGGGACAGAACGCGGTTTCGGCTTTTCCGTGGGGGGCACACTACCTGCCCATTCCTGACCTCCGCAACCGCGAACTCCTCGATTTTCTGCAAAACTGTGGTAGCATCACGGGTTATGATGAGTCTGGATTGCCTGTTTACAACGAGTATCACCTGTGCCACGACCCCGAAGAACGCCTGTTTATCAACGGGTTCTGGCAAGAAGGGCTTGTGCCAGAGGTGGGCGTTCCCGACGCAGACCGGGAACAGATACGCCGGTTTTTCGCACTAATCGAAACCCTGAAACAAGCCACTGGAGCCGATGGCCGCGACCTGTTTGCTATTCCGCTCGACCGCTCATCGGCGGATGAACACTACCGAAAATTGGACCAACAATCGTTCGCTGATTACCTGACTGCCAACGAGTTCACTTCGCCCTATCTGCGGTGGTATTTGAACTATAGCTGTCAGGATGATTATGGCAAAAACCTGAGCCAAACCTCCGCCTGGGCGGGCTTGCATTATTTTGCCAGTCGCAAGGGCCGGGCGGCCAACGCACCGGGCTCGGCGGTGCTGACATGGCCGGAAGGCAACGGGTTTTTAGTGAAGCAGTTGCGCCAACAGGCCCGGTCTCCCATTCGAACCAACACGCTGGTCTATGCCATTGACCACACCAAAACCGGCGTTCGGGTGCTGGCCCGCGACCTAAACGGGCAAAAGAACCTCGCTATCAACGCCAAAAAACTCATTCTGGCCACCCCCGAATTTATAGCCCGTCGGCTTTTGGCAACCGTTGCTCCCACTCTGCCTAACGCGGCCCTCCATCACGCGCCCTGGGTGGTGGCTAACCTAACCGTGGATGCGCTGCCGCAGGGTCGGGGGGTGCCGTTGTGCTGGGACAATGTGGTGTATGGGGCTGATTCTGTGGGGTATATCTGCGCGAATCACCAGAATTTACACGACAGTCCGCATCGGGTAATTACCTACTATAAGCCGTTAATCGCTTCTGAACAATCCCCGACCGACACCCGCCAACATGCTCTTGGCACCACCCGCGAGCAATGGCTCACCGAGATTCTGGCCGAACTGGAGTTGGCTCACCCCGGCATTGCGGCCCACGTGCTCGAAGCCGATCTTTGGGTATGGGGACATGGCATGGTGGCTCCCACGCCCGGCACCCTCTGGCATAGCAACCGGCTCCAGCGAAGCCAACCCATCGACAACCAGATTTTTCTAGCCCACAGCGACTACAGCGGTATTTCTATTTTTGAAGAAGCCTTTTATCAGGGCATCCGAGCGGCTAATGAGGTGGTTTTGAGTGGGGTATAAAAAAAGCCCCCGAAAAAGGTCGGGGGCTTTCCAATCTCTTAAAAACCAAATCCTTAATTCTTCTTGCTGCCCGTTCCCACGCTCGAAGCGGGTTGCTGATCAGCTACTTTCTTGGCGGCTTTGGCAAAATCACCCGCCTGAATAATGGTCAGTTTGGCCGGGTCGATGTGCTTTTTCATAGCCGCGTTGACCGATTCGGGTGTGAGGGCTTCAATTTTCTTATCGAAGTCAGCGTCAAAGCCCATTGTCCGGTTATAGTACAGATAGCTGTTCAGCTTGCCCGCCAGTTCGTTATCCTGCGCCCGCGACACCTGCCGCGATTGCAGATAGCCCGAACGAGCCGCGTTCAGTTCTTCCGCCGTGAACCCTTCTTTTTGTACTTTTTCCAACTCCTCGCGAATGGCTTTTATCAGCCGCTCCGAATTGGCCGGGTTATAAATGGCGTAAGTGTTGAACATGCCCGCTTTGTCGAATGGTCCGGCACTAATGCCGGAGCCAACGCCGTAGCTGATACCTTCTTTCTGGCGAATCCTGACTGCCAACCGCGAGTTAAGAAAACCCCCGCCAAGCATGTAGTTGCCCATTACCAAAGCCGGATAATCAGGGTCGTCGTCACGGAGGGGTAGGTTGATGCCCGCCAGCAACAGCGCGTTGGCCTTATCGGGAGCTTCAATGCTCTGTACACCGGCCGGAATCGTCTTGAATTCGCTGACAATCCGGCTAAACGGCATTTTGGCTTTCCAGATTCCAAACTCGCTCGAAATCAGCTTGCGAAGCTGGGTTTCATCAAAATCGCCCACCACGGAAACTGTTGCGTTTTGAGCACCATAAAAGTCTTTGTGGAATTTCTTGAGGTCTTCCAATTTCACCTCTTTCACGGCGGCAACCTGCTCATCGAACGTTCGAATGTAGCGAATGTCCTCTTTGGAGTAGGGGTTCATGGTGCGCCCAAACAGGGTCGAGGCAATGGCGTTTGGCTCCGACCGTTGCGACTCGATCTGCGCCAGTTGCTCCTGCTTCAGTTTCTCGAATTCGTTGGCATCGAAAACCGGGTTTTTCATGATGTCGGCGACCACCTTCATCACGTCGGGCAGATTTTCTTTTGTGGTCTTAATCATTACCATGGCCGAGTTGCCCCCACCAAATACGTTCACCTGCGCTTTCAGCCGATCAAATTCATCCTTAATTTGCTGACGGGTGCGGGTGGTTGTGCCTTTGTTCAGCATCTGAGCCGTAAAACTGCTCGCGCTTGCCTTGTTCATCAGACTTTTTGCATCGCCATATCGGAATGTCATGGTGGCGTTCACATCGCTGCCCCGCGTTGTTTTGGGTAATAGGGCCATTTCGATGGTGTTCGGCAATTCCACGCGCTTCGTCCGACCGTCGATGTTGGCAGGCGAAGCATCGAACGCTTCGCCTTGTGCCATTACGGCCCGGCCCTTGTAGTCTTTGGTCAATGCGGCTAAATCGGGTGCTTCGGGTGCTTCCACGCGGTCGGGCGTGGCTTCGGGCATAAACATCCCAACGGTTCTGTTCGAGGGTTTGAAATAATAGGCCGCCACCCGCTTCACATCGGCGGGCGATACTTTTTCGAGTACATCGCGGTAGAGGAAAACCAGCCGCCAATCGCCCGTAGCAATGTACTCGCTCAGACTCTTGCCCAACTGCTCCACATCCTTAAACGCCATTTCTACGTACTTCAACTGCTTGGCCTTCGAGCGATCCACCTCTTCTTTGGTCGGGGCTTTGATGGCTATCGAATCCAGCGTATTAAGCAAAATGGCTTTGGCTTCGTCCAACGATTTTTCTTTCAGCATCTCCACCGCAAAGTACGCATAGCCAGGGTCTTTGGTCATGAACGAATAGCCGTATTGCTGCGAGGCTTTCTTGGTCTCAATCAGGGCTTTATACAAGCGTCCGCTTGGTTCGTCGGTTAACACATCAAGCAACACATCCATTGTTGGATAGTCGGGGTGCGAACTAGGCATGATGTGATACAGAGCCGACACCACTTTCGTGTCGCCCACGCGTCGGAGTGTTACCGACCGTTCGCCATCCTGAATCGGTTCGATGCTGTAGGTGGGTTGCAACACCCGCGTTGGGCGAGGAATGCCCGCAAAATACTCGTTGACCATGGCCAGCGTTTTGGCTTCGTCAATTTTGCCGGCTACCACCAACACCGCGTTGTCGGGTTGGTAATATTTTTTGTAAAATGCCTGCAAGTTCTCGATGGGGACTTTTTCGAGATCTGAACGATTTCCAATAGTTGACTTGCCATAGTTGTGCCACAAATAAGCCGACGATACAACCCGCTCATTCAACACATTTTGCGGAGAGTTTTCGCGTGATTCAAACTCGTTACGCACCACCGAAAACTCGGTCATCAGGTCTTCTTTCTTGATAAACGAGTTAACCATCCGGTCCGATTCCAGATCGAGTGCCCATTTCAGATTCTCATCAGTAGCCGAAAACGTCTCGAAGTAGTTCGTGCGGTCGAGCCAGGTGGTGCCGTTAGGACGGGTGCCGTGCGAGGTCAGTTCCTGCGGAATGTTGGTGTGTTTGGTGGAGCCTTTAAACACCATGTGCTCCAGCAAGTGAGCCATGCCCGTTTCGCCCAAACCCTCGTGCCGCGATCCCACCAAGTAGGTGATATTCACGGTGATAGTTGGCTTCGAGACATCAGGAAAGAGCAACACCTTCAAGCCATTTTTCAGGTTATATTCGGTGATGCCCTCCACCGAAGGGCCTTTGGTCACGCCTTCAGGCAGAGCTGCGGGTGCAGCAGCCTGTGCTTGTACCTGCCCACCAAAGTCGGGAAGCAGCGGTTGCGCCAATAAGCTGCTGGCAGCCAACGCGCTCATTATGAGCCATTGGCGGGATGTGAAAGTAGATGAGGTCATGTGTAAAAGTTGATGGTTTTAGTTCGTCTTTATAACTATTGGCATAGTTAATAAATTGTGCCCACTTTCGCAATCATTTTGGGTTGGGTGGTCAGTGAGGTAGTTATTCCAGCCATTGCCTGAAAGCCGGGGCTTTTTCTTTACTAATCAGTACCTCTACCGTCTCGAAAGGGACCTGAAGCCGAACAGCCAATTTTCCGGTGAACTGAGGCAGGTAACTGACCACCACACCCGCACTAATCAAAAACTGCCGGTTGGCCCGAAAAAACCGGGACGGGTCAACCAATTCGTCCAGTTCATCGAGCGTTCGGTAATCCGTCATCAGCTTCCGGCCATCAGTTGTATAGAGGTAGATTAGTTCGTCGCGGTGGAAATAGGCAATCTGCTCATCGGACACCGGCACAACCTGCCGACCCAAATGAGCCGTAAACCGGCGTTTGTAGGCTGGCGCCGGGGTTTGCCCGCCGAGTTGAGCCAGTACTGTTCGGAACTGATCGGCGAAGTCGGTGCCGGTGGGTTGCCAGCGGTGATATTTGGCTAAAGCCGCTCTAAGTTCCTCCAGATCAACGGGTTTTAGTAAATAGTCGATACTGTTGAGTTTGAATGCCTGGATAGCATACTCATCGTAGGCGGTTGTGAAAATGACCGGCACATTCAGATTCACCTGCCGAAATGCGTCAAAACTGACTCCGTCGGACAATTGAATATCGGCAATAACCAAGTCGGGCCGATGCTCACTCAGGTACTCCACCACGGTTTGCACGCTCCCCAACGGGCCATCCACAGTGGCCTCCGGTTCCAATTGCCGAACCAGCTTGAGCAGTTGTTTGGCAATCAGCGGCTCGTCTTCGATCAGGAGAATGGTCATGGCAATATCGGCACCTGAACCCGGAAAGTGACCCCGTCGTCAATGATTTGTACGGGCTTTGGACTCAGATACCCGTAAAGTTGCTGTAAATTCTGTAAGCCTTGTCCGTTGGAGGTAACAATTTGCTTTTTTCGCTGAACCGGGTTCGCCACTTCCAGATAGCCATCATTCGTAGTTAACTGAACAACAAGCGGTTGCGCTTCACTAATAACATTGTGTTTGATCGCGTTTTCGATCAGAATCTGGAGCGTGACCGGCACAATTTGCCGTTCCAGCATCTCTTCTCCAATGGCGCAGTGCAACTGAAACATCCCGTCGAAGCGCGTTTGGAGTAAGGAAACGTAGTTTTTGATGAACGTCAGTTCGGTTTCCAGCGGCACCAGTTCCTTGTCTTTGTGCTGCAACACATACCGAAACACTTTGGATAATTGCCCTAAAAACTGCCGGGCCAGCACCGGGTTGTCGTCAATCAAACTATCGAGCGACGACAGGCTATTGAACAGGAAATGCGGGTTTAGCTGATTTTTGAGGTTGTCGTATTGTACCTGCGATTTCTCTTTTTCGAGCCGGGCCGCCCGCATCACATTCTCCTGCCAGCGGTTGAACAAATTACTGGTAATGAAGCCAAGCCCCATCACAATGTTGACCATAAAAGCACCTACCCCAAGCGCGATGACATTGAGCCGGTTGATAGACGATTCAATTTCAGGGAGCATGTAGTCCAGAATCGCAGTCCCCGCCAAGATTAGTATTGTTTGAACAACTGCCCACCCGCCCAGTAACTGAACCACGATGCGCTTCGTTATGCCCTTTTCAAGCGGCAGACGCTGGTTAAGCCATTCGTTAAATACATAGTGGAAAATCCATACTCCATTGATAATCAACAAGCTTATAAAAAACAGGAGAATCTGAATCGGCCAACTGATTTGAGGCAACACCCACTCCCGCCCGACAATGCCCAGCAGGGCAAAACAGACAAAAACAACCTCAATCCGTTTATCGAACTTGATTTTCATGGCTGGCAACAATTTGTCCGTCGCTCATTTCGATAATGCGGTCGGTGCCGGCGGCAAAATCGGGGTCGTGCGTCACGGCGATAATAGTTTGGCCTTTGCTGGCAAGATCCCGGAAAATGGCAAACACATTCTCGGTATTACCCTTGTCGAGGTTACCCGTGGGTTCGTCTCCCATAATGATGGTAGGGTCGTTGATGAGGGCGCGGGCAATGGCCACCCGTTGTTGCTGCCCACCAGAGAGTTTACTGGCGGGTTTGCGGGCATAGTCGGCCATGCCAATGAGCCGAAGTTTTTCCATCGCCCGTTCTTCCACGTCTTTAGCCGAGTATTTACCCAGCTTCAAACCCGGCAGCATCACGTTTTGCAGGGTCGAAAATTCGGGCAGCAAAAAGTGAAACTGGAACACAAACCCCAAATGTTCGTTGCGGAAATGAGCCAGAAAATCCTGACTCCGGCCCGTCAGGGTAGTTCCGGCCATCGTAATCTGCCCTTCATAGTCTGTGTCCATTGTCGAGAGCAAATACAACAACGTACTTTTTCCACAACCCGACTTGCCCACAATAGACAAAAACTCACCCGCCTGCACGTCGAACGACACGTCCCGCAACACATGGAACTTGTCGGGATCGTAGAAATATTTGTTAAGATTCTTTGCTGATAGTACAGGATTCATCCGCGTAAAATGCCTACAGGGTCAACTTGGGCGGCTTTTTTTGACGGAAAATAACCCGCCAAAACGGTGGTGATTACACCGAATAAAAGCCCCATGACGTAATAGTTAGGGTCGAAAATGACCGGGAACGTTTTGAGGCTCAGAAAGTCGCCCGCATCGAACGGCGTTACGGACAGCAACGTACTCAGCCCGAAACCGATGACCAATCCCAACAAGCCACCCGTGAATCCGATGAAAGCGGCCTGCAACAGGAAAATAGCCACAATGTCGCGCCGGTCGAAGCCAGTGGCTTTTAGGATAGCGATGTCTTTGATTTTGTTGATCACGGTCATGTTCATGATGTTGTAAATACCGAAACCCGCTACAATCAACAGCGTGATCGAGACTACGTAGGTAAGCATTCCCCGGATTTTTTCACCGGCCAGAATTGCCGCATTGGCCGTCGCCCAGTCTTCCGTATGATACCCGTAGGCCGTTTGCAACCGTTTGCCAAACGGAATCGCCTGCAAGGGATCAAGCATTTTGATGTGAATATCGGTCACGTAGCTGGGGTCACGTTGCAGCATCTCCTGCACGGTTGGCAGGTTGGCGTAACTCTTGGTATTGTCAACCGTGCCCACGCCAAACCCAAACGTGCCCACAATGCGCAGAATCCGGGTGCTGCCAACGGGGGTGGTCACGGTCACTTTATCGCCCACCCGAACGTTTAGTTTTCGGGCCAGCATCACGCCCATAATCAGGCCATCGGGATTGGTTTTAAGTGCGTTCAGGCTCCCCGATTTTAGTCGGTTAGCCAGTCGATAGAGCCGGTTTTCGCGATCAACATTCACCCCCGAAATGGTACCTGACAGTTGAATCGGGCCGTTGTTGAAAAACGCCTGCGTGGCCACCTGGGGCGAAACGCCCAACACCCCCGGCTCCTTTTCGATACGGTCGGCAATGATAAACCCGTTTTTGAGCCGGGCCTGCTCGTTTTTGGGTTTCTGGTGATAGACCACGTTGAACCCGTCGGGCCGCAGTTCGTCGATCAGGCTGGGCCGCTGGGTGTTCACCTCGTTATACATCCGAATATGCGGGCTGGCATCCAACGCCGAATCCTCCAGAAACTGGTTGACTCCCTGCATAAACGAGATCATCACAATGAACATGGCAATGCCGAACGTCACGCCCAACATGGCAACGAGGGTCTGCCGTTTCTTAGCCAGCAAATGTGTCCGGGCAATCTGGGAAGTAATAGAGAGGTTCATAGTGGTGAAAGAGCGAAAGAGTGAAAAATTAGCTGGCCATCCGGTATGCGCTCTTTCAGTCTTTCGCTCTTTCACTCTTTAATTACAAGTTTATTTGTTTCACTCAACCCTGCCTTCACCTCCACCAAGTCGAAGTTTTCGGCTCCTTTCTGGAAACGGACTTTCTTGGTTGTCCCGTCCTGTTCTACCCACACGCTATCGGTGCCACTGACGTACATTTTCGGCACCGTCAGCACGTGTTTCCGCTGGCTGATGATGATGTTTGCTTCCACAGTCAGGCCATAATACGAAGCCGGCTGGTCGCCCGTGAACTCGGCATCGACCCGAAACGACTGGTCAGCACGGTTCAGTTTAGGGTAAATTTTGGTGATGCGGGCATCAAATGTCTTGTCGGGATATACATCGGCTTTCAGCAGCACCGTTTGGCCGGGATGGATTCGCCCGAAGTCAGATTCGTCCACCGAGAGTTGCACAAACAGCCGGGTGCCGCTGCCCACCAACGCCAACTGATCGCCCGCCCGTACCAACTCGCCGGGGTCTTTATACACCTCATAAACCTTGCCCTCCACAAAACTCCGCACGCGGGTGTTGCGCCCGGCCACCTCCGACACCACCAACTGCGACCGATTATTGGCCACATCCACCTGGATCTGGTTTCGGCTCCGTTGCAGGGTGTTGAGTTGGGCGCGGAGGTTGTTGCGCGAGAGCGTATAGTTTAGTTCGGCCCGTTCGAGTTCGGCGCGGGAGGTGGCATTTTGGGCGTACAAATCCCGAAAGCGGGCATAGTTGAGCGAGTCGTTGCTTTGCCGGGTGCGGGCATTCCGAACCTGCACTTCCTGTTCGGCCAGCACCGGCGAATTAGCCCCCAAATTAGCCTGGGCCTGTCGGTAAGCACTGGCCGCTGCCTGTTGCCGGGCATTTTCAGTGGTGCTCTCGAGTACAAACAACAACTGGTTCCGGTGAACCGAATCACCCTCGTTCACGAGCCGTTGCTGCAAAATCCCCGTAGCATCAGCCGTAACGGTGTACTCACTGCGGGGATACACGTTACCCGACGCATACACGGCTTCGGTCAGGTCGCGGTAAGTGGGCGAAAGCCCTTCGCTGTTTCGCTTACAAGCCGTAAACGCCATAAGGCAAAAGAATACGTATAGCGTCGTTTTCATTGTCCGCTTCTGATCTGTAAAATCGTCTGATTGATAAATACGTTCGAGAGGGTCGTCAGAAACCGGTTCTGAGCCGTCAGAGCTTCGTTAAACACGTTGAGATACTGGTCGTAGGCAAACAGGCCGGAGCGGTATTTGACCAGCGCAATCTGCACGTTCTGGTTGCTGAGGTCGAAATACTGCCGGTTCAGGTCGAGCGAACGGATGGCCTGGTTGTAGGTGTTCCGAACATCCTCGTTATCGGTTTGCTGGCGGTTGCGTTCGTAGGCCAGTTCGCCCTCGGCGAGTTTGACTTGCAACCGGGTACGGGCCAAACTGCTGGTTCTCAGCCCTCCCGAATAAATGGTCCAGTTGAACTGCAAACCCGCCACACCGATTGTGAACCAGCGTTCGTTGGGGTTCAGAAAGTTGAGTTTGTTGCGCTGGGCCTGCTCCGAAAACCGCCCGTAGGCCGACAGTGTGGGCCACCGCATCAGCCGTTCGCGTTCCATCTGCAAGCGGGCCAACTCCACCCGCGTTTCCCGAAGTGTGACCTGTGGCCGTTGCGGGAGGGTTGTTGCCGTAACGGGAGCCATTTCTGCCACCAGACGCAGCGGCAACTCTTCGGTCAGTAACAGACTATCAGCGAGGATTAGCCCAAGCAGCAGTTTTAGCTGGTTCATGTTGCGGACATACCCCAATCCGTTCTGGGAAAGTACATCAGCAGTGGTCAACTGCACCGACCGAATCCGGTTGTATTCGAGGGGTTCGATCAAACCCTTGTCTAAGCGTTGCCGGGCAATCTGGGCCAGCGTATCGGCTGCCAACAGGTTGCGCCGGGTGATGGCAATGGCCGAACGGGTAAGCAAAGCCGCATGATAAACGCGGGCCGTTTGGGTCGAAATTTCATCCTGCAACACCAGGTTCTGATCGTCGATGATCCGCAGGTTTTGGTCGGTAATGCCGAGATCGGCGCGTGCGGGGCGGTTCAGAATGGGCGCGTTGACCTCGGCTCCGGCGGTCAGGAACAAGGGCAACCCAAACCGAAACTCCCGATAGTCGCCTTTTTGACCACCCACAAATTCAGCCGGTACCAACTGCACGGGCAGGGCATAGTTATAATCGAAATTGGTGAAAAGCCGGGCCGTTGGCCGCAAACCCGCCTGCCCGATAGCCCGCTGCTGATCCTGGACAAGCCGGTTTTGGCGGGCATTCACCAAATCGGGGTTGTTCCGACGAGCCAGCGACAAAGCCTCCTGCACACTCGGAACCACTGTTTGGGCGCGGGCCGATAGCGAAAGCAGGAAATAGGCGATGAATAAGAACCGATACATAGTCGTAGCAAATGAATCGGTCAAAGGAATGCTGTTTTCGCTAATTATCAGGCATTTTCTTTGCGAAGCGGCAAAAACAAACCGGCAACCTGCCTGACAGCCAATAAAAAAGCCGGAGCAATGGCCCCGGCTATGGTGTAACGGTCGTTTTTTTGCGCGGACGTTTTTCAACTGGCGGATAAATCCGCTCTATTTCCTCTTTTTCGTTATAGCGGTACATTTTACCTTTATGTCGAAAAAAAGCACCAACCAATGTCGGGTTTATATAAGGTTCATTGATACCCAGCATATCATCCAAATCGGGATTGGTAATTTTTATTGTGTGCTCTCCAGCGTTCGTGGATGTCTTTGTTGTTCGTGGCATAACACGTAGCGATTATAGCGAACAATTTATCACAATCGTCTCGCTTTTCCAAATAAAATACGCAGTAATAATAACGGCCTTCGTAATAGGAGATGGCGTTATGCTTTTTTTTGAATCAGCATATTTTTGAATCAGAATGTTCCCCTGACTCAAAACCTTGGTAGTCTCGTTAAATGTGAGCCGGTGAAAACGCTTATCATCTGGCCTGTTAAGGTCTTTCAGATACTTGGTCAGATAATGATCCAGATTGATCGTTTGGAAGAAAATCTCGGCACGTCCCTGATCGGTGTAAATGGATTTGTTACGGGGCTGGTGGTTCATACTGGCGCAAAGTAGCGAAAACTCCTTTTGCTGCTCATAATCAGCCAACAAAAAAGCCGGAGCAATGGCCCCGGCTTTCATATTATTGTTGCGCTATCCGCTATAAATCGGCTACTGCTTTGTTGATTTGGTCTTTGGTATGGCCTGTTTTCTCCTGAACACGGCCCCACATTTCGTCTTCTTTGCCTTCGGCATAGGTCAGATCGTCGTCGGTCAGGTCGCCGTATGCCTGCTTGATTTTACCTTTCATTTTGTCCCAGGTTCCTTCGAGTGTTGTCTCGTTCATGATCGTAATTGTTTAACGTTGACTGGATCGTGGCTCTTCGTGAGACACGCCTATATAATCAAAATGTTTAGAAATTGTTGCACGAAACGAGGGAACGGTCTTACTATTCTTACTGCTCGTTCAAGTAAGGCTCAACAGTAATTTCGAGCATTTCAACCAATTCAGGGTCCATAAAGCCGTACTCATCGGGAATATCCAGTACGTCGTAGTCCTTATGAGTCATTTCGCGGGGGAATTGCTGTAGCAATCGTTGGGCGTGCCGCTTTTCCATTACCAGAATTATATCGGCCCACTCAATGAGTTTTGCCGTTACCCGCACTCGCGCCGATGGCTCTGTCCCCGCTGACCGTACCTGATGATAGGGATGATTTTTGTAAATGGCCTCCGCAGTTGGGCTACGCCACTGGTTGCGGCTGCATACGAAAAGAAGTTTCATTTACATCCAGTTTTCGTTCATCACTCCCCCATTTGCTTGTAAATCGCCCGTAACTGCTCGTCTTTCTCCGTTGCTCGAATGTCGGCACGGAGCTTGGCCATGCCCGGCAGATCGAGCAACAGGCCCAGTGCCTGATAGGCTCCGAAACGGGCGTAGGGGCTGGCATCTTGGCGAGCAATGGTTTCCAAAGTTGGTACGGCCTGCTTTTGCAACGACTCCTTCGATAGCAGCAAATACTTGCCGAAAGCCAGCAAAAAGCCATAACGGTCGCCCGATTTCAGGCTGCTCAGCGTCGATACAAACCAGTCGTACTGCCGGGCATCGGCGGTTTCGGAATAATAGTCGGCGATGGCCGCCAAAACAGAGCCGTTGGTGGTTGTTTTAGCAAACCGCTCTACCACTGCTGCGGCATCGGCGGGTTTGCCTTTCAGATACTGCTCCAAAGCAACAGCAACCACCCTGTACGACGAATCCTGTAGCGCATTTTTAAATACCAGGTTGTTAGCAGGATTGCGGAACGTAGCCAGCGTAGCCAACCCCTCGGACCGCACCGCCGATTTGGGATCGCGGGTGGCCCGCAAACGCACCAGTTGCTCCACCGTTGCCAGGGTAGGACCGGCGTAGTTGGCCAGGCGACCAACGGCCAACTGCCGAATCTGCCAGAAGGGATCATCCAACGCTTTTAGCAGGGTTTGCACAAAAGCCGGGTCTTTGAGCGCGTCCGTATCATCGGGCGAACCAGCCATAGCTTCAGCACGAGCGCGGTAGAATTCGGCATTTTTAGCCTGAAAATTCAGTTCGGCCCGCGATTTGGGGTGGTCTACCACGCCAACCACTCGCCCATCAGCGTCGAAAAGTACCAGATCAGGCTGTTGTGAAGCCGCGAATGTGAATGTCTGTTGCGCCTGATTAAGCCAGATCTCATAGCGGTTTTTCTGACCCTTCACCCACACATCTACCAGCACCGGAATGCGGTAGGCCGACACAAAACCCGCACCTAAACTGTCTTGTTTTTGGGTAACAGAAAGGGTCAGTTTGCCGGGTGAATACGTTTGCTTTATCGCGAGCACGGCGTGACCCGGCGACAAGAACCATTGATCGAAAAACCAGTTCAAATCCTGCCCCGTCACACTTTCGAAAGCCTCTCGGAGGTCGGCAAGTTCGGCGGTGGCGAAGGCGTTTTTGGTCAAGTATTGTTTCAGGGAGGCAAAAAAAGCCTCGTCGCCCACCACCCGCCTGAGCAAATGCAGCACCAACCCGCCTTTCTGGTAGGAATGCGAGTCGAACATGTCTTCACGGTCGGCATAACGGTAGCGCACAAGCGGTTCCTGCTTGGTTTCGGCTTCCGACAAATATTGAAACAGGTCGGCTTGGCGGTGTTGCTCGGCCTCGTCGCGGCCCTGCGCGTGTTCAAACCACAGATATTCGGCGTAGGTAGCAAAGGCTTCGTTGAGAGGCAGGTTGGCCCACGATTCGCAGGTAACTAAATCGCCAAACCAATGGTGGGCGAGTTCGTGCGCGATTACGGCATCGGAATTATCATCGGTCAACTGCCGCGCATCCATCTGAACAGCCTCGTTATGCACCGTAGCGGTAGTGTTTTCCATCGCTCCGCTCACAAAATCACGCACCACCATCTGACTGTATTTGTCCCAGGCAAAGGGAATCCCAAACGCGCCTTCAAAAAAGCGAATCATGGAGGGGGTTCGCCCAAAAATGGCGCGGGCAACCGGGGCATACGCTGGTTCCACGTAATAACTCACTTCCAGCCCTTTACGACCCGGTGCGGGCGGCAATGAATCGCTTACGTAAGCGAACTCACCCACGGCCACCATTGCCAGATAGGGGGCATGGGGAAGAGTCTGTACCCAACGGTCGGTGCGAGTCCCATCGGTATTTTTGGTGGATGACATGAGCCGCCCATTTGACAGTGTCCGGTAGCGATTGTCGACCGTTAGCCGGACATCCTGCGTCATTTTTTCGTTGGGTGTGTCGATGGTCGGAAACCAGGCCGAATTGGCCTCTGTTTCGCCCTGTGACCAGATTTGGCGTGGTTTGTTGGCGATTTTTCCGTCGGCATTAACAAAATAAAGCCCTTTATCGTCCGACGTTGCGCCCCCTACACGCTCGGTTTTTGGTAACTCATCAGGCCGGGCAACATACCGAATCTGAACCGAAAACGTGTCGCGTCGGGTGTAGGTACGGGGGAGTCGGATACGAAGTTTTCGCCCGTCTTCGTAGCTGTACCCCAGCGAGGTAGAGGTAGGTTTGACCGTTTTAGATAGTCCGGCATCCATCAGATCCACGCTCTCGATCAGAAAGCCCTTAGCATCAAGAATCAGCGAGTCCTGGGGGTAAAAATGGGGCGTAAACCGAAGAATAGCCGTGCCAGAAGCCTGCCGTTTAGCCCAATCGAAACGAAGGTCGAGTTGGGTATGGAGCAGATTGCTGGTCAGTGTCCGGCTGGGGTTGTATAGCCCTGTTTGGGTGGCATAGAGCAACGACCGGGAAGAGTCGGGCTGAGCCAATACCAGCAACGGGCCTGTGAAAAACAGGAGGAGGAAAAAGGAGCGTAAGCAATGCATAGTTAATGGTAAAGATACTGGTGTGAGATTTGTTTACCCAAACACAATTCACACGTAGCGTTACTCTTATCATCAACCTCATTCATGCGTAATGACTGAACGCATCCATTGTGCCGATCTACCAGCAAGCCTCACGACTTCCCCCAACACAATCACGGCCGGATTGCTGACTCCTTCGTTATCAACCCGTTCCACAATATCTGACACGCGGCCAATCACCATTCGTTCGTCGGGGGTGGAGCCGTTCTGGATGATGGCAACGGGCAAATCGGCTTTGCCGACGCTGCTGAACAGAGCGGTAATTTTGGGTAACTGGTGAATTCCCATCAGCACCACTACCGTGGCCGATGATTGAGCTGCCAATTGAAGGTCTTTTGATAATTCGCCGTCTTTCGTGGTGCCTGTCACGACCCAAAAACTCTCCGACACGCCCCGGCTCGTAAGCGGAACTCCCGCTAATGTAGGCACCGCATACGTACTCGAAATGCCAGGGACAAGGGCCACTTCGATGCCGTGTTGCCGGGCAAATTCTGCCTCTTCGTACCCTCTTCCGAACACAAATGGATCACCGCCTTTGAGCCGCACCACATGGCCGTAGGTTTGGGCGTAATGCACAATGAGCGGGTTGATTTCCTCCTGCGTGTACGAATACGCACCCTTGCGCTTGCCCACATACACCTTGAGCGCGTCGGGGCGGCAATAGTCGAGGAGTTCGCGGGCCACGAGTGCGTCATACATCACCACATCAGCCGTTTCCAACACCCGGATAGCTTTCAGCGTAATGAGTTCAGGATCACCGGGTCCGGCTCCTACGAGGGTTAGTTTCATAAAGAGTTAACTATCCTGTGCCTGCACCAACTCGTGCAGGGCGGGCATACCTTCAAATTCAATTTGGCGTTCGCGGTAGGCCAACACGGCAGTCAGAAACTGCTCCGACTGAGCCACAAAAGCGTTGGCAAATTCCTCCGATGCCTCCTGCTTGTTGATACTGAAAACCAGCGTCTTGAACTGACCTTCTTCGTTATGAAAACCAGTTTCTCCTATGAATATCCGGTCGAAATCCGACACAATACCGTGTTGGGTGTTGGTGTTCACATCGCGGCTCATCAGGGCAGCTTTGGCACTGGTAATGAACACATTGTAAGCATGATAAAGCGCGTCGGACCAGCGACTTTCGCCCTGTGCTTCGCGTGCCCAGGTAAGTTTTTCGGTTGCTTCGTCAAGCGTGGTGGCCACCAGGTCGATCATGACCCCGGCACACTCGCCCACGCCCACTTCGGTGGTATATTGGTCGGTATGATCCCAGTCGATGAAGTCGTCGGCGGTCACGAGTTTCAGGTCGGCCAAGGGTTTCAGCATGGCGTAGAAATAGTTCTTACCCTGCCGTCCGTAGTAGTCGTTGAAATATTCGCCTTCGAAGGCGTTGGTGTCATAATCGCGCAACAGCAACCGCAGCGCATCGGGACCGCGTTTGGTCGGTATTTTCACCACTTTATCGCCCAACTGACCTTCGCCCGCACCATTGAACCCACCACCCAGCAACACTTGCAGGGCGGGCATCACGGCAGCTCCGTTCTTGATGGATGAGCCGTGGAACCCAATATTGCCCACCGAGTGCTGCCCGCAACCGTTCATGCACCCGCTGATCTTGATTTTGATGTCGTTGTTATAAACGATGTCGGGAAACTCGTTGAGCATCATCGTTTCCAATGCCCGCGTGATGCCGTAACTGCTCGAAATGGCGAGATTACAGGTATCGGTTCCGGGGCAGGTCGTGATGTCGGCGGTGGTGTCGAAGCCGGGCGTTGCCAGCCCCAGTGCGTCGAGTCCTTCGTAGAGCGCGACTAAGTTTTCGGGTTTCACAAATCGGAGCAAATACCCCTGATTCACCGTTACCCGAATATCGTCGCCCGCATATTGTTTCACCAAACCCGCCAACGCCCGCGCCGTATCCGACGACATGTCGCCCAGCAATACACGCAACTGCACCGCATACCAACCGGCCTGCTTCTGCTCGAAAACGTTGGTGGCAAACCAAGTTTCATAGCTTCGCTGTTTCAATGGCTGTGCCGTTTCTGGTTTCCATGGCTGCGCTGTTTCTGGTTCTGAAACGTGAAACGGCGCAGCCATGGAAACCAGAAACGTTTTAACCCGGAGAGCCGTCCACTCCTCGGCAATTCGGTTCTGGAATTCTTCCAGTCCAATGTCGTTGAGGAGGTATTTCATGCGGGCTTTGTGCCGTTTGGTGCGCTCGCCATACCGGTCGAATACGCGGATAACAGCCTCGATGAACGGGATAACCCGCTCTTCTTCAATGAATTCGGAAACGGTCTGAGCCGCAAAAGGCTGTGCACCCAAGCCACCGCCCAGCAATACTTTGAAGCCGCGCACGCCATCCTGAATGCGCGGAATCAGACCAATGTCGTGCATATAGCCATAGGCGGAATCTTTCTCCGACGACGAGAGCGCGATTTTGAACTTACGGCCCATGTCCTGGCAGATCGGGTTCCGCAAAAAGTACTCAAAAATCGCTTGGGCATACGGCGACACATCGAACAGTTCGTCGGGGTCAATGCCCGCACGGGCCGAAGCGGTCACGTTGCGAACGGTATTGCCACAGGCTTCTTTGAGTGTGATGCCCGCGTCTTCCAATTCAACCCAGAGTTGGGGAGAATCGGCGAGTTTCACAAAGTGAAGCTGAATATCCTGCCGGGTAGTGGCGTGGAGGTTGCCGGTGGCATATTTGTCGGAAACGTCGGCGATGCGAATTAATTGATCAGCGGTGATACGGCCATAGGGCAGTTTAATGCGGATCATCTGCACCCCCGCCTGCCGTTGACCATAGACACCCCGCGCCAGCCGAAACTTACGGAATTGCTCATCAGTCATTTGCCCACTGGCAAAGCCGCTGATCTTTTTCTGGAGGTCGAGAATGTCGCGTTGAGCCGCTGGACTGACGTTGGCGGAAAAGGCAATAGACATAGCTGTAAATAGTCTATAGATTAAATATACTACCCAAAAAAAACAAATGCCGAATGTTAGTTCGGCGTTTTGTTGACGATTGTAGATGCAAATGTAAGGATTTAAAAGGTCAAAAGGTTCGCTTATTGGCCTGAAATTCTGCTCAACCAAACACCCAAACCAGCTTGATAGTCTATGAACTCGGCCAGATTTCTGTGCTGCCCCCCCTCAATCGTCGTAATTAACTCGGCAGGTTCGCGGCCTAAAAGCCGGGCCAACTTCAGGCTCGATTTGTACGGAACTACTTCATCGTTGGTGCCGTGGAAAAAGTGCATTGGGCAACGTACGCGGGTAATTCGTTTGTCGGTTCGGAATTGATAGCGCATCAGTTTACTGTAGGGATAGATCGGCGCATGAAGCCACCACACATCAGGAATGGAAAAATAAGGAGCTTCGAGCAGCAATAAACGCGGGTTGTGGTCGGCGGCAACCTTCGTGGCAATGCCCGTGCCGAGGGAATATCCGTATAAAACAATCTGGTTTTCAGGGCATTGCTTCAAAACCTGTTGATACATAAACTCGGCATCATGGTAAAACGTGGCCTCGTCGAACTCGCCTTTGCTTTTGCCAAATTGCCGGTAGTCATACATCCAAACATCATAGCCCCGGTTCAGAAATCGGTCGGCATAGTTGCCCCAGCGGGTGAGGTTGTCGGCGTTGCCGTGAAAATATAGTACCACGCCCCGCTTCTGAGCAGCCTGTGTCGAAAAAAAAAGCGCGTTGAGTTTTGCACCCGGCTCCGGCTCAAAATTGACCTCCCGAAAGGGATACGTAAACGAAAACCGGGCTGAATTGTCCAACGGAACATTCCGAAACAGCAAAACAGGCTGGAAGAAATAGATCAGCGGATAACCGAGAAGGTACAAGAAAAGGAGAAATGGGAGGAGTGCAGAAAGGTGATAGGAATTCTTCCAGGGAAACTTCTCTTGGCTATACTGAAATTTCGTCATGATTAAGTTTTCAGTTATGTGTATTCTCCTTCCTCCCCTCTCACGCATTAAACTCAATATCGCCCATAATCTGTTGTTCGATGTTTCCGAAACGGTCGGTCAGGATATCGCCGAGAATGCGGTGATATTCCTCAAACGAAGGTAAATTGTTGTGGCCCCCGCCCTGAATCGACACTAAATGCGTGTTCAGGGGCGCAATTTTGGCGAGCCGAATGCTCGAACTCAGCGGAATAAGCCGGTCTTTGGTGCCGTGAATAATATAGACCGGGCAGCGTACATACTTGATCCACTGATCGGTGCGGATTTTGAAGCGGAGAATAATCGAGACGGGGAGAAAGGGTAAAAAGCGGTTGGTCAGTTGGGAGAAACTATAGTAGGGTGCGTCAAGAATGAGCATTTTGCAGCGCGTCACCGAAGCCAGCTTTGTGGCAAAGCCCGACCCCAGCGACCGCCCATACACCACAATCTGGTTTTCGGGGTAGTGATGCTCAAAGCGCATCCGGTGGTAAATGTGTTCGGCATCTTTTTTCAGGTTGGTTTCGGTGCGCTTGCCAAAACTTTTGCCGTAGCCCCGATAATCGATCATCAGCACATCATAGCCATAGCGCGAAAAATCGCGGGCGTATTTCGACCATCCTTTCACGCTGCGGGTATTGCCGTGAAAATACATCAACAACCCGCGCTTTGGCTTGGTAGCCGTGTAAAACAGCAAACCGTTGATGTGGGCACCGTCGGTCATCGAAAAATGGAGTTCCTTGAAGGGCGTATTGTACTTGTATTCGAAATCGGACGCGAGTTTTTCGGGCTTAAAAATAAACCGTTCCTGAATCCAGTAGGCCATCAAACACAGCACCACATAGCCCGCAACGACCCAGGCAGCAGTTTGAAAAGTGAACGTGAAGAGCAGCATAAGAATCGCGGTTTGGGTTGATTGTCAGCAAGGTAATAATTGTTTTGGTAGGATGTTTGCCACCAACTCGGTAAGTTCGACTAATCGTTATCAATAGCTCTAAACAAAACCAAACCTCCTCATGGCCTTCTTCGATCTACATACCCATCCCTCGTTCAAATCGTCGCTGCTAAACGACAATGTTGATCTGTGCAAAAACCCAATCGGGTTTGTCGATATAGAACTCAGCGTGCCTTTTGGAGCCTGCGTGGAGAAACTGGTGGGAAATTCACTGGATTCGCAAAGCAGTTTCGGGCAAGTTGCCGGAGGCAGTCTGATCGCAGTCAGTTTTATCGCCTTTGAGCGGGTTTATGCCTTTGTCAGCGATCTTAAAAAGATTAAAAACCTGGGGCCAAACATTCTGCCCGATATGCAAAACCAAAAAGAAAGCTATTTCGACCGGCTGATCAAGCGGGACTTGCAGCATTTTCTGACATTTGAGGACGTGCCAGAGACAGACCTCGCCCCCCGAACTTATAAACTGCTCCAACATATAGGGGAGTATCCGAATCAGCCAGATCCCAACACTGTTTATGTAGTGGCCTCCATAGAAGGCGTTCATAATTTTTATGGCGAAAAAGATATTGCCCTGCAAGAGTCTGACCCACAAGGGATTGTTAACAAATTGGTGAGCTGGAAAAGGGATTCATTTAGTAATCCCGACAAGTTTCCCCGGTTGTTCTATATCACGCTGGCGCATCACGGTCAGAACGTGTTGACCAACCATGCCTGGGCTATTCCTGCCCGATTTGCCCACGATCTGGTTCGTGTAGGTTCGTTCGATCCTACGGGTAACGGTCTGAGTCCGATGGGAGAGACGTTTGTTCGAACGGCTCTGCGCGAAACAGCCAATGAAAAACGCATTCTGGTCGACATCAAGCACCTGAGTCTGAAGGCACGACAACAGGTTTATGCCCTCATGGAGAGCGACTTTGCGGGCGTACCCATTCTGGCTACGCACATGGGCATGACGGGAACATCGTGGGACAACCCGGCCATCGAAACCGTCAATGGAATGCCTGGCCGCCCGAAGAATCTGGTTGTGAGTTACAGAGGGGTTAGGGGATTTTTGCGTCGGGTTTCGCCCTCTACACCCAGTCCGCTTTCTGCCCTGACGTGTATGCCATTTAATCCCTGGTCCATCAATTTATACAACGAAGACATTGTACAGATCATGCGGTCGGGCGGGCTGATTGGCGTTTCGCTGGATCGCCGGATTGTGGGGGCAACCCTAACACCAAAGTCCATTCTTGAGCCGTTTCCGGTTGAAAATGAGCGATTTAGCCGACTTGACTTTCCAATTGCCTGGCAAAGCAGCATGGGTGCGCCAGTGAGCCTGTATCCCGACAGTGCGCTCCCACGAGATTTCGATGGCGATCATGACCGGGTAACAACCGACTCCTGGGCCTTTTGCCAGCAGGTAATCCATATCGTACTTATTACTGAACTCCACAAGTTACCGGCAACAGACCCCTCTATGCGAGTACCATCCAGCATAGACCCCTGGGATCACATCTGCCTTGGCTCTGATTATGACGGACTTATCACCGCTTTGAAAACCTGCCCCTCTGCCCGGCAACTCTCGCAGTTGTTCAGAGACAATCTGAAAGCATGTCTTACATCAATGGCTCAACAGCTCAATACACATCACGGAATTGCTAACCTGATCCGGGTTCCCAACGATGTTGTCAAACGATTGAGTGTTCAGAACGGGCTTGATTTCTTAAGGAGGCATTTCAGTTGAGTAAGCTTTAGGGAGGTCGTTAACTTACATGAACCCCTAAACCATTAATCAATATATTAACAACCGTTCACTCAATAAACCTTTGATTTATTTACCTTTTTTAAGAAAATTTAGTCTCTTTTCAACACCCCTATGCTAAACAGATTCTATAATACACCTATCGGGTAGTAAATAGATACTTATTAAGGTAAGTTGCTATTGGGTATATAGGCCGGATGAGGTGATACTAGGATTCGTCAACGACGATTTTACATCCGAATTTTTACCTCAAACCTCAATAGCTATGGTACGTTTACTACTTGCCTGTTTGTTGCTCGGCACTACAGCCTGGGCGCAACCTTTCCAAACGGTGCTGATGGCACCCAACACCGACAGTTACGAAGCGGCTTTGGCCCTGGCACCCGCCGGAGTTGCAGCCGGTCAAACCACCAGTTTCCCCGGCGCAGGTGCCGGAAGCCGCGTTCTGCTGACTCGCTACAATGGTAACGGCTCCTTTTTGTGGAATCGAGTATATCCCAATCTGCCTGGTGCAACAGCCTCTTATCAGGCTATCGACATCAAGAAAGCCCCTGGTTCAGCGGGAATAGCACCCGGTTATTACGTCATTGGGAATGTCAGGAAACCCAACGGCCCGGCCATTGGCTTACCGGGTATTTTTGTAACCCGGCTCAATAACGGGGGTGTCGTAATCTGGCACCGGGAGTTTATTCCAACACCAAATCAGCAAACCACGCTTTCGGTCGTTTCGGTGGAGGTGATGAACGATACAGGGCCGATTCTGGTGGCCAACGTAACCAACACGGCCACCAACACTCAGTCAATAATGGCAGCCCGCTTTACGCCCCTCGGTGCCACTATGTGGAGTCAACAATACCAGCATTTGGGCTGTCAGGGGCAAATCAGCAGCATCCGGGCGGCTGAGTCGGCCAAGGATGTGACGGGCGCACAAGCCGCCGTGGTGCCACTTTGCAATGGACCGGCCATCAATTCACCCCAAATGCCCGAAGCCATTGTGGTCACGGGCGATTTTCAACCCTGCGACCCCGCCTTTATTGCCAACTTCGGCACAAATCGGCGCACTTTCGCGCTCAAAATCAACGAGCGGGGATTGGAGGTCTGGCGATTTGCCTACCCCTCTTTGGCTGATCAAACCAGCATCGACAGCGGCCATGATCTGGTGCAATTGCCCAACCGAAACTTTGTGGTGGCGGGCCGTATTCAGCACACATTGGCCAATGGAAGCCCACGCACGAGTATTTATGCGTTTGAAATCACCCCGATTGGTGCCTTGGTTTGCGGGGCTTACCACATGAACACGCAAGGATACAACACGTTTGCGCGGGGCATCACGCTCTCCGAGAAACAGGGAAATGTGGTGATAACGGGGCCGCTCAATGATCTCGGTACGCGCCGAATTATGGTAACGGAACTCGGGCCAGTCTGCTCACAATACATATGGAGTAATCTGTATCCGACTGCGTCTCCGGCAACCGTGGCCGAAGGAATCGACCGATTGGTGGGACAACCAAGCACGTATTTTGTAACAGCTAATGCACTGACAAACAACAATCTTGATGCCTTTGCTATGCGAACCAACCTGATTGGACAGGTGCCAGGTTGCCCCGTTATCCCAATCAAGTTTGAGCGTTTTTCAGCTACCAAACCCGATAAGTTGCGCTATTGTCAGCAAGCATTCGGAACCTGGCTGAACGTGCCGGTGCAGTCGGTTCCGGTGCAGCCCGCGCCCAAAATTTGCCTGAGCATACCTGGGCCAATACCAGCCAATGCCAACGAACAATCGGCACTAGGCGAGGATATTCAGATTTCGTTGTTTCCGAATCCCTCGGCGCAGTCGGTGCAGGTCGATTTCATGACCGAACATGGCGAAGGCACCGTCGAAATTGCTGACTTGATGGGTAATCGACTAACCAGTAAGCCGTTTAATGCGGCTGATAAGCAGGTCTCGATTGATATTCGTGGGTTGCGTTCGGGTATGTACACCGTCCGGGTTCAGCAGACAAACGGCCTGTCTAAGTCTGCCCGCCTGATGAAGGAGTTGTAAACTCCCAGTGACCGCATCCTCGGCCTGTGTCCTCACAGGCCGAGGATGCTAAAAAACCACCTGAACGAAATTAGTTACGCTTCCCCTTCCAGCATAACGGCCCCAACAGTTACGTTGCTGGTTTCGTCGATCAGGATGGCCCCACCGTTGAAGCGATTCTGAATGTAGGGATCGAATGCGATAGGTTGGGCGGTGCGCAGAACAACTTTGGCTAAGGCGTTCAATTTCAGACTCTCTACGTCCTCAATGTGTTCGTATGTCTCGATGTTTAACTGGTACGGAATCTCACGCACTGAGCAGCGGGTGCGGGCTGTGCCAACCTGCAACACGTATTTACTGCCTACTTTCAACTCCTTTGAATCCATCCAGCAAAGCATTCCTTCTACGTTCTGCGACACGGTTGGCTGATTGTCGGCAGTCACGATCAAATCGCCCCGGCTAATGTCGATGTCGTCAGCCAAATGCAGAATAACCGATTGACCGGCAATAGCTTCGGCACTATCCTGCTCGTTTTGTTCGATCCGCGAAATGGTGGACGTTTGGCCCGATGGCAACACCGTGATGGCATCTCCCACCCGGAAGGTGCCGCTGTTGATTTTACCCGCGTAACCCCGGTAATCGTGCAACTCGGCGGTTTGCGGACGAATGACGTACTGCACCGGGAAACGCCCCAAGGTCAAGTTTACATCGTTGCTTAACTCTACTGTTTCAAGAAAACTAAGCAGGGCGGGACCATCGTACCAGGGCATATTAGCCGACTTGTCAACCACATTATCGCCGTTGAGCGCACTCATCGGGATAAATGTTATGTCTTTGGCATTCAGCTTCTTTGCTAATTCAGCATACTGAATACAAATGTCCGAAAATACGTCCTGCGAGTAGCCTACCAAGTCCATTTTGTTCACAGCCACCACCAAATGCGGAATACCCAACATGCTGGCAATGAGCGAGTGCCGACGGGTTTGCTCTACCACGCCATGCCGTGCATCCACCAGCACCACCGCCAACTGACAGTTGGAAGCTCCCGTCACCATGTTTCGGGTGTACTGGATATGACCCGGCGCATCCACAATGATAAACTTGCGGGCCGTGGTCTGAAAATACCGATAGGCCACGTCAATCGTGATTCCCTGTTCCCGCTCCGAACGGAGACCGTCGGTCAGCAAAGCCAAATCGACCGTTCCGTCGTCGCGGCCTTTAGTGGCGCGTTCGATAGCTTCGAGCTGATCGGCCAGAATGGATTTGGAGTCGTAAAGAAGCCGCCCAATCAGGGTACTTTTGCCGTCGTCAACCGACCCGGCTGTTATAAATCGGAGTAAATCCATTAATTTTCAATTTCGATCAGTTCATCACCAATCTGAATAAGTGGCCGCGCTGCTGAAAAATGATATGATTTTCCGTTGACGCTGAGATCGCTGCCTTCCGGCGAAAATTTCATTTCTATAGTAGGCGACTTCAAAGCAGGTTTACTTCGACTTACTTTTTGTATGCCGGAACGAGAAACAGACTTCCCCAATTTGATACTTTCCTCAAACATGACATCTGGGTCAAGATCAAGCGGTTGAGCGCCTTTTATACCAGGAACTCGGAGTTTTATTTTCTTAAAAGCAAGCGCATTGCCATGAATTGCAGCAGACATAAATACATCAGGGTTAGCCAATTTTGCCAACTGCTTATTGCGACCATGCTTCCATTGCTCTACCTTCTCGGTGAAATCATTTGATCGTATTTCGCCATTCGACCATAATAACACCACCTTGAACGCATCAACTTGGATTAGCTTTTTGGGGCGAATCATTCGCGGTTGTATTGGTTCCATCTCCTTATCAATTGCTTGTTATGTACGGGGTCGAGAATATAATCCTGAACCTTTTTTAATTGCTTGCTAGGCAACGAGCCTCGATAAACACTGCCATCGGCAATAACGAGCAATGCCTCATACTCTGCATATTTCGCATGAACGTGTGCGGGAGCATGATCGTCATAATACATCTCCACTTTAACTCCATCCAGAAACGTTACAGTAGGCATATAAAGCTACGTATTCTTCAATTAAAAATACCCCCCCTTTTTCCGGTCTTCCATGGCGGCCTCACTGAGTTGGTCGTCCATGCGGGTCTCGCCCCGTTCGGAGATGCGGGTAGCCTGAATTTCGTCGATGACCGTGTCGAGGGTTTCGGCTTCCGATTCGGAGGCTGCCGTGCAGGAAATATCGCCTACGGTGCGGAAACGAACCCGGCGGGTCACAATCTCATCGTCGGCATCGGATTGAATAACGCCCCCGGCCGTAGCCATCAGCTTGCCATCACGCAAAATCAGTTCACGGTCGTGGGCAAAGTAGAGGCTTGGCAGGGCAATGTTTTCGCGCCGGATGTAGTTCCAGACATCTAATTCGGTCCAGTTTGAGATCGGGAACACCCGCACGTTTTCGCCCTTGTGGATACGCCCGTTGTAGAGGTTCCAGAGTTCGGGGCGTTGCCGTTTGGGGTCCCACGAGCCAAACTCGTCGCGTACCGAAAACACGCGCTCTTTGGCCCGCGCCTTCTCCTCATCGCGACGCGCCCCGCCAATGCAACAATCGAATTCAAACTCTTCGATGGCATCCAACAGGGTGAACGTTTGCAGACCATTGCGGGTGGCATTGCGGCCCGTTGGCTCCTTCAGTTTTTTCTCGCGGATGGTATCTTCCACGTACCGCACAATGAGCCGTTCGCCCAAACTGTTGGCTAACCAATCCCGGAAATCGAGGGCCTCCTGAAAGTTGTGACCCGTGTCGATATGCACCAGCGGAAACGGAAACTTGCCGGGCCGAAATGCCTTGCGGGCCAGATGCACGAGCGTAATGGAATCTTTACCGCCCGAAAACAGCAAGGCAGGCCGTTCGAACTGTCCGGCCACTTCCCGCATGATATGGATGGCTTCCGATTCGAGTTGATCCAAATAATCTAATGGCATAATCTTTTCGTGTTAGGGTTTAAACACCTCCTCATGGCTATGTAAACCGCACTCTTTCTTAGAATTGTCTTCCCACCACCAGCGACCGGCCCGGAAATCTTCGCCAGGCTGAATAGCGCGGGTGCAGGGCTGGCAACCGATGCTCACAAAACCCCGGTCGTGGAGGGGGTTATAGGGCACGTTGTTGTCCTTTACGTACTGCGTCACCTGTTCGAATGTCCAGTTCATCAGTGGGTGAAACTTGTAGAGTTGGTGCGCTTCGTCCCATTCCAACTGCGTCATGTCGGTGCGGTTAGCCGACTGCTCAGCACGGATGCCGGTGATCCAGATTTTCTGGCCCGCCAATGCCCGGTTCAGCGGCTCCACCTTGCGAATAAAGCAGCACTCCTTCCTGTTCTCCACCGATTCGTACATGCTGAACGGCCCCTTGGCAGTCAGCAAGTTTTCAGCGGCTTCCTGCTTCGGGAACATCGTGTCGATCTCGATTCCGTAGCGGCTCAGGGTCTTGTTCCAGACGGAATACGTCTCACCAAACATCCGGCCCGTATCGAGTGTAAACACACGAATTGGCAGATCATTCGTGGCAATCATATCCGTAATCACCTGATCTTCGTAGCCTAAGCTGGTCGAGAAGACAACCTGACCGGGAAACAGTTCGGTCAATGTGCGGAGTGCGTCGATCTCAGTCTGGCCCGCGAGTTGCTCGCTGAGGCTGTTTAATGTATATGTTGGTTCTGCAATCATAAGCTTTGTAAATATTTCCGTCGAATCAGGATTGAAACACCCGTGCCAACCAAGCAATGACTATAGACAGCTATATAGCTAAAGATGGCTACGCCCCAACCATCCAAATCATTACGTGTTAGATAATTAATTAGTACGGCATATAGTACTGCGAGTAAGCCATTAATCAATAGATAATACATAAAATACTTCCATTGAATTAACCACAACAGCGAATAAAGCCATATTGATGGAACGAAAAGAAGGAAACACCACCATAGTACACTTCCCATTGATCATCTTATTTCAAGTTTACAACCCGTCCCGTCTTTGCCGACTGCCGGGCTGCGTCTAAAATCTCCATTACAATCATATTATTGGGCAGCGACGACAGGTTATCAATCTGTTTCACCTCGCCCCGAACCACCTTGCCAAAATAGGCATACGGGTCCGTAGCGGGCGCGTCAGCTTGTGTAGCCTCAAGCATTTTTTCGGGTTCTTTTTCGCTCAGCCGCACCCGCATCTTTGTGCTGTTGAGGGCCATAATCGACCCGGTTTGGCCATATACTTCCATGTCTTTACGGGAGTACGGCCAGTTCCAGGAAGCCTGAATGATGGCCTGCGCCCTCGGGTAAGTCACGATCATGGTTCCCTCGTCGTCCACTTTTGGGTAAATATCGGGCTTAATTTGCTGGGTCATGGCCATTACGCTCGTCGGGCGTTCGCCTTGCATAAACCACGTGGCAAGGTTAGCTCCGTAGCACCCAAAATCAAACAAAGCACCCGCGCCGTTCTCTACCGGGTCGGTGAGCCAGCTCAGGAACTCCGGCGTAACCCCAATTTCTTTCGGCCCCTGATGCCCGTCATGAATCACCATCTTGCGGACATCGCCAATGGCTTTGTCGCCAATGGTCATGGCATAAGCCCGGTGATTGCTGCCGTACCAGGTTGTTTCGTAGTTGGTCAGGAGTTGAATTTTGTGCTTCTGAGCCAGTTTCTCCATTTGCCGGGCATGGTCGAGGCTCACGGCAAGTGGTTTCTCCACCATCACATGAATGCCCCGCGGGGCGGCAATCTGCACCGTTTTCAGGTGGTTGATGATCTTGCCAAAGTCGGTTATGCCCTCCGGCTTGGTGGCCTCGATCATGGCTTCGATGGTTGGATAGACCAAGCTCATCGGGAAGCCGTACTGTTTGGCGTACCGCTCGGCCAACTGCCGGTCGGGTTCAGCAATACCCACAATTTCGAGGTCCTTTTGCTCCTTTTCCCGATACGCTTTCCTGAAAATGCCGTGTACGTGTGTATGCACCAACCCTACCACGCCAATGCGGGTTGGCTTGCGGGCTGGTTGCGCAATAGCGCATTGGGCGGAGAGAATCAGCAGAAAGAAGAAGATAGTGATGAGATGGCGCATATTCGTATGATTTACACCTTTTCTTTCACTACCTCCGCACTCACCGCAACGGCCTGCTCAAAATCTTCAATCAAATCCTCAATGGCTTCAAGCCCTACCGAAATCCGAATCAGGCCGGGCGTGATGCCGAGGGCCGCTTTCTCGTCGGGTTTCAGTTTGGCGTGGGTCGTGGTGTTTGGGTTGGTCACGATGGTGCGTGAGTCGCCGAGGTTCGAGGAGAGGGTTGGAATCTGGAGCGCGTCGAAGAAGGCCTGCACCCGCTCGAAACCACCTTCCAGTTCAATCGTTATAATGGCCCCGCCCGCCGACATCTGCGCTTTCGCCAGTTCATATTGCGGGTGCGATTCGAGGAACGGATACAATACCCGCTCCACGTCGGGGTGCTTTTCGAGGGCCTGGGCCAGGGAAAGGGCGTTGCGGCAGTGGCGTTCCATCCGCAAATCCAGCGTTTCCAGACTCTTCGACAGAATCCAGGCATTGAACGGTGAAAGCGATGGCCCCGTATGCCGGGCAAAAAACCGGATTGGTTGGATCAGATCGGCACGACCCACCACGATACCTCCCAGAACACGACCTTGTCCGTCCATAAACTTAGTGGCGGAGTGAATCGACAGATCAGCGCCAAAGTCGATGGGGGTTTGCAGAATCGGCGTGGCAAAACAGTTGTCCACGTTCAGAATGAAGCCGTATTTTTCTTTTAACCGCCCCAACATCGCCAGATCGACTAATTCGAGTCCGGGGTTTGAGGGCGTTTCTAAATATACCATGCGTGCGACCGGCCGGCCCGCCGGTTCAGTTCCGGTATTAGACTGTATAGCAGATTCCCACTCGGCTTCGGTGGCCGTGGCATCCACGTAGGTATGGGTGATGCCCCATTTGCTTAGAATCTGGGTAATAATCTGGTGCGCCGACCCAAACAAAGCCCGGCAAGCCACCAAATGATCGCCCGATTTCAGCAAACCAGCCATACTCGCAAACACGGCTGCCATGCCCGTTCCCGTTGCAATGCCATCCTCGGCTCCTTCGAGCATGCAAACCTTGTCCACAAACTCCGTGACATTGGGGTTCGAGAAACGGCTATAGATATTGCCTTCTTCGGTTTCTTCAAATAACGCTTTGCCCTGTTCAGCATCCTCGAAGGTGAAACTCGATGTCAGGAAAAGGGGCGTTGAATGCTCCCGATAGCCCGTTTGGGGCGTTTGTGTTCGGATGGCAAGTGTTTGTTTTTTCATAAGAACAAAATAATCTTCCGCAAACTTACGATAATGACCACGATCCCGACCAGTACCATCATAGATTTCACGGGTAATCGTTGCGCCAGTCGAGCGGCAATTGGTGCTGCGATGGTTCCGCCGAGAACCAGCCCCAGAATCACCAGACCGTAGTTTTCTAGGCCTACATATACGGCAAATACTACCGACGAAGCAAACGATACAAAAAACTCGGCCAGGTTCACTGACCCGATGGTATAGCGCGGATGACGACCGGCAGCAATGAGCGTAGAATTCACGATTGGACCCCAGCCACCGCCCCCAATAGAATCCAGAAATCCGCCCGACCAGGCCAGCAGGCCAATGTTGCGAACGGGCTTTTTCTTGGTTCGTTTTATGAGGGCCTTGCGAATAATCAGGATACCCAGAAATGCCGTATAGACCGAAATTACGGGTTGTAACGCTTTCGCATACTGTTCAAAAGCAGACAGCTCTGAAATAAGCCAGGCTCCCAATGCCGCCCCAATCACTCCCGGAATCAACACGGCTTTGAATAATTTACTGTTGATGTTGCCAAACTTGATGTGCATATACCCCGAAACGCCCGACGTGAAAATCTCGGAACTATGTACACTCGCGGTAGCGTGTAAGGGGCTTATTCCCACGCTCATCAGAAACGTGGTAGCCGTTACGCCGTAGGCCATGCCGAGCGCGCCATCAATCATTTGAGCCACGAACCCCGCCATCAGAAAGTAAAAAATCTCCGGGCCAATCTCCACTGAACTGGCCATTACCGTGATCTTCTCCCACGTAAAATAGCTGAATAGCATATGTCCCACTACCATCAGGGCCACCGCTGCTGAAGCGTAGATGCCAATCTCTTTCCAGGTCCGTCGTCGTAGCAACGGTTCCGTAACCGTAGTTGCTACCTTGGCTGTCGGAAAAAGACTACGCAAGACATCCGCCTGTTTGTCGGCATTGTTGCCTTGCAAGGTAATTATCAGGCCGTTGAGGTCAACTGTTTCGGCTATGGATACTGGCTCAGTTTGCATAATAGTCTATCTATATCGACTTAATAGATTATTGCTATAATGAAAAGCGGCACAATAAAGTGCCGCTTGTTTAGTGGGGAAAGGTGGGGACAAAGGTGGGGGTTAGGGGATTAATTTCCAAATCCTCCGTTTAAAACAGGCTTTTATTTCACAGCGGCTCTCAGCCGAACAAAATAAATCCGGTTATTATCCAGCTCACCCGTAGCTGGCAGAATTTTAGCCGCATACGTACCGATACCACCGATTCCAAAGTCATCATCGTTAGAAACCGCTAGTAACGTTGGGCTTAAGAGGGCCAGTCCTTCTGCTTTGTCGTGCGGGTAAACCGCGGGCAATTCGGTGGCCAAATCCAACACCAGCGATTTCGTTACGGGTACAATTCCGTTGGCCTGTAGCGTTGCCGCGTCTTTGAGTTCTTCCACTGTTTTGCCGCCAAACAACTTTCCGCCCGCGCCGTTGGCTGCGTCCGAAATGTCAGTTGCATTGGTCAAATCGATTTTATAAACCCGCTTAAACAGCGTGGCCCGGTTGGCATTGGTGCCGTATTCACCATCGCGCTCCAACACCAGGAACGTGTTGTTAGTGATCGCTGTAATTTCGCTAAAGGCCTGCAAATTAGCGCGTTCCATCAAAACTACATATTGTTTGGTGGCTCCCGATGCAATATCAAACGTAAGAATCCGCGTTGCCAGCGAGTTGGCAACAGCCGCTGCCGTTGGGTTATAGAGCGGGAATTGCATCAGGCCAACCAGCGTTTTGCCATCGGGTGTAATGGCCAAACCCTCCATGCCCCGGTTGGCTCGCCGACGGGCAAAAACAAGCGGGATTTTGCGTCCGCCTGTTCCCGTTCCAAACGGGTTGATACGCTCCAAAGTGCGGCCGTTTTCATCGACGTGCAATAGGTGCGGGCCATATTCGTCGCTGATCCAGAACGACCGATCCGGGGCCATCACCAACCCTTCGGAGTCAAGTCCGTCGATGCTCGAGGCAATGGTATTGCCCATTAAATCCAGCGCAATCTCGCCAGTATTACCTTGTCCGATGGGGTTTGGTAACCCGTTGAGGTTTGCACCCGCGAGGTTGGTTAAAAGAATAGTACGCTCCAGGATAAGTTGCCCGTTGACGAGCCGGAACTTGCCGATTTGCGGCACAAAATCAGGCTTGGCAAAAACTTTTGAATTCGCAACCGTGCCGTCGATGTTTGGTCCCCGGTCGGTGAGGAGGTAAAAAACGACAGGGTCGGTAGGGTCGGCAACAACGGCCGAACCAAAGCCGCCCCCATTGACGCGAACGCCGTTAACCGTTTGAATCAGAGCCGGATTGGCGGCTTCGGCAACGGCTGGGAATGTGAGACCGCCGGGCAAACTGTGATCAATACAAGCCGTAACGAGCAGGCTCAGGGAAAGGGTAGCAGACAGTACGCTAAACTGGGATTTAGTTGTTTTCATCGGGTTTTGCAGGAGTTGGTTTACCCCGGCAAAGTACGCACCCTCCGCTGACGTGAATATGACGGTATTGTTAAGATCAGGATGCTGTTCTTAATGCACAGAAAGCATTACCCTGGAAAGTTTGCGCGCTTGCCCAAAGCCGCCAGCCGCACAGTTTCTTCCACGCGCTTTTGGCGGGTTTCGGGGCGTTTGGCAGAGCTTATCCAATACAAAATGATCTTGCGCGAGCCAGGCGAGAACCCGTAAAAATTCTGGTGTGCCACCGGATTGGCAAGCAAAGCTGCTTCAAGCTCAGGCGGAACAACGAGGTTGTCGCTGTCGGTGAGGGCATCCCAGCAACCGTCGAGTTTGGCGGCTTCAATTTTAGCCAGTCCAATGGGTGTCATCAAGCCCTCGGTAATGAGCCGTTCGATGCGGTCTTTGTTGGGTTTCGACCACACGCTACGGGGCTTGCGGGGCGAGAACTTCAGGCCGTGCCGTTCCTCGTCGATTTTGCAGGGCAAACTGTCGATCCAGCCGTAGCAGAGTGCGTCCTCCACAGCTTCGCCGTAGGTAAGGGTTGGTTGGCCGGTCTTTTTCTTGTAAAAAACGAAAAAGATGCCCGGCGATCTGTCGTGATTGTCGGCCAGCCATTGTCGCCACTCCCGGCGGTCGGCGGTGAAGAAAAAGTCGAGTTTGGCAGGCATTATCTCCAATAAGACTATTCTAATATTACAAATTCGCCCCCTTTATGGTTCTGCTTTGCCAGATCAAGTTTGGTAACTATTTTAGTTTAAAGGTGGTTTTTGATAGGGGTGCAGACGGTTAAATCCGCGTCCCTATCAAAAATTGTATGGCAAATCCTCTCTTCGATTATAAAGCTGAACTGGCGCGTGTGCCTCATGAACCGGGTGTTTATCGGTACTTCGATGCAACTGGCGAGGTTATTTATGTTGGCAAGGCCAAAGACTTGCGCAACCGGGTCAGCAGTTACTTTACCAACTCCAAACAGCACGATCGTAAAACACTCCGGCTGGTTGCCCAAATACGCAAGATCGAGTTTACCATTGTGCATACCGAATTCGACGCGCTCTTGCTTGAGAACCAACTCATTAAACGATATCTACCCAAGTACAACATCCTGTTGCGCGACGATAAAACCTACCCGTTTATTTGCGTGACCAATGAGCGGTTTCCGCGCGTGCTCACAACCCGGCGCATCGACCGCAAAATGGGAACATTCTATGGCCCGTTTGCCAACCTGAAACCCATGTACACGGTGCTTGAAATGTTTAGTCAGTTGTTCACGTTGCGCACTTGCAATTACAACCTGAGCCAGGAAAGCATCGAAGCTGGGAAATTTAAAGTGTGCCTGGAATTCCACATCGGCAACTGCAAGGGGCCGTGCGAAAATAAACAGTCGGAAGAAGATTACAACCGCGACATTGAGCAGGTTCATTCGATCTTGAAGGGGCAACTGAAACCAGCTCAGGACTATTTCCGCAATCGGATGGTGGAAGCTGCCAGCACGATGGCCTTTGAGCAGGCACAACAATACAAAGACAAAATGGACGTGTTGCAGCGGTTCCAAAGCAAGTCGACGGTGGTGAACCCGAAAATTGCCGATGCCGATGTGTTCACAATTGCCTCCGACGAAGTCAGTGCCTACATCAACTTCATGAAGGTGGTGAACGGGACAATCATCCAGGCGCACACCGTTGAGGTCAAGAAAAAGCTGGAAGAAACTGACGAGGAACTGCTAACCATGATGGTGGTTGAGTTTCGCGAACAATACGGTTCACAAGCTAAAGAGATCATTTCCAACATTCCCTTGGAAACTGATCTAAAAGCAGAAATCACCGTTCCACAGATTGGCGACAAGAAGAAGCTATTGGATATGTCGTTGAAAAATGTGCTGTATTTCCGGCGCGAACGACAAGACCGGGCAGCCGCCGAAGCCACGGCCAGTACCAGCAAAAAAGACCGGGTGCTGATTCGACTCAAGCAGGATCTGCAGTTAAAAACCCTCCCAAAACGCATCGAGTGTTTCGACAACTCGAACATTCAGGGCACAAACCCCGTCTCGGCAATGGTCTGTTTCATCGACGGAAAGCCCGCCAATAGGGAGTATCGGCACTTTTCGATCAAAACCGTTATCGGCCCCAACGACTTTGCGAGTATGTATGAGGTGGTAAGCCGCCGGTATACCCGTGTGTTGGAGGAAACCACCGGCCTGCCCGACCTGATTGTGATTGACGGAGGCAAGGGCCAACTGAGCGCGGCCTGCGATGCCCTGAAAGCGTTGGACTTATACGGCAAAGTGCCCATAATCGGCATTGCCAAGCGGCTTGAAGAAATTTATTTCCCCGAAGACAGTCTGCCGCTTTACATCGACAAGAAATCAGAGTCGCTTAAACTCATTCAGCGCATCCGCGACGAAGCTCACCGCTTTGCCATCACCTATCACCGCGACAAACGCAGTCGCAATAGCCTCATTAGCGAACTCGAAAACATTGAGGGCATTGGCAAAAAGACAGCCGCCCGCCTGCTGACCTATTTCAAAGGGGTCAAGAAAATCCGGGAGGCCCCCATCGAGCAAATTGCCGAGGTAGTGGGCGATGACAAGGCCAAAAAAGTGAAAGCATATTTTGAGACCATGGAAGGGGTATAAAAAAAGCCCGACGTTTCCGCCGGGCTTCTTCGTACAGTTTCTTTAGTATTCCCAAAGACCGTGTTCCATCTCCATCAATTCATGTTCGGTTTGGTATGACTTCATCAAGCCCTCTCTGTCGCCATAGATACCAACTAATTCCTTGTCTTCAGCGTTAGACACTTTCGTGATGCGACCGTAGAACAAACGAAGATCGAAGGCATCAGATAGGTTCTTGTGTTGGGCCTGATTCTGTGGGTTATACCAGATGAATTTCTTTGGGTCTGAACGGAACAGTTTGTCCAGATCAGCATATTTGAAGGTTGCGATGGGCAACTCCAAACCCTGCGGGTTTTTGTCGGAGGGCAAATAAAGCGTTACCGTTTGAATATCGTAGTAAAGACGTGAGCGTTTCCGGTCGAAAATCCAGTCTTCCTTGATTTCCATAATGTTCAGTTCCTTAGCAAAATATTCGTCCCCATCAAAGGCAACAGCCGAAGCTGTAGTCGATGCTACAGGCGCAGCAGCCACTAGTGTAGCTGGAGCAGGTTTTGTTGCTTTAGCTCCTTTTTTGGTCGTTGTTTTCTTTTTGGGCGATGGTCCCCAGCCATCGTCAGCCGGCTCTGCTTTTGGCGTTGCGGCTGCTGTTTTCTTTGGCGCAGGCGTGCCCCAACCATCATCCGCAGGTTTAGCCTTGTCATCCTTTTTGGGTGTACCCCAACCGTCATCCGCTTTTTTATCGCCTTCCTTACCAAAACCAGCTTCGATCTCTTCTTTCGACAAACCAGCGTCCGTATTTGGAATCAACAGGTTCTTGTGAAACTTCTCCGGTGTCATAGGGGTCTTCACCGAATCATTTTCATAAGCCACCAGTAAACCCGACTTCACGGCTTCCATCAGGTACTTTGAAATCTCGTTGTTCTTCGAAAACATCGACTGATTCTGTTTCTCCTTCAGGTCGATTCGTCGCCAAAGGGTCTTCTTCATCATGATGTCATTGTCGTTGATGGGTCGAACCGACATCGGATTCGCGCCCGTGCTGGCTTTCTCCTGCGCCATCGCGCCACCGGCCACCAGCAAGATAGCTACTGCGCCCAAAGCGGGGGCAAGGGCCGTAAACCGTATGTTTTTCGGTTGATTCATGGTTTACTGTCTGTTAGTTGATTCGTACCTATAGAACGATACTATTGCAAAAATCGTCTATCAATACAAGCCTGTTTGTTGCATGGTGTTACCCATATTTACATCGGAGATGTCGCCTTTGAAATTCTGACGCTGTACCCCTTCAACCTGAATAATTATACGGTCGCCTGCTTGCATTTCAGCAGCCAATGTCCCCAAAGAACCTCCTCCAGGCCCCAAATTAATCGAACCAACTCGCTTCGTTCCGCGAGCCAACGTTACAGTAATGCCCGTCACACGGAACCTAGCATCATCGGGGGAATAATTCTTGAAGCTTTCATCAGGAATAGCATTTACTTTTACACTGCGCGCCGAAGTTACCGGCACACCCCGGGGATCACCCACTTTAGTTCCACCTAAAAAATATTCCAGAGTGGGTTTTGGGACACGGTTTACCCGGAACTTTTCTGTACCCAGTAAATTCCCGGCATTGCTTACATTCAGGGCTACATTAGCAGCACTAGGCACAACGGTAATTTTGCCACGCTCTCCACCTGACAGTACCTGTGCACCATCAGCCGAGAAGTTCGGATTCCAGAGGGCGCCTAACTGTGGACTTTGAATGCTCAGTTTGTTGGCACAACCTAAATAAAGCGGAGGCATTGTTCCGGTTTCAACCTGATACGAAGGCTTCGCTACAAAATACTCAGCCTGCAAGGGTACCGTTTTAGGACCAGCGGGCGTGTTGTAGCTAATTGAACCAGTCAGAACGCGACGGGCAAGGCCATTCTTGTCATACGAACCACCCTGAGCCGTAAACTCGATCAAGCCCTTACCGTTTTGCATCCGAACCGGACCACCGCTCAAACTCATCCGGGGTTGCACCCCCGATGAATAGGCTGCGAGAAACATCTCCCCTTTAAACTTCGTACCAGCCACAACCACTTTCGATTCCATGCTCAACATGGCGTTGATCTGGTCGAACTTCACATCTTCGGCACCCACTTTAGCGGCTAATGCACGCAGGGTTTCGCCCTCGATCCGGCGAACTTCCGATTGTTTCTGACTCAATACCGCCAAAGCTGCCGGTACCGGAGTCTGTGCAAAATTGAGTTCAGCAAAATCTTTCAACCGCTGCTCTGCTGACCGGGCAGCAATGGGATCTTCTTTGCCGTCAACGGCGAGGGGCGAAAACTTGGCATTGGTATATTTGCCCATGCCTTCTACAAACGTGTTGAGCTTGTCTTTCAACTTGTAAGCCTCCCCGTTGCGGTTGCCGCCCACCATAATCTGGGCTACTTTCTCTTCTTCGCTGGCGTTTTTAATGTTGCCGGTTTCATCCAGACCTCCACCCGCTTTGTCAATAATTTCCTGCTTAAGCTTATCGATGTCGGCAATCATCTCTGATGATACGTTCCGTACCTCGTCGGCCTGCTTGATAACCGCCACGTCGTTGGGGCGGTTGCCTGACTTCTCAACCGTCAGGCGAATACCCCGCAGGGTATTATCATTCACTACATTGGCTGCCCCCGTCGATTGTTCCAGACTGTTGTTGATAAGGATGAATTTCTCCAGGATAGCCGATGTCACCTGCAAAGCAAGTAACGCAGTCAATACCAGATACATCATCCCGATCATCTTCTGACGGGGTGATTCTTTTCCACCTGCCATATTGTGGGGTGCTAATTAATGTTTTTGTGATGGTTTATTGATTGTTACCCCGCATGGCTGTCAACATGCTGCCATACACATTGTTCAGCGACGACAGGTTGCCCGTCAATTTGGCCAACTCGTTTTTGAACTGTTGGGTGTCGCGGCTGGCATCGGTCATGTTTTCCATGGCTGAAGTCAGGCTACCATAGAAGGCATTCATGGCCTTCAGGTGCTTGTTTGTGTCCTGAAGTTCCAATTCATACACGGCATTCAATGCGCCCATGTTCTTGGTCACTTTCTGGAACTGATCGCGATAATCTTTGGCATCGGTGGTGGCATCGGCCATCGAAGTCATGGCCGAAATGGCTGTACCATATGACTTATTCATTTCACCAATCGACTGCGAGGCTGTTTTCACGTTACGAGCGTAGTCGCTGGTGGCAACAGTGGCATCGGTCAAGTCGCGCATTTTTGTTACGGAGTCGGTCAGGCTACGGAAACCTGTACCTAGTTTCTCAAAAATATCAGGAGTCACTTTGGCCTGCGCCAGCATCTGATCCATATTGGCTGTTAAACCGTTCGCCTGTGGTGTGGGGGCGGCCACTTTGCGTACCTCTCCTTTATACTCAGGATCTAATTCGGGATATACTTTCTCCCATTCGTAATCGACACCGGCCGCAGGGAAAAAGAAACTCTGCATGGCATAGAGGGCAAAAATTACAGCCTCGATAATCAGACCAACCGTCAGCAACCAGCTTAGGGAGGTGATGTGCTGAATTTTGGCCATGGCTCCGAGTACAACGACTGCGGCTCCGGCACTATAGATGGTTGGAACAAGACGATCCCAGAAAAAATTTACTCTCTTTCCTGCTGCCATAAGAATGGGCTAATTAAAGCGTATAGTGAACTGTTTTTGTGATTAATACGAACTAAGACTAAGCTTTTTTGCTGCTACCCCGACCGCTGCTCTTACTTTTGCTGCTGGCTTTTGTAGACTTGGATGCTTTGGCACTCCGGCCACCCCGAGCCGACGCGGTACGACCTTCAAGGTTATCCATCACGCAACGGAAACCGATATACGAACGCTTGGCATTTTCAAGCTCATAAGAACGTGTTCCCGTTTCAAGGTAATAGGCAATATCTTTCCAGGAACCACCCCGAACAACCTTGCGCGGTTCATCGGCATTCTGATTGTCGGGGTTCATATCCCAAACAATGGCATTGGAGTTGTCGGCATAGGCATCGCGGCACCACTCCGCTACGTTTCCGGCCATATTATACAGGCCATATTCGTTGGCATTGTAAGCATTGCCCGGAGCGGTATAGGGATAGCCATCGGCATCGAAGTTACCACGCTGAGGCTTGAAGTTAGCCAGATAGCATCCTTTGCCATTAGCTACGTAGGGATTTCCCCAGGGATATTTAGCTCCCTGCTTGCCACCACGAGCAGCCCACTCCCATTCGGCCTCCGATGGAAGCCGGTAACGGGGCGATACGAACTGACCTTCTTTGGTACGGTAATCATTGTACATGTTGGTGCGCCATGAGCAGAAATGCTGCGCGGCCTGCCAGCTAACACCCACTACCGGATACGTATCGAATGCCGGGTGCGAGTAATAATACTCCAGCATGGGGTCGCCATTGTGGTAGGTGAAGTCATTTTTCCAAACGGCGGTATCCGGGTAGAACTTAGCCATAATTTCTTCTTCGCCGATCACCGATACCGAGTCCGTCAACAGGGCGTTGACATACTGCCGGTATTCGTGGTTGGTTACTTCGGTATCGTCCATATAGAACGAGCTGATGGTTACCCGACGGTTCATGTTAATCTGGGTAGCCGCCACATCTTCGTCGGCCTGACCCATGATAAACGAACCGGATGGTACGAGCACCATACCATAGGGAGTGGTCTGTTTCCAGCCCTTACGACCTTTGTCAGCAGTGACTTCTCCGTTGGTCACCCCAACTTCGCCACTGTCTTTGCCCCCTTTGCCGCCAAATTTGGATTTAACGAAACCGCAACTCTGCATCAGCAGAACCACTGCCACTACCATTGCTCCTCGGGTTGCGTCCATTGTAAATCGGTTGTACTTCATGTCAGTAGCGTACTTATTTTTCTTCTTGTGCAAGACCGAACTAAAAACGAAAATCAGTCAGGTTATTGTATGTGGTGCCGTACCGGCGAAAAATTTCAATCATAAAACCCATTAAGCGTACCAAATCCAGCCAAAATGAACGCTTACTGAATGGTCAATCCCTCAAAATTACATGCTCAACAGCAAACAGCCTAACAATAATGCTGCCAATTTGCAGATTAGACCCCATTTTATTAAGAGGTAGGGGTCTTTACCCAATTATTTCAATACCGGAATCTTGGGGTACGCACAATTGGTTTTTTACGGGCATCAATGGCAGGCAACGCATAACTAAGCATAATCTCGTGGGAAGTCTGGCTGGTGACGGCCGTTGCCCGGCTCGACGCAGTCAGGTCAAAAGCATAGCCAAACCGAAGCGCGTTATTCCGCATTAAATTGATTCCTACATTGGCCGTGATGGCATCAGCCAATCGGTAGCCTAGACCGGCCCAAAATTTGTTTTGATAGGTCCCCATTAGGTTCATGGCTATGGTATTCCGCGACCCCGTTGGCGAATATCCCACCAAAACAGACGGTTGAATATCTACATCATATCCAATACCAAGCCGGTATCCGGCTGTAAAATAGGCCGTTCGGGTTTGCGGAACCACGGATTGCGTGCCTGCCAATTGGAACGAAGGTTCATTCAAATGCAACACACTCGCCCCTACCCAGTAATCAACGGTGTTGTAATATACACCCACGCCCACATCGGGCCTGGCTTGCGTAATACGCCCTCCCTGCAAGAGGGGGTCCGGTTCATTCGGGCGAAACTGCCCAAAATCGAAGCCCCGGTTATACAATCCACCCTGAACACCCAATGCCAGTGTACCCCCTTTCAACGACATTCGATAGGCGTAGGATAACTGCACAGCCTGATTGATGGCCGGGCCATATCGGTCGTTCATGGCGAACAGGCCAACACCACTCTTAAACTTATCGAGTGGCATCGTATAGGAGAACAATTGGGTACTTGGCCCTCCCCCATCGTCGGAATTGCTTGGTTGATAACCAGCCCACTGGGTACGGTGCATCAACTGGAACCGGGACACCCCCTCCGACCCGGCTGCCGCTGGATTATAATACAGCGGGTTGAACATATACTGGCTGAGTTGCGGGTCGTTCTGGCCATTGGCCATCCGGCATAGTCCCAGCAAAATCAGCGTGGCAAAACGGTAAACGATGCGACCCATAAAAACGAATGACCAAAAATGACTACAAATGACTCTTTTCTTAAACGCAGTATAGTCAAAAAATATTGGAACCAAAAAGAGGTCAGATGGCAACCACCTGACCTCTTTCCTAACTGGTTCGGCTCAACTATTGTTGGCTTTCTTTATATATAAGTCTAATGCACCGTTCATAGAAGGCGCATTTGGCAGCGGTGCTTCGATGTCGAGGATCAATCCGGCCTCGGCAATTGCTTTGGCCGTTGTTGGCCCAAACGCAGCCATTCGAGTGCCATTCTGCTGAAAATCAGGGAAGTTACTCAGTAATGATGACACGCCCGATGGACTAAAAAACGCAATGATGTCGAACTTCTTGATGTCGATGTCCGACAAATCGGTGGGCACCGTTTCATACATTACCGCTTCGGTAAAGTGCAACACACTGGTGTCCATAAATTCGGGAATATCATTGCGACGAATATTGGAACAGGGAAACAAAAACTTTTCTGTTTTGTGTTTCTTGATAATTTCCATCAGTTCGGCAGCCGTTTTTGTTCCGGTAAATATCTTCCGTTTCCTAATCACGATGTATTTCTGGAGGTAGTTGGCTGTCTGCTCCGAGATACAGAAATACTTCATATCGGCGGGAACATCGATGCGCCCTTCCTGACAAATACGAAAGAAATGATCTATGGCATTACGGCTGGTGAAAATGATGGCCGTATGACCCAGAATAGTTATTTTTTGCTTACGGAAATCTTTAAACGATAGGCCCTGAATTTGAATGAATGGACGAAAGTCGATGGTGATATTGTACTTGGAGGCAAGGTCGAAGTAAGGTGATTTTTCGTCAGGCCGGGACTGGGTTACTAAGATACTCGAAACCTTGGTTAACCGATTTTCTGATTGTTGGGTGCTTGTTTCGTTCATTGAATAAACCTCGGTTATGCGATTCGAATGCTGATGCGGGCAAGGCATTGTCATGACGTGCGACCTGTTTTTGGACTACAGCTTTACCTATAAAGCGAAGCGGACACCAATAAGCAGCGGCACTAATTCAACGATACAAAGGTACGAAATTAAATACAGACTTTTTATAGGAGCCGTAGCCGTGATTACCAGGTAAAGCAGCACCAATCGAGCCAGATAAAAGATCGTGAAAGGTATCAGTAATACGTTGGTTAGCCCCGTTATATTCGGAACATTAAAGATCAGAATAGCCGCAATGATTCCCACTACCGTAAAAAACAATAGAGACGACTGGATGAGTTTAAAAAAATGCAGGTTCACAATACTATCAAACCGATATAGCGAACCAACCACCTGCAACATGAGGAATTTACCCATGAACGACAGGAAAATCAACCCGCTGATTAACAGATAGTAGAGCAGCATGGCACCGACGTTCTGTTGGTCGAGGAGTAAAGCACTCGACGAAAAAACGTCGATGTTTCGGCTTTGAACAAACAGAAACAGATAGGCCAGCAGAAAACTGAGGTTGAGAACAAACAAAACATTGGTGAGGCTCATTGGCCGATTCACCAAGAACGTTTCGTCGCGAGTACGAAGGGTGAGCAGGTCCCGGACATCGTAAAAGGTCAAAAAAGCCCGCTGATTCATGCTGAATAACAGCGCGTGTGTAGCCAGCAAAAACACCAGTCCCAGCGCAAAAAAATCTGGATAAACGGAAAACGCTCGGGGCCGCACACTCAGATTATCACCACTGGCAATAATCGGTTTCTGCAAAATAGACTTTGGGTAAGCCATAACCAGTTCCCGCCCATCGGGACCGGGCGAACCGTATACCGTCAGAAACAGCTTTGGTTCATGATAAACCCCATACAGACTATCAATAGAAAAGGTGTACCACTGATTGGCGACTATTTTTTTTCGGAGAGCGGCATTCACAAACAGGTGGGCATCTTCGCGGGTACGCAGCAACAACCGATAGTGCCGGTTGCTCTCCAGATCAATGGATACACTCAGCGCGGGCACACTCCCCTGAACGTCAAACAAATAGGGCACGTAGGCTTTAGTAAGCTCATCGTACATCTGCCAGTCATCGCGAAAATCGTGAACGGCGTAGTATCGTTGCTCAGGCCCAATGCCATCGCGGGCATTTTGAGCAATGAGCGGTAGGGAGAGAAAGAAAAAAATGAGTGATTGAGTGATTGAGTGATTGAGTAATTTGCTCGCACCCAGAAAGGAAGCAGAACAATTAAAGCGAAAACGCTTTCGGATACAGGTTACGACCAGTTGCCACATCTCATTTCACTCAATCACAAATCACTCAATCACTGGAACGCCAGCCCGGTCATTAATTTTTACCTAAAGCCTTCAGCATCGTTTCACCGATAAGAGCGGGTGACTCAACTACGTGGATGCCACACTCGCGCATGATGGCCATTTTGGCAGCAGCCGTATCGTCAGCACCACCAACAATGGCACCAGCGTGTCCCATCCGACGGCCTTTGGGTGCGGTTTGACCGGCAATGAAACCGACAACAGGTTTGCGGTTTCCGTCGGCTTTGATCCAGCGGGCGGCTTCGGCTTCCATCCCGCCACCAATTTCACCAATCATCACGATGGCTTCAGTTTCGGGGTCATTCATCAGCAATTCAACGGCCTGTTTGGTTGTTGTGCCAATGATGGGGTCGCCACCAATGCCGATAGCCGTGGTTTGACCCAGGCCTGCTTTTGTCAGTTGATCAACGGCTTCGTAGGTTAGCGTTCCTGATTTAGAAACAATGCCTACCGTTCCCTTCTTGAATATAAAGCCGGGCATAATGCCTACTTTACAGACCTCAGCAGTCATCACACCAGGGCAGTTAGGCCCAATCAGGCGGCAGGTTTTGTCGGCCAGATAGTTTTTAGCCATCACCATATCCTCCGTCGGGATACCCTCGGTAATACAGACAATTACCTGGATACCGGCATCGGCAGCTTCCATGATCGCATCAGCCGCAAAAGCGGGTGGCACAAAAATGATCGACACATCGGCCCCGGTTTTTTCAACGGCCTCCTGAACGGTGTTGAATACCGGTCGGTCGAGGTGTTGCTGACCTCCTTTGCCGGGCGTAACGCCACCGACTACATTGGTGCCATATTCCATCATCTGCTGGGCGTGGAAACTACCCTCAGAGCCGGTGAAGCCCTGGACAATGACTTTTGAGTTCTTGTTGACTAATACGCTCATGTTGATCGTAAATCGTTGTATGGGATTTCGGATTGGGGATTTCGAAATCCGATGTTCTAAATCTGCTAAAAAGCCCCGCAAAAGTAGAGCGAAAGCCGCAAAGACCAATGACTATTTTCTGTACATTTCGGCATGATTGTTTCGCACGTTATTTCCGATGCTGCATTAGCCATTACAGGCGTTGGTGTTTTCTGGCATTTTTTCGGCCATCTTCCCTTTTATAATCGTCTGCTATGGGGGTTTTTCTTCCTGACAATCTCGCTGGCAGCTCTGACAGGCGTGGTGCATTTTGCAGGCTTCACCCCAATTGACCCTCTCTACGAGTCCTTGCAAACCCTGGCCGGCACTCTGGGCATTACCTGCATTGTGGTGGCTGTTTGGGCTTTCGTGATGAACCGCTCCATGAAACTCATGCCTTTCAGCCTGACGCTGGTTATGGGTCTGTTTTTGTTTGTAGTGTTGCTATTACCCGATGTGAAGGTGTTTCTTCCGGTGGTGTCAGCACTGGGGATTTTACTGGTAATGCTGTTGGGCGTGTTCGGGCTGATGCGCCGGGTGCCAAACGCCCTCTGGATTGTGATTGCTGTGATGGTGTCGGCCATTGCTACCAAAGCCAGTTCCTTCGCCACCCTTTTCGACCCCGTTGATTTTTACCATTATATGATCGCTCTGTCGCTGGTGGCATTTGGAAAGGCAGTTCAGCAGTAAAGTATTCAAACAGGAAACCCCCACATGTAGTTGGATAACCACACTTAACAACAACGACAACTAATGGATTTACTAGAACTGGCCGAAGACCCCACCAAAGTAGCTAAGGCGGCCAAACTCGTCTATGTCAGCGATACCATGCCGGGTATTTCGCGGCAAAAGAAAGGCGATCGTTTTGACTATGTCGATCAGAAAGGTGAGCCTATCAACAATGAAGCAACCCTAACCCGCATTCGCCAACTGGCGTTGCCCCCCGCCTGGGAGCGTGTCTGGATTTGTGCTAAACCCAACGGCCACCTTCAGGCCACGGGTATTGACACCAAAAATCGCAAGCAATACCGCTATCATGCCAACTGGAACGCTATCCGAAGCGAGACCAAATTTTTCAGGCTGGTGTCCTTCGGCGAAAAACTTCCCCTCTTGCGCGAGCAGTTAGACAAAGACCTCAACCAACGCGACCTCAACCGCAACAAGGTGATTGCCATTGCGCTGAGTGTGATGGAACAAACGTTGATCAGGGTGGGCAATGCCGCCTACGAAAAAGAATATGGCTCCTATGGCCTGACCACCCTAAAAGACCGGCATGTGAAAGCAGAGGGAAGTGAAGTCCGGTTTAGTTTCAAGGGTAAAAAGGGCATATACCACGACATAACCCTCCACGACCGGCGACTATCGCGGCTCGTGAAAGCCTGCCGCGACATTCCCGGTAAAGAGCTTTTTCAATATTTTGATGAAACGGGCGAACGACGGTCCATTGATTCGGGCATGGTTAATGAGTATTTGCAGAGCGTGATGGGCGACAGTTTTTCGGCCAAAGATTTTCGGACCTGGGCCGGAACGGTGAACGCTATGCGGTTGCTGGTTGACCTGGAACCCTGCTCAACCGACAAAGAAGCCAAAAAGAATGTGAACACGGTGCTCGATGAAGTGTCGACCCGTTTGGGCAATACCCGCACCGTTTGTCGCAAGCACTATGTTCACCCGCAAATCCTGGAAGCCTATGAATGTCAGGATCTTAACCCGTATATTGCCCAGCGTAACCGCTTCAGGCAAACCAGTCCGCATGGTTTGGATGGGGTCGAGAAATTATTGTTGACGTTTTTATCGGATCAAATTTCGATCAAAAACTAGACCTTCTGATTCAATTCATTCAGTCGCACCCATCACCCATAGTCTTGATCCAGAGATGTTTACCACATTGTTTGCAAGCGGGTTGTTTTTCGATACCTTCAAACGCCTGCACATTTCCACAGTTTGCGCAGGCATAGTTACCGGCTACCACCAGCACTTCAGTTTGAAGCAGGAGCAAATGTGGCATTACGGGTAAACCAGGTTTTACATCAGCATCGGCGTACTGAAAAACGCTCAACTGACCGCTGGGCTCCAGAATAGCCAGGCGAACTTGTCCCAAATGCTCCACACCTATCTGCCGAAGTTCCGAGAACAGTTCATCCTGCCCTAGATCTTCCTGATCGAAGTTTTGCGACAAAATACATCCATCCTGAATCACATAGACGGGTTTCCCTTCGATGACTTCCCGGATTTTTTTGTTCTTGTCGCTCAGGCGGGTAATGAGTTTATAGCAACCCATCATCACCACAAAAACCACAATGGCTGCGCTAATGGGCACATCGTCGTAGAACATGGGGTCGCCTGCTGCCGAACCCAAACCAATGAGCAACACCAACTCGTAGACCGACAATTGCTTCACTTCCCGCTTGCCCGACACAGTTAGGGCCAACAGCAGCACCGCGAACATGATAACTGTCCGCAAAGCTACTTCGCCGAGGTAAAGCCACGGAAAATCGTGAATGAGTATTCGCTCCCAATCGAAGGGCTGTATGGGGTCTTTCACGATTATCGGGTTATCGTGCTGCTTAACCGCAGTAACTCGATCTCGGCAGACTTGGCGTTGAATGAAGCGTCGATCAAACGGGTTTGCGCCGTGACGGAGTTGCGTTGTACGTCGCGAAATTCGACGAAGGTGGAGTTACCAATACGGTAGCGGTCATAAGCAATGTCTACGTTTTGGAGCGCAATTTGATAATTCTGCACTTCCAGGTTCAACAGAGCCAGGCTGTTTCTGTACTGTTGGTAGGACTGTTCCAACGACGATATCAGTTGCAATTGCTGATTGGCCGTTTGGTCGGCGGTGATGCGTTGGTTGATCTGGGTGTTTGCAATTTGCCGTTTCAGGTTGCCTCCATTGAAAACCGGAATAGCCAACCGGACACCTAACGAATAAGTTTCGTTGCGCCCCCGCCTTACACCGAAACCGGCCTGATTATCAGTAGGGTTGAAGCCATAAGATCCCAGCAAATCAATTTGGGGGTACTGTAGAGCTTTTGCCAGCCTAACATCAATGTCGGCCAGCCGTTGATTCAACACGGCAGCCGCCAAAAAAGGATTCTGCTGTTTGAGCGATTCACGCAGTTCAGGCAATGACAGGTCGGTGCGGGCCAGGATGGTGTCGCGAACGGCAAATTCGGTGTTAAGGTCACGCACCAACAGCGTATTGAGCACAATTTTAGCGTTTTTCAGACTAAGTTGTTGAGCAAGCAAAGCCGCACTGTCAGCATTATAATCGACCTGTGCACTCAGATAATCTACTTTTGAGCGTGTTCCTACTTCATAGGTGGCCCTTGCCAGATCGAGCCGTTCCCGCGAAATATCGAGTGCCTGCTGAAAGGCAATGAGTCGTTGCAACTGGCGCACCACATCATAATACCCCGTAGTGGCATCGGCCATCGTGAGTTCGATGTTTGCACGGGTATTCACCTCACTGATCCGAACTAACTGCCCAAGCCTGTCGAGCGTAGCTTCACGCCCAAAGCCGTTGAACAACGTATAAACAGCCGTTGGTCCAATGGCAGCATTTCGGTTAAAAATTCCATAAACTCGCTGAGAAGGCAAATTATTGAAAAGATCCTGCCGAAGATTCTGAAGTAAAAAGTTATTCTGGAAACCAAACGACACTGTTGGCAGAAACCCGGCATTACCCCGCACGTTGTTGTTGCGGGCAATCAACTCCTGCGATCGGTTCACCCGAATCTGGTAGTTGTTGCCTACGGCCGCTGTCACTACATCAGCCAGCGTCAGCAACTCGCCCGATTGGGGCAACGTAGCCAGCGTATTGGTGCGTTGTAAAGCCCGTTGCATAGGGGTGGGTTGCGTACTCGACGTAGGGCGGGCAGGCTGCGTACTTGAGGAGGGGCGGTTGGGCTGTTGAGCGAGAGCCTGAAAACAAACCAGAAACGTCAGAAAATAGAGACTAAGTAACGAACCGTATTTCATAGATAAGGTGAAAATGCACGTATGGAGGTCAAAATTAAGCCAGCTGCCCGACTTAATCGCTCCTTTCCCAAAAAGTGCCGTATAATTGCGACCTACTTAACCAACCATCATGCGCCCTCTCTATTCTCTTATTTTATTAACCGGCCTGACCTTCGCCGGTTGCCAGTCTCGCCAGTCAGCTGATTTGCTGGTGACCAATGCCACCATCTACACAGCAGATTCTTCATTCTCGACCGCCAGCGCGTTTGTGGTGAAAGACGGTAAATTTCTAGCCGTTGGCACTCCCGACGAACTCGCCAAACAATACAAACCCGACTCCACCGCCGATTTGGGGGGCAGACCAGTGTTTCCCGGTTTTTTTGATCCGCATTCCCACTTTTTGGGCTTGGGTCAGGTGCTTTATCAGGCCGATCTGGTTGGGGCTACTTCTTACGCCGAAGTGATTGCCCGATTGAAAACATTTTACCAGAAAAACCCCGAAGCAATCTGGCTCGTCGGCCGGGGTTGGGACCAGAATGACTGGCCCAAAACGGACTCACCCGTGCGGGGCTTCCCCACCAAAGCCATGCTCGACGCGGCTTTCCCGAACATTCCCGTTGCCCTGACGCGGGTGGATGGTCACGCGCTGCTGGTGAACACAAAAGCCCTTCGACTGGCGCAGATCACGGCTGGCTCAAAACTGGCCGGGGGTGAAGTTGTACTTGACAATCAGGGACAACCATCGGGAGTTTTGGTGGATAACGCCATGCAGATGATCCGGCGGGTGATTCCCCAACCCGACGACAAAGACAAGGAGCGGATGCTACTGGCGGCTCAGAAAGTGTGCTTTTCGTATGGCTTGACCTCGGTTTCGGATGCGGGCCTGAACCAGAAAGAAATTGAACTGATCGAGCGGCTTCAGAAAGAGGGCAAGATGAAAATTCGCGACTATGCCATGATTTCACTCGGCCTGCCCAACCTCGACTATTACCTGAAACATGGTCCTTACCAAACCGACCGCCTGACCGTTCGCTCGTTCAAACTCTATGCCGATGGTGCATTGGGTTCACGCGGGGCCTGCCTCCGCAAACCCTATGCCGACCGCCCCGAAACAACCGGCTTTCTGCTCCTGAGTCCCGCCGAACTGGAGCGTGTGCTGAAACAACTGGCAGGCAGCGGTTTCCAGGCAAACACCCACTGCATTGGCGACTCGGCCAACCACCTGATCCTGGATTTATATGGCAAGATGCTGAAAGGCAAAAACGACCGTCGGTGGCGCATCGAACACGCGCAGGTTGTGTCGCCCGACGATATCTGGAAGTTTAATCGGTACTCCGTAATTCCGTCGGTGCAACCCACCCACGCTACCTCGGATATGTATTGGGCAGGTGATCGTTTGGGGTCAATTCGGGTGAAAGGAGCCTATGCGTTCAAGGATTTGATGAAGCAAAATGAATTCATCGCCTTCGGCAGCGACTTCCCGGTGGAAGCCGTAAATCCCTTGTTTGGCTTCCATTCGGCCACGGCCCGGCAGGATGCCAATAACTTTCCGGCGGGCGGTTATCAACCCGAAAACGCTGTTGACCGGAAATCAGCCCTGTTGGCCATGACCCGTTGGGCTGCCTACGCCAATTTCGAGGACAACCTGCGCGGCAGCATCGCCCCCGGCAAACAAGCTGATTTTGTGGTTTTGGATCAGGATTTGATGAAAGCCCCGGCCCCAAAACTGCGCCAAACCAAAGTGCTGCAAACCTGGGTTGGCGGAGAGCGGGTTTATTGACAAAATAGTGTCACCAGGAAATCGTTTGAAGATAATGGAAGGCCTGTTACAACTAAATCAACTCTCTGTTTTGGGGGAGATTGATCGACTGAAATCAGAAATTGATGCGCTTCACCCCCTCTCCCGTGAGCAGGAAGGGCGAATTATGCAGAAATTTCGGCTTGACTGGAATTACCACTCCAACGCCATTGAGGGTAATTCGCTGAACTACGGCGAAACAGTTGCTTTTCTGATGCATGGCATAACGGCGAAAGGCAAACCATTTAAAGATTATCTGGACATTCGTGGTCATAACAACGCCATTGACTATCTGCTGGATTTGGTGCGGGGTAACGACTCCCTTACCGAAACGGATATCCGTAACCTGCATGAGTTGGTTCTGGGCGAACCCTATGAAACTGATGCGGTAACTCCCGACGGTCAACCAACTAAGAAACGTATCATTCCTGGTAAGTATAAAACCACCCCGAACCAAGTTAAAACCAGTACGGGTGAGATTCATTATTATGCCTCGCCAGAAGAGACACCCGCTAAAATGGGTGATTTGATGAGCTGGTACAGAGAGGCTTCTACAACTTCAGCGTTACATCCGGTAGTTGTAGCGGCCCTTTTTCATCATCGTTTTGTGTCTATTCATCCCTTCGATGATGGTAATGGTCGCATGACTCGCTTGCTGATGAATCTAATGCTGATGCAGAGGCATTACCCACCTACAGTCACTAAGCAGCAAGACCGTGGCGTGTATTACTTAACCCTCAGTCAGGCCGACGCGGGTGATGATGAGCCGTTTGTTCAGTTCATTGCTGAGAACGTGAAAGCAGGTCTTGAATTATACCTGAAAGGTGCGCGGGGAGAAAGCCTTGACGAACCCAGCGATCTGGACAAAGAACTGGCTTTATTCAAGATAGAAGTGAAGGGAAAGGAGGCTGTAGATAACGTCAAGCGCACGATTGAAGATCAACAGCAATCCTATAAGAAGTCCTTCAAACCGGCAATTGACCAGATCCGAATACTTCTGGGGAAGGTTAGAGAATTTTTCAAAGGTTATAAGGAAGAACTAAATATTGGTCCGTATATTCCTGAAACTTATCAACAAACTTTAAATGCGTCAACAGCTAAAGCCGTTGATTCTGTACTAGAGCAAGTTTTCAATAAACCTCAACTTGAAAAAATATTTTTACACATTACGGTTGAGTCATACCGTTATAAACCCACGTTTGACCTAAAAATCACATTTATTTTTACCCTTTCTGATTATAAGTATACATTAAATGTTACTTTATACACAAAAAGTGCACATTTTAATTGGGACAAACAATACAATGACTACATTGATCACGAAGAAATAAATGATTTTATTAGCAAAATTGGAAAAGACATATTGGGCTTGCTTAGAACTCAAGTCGATAAAAGTCCATCTTAAAAATTCCACATTTTCGCTTCCTACTTCGGCTTTTGCCTGGTGGTACTCTGCATGAACGTGAACGTTATGGCCCCGGTTTCGGGCATGGGATAGAGCATTTTGATGAACGAGGCCTGCATGGCTTTGGGCAGATAGACAAACCCCCGCACCGATTCGCCGGGTTGGATATAGGTTCGGCGGAGGGCTAGTTCGCGCCAGCGGTAGGACTCGAAATCGTAGCGTTGCATCCGGTTGGCAAAGGTGCCGTGGTCGATCACCCGCTTGGCCTGAATCAGGTTATAGGCCCCGTCGTGGCTGATCCGGTTGCGCACCCAACTCTCTCCGCTCTGCCGACGCGACGATGAAGAAACATCACTGGCTACAATCGCAACAAACAGGACCGTGTTGATGATTTTGGCGGTTTTCAACCGTCGTTTTTCTTTATCGACTTTATCTTTCACCAACTCCGTTTCCAGAGCGGGGTTGGCCGCCGTTCGCAACAGAGCCATCGACTTATTTTGGACTTCACGAAGGGTATCTTCGTTGGCATCCAACGCCACATACCGGAAGTTGGACGGGTCAAAATCAATGGCCCGGTTCGACCGGTTCTTGATTTCGATATCCATTGCCAGGAATTCCATGTCTTCGCGCTCAAACGAAGCCACCACAACCACACTGTCAGCTTCTCCCCGAGTCACCATGCGCCCGTCGACTTGGGCCACATCGCCGGTAACCGGGGTAAGTTGCAGATAGGTAGCATTGGAAGCGCAACCGCCCAGACCAAGGGCTGCCAGTAAGAGTAAAACGTTCGCTTTCATGGGAATGTCGGATTGTTGAAAGTGTCCCTTAAGTTCACGACAAAAATACGACAAGCCTGCCCGATTTGCGAACCGTTCCTACCCGTAGAATCGCCGATGATCAATAACGTTTGTCACTATGGTTTAGTTGCTGTCGATCAGTTCACTATTTATCTGACGGTCAGCGAGTCGCCGGGCGGATGGTGATGGCTGGTTTAGGTGGTGTTTTCATGCCGCTGCCGAGGTGGAAACTGGTGTGCGGGGGCTGGTTGTAGCCCACATTTTGCCAGGCAACGCTCAGGCGGTATTGCGGGTCGTGCATGAGCGTATAAAGCCGGTGTTCGGTCGGGATGGTTGTGGTGTAAACGCGCAGACTTTTGCCATCAGTAGACCTGAAAATAACTTCTTCACGCCAATCGCCCAGCAGGTCAGCACTGAGGGCGGGCGTTGACTTAGTGCCATTGTTCGACGAACATCCCTCGGCGGTCAGCAGGCGGGTGACAGAACTGCCGTTTTTGTATTTGTCGATGTGGTTGCCATCCAGAAGTTCGCGGGTCAGGTCGCCATCCCACCAGCACAGAAAATTAGTTGAAGGCGGACTGCTACCGATACGTTTGCCTTTGGCATCATATAACCCGTCGCCACCCGACCACCACATCTCACCACCGGGATTGTCGGGGTCGATGTCGTCGGCTACGCCCCGGCCCACGTCTTTACCCGGAAAGGCACCCCAGATCACATCACCCGTTCGGGCATCGTAGAGAGCCGCCCCGAACCCGTTTTCATGCCCCGCCACTTTTTCTTCGTTTTCGTGGATTCCCCAGACTTCCAGGCCCGGCTGGGTTGGGTCAAGGTCAGTTACATGAAGCGCATCACCATGCCGGAGTTTAGTCGAAAACAGACCCTTACCCGAATCATCTACGACCATCGAGCCATACACAATCTCGTCTTTTCCGTCGTTGTCCACATCGGCCACGGTGAGGTTGTGGTTGCCCATGCCCGAATAGTCTTTTTGCTCCTTTGAATCGAACACCCAGCGTGAACTTAGTTTGCCGTTTCGCCAGTCCCAGGCCACCAACACCGTTCGCCCATAATAGCCCCTGCACATCACCACGCTGGGAAGTTTGCCATCGAGATAGGCCACACAGGCCAGAAAACGATCGACCCGATTGCCGTTGTTATCGGTGCCGCCGTTACCGCCAACACCGCCCCAGCCATCCGTGGGGTTGCGCGAGGGAATGTAGTCGGTGGTGGCCAGAGCAGCCCCCGTTCGTCCGTCGAAAATGGTGAAGAACTCCGGCCCATCCAGAATTTTGCCATCAGCCCGCACCCAGTGTTTGGTCGAATCACCGATTACTTTTCCAAGCCCGTCAATGGTTCCGTCGGCTGTTTTGCAGGCAATTTCGGCCCGTCCGTCGCCGTCGAGGTCAAACACCATGAACTGAGTATAATGCGCACCTTCGCGGATGTTGTGGCCCAGATTGATTCGCCAGAGTAACGTACCATCCATTTTATACCCCTCCAGAATCGGCGGATCAGTCATACCCGCCTGTCCGTTGTCGCGCCCCCGCCCCGTTTGGTGCAGCACAATATCGTAATTGCCATCGCCATCGAGGTCGCCCGCTGAGGCATCGTTGGGCGTATAGCCGGTGGGGGTTTGCAACGGAATGCTCAGGTAGGATTGGGAGAGTGCATTAGCCGCTATCGTGAACATATCACTGGCGGGTTGTTCTTTCCCTTTCAGCACGGCCCGCACCATATATTGATTTGTTTGGGTCAGGTCAACGCCCTTATCCACAAAATTAGTGCTTTGCGTCAGGGGTTGTTTTGTCAGTTTCACGGCCTTACCGCTGCCTGTTGTCCGGTAGAGGTTAAAGCCAATATCAGCAGGCTCCGTACCCAGCAATCGCCAGCCAATATACACGTTTCCGTCGCCCTGATTCATGGCAACAAGCCCCCTGCTGAGGTTCTCCATTACGCGCTGGGCGTTGAGGATATGGGAATTAACTACCAGACAGAGAAGAAGATACAGGCGAAATATCATTGAAAAAGTAGCAGAGAGTGAGATTTAATTACCGTCGGGTTTTATGGCTGATACCATCGGACTGAGTGGCCAATTCCAGCTCTCAAGTGCGTCGGGGTGGGCCGGGTCGAAGGGGGGAATGCCGGGCATTAGCGATTTGGCCAGTGCCGGAATGCCCGCTTTGATGCCTTCCACAATGCAGCGGCTCAGTTCATACGCGCCATACGTGTTGAAATGGGTGTTGTCTTTCAACGCCTGCGTTTGGCCGGGAAACGAGTTGGCGGGGTAATGCACAAAAGCTTTCAGCGATGTTTCCGGCCCCCAGGCTTCATACAACGTTTTACTCATCATGTTCAGGTCGATGAGAGCCACGTTTTCTTCGCGGGCAGTTTGCCGGACGGCTTCGGGATAGTCGCCGAGGGTGTTGACGATGTGGCCGGTCGAGTCGAAATTTCGGCGATGCATGGAGCTGACCAGCACCGGAATACCACCCCGTTTGCGAGTCTCGGCAATGTATAGTTTCAGTTGTTCTTTATAGGTGGTGAACGGCTCCACGTGTGCGCTACCCTGCTTCTGATCATTGTGGGCAAATTCCACAAACAGATAATCGCCGGGTTTCATCAGGCTCATGATTTTGTCCAGGCGTTTTTCACTCACAAAACTTTTCAGGGCCTCACCCGACTCAGCATGGTTAGCGATGGCGATCTGACGAGGCTGAAAAAAGCGCGGAATCATCTGCCCCCAGGCCGCCCAGGGTTCGCGGTCCTGATCGACAACGGTGGAGTTACCCGCCAGAAAAACGGTGCTGGCCTGCTTATTTCGGCTGATTTCTACGGCGCACACTTTTGGGGCAGGGCCGTTGAACTCCAGCGTCAGTTGCCCGTCCCAATTCAGATAGCCCAGTTCTCGGGGCTTCAACCGGACCCGCTCCTGCCCATTGATCTGTGGTGTTCGGACGTTGACCGTGATGGTGCGGGTCTCCACCTGACCAGCCTGCGTACTGACCGGCTCCATCATCAACCGACGCGATTCTGCCCGGACGGTCGTTGCCGATTCGCCTGCTTTATCGCCCAACACCACCGTCACATCGTAGTTACCTTCGGGAACATCGACGGTGAAATAAAATGGTTTGTCGCTCGTGCAAAAGTCGCTTTTGAGTGCGTCTTTCCGACCTCGATCAACAGCCGTGATCTGGGCTTCTTTGGTAAAACCGTAGCCAAGTTGGGTGGTATAATACGTCGTTGGAAGTATGGCCGTGTAGCCCTTTTGCACCTTCCCCGACCCAAAGTCGAATCGGAAGGAGGTTTTTCCAGTCGGAGTTTGTCCAACAGCCGTTGTTAGACATTGCCCGATGATCCAGACTGCTAAAAAGCCTGCAATTGTCTTTTTCATTTTCGTTAAGGCTTTACTTATCAGCATATTGACGAGCCAGCCAGGCTTCCGGCACCGGAACAATGCAGATGTTCATGGAGCGGTTATCATCAGAAAGCATAGCCGATTGAATCTGAATCCGGGTTCCGTCGGGGCTGAACGTCGGGTGCGGGTGGTCGGCAGCGGTGGCTTTGTGCCCCGCCGACAGCAGGATCATTTCGCGGGTGTGCCGATCAATAAGATAAATATTCCGCGTGAAATCGTCGCCCACGGCCCAGCGTCCATCCGATGAACCGTGTACGTGCCAGAGTCCGCTTCCACTGGGGGTTTGCCCAACAATCACCATTTCGCGGGTGCGAAGATTCACAATGCCCAGGCCGGTTGGTTTCTCCCGCGTACCCGACGGTCCCCAATCGGTTTCCTGGCCGGGATTACGCGGATCAGCAATCTGGATACTGGCCGTCAGTCCGGTTTCACTCGTTGTTCCGGTTGCCGTGTTGTCCTTAACTTTCCGGTGCCCCATAATCGCCAGTGCCACCTCGTCGCGACCAATAACGGCTTCGTGAGTTACCCATTCATAGTCGGCTTCCGGGTAAAGCGGACGCAGGCCACTCCCATCCGCACGAACTGTCCATGTCCGTTGGGGCGATTTGCCACCTGTTTCCCAGCAAAAAACAATTTCGCCCGGCACCCACGGATTTGTCTGGATATGGCCCACCTGGAACGGCACCGACACAATGTGTTTCAACTGACCCGTTCGGATATTCATACCCGCCAAACCCGCCGGGCCTGCTCCCATTTTGCGGGGGCCAAACGTGCTGGCTATTTTGGTGTCGGGAGGTAAATATTTCATGGCTTCGGTTTTGCCCACCCTGAAATACACCCATTCTTCCTCAGCATCCAGGGCCATATCGCCCCCGGCTTCTATTTCGGGCGCAATGGTGCCACAAACGCGCTGATAAACAGACGCTTTCTGTAGTTTACCGGCCTCGCTGTCGGCGAAGAGTTTTGCCAGATCAACTTCAATAATTTTGAGAGAATCGATGCGGCCGCGCCGGGCGGTGCTGTCGGCGGGGCGCGTGTTCCCGGCGTTTCGCATGAAGTACAGTTTCATCGACTTTCGGGCAATATTGAGCATTCCCGTATAGCCGCCTTCTGTCACCTGCACGAGGTCGCCCGTTTTCTCGTTCACGGCCATAGCCTCGCCCTTCACCCGATTCGAGCGGAAGATTAGCCATTGACCGTCGGCTGTCCACTGCAAATGGGTCTGGTAAATTTTGGAATCACCAGCGGGTTTGCTGGTCAGAAACGTAAGCGTCGTACCCGTCAGGGGGTCGTTAACCAATTTCCGTTCCGATGGGAACCGGGTGCCAATTTGGGCCTGTGCCGACCCAATCGTCAGCAGGCCAGCCAGCAAACTTGTCGTAAAGCAACGTTGGAATTTGAGGATCATCGGTGAGGGTAGTTAGCCCGGTTGACACGAACTTATTTGAGTTTAAAAGGCAAAAACCAGTTGCTTTTATTCATCAATTTGGCCCGAACGGCATCGGCTTGTGGGTTATTGGCCCTTTTGAGCTTCAGATACACTTTATCCGCTAAAAAAGCCGGGTCATTTCGGCGCAGGGCCACCCGAACCAGGTCCGACCATCGTTGTCCTTCGTAGGCCAGTTTCAGAGCCAACTCTTCGATCAATGAAGGTCGTTCATCATCGACAGATCCAGTCCGAAGTTGGCTTTGGTCACGGTTTCCCATTTCAGCCCCGCATTGGCCGGATTGCTCCGTACCAGCCCATGAATACCCAGCAAATTTTGCCCGACGTAGTACTGCTTCGAGGCATAATTACCAATATCGTCGTTGCCAACGCGGTCATAAGAAGCCCTTACTGTCAGCAAATCGACCACATATGGGCGTTGAGCAGATCTGCAATAATTCGCGGAGGAAGCACGTCAAGCGAGACATAATTCTCCAGAATCTCGTACAACTTCCTGAACTCGCTATATTCCGGCTTCGTCCGCAGGTACTGATCGAGACAGGGCTGGGCGGTGAACACGTTATCGACTTCGTGAATCATGCCATTTTCAGAAAAATTATCTTTCTCCAATACCTTGCCCAAGATTACAAAAAGAAGACAGAGTAGAGGTTTATGCGTCATAATCGGTTGGTGAGTAAATCATCCGACGGCTTATTATTATTTACAAATTTATAGTTGGTGAGTAGCCGAACACACCTGCTCTCTCCTGCTATTTCTATTTTTTTACGAACTATTTCTATAAAGAAAAGACTATTCCTGGCCACCTACACTCTGTTTCTATTCTGGACGTTTAGGGGGAAACAGACCTTAGTAGAGCACTATTATTGGTATCGAACGGCTATCCGTTGTCTTGTCTATACAATAAATTTATCAAACAAATCACTATCAACTAAGCGTTATGTAACGAATAAAAGACTTGCCAGATTATCGAGTTTGTCAAGCGGCAAACTAAACCATTGATTAGGCAGCCTGTCAAAGCTACAACAGTGCGTTACTACTCACGTTTAAAAATGAACAGAGCCATGAATAACAACCATAAGTTTTCGAAACATAAGTTTGCAAAACATAAGTTTGCAATTTTGACCTTGTTGGTCGCCCTCGGGTTTTCTTCCGTTGTTGAAGCACAAACCGTTCAGGATATTCAGAACATACAGGCCCGCCGGAAGTGGAGTCCACAAGCGAAAGGTACCGTGATCGGTGCTGGTGCTGGTGCCGCAGCCGGAGCCATCATCCACAAGCGTAACCGAGTAGCTGGTGGTGTAGTTGGCGGTGTTGTAGGTGGAGCCGCTGGTTATGCAATCGGCAAGCGCATCGACAACAAACGTAAAGCTGCTGCCGCCCTTGCTGCCCGCCGTGCCGAAGAAGATCGGATTGCTGCTGCCCGTCGCGAAGACGTTCTGGCCTATGGTGAAGCCAACCGCACGATGCGTTCGGCCAACCGGAATCGCTCATTGGGTGTGCCTACTTCGGCCCGCGCTACAGGTGCGGTTGCCGCCGGTGCCGGATTAGCCAGTGCCTATGTTTCTGCTGGCCCTGCTGCCGCACAACCTGGCTACGTAACGGACATGGGCTACTTGCTCAACCCAACCTACGGCGATCAATCAACGGCTTATCCTGAGTCGGAAGTACGCCGGAAAAGCTGGTAAGATGGAGGGCGATTTCGGAAAACCGCCCTCCCTACACACTTAACTGAAAAAAACTATGAAAACGATTCAGAAGTATTTGAAGGCAATCTTGCCAATTATGCTGATGGTCTCCGTACTGTCGGCCTGCTCGAAGCCGGGCGCAAATACCGCAAACGACGTACAGGCACTAAACAAACAGTTTATTGATGCCTGGAACAGCAAAGACACCGACAAAATAGTTGGGTTCTTAGCCGAAGATGTTCACTTTCTGCAAGGCAATACCCACTTTACGGGCAAGTCGGAGGTATCGCAGAAGTGGGTTCGTGAAACCCTGCCAGGTCTCAGTGATCTGAGAACCTACACCGTTAGCTCGACTATCGACGACAGAACGGCCTACGAAGCAGGAACTTATCAGGTAGACGTAATGCCCGATACACCCCAGGAACCGCGTGGTTTAGGCAAGGGGAACTTTATTCTGCTTTGGAAAAAAGGAACCGACGATACCTGGAAACTAAGTTACGCCCAGTTAGAAGGATTGCCAGTGGTCGCGAAGCGGTAGGAAAAGCAGTATAAAGGAGTGAGGAGTGAGGAGTTGCTGACGC
>JANOCD010000090.1:0-14486 GCA_031411995.1 Cytophagales bacterium
AACGCTCAAGTTTGTAGTCAGCCTGAGCGGAGTCGAAGGCCCTCGCGTCAGCAATCAAGTTAGGACTCTCCTTCAATTAAAACAGCCTTCCATACCATTTTTTCAGCCGCTACATGCAACCTTTCATTCCCCGCCTGCATCTTTCACACGAGCTTTACACAATAAGCGTAGTCCCCAAATCCCAAATCCCACAACTAAAATCCGCTTATCCTACCGATCAGACCGCTTGTGTAAGAAAAGGTACTATGTTATGCCGACTACTTACCTTTGCACAGTACCCTCGCTTGAACAGCGCAACAACAAAAACAGAAAGTCGTCATGAAATCCGTTACTCTATCCCTCCTCCTTCTTTTTCTGAGTGCCTGCATCGTGGCCTTCGGGCAGGCAGGCCCCAAAAGCACCATTAGCGGGCAGGTGAAAACCACCGCCGGGCAACCCCTTGAGTTTGCCACCGTGCTTTTGGTGAAAGCAACCGACTCCACCGCCCTCGTGAAAGGGGCCATCAGCAATGAAACAGGGGCTTATGCGTTTGAAAATATTGCTCCCGGCCAGTATCGGGTAGGGGCGCAACAGGTAGGATATGCCAAAACGTATAGCCCACCGTTCGCGGTCGAAGCCGGGCAATTGGGCGTTACTGCACCAGCCCTGGCCCTAAGCGAGGAATCGAAAAACCTGAGCGAAGTGAAAGTGGTGGCCAAAAAGCCGTTCATCGAGCAGCAGGTTGACCGCACGGTTATCAACGTGGAAAACAGCATTGTAGCCAGCGGAAACACGGCCCTCGAAGTGCTCGAAAAAGCCCCCGGCATCACCATCGACCGCCAGAACGACCAGATTCAGTTGAAAGGCAAGTCGGGTGTGATTGTGATGATCGATGGCAAACAGACCTATCTCTCGGTGCAGGAAGTGTCGAACCTGCTGAAAAATACGCCCAGCGACAACATCGAGAAAATCGAGATTATCACCAATCCCGGTTCCAAATACGACGCATCGGGCAACTCCGGCATCATCAACATCAAGATGAAACGCAACAAGAACTTTGGCACCAACGGCACGGCCATTATCGGCGCGGGTGTGGGCCGGTTCGAGAAAACCAACGCCAGCCTGAACCTGAACCACCGCGAAGGCAAGATAAGTGCGTTTGGCAGCGTGAACGGCTTTTATGGTCGTCGGTTCCAGATGAACGACCTGAACCGGGTGGTGCAATTGGCTGGTCAAACGTCGTATATCGACCAGAGTTCGTACCGGGTCAACCAGTCGCAGAACCTGAATGTGCGTGCCGGTATAGACTATACGTTGACCAAAAAAAGCACGCTCGGCATGGTGGTAACGGGTTTTACAAATACGTGGGAGCAGCCAAACGGGGTTAATACCAGCTATATCCAGAATGCCAAACGGGAGATCACGCTCGTGCCGACAACGGTGAACAGGGTGATTAATAAGTGGCAAAACCTGACTGGAAACGTAAACTACAAGTACGATTTCGACGGAAAAGGCCGGGAATTTACCGCCGATGCCGACTACTCGCGCTTCAACGCCGACAACCTCAACGACATGACCACTTCATTCTTCAACGCAGCCGGTCAGGAGGTGCAGCCTTCGCAGCGGTTTCGCAACCCCATGATTTCAACCATCGACATCCAGGCCGCCAAAGTCGATTATGTGCATCCCACCAAAAAAGGCAAATTTGAAACTGGTGCCAAAAGCAGCCTGGTCAGCACCGACAACGACATGACTTTTTTCGACGTGGTAGACGGTCGCGATGTGCTGAACGCGGGCAAAACCAACCTGTTCCGCTACAGCGAAAATATCAACGCAGCCTACACCAACTACGCCACCCAACTGAACAAAAAGACCAGTATACAGGCAGGTCTGCGGCTCGAACACACCAACTCAGAAGGCAATTCGGTCACGCTGAATCGGGTGGTATCCCGCAACTACGTGAACCTCTTCCCGACGCTGCACGTGTCGCGGCAGTTAGACACCAATAACGTGCTGAACGTTTCGTATAGCCGCCGGATCGACCGGCCCAGCTACCAGGACTTGAACCCATTCCGGTTCTACCTCGACAAATACACCTACCAGGAAGGAAATCCCTATTTGCGCCCGCAAATGACTCACTCGGTCGAGGTGACGCACGTGTTCAAAGGGGCTTATTCGACTTCGTTGGGTTACAGCCGCATCACCGACATCATTATTCGGGAAGTGCCGGGCCAAAACCCCGCCGACTCGACCACCTTTGTGATGACCCAAAATCTGAAACTGCAACAAAATGTGAACCTGACCGTCAGTTTTCCCGTAACAGTGACCAAGTGGTGGAAAATGCAGAATAACATTACGGCGGTTTACAACAAACTTAACACCGACTATCTGGGTGGGCAGTTAAACGTGAACGTCCTAACGTATAACGCCTATACGTCGAGCACATTCACCCTCAGCAAGACTCTGTCGGGCGAGTTGGCGGGCTGGTATAACTCGGCGGGTATCTACGGGTTCTTCACCAGTCAGCCACAGGGTGCCTTCAGCCTTGGTTTGCAGAAGAAAGTGCTCGACGGCAAAGGCAGCATTAAACTAAACGTGAACGACCCTTTCTGGATGAATCAGTTCCGGGGATCGACCAAATACCAGGACATTGATTTTAAGATTCGCGCCCGTTGGGAGAGCCGCGTTGTGCGGGCCACGTTCACCTACCGCTTTGGTAATCAGAACGTAAAAGCCGCCCGTCAACGTCAGTCAGCCACCTCTGCCGAGCAGAACCGGGCCGGAGGGAATAATTAAAAAAGATCTTTTAGGTTGAGATTACAAGTAGAACTAAAAAGCCGTTCCCGGATTGAGGAGCGGCTTTTTTGTGTTTGCTACTTCATCAATACCAGCCTTCCCCGCAGCGTTTGGTAGCCGGGTGCCGGTTTCAGTACATAGACATAATTACCAGCGGGTAGGGGGTCGCCTTTGAGGGTGCCATCGAAGGGGGTTTTGTAGCCATCATTCGACCAGTAAACCACCTCACCCCAGCGGTTGAAAATCGTGACTTCGGCCAGATTGAAGCCTTCCACGCCTTTCAGTTCCCAGACATCATTTTGGCCATCGCGGTTGGGGGTGAACGCATCGGGTGCCCATATTCGGATAAAAACCAGCACGTTCACGGTGTCGCGGGCTTCGCAACCGGCACTGTTCATCACCCTGAAATAATAGGTGGTGTCTTTCGTAATGTTACCAACCTCGGCAATGGCCGTGTTTTCGTTGGCCAGAAAAACGCCCGGACTCCACCAGAACTGGTTAGGATTGCCCGTCAACACGGGGTCGAGGGTGAAGGAGTTACCCCACCACGTTTTCACGGTATCGGGCAGCACAATGGTTGGGATGGGCGCAACCACGGCTGTTTGTCGGGCAACCACGGCCTCGCACCAGGGCGCGGGCCGAACAGAATAAGTCAAAACATGATCGCCGAGACCCGCCACCGCCGGGCTGAACTGCCCGTTGATCACGCCCGCAGCCGCCGACCCGTCGCCCGCGAACTCGCCGGTGGTGCCAACGCCCCCCGCTGGCGATCCCCGAAGCGATACCGACGGATTGGCTGTGCTGCAAACCGGCAAAACAGGTTCCATTGTCACCCTGATTGCCGGAATCTGGCCAATAGGCAGGGAAGCAGCAGCTCCCTCGCAACCGTATTGGTCGATAGCGGTCAGGCTATACGTTCCCGCCGTTTTGGCCTCGAACACGGCCCCGGTTTCGGCAATGGGCTGGTTGTTATGTTGCCAGATATAGCTGACACCCCCCTCGGCCCGAATCGTGAGTGTGGCACCAGGGCAAAGAGCAGACTGTGAACTGAAGAGGGTAGCCAGCACCGGGGCTGACCGTTCAATTGGCCGGGGATCTGTTAACAGGACGCACCCAAATTGGGTGTTTGTTATCTCGGCCTGAAACCGGCCCGGCAGTTGCGTGCTGATGGTTGGGTCGGTTTTGTTGGCCTGTATCTGGTTGTTGATCAGCCATCGGTAGGTTTGGTCGGGGTTGTCGGTAACACTCAGGCTCACGGTGCCGGTGGTGGGGCAGAGGTGACCCGAACTGCTGACTTTTGGGTCCATCTCGAACACCGTCAGGCTCATCGACTGAGATCGGCTGGCTTTCACGCAACTGGTTTTCAGCGAAACAATAACCTCATAACTACCCGGCAATTCGGCTTTCAGCGTGGAGAGCGTATCGCCCGCCAGATTGAAGCCATCGCGTTGCCACTGATAATTCCAGGTGGGGTTGGTGTTAGCCAAGAGCGTGATGGAATTGGTGGTGCAAATGGTGAACGAGGTGGCTTTGGTGGGTTGGTCTTTGGCCACCACCACCGCTTTGGGCACCGTGGCCGGGGGACAATCGACCACCAGCAACTGAAAATCGCGCCGAACTTCACCAATTTTCGCTCCATTGCGGTATTCCTCAACCCGCACAGCAAATACAAAAAGCCCCTGTTGCGTAGCGGTAACAGTCAACTCGCCGGTGCGGGAGTTGACACTGAGAGCCGGGTTGCCGGGAATCTGGTTGTTGGTGCTGAAACCGGATATCCAGGTAACATCGGGATATGGCCCTCCTGAAACAATGTTGGTGTTGCCACCGTTTCCCGTTCCCAACTGGTTCAGGGGCGTAACCATTGAGTAGCGCAGTTCGTCGCCATCGGGGTCGGTGCCGCCAAAGGCATAGGTGAACGGGTCATTCATGCAGATGTACTCGCCGTTGATGTCGTTGAACCGGGGGGAGCCATTGATAACAAATTTCCCGTCACTCGTAATGAGCGCAGGAAATTCCAGATAAAATGTGTAGCCTGTGTTGGCAGGTCCGACAATGTTGTTGATGCCCGCATTTCGGTTGCGGGTCTGGTAGGAAATGTAGTAACCTCCGGGGTCATTGTAGGTAGCGGGGTTCAGGTTGAGGTTGGCTTCGAAGGTGGCGACGATAAAGTTGAGGTTTCGCTGTTCGGCGCACTTTTCATTGGCATACACAATGGGCATACGCTGCCCCACCTGGGTTGTCGAAAAGGTAAGCATCAGCACATTATCGCGCTTCCTGAAAATGCCCAACTGCCCGCCCCCCTGCTGATTGCCCCTTGCGTTGTTTTCGAGGTAGTTGGTAACAATAATTTTGTACTGACCGGGCGCATTACCAAGGTACCGCATCTCTATGTGGCCACCTACCTGGTGAGTGGCCAGTGCGGGCAAGGCAAGCAGAATCAAGCCGCAGCAAAGCAGGTTCCTGACAACGTCAAAAAGAGTGTCTCTAAGAACGTAAACGTTTACACGCATAGGCTTGGTAGGCTTCGTCTGTTCACACCATAAAAGTACGTGAGAATAAGCCAGTTCGTTGCTTTATTTACCTTATTTCTTAGGGTTCGGCCATTACCCGCTGTGCGGCCTGAAACCGCTCGAAAGCGGCCTGATAGACCTGATGGTTTTCGGGCTTGGGTTGGTAGGTTTGGCCAAAGTTGACACTGGCCGAGGCTTCGTCGAGGGTGGCATAGTGGCCGGTAGCGGTCAGGGCCAGCAAAACAGCTCCGATAGCGGCACTTTCGTTGCTGGCGTTGAGCCGCACAGGGACACCGGCAATGTCGGCGAGCATCTGCACCCAAAACGCCGATTGAGCGAACCCGCCGTTGGCATGAATCACGTGAGTAGGGCCGGTTTGCTCAGAAAGCAGCGCGTTGATACTCCATAAATTAAACAAAACGCCTTCGAGCGAAGCGCGGGCAAAATGCGCCTGGGTGTGGCTCCAGTCCACGTTATGATACGCTCCCCGCACGGCAGCATTCCAAAGCGGAGCGCGTTCGCCCTGGAGATAGGGTAAAAACAGCAGCCCGTCGGACCCGGCGGCAATGGTGGCCGCTTCGGCAAGAACGGCTTCCGATTTTTTCTGGGTCAGGTTGTCCGAAAGCCATTGCAGCACGTTACCCCCGTTGTTGGTTGGCCCGCCCACCACATAATAACCCTCGGCCAAATGGTAGCAGAACAACCGGCCTTGGGGGTCGCGCAACGGCTGCCGAACGGTTTGGCGGATAGCCCCACTTGTGCCAATGGTAAGTGTGGTAACACCCGGTGCCACCGCCCCCGCGCCAAGGTTGGCCAAACACCCGTCTGACGCGCCAATGAGCAAACTCGTTCCGGCGGGCAAACCCACATGGTCGGTAGCTTCGGCGAGCAGTGGTTCCTGATGATCGGTTGGCACTGGTTCGGAGAGTTGACTCTCGGTGATTCCGGCAAACGAAAGCGACAAATTGCTCCAATAGCGATGCTCCTGATCGAAGAGGCCGGTGGCCGTGGCCATCGAAAAATCAATCTGGTATTTGCCCGTGAGCCGAAACCACAGGTATTCTTTGATGCTGATAAATCGGGCGGCTTTCTTCAATAAATCAGGCTCATGTTGCCGCCAATAGGCCAACTTGCACAACGGAATCATGGGGTGCATTGGGATGCCCGTTTGGTGGTAAATGGCCTGACCGAGTGCCGCCTGATGCGTGTGCAGGGTATTGGCTTCGGCTTCCGCCCGATTGTCGGACCACAGCAGGGCGTTGGTGAGTGGTTTTCCGGCACTGTCAACCGCCATCAGGCTGTGCATTCCTGAACTAAACGCCACCACCTGCACCGGTCGGTCTGCTTTGCCAACTTCATCCATCACCTCGGAACGCCGAACCGCACGCATCGCTTCTCCAAACGCCTGCCAAATGGCCTCTGGCGACTGCTCCGAATAACCCTGCTGGGGTTGCTCCGTGGTGAGCGGGCGCGAGGCATGGGCCACCACCTGTTCGGTATCGGGGTCGCAGGCCAGTACTTTGATGTTGGTGGTGCCAATGTCAGCACCGAGGATGAGGGGAGAGGGCATGGGGAGTTGGGGTGTTCAATAAATGAAATCAGTCTTGGAAAATAACGAGATAAAGCGAAATCTACCCGTTTGAGATGTATGTTTGAGAGATATGACCGGCTTCCTCAATTTCATTCGCGACCAATACCCCAAAATCCTCGAACAAATCGGGACGCACATTGGTCTGACGATGGCTTCGTTGCTGGTGGCACTGGCTGTTGGGGTGCCGCTGGGCATCTGGATTGCCAAACGCCAACAGCTGGCTTCGGCAGTGCTGGGCGTGGCCGGGGTGCTGCAAACAGTGCCGAGTCTGGCTCTGTTAGGGGTATTGATTCCGTTGCTGGGAATCGGGGCGGGACCGGCTTTGGTGGCCCTGTTTCTGTATGCACTATTGCCCATTGTGCGAAATACTTACGTGGGCATTCGGGGCGTTAGTCCGACCATTGTAGAGGCTGCACGGGGCATCGGTTTCACCGACCGGCAAGTGCTTTGGCGTGTGGAATTGCCGCTGGCGTTGCCCGTTTTGTTTGCAGGCATCCGCACGGCGGCCGTAATCAATGTGGGTGTCGCCACATTGGCGGCTTATGTGGCTGCTGGTGGCCTCGGGGAGTTTATTTTTGGGGGAATTGCGCTGAGCAATACGCCTATGATGCTGGCCGGGGCGATTCCGGCAGCGGGCCTGGCGGTGGGTTTTGATGCTGGGTTGGCCTGGCTACAACGTCGGGCCGAGGGACCGCTTTTTACTGGAAAACGGGGTCGGGTACTGCTGGCGGGCCTGTTGACGGTGCCAATGCTGACGGCGGCTGTTGCCCTCACACCGGGTCGACAGGACAAATTGGTGGCCGGTTTTGCGCATGAATTCTATGGGCGGGCTGATGGCTTTCCGGGCCTTCAGAAAACGTATGGGTTAAACCTAAAACCCCGGCTTATCGACCAGAACCTGATGTACGAAGCCATTCATCGAGAGCAGGTGGACATTATCAGCGGCTACTCGACCGATGGCCGGGTTCGGGCGTTCGATCTGGTGGTTTTGGACGACGATAAGCAGGCGTTCCCCCCGTATTATGCGGCCCCCGTCGTCAGGCAAGCCACCCTCGACCGCCACCCCGAACTTGGCCCCGTGATGAACCGCCTGGCTGGTCGCCTGACCGACTCGGTGATGACTGCTCTCAACTACCGCGTCGATTTCCTCCACGAACTTCCCCAAACCGTTGCCCGCGATTTTCTGAATGGACAAAAACTGTTACCAGCACAACCCAAATCCCCCACACCCACGCCCCAAACCCTCCGCATGGGGTCGAAAATCTTTTCGGAGCAGTATATTTTGGCCGAGATCTACAAGCAACTGATTGAAGGTTCAACCGACCTGTCGGTGGTTTCGCGGACAGGCTTGGGCGGCACCCAAATCTGTTTTGACGCGCTCCGCACCGGGGCCATCGACTTTTACCCCGAATATACGGGAACGGGTCTGCTGGTGATTCTGCAACCCACTCCCGCCCAACTGGCCCAGCTCTCGATGCAGCCCGACTCGGTGTATGCCTACGTGAACCGCCGTTTCCAACAGCAATACGGCCTGCGCTGGTTAGCCCCGCTTGGCTTCAACAACAGCTATTGCCTGATGATGCGCCGACCACAGGCTACCAACCTGAGAATCAGGTCGATTAGTGAGTTAGTAGGGTATTTGAGGCAGAAGTAAAACTACCTCCGCAAACCCGCGTCGCGCAGCCAACCTCGAAGCACTGTTAAATCACGTTTCATGGTGGTTATCAGGGCTTTTCTGCCTTCGGCTCCGTCGGCGGAGGTGGGCAGTGGATACTCGAAATGGAGCGATAACTGGGGTTGCACATTCAGTTGTTTCAGCAAGCGAAACAGGGCCGGGAAGTCGGCTTGGCCTTCGCCCAATGGCACCGTTTCGATCTTGGTTGCACGACCCGAACCAGCCCACCGAAAGTCTTTGATGTCGATGGTGCGGACAAACGGGTGGATGCGCCGAAAACCCAGCGGCCAACTGTTTGCGCCTTCGATGGTGCCGTGATACAGGTCGTATTGGCACCCCAGATACCGGGCATCTTGCCCCTGCAACACCTCGGCCAAATCCCAGACAGGTGCGCCAAACCGCTGACCGTTGTGGTTTTGGTAGGCTCCGTGAATCTGGTGCGTCTGGTTGAGTTTGGCCAAACCCGCCAACAAACCCCGAACCCGCTCCCGGTTGGCTTCCATTGGTTCGTTAGGCCGATAATCGAGCCAGCCGGTGCGGTAGGCCGAAACACCCTGCGCGGCTGCCGTGCGGATAATGGCTTCGGCATGGGGCGAGTTGGCACTGGTCAGCTCGGTCACGATTTGGGGAATACCGATACCCGCTTTTTTGGCGGCTGCCACGGCGCGGGGCAAATCGTCGGTAACCCGTTCGGGCAGTACGTGTCCGCCCGGCCGAACGGTCAAATCAAGTCCATCGAAACCCACTTCGGCGGCCATCGCGCTGATGTCGTCGTAATTGAACCCGGCCAAGTGTTTCGTGAAAACCTGGATGTTGAACGGCGCGGGCGGGGAGGGAGCCGCCCACACATCGGTTGTAGCAACCAGAGCGGTGGCGGTTGCCAACTGGCCCAAAAATGTTCGGCGAGATTCGGGGGCGGAAAGGATAGCCATAATAAAAGCGAGAATAGAGCCGTAAGATAGCACGTAAACCTTTTTTCACGTAAAACAAAAAAAGTCGTGGCACCGTCCAAACGGTTGCCACGACTTTTTTATGCAGGCTGCGGTTGCTAATAATTAGGCTCCCTGGCCAATTGTACCCGTTCCGTAGAGTTTCTCGCGGATTTTTTGCGTCCGTCCGTCCAACTCAGGGCGGGCTTCATATTTGTTCTTCGACTGCACAGCCGCTGAGTCCTTGTGGACACCGTAGATGTATTTGTCGTTTTCGCGGACATCTGCCTGGCGGATGCTGTTATATTTCTGATAATCACAGGATGTTGCCGAGAAACCAATGGCTACGATCAGTGAAAGTTTAGTCAGTGTGCTTTTCATTTTCCTGATTACGAATTCGTTGGTGCAAAGGTAAAAAATAAGTGGTTAGCGATTAGTGGTTGGTGGTTAGTTTTTTAATTTCCTCAGAAACAAAGGCCATTAACTCACTGATGTATTCCTTCGAGAAATCGAACGGGACGTTAGCGGCTGCATAAATTTCGGGAATAGTAGCCTGATAACCAAGGCTCAACGCATTTACGTATCCTTGCAAGCCAGCCGTTGGGTCGCGCCGGTAGTTCCGCCAAACACCAATGGCCCCCAGTTGAGCGATACCGTATTCGATGTAATAAAACGGCACTTCGTACAGGTGTAATTGCCGTTGCCAGATGTTCGCCTTATACGGCTCAAACCCCGACCAATCCGCGACGGTGTCCGTAAACTCGTCATAAATTCGGAGCCAGTTTTGTTCGCGCTCGGCGATTGTATGGGTCGGATTCTCGTAAATCCAGTGCTGAAACTTATCGATGGTGGCGATCCAGGGCAGCGTTTCGATCACCGATTCGAGGTGCTGAAGCCGCGCCCGGCGGAGGTCTTCGGGGTTCTCAAAAAACACATCCCAATGATCCATCGAGAGCAGTTCCATTGCCATCGAAGCCAGCTCGGCCACTTCCATCGGCGGGTTTCGGAAGGCTTGCAGGGGCAACTCGCGGGTCAGAAACGAGTGAATGGCGTGGCCTCCCTCATGCACCATCGTTACTAAATCGCGCAGGCTGGAGGTGGCATTCATAAAGATAAACGGCACACCAATTTCTTCGAGCGGGTAGTTATAACCCCCCGGAGCCTTGCCCTTCCGCGATTCCAGATCGAGGTGATGCATGGCCCGCATTGTGCGAAGGAAACCCGCTAACTGACCGCTACCGTCCAGATTGTCAAAGCATTGTACCGACTTCTCCAGGAGTTCTTCGCCCGATTGAAACGGTTCGAGGGCGGGTCGGCCTTCGGTATCCACTTTTGTGTCCCAGGGGCGTAACTCGCTCAGATTCAGAGTTTTTTTGCGGGCTACAGCCAGATCATTCAGCAATGGCACCACCGCTTCGGCTACCGATTCGTGGAAGTTAAAACAGTCGGCGGGGGTATAATCGAAGCGACCGAGGGCGGCAAACGAATAGTCGCGGAAGGTAAAGAACCCGGCATTTTGTGCCACCTGATGGCGGAGCGTGACGAGGTCCGTCAACAGTGAGTCGAGTTTCTCGTGATCCTGATAACGCCGTTGCCAAATGGCCCGCCAGGCTTCCTCACGCACAGCCCGGTTGGTATCGTAGAGCTGGTCAGAGGCTTTGGGCAGGGTAATTTCTTCGGGTTTGCCGTCGGCGTTGGGTAGGGTCACGGTCATGGCCCCAACGGTGGCCCCATATTCGCGCTCGCGGGTTTGGAGTTCGGTTTGGAGGGGTATATTTTCGTCCCGGAAAATGTCAATGGCCATTTTCATACCCCGCACCATCACGGCATATTTCGGCTCCCGCGCCAGTTCATTAATAAATGGACTTTCAACGGTGCGTTTGTCGAGTTCGTTGCCATAAGACAGCAGGTGCGGCTGTATCTCTTCCACGAAAAAGTTGAACCGCTTCACCAAACCGGCATCCGCGGTGTCGCAGGTCATGCGGATGTACCGCCAGGCAAAGTTTTCGGAGAGGTACGATTCGAGTTCGCTTCGGTCGTGAAGCCATTGCCGAAGGGAGTCAGTGTCAGGTAGGGGGCGGTGGAGAAGATCATCAAAAAAGGGGTTAACATCGGCCCAGGTTTTTAGGTCCATCTCCTCGCCAATGAAAGGCCGGGCGGGACGGGTAAGAGTCAGTTCAGTAGTCATGTTTTCACAACCATTTGTCCCCCCAAAAAGATTTCTTTTTCAAAAAACTTGACATTACGAATTCTTTCGTAGATGTTTGCTACGAAATTATTCGTAGATAGAATGACACGCCCAACCGACTCCGAATTAGAAATCCTGCATGTGCTCTGGAACCATGGTCCACGCACGGTGCGACAAGTAAACGACGAACTGGGTCAGCAACGCGACATTGGTTATACGACCACGCTGAAACTGATGCAGATTATGCACGAAAAAGGACTACTGACCCGTTCCGAAGAAGCCAAATCGCACGTGTACACGGCGGCTTTGGGAGAGAAAGAAGCCCAGGAAACACTGGTAGATCGGTTTCTGGAAACAGCGTTCCGGGGGTCGGCTTCGCAATTGGTGATGCAGGTGCTGGGTCGTCATAAGACCAGTGCCGACGAATTGGATGAAATCAAACGACTTTTAAACAACCGCTTCGGCGGACCGATCGACAATGAATCTCATTAACTGGCTCACTTCTCCCACTGCCGAGGCTCTCGGCTGGACACTGATTCACGCCCTCTGGCAGGGTTTCGCGGTCGTTTTGACCGTTGCTCTTTTGTTGCACCTCACGCGCCGGAGCCAGGCTTCCCTGCGCTATCAATTAGGAATGAGTGGTTTATTGGCTCAGGTCTTGGCTTCGGTTCTCACCTTTAGCTGGTATTATGAACCCCGTTCGGGAGCAACTTCCGGCACAATGAGCCAACCCGGTTTCAGAACTTCGCTCCTGCAAATGACCCCCGCCAATGAGTCGTGGTTGGCGACGACGCAGGGGTTTCTGAACGCGCATTTGGCCGAAGTGGTCTGGATATGGCTCGTTGGGATTGCCGTTTTTGGCGTGCGGCTCATTGGCGGCTGGGCGTATGTGCAACGACTAAAAACCACGGCAACCCTGCCCGTCCCCGCCATGCTGACCGAAGTAATGGCCCGAATTACCCCTAAATTGGCTGTTTCGGCGCGTTTGCAACTGTCGGCGCGGGCCACGGGGCCAATGGTCGTGGGCGTTCTGAAACCGGTTGTGTTATGGCCCGTGGGTTTGCTGGCTGGCCTGAGCATGGCCGATGTGGAGGCTATTCTGGCTCATGAACTCGCCCACGTTCGGCGGCACGATTATTTACTGAACGTACTACAATCGGTGGTCGAAGTGCTGTATTTTTTCCACCCGGCGTTGTGGTGGCTCTCGGCGCGGGTTCGTGAAGAGCGCGAACATTGCTGCGACGATGTGGCCGTTAACCTCATTGGCGATGCCCGCGCTTTGGCTCGTGCGTTGGCTCGTGTGGAAGAGTGGCAACGCTCGGCGGAGGCCGTTCCGACTCTGGCAATGGGCTTTGCCAGCAAGCGGCAACTGTTGTTACAGCGCGTCCAGCGGATGCTGGGCGTTCCCACCCGGCCCCTCGTTTCCAACGGCAGTTTGGCGGGCCTGACACTGGTAACGATGCTGTTTCTGAGTGTGTCAGTCTATGCTGTGGGGCGGACGGAGGAGCCGAAAATACGACTTACCAACTCACCGAAGCCTAAACCAATTCAAACCGCCCGGCGGCATACGGTGGACAAAAACAGTGAATATGGTATGACCAATGGTGGCCAGATTACCTACGTTGTCTGGAAAGGGAAGAAACTTCCTCCTCCCCGCATAGCTCGACTGCAAACCCAGCTTGACCAGGTGATGAACGGCCAACTGAATCTTGATGCCGTGAAACAACCTGACCGGGATATTTTGCTGACGGTTATCGAAAAGAACGTGGCTTTTGACGCTGGTATGAAAGCGTTGAGCGAAGGGATGGCGCATATTGATTACAGCAATATTGTGGCTGATGAAACGACTACTATTCCCGGTAGCCGTCCAGTGGTCGAACTTATTGACTCAGTTCAGGTAAATAGAAAATGGGTAAAAGCTTCACACTTTTATCAGCGCATTGACGGGTCAATAATTTCCCATGATACACTGGACCGAAGACGAGCCTTGAGTCAACGTCAGTTGGACAGTTTAAGTCAACTGATGCATCAGCAGTACGCCAAGATGGAAGCCCTGCAATTGCGGATGGAGAAAGAACAGTTTGCTGTGGAGGCTTTTGAGCGGCAACAACAAACGCTGAACTGGAAACGCGAAAACCTGCTACAGCAACGCCAAAAATGGCTTCAAAAACACGAACAGTTGCTGTCGAACGACAAACCCAAAACGGGGCAACAACTTGATGTGGAGAAATTGGTGGCTGACAATGAGCAGAAGATAAAAGAGAGTGAGCAGGCCGTGGAGGGTGTCTTGAAACAACTCGAAGCAATGAACTCCGAACTGGAAAAAGCTCGTCAACCCCTGCGTGACTTGGAACGGCAGTCGGACCAGTTAAACCGTATGAGCGAACAATTGAGCGAGCAAATGAGTCGGCACGACGAGCATATCAACCGGGTTTATAATCACAATATGCGGCTGAATGAGACTCTGAACCTGCATTTGAACGAAGACTTGAATCGGGCCGAGACAATCAGAGCCAACAAATATCTCCGCTCACCTGAATTCAAACGGTCGATGCGCTCCACCTTTCCGCCAAAACCACCCCGGCCTGCAGTGGCTCCTCGTGCGCCCCGGCCAAGTGTGAATGTAACTCCAGCTATTGCGCCAACACCACCCCCTGCTCCGGCGCGTGCGCCACGACCTACACCAGCTCCGAGAATCGCGCCGGTTCCCGCTCCAGCTCCGGCACCTAAGGCTCCGAAGTGAAGTAGCATGGTTTTCCGAAACCGCGCGTGACGCGTCAGCCATCTTTATTGCTGACGCATCACGCGCGGTTTCGGA
>JANOCD010000091.1:0-310071 GCA_031411995.1 Cytophagales bacterium
GAACAGAGCCGTTAAGCCCCGGGCTGCCGATGGTACTGGAGTCGAATCCGGGAGAGTAGGAAGCTGCCACCTCTACTACTGAGTGAATAGAAGAAGGGTCTGTCATCGAAAGAGGACAGACCCTATTTTTGTTTATCTAGATCTAAAGTCTATAGAAATCGACTTACATGGGCTGCATTCAAGACTGTTTGAGAACTTTTGGCATAAAAAAAAGCCTTCGATTGAAGGCTTTTGTGCTCTCGTAGGGATTCGAACCCCAAACCTCCTGATCCGTAGTCAGGTGCTCTATCCAATTGAGCTACGAAAGCTTAACACGTTGTGTTCGTGTTGGGAGTGCAAAAGTAGGCATAAATGCCGTAAATCCCAATCTGAGGGTGAAAAAATTTGCTAGTTACCTGTGAAACTTGCTTTTCGTTTCATCAGAAAAGCTCCAATCCCTTCCATTGCATCAGCCGATTTACCCAGAGTATCCTGACTGTCAGCTTCTTGTTCGAGTTGGTGTTCTAAACTGCTGTATAATGATTGATTGAGGACTTTTTTCATAACACCAATGGCCTTGGTTGGCGCAATAGTATAAGCTGCCGTTATTTCATTCACAGCCTGATCTAATCCTGCGGCCGGGACAACCCGGCTTATTAAGCCTATGTTGAGGGCTTCGGGGCCATAGACACGGCGACCAGTGCTACAAAGCTCAAATGCCTTCAAGGAGCCAACCAAACGGGGCAGGAAGAACGTAGAGCCTGCATCGGGCATTAAGCCAATATTGACAAAGATTTGGCTGAAATAGGCCTCCTCCGCAGCAATAATAACATCACAGGCTAAGGCCAATGAACAACCCGCTCCGGCTGCAACACCGTTTACACGCGCAATTACGGGCTTTTCGATGTTACGAATAGCCATGATCATGGGGTGATATCCTTCGCGCAATGATTTCCCCAGCGAGAGTTGACCGTTTGATGCCTGACCAATACTATCTTTTAAATCAGCACCCGAGCAAAATGCTTTATCGCCGGCACCAGTGATGATAACGACACGAATGCCTGAGTCAGCTCCGGCTTGCTCAATAGCGGTTGTGATCTCTTTGATTAGGGTAGCACTGAGGGCATTGTAAACCTGGGGGCGGTTGAGTGTGATGCGGCATATGGCCCCATCAACTTCGTAAAGTATAGTATCGTACATGAATCGACTCAAAATAAAAGATAGTATGCAAGCATAAGGTTTTTGCCGCAATAATCAAAGGTCGGACGCTTGTTTCTGCCCAAAAGTGGCTCTACACCAGCCACCAAACAGAAAGTATGCTGATTGAAATGCCCAGCAGCAGACCCATGTTAACCTGCATTAGGGTATGTGCATTAAGATGGAGCCGGGCAGTCATGATAAGCCCGGAAAGGCCAGTGAATATAACTAAGAAAAATATCAGATCAGTTTCGCCAAACTTGAGGGTTGTGGCGATGAGCGTGCCTAGAACTCCGCCAATACCAACGCTGTGCGCACTTATTTTCCAGTATAATGAAATGATCCCGACCAATAAAATGGAAAGAGTGATGCTACCAAGTATCACTGCGATTTCGGGCGATGTTTCAGAGACCAATTGCATTCGGGTGGCGAAAAGAAAGGTCAGTGCCGAATATATGATGCTTGTAACGAAATAAGGAAGCCGACGATCAAGTCGGTTATCTAAATAAAGGCTTGGTATGTAGCCACTTTTAAATAAGTAGTATATGAGAATAGATGGAATCCCAAACGTACCGACGGTGATCAGAACCAGCAGACTGCCCCTGAAACCCGCCGAAAAAGCATCTAACCCCAATACTCCGGGAGTTTGAAAAAAGAGGATGCCGAACAAAAAGGTCGGCATGAGCAATGGGTGAAACAGAATAGAAAGCGTATGCGCCAGTCGGGTGTTCAATGGATAATGTATGGTGAATAATGGACACTAATTATGTCCACAAAGGTAACAGACATTGTTATGCATTGTTCACCATCTATTAGACATTCTCTCAAAGTTGCTTCCGTAGCCGCGCCACCGGAATGTTTAATTGTTCACGGTATTTAGCCACTGTCCGGCGGGCAATATTATAGCCACGATCGTTAAGCATTTTTTCGAGCTTATCGTCGGATAGGGGGTTGAGTTTTGGCTCGTTATCAATCAGGTCTTTCAAAATGTTTTTCACCTCGCGGCTGCTCACATCCTCCCCTGAATCGGTTGAAATACCCTCCGAGAAGAAATATTTAAGCGGATAAATACCAAATTCAGTCTGAACAGATTTGCTGTTTGCTACCCGCGATACCGTTGACACGTCCATATCGATGATTGACGCAATGTCTTTCAGAATCATGGGCCGGAGCTTTGATTCGTCGCCGGTCAGAAAGAAGTCAAACTGAAACTTGACAATCGCGTTCATCGTTCGCAGCAACGTTTGTTGCCGTTGTTTGATGGCATCGATAAACCACTTGGCCGCGTCAAGTCGCTGCTTAACGAACGTAACCGTTTCTTTGAGGGCTTTGTTGTTTTTGGTGCTTTTGTCGTACGTATCAAGCATTTCGGCAAACGACCGGCTGATTTTCAGTTCAGGGGCGTTTTTCGAGTTTAGGGTTAATTCAAGTTTACCGCCGTTGTTGGTCAGAATGAAGTCGGGAATCAGGTATTGCGCTGTTCCTTCGCCCCCTTCAACAGAGCCGGGTTTCGGATTCAGTTTGGTAATGATGTGAACAACCTGCTTTAGCGATTCGTCGGAGATGTTAAGTCGTCGCTGAATTTTGTCGAAGTGCTTCTTGGAAAATTCTTCGAAGAACTCATCAATGATTTTTATAGCCAGCAGAATATAGGGATCTGTCTGATCTTTGCGTTTCAGTTGCAAAACGAGGCACTCCTGTAGGGTGCGAGCGGCAATACCCGGCGGGTCGAATGTTTGAATGCAGGAGAGCACTTCTTCCAGTTCAGAAGCATCGGTAAAAACGCCTTGCGAGAAAGCGAGATCATTAACAATAGCCTGCATGGAACGACGGATATAGCCATCGCTTTCGATGCTGCCGATGAGTTGAAGCCCAACAACACGCTGCTCTTCAGAAAGGCGAAGATAGCCGAACTGTTGCATGAGCGAATCCATCAGGCTCGACATACTGGCTAAAGGCGATTCGCGCTCTTCTTCAGCGTAGTTGCCGTCGCCCTGCATTTTGTAGCCATTATAATCGTCGTTGCCAAGATAGCCATCAAGATCCAAATCGTCATCGCGTGAACGGGTATCCTCACTGTACTCATCGTCGAAAGAGTCCTCGTTTGAAGGCTCGTCATAATCGTCGGCCCCTTCTTCGAGAGCCGGGTTAATTTCGAGTTCTTCTTCGATGCGTGTGTCCAGTTCAGCCGTAGGAATTTGCAACAACTTAATGAACTGAATCTGTTGCGGAGACAGTTTCTGTTGAAGCGTTTGGTTTAGGCTTAACTTCTGCATGGGAAATCGGGTAGTGAAGTGAAATTGTGTTGAGCAGAAGGGATTGTCTGAAGCCCCCTTACAATTATCAGACCAATTTCACCTTAAATTTGTTTTGCGACAATAAAAAAATCAGAATTGGTAAGCAATATAGTGGATATTGATTGAATGGTACAATAAACAAAGGTAAAGAAAAGCATATGTAATGATGGATAAATAACGTTAGTATTCCGTAAATCATTGAAAATGTGACGTTTATGTAAAATAACGTTAATGTTCAGTCTTATAAACGCTTTTGAGTACTTTGATCCCTAAATCAAGAATTTATGTGATGCACAACTATCAAATAAGTGGGACAAGATACCATTCTCTAAACCTATTTTCGCAACAACTTTGTTATTCAAATAAGACATTGGTTAGATGATAACCGTTGCCTTTAGACATTGGTTTGTAGAGACTACCTTAACCAGTACATTCGTGCATAACAATGTCAGTACCCTACTTCACTCGTTTGTTTCCCACGATAATTAATGAAGCTACTCAAAGTTGCCGCTGGCGTATTGAATCAGACACCCCTTGCCTGGGATCATAACCGACAAAATATCATTCAAACCATCGACGCGGCCCGGCAGCAGGGTGTGAGTCTGCTGGTATTGCCCGAACTCTGTATTTCGGGGTACAACTGCGACGATATGTTTTTCGCTCAAAATACGATTGATCAATCTATTGCGTCGTTGCTGGACATTGTGACCCACACCGCTGAGATGGTGGTGTCGGTAGGCTTGCCCCTGCGACATAATAACCGAACCTACAATACGGCTTGTTTGATTGCTAACAAGCGGATAATGGGTTTTGCCGTGAAGCAATATCTACCGCAAAACGGCATCCATTATGAGCCACGCTGGTTTCAGCCGTGGTCGGCGTTTGTGCGCGACGAAATCAAGCTGGGCAGTTCGGCGCACGGGGGAGACTTTATGTATCCGTTTGGCGATGTGGTTTTTGATCTGTCGGGGGTTCGGATTGGGTTTGAAATTTGCGAAGATGCCTGGATTGCGAACCGACCTGGCCGGGCATTGTTTGAGCGTGGAATCGACGTGATTCTGAACCCCTCGGCTAGCCATTTTTCGTTTAACAAATCGGTGACGAGGGAACGGTTGGTTGTTGATGCCTCGCGGTCGTTTGGAGTCAGCTACATTTATACGAACCTGCTGGGCAACGAGGCCGGGCGGGCCATCTACGACGGTGACGCGATGGTGGCCTCCAACGGGGCTTTGCTGGTGTCGGGGCCGCGTTTGAGTTATGAAGATTTTCTGATTGTTCCGGCAGTGGTCGATGTGGAGTTGACACGCCTGAATCAGGTGCAGAACCGGGGTAATCTGGCCCTTGCTTACACAAACCTGCGCGTTACGGAGCGTTTCGACTGGCCGGAAGTAGCCCCTGTGAAGCCCTACGAGCCTACCCTGGAGTCGTGGGAGCGGGGTGGCTACATTCGCGAAGAGGAGTTTGCGCGGGCCGTGGCCCTGGGGTTGTTCGACTATTTGCGCAAAAGCCGGTCGTTGGGCTACGTGCTGAGTTTGTCGGGCGGGGCCGATTCATCGGCGATTGCAGCCACTGTTTTCCTGATGATTCGAATGGCGGTGGAAAATCTTGGCATCGATGGAGTGAAGCAGAAGTTGCATTACATTAAAGCAATTCAGGAGTGCCAAACCGCTGAGGAAATGGTTGGTAAATTGCTGACGACGATGTATCAGGGTACGCAAAATTCTTCGGATGATACATTTAATTCAGCTAAAGAACTGGCCGAAAGCATAGGGGCAACCTTCCTGAACATAGACATCAACGGCTTGGTAGAAACCTACCGGGGCTTGATTGAGGGGCAGTTAGGTCGTAAGCTATCGTGGGAAACCGACGACATTGCCCTGCAAAATATTCAGGCTCGGGTACGTGCGCCATCCATCTGGATGATAGCCAATATCAACAATGCGCTGCTCTTGAGCACGTCTAACCGCTCGGAAGCTTCTGTGGGTTATGCTACGATGGACGGTGACACAGCGGGCAGCATTTCGCCCATTACGGGCATCGACAAGCATTTTCTGCGGGGTTGGCTGCGGTGGCTCGAAAACGTGGGTCTGAATATTGCCAGTACGCCCTCGCCCGAAACAGCGATAAAACTGGCTGGTCTACACCGGGTAAACAGCCTACAACCGACTGCCGAACTGCGCCCATTGGCCAATAAACAAACCGACGAAGACGATTTGATGCCTTACGATGTGCTGAACACGATTGAGCAATTAGCTATCCGCGACAAGCAACCGCCGTTGGAAGTGCTGAAGGCTATTGAGCCGCGCTACGAGCAACATAGCCCCGAAAAATTGGTGCTATGGGTAGAACGGTTTTTCCGGCTCTGGAGCCGCAATCAATGGAAGCGCGAGCGATATGCGCCCTCGTTCCACCTCGACGATTATAGCCTTGACCCGCGCACCTGGATGCGGTTCCCGATTCTGTCGGGTGGGTTTGATAAGGAAATTGGCGAGATGCAAGTCTGGGCGGCCTCAAAAGCAAACGGTGATACCGGTGTTGCCCGAAAGGCGCACGGAGGGCGGGGCAAGATTGGGTTTTGACTTTAATCGTTTTTTATTACAATAGTGGTGAGTTAATGTACTATATTAGAGTTCAACTTACCACTTAGGATGCTAAAACTTTACCGCCTGATTTGTTCTATAATCCTGCTACTGATAACGTACTTTGGCTTTGCCCAGAGTTTAACGCTCAGTCCGGTTCCTACCCAGATTTGCCGGGGTACGTCGGTTTCGGTGACGTTGACAAGTACCGGTAACTTTGGGTTAGCCAACACCATCAGTTTACAACTTGCCCTGGACTATTCCAGTGTTCCGTATAGCACAATACCCTTTTCTCAGTCGGGCAACGTACTCGCGTTTCAGTGGCCTGCCGGTTCGTCTGGGTTAGATGGTCGAACCCACCGGATACGGGCGGTTAGTTCGGATCCGGTAGTGGAGAGCAACTGGAGCAATGATATTGCGCCATTCTCACCAGCGAGCGTGACATTGCTCGAGGCCACCCCGGTGGTAGTTAATGCCTACCAGACCAGTATATTACGTTTTCAACTGACCGGCAGCATACCTATTCAGGCTACGCTGTCGGATAGTACGTCGATTCTTTTTTCGGACAGTCCGTATGGTAATACAACCACAAAGCCATTTACGGTAACGGCATCGGGGCAATATAGCCTGGTAAATGCGCGAAATTTATGCGGAGCAGGGACGGCATCGGGCAGTGTCAATCTTCAGGTCAATTCCGTATCCATGCGGACTTTGTTGGTAACACCTTTGGTGGTGTGCCGGGGCGACACATTGTACGTGAGTTATTCCAAGAACTCCGGTTTGTTCGGGCCTACCAATCAGTTTCGGTTGAAACTATCTAACTCTGCTTACCCACCTAAGTCCTACACCTTGCCAGCGAGCGAATCGAATGGCGTATTGAAAGCGGTTATTCCTGAGAACGTTGAGGATGCTAATTGGGGTAATCGCTATTTTTATGTGTCGATTCTTACCTCAGACCCGGTTATTGAAACACCGAATCCGTTAATGTTTGAAATTCGCCCGAAGTCCACTGCCGAAATTGTTTCAAATAGTGTTTCGTTGCCGTATGGGTCTCAGTACTACCCCATTGTTCGTTTTAGGGGAGCAGGGCCATTTATGGCTACGTTAAGCAACGGAACCACTATTGGAGCTGCCGATGCCACTGAAACAACGAGCAGCGTGGGGTTGAAACCGGGCCAATCGACGTTGTACCGGATCGAGCGATTTGTGTCGGCTTGTACGAACAATATGATTATTGCGTCGAGTGCAATGGTTGTGATTAATCCGGGTATATGGCTTGATACGATTCCTTCATTCCGGGATGTACTATGCGAGGGGCAAACCATGCGAATCCATTACGCCATGAACGTGCCGACTACGTCTGATACCCGTTTTATGGTAACGCTGCGGGAAAATGCCGGTAGTGGGGGGTGGACGAGCAGCCCAATTCAGGCCCGCATCGAACCGGGAAACTGGTTGGTCTTTGAGATTCCATCCCTCCAGCCTAACGCCAGTGCTGATTCCCACTCATACGTTATCAAAGTAAATAGCTATGCGCCTGATTTGGCAACGCTTGACGTTGACTACTGGAATACACAGACCGTTACTATCAACCGAAAGCCGGAATATGCTCGCTTTAATTACATTTCGCCCCAAAGTCTGAACGCGCCGGGCGAAGTAGGCATATCTCTCTCAATGAACGGGGGTGGGTATTATTCGTTTGTGCTGACGGATGGTGTCCGCTACACAAATTCTTACCTGACTACCTACGGCTACGCCGAAGCATACGTTGGTAAAACAACAACGTTTAGTCTCGTGTCGGCGAGTAACGGCTGCGGTACAATCACACCGACGAATGTTACGGCAATCGTAACCGTTCAGAATCCATCACCAAATCAGATTTATCTTAAGCCTATCCAGCAATACGTTTGTCATACAGACAGCACAACCGTCGAGTTTACAACAGAGGGCACGTTCCTGCCCGGTAATGAGTTTCGGGTTCAGGCTGTTTCCTCCAGCCTGGGCGGTGGTAACATCTGGACAAATGCCACTTTGGTAGGGCGCGGTACGGGCAATTCAGCGCGTTTTAAATTGCCTTATTCTATGAGGATCCGGGTTGTGTCGACCAATCCGGTAACGGTAAGCGAAGGGATTATTGCGAGTGTTACCCCAAAACTCAACGCCAGAATTATGCCCTTTTTCGATGATTATAATCTTTTTATGTACAACGGCACCCCAACGCGGACGTTGCTCCCCGGTGAACCGGCCACCCTACCCATCGAGGTGAATGCGGCAAGCGAAACCGGCTCTTATTCCCTAACTTATACCGACGGTACTAAGAACTACAGCTTCCGAACATCAAGTTGGAATGCTCCGCAGACCGTTACATTGACCAAAACAACAACATTCAGCTTAGTGGCCGTAAGGAACGAGTGCGGATTAGGGACAATTAGTGGCAAAGCCACATTTACGGTGGTGCCATTTCGGTTAAAGACTGTTTTGCCAAATGGGTACAATTCAAATTGGGGTACTATCTACACGGTTTGTGGGGGGGGCACGGTTCGTGTTCCTTTTCTGACAGACCTGCCAGCCCCGGTTGGCACTGCGTTTACTTTGCAGATAGCTTCCGCAGCCGATTCCGTTTTTCGTGATCTGGTGCAGGGTCAAACCAGTCCATTGACGGCGCAGATTCCGGCCTCATTCACAGCAGGTAATTACTTGATGCGGGTGGTGGTAAAGGGTACCGAAATCACGACTATTTTCCTACAAACCCGCATCAATCAACTGCCAGTAGCTATTATGAGGCTCCCAACTTCCGGCACAGTACTTAATCCGGGCGATTCGTTCAGGCCCACCGTTACGCTGACGGGTACGTCGCCCTGGGAAGTGCAGTTTAGCGACAACGCCATCGGAACGTATTACTACTCACCGGCTACACCTGAGTTCAGAGTGACAAAGGCGACTACTTACTTTGTCAGAACCGTTACGAATGTTTGTGGATATGGGTCGGTTTCGGGTGAGGCTTCGGTTAGTGTTAGGCCCTCGTTGTCGGTTCAGCGTCAGGATTATAACAACGATTGTGCCGGAACGACAATGCAGATTCTTTACAACGCCTTCGGCGATTTTGAACCGGGTAATGAGTTACTCATTGAACTAACCAACGAAGCAGGAGTGATGCAGCGGATTCTGGCGCGTCCTGCGTCGGCCTCCGGGGTATTCCGCTACACAATCCCCACCGACCTGCAACCGGGGATATATCGTGTTTTTCTGCGGTCAACGAACCCCGTGCTTTCTTCGGCATCAAGCATTTATATTCGGGTGTCCGTTCCGCCAATTGTCAGCCTAACCGGCTCTACAACCATTAATGCGGGGCAAACCACGAACATAACCTTACGGAACGAACGGCCAATTCCTTACAGCGAATACGTCACTGTTCAGTTGGCTTCGGGCCCAACGTCATCGTTGTACTTCAATAATAACGACCCCGTACCCATCGCTGTGTCGCCCACTCAAACAACAACGTACTCAATTGTGTCCGCTTCCGGCAACTGTGGGTTGGGGCAGGGCCGGGGAGCTGCTACAGTGGTTGTGAATCCAACAAATCTCCGGACTGTACAAACCGGCAATCTGTCCTTTAATCGATACTGTCCGGGGGCAACCATGACCATTTCGTTTGTAACGACCGGAAATTTCAGTGTTGATAATCAGTTTAGGGCGCAACTGATTGATTCGACGGGCGGTATTGTACATACGTTTTCCACGTTTGCGACCCAGAGTCCGCTGTCTGTAACGCTGCCTGCTTTGCTGCCGGGCGGTTGGTCGTATCGGGTGCGGGTAATTGCCACCGACAACAGCACCAGTGCAGCCGCCAATCTGGTTCCGTTTGGGATAATCGGTTCGGCAACGGTTGCATTCAGCGCAAACGCATTGGTTCGGCCCGATGGTCAGGAAGCCGCTATTTCGCTAATGTTCGGGGGCAGCGGGCCGTGGAGTTATTCACTAACAGCCAATGGTCAGCTCATTACAGGCAGTAGTTCGACGGGTTCATATGGGTTGCTGTCGAATTTACCCGCGCAGGAGTTTACCCTGACTCAGGTAAGCAACCAATGCGGCCCCGGAACGGTGTTGTATCCGGCTATGGTTCGGGTTTATATCGGTATGAAGACACTAAAAAACGGCGATTGGAACGATCTGTCCGTTTGGTCGGGAAATCGGTTGCCTACTGCTGCTGATGCCCTCTTGCTCAGACATCAAGTTCGCATACCCTCTGCTTACACAAGTCAGGCCGGACAGCTTATCTATGAGAAGGGAGCAACGCTTACCTTTGGCTCCGGTTCCCGGTTGACTCGATAATCAATGCCACCTCATAACACTAAATCCCCCAATCAACTCTTCCTCGGCATTCTCTTTGCGGCTTTGTGGGCTTCGGCTTCGGTGGCAACCAAGTTTGGGGTGGAGTCGGCGCACCCGCTGTGGCTGGCTACCATTCGGTTTCTGATTGCGGGGACCGGGATGCTGCTGTTTGCCTATGTGGTGCAGAAAAACAACCCTATGCCGAAAGGGGTGGAGTGGCGACGACTGGCCATTTTCGCGTTGCTCAACACCACCGTTTATTTGGGACTGTTTGTGCTGGCTATGCGTGAGGTATCGGCGGGTATCGGAAGTTTAAGTACGGCTACCAACCCACTGTTTATCAGTCTGATTTCGGCAGTATGGCTTCGGCGACCGTTGCGCTGGCAGGAGGGCGCGGGTATCGCGCTGGGGCTGTTGGGCGTGTGTGTGGCTACCTACCCGCTTCTGGGTAATGCGCAGGCATCCGTGCAGGGGTTGCTGATTATGCTGGGGAGTATGCTCTCGATCTCAGTAGCAACGGTCTATTATGCCCGGTTCGAGTGGCGGCTGCCTCCCCTGGTGATCAATGGCTGGCAGGTGCTGCTGGGTGGCCTCATGCTGTTGCCCGTAACCCTGCTCATGGCTGACTTTGAGCCGGAGCGGTTTAATGCCACTTTTTGGGGAGCCGTACTTTGGCTGGTGATTCCTGTGTCGGTTGTAGCCCTGCAACTGTGGTTTTATTTGGTAAAGCAGGATACCGTAAAAGCCTCTCTGTGGCTTTTTTTATGTCCCATTTTCGGGTTTGCTTACTCAGCCCTGCTCATGGGCGAACCCATCACGGCTTTCACCGTGGCTGGCACGGCTCTCGTGCTGGCGGGCTTGTGGTTAGGGAGGAGACAACACTAATAATTCCACCCGCTTGTTTTTGGCCCTTCGTTCGGGGGAGAGCGGGCCGGAGAGGGGTTTGGCTCCTCCGTAACTCCGCACGTCGATGCGGGCTTTATTTATTCCCAATTCTACTAAAAACGCTCTGACGGCTTCGGCACGGTCGCTGGCGAGGACTTTGTTCAGGCTGATGTCGCCGATGGTGTCGGTGTGACCGGCGGCTTCGATGCGCACGGTAGAGTGGGTTTCGAGCAGGGCCGCTACCTGCTTCAGCATACTCATAGCTTCGGTTGATAGGTCGGACCGTCGGGGGGCAAACTGAATAGTGGGCAACACCACAGGCATGGTTGGTTTGGCTGCACTGCCAGGTTCCAGCCGAATCTCTTTGCCATAGAGCCGGTCGGCACGCTGATCGGAAAAAGCCAGCTTTTCTTCGCGATCATTATACCCTTCTGCGCTGGTAGTAATGGCATAGGTTTGAGCGGGGTCGAGTTTCAGGCTAAACGAGCCATCGGATGCTGTTTGGCTACTCGTTGAAGCGGCTGGCTCGGAGAGGGGTTTGGCCCGAACAGTGGCACCGGTAATGGGCAAGCGTGTGCGGGCGTTTACCACCGTTCCGTCAAGAATAGCTAACAAAGAGCGGTTGTTCTGCGCCCATGCGCCCGGTCCGAAAGCCGATAAAGAGACCATCAGAAATGCGCTAAGATACAAGCGTACCATCATAAAACAGACAACAGAATCAATAGACTAAAAAGTTTGAAAAGTGGCGCAAAATGGCTAATTTATAGGTATGTTAAACGGGATTTCCAAAGCTTTAAATTTAGTTTGTAATCTGCTGATTTTTAAGAGCTTATCTATCATAATTGAGCCCTGAAAATGGAACATCTATTAGGGCCATTTTGTTAGTAGAGTAGAAGGCAAATGAACAACACAACAACAACTACAATGACCAATCAGACAACGTTTTTGACGACCCAACCTGCGGCCCCAAAGCCCGTTGCTGAGGGTTCACTGGGCGGCATTCCGTCAGGTGGAGTGCCGCTGGAAGAAAATTGGCGCAAATCTATTCCGGCGCAGGTGTTTCTGAATCACTTTTTCGCCATGGATTACCACATTCAGCACCAGAACGACCTTGACGACCTGACTCGTTTTCCGATCTTCAACGACTTCAAAGGCGGGGTGTCGGAAGACGGACGTAAAGTACTTGAAAAGTTGCTGCTGAACAGTTGGAGTGCCGAATACGCGCTTCGTATTACGCCAGTCGTGAACGACGAGCAATATCTGCAAAGCTCATTGCACTGGACATTTCCACAAGCATATTACAGCGTGCTGTTTAGTGCCCGTGCTTTTCTGGCCATTCAGGGCATTAATGTAAGCAACGAAGAATTGATTCGCAAGCGGATTGGTAACATGGTGGTGCGGGGCTACTATCCGGCTTCTATTGGCTATTATGCGCTGGGTCCGATCAATACTTACAGCATCCGTCGGTTGCCAATGGCGGGTCGCAACGGCAAGGCCGATTTGGGCTTGCCCTCGCGGGCTGGGGCAGCGCAGGCTGAGTTGGGTCAGTTTCTGAAAACTACCCGCGATCAGCGCATCAAATCATTACGGAATGCCATTCAGAGTAATCCCAAAACAGCCCTTCGCAGTCAGCGGACGGGCGAGGTGTTGCAAAAATTTGGTGCCGAGCAATATAAGCTGTTGGCAAAGCAGATTGGCTATACCACGTACTTCGATATGTTGAGCCGCCTGCGGATTTCGTCTAACAACCGCGAGATCGAGCGGTTCGTCGATTCTGAGATCGATGTTCGGCTGTTTCATCAGAGTTTGGTAAACATTGTGTCGCACGCCAACGCTGTGCATGAGGCCTACATTGCCAAAGCATTGGGGCTGGAAGGCTTCCGTCAGCTGGTGGCCAAACTGCCCACTTACTTGCAGGAGGGTTTCCTCCGGGAACGTATTCAGACGCTCATCGAACCCATGTTTGGGGTGGGTGTAGAGTCGGCGGGGCGCATGGTTGCTTAAGTATCCATACCGAAAACTAAATCTGTCTCGGCTAAAATTTCATACGTCCATTTTTTTTCATAAGTTGCTGATCGAACCTCTTTTGACCAGTAAATCTCATGAAAAAAATTGGACGTATTCTTTTACTCCTCGTAGGCGTAGTGGTGTTGCTGGCTGGTGCTGGCCTTGCCTATGTGAAACTGGCCCTCCCCAACGTTGGCCCTCCCCCCGAACTCACCATCCGGGCCGATTCGTCGCAAATTGCCCACGGTAAATATCTGGCCAATCACGTAACCCTCTGCATGGATTGCCACTCGACCCGCGACTGGACCAAAATGGCTGGCCCAATGGTGGCTGGTACCAATGGAAAAGGCGGAGAAAGTTTCCCCCGCGAAATGGGCTTTCCGGGCCAATATTATGCCCCAAACATCACCCCGGCCCGTTTGAAAGAATGGACAGATGGCGAAATCTACCGGACAATTACCACGGGTGTCAGCCGCGACGGTCGGGCGTTGTTTCCGGTGATGCCCTATCCTAGTTATGCCAAAATGGACCCGCAGGACGTGAAAGACATCATTGCGTATGTCCGTTCGCTGGCTCCCATCGAGAATCAGGTGGCAGCTTCGGAGTCGGATTTTCCGATGAATTTCATTCTAAACACCATTCCCACGAAAACAGAGGGAGGCAAACGACCTGACCCGAGCGATGAGCTGGCTTACGGCAAATATTTGGTGACGATTTCGGCCTGTAGTGACTGCCACACGCCCGTTAACGACAAAGCTGAACCGCTGCCGGGCATGGAGTTTGCTGGTGGTCGCCCGTTTCCATTGCCCACCGGAACCGTGCGGGCCATGAACATTACTCCCGACGAAACGGGCATAAAGGCCATGACAAAAGCCGCTTTTGTGGATCGTTTCAAAGCCTATACCAACCCCGATTATAGGCATCAGACAATTGGCGATGATGAGTTTAACTCGGTGATGCCCTGGACCATGTATGGCGGCATGACGGAAACTGACTTGGGCGCGATCTATACGTATTTACAATCGGTGAAGCCCGTGAACAATAAGGTAGAGCGTTTCACGCCAAAGTCGAAGATGGTGGCGATGAAATGAATGCGTAATGATGAATCGTACCGGCGAGCCGGATGAATGGGGCTGACGCAAAATACTTACTTTTGCGTCAGCCTTTTTTATGCTGTTACCGCCTTGACAACCACCGAGCTTGATGAACTTTTTAAAGCTACTCAACAGGGCGATGAGAAGGCATTTCGGGCGTTTTATGAACAGACCAAAGCCCGGGTTTTCAATACGGCTCTGAGTTATGTACGGAACCCCGAAGATGCCGAAGAAATAACGCAGGATGTGTTTGTGGAGGCTTTTCAGTCGATCTCTGAGTTCCGGGCGGAGGCTGGCGTAGTGACCTGGCTCTATCGGATCACGGTGAACAAATCGCTCGATTTGCTGAGGCACAAAAAGCGGCAAAAACGATTTGCTTTTCTGACCAGCCTATTCGATGCGGAAACGGGTGAGGTAATTCATGAACCGGCTGATTTTGTGCATCCCGGCGTGGCTCTGGAGCAACAGGAAAATGCAGCTATCCTGTTTCGGGCTATCGACAAATTAGCTGATAAGCAGAAAACGGCGTATATCCTGACTCGTGTTGAAGGGTTGAGCAATATCGAAGCGGCTGAAGTGATGACCATTAGTGTGGGGGCTGTGGAGTCACTATTGCAACGGGCAAACGAGAATTTGAAAAAACAATTAGCTGGTTGGTATAAATTGGCAAGACCGTAGGAATGCGGCCTTGCTGTCGTCTAAAGAATTATGGAACCTGAAAAAGAGCAATGGATTCGGGAGGTGATGGGCAGTCTCGACGATGCGCAGCGGGCCGAACCCAATCCGTTTCTGTTCACCAGAATTGAGCAGCGGTTGAAGTTGGCCCGGCCGGCGGCCTACGTCTCGACTCGAATGGTGTGGCTGGCGGCTGCTTCGTTCGCGTTACTGATTTTACTGAATGGGCAGCTCATTCGTCAAAAATTAGCCTCACCAACCGAAAATAGCCTAAACACAGTTGTCTCGGATATGCAGCTTTACCCCACGGGGAATCAACTTTACAGCGGATGGAGCGGACCAAATTACTGACGGTGGCCGTTTTGGGCCTGTTGCTGCTGAATATGTTCACCATTGGTTTCCTGATGGTGAATGCCGATGCGTTTCGGCGGCCTGAGTCTCCTAGGCAAAATGGAGATGGCCCGGCCCGGCTAATCATGGATCGGCTTGGCTTCAACGAAGAGCAGCGACAAGACTACCAGAAATTGGTTGCCGCACATCGGGGCCAAACAAAAGTCCTGTCGGCTCAATCGGTGCAGTTACACCGTTCATATTATGAATTGCTACTCCCCAAAGAGCCGGATACAGTGCGTGAAAATGTGCTTAGTCAGCAGATTGCTCAAAACCAACGGGCAGTAGCCAAACTGAATTTCGAGCATTTTGCCCAAATCAAAGCGTTGTGCCGCCCCGATCAGCAGGCCGATTTTACGCGCTTAGTGGGCGATTTAAGCCGCTTGTTTGGCCACCAACCACGCCCACCACAGCCACAAAAGGAAGACAGACCACCACGATAATACTGAAAAAAGGCCACCCCGCCCGTAGGAATGGCTCCGGAGGGTCGTCAAAGGGGAAACGAACAACCAATAACCATGAACAAATCCCAACTATTCGCCACTTTTGGCGGACTTGCCATTATCCCCGGCTTACTGACTTTTGTGGCCTGCCAGAATACCGCCGATGCTGTTTCACCAACTACAACTGGTACCACCAGTACTACTGTTGCTATTGGTACGAGCGTGCCCGAGGTGTACAAAAAGATTTATGGAGCCACCGAAATCTATGTGGAGGGTACCAACATTGTGATTAAAACCAAAGGTCGCCCCGACCACAAAAGCCCGTATTACAAAGGCACTGCCTGGGAAAGCACGCTCTACGAAGCCTACAACGGGACAAATACCCGCTTTGCTCTGAATCCAAATACGATCACGGAACCAAACCTGACGTTTAAACTTCCGATGAACCCGGTAGTAGATGCGTTGCACGCGGCAACGCCCGGCGGAGCAACTGGCGTTGCGCTCAATGGGGTCGCTTTTTTCAATCAGTATGCGGCTATGAATTCGCCGTTGACCAACGAAATAAATGGCTTCGACCAATATGGCGGACACCCACAGCAACAGGGGCAATACCATTACCATCTTGAGCCAACTTACCTGACCCAGACCAAAGGCAAAAATGTGTTGCTCGGCTTTCTGTTAGATGGCTTTCCGGTTTATGGCCCCGTCGAAAACGGCAAGACCGTCACCAACGCCGATTTAGATAAGTATCACGGTCATACCCACGTTACTGCTGATTATCCCAATGGCATTTATCACTATCATATCACTGCCGAAGATCCATACATCAGCGGCAGTGGATTTTATGGCAAAGCAGGTACCGTTACGCGCTAAAGTTGGGCTGGTTTTGTGGCTGATGCTATCGGCTTGTGGGCAACCGCCCGCCGACAATCCCGTAATTCCCAACATTTTTGTGTCGGCGGACAAGGACGGCTGGCAACGGCGCGAGGGGCGTTTGTGGCTGAATAACAAGCCATTTAGTGGCTGGCAATACCAATGCCGGGCTTCGGGCGACACCGCTTTTGTGGGTGCGTACTCCGGGGGTAAAGCCGAGGGAGAACATTGGAGTTGGCACGAAAATCGTCGGGTAAAAGAAATTCGACAGTACAGAAAAGGGTGGCAGGAGGGCCAACAGAGGGGTTGGTACGCATCGGGTAGCCAGGCATTTTTGTTTTTATTTCTGCACGACGTGTATGAAGGGCCAGTGACGGAGTGGTATCCCAATGGGCAGACTGCCCGGTTCATGCACTACCAGAAGGGCCAGGAAAATGGTCGGCAACAGATGTGGTTTGCCGACGGAAGCTTGCAGGCAAACTATGTGGTTCGGAAGGGCCGAACATATGGATTCACGGGCGTAAAAAATTGTGTCACCGTCAGCGATTCTCTTTATGGCGCACGCTAAAAACCTATTCTGGCTGTTTTTGGGCCTTGTTGGCCTATTGGCCTGTCAGCCCCAAAATGCTGCTGACGACGCGCTTCCGTACTATAACACACCTGATTTTACGCCCATTTGGCTCACTAATTCTGCCGAAGTCGATCAAAAAATCTCCCACCGCATTGCCAGTTTCGCCTTCCGCGACCAAACCGGGCAGCTTGTTACAGAGGCAATCGTTGCGAACAAGATTCATATTGCGTCATTCTTTTTCACGGCTTGCCCCACCATTTGCCCCAAACTGACTAATTACCTCATGGCGGTTCAGGACAGTTTTAGCCGGGAGCAAAGGGTAAAAATGCTCTCATTTAGTGTGATGCCATGGGCTGATTCGGTGGCTCAACTGCAGCAGTATGCCAAGCGCAAAGGCATCAACGTCAACCAATGGCACTTGCTCACTGGCGACCGGAGCCAAATTTACACCCTTGCTCGCCGGTCGTACTTCGCCGAGGAAGCTATCGGATTTACCAAAGATTCCACCGAGTTTCTGCACACCGAACACGTGTTGCTGATCGACCAAAACCGCCGGATTCGGGGCGTTTACAACGGCACGCTACCGCTGGAAATTGATAAGTTGATAGAGGATGTGCGGGTGTTGCTAACTCCGCGTTCCAATCACTAAATCCTCCAGCAAATCAATCCAGATAGGGCTGTCGTTGAGGCTTTCGACAAGTTGCCAATGTTCGCCACCTGCTTTCTCGAAGATTTCTTTGTATTCTTCGCCCACCTCGATGGTCGTTTCCAGGCAATCGGCCACAAAGGCAGGGGAGAAGGCCAGTACACTTTTCGCGCCTTTTTTCACGAGTTCGGGAATAACGTCGTCCGTGTAGGGTTTGATCCAGGGATCGTTGCCCAACCGCGACTGAAACGAAGTGGTATATTGTCCTTCGGGAATGCCCATCCCGGCCACCAATTGCCGGGTGGTTTCAAAGCATTGCGCCCGGTAGCAATGCTGGTTCATGGCAGAGAGCGAATCACAACACGCCCCCAACTGACACACCTGTTTGGTCACATCGCCCTTGCGAATCTGGCGTTCAGGCAAGCCGTGGTAGCTGAACAGAACGTGGTCGTAAGGGCGTTCAGACAGGTATTTTTTGCCGAGGTTCACAAACCCTTCAATAAACTTTGGATGGTCGTGAAAACTGTTCACAAATCGGAGTTGCGGCATCACCTGCCAGCCTTTCAGTATGTCCATCACTTTCTCATATACCGAACCCGTACTGGCCGACGCATATTGCGGAAAGAAAGGAATAACAATGATCTCCGTCAGGCCAAGTTGTTGGAAATGGGCCAATCCCTCTGGAATACTGGGGCTTTGGTAGCGCATGGCCAACTTCACTTCGTAGTCGTCGGAGCCGAGCCGTTCCTGCAACATACGCTCGGCAGCGAGTCCGTAATACTTAAGTGGAGAACCAGTTTCAGTCCACAGTTCTTTATAGATTTTGGCCGACTTGGGTGCGCGAAATGGGGCGATAATGCCGTTCACCAACAAAAACCGGGGCAGCGCGGGAATATCAATCACGCGGCCATCCATCAAAAACTCGCGGAGATATTTACGCACATCCGGCACCGACGGACTATCTGGTGTACCAAGATTCACCAACAAAACGCCGGTTCGGCCACGAGACTTTTGCTTGCTAACGGGGGGAGATAAAACGGGGGATTCCATGCAGGGATGATAGCTTAATTTTAATATCGGCTCAAATCAGGCCGGTCGAACGAGGTGAATACTTCGCCGGGGAGTCCCGTAAATACCCGAATATCAGTGAGTTCGCGGGGACCACGCTTGCCGGAGAGTTTGATTTCGCCGTGTTGCGTGTAGTCAGTCCAGGGGAGGGTGAAGCCCGGTTTTTCGTCGGAGAACTTGGGATAATAGGCCCACTGCGATACCAAGTGCGACTCTTTATCCACCCAGACCTTGTACTTGTTATCGGGGGTGTTACCAACGCTTTTAAACGTCAACTGGATCACCTCGGCGGCTTTATTATCCTGCGTTGGTTCCTCGCCTATGTATTTGAGGGTCACACCCGAATCTTTGAGTTTGAAAGGCATCACCAACCAGTAGGAGTCATTAATCCAGGCTCCTTTTGCCGATTTTATGTACTTGGACACCGAGTCGGCATTGGTTTCTTCTTTGCCATTGCGGAACACCTTACCCTGATCGTTGTTGACGTTGAGAATAACGGTCTGGTCGTTTTTGAGATTGTCCACCCGCACGTTGCCCGTCCATTTGTCCCAAATCAGGTGCCGGTTGCCGAAGAACGTCCAGGCAATAATGTGGGTTTTGTCCCAGGCTTTGCGGCCTCCCATTGCTTTCATCACCTGATCGGCTAATTTGATGGCCGCCGGGTCGGAACCAACGAGATCGAAGCCGGATGCCGGTGGGTTTTCGGAAGACCGTTGAGCCAGCAGGGGCGAAGCAACCAGCAAAAAAGCCAGCAAAAAAAGTTGATGTTTACGCATAGCAGGGAGAGAATTTAGTGTAAATACAAAAATAGCTTGGATTGCGTTTTGTTTGGCATTCAACGACCATCAAATCCTGCTCAAATCACTTGCCCCAACCCAAACAAGACCACAAATAACAAGGTCGAAAGGGCCAGTTGACCCAAGCGTGGGTTCAGTTCGGCGGCTTGCCGATGGGTGGCAATGGCCCGGCCGTTCAGCACAAACAAGGGAAAGGCCAACAAATACAGATACGTAACAACCGGGGCCGATGTCAGTACGGAGTAAAGTAGGGCGCAAATCATCCCGGCCAGCAACAGCGACCAATGGTACTGCACTGCCCCAGCGCGGCCCAACCGAACCGGAATGGAGTTCTTGCCCGTTTTAGCATCCGTCTCAATATCGCGTATGTTGTTGATATTCAGCACGCCTGTGGCAAAAAGGCCAACACTGGTGGCCGGCAGAAACAGCATCGGGTCGAAGCGCAGCGTGTGGAGGTAGTAGGTGCCGAGAACGCCTACCCAACCAAAGAAAATCAGCACGGCAATATCGCCGAATCCCGCGTAGCCGTAGGGTCGTCTGCCATTGGTATAGCCAATGGCCGCAGCTATACACCCCAAACCTAAGATCAGAAAGAACCAGAAAATAGATTGACCACCCGTTCGCGTGGCCTCAACCAATAACCAGATTCCCGCAATGAGCGACAGTACTGATGTCACGATAATACCCCTAAGCATGGCGGCCTTGGTAATGTCGCCCGTGGCAACAGCCCGGCGCGGCCCCACCCGGTCAGGGGTGTCTTTGCCCGACACCGCATCGCCATAATCGTTGGCGAAATTCGACAGGATTTGCAGGAAAATAGTGGTTAAACAGGCTAGCGTCGCAATCAGCGGGCTAAACGTGCCCGACGCATGAGCCAGAAAACTCCCCAAAATAATACTGGCCAACGCTAAAGGCAGCGTTCGTGGCCGGGCAGCAGCGATCCAACTGTTCATAAAAATGAAAGAGTGACGGTCCGACTCATCGGAGAGTGAAAGAGCGAAAGAGTGAACCGACAGGCCGCTCTTTCACTCTTTCGCCTTTGATTAAATGCCGACTGCCTTTTTAAACTCTGCGTCGTCGGGTTTTACGCCGGATGCGAAAAAGTTGGTGAGTTGGCCCTGCTCGTTGATCACGTATTTGCAGAAGTTCCAGGTTGGAGCTTTGTCGTTCCAGCCGTTCAGATCTTTTTTAGAAAGCCACTGATACAGTGGGTGTTGCCCGTTACCTACCACCTCGACTTTCTCGAACATGGGGAAGGTAACACCGTAGTTTTTCTGGCAAAACGACGCAATGTCCTCGTTGCTGCCCGGCTCCTGACCCATGAAATTGTTAGCCGGGAAGCCCAAAACGACCACTTTGTCACCGTGAGCTTTATGGAATTTCTCCCAGTCGCCGTATTGAGGGGTATAGCCGCACTTGGAAGCCGTGTTCAGGATTACGACTTTTTTGCCTTTGTATTGGCTCAGGTCAACGGTTTTTCCGTCGATGGTTTTCACAGAGAAATCGAACAGATTTTTGGCCGATGCGGTGGCATTCGTGGGGGCAGCAGCAGCGTCTTTTTTGTCGCTGAAAAGCCCTTTGACAACAGTTGAAATTGACATAGCATTGAAGGCCACCAGCGCGAGGGCGGCAATTCCGAGAATAATTAATGTACGTTTCATAAAATAGGTTGGTACAGGAACGGGTTGTTCAATAGGCTGTCGTGACGGACAACGTATTAACAACCCGTTGTGTGACCGAATGGTTTAGCTCTTATGCCGCGTCGCTGACATAGAACTTGATACCCCCAACCATTGGTGCGATCAGGTTATAAAGAGCACCCATAATGGCCCCGGCAATGAGACCAAAAATGCCGTACATAATCGGGAACAGGATGATCATAACGACACCCCCGCCAAACATACCGGCACTTTCATTTCCTTTGCCCATCATTGCCATGAAGGCAGAGCCGAACACCAGGAAAATCAGGGCGATAAACACCCCGATAGCAGCCAACAAAGCACCGTAAACCAGAGCTACCGAGCCAACATCCACTTTCTTAATTTCTCGTTTCATACGAACAGAATCAGTTAACATGTTTAGGTAGGGAATGTACGGTTTTTTCGACACTACATCTTCTCCGGCACCTCAATTCCGAGCAATCCCATTGATTTTTTGATGGTTTGCCCCACCAAATCGGCCAATGCAACCCGCACGAGTAAAATGTCGGGGTTGGGTTCGCTCAGGATCGAGAGGTCGGCATAGAACTGATTGAACGTTTTGGCTAATTCGTAGGCGTATTGGGCCATGTACGAAGGCGCGTAATCGGCACCAGCTTCGGCAAGGCGTTGGGGGTATTGGCTCAGTAAAAACAGCAACTGTTGCTCCGTCGGGTGGAAGACCACGGCGGGCAGTTCGGTGGGGATTTCTAACTTCATGTCAGCCACTTTCCGCAACACCGAGCGCGTCCGGGCGTAGGTATATTGGATAAATGGTCCCGTGTGTCCATGCACGTCCACGGATTCTTCGGGGTTGAAGAGCATCCGTTTCTGAGCATCCACTTTTAGCAAATAATACTTCAACGCACCGAGGCCAATCATCTGGAACAGCGTTTCCTGCTCGTCGGGGGCAAACTCGTCCATTTTGCCTTTGGCGGCTTCGTCGGCGGCAGCGCGGGCGGCTTCGGTTACGGTCGCCACCAGATCGTCGGCATCGACAACCGTGCCCTCGCGCGATTTCATTTTGCCCGTGGGTAGGTCAACCATGCCATAGGAAAGGTGGTAGCAACCATCGGCGTAGGGCCGCCCCAACCGACGCATAATCGAAAACAAAACCTGAAAATGGTAGTCCTGCTCGTTGCCCACCACCCAAATCGACCGTTCGTTGTGGAAGTCATTGAATTTGAGGTCGGTAGTGCCGAGGTCCTGCGTAATATAGACGGAGGTGCCATCGGAGCGAAGTACGAGTTTCTGGTCGAGACCCTCGGCGGTGAGGTCGATCCAAACGGAACCGTCGTCTTTGCGGTAGAAAACACCTGACTGCAACCCTTCTTCAACCACTTCTTTACCAAGTAAATACGTTTGTGATTCGTAGTAGGTCTTGTCGAAATGGGTGCCGATGTTCTGGTATGTCTGGGCGAAACCGGCATAAACCCAGGTATTTAATTGTTTCCAGAGGGCCACCGTTTCGGCATCGCCCTGTTCCCACCGGCGCAACATGGCCTGGGCTTCCAGCATGAGCGGAGCCTGTTTTTCGGCCTTCTCTTTCTCAACGCCCTGCTCTACCAACTCGGCAATCTGAACCTTGTAGGCTTTATCAAAAAGCACGTAATATTTTCCAATCAAATGGTCGCCTTTTAAACCGGACGATTTGGGGCTTTCCCACTCACCATCAGTGTTTTGTCCAAACTTTTGATACGCTAGCATCGACTTGCAAATGTGAATACCCCGGTCGTTCACGATGCAGGTTCTGACCACATCGAAGCCGTTGGCGGCCAGAATCCGGCTGACCGATTCGCCCAGAAAATTGTTCCGTAAGTGGCCGAGGTGCAGTGGTTTGTTGGTGTTGGGCGACGAAAACTCAACCATCACCGACTCTTTTTTCGATGGCGTTGGTGTGCCTGCCCGCAGGTTGGCAATCAGATCGGTCCAGACGGCATCGGCCACACTCAGGTTCAGGAAACCCTGCACCACGTTGAAGCGGCTCACGGTATCGGTACTGTCCACCAACCATTGCCCGATAGCCTGCCCCAATTCAGCGGGCGACTTTCGGAGCGATTTGGTCAGCGAAAAGGTGACGAATGTATAAAGACCCTCAAACGCAGGTTTGGTGGGTTGCAGGGTGATATCGGTAACGGTTTCGCCGTAAATAGTGGCGATGGCCTGCTGAATAGCGGCCTTTAGTTGCGCTTGTAAATCCATTCGATGCGGTTGACCCGGATAGCCAACGGAGAGTTTTCCGGGTGCAAAAGTACGAAAGAACCCTCACCACCGCACAGCCTGAAATGTCCAGCCGGGTTGTACTTTTTGCATTTCGATTTCGTCGTCGCGTTTGGTCAGACCACAGGCAAGGTAATTCTGGTGAAGGGCTGCCAGTGCATCGCGGTCTAAGTCAACGCCCAAACCGGGTTCGGTTGGCACAGCAACGGCCCCGTTCTCGAAGGTAAAACGCCCACCGACAATCACCTCGTCCGATTGCCAGGGGTAGTGCGTGTCGAGGGCGTAAGGCAGGTGGGGGAGAGCTGCACCCAAATGCACCATTGCCGCCAGCGAAATACCGAGGTGACTGTTGGAGTGCATCGACAACCCCCGCCCGAAGGTGGCGCAGATACCCGTGAGGGTCATGGAGGCCCGCAAGCCGCCCCAAAAATGGTGGTCACTCAGGATAATATCCTCCGCACCAATGGCAATGCTGTTGGGAATATCTTCAAACGAAGTTGTACACATATTGGTGGCTAAGGGAGTTTTCAACGCTTTTCTGACCTCGGCCATGTTGGCCTGTCCCCGAGTAGGATCTTCCAGATACTCAAGAATCGGCTCCATCTGTTTGCCGTATTTGATCGACGTTTCGACGGTCCAGAGGGCGTTCGGGTCAATGCGGAGCGGTAGGTTGGGGCCGAATTCGCGGTGCAGGGCAAACATGGCCTCCACTTCCTGTTGCGGGGCAAACACGCCCCCTTTCAGCTTGATCGACTGGAAACCGAACTCGTGGCACATAGCCTTTGCCTGCGCCACAATGCCGGCCGGGTCGAGGGCAGCAGCTTGCCGGGCAGCGGGCCACCCCTTGGCATTGGAGTCGGTTCCGAATTCAAGTGGGCCACCCGCGCCTTCATATTTATAAAAAAGATAGGCCGAAAACGGCACGGCATCGCGCATTTTGCCACCCAGCAAATCGACCACGGGCCGGTTCGTTACCTTGCCGATGATGTCCATGCAAGCCACTTCGATGGCACTGAAAATATGCACCAGCTTCCGCTGATCCCAGGGCGACAACCCCCTTTCGGCGGCAGAATCGGTCCCGAAATGGTTTTCCAGCACCCGCCGAATCTGGTTTAGCTGGAACACATCGCGGCCAATGAGCAGGTTGCGGGCGAGTGCAAGAGCCGCGTCGATGGCAACAGTGCCGGGAATCTCGCTGATACCCGAAATGCCATCATCCGTCACCAACTCGACAACGGTACGCAGGGCATAGGGCGCGTGCAAACCAGCCGCATTGAGCAGGGGCGGGTCAACAATGGCGATGGGGGTAATATGCATCTCACGGATGCGCGGGCCTGATTTTGGGATCATGAAATATCGTCGCTTACGGCTTGAATTAATCCTTTAATATAGCCGTAGGCAAATGAAAAGGCTTGTAAATCAGCTTCTTTTTCAGCGTGATGCGGCACATGGTCGGGCATCACCATCCCCGAAAAACCAACGTCGCGGAGGGCGCGGACAACGTGCAGAAAGTTCATGTCGCCATTGTCGGGATACACTTCCTGGAAGTTGTTCCAGCCACCTTTGATATTGCGGAGGTGAACATTGAAAATCTGGTTACGCTCACCCACCCACTTGATAATCGGCATAATGTCGGTTTTTGGGTTTTTGAGGCCCTCGGCAATGGAACCAATGCAGAAGTTGAACCCGTGCCAGGGGCTGTCGTACAGTTGGGCAAACCGTTTGATACCCGCAAACACGTCGGGGCTGTTCCAGCGGGTGATGCCCCGATAGCCAACGGGCGTTGGCGGGTCGGCAATGTGGTTGGCTAATTTCACCTTGTATTCTTTGGCAACGGGCAACAGCCGGTCGAGGAGGTAGGTGATGCGCTCGAACATCTGCTCGATGGAAACATCGCCCGCAATAGTTTTCGGGTGGTTTTGTTTGAGAGCCTCTTCGTAGTTCCAGGTGCTATAAATGGCGTTACCCCGCTTGGCATCAACCGTTTTGCCGGTACGGAGAACGGGTAAGATGGTGGTATTGTAGTTCAACACCTTGATGCCTGTTTTTCCGGCGACCTGAATCATTTGCTGCAACTGCTCGATCTCGCGGTCTCGTTCGGGGCTTTTGCCGAGCATGACGTTCGGAAAAATCACCTTGTCGATGCCCGCCGACGAAAGCGGAAAATGATAGGCATCGAGGCTGATGCCGTATTTCTCACAGGCTTCTTTTTTGGCCAGCGAGTCATTCAAATCCCAACCCTTTCCGGGAATGACGACTGGTGCTCCACCGTCGATATTATACACGCCATGCCGGGCTTTGAATTCCAAGTTCGACACGCTCGTGCCGCCCGACTGACAACCCACCTGCATGAGCACTTTTTTGGGTGCTATAGCTTGATTGTCAATGTCTAAGCCTGTCGCTGATGCGGGCCCATAGGCTGCCGTACCCACCGATCCGACGGTTACGGCTTTGAGAAAGTCTTTGCGTTTCATGGTGTTTGTGTGTTTAATCGAAGCATTTTCTAAATCAACGGGAATAATTTGGCCCCAATCATAATCACGATCAACCCCGTAATGCCCATCACCACCAGCAGGGGCGAAATGGTTTTGAGGGCTTCTTTTTCGGTGAGGTTGCTCAGTTTACAGATAATCCAGAAACCGGCATCGTTCATCCACGGCACCAGTTTGGAGCCGCAGCCAATGGCCAATCCCAGATAGACCGGGTGAAAGGTCAGGTTTGCATTTTGGGCCATACCCGACAGAATGCCCGATGCTGTGATCAGTGCGACCGTGGCCGATCCCTGCGCCGTGCGAACAACGGCGGCAATCAGAAACGCCAACGGAATCAGGGCCATTTGGTAGCCTTTGGTGAGGTCGGCGATGCGGGTGCTGATGCCCGTTTGCTGTAACATCCCGCCGAAAGCCCCTCCCGCTGCCGTGATGAGAATGATGCCCCCACCACTCAACAGGGCGGCCTGCACAAAGGGAGTCAAACCCTCCGACCCGGCAACCTGTCCACTTTCTTTTTTCTGTTTGGCCAGCACCAGCAGAGCCGCCACACCCCCCGTTACGATGGCAATGTTTTTATCCCCAAAAAACCGGACAACAGTCACCAGCCCACTCACAAACGACGAATCGGAAATTGGCACCCCCGGTTTGGCTAATGCGTCTAAAGCCGTAACGGCACAGATAAACACCACCGGAATCAACACGGGCAACAGCGACAGGCCCAACGCTGGCAGGCTTGCCGTTTCTTTGGCGGCAACCAGTTTGATGTCTTCTAGGCGCGCATCCAGCGAATCGCGGAGGGGAATGGGCATTTTTTTATTTGCCCAAAGCGCGAAAAAATACCCCGCCGTGATGGTGAACAAGCCCACAATGGTGCCGCAACCCATCATCAGGCCAATCGGAATGTTCATTTCACCAATCAGAAACAACGGGCCGGGGGCGGGTGGCACCAGCGAGTTGGCCATGGCCGCCCCCGCCATAATACACAAGACCAGCAACAGGTAATTTTTGCCGATTCGCATGGTCATGGCTTTGGCTAAGGGCATCATCAGGAACAAAACCGTATCGAAAAACACGGGGATGCCGAGAAAAAAACTGCTCACTAAAAACGCTATCGGGGCTTTGTCGATTCCCGTTAGCCGTAACACCGAGCGGATAATGCGTTCGGCGGCCCCGCTTTCGAGCATGCACTTGCCAATGATGGCGGCCATCGCAATAAGAATCCCGATTTTGCCGCAGGTGTTGCCAAATTCAGTGGCAATGCGTTCGCCAATGCTCTTTTTGGCCAAAGCCGCAGCCGCAGCCGGGGCCGTGCCTTTGGCCAGCGCAAACTGCTCGATGGCTTCTGCCGGAGTCAGCAAAGCCACCACGAACGCCCCCAGCAAAAGAGCCAGAAAGGGGTGAAGTTTCAAGCCGATGATGCCGCCAACAACAATTAGTACGCCGACAAGCAGAATGAATAGTGGGTCGTTTAGGAACATCAGAAGTGAAAGAGTAAAAGAGCGAAAGAGTGGCTAATGCCGAAACCCATCTAATTTTTTGGCTAAGGCCCGCGCTCCATCGGCCACGAAGGTCGCATCGGCACCGCAGGCGATGAATCGAATACCGAGGTCGTAATAGCGTTGATAATCAGCGGGGTTGAAAAATAAAATACCCGTTGCTTTACCCGCTTTTTGGGCTGCGTTGACCGTTTCGTTGAGGGCTTCTTTGAACCGGGGATGATCGAACTGCCCGAAAATGCCGAGTTCCATCGACAGGTCGGCGGGGCCGATGAACAGCACATCGGCCCCGTCGGTTGCGGCTATTTCGTCTAAATGATTCAGCGATTCAGCGGTTTCAATCTGAACAATGCCCAGAATAGTATCGCGGGATTGCTGGTAATAGCTGTCGAAGTTTTGGGCAAAACCCGTTGCCCGCACCATTTTGGCCACGCCCCGGTTGCCATGGGGCGGGTAGTGCAGGCCGCTGACTACTTTCCGGGCTTCGGCTGCGTTGTTGATTTTGGGACACATGATGCCCTCGGCACCCATATCCAGAATCCGGTGAATCCGTTGTGGTTCAGAGCTTTCGACCCGCACAAGGGCGGCTGTCGGCGAACTTTCGAGGGCCTGAAGCTGATGAAGCACATCGCTTTCGGAGCCGGCCCCGTGTTCAAGGTCAATCAGTACCCAATCGAAGCCAGCCTGACCAACAATTTCTGCCGTGAGCGAACTGCCGAGATTAAGCCAGCATCCGTGGAGGGTTTCGCCCTGTTTCAGGCGTTGTTTGAGGTTTTTCATTGATTATTTTTTATCCCACCAGATGCGTGTATCGAGCAGGTTTGGCCCTTGCCGCGAAATGGCAGCCTGCACGTTCGTTTTGTTGACATTCAACTCAGCATCGGTATAGGTTAGTCTGCGAATAAAAGGCTCTGTTTTTAATTCGCTACCCGGATACGGATTGGGAGCCAGTACCGGGAATCCACTGCGCCGGAAATTCGCCCAGGTTTCGGGGCCGACCAGAAACGAAGCCACCCAGTATTGCGTGTTGATTTGCTCCAGTTCTTTGCCTGCCACCAGTGGATTGGCCGTAACGAAGGTGTTGATGGCGGCATCGGAAATAGCCGTAGTGGTGCCGTAGAGGGTCAATTGCCGCATATGCTGCCGGATTCCGTTGGCATAAAGTGCAGCAGCATCGCCCGTTGTCCATTTCCTGAAAACGGCTTCGGCCAACAGCAGTTGCGTTTGGGCGTAGGTCACTAAAAAACTGGGAGCTAGCAACGCACCCATGCGGGTTCGGTCGAGTTGGCTATAATCCCACAAACTGGCTAATTTTTTAGCCGTTACTGCCGGGCCGATAGTTGTGTTGTCGTAGCCTTGCGGGGCACCAATCTGCACGGCAACGGTTCGGTTTGCGCGAGACTCCACTTGTTGCGCCCCGCTTGTTGCCCCTACGTATCGAACCGCAATGGAGGCTAATCGGGGGTCGTTGGTTTTGCTCAGGTAATCCACAAAATCTTCCGATAGGTAGAAAAAGGCTGACTGTCCACCGTTTAGTTGCGAGCCAACCGGATTGGTGAAGTTGGCCGTGTGCCGAAGCACGGCGTTATCGTCGTTGCTCACCATCAGCCCGCCCGCAACCGCTTTGCCCACAAATTCGGCGGCTTTGGCGGGGTTTACTTTCGAGAGACGCATGGCCGCCCGGAGCAACAGTGAGTTGCCCAGCCTTTTCCAGCGGGCTACATCGCCATCATAAAGCAAGTCGCTGGTAATACGGGCTTTATTTGCGTCTAAAGCGTTCGAAGCCACGCTCAACTCGTTCAGAATGTCGGTATAAATAGACTCTTGTGTGTCATAAACAGGGGTAACAATTCCGGTCAGGTAGCTTTGGCCAGCCTGCGTATAAGGAATGTCGCCGTAGGTATCGGTCAACACCATGAACGAATAAGCCTGCCAGATTCGGGCCATGTTGTAGAGGTTCGAGCGGGCGGCATCGTCCTTCGTTTTAGTGATCACATCGGTCAGTTCCCGGATCGTATTGCGGTAATACTGTGTCCAGTTACCGGACGACACGCCCCGATTGTCCTGGTTGAAATTAGCTGCTGATCCCTGCCCGCTGAAGGGCGTAATCATCTGCTTCACAATGGTGGTTTCGTAGCTCAGATTGCCGTAGCCAGGCACACTGTTCACAATGGCCGTGTTCAGTTGGTAGGCCGGGTCAACCGCCGTGAGTGCAACCGGGTTAACGTTTAACTCGTCAAAGCCCTGATCGCAGGCGGTGAGCAGAAGGAGGGAGAAGAGAAGTATCTTTTTCATGATTTCAGAACCGAGGATTTAGAATCTGAGGTTGAGGTTAAAACCAACACTCCGCGTAATGGGCAGGCCCGTTGCCTCTAATCCAATCAGGTTGTCCGACGGAAAACCAAATTGTTCGGGGTGGATGTTGGGCACCCATTTCTTGATAACCGCCACGTTGTTGGCAACGGCATTGAGCCGAACCCCTTTCACAAATCGACTTCCGGGCGGCAAAAACCGGCTAAAATCATACCCCAGCGAAATCTGCCGCAATTGCCACAGCCCGGCATTATACACGAACTGTTCGGCGATATTCTGGGAGCGCACCGTCTCATAATAAGCCTGCACGCCCGACTTGGTTTTGTTTACCTCACCGTTCAGATTCACTCCGTCGCCGATCACGAAATTGTCGGCCCGGCCCGCCAGTGTTTCCTTGTGCAGCCCATGCCGCCATGCGTTGTGATTGGTGCCTGAAATCATCTTGTGACCCAACTTGAAATCAATCAGGAATGAAAGATTCACGCCTTTGTACGTGAAATTATTTGTGAAACCGCCCACCCATTTAGGAATCGCGCTTCCAAACCCGATTTGGGCCGCCGTGCGGAGTGGTCGTCCGTTGCCCACGTCGAACACCTGCCGCCCCTGTGCATCGCGGAGGTAGCCAAAGCCGAACAGTTGGCCCATCGGCAAGCCCACTACCTGCCGAAGTTCGCCCGTGAAGTCGCCCGTGCCAACGGTAATCATATTATCAGGGACGTTGGGGCCGAGGTCAAGCACCTTCGTGACGTTATAAGCGGCATTGGCAATGAGGTTCCAGCTAAAGTTGGTTCGTTGAATGGGCATCAGGTTCACCAGCATTTCAAAGCCCTTATTTTGACTTTGCCCCACGTTGATAAGTTGCGTCAGGTAGCCGCCCGCATCGGAGGTTTGGGCACGCAAAATCTGGTCCGACGAGAGTTTGTCGTAATACGTTAGGTCAAGTCCTACCCGATTGTTGAACAGCTTCAGTTCCAGGCCAACTTCTTTTTCGGCCACCCGCATCGGGCGCAAATTGGCGTTGGGAACGGTGGTGCCGCTGATGCTGCCTAAGGGTTGGGCTACACCCGTTGGCGACGGAAATTGTTGCGAATTGATGCTGTAAAACAGGTTGTTGGCGTAAGGCGACACGTCCGTATCGCTGCCCACTTCGGCGTAGGCTACCCGGATTTTACCAAAACTCAACCAGTTCGGCAAAGCCGATGCAAACGCCTGCGAAAACACAAAACTGGCGGTGACAGAGGGGTATAGAATACTTCGGTTTTCGGAGGAGAGCGTTGAAAACCAGTCGTTTCGGACGGTTCCATTCAGAAACAGATAATCCCGAAACGAAACCTCCGCCGAGCCATACAGCGAGTTTACTTTGCGCTCCGAAATGTCGTAAGCCGGATCGCGCAAACGCCCGTTGCCGATGGAATACAGATTACGGGTGTAAAAATCTTGCACAAACACATTGTGTCGGCTGATTTTGCGGTACATCTGGTTGCCCCCCACATTAACGTTCACCGCCACCGACCCGAAGGTGCGGTTGGCTCCCAACAAAAAGTCGGTGTTCAGTTCACGCAGTGTGCGGGCATCCTGCACAAACTGCCCGTTTACAAAACCCGCCGGGGCCGCCGGCTGCCGTTGGGTGCCGGTCGGTAGGTTGTAGTCCTGTTCGCGGGTGTAAAAATCCTGCCCCACTCGACCCTGCAAAAACAACCAGCTCGTGAAATTGTACCGGGCTGTCAGATTGCCAAAAACCCGGTCGGTGCGGATATTGTCAAAGCGTTTCAAGGCAAAATACGGATTCGTCCGGTTGGTGAACCGCGACCACACCACCTCGTTGCCGTTGGCATCCATCGAGTTCTCTTCCAGCAGTTTCAGCGGCATGGAGTTGGCCATGTTGAAAATAATGACCGGGCTGAAATCCTGCTCGGCAATGTTGGGCGGATTTTTCCGAAACTCGTTAGAATAATTCAAGTTGCCCGACACCGTCAGTTTGCGGAGTGTCTGCGTAAACCCCAGGTTGGCGGTTTTGCGATTATAGCCCGAACCGGGCAGAATCGTTTTGTTTTCCAGGTTCGATACCGACAAGTTAAACCCGCCAAACTCACCCCCCGACGACAGCGTCAGCGTGTTGGTCCAGGTTTGCCCCTGCCGGTAAAAGTCGGTGATCTGATTTCGTTGGGGTTCGTAGGGAACCGTCAGGTTGTTGAACAGTACCTGCGTCATGCCGGGTGCAAATTTCTCACCAAAACTCCACTGCCCCGATGTAGGAAAGGCGGTTGTGGGTCGAAGGCCATTCTCCCCCTGTCCATATTCATACTGATAGTCCGTGTAATCCAACGGGGTGTCGGTCGTGAAATTAGAGTTGTATTGAAGCCCGATTCCGCTGCCACTGCCCCGGCTTTTGGTCGTAATCATAATGACCCCGTCTTTTGCCCGCGAGCCGTAAAGTGCCGAAGCAGCCGCGCCTTTCAGCACGTTCATTGTCTCGATGTCGTCGGGGTTGATGCTGCTCAGGCCGTCGCCCCCGTCGGAGGTGCGGTTGCTGCCTCGTTCGCTCACATCGCCCCGCGCCCCGTTGTTGGTGTTGTCAATGGGCACACCGTTCACCACGATCAGGGGCGAGTTGTTGCCCCCAAACGACGACTGTCCGCGAATCCTGATCTTGCTCGTTCCGGCAGGGCCAGAACCCAGCGAGGTGATGCTGACCCCCGCCATTTTGCCTTGCAGGGCATTCATGAAGTTGGCCGTGCGGTTCACCGTAATGTCTTCCGGCGTAACGCTTGCCGTGGCATACCCCAAACTTTTCGCTGATTTTTTGATGCCCAAAGCCGTTACAACTACTTCGCTAAGGGCCTTGTTTTCAGGAGTCAGCGAGATTTGGATACTGGATTGCGAACCAACTGAAATCTCCCGACTCTGATACCCCACAAAGCTGAACACCAGCACGGGCGAACCCGAATCCGGCACATCCAGCGAATAATTTCCGTCGGCATTGGTGCTTGTGCCGCGCTGGGTTCCTTTGATCAACACACTCACCCCCGGCAACCCGGCATCTTTCTCGTCGGTAACGCGGCCCGTCACCATCTTTTTCGGGGCAACTTTTTCGGTTTGTTCGGCCAGAATCGGTGCATCGGTTATGCCTGTGTCGTCGAAAAGGGCGGAGGTGCTGGGCGATAAAACCAGCTTGCGACCCACCAACTGATACCGAACCGTGAGGGGCTTCAGCAATTTGGCCAGCACCTCTTCAAGCGTTGTGTTCACCGCGTGCAGGCTTACCCGTTGCCGCGGGTCAATCACCTGCGTACTATACACGAACTGGACTTCGGTCGCTTTTTCGATTTCGACCAGAATTTTCTTAATTTCCTGATTATCAGCTCGAATAGTCAGGCGTTTGTTTAAGTATTCCTGCGCTTCAGTCGGGTGTGCCCACGACACGCCCGCCATTAGCAGCATCAGAAATCCCTGTGTGAGCGAAACCCGCATAACTGTAATCCATCGTTGTCGGTAGAGGTGTTTTTTCATGGTGAAGGTACGATTTAGAAAGATCTATGTGAACTGGTTTGACTAACAACAATCTGACCGTCAGTGATTTCGTACGTCGCCGAGGCTGCTTTGCAGAGCAGGTCTAATTTTTCGTACAATGATTCGTCGGCTAGTACCGCCGTGATTTTGCTGGACTCAAAAACCTGGGCATCAAACTGAATTGGAATACCGTATGCCTTTTCGAGTTCGCGCAAAATCACGGGCAAGGGTACTTCGTCGTAAGAGAACGGTTGTGGTTGAATCGCTTTTGTCAGCAGGCTTGGGTTGGCAATTAGGGTTTTGGTCAGGTTACCGTCGTTTTTCTCGAAAATAGCCGCCTGATTTACGGTCAAAATCAGTCCTTTAACTTCGTTTCGGTGCGTAGCGACCTTTTCGGGATTTTCCTGGTAAACCGACACTTTCCCCGATAATACCTGCACCGTAATCTTCCGATCCTGATCGAATGCCCGCACCACGAAACGGGTGCCAATCACTTTCGTGACCATGTTGCCGGTGTAAACCAGGAAGGGTTTTGTCTGTCGTTTCACGGCAAATACTGCTTCTCCGCTCAAATAGACAACTCGCGTTTTTTCGGTGAATCTAGCGGGGTAACGCAGCTCACTTTTCGGACTTAGCATTACCTCGGAACCATCTGTCAGCAACACCCGCAGCAGATTCCGGGTGTTGTTGGTTGTCTCCACCAGCGGCTCGGTAACAACCTGGTCAGGCAGGATCGCGAGCGGGTCAACGGGACTTTCCGACCACCAGTATCCTCCCAAAACAGCCACCAGAATCAGCACCCAAGCTGACCAGTGTACCCGCGACAAGCCCGGCAAAACTACGGGAGGGCGACGGTAACGGGGGTGAATCACCGGGTTCACGGCGCGACGGTGGGTTCTATACGCCGGGTCGGTTTCCAGAAATCGTTCTACCTCTTTCCTGACCTCCTGCTCGCCCAGCGGTTCGGGAGCCACGCGAACTGCCCGAATGAATTGCTCGGCCTGTTGAAAAGCCACCCGCTGATGTGGATAATACTCCAGAAACGACAGCCAAAACGACTCCCGTTCGCTGTGTCCCTGAACCCAATTCTGGAAATCGGTATCCTCGATAAAATCGTCAACCGTATAGATGTCGTATGGCTTCATCATTTACTTAACCGTCCAATTTTTGCGTAAACTGTTCAGTGATTTCTGGAGTAGGTTATATACCGATTGGCGACCCAGATGCATTACCTCGGCAATCTGCTCGAAACTTTGATTCTGGTAGAACCGCAGATAAATCAACTCCTTTTGTCGTTCGGGTAACTGGTTGACAACCTGCTCCAATTTGCGAATCTGATAGACCTCGTTCTCTTCGTCGATCAGCCGGACATCAGCCGCAAACTCCACCGAAAAAGCATAGTCGTCGGTCAGGGCGGTGTGAAGCGAGCGGGGGTTCCGGGCCAGTTCGCGCAGGATTCGGGTTTTCACCACCACCAGCAAATACGACCGGACATTCTCGACGGCCACTGCTGTTTCGTGGGTTCGCCAGAGGTTCACGAATACCTCCTGCAGGCAATCTTTTACAAATTCCCGGTCGGTGTGCAGCCGCATTCCCCAATGAAACAGGTCGGCATAATAATGCTGCATGAGGTTGGCCAGGGCATACCGGTCACCGGCCCGATAATCCTGCCAAAGTTGCCGTGCTTCGTCGGGTGCCAATCGTCTGCTCATTGTAGTAGAAGCCTTTACCTGATGAGCCGCGTTTCGAGAAAACCTAACCTACTGTTTATGATTATTTTTATAAATAGTTTTAAACTACTCAGGAAGATTGGGATAAACTCAGGAAGTCCGTAAAATTTCTATAGTGTGTTGGCTACTGTTCGGCATCAGAAATCATTGTATCTTTACTTGCCTTCATACACGAACACGCAATCATGTCTCCACGACTATTTTTCGCCATACTATGCCTCGTAACCATCCTGCGGCCCGCACAGGCTCAGATGGAGCGGGCCAGTCGCCTTGAACTGGCACTTGAAACAGGAAGCAACGAGTCGTTCGATATAACAACGCTCAACGAACGCGGGGTGCTGGTAACGATTCGCAAGGGCGGTTTTTATGCCAACGACCCCGCCGAGTTTCGATTTCAGGCCTACAACACTGATTTAAAAGAGCGATGGACGGCTCAATTCAAGAGCGATGGCCGGTTTGAACCCCGACTCTCTTATCACAACAACGACTTTCTGTACTGGCTTTTTCAGGAAGACAACACCGATCATATTCAAATTCTGCGCGTCAGTTTGCTGGACGGACTTACTGAAACATTCACGGGCGATTTGCTCGATGGAATGCTCATGCAGCACTTTAAAGTGGTTGATAATCAGGCGTATATTGGCGGAACGCACAACACCCGCCCGGTCGTAATGGCTTTCTCGTTTTTCGACCGCACCACCAAAGTCTTGCCGGGTTTATATGCCAATCACATCGAAATCAGCAGCATCGAAGTGGACCCTATCCGGCGCGAGGTGCATGTGCTGGTGCATACCCAAAAGCGCGGTTGCCAGTTTTCGGTGCGGTCATACAGCTACGATGCCAAACCCCTGCGAACGCTCGACTTTGGGGGCGAAGATCATAACCTGATCTCGGGTAAACTGTTGACCGTGAACGACGATGAGTTGATGCTGATCGGTAATTATTCGACCGATTGCACCCCCTATTCTCAGGGGATTTATGTGACGCGCATTGCCCACGGCGAAACCGGCCCCGCCGATGCCGACCGGATTCAGTATATTGAGTTTTCGGCTCTCCAAAACTTTTTTAAGTACCTGAAACCGAAGCAGCAACAAAAAATGCAGGCCAAATTAGACAAGCGTAAACAGGAAAACCGCGACACCAAGTTTCGGTATCGGTTGCTTGTGCACGACCCCATTCTGACGGAGGAGGGACTGCTGCTGGTAGCCGAGGTGTATTACCCCCAATATCGCGGAACAGCCATGCCCTACGCCGTGAATTTGCCCCGTGTTGGGCCTGCCGCCGTAGATCGATATTTCAATACGTTTCGTTATACACACGCCATCGTTTGCGGCTTCGACCGACAGGGAAACCTGCTGTGGGACAATTGTTTGCCGATTCAGGATTTGGACAGTGGCGAACTTACCGAGATGGCGCAGGTGTCGCAGCAGGACGATAAGTTGGTGATGGCGTATCCCCACAAAGGCGAAATTCACACGGAAGTGATCCAGAAAAACAGGACGGTTCGCGAAACGGAAAAATTCTCGCTCAAAGTAGGCACCAACGACAAACAGAAAATCACCGACAGCGAAAACGAAAATCTGTTAGCCTGGTATGGGCATTATTTTCTGGCCTGTGGTTTCCAGAAAATCGTGGACGATCCGCGTCTGGGTTTCAACCCCCGCGAGGTATTTTACCTCAATAAACTAACCTATTCGCTCACCGAAAAACCAGCAGATGAAAAGGCTGGAAGGTCGGAGAAATAGGCGAGAGACGGGTTATTTTTTCTTTGGTAAAACCGCGTGCGAGCTGGCCCATTGTTGCCAGTGTTCCCGTAAATCGATCAGGAGCGCGGGCTGGTTTGCTGCTTCGTTTTTAGCCTCAATCCGGTCGGCAACCACATTATACAACTCCCAGGTTTCTTTGTTCAGGTCATACACGGCTTTCCAATCGCCTTTGCGAACGGCTCCGTAGGATTGATGTTCCCAGTACATATAGCCCCGGTCGGGCAGTTTGCCGGTTTGAAGGGCGGGCATCAGGCTTTGGCCTTCCAGCGGAAAAATGGCCTGACCATCATGAAACGTCGTTGGGTAATTCGCTCCGGTTGCGGCCAGAATGGTGGGCATCAGGTCGGTGACGTGGCCCTGGGCGGTGCTGATTCGTCCCCGTTGCGCTTGAATGCCACTAGGAAAATGAGCAATTAAGGGTGCCCGGATACCCCCCTCGTAGGGCTTCACTTTATACTCGAAAAACGGGGTGTTCGAGGCATTGGCCCACCCGATTCCATACGATACTGAGCCGCCGAAACTGGGGTCATTGATGCGGGCCATTGGGCGGCTGCCCAACTCATCGTAGGTTTCGGCACAGGCCCCGTTGTCCGACAAAAACAAAATCAGCGTGTTGTCTAACTGTCCCCGCTCTTTCAGCGTGGCCACTAATTTACCCACGTTTTGGTCGAGCGACGAAATCTGGGCTGCATACACCGCCATCCGGTAGGCCGTGCTGTCTTTTTCGCCAGGCGACAAAGCCTCCCAGGCCCGCACCCGTTTGTCGCGTGCCGACACGCCAACGCCCCGGGCGATCAGACCCATTTTTTGCTGCCGGGCCAGCCGCTCCTGCCTGATTACGTCCCAACCCACTTTATAGCGGTTTTTGAATGGCTCAATATCGATTGGTTTGGCATGAAGCGGCCAATGCGGAGCGTTATATGCCAAATACAGGAAAAAAGGCCGCGTATCCGTTTGCTCCTTAACAAACCGGATGGCATAGTCGGTGAAGGCATCGGTGGTGTAATAGTTTGGGTCGGCGGGGGGCGCAAGGGGCTGATTGTCAAGTGTGAGGCCTCGCCCACCCTGGGGTCGGAAATAACTGGCGGCACCTGCCAACATACCATAATATCGTTCAAATCCGCGTTGGAGAGGCAGTTTTTCGGTTCCGTGCATACCCACGTGCCACTTGCCGGCCATGTAGGTATGGTAGCCGTTGGTTTTCAAAACCTCGGCAATGGTCACGCATTTGCGGTTCAGAAAACCCCGGTAGCCATCGGTTCCCCAATCGTTTCGGGCGGGGTTTGGCTCAGGGTCTTCGGCCATTTGTCCAATACCTGTGCGGTGCGCATTCAGGCCGGTGAGCAGGCTGGCGCGGGTGGGGCAACAGCGGGCGTTGTTATAGAATTGGGTGAATCGCAGACCATTTTTGGCCAGTGCATCAAGGTTGGGAGTCGGAATTTCGCTGCCATACGCCCCAATGTCCGACCAGCCCATGTCGTCGGCCATAATAATCACTACGTTGGGTTGCGTGGGCGATTTCCGGGTTTCCACTGCCGGGTTGGCGGTACGATTGGCGATTTGAGCCTGTCGAAGGCTGCCCAAAGCAACAAATAGCAACAGGTAGATGGAGAGTAGCGTAGCATTCATCGACGATAGCGTTGTGGGTTTGATTGGATAAGGGGAATCGGTTCACTAAAACTACTCAGTTCGATCACAGTCGGCTGTTAGCTGTTCACTGTAAAGCTGTCAACCCGAAACTACCCCGTATCTTTGTTGGTTTATAAGCCTGTATGATTCAAACACCCCGCGAACTCACCCAACTGCTCCGGCAGGGAAAACTCATTGGCCTGGCCGACGAAATTGGCTTCTCCGTAGCCTGCGATCCCCAAAACGATGAGGCTGTGGCTAAACTCCTGCAACTTCAAACCGATATGGAATCCGGTCGGCGGGGCGACCCCTTGTTGCCAACCGTGTTGGTGCAGGATGCCAATCAGGTGAGTTTGTACGTGACCAAAATGCCGGAGATCGCCTTTGATTTGGTCGATTTTGCCTACAAACCGCTGACGGTCTTGTATGCACAGGGTAAAAACGTGTCGTCGGTGTTGCTCGATAAAAACCCGGAAATTGCTGTTCGGCGGTCAATGAATCCTGAAATTCAGCGGTTTATCGGCGGGTATAGCAAGGGTTTGTTAACATTGCCCTTTGAAACATCCATGCCTCCCAAACCAGCGCAGGACGCGATTGAGGGCGGCATTGGGCAAGTTGTACAGGTAATCAAAAAGCCCCAGATTATGCGGCTTGGGTTCAACGGCGAAGTCGAATTTATCCGCCGGTAGAAACAAGAATGAATAATGAATTTCTCAACAACCCTCCATACAAATCCTGTTTTTGACCAGATCGCGCAACAGGCCGACGCACTTGGCGTTTCGGCTTACGTGATCGGCGGCTACGTGCGCGACCTGATTTTGAACCGCCCCTCTAAAGACATCGACGTGGTTTGTTTGGGCAGCGGCATTGCCCTGGCCGACGCTGTGGGTAAACAGTTGGGCGTGCCGGTGAGTGTGTTCCAGAACTTCGGGACGGCCATGCTCAAAACGCCCGACGGCCTTGAGGTGGAGTTTGTGGGGGCAAGGCGCGAGTCGTACCGGGCCGAGTCGCGGAAGCCGATTGTGGAAGATGGCACACTTCAGGACGATCAGAACCGGCGCGATTTCACGATCAACGCCATGGGAATCAGCCTGATGCGCGAGACCTACGGCGATCTGGTTGATCCATTTAACGGGCTTGCCGATCTCAAACGCAAAACTATCCGCACCCCGCTCGCTCCCGACATCACGTTCTCCGACGACCCGCTCCGCATGATGCGCGGAATCCGGTTTGCCACCCAACTGAACTTCGATATTGAGCCGGATACGTTCGATGCCATTGTCAGGATGAAAGACCGAATCGGCATTGTGTCAATGGAGCGCATCACCGACGAACTGAACAAGATTATTCTGGCTCCAACGCCTTCCTATGGGTTCAAACTGTTGTATCACGCGGGCTTGCTGGATATTATTTTCCCGGAGTTTGTGTTGCTCCGTGGAGCCGAGTTTGTGGAAGGTAAAGGGCACAAAGATAATTTCTACCACACGCTGCAAGTGCTTGATAATGTGGTGAATCGCGCAAACCCGGCGAAGGCTGCCCCCGACCGCGAAACCGAATTGTGGTTGCGTTGGGCGGCTGTGTTGCACGACATTGCTAAGCCCGCCACCAAACGGTTCGATCAGCGCGTTGGCTGGACGTTTCATGGTCACGAAGATCTCGGTGCCCGCATGGTGCCCACGATTTTCAAGAAGTTTAAATTGCCGCTGAACGAGAAAATGAAGTATGTGCAGAAACTCGTTCGCTTGCACCTTCGGCCTATCGCGCTCGTCAAAGAAACCATCACCGACTCGGCCCTCCGGCGGTTGCTGGTGGATGCGGGCAATGATCTCGACGGCCTCATGGCCCTGTGCCGCGCCGACATCACCTCCAAGAATTATGAAAAGGTACAAAAACACCTGCGTAGTTTCGGAAATGTGGAGCAAAAACTGCACGATTTGGAAGAACGGGATAAACTCCGCAATTTTCAGCCCGTTATCACCGGCGAACTGATTATGGAAACGTTTGGTCTGCCGCCATCCAAAGAAGTGGGCGAGATCAAAACCATTATCCGGGAAGCCATCATTGACGGAACCGTTCCGAATACGCTCGAAGGAGCCATGCCGTTTCTGCTCGAAGAAGGGCAGAAGCGGGGGCTTGGAATAAATCCAACGTCCAAAATTTAATATCCTGAATTAATGAATAACAACACCCAATTTCGTCGCTTTTTTGGTGCTGCCCTGACGATTATCGGCACCGTCGTTATTTTGTTTGCCTGCGTGGCCTTTCTTAAAGACGGGAAACCTGTAATGGGCTTGAGCGTAACCAAAGGCGAATCTGCCGCACCTTTTATTGTGGGCATGATTTTCTTTCTGTCGGGCGTAAGCCTGGTACGAGAATCTTAAATGCGTTTGGCGGTTAACAGCCACGGATAGGGGTTGCGGGGGATGGGCAGGCCGCTGGGCAAAAGATGCAGATACATGAGGTGAAGGTGCGTTGGCGAACGGGTTTTGTAGGCATTGAAACCGGTGCGACCCATTGTAGCCAATTTCTGGCCGGCCTGCACCCATTGGCCGGGCGTTACGTCAATCACATTATTGTGAGCATAATAGAACAGGCCGTGTAGAGCCGGGTCATAGACCCAAATCCAGTTGCCACCCCGGTATTCGCTGCCGGGTTTCCAGCCCGTTTCAATAGCCAGCACAACCCCGCTCGTCATGGCCAAAACGTCAACGGGTTTTTGTGTACGGTCGTCTATTCCATCCTGATTCGTATCGCGGACGAAAATATCCTGGGCGGGATGGCTTCCGCGTACCTTATAATCGAATAAATCGAAACCGCTGCCCCGGTAGCCTTCGCCATGGGTGCCGCCAATGGCACTGGGGCCGTATCCCCGAATGGGAAAAGCAAAATAAGAACGGGTTCGTTGCAGGCTATCCAGCGAAACACTGTCGGCGCGGGTGAGCGTGTCGGCATCCATAATGGCCCCATAAGCCGAATCTTCCCCAGCAAAACGAGCCTTTAAACCGTTCATAATTACGCTAAAACGGATTCGGGCATCAGTAGGGGTTATAGTTTGCCGCCGGATTTCCACGTATAGCGTCTGAAAATCCTGACAGTAGTTATAAAGTGTAGGCTCAGTAGGGATAATAGGTATAACCTGGGACGATGCCAGGTTCGCCACCCCCAAAACAACGGCTACAACACCACCCAAAATGCGCATAATTCGACTTAAACGTACCTTCACCGAACAATCCTTACAGAGTTTAGGGGATAAAAGTACGGAAAAATCACTCTGGGCACGTAATCTTATAGAACGTGTAACTGATTGTTAATGCCGTATAGGTGTAGCTGTCGCTAAGACCGGGGTTGCCCGACGACAGTTTGGGTGCGCCGGGTGCTTTGGCCAGACCATCGAGATCATCGTTGCGGGTGAACCGGGTGCCAAACTCAAGGCCGATGCTCCAGGGGCGTTTTATCTCGTATTTAAGACCAATGCCAAGTGGATAGATAATCCGCGAACCGCCTTCTTTTTTTGGGCTATACGACATGAAACCCAGGCCACCAAACACATAGGGCGACCAGTTTTTGGTTTTTCGAGTCATTTTCCAGTCCCGAAAAAAGTACTCCATATCGAACGTAGCCTCACTCACCCGCGTCCGAAACGATAGGTTGCGAGCCTGCTGAAAGGGGTCGTTGCTCACCTGATCTTCGCCCCGGATGCCTCCCATGGCAATGCCCGCCCGCGCCGAAAAAGAGCGCGTGAGGTTATACCGGAAAAACAGATTGGCGGCAGGGCGATAGAAACGGGGGTTTAAATTAGGCGATATGTCCCCTTTGTAGAGCATGCCGCCTAAACCCCCTCCCACCTCAATTTGCTGGGCTTTGGCAACCGACGAAAAAATAAGAAGGCCGATAAAAAGCCCGACCGTGAATAGTCGGGCGTGTTGTTTACTGTTCAAGGTGATGTGTTGTTACCGGATTGGCGGGCATTTAATTTTGCCCGGAATGGTATAGATAAGTTGAATTTGCGTGAGCAGGTAACCGTCCGACAAAAGACCTTTGGCTCCTCTCGACTCCGTGGTAAGGGCATTCAGATCGCTGTTGGTATAATCTGTTAACTGGGGGTCACGATCTTTGTTCTTCCGGGCTGCAAATTGCTCGGCCCGCCGGTCGGCCATAGTCGCCGACAAACCAGACAACACACCCGGTGCGGCATAAGGCCCCCCCACATCGTCCAGATAATCAGAAAAGGCATACCGATAGCCCACTTCAGCCGCGATGGTGAAATCGTCGCTGTATTTGTAACGAACCCCAAAGCCAACCGGAATAGCTAATGTCACCAACGAGTATGGCTTTTTATAGCCGGGTTGCCCTTGCCCTTCAGTGCCCAGGGGTTGCAGTTTCACCCACTTGCGGCCACTGTCCTGATCGGGAGTGTTGGGGTCAACATAATCGACAGGGGTGCGAGCTTCGGGACTGTGGGCTACCAACGCCAGACCGAGAAATACATAGGGCGAAAATTGTGCCCGCTGATTGGAATTGCGGCCATCGGGACGGAATTTATAAATGCCCGTCAGTGCAAACTCTTTCAGGTCGTTGCGGAAGTGGAGGTTACGCACATATTGAATGGCGTTCCCGCTTTTGCCTTTGTTAAACGTGTAATCGTCGCCAGTGATGCGTGCCCAGGTGAAGCCGGCACGAGCGGCAACGTGTGGTGTGAAATGCCTTGTATAGTTTAGCCCGGCATTCCAGCGGAGCAAAATAAAGGTGGCTTTGGGAGCGGTGCGATACCCGGCCAGGTCGCCATAATAACTGGAGGTGCCCACACCAATGCCAACCTCAGAATAAGGAGTAAATTGGGAGTTCTGCCGACGCTGTGCTATGCTCTCTCCAGCTATCGTGCCCACTAACAGCGCCGACAAAACACCCGAGGTCAATGCGTATGTACGCTTCATATTTAGATGGAAAAACCGATCCGAACTGATTATCGACTAATGCCGACTCTATTCCGAAACGGGGATGTATGGTCTTTTATTGAAAAGAGAGGGCGAAAATTATGCCAGAATGGATTTATGATTTATGATTTGGGATTTGTTGCTGATGCACGTTTTGCTTTCGCGTCAGCAACAAATCCCAAATCATAAATCCGAAATCGGTTAGTTCCGAATATCAAACCCCCAGTTTAGCTTGCTCCTGAGTGTGTTGAGGAAATTGTCGTCGTTGAGTTTGACGAGCCGGGCGGAGAACTTTTCTTTTTGCAGACTGAGCCGGGTGGAAACGTCCACGGTGCGGGAACGGGAATCCAGGGCCACTAAAAAATTACCGCTTCGGCTCGATACCTCGAACGATAATTGACAGGAATCCATCACCACCATGGGCCGCACGTTGAGGTTGTGCGGGCTGATGGGTGTGATAATAAAACTGTCGGTTTGGGGGAGCAGCACCGGCCCTCCGCAACTGAGCGAGTAACCCGTAGAGCCGGTTGGGGTGGAAATAATGAGGCCGTCGGCCCAGTAGGAGTTCAGAAACTGCCCGTCGAGGTAGGTATGCACCGTAATCATCGACGACATTTCGGTGCGGGTAATAGTGAAGTCGTTGAGGGCGAAGGGAATACCCTCAAAAATGTCTTTGTCTGTTTGCAGGCTTACCAGCGACCGTTCGTCAATCGAAAATTGGTCGTTGGCAATGGCGTGGAGCATGTATTTAATAGACGTGGGGGCCACCGTTGCCAGAAAACCTAACCGCCCAATGTTAATACCGACAATGGGCGTTTGGCGGGCACCAACATGGGCAACCGATTCGAGGAGGGTGCCGTCTCCCCCCAAACTGAGCATGAAATCCGCTTCGAATAGCTCGCCGGGATCTCGATAGATGGAACTGGAGCTATGGGCAACGCCCGCAAAACTCAGAAATTCGTGGTAGGTGTGGGAAATCTGAACCTCGGCTTTGCGCTCGGCCAAATCGTCGAACATAGCCTGTACGTAAGGCTTGGTCTGTACGCTGAAATTACGCCCGTGAATGGCAATTTTCATACTATGTGTTTAAGTACCGCAGCAGTAAATCGAGTCGTTCCTGGTCGATGCTTTCGATAGGGGTGTTGGCAAAGGCCGACTCCACGTTGTAGCCGAAGCGTTCGAGGGTCGAAACAACGGGGCCAATGTCGCGCCGATTTAATTTGAGCGTCAGCCGTGATCGGTCAGGCATTCCATAGGCGGCACTGCTGAAATAACTACCGACTATCTTAACGTTGTTGGATTCGATCAGACGGCTTATTTCGGTTAGCGAGTAATCACGCTCGTCAATAGTCAGGATCAGAATGGCACCCGGTTCAGAGATACCCAACTCGCGGGCAAAGTTTTTGAGCAGCTCGTTGACCGACACGGTTCCCATGAATTCCCGGTCTTCGTTGAGTATGGCGATCACCTCCAGCCGGTGTTCCAGCGCGAGGGTCAGAAGTTCGAGAGAGTGCTGACTATCAAAGGCATATACCTGCTCGAACAACCGCATGACATCGGTCAGAGGCCGGTCTTCGTCGGCCACATCCATCAGCAAATCTTCAGAAAGCAGGCCCTTATATTCTGTCTGATCGGTCAGCACCATCTGGCCGATTCGATGTTCCTGCATCCACTCCAAAGCCTCGCCAACAGTGTCGGTAAGTTTCAAAGCCGGGAGCATCGGATCAATTAATTCAGCAGCAAGCATAATGTGTGGTGACAGCGGAGAAGGACTGTATGGAGGAAAACTAAGAAAAAGTTTGCAGAGTTTCCAATGATTGGGCGGAGGTTATTTTTTTAGCCGTTCATTTTAACCCGTTGTGGGGGTTCGCAACGTTGGAAACAGGGCTAACGCCTACGAGAAGCGAGTCGGAAAGGGGGAGACCGACAGGTCGGAAATGTGATTGAGCGGCCTTCACATAAGCTGTTTGGCGTTGCGAAACCCGGCAGCAGGCAACAAACAGCAACGCGCCAATGAGGTAAAGCAGTTTCTTTTTCATGGGTTGGGGGTGGTCAGTGGTTTTAACGTACTGCTTTGCTGATGACAAACTCGCGCAGATCATCGCGCCGACGGCGGGCAACGGCCAATTTAAGGTTGTTATTGAGCAACACGGAATCATAGTTCGCCGACGTACTGGCCAGATAGAGGCCATTGATGACGTTCGATTTGCTGATGCGCAGAAAGCCGTGCGGTTCAAAATCTTCCTGAACGCGCTTGAGCGTTTTGGCCAGTAGCAGCACTCGTCCGCTGCGGAAGTGCAGGGCCGTGTAATTTGTTTCGCCCCGGAGCAGCACAATTTCGCTGAGTGGAACATACTCATTCCGAAGAACTTGAACAGTGGTGACAGACATATTGGGTTGGGTTGATGTAATGCTTCCCGGAGTGCGAAAAAACGCTTGCAGCACTCCGATGTTGACAAAGCAAAGGTGTAGGAGAAAGTTTTTTGAAAAATTTTGCGTTTATCCAACGGTAATCTTTTTAGGCTATTTTGCGCCACTGACTTATCTGTCAGTAAAGAGAACCCCTCGTGCAATGCCGTTGGCTAAATAGCGGTTTGGAAATAGCTGATTTACAGCTATAGATTTGGGTGGAATTACTCCTTGCCGCTTATGAAACGCGCTCTGTTTTTACTGCTGTTTGTGGGCACATTTGCCCACGCACAAAACCCCGTACCGATTGATGGGTACATAAAAAACTGCGAAGATTTTCTGATTGCGTCGAAGCCCGATTCAGTGCGGAAATACGCGGTGTTAGCCCGCGACTTGGCCGTTCGCGAGACCAACCCGGCGGTGCTGGCCAAAGCCGAACTGTTTATTGGCAACTCGGTTATGCGTACTTTCCCGGATAGTGCCTATCGGCTAATCAAGCGTAGTTACGATGATTTTAAGCAGCGCAACAACACCAAATACCTGACCACATCGAGCAATATGCTGGGGAATTACCAGGCCCAGCGGGGGAATAAAAAAGAAGCAATCGCCCATTATCTGCAAGCTAAAAGTTACGCTGAACAATACTACTCGGTGAACGAAACGGCCCGTTATCCGCGTGTGATGGCCATTTTTAACCACAACATCTCAACCATATACATCGAAACGTCCGACTATCAGCGGGCGCAGGAACACACGCTGGAAGCTATCCGCTTGGCCAATCAGCACAACCTGAAAGACATTGAAGCGGTGGCCCTGTCGAGCATGGGTAACATTCAGTTTGAGCTTCGGCAGGATGCGCAGGCCGAACAGTATTTCAGGCAGGCCCTGACTTTGGTGACTGCCCAAAACAACCAGCAACGCAGGGGAGTGATGCTGAATAACCTCGGCAATGTGTATTTGCGCCGGTTTGTGGTGGATTCGCTACGAAAGAAGCCCCTGCGCGATGCTGACTACAAGCAGGCCAACGGATTTTACTCGGAAGCTCTCGCCATTGCCCGGCAACAAAAAGATTATCCGTCGGTGTCGCAACGGCTGAATAACCTGTCGAGTTTGGCTATTGCCAGGAAAGATTATGCAGCCTCGAAACCCTATTTGCTCGAAGCCTTGCAGTATGCAGAGTTGTCGCAGTCGCCAATGGCCAAAATGAAAGCACTGGCAAACCTGGCCCTGAACTACGTGAAAACCGACGAGATGGGGAAAGCTATCGAGACTGCCAATGAAGCCGTTGCGATTGCCAAACAGATCGACAATATCGAGGTGCTGCCCAAGCTGTATAACACACTGCAGCAGGCCTATCTGAAACAGAAAGAATACCAAAAAGCACTCGATTTTCGGGAGGCTGCCAACACGGCATCGGCTGCCCTGTATCAAACCACCATAACGGGCAAAATTCAGGAACTGCAAACCCGCTACGATACTGAAAAGAAGCAACGGGAAATTCAACTGCTGACCGCCCAAAACCGGGCTAAACAAGCCGAATTGAGTCGGCAGGAGGCCGAAATAAAACAGAAAAACTACCTGATTCTGAGCATCGTTGCCGGAGGACTCTTGCTGTTGGCATCGCTCTATTTTTGGTATCGGCAGCGGATGTTGCAGCAAAAACAACAGGCCGCCGAAATGAAACAACGACTGTTACGCGCCCAACTGAATCCCCATTTTCTGTTCAACTCGCTCAACTCCATTCAGCGGCTCTATGTGGACGGGCGAATTCATCAGGCCAACGATTTTTTGGCCGACTTTGCCCAGCTCATGCGCGATATTCTGGAAAAAACCGGCCATGCAAACATTCCTCTTTACGAAGAGATTGATTTCATCGAGGCTTACCTGTCGCTGGAGAAACGGCGGTTGGGCGACAAGTTCGACTATGAGATTGTGATGAGCGACGAACTGCGTCACAGCGACATTGAGGTGCCTTCGTTTATTGTGCAGCCCTTAGCCGAAAATGCCCTGATGCACGGGGTGCTGCCTAGCAACCGCAGGGGCAACATTCGGGTGTTGGTAGAGCGAAAAAACGACCACAGTGTGTCGATTTCGGTGCAGGACGACGGGGTGGGTTTCTACCAGTCGATGCAGCAGGTCGGTAAGCACCAATCGCGGGGAATGGAACTGATTCAGACGCGCTTGGGCAGGCGGGGTAAGATGCTGGTGGAGGAGTTGAAAGACCTCAATCAGGCCATTCTGGGCACCAAAGTAGAGTTGCGACTAAGTATTTAAACCACCATCTGTTTATGATTTTCAGGCGTTATCAAGTCTTCATCCTCGTTTTGGTGGCCATAGGTTTAGGCCGTCCGTTGCTCAGTTATGCACAGGAATGTAGTTGCCCTGACTACAAAGCCGGGCAAACGGACAAAGCTGTTTTGGCTCAACTCGAACGGTCGCGCAACCCGATTTGCAACGCCAAAGCCTATGAATTACAGGCTCTTATACATTTGAAAAATAAGGCATTCGATCAATCAGAAACCTACTTTCGGAAGGCAGAGGAAACCTACAAACAAACAACCTGTACGGATAGTGTGCTGCTAATTACCTACCAAAAATGGGCGCAGTTGCACTACACAAAAAGCGATTATGCCAGGGCACAACACTATACGCTTAAGTTTTTGAAGGTTGCCGAATCGTCGGGAAACCGTTACGAACAAGCAACAAGTTATACCATGCTTGCTCAGTTGCTGAACCAGATGGGACAGGCGCAAAAAGGCATTGCCTATACCCGCCGGGCGGTGCCGTTGCTCGACCAACTTACTACAATGCAGCAAGCCGATGTGTTACGCCTGTTATCGAAACGCTATCTGTGGCATTATCAGGATACAAAAACACAGACAAGCCTTGATTCGGCGGAGTTGTTCAGTCGGCGGTTGTTGGGGATTGGCAAACGGCTGACCCTGCCCAACGAGATCGCCAATGCCTATAACGATTTGCAGGGCGTTGCCTACGAGCGGGGCCAATACACCAAAGCGATTAGCTATCTCGACAGTGCATTCCGGTATATTGGAAAAGACGATTTTGAAGAGATGGCGGTGGCTTGTTTCGATAAGGCTGACATTCTGAAAGACCTGAAAAAATATGACGAGGCTCGCGTATGGGCCGACTCAGCATTAGTGTACCATAAAAAACTTGGTAACGCTACTTATATCGCCGAAAACTACAGCCTGATTGCCGACATTGCCCGTGATCAGGGCGATTTTAAGCAGGCTCTCCAGTTCAGCGAGGCCAGCCATGTGATTATTGACAGCGTCAGAAATGTGGAGAAAACCCGGCAGGTTGTCGAGTTGGAACGAGCCTATAATCAGGCACGAAACGAGCAGATTATCAAGAATCTGGAAAAGCAAAAGCAAATCTATCTCCTCATTGCCATGATCACGTTGCTGAGTCTGATTTTGGGGGTGTTTTTTGTGCGCCAGCAAAATGGGCGAAACCGCCAGAAAATGATGGATACGGAAGCCCGGCTGAACCGCGCCCGAATGAACCCGCATTTCTTTTTCAATGTCCTGTCGTCGTTGCAGGTGTTTGCGCTGAAAAACACCGAGAAAGGAGCCGTGGCCAACAAGATTCTGATGTTTGCCCACATCATGCGCGAATCACTCGAAAGCACCTACAAAGACTATAACACACTCGAACAGGAAAACGAATTCCTGACCGATTACTTAGAGTTGCAGCAGATGCGTTTTCCCCGAAAATTCGCCTACCAGATTAGCACCGACGCAAGTCTGGAAACGGATAACTTGCTGATTCCGTCGATGTTGCTTCAGCCGTTTGTCGAGAACAGCATCGAACACGGATTCGCTGGGATTGAACACGAGGGCACGATCTCGATCAAATTCAGTAAAGACGACGAGAACCTGTTTGTCAGAATGACCGACAATGGCATTGGTTTGTTGGCTACGGTCAACGAGAATGTAGCGCATATTTCGCGGGCCAGCCAGATTGTGCGGGATCGAATCGCGCTGCTCAACAGTCAGCTCAAAACGAAAGCTTCGTTTACCATCGAAAACAACCGACACGGAAAAGGGGTGGAGGTGCTGATGCAGTTACCCCTGCTCTTTGTGGAGATTCCTACCTATCAAACCACCTGAAAATCAATGCTAAAGGTAATTATCATCGACGACGAGGAGGATGCCCGTTATCTGCTCCGCAAAGCGTTGGAAGAAAACTTTGCCGATACCATACGGGTTGTGGGCGAGGCCGATGGCTACAAAAAAGGGGTCGCCCTGCTCGAAAGCGTCCCCTGCGACATTGCCTTTCTGGATATAAAAATGCCCGACGGCACGGGCTTCGACATTCTCAAAACCCTGTTGAGTTATTCGTTTTCGGTTGTTTTCATTACCGCTTTCGACCGTTTTGCCATCAAAGCCTTTGATTTTTCGGCAGTGGGCTACATGGTGAAACCCTTTAAAATGGCCGACCTGACCCGCACCATCGACCGGATTCGGGAGCAGCGCGAACAAACAGAACGCGACAATACGCCCTACAAAATTCTGCTCGAAACCCACTCCGAACAGAAAATTCGCAAAATTGTGGTGCCCAACACCGATGGATTCACCGTGTTGCTGCTCGATGAGATTCTGTATATCAACAGCGTTCGGAACTACTCCGAGTTTCACCTTGTGGGGGGCGGGCGGGTGCTCACCAGCAAATCGCTCATCAGCTACGATACGCTGCTGTCCGATCAGGGGTTCTTTCGTATTCACCACTCACACCTCATTAATCTGAGCCATCTGAAGGCGTTTGTGCGGTCGGAGGGGGGCGCGGTGAAGATGATAAACGGCGATCTGCTGCCGGTTTCCCGGCAGAAGAAAGGCGATTTAATGGAACGGTTTCTGTAGCTGATTAAAAACCTGCAAGGTCTTTGAGACCTTACAGGTTTGGACCAATCGACTACCTATTTCTTCACAATTTTCTTCACAAACCGCTGGCCGGTTTCGCTCAGAACGTTCACAAAGTAGAGGCCTGCTGCCTGGTTGCGAATGTTTACGTCTGCATCCTGATTGGCAGGAATAGGACTGCTAATCAACATTGTACCTGTGCTGTTGATGACCTGATATGAACCTGCCCGCAGTTGCGCTGGCACCCGGATATAGAACTCGCCATCGGTAGGGTTGGGATACAGCGTGATGGTTTCGGCAGCGTCTTCGGGCGAAATAGACGCGATTCGGGCCTGACTGCTTGTGGTGAATGTGCCTTCGGGCGAGAACGCACTGGTTCCTGAACCGCACACCGCCCGGACTTTGAACAGGTAGGCCGTGTTGGCGAGGTAGTTATTTTTGTTGTAGCTGGTGCCGTTGTTAACCGTGATCCCAATCCACGAGTTGCCGTTGTTGGCCTTATAATAGTAATGGTAGGCAGTAGCGTTGGAGACAGCCGACCAGCTAACCCTGGCTGAACGCCCGCTTTGACTTACCAGCGAAACGTTGGCTGGGATTCCGCAGGCTACCGGGGGAACCACAACAGCCGTGGTGGTAAACAAACCAGTGCCGGAGTAAACGCCGGTGTTGGTGGCACAGTCCGTTTTTACGCGCCATTGATAGGGGGTAGCGGGTGTCAGGCTCGACACAATCAGCGACAAACTGCTGGTGTTTTGCACCGCCCAGACGGTGCTGGCAGACGGCTTATACTCAACCACATAGTTCACCGCGCCAGGCACCGCCGTCCACGACAACCGCGCTTGTGTGGTGGTGATGTTGTTGGCTAACCACAACGAGGCATTGCCGCAGGGTGGCGACAAGGTGGTGAAGGTGCCGATGACTGGTGGACTATTGAAATACCCGCAAATCTGGTTGACGCACCACTCGTAGGTCGTGCCGGGTTGCAGCCCCGTCAGCGAGTAAATGCTGCCTCCAACCTGCCCCCGCTGAATCCAGCTACTGTTGGAACCGGCCACTCGGTAGGCCAGATAAACGTGCCGATAATCGCTCGTAACGGCCACATCGTACAGCCAGTTGAGGGTGGCACTGCTGGTGGTTACGTTGTTGGTGGTGAGGGTGTTGGGTTGCGGGCAAGGCACCGTAAACGACGTGGGCGACTGCGTATAACCACTCAGGGCGGTGCTGCAGTTTGTGTTTACCCGCCAATCGAATGTAACGCTGGCCATGATGCCCGTTAGGCTGAAGACATTGGTGGTGGTAGAGTCTTCATACTCGATGTTGCTCCAGTCGTAGCCGGGATATTTGAACTGAATTTTGTGATTAACGGCTCCTTGCACTGCATCCCAGGTGAAGGTGGTCACGTTGTTGCTGTACGTGGCAGAAAGGTTGGCGGGCGCGTTGCACTGAGCAACACTGATGGCGTACTGAGCCAGGAAAAAAAGTAGTAGAACTGCCTTTTTCATATGGGTTTTGTTTTGATTCACTGACTACAGGCCATGTATTGGCACTGTTCAGGCAGACAAAACTCACCCGAAAAAAACACCCATTTTTCGCCACTTAGCTGCTGACCAGTTAGATAGTATGGTTGGTGATAATTACTTATCCGATGGTGAAATGCGAAAACCATCCGGTCAGGAGACGCAATAACCATCCGGGTACGAGACGCAAAATTTTGCGTCTCTACATCCCTAACTCCCGTAATGCCTTCGCAAAGGCATCCAACTCCGTTGTGGTGGTGAAGAGATGGGGTGTAACCCGGACTCCCTGCACGTTGGTGTTGCTGATGGCTACCGTCCAGATTCGGTATTTGTCGAGCAGTGTTTTCGATAATTGGGCGGGAGTCATACCCCGAACGCCCACGTTGGCAATGGCACAGGCGCGGGTGGGGTCGGCGGGGGTGTTCAGAATAATGTTAGGCAATGGCCGAACTTTACTGGTCCAGTATGTCTGCAAATAGCGTAGCCGGGCCTCTTTTCGGGCAATGCCCACCATCTTGTGAAACCGGATCGTGTCGGGCAACGTCAGGTCGGTATGGACGGGGTGGGTGCCGGTGTGGTTCAGTTTGCGGATATCGTCGTCGGCAAAGCCCGCATCACCAAACATTGGCCAAAGCGGTTTTATTTTGTCGCGCCGGACATACAGCAAACCGGCACCCAGCGGGTTGCCAAGCCATTTGTGCAGGCTGCTTCCGTAATAATCGCAACCCAGATCGGGGAGTTTGAAATCGAAATGGCCCACGGCATGGGCACCGTCCACCATCACATCAACGCCGTGCCTGTGCGCCATGTCAGCAATTTTCCGAACCGGCAAGATCTGCCCGGTGATGTTCACAATGTGGCAAACCATCAGGAGCCGCGTTTTGGGTGTGATGGCGGCTTCGTAGAGAGCCACGATTTCCTCGTCTGACTTGGGGTGGTTGGGCAGCGAAATTTGCCGGTTCACAATACCGTAGCGACGGGCTTGCTGGGCAAACATATCGAGCATGGCTCCGTAGTCCTGCACAGCCATCACGGCCTCGTCGCCCGCTTTCCAGTCCATTCCCGAAATGACCGTATCAAGCGATTCGGTGGTGTTTCGGGTGATGATCAGTTCTTCCACCGGGCAACTCAGCAACTCGGCTAATTGGGTACGGGCCACTAATTTATCGTCGAACTGCCGGGTTCGCATATAATAGGACGACACCTTGTTTGTGTCGCGGACATGGTTCACAAACGCATCCATCACCTCGTTGGCAGCCAGCACATAGTAGCCGTTTTCGAGGTGAATAAAGTCGGTAGTAACCGTGAAATGAGACCGGAGTTCAGTCCAGAACGCTTCGTCCTGCGCCACCTCCCCAGCCGATTTCCCGGCTACAGTTTGCAGGAGTTCACTAACCGGAACAAACGGCAGGGCAGCGAGGCCGGTAGCAGAGCGGAGAAAATCGCGTTTAGTCATAGCACGTTCTGAAACACAAAAGGTGAGTTCAGGCAAAAGTAGCCTATAGAGGCCTAAATTCATCAACGCGCTTCACTCATTCACCTGTCAGCATCGTTGGCTCAGGTGTCTCTTCCGGTTTGCGTTCGCCGATTTGTTGCCGCCACATGGCATAGTATAACCCTTTGGCTGCCACAAGGTCGGTGTGGTTGCCCGTTTCCACAATCCGGCCTTTTTCCAGAACGTAGATTGTGGTCGCGTGCAGGATCGTCGAAAGCCGGTGTGCAATCAGAATGGTAATTTGCTCGTTCAGTGCCGAAACCTTTCGCACGGTATCGGTAATTTCTTCCTCGGTGAGCGAGTCCAGGGCTGAGGTCGCTTCATCAAAAATCAGGAGCCGGGGTTGTCGAAGTAACGCTCTGGCAATGGACAATCGTTGTTTTTCGCCCCCCGACATTTTCATGCCGTTCTCGCCAATGGGTGTATCGAGTCCTTTGTCTGACCGGGACAGCAATCCATTGCAGGCGGCCTGATCGAGTGCTTCCAGCATTTGCTCGTCTGTCGCATCGGGTTTTACCAATTTCAGGTTGTCGCGGATACTGCCCGCAAACAAATGAGTATCCTGGGTAACAAAGCCAATTTGCCGTCGCATGGGGTTAAACCGAAGGTCCTTGGTCGAGATGTCGTTGTAATATATATCGCCGGCAACGGGTCGGTAAAGGCCCACCAGCAATTTTACCATCGTTGACTTGCCTGACCCTGATGGCCCGACAAACGCGATGGTGTCGCCTAACTCAGCCTCAAACGATACGCCGTCAATGGCATTCTGCATAGCCCCCTGATGGCTAAACACGACATTAGTAAAACGCAGGTGTTCAATCGGGCCAACTTCCACCGGCGATTCGGGGTTGCGTTCGATTGGCTGCTGCATCAGTTTCTCAAAATTGAACAGGCCCGCTTCAACTTCCCGATAGGCCAGAATAATATTCCCCAGTTCCTGTAACGGGTTGAAAATAGCCACGGAAATGAACTGCATTGAAATTAGCTCACCCGTACTCAGGACGTTCCGAAAAATAAGCCATAGTAACGTAAAAAGAATGGATTGTTTCAGCACGTTCAGGGTCATACTTTGCCAGAACGTTAACAACCTGACCCGCCGGACTTTGTACATTTCCAGTTCAAAAATCCGTTTTGTCTGAGCTTTTAAACGCCTGATTTCAGGAAATGTCAGGCCGAGACTTTTAATGAGTTCGATGTTCCGTAACGACTCCGTGATGACTCCTGAAAGCACGGCAGTCTCGCGGTTAATGACTCGCTGCGTTGTTTTGATTTGCTTGCTGAGAAAACCTGTCAGGCTACCTAACAGCAATACACCCATCGAAAAAACGGGCACCAAAGCCCAGTGTTTGGTAACGGCGTAAAAAATCAGAAACCCCACGCCCACCACCGACGAAAATAAGACATTAACAAAAGCGTTGATGAATTTCTCGGTATCGGTGCGGATTTTTTGTAGCACAGAAAGGGTCGCTCCACTGCTCTGGTCGCCAAATTCGCTGTATGAAAGTCGAAGCGTTTGTTTCAGGCCGTCGTTGAAAATATCCGTGCCTAAACGTTGCACCACCAGGCGCACCAAATACTCCTGAATGGCCTTGATCAGGTTGGCCAATACCGCTATCCCAACAGCAAGACCCAATAGTTGCAATACACCCCTGATTAGTTCCGGCTCCGTTTTTCGGCCCGGGTTGATGGTATATTCGTCGATAAGTTTGCCAAAAATGACAGGGTCTATCAGGGCGAGAACCTGGGCTATACCGGCCAGCAACAAGGCCAGGGCAGCCAGCCAACGGTAGGGTTTAAGATACGTCCATAGAATAAGCACTGATAATTCGGTTAGAAAACGGTGTTGAGTATCCTAATCAACGGCTTTCTATAGTCCGATGTTTACACCATCAGTGCTTCTTGCTCAATCGGGTTTCGGGCGAGCCAGTCGAGCAGGAGTTCGTTGAACCGTTCGGGTTGTTCCATCATGGGCGCGTGGCAGCATTTGTCGATGAAATGCAGCTCCGAATTTTTGATGAATCGGTTGAACTCGTAGGCCACTTCGGGGGGCGTAATGGTATCATTTAAGCCCCAAATAAGCAGCGTTGGCATGGTGATGGTGGCCAAATCTTTCGCCACGTTGTTGCGCTGCGCCGATTTGGCAATCTGCACAATGTTCATGCACTTGGGAATGCTGCTCGTGATGTCGAATACCTCGTCGATCAGTTCTTTGGTGGCCACTTTCGGGTCGTAGAACGTGTAGGCCACCCGCTCAGAAATATAATCGTAGCTGCCACGCCGGGGAAACGAGCCTCCCATTGAATTCTCGAACAACCCCGAACTGCCCGTGAGCAACAACCGCTTTATCTGGTCGGGGTGCTTGAATGTATAAAGCAGCCCCACATGACCACCCAGCGAGTTGCCTAGCAGCGTCAGGTCAGTCAGATTGCGGTAGGCCACAAACTTTTCGATGAAAGCCACCAACCCTTCAAGACCGGCTTCACGAGCGGGCATGTCATAAATGGGCATCACGGGAATCACAACCCGGTATTGACCCGAAAAGGTACGGATAACGCCGTCCCAGTTGCTGAGAGCACCAAAAAGGCCATGCAGAAGCAACAGTACGTCGCCCTGACCTTCGTCGATGTAACGAAAACCGTTTTCTTCGTGAATGGTATAGGTTGCTGATGAAGCCATTAGGGGTTGTGGTTTGTGTACGGTCTACCTGTTTGTTGCAAATATAATAAAATCTAAAAATAAGAATGAAACGGTTTATTTTTGTTGCTGATTAACAGAGTGTTATAAATTACGAACTTTTTATAGTTCTATTTTTCTTGAAAAATTACTAAACTAAGCCTACGCTCATCATATATTGGCCGTAAGACCGTATTTTTGGCGGTCAAACATAACTACTAATGCCCACTCAACCTACCGTTATTATTGGGGCCGGCATTGCCGGACTGACCTGTGCTGTTCACTTGCAACAAGCTGGCCGCAATGTGCTGTTGCTCGAAGCCTCCGATGGCGTAGGTGGCCGGGTTCGCACCGATTTGGTCGATGGATTTCGGCTCGACCGGGGATTCCAGATTTTGCTTACGGCCTACCCCGAAGCACAGCGATTGCTCAACTATTCAGCACTGAATCTACGAACGTTCCGGTCGGGCGCACTCATTCACGATGGAACCGACGGGTGGATGAAACTCCTGAACCCGCTGCGCGAACCGTTGTCGGTGTCTCAAACGCTAACCTCCCCGGTTGGCTCCCTGTCCGATAAAATCAACATTGTGTCGTTGCTGCGCCGAACGCAAAGTTTGCCTCTGGAAGAATTGTTCCGGCAACCGGCCACCACCACGCTTACTTTTTTGCGGGAGCAGGGGTTTTCGGAAATGATGATCGAGCGGTTTTTCCGGCCTTTTTTCGGGGGTGTTTTCCTGGAAGATGAACTCCGCACGTCGAGCAACTTTTTTGAGTTTTGCTTTCGGATGTTCTACACCGGCGATGCGGCTGTTCCGGCCCTCGGCATGGGCGAAGTTCCGGCTCAACTGGCGGCCCAACTCCGGCCCGATAGTGTCAGGATCAACACACCCGTTGCGCGGGTTTCTGGGGTACGGCCTTCCGGCAGGGAGGTAACCCTGGCATCGGGCGAAGTGATAGCGGCTTCGGCGGTGGTGTTGGCGGTGGATGCAGCACCGGCAGCCCGGTTGCTGGGCCTTCCCGAACCGACTGCCATTGATTTTACCCACACGACCTGCACCTATTTCGCGATGCCCCATGAACACAAGCCCGTCGTGAAAAATGGCGATAAACTATTGTTGTTGAACGCAAAACGCTCCGGTGCGGTGCATAACCTCGCCCTGCTGACTGATGTAGCCACCGACTATGCCCCAGCGGGTCAGAGTCTCGTTTCGGTCAGTACGCAGGGTATGGACACCATTGACGAAGCAGCGCTGACCGCCCGCATTCGGCAGGAATTGACGGGTTGGTTTGGCGAATCGGTGAGTCAGTGGCGGCATTTGCGGACTTATCATTTGCCCCAAGCCCTGCCCGCCTACGGCCCTGAAACCCCCGCTAAACCCCTGCAACTTGCCCCCGGCCTGTTCCAGTGTGGCGACCAAACAGCTTATCCCTCACTAAATGCCGCCATGCAAACGGGGAGACTGGTAGCGGGATTACTGTAGCACCGGCCGGATGCTAGTGCTACATCAACTTAGCCATTGCCAGTCCCGACAAAAAAGCCCCTTCCACGTTACCGGAACCGAAACCGTCGCCACCGAACAGGAGCGGGGCGGGCGTATTGGCCGCCAATAAAAGCTCCGGGTGGCGAACCTCGGCGATGCTATATCGCCAGCGGTGAACCTGGTAAGTGAGAATGTCGGCAGGGGGAATCAGGTCGGTGAGTTGGTCGAGCAGGGCTTGGCCCACCGCCATCGGATCATCGTCGAAGTGAGCCTTGCTAAAAGCTGTAGTGGCCTGCACCGTGACAGACGTTTGGTCGGGCGAAATGCCTTTCTGGTGATTATCGGCGACCCAGGCAATGGGACTTTGGATGGGTCGGGTGGCTCCCGGCGAGGGAATGTGACCGGATTTATTGAGCACGGCCATTACGGTGATGCAAGGCGAATACTGAATAGTTTCCAGAGCGGTAATATTCACTTCGTCGGGGCCGATGTTACTGTCCTTCAAAAGGGTGAGTGCCTGGGGGGCAGGCATGGTAATAAGCAGATTGTCGGCCTCGAAGGTGTTCCCTGATTCACAAACAGCCCGCCAGCCGTTGCTTCCCTCGTGGGTTATTTTTTCAAGCCGAATAACCCGTTCGCCCGTTTTAACGTTGAGGGATTGGGCCATATATTTGGCGATTGCACTCATACCGTTGTCGCCAACATAAGGCAACGGAGCGTTTACCGAGTCGGCTACGGGCCAGATTCCGGCAATGCCTTCTACTACTAATTCTTCGACAAAAACTTGAAATTGAGGAGATTGGGCGGTGAAATATTGCGCCCCGTGATCAAGTCGGCTCCGGTCGATTCGGCGGGTGGCCAGCCGACCACCCACGCCCCGGCTTTTGTCGAGGATCGTGACGGTGTGGCCTTGTTTAGTAAGTTCGCGGGCGGCAGTAAGTCCCGCCATACCGGCTCCAATAAGTAATGTTGAGGGCATAAATGGCTTGCTGTAATCGTAGGTTAACTGTGGGGTTACCTTTTTTGTTGAAAATAGGATGCGTCGAATCACGCCATTAACCGGACTCGTTTCGTTGTTGATTGCCCTGCCTCTGGGGTTTTTGCTGCTTTATCCGGCCCTCGTTCGGTGTTTATTTATTTCGTTTTCTTCCGATTTTCAACCCGTCCAGAAAGGCGAAAACCCACTTTATGTCAGCCGATTAACCCCCGTTCGGCAACAGCAACAGGTGTTGGCAAACGACCGTCAGGCAAGCAACCGAATCCGGTCGTTTTGGGGTAATAAACAGGGCCGGGCCACCCTGATCTATTGCCACACGCCCGCCCAGTATGCCGATTATTGTGGGGGTGGCGATTCCGAATCGTCGGCGGGCTGCAGTTTGGGAACCCCCTGGGGTGCGTCGTTTTTGGTGCTTGGGCCGGATGGCAACAACCCCGACGTGATTGCCCACGAACGCTGCCACGACGAATTGCTGGCCCGCGTGGGCTGGTGGCGCACCAACCGCCAAATTCCGCAGTGGTTCAACGAGGGGCTGGCCCTGATGGTCGATTATCGGTTCACGAACCCCAAAGCTGATCCCCGGCAACGCGCCCGCGATTTCCACGACGAATGGGAATACCGGGCCTACGGGCGGCAAATGGCCCTTTCGCTCGACGAGATCGAAACAATGCGCGGCTTTTTCGGGGGCGATTATCACCACGTCATGCTGGCCTATTATACCGGGGCCGCCGAAGTGTCGCGCTGGCTGGCTAAGGTGGGTAACCAGGGTCCGGCAGACTTGGCCCGGCGAGTGGGGGAGGGGCAGGAGTTTGAGGAAGTGTATGGAGATAAATGAGGTAATTGAACTTCAGCTTATTTTATAAGCTCAATGAGCTTAATTTCAATTCCGCCACGGTACGATTAGAAGACTGGTTTTTCCTGCAAAGCGATCTTTTCCAGAACTACAATCAAGGCTATTGGGGCTGACCTCTTCTTTCAGTTGGTGGCCCCCAAAGAACCCATCCCAATTCCTGATCTTGGCTTTTCAGAAGTTGAGTGGAACGATATGGAGAACCAATTGCGGAATGACCGATAAAGTAGGTCACCACTCATATTCTCTAATCCTCCCCTGTAAATACTCCCGAAACGCTTCTGGCTTCTCAACCCGAATTTGCCCCGGCAAGCCCAAAACGAACCGCCCGATGCCAACCCAATTCCGCACCTCGCCCGTGTAGGCATACGGAAAAGCCGCGTCGGTTGGGCGCGGGCTGATGTCGGGTTGAGTGGTTGGATGATCTTCAATGAGCAATCGGTGGGCTTTGGTGGTGAGCCAAAGCGAAACACGGATCGGCTCGCCCGGCCAATCAAACGAATCGGTGGGAATTTCGGTGGGCGGTCGCCGTTGGGCAGTTTCCGATACCACTACATCTTCAATACGCTGGGTTTTGAAGGTTTTGACGGTATCGGATGCCAATTCATAGGCGGTTAACTGGGTGAAATGATCCGAAAAACCATGTGGTTCCACCAGCCGGTTGCTAATGCTATTGCTGTTTATGGAATGATACTGAACCAAACACACCTGCACCCGGTCTCGAATGGCTTCGGCCAACTTCGCAACTACTTGACTTTGATGCTGATTAACTAACCCGTTTGCCACCGGAAGCAGGATTGACCGCTGAAACACTTTCTGTTGGAGCGGAGCCAACAACGGATTGGTATCTGGAATAGCGGCCAATGCTTGTTGGAGCAGTTGCGCTTCTTCTTCGGTGAACTCGGTTTGTTGCCGTCGCTCATCTTCATACAGAAAAAAGCGGGGTGGTCGTTTACCTTCCTTATCAATCAGAAACCCGGCTTCTTCCAGCGTGTCCATGAACCGCCGGGCATGACGGGGGTTGCACTCGAGCAGTTCGGCCAATTGAGCAAGGGTTTTGCCCGGTCGCTGTTTGAGCAGCCGGATGAGTTTAAGGGCGCGAAAAAGACTTTGTTGAGCAGCCATGTGTGTGTGGATAAATAGTCGTGCAACCTCGACAAAAGCAGTAAGAAATAAAACTAAATCATCGAAAAGTTATTTCAGTGCAGGCGATCAGGTCAAAGTGGCTCGTTGACTTTTAAATGTGGAATTGGGAAAACAGCCATAAAACACTGGCTGACACTATAAAAGGCGAGAACGTTTGGCGTTTTTCGTTATTTTCGTGCTTTGTTGCGTTGAATTGTGACCACATGCTACACCTGAATTAACGAACTACATAACACTTCTTTTCTTATCTATTCTCATGCTTCGATTTCTCCTACTACTCTGTGCAATGACCACGGCCGGGATGGCTATGGCTCAGACCGGAACGCCGGATCGGCCAACGGCGAACAGCAACGTCAAAAAACGCCCGATCACGGCCAACGACTATGACCGCTGGCAAAGCGTCCGGCTCGAAAAACTGTCGAACAACGGTCAGTGGATTTCGTATCAGGTCGACCCGCAGGAGGGCGATGGGATGCTGCACATCACCCAACAGGGGTCGGCAACGCCCAAATACAGCTTTCCCCGTGGCTACGATGCCCGTTTCTCGGCCGACAGCCGGTTTGTGGTGGCTAAACTAAAAACCCCCTTAGCCGATACCCGCAAGGCAAAACTGAAGAAAAAGAAACCCGACGAAATGCCCAAAGACAGCCTGGTGGTGGTTGATCTGGCAGCCGGGAAAATCACTAAATTTCCGAACGTCAAGGCCTATACGTTAGGCAAAGATGCAGGCTCATGGGTGGCCTTTTTGCAGGAGCGCAAAGACGATAAACCCGCGCCAAGATCAACGGCGGCAAGAGACACATCGAGCCGACCAGCCGCCACGCCAGCCGCATCGGGAACGGGCATAGCCGCCCGGAAGGTGGTTCCCAAAAAGCCCAAAGGCGACGATCTGGTGATGCTGAACATGGCCGACGGTTCGCGGCAGTCGGCGCGATTTGTGTCGGGCATGGCCATGTCGGAGAATGGGCAAACGGTGGTGTATGCCCGCGAATCGGTGATCGACAGCCTGAAAGCAGGCGATGTGGTACTGCCCGGCGTGTTCACCTTCCGCACTGATACCAAGCAAACGGCGGTGATCGACACGACCGGAAAGCACAAGGTTTATAAAGGGTTAGCCGCCGACAAAACCGGGGCGCAGGTAGCCTGGATGGCCTCGGCAGACTCCGCCGGAGCCGAGCAGAAATCATTCCGGCTCTATTATAAAAACCTGGTGGGTGCTCAACCTGCCGCACCCACGAGTAAGCGAAGCAAGACAAAACTGCCCGCTACGGCGGTGGCGGCTGGTGGCCGGGTGCTGGTGGCCGACACCACCACCGCTGCTTTGCCCAAAGGCTGGTCGGTGAATGAGTTTGCCCCGGTGCGCTTCTCCGACGATAGCAAGCGATTGTATTTTGCGACTTCACCCGTGCCGCCCCTCATCAAAAAGGACACCCTGACTCCCGACGACGAGAAGGTGAAGATGGATGTGTGGACCTGGACCGACTCGCGCCTGCAACCGATGCAGCAAAAACGGTTGAAAGAAGAAAAAGAGCGGGGCTATACTACCGTTTATGACCTCGCCACCGGAACCACAACCCTGCTGGCAAGCCGCGAAGTACCAACCGTTCCGGTCGACTACAAAACCAACGCCCGTTACTGGCTCGGAATCAGCGACATGCCCTATCAGGTAGCGAGTTCGTGGGACCCCGGCCACACCGATCTGTATTTAGTGGATAGTCAGACGGGGAAGAAAACGAAAATTGCCAACGACATCATGGCTTCCCAAACGAGGTTGTCGCCGGGTGGCAACTATGCTTACTGGTTCGATGAGCGCGATACCCTCTGGCGGGCCTGGTCGGTAACAGAAGGCAAACGCATTGACCTGACGCGGGGCCTGCCCGACAAATTTTTCGATGAAGAACACGACACACCCAGTCTACCCGGTAGCTATGGAGCCGCTGGCTGGACAACCGACGACCGTTATTTCTGGGTGTATGACCGCTACGACATCTGGCAACTCGACCCAACGGGCCGCGAGAAACCCCACAACCTGACCAATGCCTGGGGCCGCACCAACAAAGTGCGCCTTCGCCGGGTTGACCTTGACCCCGACGAAAGAGATATCGACCCCAACACCGATCTGTATTTGACCGGGTTCTGGGAAAGCGACAAACACACGGGCATTTTGCGGCAACGGCAGGAGCTGGCTTCGTTAGGTCAGGCAGGCAGTGGCCCGAAAACGATTGCGCCAAAGGCCAGTCTCCAGCTTCTGATGAACAGTCCGCACCGGTATTTTGGGATGAACAAGGCCAAAAACTCCCCGACGATGACATTCTATCGGGGCAATTTTCAGGAGCCTATCAATCTGTTCCAGACCGACACGACGTTTGCCAATCAGCAGCAACTTACCCGCGTGAATCCGCAACAGGATAGCCTCCGCTGGGGGTCGGTGGAGCTGGTGAAGTGGATGGGTACCAACGGCGTTCCCCTCGAAGGCCTGCTCTACAAACCAGAAGGCATGGAGCCGGGCAAGAAGTACCCGATGCTGACGTATTTCTATGAACGCAGTGCCGAAACCCTGCCCGATTATAAGTTTCCGGCTCCCAGTCGCTCCACCATCAATATTCCGTATTGTGTGTCGAACGGCTATATGGTGTTTGTGCCCGACATTGTGTATACCACGGGCAACCCCGGCCAAAACGCCTACGATTGCATTGTGCCAGGCGTATTGAGTTTGCTCAACCGGGGCTTTGTGGATCGCGACCGGCTTGGTATTCAGGGACAAAGCTGGGGTGGTTACCAAACGGCTTATGTCATCACCAAAACCAACCTATTCAAGGCAGCGATGGCGGGGGCCATTGTGGCCAACATGACTTCGGCGTATGGTGGCATTCGGTGGGGAACGGGCCTGGTGCGGCAGTTTCAGTACGAGAAAACCCAGAGCCGCATCGGGGGAACGCTCTGGGAAAAACCGATGAACTACATCGAAAACTCGCCCCTGTTCTATGCCGACCGGGTGCAAACGCCCCTGATGCTGATGCACAACGATGCCGATGGCTCAGTTCCCTGGTATCAGGGCATCGAGATGTTCACGGCCCTCCGCCGATTGCAAAAGCCGGTCTGGATGGTGGTGTATAATGGCGAAGACCACAACCTTGTTCAACGCCATAACGCCAAAGATCTGGGAATCAGGATGTACCAGTTTTTCGATCACTACCTGAAAGATGCGCCCATGCCCCTGTGGATGAAAGAAGGCCGCAGTGCCGTAGAAAAAGATCGGGGAGAAATGAAGTATTAATTGTAGAGACGCATAGTTGCGTCTCGCTCGCCGGATGGTTTGTTGCTGACGCGAGTGAGACACAACTATGCGTCTCTACAATTTTTACTGTCCCTGCGCGCCAGCTACAACTTCGCCTTTGAACGACAGCGTCACGCTACCCCCTTCGGCGTTGGAATCTACCGAGATCGTTTTGTTGAACGCACCCACGGCGGCAGCGTTATACACGCCTTTGATTTCGCCGGTTTGTCCGGGCAGAATCGGAGCCTGTGAATAGGTTACGTTGGTGCAGCCACACGAGCCACGGGCACCCGTAACGATAAGTGGTTCCTGCCCTTTGTTGGTGAAGGAGTAGGTAAGGGTAACGGGCTTGCCCTGCGGAATTTTGCCCAAATCCTGGGTGGTGGTTTTCCAGTTAAAGGCGGCCATCATGCCAGAGCCAGCCAGAACCAGTGTTGCGGCTGCCATCAGCAAAGCCATCGAGAATAGAATCGTGCGTTTCATGCGAGTTTGTTTTTTTGTTTGATGCAAACGTACTGCCCGATTCGGCGCACCCTTGTTAATGAGTTGCGAACGTTTGTTAATGAGATGTTAACGGGGAATTTAAAGAGCGAAAGAGGGATTGAGCGATGACCGGGCTGGCGTTCCAGCGAAATGCCGTACTTTGTCCCACCCTCCGAAACGTCGGCCCGTCGCTCTTTCACTCTTTCGCTCTTTCACTCTTTCACTCTTTCGCTCTTTCACTCTTTCGCTCTTTCACTCTTTCACTCTTTCGCTCTTTCACTCTTTCACCACTGTGTCCCGTCGCCTGATTCGCATTCTTGTCATTCTGTCCGTGTTGTCGATGATCGGCATTTTGGCGGTGCAGGCCGTGTGGGTCAGAAAGGCGTATGCGCTTAGAGACAGGCAGTTTCGGCAGTCGGCGTTTATTGCGTTGCAAGAGGTAGCCGATGAGGTTGCCCGTATGAACCGGATCACCCAAACCAAATACGACGTTACCCAACTCTCCGCCGACTATTTCATTGTCAACACCGAGGCCCCCATCGACCCCGTCACGCTGGAACACCTCATCCAGGTGTCGATGCGGAAACACCATTTGATCACCGATTTTGAGTACGGTATCTACAATTGCGAGAGCGACCGGATGGTATACGGGGCCTATATCGGCACGTCGACGGCCCGGATGCCGGTTCGGTCGACCTTGCCCAAGTTTGATCGGTTTACCTATTATTTTGGGATTCGCTTTCCGCAACAGGCCATTTTTGCGGTGGGGCAGTTGGAGGGCTGGCTCTGGTCGACGGGGGCGGTGGTGCTGTTGGTGCTGGTGTTTGGCTACACCCTCAGCGTGGTGTTGCAGCAACGGCGACTGACCGAGGTGCAGCAGGATTTCATCAATAATATCACCCACGAACTCCAAACACCCGTTTCGACTATTCGGATTGCCGCCGATGTGCTGGCGCAGGACAGCATCCGGCAGCAGCCCGACCGATGGCGGCAATACACCCGAATTCTGAATGAAGAGAGCCAACGGCTGCAACGGCAAATTAACAACGTGCTGCAATTGTCTAAGTCGCAGCATACGGGGTTCACCCTCCACAAAACCGATGTTAACTTGCACGAGTTGCTAACCTCGACGGCCAAAACAATTGGCGATTCGGTTCACCTGGATTTAGGAGCCCGGTTCGACGTTTCGACTAATGTCCACCTCCTGGCCGACCGCTACCATCTCGAAAACGTGATCAACAACCTGATCGACAATGCCCTGAAATACCGCAAAACCGGCCTCGACGCACCTCCCCCTGAAATCTGGCTCCGAATCCGCACTGTAAATGGGCAACTCGAATGGTCGGTGGAGGATAACGGTATTGGCATTGCCCCGGAACATCAGAAAGCTATTTTCAAGCAGTTTTTTCGTGTACCAACCGGCAAAGTTCACGACACCAAGGGCTTTGGTTTAGGATTATATTATGTACAACAGGTTGTGCGGGCGCACGGCTGGAAAATTAGCTTAGAAAGTCAGTTAGGGCAGGGAAGCAGGTTTATTTTAAAGAGCGAAAGAGTGAAAGAGTGTCTACCGGATAAACACACTCCGAAACGTCGCTCTTTCGCTCTTTCACTCTTTCGCTCTTTCACTCTTTCACTCTTTCACTCTCTCACTCTTTGAAAGCATATATCCTCTACGTCGAAGACGATGTGAACCTGGGGTTTGTCACGAAAGACAACCTCGAAATGAGCGGGTTCGCTGTGACCCACTGCCTCACCGGCACAGAAGCCCTCGACTGTTTCGAGCCTGGCCGGTTTGACTTGTGCCTTTTAGATGTGATGTTGCCCCAAACGGATGGTTTCGCGTTGGCCCGGCATATTCGTTCGTTAGATACCCACGTTCCGGTGCTGTTTCTGAGTGCCCTCAACAGCAAAGATGACCGCCTTCAGGGTTTGCGGCTCGGTGCTGACGATTACCTGACCAAGCCGTTCAGCATTGAGGAATTGGTGTTAAAAATCGAGGTGTTCCTGAAACGCTCGGCCCATAACCGCCCGCAACCTGCCCCAATCACCCCAGTATTACCAATTACCCAATCACTGCCCATCGGTTCCTACCAGTTCGACCCGGTCAACGGGCAGCTTCATCGGGCCGGAGTGTCTCAAACCCTCACCCAGCGCGAAGCCGAAGTATTGGCCTACTTGCTGGCCCGACCCAACACCCTTGTCCGGCGCGACGATATTCTCCGCGCCATTTGGGGAGACAACGATTATTTTATGGGGCGCAGCCTCGACGTGTTCATTTCCCGGCTCCGCAAACGCCTGTCCGACGATTCAAGCGTGCAGATCGAGAGTCGACACGGCGTGGGGTTTGTAGTTCGGGTGTTAGGGGGTTTATAAATCAACAACCCCTCCAATCAAATATGGGTCAACCAACTTTAGATTTGGAATGCGCTCAAAATCAGAGACATTGTGAGTTATTAGAGTCAGATTATGTACCAATGCAGTAGCAGCAATTATAGCGTCCGGTAACTTCATACGCCGGGACTTTCGAATTGCGATGGTTTTAAGCACGATGGTCTCGCTAAGGTCATAAATCAAACACCCATCAACAGCTATTTTAAATTGGGCTAATTCTGGTCGAGTTTGCCCCAATAACTCGATCCGGTTAATAACTGACAACACAGGAGTACCGTCCATAACGGCATCCATAAAATCAAGCCCAGTTTGAGGATATTTTCCTCCCAGATAATCAGAAATTGCGTTGGTATCGACTAAATAGGTCTCTCCCATTCTTCTCGGTCTTTGCGAATTGACTCATTAAATGCTTCGGCAGCTTCCGGCGAAATACTGCCGCGAAGTAACGACGATAGTTTGGGTTTATCGGTTTGCGCTCGTTTCAATAGCTTGATCAGATGCAGAGATTCAAGTTCCTGCAATAAGCTGATTGCTTTAGGGTTCGTTAATTCAATAACTACCGTTTCCATTGCCTTTTTATTGATGTAGTTTTCAAACCCTAATATATAACCAAAAATTCGCTTTTTCGCTAAAACAGCAAGGATACATCCTCACAACGCATGGCATAGGGTTTGTAAGGAGAGTGTGAAAGAAGGTATGCCAACCCTCATTTCCTCTTTAGATAGCATACAACCTTCTTACGTAATGCTCGTTCGTTATCTATTCTTCTCACTGCTGCTTTTGGGGATTCAATCGGCGGTTGCCCAAACGCCTGCCAAACCCAAAACCACATCGGGCAATCCCGTTTTTGCAGGTTGGTATGCCGACCCCGAAGTAGCTGTTTTTGGGAAGCAATACTGGATTTACCCCACCTTTTCGGCCAAATTCAACGAGCAGGTTTTCATGGATGCCTTCTCCTCCCCCGATCTGCTCAACTGGACAAAACACCCGCGTATTATCGACACCACCGATGTGAGATGGGCTAAACGGGCTATGTGGGCACCCTCAGTCGTTGAAAAAGACGGAAAATACTTTTTGTTTTTCGGAGCCAACGATGTTCACGAGGGTGAGGTTGGCGGCATCGGTGTGGCCGTGGCCGACAAACCCGCCGGACCATTTAAAGACTATCTGGGCAAGCCGCTCATCGGGCAAATTCATAACGGCGCACAACCCATCGACCAGTTTGTTTTCAAGGATAAAGACGGGCAGTACTACATGATTTACGGCGGTTGGCGGCACTGCAACATCGCCAAACTGAATGCCGATTTTCGGGGGTTCACGCCATTTGACGACGGAAAAACGTTCCGGGAGATAACCCCAAAAGGCTACGTGGAAGGGCCAATGATGTTTGTTCGCAAGGGCAAATACTACTTTATGTGGTCGGAAGGGAACTGGACGGGGCCAGACTATTCGGTGGCTTATGCCGTGGCCGATTCACCTTTTGGCCCTTGGGAGCGAGCCGGCAAGATTTTGCAACAAGACCCCACCGTAGCCACCGGAGCCGGGCATCACTCCATCCTGAATAGTCCCACAACCGACGAATGGTACATCGTTTACCACCGTCGTCCCCTTACCGAAACCGACGGCAATCACCGCGAAACCTGCATCGACCGAATGGAATTTGATGAAAAGGGGGCTATAAAACCCGTTCGGATAACGGTGGAGGGCGTAAAAGCTAGGCCTCTGAAATAAAGCTGTTCAGTTGGCCGTTAAGGCATTTGGGTTATTTTTGCACTAATTCCAAAAAACGACTTAGTACCCCTACACATGAAAAAACAAAGTTTTGCAATTGCTCTGTCCCTGCTGGCTGGTGGCGTGATGGCCCAGCAAGGTCCGATTCAGTTTACGGCCAAAAGTATTGTGGCCCTCTCCGATGCCGATATGGCTGCTTCGGCCATGATCGACGGAAACCTGCTCAAAGACAAAGGCACCAAAGATGCGCTGACAACCATCGGCTTTCCCCTCGACCGGAGTGGAGCCAACATCTTCACGTCGGTGGTGTCGAACTCAATGACCCTGTTCGATAAGGTTCTGGCCGTCTCGAACAATGGTAAACTGGCTTTTGTGGTGGAAGGTCGCGGCCAAACCGGCGACAGTCTCACCACGCTGAAAGGGGGCCTGAGCGGTCTGCCCGCCAGCACCAAAATGTTCACAGTAGATCTTAGCGCAGGCAAACCAGCCGTTAAGTTTGGTTTTGCCGTGGGCATGAATCCAACCGCTGTCACCATCAACCCAACGGGCAACGGCCTGATTGTGGCTTCGGCAGACCCCGGCAAAGAACTCCGCATTATCGAAGTTGATGGCACGGGCAAACCAACCCGAATCCTGACAGCAGCCTCACCGGTTCCAAACGCGGTCATCACCGATTTGGCCTGGCATCCGGGCGGGCAGTTTGTGGCCTACACCATTGCCGCAACCGGCGAAGTTGGCCTGATGAAGTACGCGATGGATGCCACCAAAAAACCAAACCTGACTCCACACGGCAAAACCGTGAAAGTGGGTACTATGCCGGGCGCGGGCAAATTCAACGCCGATGGCAGCGCGTTTGTCATTGTTGACTCCAAAAAAGCTGCCGGTGCAGCCGGAACAGGCGCGGGTGAAGTGTTTGCCATTCAGTTTAGCACGGAAGATACCCCCGGCGAACACAAAATTGCCTCGCAGGCTGCCACGGGCGAAGGTCCCGAAAGTGTTGCGATTAGCCCCGATGGTTCGGTGGTAGTAGTCGTGAACTCGAGCCAATCATACCAGCCGTTTGGTAATGCGGCTGTGGGTAAAAGCTCACTAACGGTTTATTCGTTAGGAAAAGATGGCAAACTGGCTCAATCAGCCGATTATCCATTCGAGGGAATTGCCCCCCAGAGTGTTGATTTCGACCGCGCAGGCGACAATATAGCTGTAGCCGTTCCCGAATATTTAGATTACGGAATGCGCAACGGCGGCATCGAGTTCTGGAGCGTGAAAAAAGGCGACAAGCCCACGCTAACCAAGCAAGCCGGTCGCATCAGCCTCACACGCGGTTGCCACGCGATCAAGGTTATTCCTTGATGGATAGGAACACGGATTGAACGGGTTTAACGGATTAGAACAGATTTTTATTTTTCAATCAAACGCCCGGCTATGCAAGCCGGGCGTTTGTGTTTTCAGCCAGGATGGGATTAATCAGTTGCCCTTGACCACAAATTTATAGCGTGGTTCGGCAGAGATCTTCTCAGCTACCTTGCCATTCCAGCGAACGGTACGCATAACGGCAATCCGCCCGCAGGACGTTTTCGCATTTTCGTAGGTAATAGTAACTGAATAAGTATTTCCATCCTTTATGTCCAGGTAAAACGTTCGCTCTAAACCCATTCCCAACGACGGAAAATACGAATTAAAGGCAATCAGACTGTCAGAACGGGTGTCTCTGGGAATAGTTGTTACTTCCTCGGTTCGTTTCAGGGTTTTCAGGTCTCCCTCAAACCAGTAGGCTGAAATGCTGGAAGCATACTTCCTCGACACATTAACCCCCTGCTCATTGAACAAGACAAACTGAATGGAAGGCGGTGGAGGAGCACAATCCATTTCCGTACAGTTTACCAATATTCCCATTAACAAGATGCTGGTAGCTATTTTTGAAAGGTTCATAAACGTTGCGATTTAGTCTTTAATGGCTTTTCCAAATGAAGAGTCCATAAAACGTGAAACGGTTGGAACGCCACCAGAATAAAATCAACGTGAATTGGCTGAAGCGGCTACATCTGCACTTCGCTTTGTGGGGTCAATTTTCAGCCAGAGCAACGCACTGACAGTGAGACAACCGGCAATCAGGAATAGCGGCAGGTTGTAATTATTGGTGCGCTCCACGATGGTTCCGAAAATGATGGTGATGAAAAATCCTCCCATCTGCCCGGCGAAATTCATAGACCCCGTTACGCTACCTGAATTACGCTGCCCAATGTCCACGCAGACGGCAAACGCCACGGGCAAGGCCAAGTCTTTGAGCAAGACGCAGGTAGCCAGCAGATAACCCGCCGTTTGGTTGTCGGTGGTCAGGCCCGCCATAGCAAAAAACAGGGCCGACGACCCTAAACCGCCCACGCCCACCGCCCGGCGACCAATTTTGAGTCCGTACCGTTTGGTCAGGAAATCGCTCAGAAGCCCACCGACCACGCAACCAATTGCACCCAGGAAATACGATAGCGAAATAAAGTTTTTGGTTTGATCTTCGCTCATGCCGCGACCTTCCTGAAAATAGACCGACGACCAGTTCGTAAAGAAATAAGAGCCGTAGAAAAACAAATGACACATCAGCATCAAGGCCCATAGGTTAGGGTCGCGGATAATGGTGCGCCACGGAATCTGGTGGTCGTTGGGTTTGATGGATCGACTTGCTTCGATCAGCTCCACTTCGGCAGGGCTAACGCCGGCTTTCTCGCTGGGTTCGTCGCGATACCACAGATACCAGCCGATGGCCCACAACACCCCCACCCCACCCAGCACGGCAAAAGCCCATCGCCAGCCTGCCCAATGCACCAGCGGAATCACGAGCAGGGGCGTGAGTGCTCCGCCAATACGCCCGGCGGCCCAAATCACCGACTGCGCCCGGCCTACCTCGACAGCCGGAAACCAACGCGCAATCACAATGGAGGCATTGGGATAAGCCCCGGCCTCACCCATTCCGAACAGAAACCGCACCACCAGCAAATACAAAAAGTTAGTGGCCGTGCCAGTCATTGCCGTGAACGCCGACCACCACACTACCACCCGCGTCAGTACGCGCCGAGGACCGGATCGGTCGCCCATGGCACCGGTGGGAATCTCGAACAGCGCATAAGCGAGTGAAAACGCGCCCAAGATCCAGCCAAATTGTTCGTTGTTGAGACCCAAATCGGCCTTCACATATTTACTGACCACGTTCATGCAGACGCGGTCGAGAAACGTAATGGTAGAAAGCAGGAATAAAACAGAAAGGACGCGGTAGCGATAGGGCATAAAAGAGGTTTTGGGTATTCAAAAAGACCAGCTATACATCATAGGGGTTTACACAATCCAACCCAGCAATATTCTGAAAATCTTTAGTATTTCGAGATATAACAGTAAAACCGTGTACCAGTGCCGTTGCGGCAATTATGGCATCAGGCAGCTTTATCTTTTTCGTTTTTCGTAAAGCAATGGTCTGGTTAGCAACGGATTCACTAACTTGATGAGTTGTCGCTAAATCCATAAAATCAGTTAGGGTTTGCGTCGCTGATTCATGCCCCAGTACCTCAATACGATTGATAATAGACACGTTGAAATCGTCATCAATTACATTTTTCACAAAAACATGAGCGTTAGCAGGCAAGGAGTTCGCCACAAATTCCAATAGCGAGTTCGTATTAATCAAATAGTTCTTTCCCATTCGTTGCGGCTACGTTCAATATCTGTAATCATTTGTTGCGCCGTTTCTTTAGAAATGCACCCTACAAAATCCGAAGGTTTACGGGTAGGGTTTTCGAGCGATTTCAAATCCCGGTGTCTGGCCGTTAGGGTATTCCAATCCTCAATAGGAATTATCACGGCTGTGTGTTTACCCTGCGTGTCTGAAATGTACTGCAAGCTCATAATTGTATAAAGTTTGTTGAACCAATTCATTTTGAGCATTCTGAAAGCTGATTGTAAAAATAAACAATAGCCAGTTTAGTTCCGATTCTTTGTTCCTTTCCTTTTATGTTTATGACCCAAAAAAGTCCCGTACAAAATCAGTAGCAGGTTGATTGATGAGTTCATTGGGCGGCCCAATTTGCACAATCTTTCCGGCATCCATCAGGGCCACCCGGTCGCCGAGTTCGAGAGCTTCCTGAACGTCGTGGGTGACAAGCACCACCGTTGTTTCCTGTAACTCACTGATTCCGAATAGCTCGCGCCGGACATGCCGCCGGGTATACGGGTCAAGTGCCCCGAAAGGTTCGTCCATCAGCACCACGGGCGGTCGCACCGCCAAGGCCCGAGCCAGGCCAACCCGCTGCCGCTGCCCCCCGCTCAGGTCGGCGGGGTAGCGGGTCAGCAAGTCGGGGGGGAGCCGGAGCAGGTCAATTAGCTCGCGGGTGCGCTGATGAATTCGGTCGGGGTCCCAGCCGAGCAATCGTGGCACCGCGCCAATATTTTGGGCCACCGTGTAGTGCGGAAACAGGCCCGCTTCCTGCATCACATAGCCAATGCCGCGCCGGAGGGTGGGTCCGTCGGCTTGTCGAACATCCTGCCCGTTGATGAGAATGGTGCCGCTGCTGGGTTCCACGAGCCGGTTCAGCATTTTGAGCGTGGTGGTTTTTCCGCACCCGCTGGTACCGGCCAACACCAGCGTTTCACCGGGCTTCACGACAAACGACACTCCATCAACCACCGCCCGACTTCCGTATTGTTTTGTGAGGTTGCTTAGTTGAATCATTACTTTTGTGGTTATGGCCAAAAAACCTAAATTCTACGTCGTTTGGCGCGGGCGGCAAACGGGCGTTTTCGATTCGTGGGACGACTGCAAAGCTCAAACTCACGGCTTCGACAAGGCACTCTATAAATCGTTCGACAGCAAGGCAGAAGCCATTAAAGCCTTTCGCGACAAGCCCCACGAACACATTGGCACAGCGGCACCCAAGGCTAAATCGACCACCAACCGGCTTTTTGTGGGCGATCCTAATGAGGATAGTCTTGTGGTGGATGCTGCCTGGAACACGGCCACTGGCGATATGGAATACCAGGGCATTTACCTGGCCACCCGCCAGAAACTGTTCCTGATGGGCCCCTATGCCGATGGCACCAACAACATCGGTGAATTTCTGGCTATTGTTCACGCCCTGGCCCTGTTGCACCAGAAAGGTAGCACCATTCCGGTTTATTCGGACTCACGTACCGCCATTAGTTGGGTAAAAAAGAAAAATGCCAACACCAAACTTGAACCTACTTCCCGCAATGAGGTCTTGTTCGACCTGCTTGACCGGGCCGAAAAATGGCTTCAAACGCACACATTTACTAACCCGATTTTGAAATGGGAAACCACCTACTGGGGCGAAAACCCCGCCGATTTTGGAAGGAAGTAATACTTTGTCTTTCTTCTCTTTCCTCTCTCGCCCAAATGCCCGACTCCCTGACTGCCTATATCCAACGTTTGCCGCCTACCGTTCGGGTGAGTGTGGGGCTGGAATCGTTGGCCGACAGCAGTGTGCGGTTTTATCATCGGGCCGACGAGCGGGTGCCATCGGCAAGCATCATTAAGTTGCCCATTATGGTGACCGCCATGACAGCCGCCAAGGAGGGCCGGTTAGACCTGGAAGAGATTCATATTCTGACTGATTCAGAAAAAGTGGGCGGGGCTGGTATCCTCCAAACATACCCCAACCGGAGCCGGATTAGTTACACAGATCTGATTCGGCTGATGATCACCATCAGCGACAACACCGCTACGAATATCCTCATCACCGATCTGGGCCGTGAGACCATTAACACCCAAATGCGCTCGCTTGGCCTCCCCAAAAGCCAGTTGAACCGGGTGATGATGGATACGATGGCCGTTCGGGAGGGTCGTGAGAACTATGTAACGGCCCGCGAAATGAACCAACTACTGACCAAAATCTATCGGCATGAATTGCTTACGCCCGCTCTCTGCGAGCAGATGCTCAATAACCTCAAACAGAATGAAGACACCCTGACCATTCCTAAATTAGTACCCCGCCTGGCCTCTGGAAAATCCATGATTGTAGCCCATAAAACGGGAACATTAACCTATGTTCGGGGAGATATTGGCATTGTTTATGCAGATCGTCCCTTTGTCTTATCAGTTCTGGTTGAGCAGGCAGGAACCGAAGCCGCCGGAGAAAAAATCATTGCCGAATTGGCTTTAATTGCGTTCCAATTAATTAATAGACCAGATTGACCTTTCCACATACTTTTACGTCTACACGGGTATCTAACAACAAAATCAATTGTTTGACTGATAAATTTTTCTAATCTGAATTTAATTTAGATATATTTGATAGCCACAACGGTCCACAAGCCAAGTCTCTTTTAGTAAACTGACTCAGCGCAGGTAGTTTGTTCACTTTTTTTGAATTGATGAGACCTAAAACAGATGTTCTGACCCGAAATAATGTCCAGATAAAAGGGAATCTCACGGCCAACCGGACACTATTGTTCGCGCATGGCTTTGGAACCGATCAAACCGCCTGGAAATATGTTTGGCCTGCTTTTGCTAATAACTATCAAATTGTTCTGTTCGATATGGTAGGAGCTAATCAGGATACGGTGGATAGTTTCAGTGCCGAACGATACAGTCATCTCACGGCTTTTGCCAACGATTTGCTCGATATTGTTGAATCACTCGATCTTGTCAATGTTATTTTGATAGGCCATTCTGTGGGGGGTATGACAAGTTTGCTGGCAGCCATCAGCGAGCCAACCCATTTCGCGGGTGTCGTACTGGTTAGTGCTTCGCCCCGGTATTTGAACGATGGAGATTATGAAGGCGGTTTTTCTGAAGCTGATCTAGACAGTTTATTTACCCAGATGATCGGTAATTATTACGCTTGGGCCAGTGGTTTTGCGCCCTATATTGCCCAGAATGCCAACGCCCCTCACATTGCAGGTTGTTTTGTCAAAACCCTCAGCGGTATGCGTCCTGATGTTGGCCTGGCTATCGCCCGTACTATTTTTCACTCCGACCACCGTGCCGATTTAGGAAAAATCTCTCAACCGACTCTTGTTCTTCAACCCGAGCATGACCTGGCTGTGCCGAGCGCAGTAGGGCGGTACATTGCCAAAACCATCCCTGAAGCAAAGTTAGTTGTTTTGCCCACTGAGGGCCATTTGCCTCATCTGAGCAACCCCACCGACGTAGTTGGGGCTATCCGTACATTTGTTGATCAGCTACCTGCATATGGACTGGAGTCTGTTTGATCGCTTTCAGGAGGTAGTCACCCGTGAAATTGGACCACGGGTTTTGCCCGCTCTGGCCGAGGCCATGGTTACCTATTTGTCGGCCAACGGGTGTTGTATTATTCAGGAACGCGATGAGTACACGGGCGTTCCCCTGCTTAATTATCCCCATACACTCCCGGCTACCCCGGTCGATACGGATCAGTTAAGTCAGTTTACCGGAGATACGAATTTCTTTTTAGACGAAGATTTTGTTGCCCAACGCCCCCTGCGTGTTTTGCTGGGCGATTATACGCAGATTGCCGGCCTGCGCCTGACAAACTACAGCCTGAAAGGATGGCTCATTGTGGGCTGGCACAAACCAATTGACCTGAGTTGCCTTCGGCTGGAACAATCGTTTCAACTGATGGCCGACAAAGTGATGGTCAATTTTCTGTCGCTCCAGCGAATTGCCCTTGAACAGCAGTACCGGTTTCTGTTTGCCACCGTGCCGCAGGCCATCGTTCGAATCAACGAAGATGACAATAGCAGTTGGGCCAATCATGCCGCCACAGAACTTCTTCAACTAGACCCCGATAACATCTATCCAACAGCCGCCGAAGTGTCAGTGGGCATGAAACGGCTGTGCGATGCGGCTATCAATCAGGACGATATTAACCAGCGGGTGACCGAGTTAGCCCAAAACCCCAATGCCGAAATTAGCAATTGGGTGTGGGCTTTCCCCGACCGGGCTTTCAGTGTGTTATCAAAACCCATTCGCTCGCCTTACATAAATGGTCGCATATGGCTCTTCAGCGATGTGTCAGAACTATACCGGTCTAACCTGCAATTGGCTGATCAACAGGGCTTGCTGCTTACTAAAAATGACCAATTGTCGCTGGCCAACCACGAAATCGAGAGCCTGATCAGCGTGATTGCCCATGACCTCAAATCACCACTGGCTACGCTCAGTTTCGTCCTGAATTTTATCAGCACCGGGGGCGAATTAAACGAACAACAGCAGGAAAATGTGCAATACGGCCAGAAAACCGTCAGCAAAGGCATGGACCTGATCGAGAGTATTGTGTATTACAACCGGCTCATCAGCCGCGAAGATGCGGTTCAGATGATGGACGTTGAACTGAATGATTTGCTGGAGATTGTGGTGGATGGTTTTCGGGGGCCGGCATTGCAAAAGAACATTGCACTCTCGTTTCAGGCCAACACGCAGTCGATTCTCCGCACCGACCCGGAGTCGCTCGTGCGGGTGTTAGACAACCTGATTAGCAATGCCCTGAAGTTTTCGGAGTTCGACAAAGCTATTGTGGTATCTGTCTGCACCAAACAGGATCGACTGGTGGTTGCCGTGCAGGACGAAGGTCCCGGCATTTCGCCCGATGATCAGAAAAAAATGTTCAAACGGTTTCAGCGGCTGTCGGCGCAACCCACCAACCATGAGCATTCGTCGGGGCTGGGATTGTCGATCGTGAAGGCATTGACCGAAAAAGTGGGTGCCCACGTTGAGGTTCAAAGCGAGTTGGGCAAAGGCACCACATTCCGGCTGGTGTTCCCGGCTGAGTTATTCCACCTGTTGACAGAGCCGGTTCTGAATCAGGAATCCTAAAAAAAGCGGCTTTAGATGTTCTAAAGCCGCTTTTTTTAGGATTACACTCGTTTATAATCGAACGTAATATCCTGACTGGAAGAAACGCCGTTAAACAAAATAGTGCGTTTATACGTCCAGGTCATCACTCCACCCATGATGGTTGAAGTGGCCGTCAATTTCGTATTATCAGCCGCCGTAACGGTTAATTGATCGCCCGTTAACGACCATTTACTGGCATTCGCCAGATCAATTCCGGTCTGCTGTTTTATTTCGGCTACATTGTCTTTGCAGGAAGCCGGGTTACTAGACGTAACCGTGCCGTCGCTTTTAAACGTGAAGGCCACATCGGTCAGGCAAGTTGTTTGGCGGGCCAACCCATAGGCTCCCAGCAAATCGGTTACTTTTCCCAGCGGTGGTGCATCAATACCGGGATTCAGTTTAATGGCCGAAATTTTCCAGGTTCCTTCAATGGTTTCGGGGGCAACTGTTCCCCCGGAATCCCCTCCGCAGTTGGCAAACAACAGAGATAAAGAAAGCAGGAGCGTTGATGTTAAAATTCGGGTAATTCGCGGTTGACGCATAAGAGTATGGTTTGACTGTCTGTAAAACGGTTCAAAGATGTGTGTTTAGTACTTTACGTAGCCTAATTTTCTTATATCCGGTATAAAAACGGGAAATTTCCCGCTTGCATTAGGGTGATTTTACGGTAGTCTGGTATGTTGAAAAGCATAATATTTGTAGCAGTCAACAACTGTTCCTTATCCCCATGACTTTCTCTACTTATCTCGACGTAGCGATTTCGCTCGTCTTCGTCTTCTTCACGATCAGCATGTTCGTGTCGGGCATTGTCGAACTGATCAATGCCTTTTGGGAGCAACGCTCCAAGCTGTTGCAGCTCGCCTTGTTGAAGATCCTGAATACAGACCTCTTCACTCAATTCTGGGATCATCCACTCGTAAAAGTTAAACGCCAGCGGTATTTCGGAGCCGACAAGCCCATTTCGTATCTCAGTGGCGATTCGTTTTCCACCGTCATTATCGACTTGCTCACGCCCGCCAATACGTCGCCAGCCGTTGCTGGTACACGTCCCTCGAAAACAGTCTTAACGCACCTTCAGGCCACGGTATCCAATCCGGCAAGCAACCCCACACTTAACACCCTGATTGACATTGTAAGGCCAATTCTGAATCGCTCCAACACCCTCGCCGAGTTCAAAACCAACCTCGAACGCTGGTATGATGGCTACATGGAGCAAGTATCGGGCTGGTATAAACGCTACGCTCAGGGTGTGGTCTGGATTGTGGCTGCAGTGGTGACTATTGCCATGAACGTAGACACGATTCATATTACCAAACGGCTTTTCAACGACAAGGATTTGCGCGTAAACTTGGTTGCCCAAGCCGAGAAAACAGTGCAGTCTCAAACCAAGGCCCCCACCTCGAGCAGTGGCAACTCATCGACAGCAATAGCCGATAGTTCCTCAAAAAAATATGAACCGAACCTGAGAAGCGACACCGTTTTTATGACTCAGCTCGGCAAGAGTGACTCTACCTTGCATGCCAGACTGTTTTCGGGCAGTGCATTGACGGGTTTAGATAGCCTCCAGATAAAAACGGCTTACGTTCGTTATTTACAAACCAACATCGACGCGCTCAAACTGCCAATTGGCTGGACCACGGCTGAAAAAATACATGGTTTTCAATGGGTCGCTCGTATCTTTGGCTGGCTGCTCACCATTGCTGCCCTCTCGTTTGGGGCACCGTTCTGGTTCGATTTGCTCATTAAACTGGTCAATATTCGCAATACCACCCGGAGACCGCAATCATCGGTAGTGCCGGATAGCAAGTGAGACCGTTCAGCAACTGCAATATCCTCGGTCTACATAGGTTTTGTTGCCGTTGCTATTGATGTAATAACAACCTCCTTTGGGGCCAATGTAGAGTTGTTTTCCGTTGTAAATGCCGCATTTTGAATCACCTGTACTGGGTGGAGAACTGACCGTACCCGGATTTGGAGGAGTACTTGTAACCGTGACAGGTGGCGTAATAGTAGTAGTGATTGGAGGAGTGACTGTTATCGTGACAGGTGGTGATACTGTTACCGTGATAGGAGGAGTGACTGTTACGGTGACAGGCAGTGTACTAGTGGTGGTGGTAGGTGGGGTGATTACTATTGGAAATGTGTACTTCTTAGCTTTCAAGGCAGACTGTATTGAAGCAGGGAGAGCCGACAGAAATGAATGGTGTGCAACTTTCTCTAAGTCTCCAACAGACAAAATGTAGTCTTCCCAATCTTCGCCGACAGACTGCGTGTTCGGCATATCGACTGCAATTACTGTCGTTTTGGCATTAATTCGTTTTAGATCATCGCTTCCTTCGGGTAACACCAAAATAACTTTCCAGCATTGCCGCGAGGGTTTCACCCGGCCCGAACTCAATAAACCTCTGAATCCCTTTGTACCAGCGGCACCATACCCATATCCCCCGGCAATAATGTAGAGTTCGTTGCCTTGCTCAACCAACTCTCGGCAATAGGCCTCTAACTCTTTCCACACGCCCCGGTTAAGCGCAGGAGCTTGAGGAATAATATTGGTCATCAGAAAAGTAGATGAGTTGTCTGCTTCAGAGTTTGACCTGTCGGCACTTGGACACAAGTGACCTCGATCAAAGCCATCTGTTGTTGAATAATCGGTTGATTTCACCTGATACCAGCCAACTGGCAATGAGGTGTCCGGTCTAAAATCGTTCTGTCGCTCACTATCACCCAGATCATTTTTCTGTAAGTGCCAGCCCACCCAATTTGCCCGCCCAAATGAGCGATTATACGAAACAACGTACTGATTTTTCAGCAAAAGCAGCGTGTCCAAAGCCCCTAAATCGGTATCAATCGGGATGGGTATTCCTGGTAGAACGTGCGAACGCCCTTTCACGAGCGAATCGTAATTGGCGATTCTGGCAGACGATCCTACCTGAACTAAAGCAGGCACTAACTGGTCTTTCTGACAGGCCAAAAGAGAACAGCCTAATAAAAGTGCGTAGAGGAGTCTTTTCATAAACGTTGAGTAATGATACACATAGTTGATTATCGTAAAGCTAACGATAAGCTTTTATGTACTATAAATACATTTTTTATATATCTACTGATTTCCTATAACTCATTGACTACTAAACTATTTAAATACTAGACATTTCTTTTTTACTACAAAAAAAACGCAGGACTAACCATTTTGTGGTTAGTCCTGCGTTACGATAAAACCAAAACCCTATATAACTCTCGGTCCCTGCCGGTTAATCTCCGACACGTAGGACTCACTCGTGATGCCTACGTCCATAAAGGCTTGTTGCATAGCTTGTCCTACCCGGTGGGCCGTTTCGGCATCGCGGCAAAGGGCAAACATTGATGGGCCGGAGCCGGAAATGCTGCACCCCAACGCGCCATTCTCAATGGCGGCCTGTTTGACTTCGCCGAATTGCGGAATCAAAATCGCACGGACAGGTTCAATAATCACATCGACCATCGACCGGCTGATGAGGTCATAATCGGGTTTCATCAGGCCTGCTACCAAACCCGCCACGTTACCCATCTGGATAATGGCGTTTTTGAGCGAGACCTCATTTTTCAGGATAAACCGGGCATCTTTCGTGTTCACTTCAATATCGGGGTGAACCAGCGTGGCGTGCATGCCGGCGGGCGTGTCGAGTTTGATCACGTCCAGTGGATTGTAGCTGCGAACCACCACAAAACCACCCAGCAGCGACGGTCCCACGTTATCGGCGTGGGCCGAACCGCAGGCAATGCGCTCGCCTTCCATTGCAAACGGCAGCAGATCAATGGTTTGCAACGGACGACCCAGCAACTCGTTGATGGCAAACACGCCCGCAACCGCCGAAGCCGCGCTCGAACCAAGCCCACTGCCGAGCGGCATCTGCTTGGTTAACAATACATCCACCCCTACATCGGTGCGGTCGATGTGTTGGAGGTACCGCTGAATTGAAATCCCGGCAGTGTTTCGGGCAGCTTCGCGGGGCAGTCGGCCTTCGTCGCCAATAATGTCGGTGATGGTTACGCCGGCATCGTCGCGCCGGGTCAGTTCAACAACGTCGCCGGGGCTATCGACGGCAAAACCAAAAATATCGAATCCGCAGGCGACGTTCGCTACGGTGGCGGGGGCAAATACGCGGATGGTGTTCACTGATCCTAAATGACATTCATGGTTTGTTCTTTGATCTTTTCCAGTTCGTCTTTCATTTGCACAACGAGACGCTGGATAGCCGCATCGTTAGCTTTAGAACCGATGGTATTGATCTCCCGACCAATTTCCTGGGCAATGAAGTTCAGTTTTTTGCCGTTGGCTTCTTCCGTGTTCAGCACCTCGATGAAATAAACGAGGTGGTTTTTGAGCCGAACTTTCTCTTCCGAGATGTCAAATTTCTCTACGTAATACACCAACTCCTGCTCAAACCGATTCTTGTCAAAATCTTCATTACCAAGCAGTTCAACCACCGAAGCCCGCATCCGTTCGCGCACGGCCGGAATCCGTCGTCCGTCCTGCTCTTCAATATCGGTCAGGCGGTCGGTAATGGTTTGGATGTATTCGTTGAACTTGCTTTCGAGGGAGGCTCCCTCCTGCCGCCGAAATTCGTTGCATTTCTGAATGGCCAGCGTAATGGCCTGCTGCACAATGGCCCAGTCGTTGGCACCGGCTTCGGGGTCGGGTGTTTCGCTGGTATAGGCATTGGGTTGGGTTAGAGCCAGTTTCAGGACTTCGGCATCGGGCACGCTCATAAGCATTCCGTTGGCGGTCTCCTTCAAATCCTGCACATAAGCACCCACCAACGCCCTGTTGATTACCAGGCCAACCCGCACTTCGCCCGTGCGGGTATAGTTGAGCGAAAACTCCACTTTGCCCCGTTCCAGTTGGGCTGTCAGTTGGCTTCGCACCTCAATCTCCTTGTCGGAAAACTGGCGGGGTAAGCGGCAAAATATATCTAAGAACTTAGAGTTCAGCGTTTTCACTTCAACAGTCACCGTCAGGTTTGTTCCTTCCACAGTGGCATTGCCAAAGCCAGTCATTGATTTGAGCATAATATTGGAATGCTGAATGCATAATGATGAATTATGACGCATTCATCATTTTTTTAAAGCGTTTGCTTCAGTTTCTTTGTGTTCTTTACGTCGGCGGGCTACGTCGCAGGCGAGGTAAATGGCCTGGGTCATAGAGGTTTCGTCGGCGAGGTTTTTGCCCGCAATATCATAGGCCGTGCCGTGGTCGGGCGAGGTGCGCACCATGGGCAGCCCCGCCGTAAAATTCACGCCCTCCTCAAAGGCAATAGCTTTGAAGGGAATCAGACCCTGATCGTGATACATAGCCAACACGGCATCGTATTTGCGATAACCGCGCGTTCCGAAGAATCCGTCGGCGGGGAATGGGCCATAGACCAACTCTCCTTTTTTGCGCCAGTCCTCAATCACCGGGGTAATGGTTTCCTGTTCTTCGGTGCCCAGCAGCCCATTTTCACCCGCGTGCGGATTGAGGCCCAACACCGCAATACTTGGTTTCTCGATACCAAAATCCACTTTGAGCGACTGCATCATCAGGTGCAACTTCTGGTGAATGGCGTTGCGAGTCACGTTCTGTCGCACCTTCGCAAGCGGCACATGGCCCGTTACAACACCCACGCGCAGCGTTTCGCCTACCATAAACATGAGGTTGTCGGAAACACCAAAAGCCTCGGCTAAATACTCGGTATGGCCGGGAAACTTGAACGTTTCCGATTGGATATTATGCTTGTTAATCGGCCCCGTAATAAGCGCGTCCAGTTTGCCCGCTTTTAGATCCTCAACGGCTCGTTCCAGGCACGCCAATGCCGCCTGTCCGGCTTCGGGCGTTACTTTTCCGGGCTGGATTTCGTGTGTCAGCGGGGCCGGTTGGGGCGGTGCTTCAGCCTGAACAACAGGTGGTGTCGACTCGACAACGGGTGGTTGGGCTGCTCCTTCTGTGGTAGTTGGTTGCTCACTTTCGGTGTCGGTTTGCTCCTGCTGTCCATCTTTCTGCTCAACGGTTGCTGCTGGCTCAGGTTGCGGAGCCGGGGCAGGTTCCGGCGAAGGAACCGAGCGGGCGTTTTCGTTCCAGCAAGTGATTACGTTAGTCATCTTGTGGCTTGCCTGCTCCACATTCTGAATTCCGTTGAGGTTCCAGTCTTTCAGATTCAGCAGGTTGCGGTACCGGTTCAAAACTCGCATCGAGCCGTAAATAACGGTTGTACAGACGCGCTGTAACTGGTTGTATTGCAAGGCTTTCAGAATCACTTCCGGGCCAATGCCGTTATAATCACCCAGTGAGATTCCCACCACCAAGCGATCTTCGGGAGCCACATCGGCTGCTGCACGACCGGCCAAATCGGTGATTTTCATCGACCCCATCCTCGATTCACCGGGGTGCAGATCACTGGGGCGTAACTCATCGTCGCGGCTCCATTCCTGAATCAAAGCGGGTTCGTTGCGTGCTGGGCGATCCTGATCGCGGTCGCGGTCTGGCTCCCGGTTCCGATCTCCCCGGTCGCGGTCACGTCCCCTGTCTCGTTCGCGATCACCACGAGGCTTATCAGACTCTCGTTCGCGGTCACCGCGAGGTCGGTCAGGATCACGGTCGCGACCTCCCCGGTCGCGGTCACGCTGATTAGGTTGCTGCTGACGACCCCCTTCACCACGGCCACCTCCTTCAGAACGAGGGCTGTCGGTGCGTTCAGATCGTCCGGCTTCTGGCCGGGCTGCATCCTCCGAACGGGTCTCGCCATCGCGGTTTTCAACCTGACGCGGCTCTCCCTCTCGTGGGCCGCCCTCTCGTGGGCCGCCCTGACGCGGATCGCCCTTTTGGCGGTCGTTGCCACGGCGGTCGCCCTGACGCGGGTCGCGGTCTTGCCGTTGGTTATTGTCTCGCTGACGATCATTTGGTTGTCGTTCGGGTCGACCACCGTTTCGATCCTGGCGTGGATTTTCGGAACGGCTTGCATCCGAATTGTCAGTTTTTACAACGGCCACCGGGTTCTCCTGAACACCGGCATTTTCGCCTACCACATCAACGTAAGCCATGATTTCATCTGGCTTTGCAGCTTGCCCACCTTCGGCCCGTGGGCCACCCTCACGGTTGCCTCGATTACGATTGCGGTTGCGGTTGTTGCGGTTATTTTTATCGTTACGCTTTTCGGGCTGACGTTCTTCCATAGGGGGAATCCGTTACGAAGCACCGTTGTTATGGCGAAAGTCTGCGACCCATGGGATGGGGGTAGATGTCCAAAAAAGTGCTCCTTTACGTGCTCATTTGCCTTTATGAACACGCAAAAACGCGAACGTTGTCTGTTTTTGCGTGTTCATAAAGCAGTAATGCAAAATTTTTCTGCAAGTTACGATAATCTACGGATGTCCGAGACCCAACCCACTATTCTGATTGCCGACGAAATGCACCCGTCGTTATTCCTGATGCTCACCGAAGCCGGTTTCGGGTTCGAGTACCAGCCAACCATCACCCGCGCGGAGTTGCTCGACCGTATTGCCCCTTTTAATGGGCTGATTATTCGGAGCAAAACCACCGTTGATGAGCCTTTGCTCCAACGGGCACCCAACCTCCGGTTTGTTGGCCGAGCCGGGGCCGGGTTGGACTTGATTGATTTAGAAGCCGTTACCAACCGAAACATCCGGGTTTTCCACGCGGGCGAAGGTAACCGCGATGCCGTGGGCGAACATGCGGTGGGGATGTTGCTGGGCTTGCTGGCTAACATTGTCCGGGCCGATGCCGAGGTGCGCCGGGGTGTTTGGGATCGCGAAGGCAACCGGGGCTATGAACTGGGCAGCCTGACGGTTGGCATCATTGGTTACGGTAACAACGGCCAAGCCACCGCCCGCCGACTGAGCGGCTTCGGATGCCGGGTTCTGTGTTACGATAAATTCCGCACCGACTACGGCGATACCTACGCGCAGGCCACCCCACTTGCGCAACTCCTGACCCAAGCCGACGTGATCAGTTTGCACATTCCCCTCACCGATGATACCCGACAATTAGTTAATGATGAATGGATTGCGCAAATTGGCAAACCTTTTTACCTGATGAATGTAGCCCGTGGCGAAATTGTTTCGCTCGCAGCCTTAGTGCGGGGGTTGGAGTCGGGGAAGGTTCGGGGGGCGTGTTTAGACGTGCTGGAAAACGAAAAACTGGCCAAACTCAGCCCGGAACAGCAAGCCAGTTTCGAGTATCTGCGCCACTCTGACCGGGTTGTTCTGACTCCTCACGTAGCGGGTTGGACCCACGAGAGTTATGTGCGAATCAACGAGGTGTTGGTACGGCAGTTGCGGGCCTTGTAGTCATGGAAGCAGTGTCTATCAAATTGACTATTAAATTGATAGTGCAGACTAAAACAAAACCAATTCGCGACTGTTATATATCTGATTTTACAACAACTCAACGACAATGAAAAAGATCATTATGACGCTGGCTATGGCCGCGTTGACATTCACGTTTGCGGCTGCTCAGACTGTTGGCCAGGAAGTTAAAGAAACTGCTAATCAAGCCGGACAAACAACCAAAGCGGCTGGTCGTAAAATAGCCCGCGAAACAAAGGAAGAAAGACGCGAGGTTAAGCAGGCGGCCAACAAAGCCGGGAATAAAATTGACCGGGCCGCCAAGAATACAAAGCAGGATGTAAAGCAGGGAACGAATAAAGCCCTCAACAAAACGGAGCGGAAACTCGAGAAAACCGAGCGGAAACTCAATAACTCAAAATAACCGTTTTAACCGTTTCAGGTTTCAATGGCTACGCCGTTTTAGGTTTAAAGGGGTTTGTCCCGAATAGAACTTGAAACGGCGTAGCCATTAAAACCTGAAACGGTTAAAACGTCACCTCACCAACCACTTCGCCAACTCCTTCCCGGCTTCAAAATTTTCGTAGTCGACCGGAATTCGCCGACCATCGGTGTACTCATTGTAGAGCCAGGGGTCGCCGATGATGAACACCTTTCCTCTGCCCAATTTGGCCGTTGCCATAACCGTACCCCCCGCGTGACTCACGAGCGTTTCTGCCGGAGCTTTCATCTGCAAGGGGGCATATTCCTTGACATAGATTTCCTTGGTCTGGCTGAAAACAGGATTCCCGGCGGGGATCTTGATGCTGCCCTGCTCCCACTTCGTTCCCTGAACCGGATTGCCCTGTGCGTTCGTAAATTGTACTCCAAATTGAGCCGCTAACTGGTTAAAATGAGGCAGTTCGCAGTTGACAGAATCGTTAGCCATGAGTACTAGTGTGCCGCCCGCCCGTACCCAATCGGTGATGGCTTTGATGTGTTGTGGCTCCACATAATTCGGTTTGGCCGTTTCTTTGGGGGTATCGGGGTCAACAATAATATAGACGTTCAATCCCTTGAGCGATTCCGGCGTGGGAGCCGTTGGCACAGAAACCGTTGCCGCTCCCAACTCGCGAAAGGTGTTCCCCCACAGCCAGAAACCGGAGTGCATTCGATCTTCCCACGTGTAGTGAAACGGTTCGGGTTGTTTGCTGTTGGGCATTTCGGCGGCACCGGGCCGAAATTCGTGGTTGAAAAAATAATCCAGACCCACTTTTTTGCCTTTACCTAACCGCGACTCCCCAATCATTTCCATCTCGACACTGGCCATGATAAACGGGGCTACTCCTTTCAGATCGTCGCGCCGGAGGGGTTCGCTGAGGTAATACTCGTAGGAGCCGTCGCGGTAGGGTTCACCGCCCAGGCCACCCACGCTCACCGTGCCATTGAGGTGCAGATTGCCGGTTTCATCAGTCTCCACAAACTTTTTCTGGATACCGCCGTACCCCTTTTTGGCCACTGGCAATAGTGACTCATCAAGATATCCCATCCGAACACCCTTGCCCAGCGCATACACGAACATTGATGAGGCCGATGTTTCGAGGTAGTTTCCTTTGCGGGTGCCCTGATCCATCACCTGATACCACATCCCTGATGCTTTGTCCTGATAGCGGGCAATCACCGGAGCCAGCCGTTGCAGATACCCAATCAGTTTTGGCCGGGCGGGGTGGTTGGTCGGAAAATAGTCGAGCACATCCACCAGGGCCATGGCATACCAGCCCACAGCCCGGCCCCAGAAATTGGGCGACTGACCCGTTTGCGGATTGGCCCAGCGTTGTTGACGGCTTTGATCCCAGGCATGGTATAGAAGGCCAGTTTTAGGGTCGAGAGCGTGTTTTTCGATCAACTCAAATTGAAGCGCAATATCATCGAAGTTTTCGGGCTGATTCATCAACTGCCCATACTCGGCATAGAAGGGTGCGCCCATGTACAGCCCGTCGAGCCACATCTGGTTGGGGTAGCGTTTCTTGTGCCAGAAACCCCGTTCGGCGTTGCGGGGCTGATTGGTAAGCTGTTGCCGGAGGGTTTTAGCCGCCTTTATAAATTTCTCCTTGCCGGGCTGCGTCTGTTGCCCCAACATGAGCAGGGTGCGGCCCGTGGGCATGTTGTCGATGTTAAAATCATCCGCTTTGTAAGTGCGGATGCTACCGTCTTCCCGCACAAACTGGTTCAGATCGTTTAAGATATAGGTATAATAGCGACCATCGCCGGTGCGGTTCCAGACCCGTTCAATGGCTTTCATCATCAAGCCCTGTTCATAGTCCCAGCGGGCGGCCTTGTTGTTGCCAATCACAATGGAATCAGGATGTTGCCGAATAAACGAATCGACCATCCGCTGCGACAGGGGCTGGGTTTGGGAGAAAACGAGGAAGGGACAAAGACAGTAAAAGAGCAAAAAAATGAGTCGGCGTACCATAGTTCGGTTAGGGGTAAGTGCTTTGGTGAAAAAGAGAGCCGGGCGAGATTCTACTTTGCGGGCTGTGGCCGAACAAACCTGCCAAAGTCCGGGCGGAAATAAACCGTGTAGTTTTTCAGTTCCAGCGAGTCGATTGAGCCGGGCAAAAGGGTGTTGAGTCGGGGGCGAAGGTGCTGGAAATCAGGGCGCGACAACACCGCAATGTCGGCGGATTGCCATTGGTTGCCCGTTGGCCAGATACCGTAGTGCTTGTGAAAATAGGGCACCACCTGATCGAAGGCGAACACGTTGGAACGGGGTGGCAACCGATTGGCAATGGCCCGCAAGTTTTTCAGGTCGTCGGGGTCGAGAAATTGAGGGTTCATGCCCGCTCCGGGTGGCCCCCAGAAGGCCGCTTTCCACTCGGCCCAGCCGGGCAAATCGGGTCGGGCAAGCGACAGAATGGGCAATTGAAGCAGCCATAAAAAAGCAATGCTTCTCCAGGCGGTTCGGGCCGGAACATCACCACTATTCGTCTTAAATGTGGTAACGACCAACACAAGGAAAGCCGCCGAGAAGCCCCACAGCAGCACAAAGCGCGGGGGCCAGGTGAGCGACACCAGATAGAACAGAATTTGGTCGATGTAGTGGGCACTTTGCACCACATTGAGAACCGTCAATAGCAGAACTCCTAACAGCCAGCATCCCCAAACAACCATTTTGGGGCGGGGGGGCAACGACCGGGTTACCACCCAAAGCAAGCCTGCCACCGGCACCAGCAACAACAGCGACTGCCCCAGCAACAGTAGCATCTGCCGCCAGAAAGCCCATTCGCTGGTGTGGGTTGCCATCAGTTGAAGGGCATTACGCAGACGTGGTTCGGCAAAGTTGTTTTTGGCCGCAATCCATACCATACCCCCCACAAACACCACCGACCAGCCAATGACCACCGCCCAGAGTCGGGGATTTTTCAACAAACCTACCAACGGATTCACCCGCGAACCGGCCCGTTCCGAGGTTTCTACGTAGCGTAAAGCCACTGCTGAGGCATGAATCAACAGGGCTAAAACAGCTCCATCTTCTTTTACCAAAACCAGAAACAAACCTGCCAAGACCACCCAAAACCAACTACCTCTCGCCGACCCATCGGAACGCCTAAGCCGACCCTTCGCCAGCCCAATGCCAAAAAGCAAAGCTGCCGGCAGATAAGTCAGTTCGGTGTGCCAGCCAATGTTGGGGTGGTCGTTGAGCCAAAATGAAATGGGCCCAAGCAACACAACCACAAGCACAAGCATTTGGGTTTGGGCAGGCACAGCCCGACGTATCAGGTGGCGGTTGGTGAGCCAATAAGCCAGCAGCAACAGGGCCGTTTGGGCCAGAAAAAGTCCTTTCGCGCCGAGGGTGTAGCAGAGTGGCCCCCACAACAATACGGTGTAATAATTATGAATACGGTGATGATACCCCCAGACGTTATCATACATGAACGGACGGCCATCCATCCAGCTACACGACATCTGTACAAACGCATACATATCGTTGAACGAGTAGCCAAGCGCATCGAACCGCAAGATTTTATAAAGCAGAAAAAACAGTAATGCCCCCAGAATCAGGACGTAAGAGTACCGCATAGGTTGATCAGTAGAGTAGGGGCAAACATAAGGACTCGTAGATAACTTTCCGTCCCATTCGTGTACCGTTGAAGAGGTTAATCTGGTTTTAGTGACCAGAATTTATTTTTTTCACAGTTCTATCCAACGCACACTACTAAAACTACATGATTGCTTCTGAAAACAACGTTACAAATTTAACGTCGTCTATGGCGGCTCCGCTGCCTGATCAGATGACAGGGCCTGAACGAAACCGATGGATTAAACGAAATCAGTATTACCATCGATGCCTGCTCAAGTTTCTTCAATATAACATTCCGGCGGGTAAGTCGGTGCTGGAAATTGGCTGTGGAACAGGCGATTTGCTTCATCAACTCAACCCATCACGGGGCATTGGCATCGACATCAATGCCAATTTGGTAACCTATGCCCGGCAACAGTATCCAAATTTAACGTTCCTGAATGCTGATGCCAAACAGTTGAATCTGTACGGAGAAACCGTTGATTTCATCGTTATCAGCGACACCATTGGCTATTTCGACGATGTGCAACAGGTATTTGGGCAACTGCACAACGTTTGCCACCCCGACACCCGGATTATCATCACCTATCAGAATTTCCTGTGGCTCCCGGTTCTGAATCTGGCCGAGAAAATTGGTCTGAAAATGCCCGAAAAACGCCAGAACTGGCTCGACCGGGCCGATATTGCCGGACTGCTCGATGTGGCTAACCTCGACGTTGTTCGCACGGGTCGCAAGTTGCTCATGCCCCGTTACATTCCGTTGATTTCAACGTTTCTGAATAAATACGTCGCTAACCTGCCCCTGTTCAACAGTTTAGGCCTGGTTAATTTCATTGTAGCCCGCAGCCCCAAAGGCTACAAACCAATTGACGAACAGGTGGTTACGGTGGTGGTGCCAGCCCGAAACGAGAAAGGGAACATTGAAGAAATTGTCCGGCGAACCCCCAGCATGGGCAAACAAACCGAACTGATTTTTGTGGAAGGCAACTCCACCGACGATACCTGGGCCGAGATTCAGCGGGTGTGCGCTACCTACCGGGGACCACATGCCCTGAGTTGTACCCAACAGGAGGGCAAAGGCAAGGGCGATGCGGTGCGCAAGGGGTTTGGCATGGCCACCGGCGACGTGCTGATGATTCTGGATGCCGACATGACGGTGCCGCCCGAAGATTTGCCCAAGTTTTTCGAGGCCATCGGCTCTGGCAAAGGTGAGTACATCAACGGCACGCGATTGGTGTATCCGATGGAGAAAGAAGCCATGCGGACGCTGAACCTGCTGGGTAACAAGTTTTTCTCCATTGCCTTTTCGTGGTTGCTCAACCAGCGCATTAAAGACACCCTCTGCGGCACCAAAGTTTTATCGCGGGATAACTATAACCGCCTGATTGCCAACCGATCTTATTTCGGCAACTTCGACCCATTCGGTGATTTCGATCTGATTTTCGGGGCCTCCAAACTGAACCTGAAGTTTGTGGAGATTCCCATTCGTTACCGCGCCCGAACCTATGGCGAAACCAACATTTCTCGGTTTAAACACGGCTGGTTATTGCTGAAAATGACCGCTTTCGCGCTGAACAAGATCAAGTTTGTGTAAATCTGCTTCCGATTCCAACCTTTCGGGTAGTTTCGGGGTCTTACCCGTAGAATTATCTGTCAGGAACCATGAAACGTATTTTTGCTTACTTGTTGCTTCTTCACTTAGTTGGTTGTTCTTCGAAGGCCCTCGACCCCGGCGGCCTCACCATTACGTATGCCGAAACACAGTGTTCAGACCCCTGGGTGCGGCCCGGCAGCACGTCGGCAACCGGCTGGCCCACCGACGAACTTCGGGGTCAGGCCATTCTGAAATACTTGCAGGATAACAAAGTAAGCAGTGCCCGAAATGTGCGGTTTGTCGAAATTACACCCATCTACAGCGGCAACAACGGGTCGAACTTTGCCAATATCAGTGGCGGTGTATCCATTTGCCAGGCCTGCACCTGTTCATCGGGCCGCCGAATTGACGTAACGATCAACGAAGTCGATTGGGAACAAGCGAGTAAACTGGGGTTTAAACGCCAGTAAAATTGCCTCGTTTCGGTCGGTAAAAACGGTTAATTCATCGATAAGTATGCCCATTCCCTCGAATTAATATATAATGACGCAACATCAGTCGTAGTAAAGGAGTACCTAATGGTAAGTAATCTCTAGATCCATTGTACCAACCGGAACTCAACGATGAATGCTGCCAGCCAATCTCTTCTATCAGTTGTAATCATCACGTTCAACGCTGACCGAACGCTGGCCAAAACGCTTCAGTCAGTAAATGAGTGGGTCAACGAGATTATCCTGGTCGATTCGGGCAGTACGGACGACACACTTTCCATTGCCCGCACCTACGGTTGCCGCATTTTACACCATCGGTTTGAGGGATTTGGCGCACAAAAACAGTTTGCCATCAATCAGGCAACAAACAATTGGGTGTTGCTCTTGGATGCTGACGAAACACCCGATTTTACTCTGCAAGTTTCTATTCAGCAGGCCATTAGCGAAAGCACCGATAGCCGCCATAGCTTCAGTTTGCCCAGAAGTCTGGTGTTTATGGGAAAGACGCTCCACTACGGAGGAGAACATAACCGGCCCGTAGTGCGGCTTTTTAATCGTCAACACGCCCACATGAGCAATGCGCTGGTGCATGAAACAGTTGTTAGCAGCGGGCCGGTCACCGTGCTCTCAGGCACACTTTGGCACGACAGTTATGGGTCGCTTCATGACTATGTTGCCAAAATGAATCACTACACCTCTCTCAATGCCCGGCAGTTGGGCAAAAATCCGCGCCGACAGGGGCCGCTTGACGTGTCGATTCGGTTCGCCTTCAAATTTGTGAAAGTGTATTTCGTAAAAGGCAGCATTCTGGATGGCCTTCCCGGCTTCGTGTGGGCCTTTTTCTCCGCAGTTTACCCCGTTTTGAAATACATTAAACTACAGGAGCAACGAACAACGGCTACCTATCCGTCGGCTGCTTATCGTGTAAAGAGTGTTCGTAATTAAGGTGAGCTAAACGTGCGAATGCTAACCTACTTCCCTAATAACTCCTGAACGGTCAGTTCGAGAAATGGCAGGTTGTCGGGTATTAATTGTTGACCCCGTTTTAGGGTCAGTTTTTGATCATAAACCCCGTCCTGTGGCTCCCGATAAACTTCGACAACTGCTTTTTTCAGGTCGATAATCCAGACCTCGGCAATGCCATTCTGAGCGTACAGGGGCAATTTTACCTCCCGGTCAAAACGGAGCGTTGCTTCCGACACTTCAATCAGCAGCAGCACATCAGCCGGTTTGGGATGTTGTTCTTCGTAAAAATCGTCGCGCGGGAGCAGAATCGCCAGATCTGGTTCAGGTTCTGAACGGTCGTTCAATTCTATCGGATTTTGAACACCGACAATAGCCTGATCAGCTAATTTTCTCATGAATAATCGGTTTAGCCTGTTCACACACGCTGCGTGTCTGCTTCCTATTGGACTCATGGCAAAAATTTTTCCTTCCAAGAGTTCGACCCGGTCGTCCCTCGTGAAGATGCCCGCTTCGCCCATCTGATGGTACTCGCGAACGGTAAAACGATGTTGTACTACTTCGGCAATCATGACGTTGACCATTTTGCGATAAAGTTAACCATTTCGTCTTAAAGGTTTTTCTTCTTCATCTCTCCCACTGCAAAGTTGGCGGCCCGTGCCGTGAGGGCCATAAACGTGATCGAGGGGTTTTGTGAACCCGTGGAGGTCATGCAGGCCCCGTCGGTAACGAATACGTTTTTGCAACTATGTAGTTGATTATGAGCGTTCAATAATGACGTTTTTGGGTCACGCCCCATCCGAACGCCACCCATTTCGTGAATGTCGAGGCCGGGATTACGGTGATCGTCGGAGGGGCGAATGTTCTGGCAACCTGACTTTTCGAGCATTTCGCTACCCTGTTGCAGGAAGTCTTTTATCATTTTCTCGTCGTTATCGGTATAGCCCACCGAGGTCACGAGCTGCGGAATACCCCAATCGTCTTTCTGGCTGGTACTCAGGCGAACGTGGTTTTCGTAGCGCGGCACGGTTTCGCCCTGCATCATCATATAGACGTGCCACGGCCCCGGCTTGGTCAAGCTGTCTTTGAAACCGGCCCCAAAGCTTTCCATGCTCGGTTGCCCCATGCCCCGGCCCGCACTAAAAGCCACCATGTAACCCCGCTGAAAATCAGTCTGTTGGCCATCGACATTGCGAAAATTGGGCATAAACGCCGTGGTGGGCCGTCGCCCATAGTAATAGCCATCTTCGAAGCCCTCGTAACTGGCGTTCAGGCTCCCCCGGTAGTTGTGGAAAGCCATGTAATGCCCCATTAAGCCGTTGTCGTTACCCAGCCCGTTCGGGAAGCGATTCGAGGTGGAGTTGAGCAGCACAAGGTTGGAGTTTAGGCAGGCCGCATTCACAAAAATGATTCGGGCAAAGTACTCGGTCATTTGTTTGGTGTTCGTGTCGATCACCCGAACGCCGGTTGCCTTGCCTTTTGTCTCATCATAAATAATGGAATGCACCACCGAGAAAGGCCGGAGCGTGAGTTTGCCGGTTTTGGCGGCCCAGGGTATGGTGCTTGAGTTGCTGCTGAAATAACCCCCATACGGGCAACCCCGGTAGCACAAATGCCGCGCCTGACACCCAGCCCGGCCCTGATCGTAATGAATCTGTTTGGGTTCGGTGAGGTGGGCGCATCGGCCAATAATCACGTTTCGGTCACGGTAGCTATCGGCCACCGATTTCTGAATGTGTTTCTCGACGCAGTTCAACTCCCAGGGTTTCAGAAACTCGCCATCGGGCAGGGCTTCGAGGCCGTCTTTGTTGCCGCTCACGCCCACAAATTTCTCCACATGGCTATACCACGGAGCCAAATCGGCATAGCGAATGGGCCAGTCGATGGCGGCTCCGTCGCGGGCGTTGGCTTCAAAATCGAAGCGGCTCCACCGCTGCACCTGCCGCGCCCAAATCAGCGATTTGCCGCCCACCTGATACCCCCGAATCCAGTCGAAGGGTTTCTCCTGCACGTAGGGATGTTCGGCATCTTTCACGAAAAACTGCTGGGTGGCCTCGTCGAGAGCATAACACTTTGTAGCCACCGGATTAGCCTCATCAAAAGCCAGGGGCATCCGGTTGCGGTGCGGAAACTCCCAGGGGTTTTGGGTAGCGGTGGGGTAGTCGGTGATGTGCCGGACATCGCGCCCGCGTTCGAGTACAAGTGTCCGTAACCCTTTCTCGCAGAGTTCTTTAGCAGCCCACCCCCCGCTAATGCCGGAGCCAATCACGATGGCATCAAATGTCTGTTTTGCTTTACCGGATCCGTTGATGTTCATAGGGATTTACGAAAAATCTCAATTAATCTCTACCTGAAATGGCAAAGCATACTGATAATTAATGGGTGTGCCATTTACACGGGCGGGTTCCCAACGGGGCATCCGCAAAAAAACCTTCCGAATATTAGTTACGTAATCGCTCATCAGGTCCGCCACGTCGGGGGGCGTTGGCCGCGACGTTACCTGCACATCACTCACTTTACCATCGGTCTTAATCAGAAACTTAACCGTCATGGGACCAATGTTGAATTTCTTTTTGCGGAGCGGTTTGGGGTATTTAACGTGGTAGGCAATATACTCCATCATGGCCTCATTGCCACCCGGATAGCGGGGAGGCTCTTTGCGGGCATCCATTACTGTGTCCGTTTTTGCAGCCGTTGTCCGGCCACGCATCACATCAACGGGGCTTTGGGCCTGGGCAAAGAAGGCAATCAGGCAGCAAAACAGCAAAAGTAAGCAGCGATTCATGGGGTAAAGATACAGTTTTTGTAGCACTGGTCTGTAGGGCTTTGTTACACCAACACTGCCACCGGCAACGCACTAAACAAGTCCTTCACCGGCCATGAATTAACCGCATTTCCTGTCAGTACACTTGTCCAATGTCCCGGCGCATTTTCGGGCAGCACTACCCGCGTGTCTTGCCAGTCAATTTGTTGTACATCGGTAACGCCTTGCTCATTACAAAGCCGGGCGGTAAACACGGGTACAACTACTACCACCCAATCGGAACCTTGTTGCCGGGCAAAGGCCATCACGTGGTCGCTACATGGGCCATCAACGGTTAGGGAGACATAGTTGCCCTGCAAAAACAGCTCGGGCTTGGTTTTGCGAAGTTGCAGCAGTTTGTAGGTAACAAATAGCTTGACCCGGCCACTGAATCGGTCGGTCCAGAGGTTTGCAAAGTCATTTTCGACGCCTGTGTTTTCATTCCGGCCCGTGTCCCCAGAGGCCGGTGAAATAAACTCATTCAGCCACGCCTGTCGTTTGGCAAAATCGACGGGCCGACGGTTGTCGGGGTCCACAAAACTAAGATCCCAACCCTCGGCTCCCTGATAGAGGTCGGGGACTCCGGGGCAGGTGTTTTTAAGGACAACCTGTACCAGCGAGTTTGTAATACCAAAATCAGCCACCCGTTTCAGGAACGTCTCGAACCGCCCCCAAAAAGGCCGGTTTTTGTTTAACAATCCCTGTCCGAACGCTTTTGTTGCGTTAATATAGTCATCATCGCCCGGCCCATGCACCTCCGAAACGTGCCGTTTGGCTTCGTGAAGGGCTTTCTGAATATAACTATCGAACCTGTCGCCAAAATCATCGGCTGTTGGGTCAGCAACTGTAACGTCATCACCAGCCCCCGTTGGCATGGTGTAGTTAGCTAGTAACGATTGATAAAGCAGGTATTCATCGTTGGCATCGGGCTTGCCGGCGAGCATCGCACCGTTGCCTTTCAGGTCGGCGTTCAGGGTTTGCCACTCACGCACTTCGGCCAGCCATTCATCGGGCAGGGCGGTCAACACGTTGAGCCGGGCTCGGCTGTCTTCGCCCCGTTTGGTGTCGTGGGTCGACAGTCCGTTCATACTCAGGGGCCACTCGGCTTGCCGCTCCTGCATGGCCCGGTGAAACTGGGCCACCGGCATTCCGAATCGGTCGGGTGCGTCGCCCACTTCGTTGTGGCCAATGAAGCGGTTGTAGGTGTACATCAGCGTGTCTTCCACCCCTTTGGCCATGAGCGGCCCCGTAAACTGCATCAACCGCTGGTAGAACCGTCGCGCCCGGTCGCGATAATCCTCGTCGGCAACGGGTGGTTTCAGCAGCAACGCATCTTCCAAAAGGGCAATGGCGCGTTCCAGATCAGGTTTTTCGGTACGGATGGCCGCAAAAATAGACCGCATGGCCGTGGCTTCGTTGTCGGGCAGGGGCAGTGCGTTTCCATAATACCGATAGACCGGGCAGTGAATCAGCACCTCGCCAATGGCCAGTCGGAGCGAGTCATTGCCAACCACATTAGTCCCATTTTCAGCCAGTTTGAGAACATGAAAATGGTCGAGCAGGTTGTTCAGCTCTCCACCCATGTGCTGGTAAAGAATATAGGCTTTGCGGTCGCGGATGCGCTTGGGCATGGGGGTGTTTGTTCCCACTATCGACTCGAAAAATTGAGTAAATGGCTGTTCTCCAGCGGGGTCGGTGAGGAGGTTGTTCACCTGCGCCAGAAAATCGTAGCCGCTTGTTCCCTGGATGGTTTTGGCCCAGTTTGGGGGTAGTGGTTCGTCGGCCTGTTGAATTTTTTCGACCACCACATAAGCCTCCGGCCCCACCAACTCACGCAATTGTTGCAGATACCCTTCGGGGTCATACAAGCCATCGACATGATCGACCCGGATGCCCTGAAACAAGCCCTCGTCCACCAGTTTTTTAATGAAATTGTGGTACTGATCGAACACGTGGTGGTTTTGCATGTTCAAGCAGATCAAGCCGTTAACGGTGAAAAACCGGCGGTAATTCATCGACCGCATCCCTTCGGTCCAGGCGCAAAGTCGATAATGCTGCTCGTCGGCCAACGCTTTCAGTTGCTCTGGTTGCCCATTCATAAGTGCCAAACCGCTGTCGATCCACGCCCGGCCCTCGTTGGTTTTGGCGATGGCCGTGAGTTGTTTTAGGCATTCTCCCCATTCCAGGGCCAACGTTTCGGCATCGTGAACGGGACGCAACTGTTCCACCAGTTTCAACCATTGCCGGGTGGCATCGGTATGGGCGGTTTCGCTGTGTGCCAACACCGTTAAATACGACGAAATTTTCAGCGGGAACTCATTATCGTAGCTTTTCAGAAACAGCCGGTCGCGGTCATAGATCACCTTGATTCCACCATTTTTCAACACAGCATCGAACGACTCACCAAGGAATGGAGCCATAATCCGACCGTGATACATATCGCTGGTGTAGGTCAAATCGAAAAAATCACAGTAGCGCGATAGCGGCCCTTTTTCGAGCAAATCGACTAGCCACGTATTGTGCTGATGGTAGGCCATGTGGTTCGGAACGATGTCCTGCAACCAGCCCATACTATTGTCTTTCAGTTGTTTAGCGAGCTGAGTCAGTTGTTCATGGGTTCCAATTGCGGGGGCGATCCGGGCGGGGTCAACGCCATCGTAGCCGTGGGTACTGCCGGGCGTGGCTTCAAAAATGGGCGCGGCATAGATGGTTGTGATGCCGAGGTTTTGGAGGTAAGGAAGCAGAGATTCGACCTGAGCCAGGGTAAACGAATCGTTCAGTTGCAGCCGGTAGGTGCTGACGGGATTATGCATTGATGTATTTTCGTTGAGTAAAATGGGTAGTTTTATAAGCCAACCAATCCTTTAACAAACACAGGCTTGGGTCGGGTGTTTAAAAAAATAGCCAATTCATATGATAGCTCTTTATATTTATTTGTTTAATTAATAACCACTTCGTCGTAATTTTACGGGGTTTTTAGTGTAATCGGCCGCAGTATGGATGAACGGGAACGCGCATTGCAGGTAACAAATACAACTACGGATCAGCTTGCGTTGTATGATCGCTATGGTTCGATGGCTTATGGAATTATTCTTCAGATAATTCCTCAACCACAGCAGGCGGAGAAAGTGTTGGTTGAGTTGTTCACCGCATCTGATCTACAGAGTTCTGTTGCTTACCCTGGTAACATAGCACTGGAAATCATTCGGATGGCACGGGCAAAGGCATTGGAAGCAAGGGACCAATCAGGTCTTTCGCTCATGCAGCCGGAGACCTCTGGCATACCTTCAAAGACGAATTTGCCGGAGGTCGTTTTTGATATGACTTTTCGCCAGGGATACTCGATTGACGCTGTTGCAGAAAAGCTCCAATTAGCCAAAGGAGACGTACTCAAAGCCATTCGGGACTATTATGTTTTTTTACGTCAAGCCTAATTCTACAGACCATTGAAAACGAGCGAATATAAATCGAGCGGTATATTGGAAGCCTACCTGTTAGGATTAGTATCCGATACCGAAAAGCAGGGTGTCGAACAGATGATCACGACGCATCCTGACCTTGCCCTTTATGTTGAAGAGTTGGAAGTGACGCTGGAAAATCGCTTCATGCAGGGTGTAGTCCCTCCACCACCCGATCTGAGGGAGTTGGTCAAGCTACGGGCTGACCAGCAAGTGGTGAAACGGAACAAACAGACTGACCGCCGGCAAGAGCGGGAGCAACCAACCCAGTCGACCACCAACAGTACGGACTTTGTGGATGTGAAGGTGAGCAATACCCACATTCAGGTACATAAATACTGGCGGGTGGCTTTTATAGCTGTATTTATTCTGGGCAAGATTTTTCTTGCATTTGGACTATACCAATACTTCAAGGGGCAGGCTCAGGAACAGGAGATTGAACGGCTCAACAGGCAAATTCAGCAACAGACAACGCCTATTACGCCTAAATAACGTAGCGTGTAGCAATAAAAAAGGGAGCCGATAACTAACGTCGGCTCCCTTTTTTATTGCTACACGCTATGCCATTCCTACATCAACTTATCCAGCGTAATCGGTAAGTCGTGAACGCGCTTGCCAGTGGCGTGGAAAATGGCATTGGCGATGGCTGCCGGCGTGCCAACGATGCCAATTTCACCCAATCCCTTTGCACCCAGTGGATTTACGATGTCGTCGTGTTCTTCCACAAAAATCACGTCCATGTCATGCACGTCGGCATTGACCGGGATATGGTATTCGGCAAGGCTGTGGTTCATGAACCGACCCACGTTACTGTCGCGGACACTCTCCTCGTGGAGGGCCTTGCTCATACCCCACACCATTGCGCCAATAATTTGCGACCGGGCTGTTTTGGGGTTAATGATGCGTCCGCCGGCCACGGCTCCCACCAACCGGCTCACCGTGACGGTGTTGAAATCGGGGTCAACGCGCACCTCGGCAAAAATGGCCGCATGAACCTGACGGGTATATTTCCGTTGTTGTAGCATGTTGGGAAGGCCGGTTGAGGTCTCGCGAACGGCTGCCCCGCCGTTTTGGGCGATAAGATCTCGCAATGACACCGCTACCGACGGGTCACTGGCCAATTTCAGGTGCTTATCGGCAAAAATAACATCGGCAAATTTGGCTTTTTTGAAGGGCGAATTCGGCATCTGTTGAGCCAGTTTGAAGAGCTTTTTACCCAAATCCCGACAAACTGTTTGCACGGCCGTTCCCACCGTCGCCACCGTCCACGACCCACCCTGAATGGGGGCCAAGGGCATATCGGTATCGCCCAGTTTGAACGTTACATCGTCCATGGGCAGGCCAAGGGTTTCGGCGGCAATTTGGGTCATCACCGTGTAGGTACCGGTGCCAATGTCGGCGGTGGCACTGCTCACACGGAGTTTGCCGTTCACACCCAGCACGGCCTCGGCGCGGGCGGGCATCTGGTTGGCATCCCAAACGCCCGAAGCCATTCCCCAGCCAATCAGCACGTTACCGTCCCGCATGGAGCGGGGTTCGGGGTTGCGGTTGGCCCATCCGAAGCGTTCGGCACCCTGCCGGTAGCACTCCCGAATCTCTTTGCTCGAAAATGGTTTGTCGGCACTCTGATCTATGTCGGTGAAGTTTTTGATTCGGAACTCAACCGGGTCCATACCCACTTCGTAGGCCAGTTCGTCCATAGCCACCTCCAGCACCGACAGCCCGGTTACGCCCCCCGGTGCCCGCATATCCTGGGGTGAACTCATATCGAGTGGCACCAGTTTATAATCGAGTTCAACATTGTCGCATTTGTACAACTGCGCCGACCAGTTCACAACGACCTCGGTGTAATCTTCTTTGCGCGATGTTTCGGCAATGGCGGTGTGATGAATCGAGTTGAGCGTACCGTCTGTTTGCGCACTGAGCGCAATGTTCTGCACCGTTGCCGGGCGGAACCCCATCGTGAACATCTGGTTGCGCGTGAGCGACACCCGCACCGACCGCTTTAGGTCGAGGGCGGCCATTGTTGCCAGATAGAGCTGATACTGAGGTCGTAAACCTGACCCAAACGCGCCCCCCACAAATGGTGAAACAACCCGCACATTCTTAAACGGCAGACCAAACATGTTTGCCACAATCAACTGACTGTTGGGCGCGCCCTGGGTTTTGTCGTAGATGGTCAGTCGGGGTTTCTGGCCTTTTTTCGGAGCTTCATAGACCACCGTACTGGCAAACAGTTCCATTGGGTTATGATGCTCGGCCTGGTGTACAAACTCACCTGAAACCTTCGCCGGTGCATCGGCATAAGCCTGTTTTGCATCACCACGCGGTTTTGGCGGTGGTGGTTTCAGTAAGGTAGCCACCGAAACGGCAGGTGTGTGCGTGTTGCCGAGATTGGTTTGCAGGTTGGTTTCGTGTTCGTCTTCGTGATACACAATGTTCACGAGCGAAGCCGCATACCGGGCCGTTTCAAACGTCTCGGCCACCACCAACGCCACTGGTTGACCGCTGTAATGAATCTTTTCGTCGTGCAACGGACGGAATGGCGACCCGGCGGGGGCATCCTGATCTTTATAGTTGAAATCGAAACGGGCAATTTTAGGGCGGTTTTGGTACGTAAGTATCTGCAAAACACCCGGTTGAGCCAGAGCTGCCCGGTCGTCGATGGCTACAATTTGGCCTTTGGTAATCGCGCTCGATACCACCACCCCATAGGTGAGGTTCGGCACATTGAACTCGGCGGCATATTTTGCCCTGCCGGTCACTTTGTCGGGGCCGTCAACACGGCTAATTGGTTGTCCGATCATGATTTTAAAGAGTGAAAGAGCGAAAGAGTAAAAGAGCGAAAGAGTCTGTTAGCAACCGCTCTTTCACTCTTTCGCTCTTTCGCTCTTTAATGTGGCTTCCTGCAAGGCACGCACTACGGCGCGTTTGCCGAGTTCGATTTTGAAGGTATTGTGTCCGTAACCAACAGCTCCGTCGAGGAGCGACTCGGCCACGGCGCGGAACGTTTCGTCGGTGGCGGGTTTGCCAATGAGCAATTGCTCAGCTTCGGGTTTGCGCCAGGGCTTGTGGGCCACACCCCCCATTGCAATACGGGCGTTGGTAACGTTTCCGTCTTCTCCCACCTCAAGCCCCACGGCCACCGACACCAGCGCAAAGGCATACGACGAGCGGTCGCGGATTTTGATATACGTAAAATGATCCTTGAAACCGTTGGGCGGAAGGTCAATACTCGTGACTAATTCGCCCGGTTCCAGGGTGTTGTCGCGCTGGGGTTCATTGCCCGGAAGCCGGTGAAAATCGGCTATTGGAATGGAGCGATCACCGTTTGGCCCCGTTACCTGCACCACAGCTTCGAGCGCGGCCAAGGCCACACACATATCCGAGGGGTGCGTGGCAATGCAAGCCGTTTCGGCGGGTTGGTCGGTTGTTCCCAGTATGGCATGAATCCGGTTGTAGCCCGTCATCGCCGGGCATCCAGTTCCAGGCTCTCGTTTGTTGCAAGGCATCTGGGCATCATAAAAATAGTAGCAACGGGTGCGCTGAAACAGATTGCCGCCGTTGGTGGCCATGTTTCGCAACTGGGGCGAGGCCCCGGCTAAAATCGTTTTCGACAACAACGGATAACGCTCTTCTACCAACGGATGGTAGGCCGTGTCGGCGTTGGTGACGGTGGCACCCAAACGAAGGCTACCATCGGGTAATTCAGCGATGTCGCCGAGGGGAAGCCGGGTCACGTCAACTAACTTGTTGGGGTGTTCCAGGTTCTCCTTCATCAGGTCGATGAGGTTGGTGCCACCGCCAATAAATTTGGCTTTTGGCTGCCCAATATCCGATAGCGCATCAGCCACGGCTTCGGGACGGGTGTATGAGAAGGGATTCATCGTTTATCGTTCATCACTTGAGTTATGGCATCAACAATGTGGGGATAGGCCCCGCAACGGCAGAGGTTGCCGCTCATGAGTTCGCGAATTTGGTCGGGAGTTTTTGCGCGGCCTTCGTTAATCATGCCTACAGCCGAGCAAATTTGGCCAGGAGTGCAGTAACCGCACTGGAAGGCATCATGGTCGATGAAGGCCTGCTGAAGCGGATGCATCTCACCTGTTTCTGCAATGGCAAGGCCCTCAATCGTTGTGATTTCGTGGTCGTCATGCATCACCGCGAGGGTCAGGCATGAGTTGATCCGTTTGCCGTTGACAAGCACCGTACAGGCTCCGCACTGACCATGATCGCAGCCTTTTTTGGTGCCGGTCAGGTTCAAATACTCGCGCAGGGCATCAAGAAGGGTCGTCCACGGAGCCACGTTGATCGGGTGCCGGGTGCCGTTGATGTTCAGCGAAAAAGAGCGCGTGCCGGGGTTCGGTTGGTTGGGTGCATTTGCTATCGACGCACCGGCCTTCGGTTTGGCAGTTGGCGTTGGGAAGGTTTCCGTTTGCATGGAGGTTGGCGTTTGTTAGTCCATGCAAAACATAGGGTGATTATGAGTGTTCAAGAAAATGTGAGTACGGGCTTTTTTTCTACTTCAAGGGTTTGACAATAAATGTTTTGTTAAAAAAGTTGACAATAGAATTTTTGTCAATACTTTTGACAAAAATTCTATTGTCAACATGAGGAATATAATTGGGCAGGCTGTTTCGGGGAGTGATTTCTTTGACCGCCCGCTATTGGTGAATAAAATCCGTAGGGCCGTCCGCAACGGCAACCAAGTCTATTTATCAGCTCCGCGTCGGGTTGGTAAAACGTCAATCATGAACTACCTGATGGACAACCCCGGCGAGGGTGAGCAGTTCGTGTATGCCATCACTCAGTCGATCAACTCGGTTGATGATTTCTACAAGGAAGTGGCCCGGCAGGTGATGGACAGCCCGGCTTTTCGGGGGATATCGAAAGCATCGAACACACTCAAAAAAGTAGCCAGTGCCTTGCTGCAACGAATAAGTCTGAAAGCATCAATACCGTTCCTGGACATTGAAATTGACAAAGGGCAACCCGTTAATTTTCAGGCTGATCTGGAAAAACTGTTGGAAGAAATGGATCTGGATGGCGGCAAACTCGTTATCATGGTCGATGAGTTTACGGAGACGCTCGACAACATTCTCACCGTTCATGGCAAGCAGGAAGCCAAACGGTTTCTGCAAACGTTCCGCGAACTGATGCACAATCGGAAGCTGACCAACAAGGTGCAGTTTCTGATCACGGGTTCGATTGGTTTACAGCCACTTGTGCAAAAATTGGCTGCCAGCGATTTGATCAATCAGCTTCAGTTTATCGACGTTCCGCCCCTAACCGAAGACGAAGCATGCACCCTGTTTCGACAACTAATCAGCTCGGAAGAGATTGAGATTGACGACGAAATAATTCGGTTCATTCTGAACAAAATCGACTGGCTGATGCCGTTCCATGTGCAATTACTGGTGCAGGAAGTGATTGATATGTACGATAGTGTGGGTAACCCAATTGATCAGTCAAAAGCCGAAAAAGCGTTCGAGCAGGTGTTTCATCACCGAAATAAACGGTACTTTGTGGAGTATTACGAACGACTCACCAAGCGGCTTGAGGCCGGGGCCGAGAATACCTTTGTTCATGAAGTATTGACCCGAACAGCCAATGAAAACACGCTTGAGAAGGCCGTAGTGCATGATTTAGCGGTGAAGCATTTCTTTACGGAACACTACAAAGCCACAATGGAGTCCTTACTGTACGACGGTTATTTGCACGAAACGCCTGACGCGCTGTCGTATCGGTTCAACTCAACGATTCTGAAAATCTGGTGGAAAAAATATGTTAGCTAACCCGCGCCCCCTCGTTGCCACCATCTACAACCCGCACACGCAGAGCAAAGAGGCCCTGATAGCGGGTTTCATTGCCCGCAAAGCCAAGTTCGACCGGCTGTTTCGCGACATTCGGGATGCCCCCATGACCGCACCTGAACAGCATTATCTGATTCAGGGGGTGCGCGGAATGGGCAAGACGACGCTCCTGCTCCGGTTGGCTTATGAGATCGAAAATACACCGGATTTATACGCCCGGCTCATTCCAATTGTGTTTAACGAGGAGGAATATGGCATCAGTTCGCTGGCCGATTTATGGGAACGAACGGCCCAATACCTTGAAGAAGCCGACCCGCTGTTTTCCGGTTTAGAGAAGACGGTGGTGGCTCAATACGGGCCGGACGACTACGAACGCCGGGCCATCGACACCATTATCGGCGAACTGCAACAGCACGGCAAAAAACTGCTGTTGCTGATTGATAACATCGGCGATTTACTAAAAAAATTAGACGATCAGGAGGGCAAACGGCTCCGCGAGGTGCTGCTCACCACCGCCGACATTCGCATTGTTGGCGGCACGCCCACCACCATCGACCAAACCCACGACTACGCCAAGCCGTTTTTCGAGTTCTTCAAAGTCGTGCACCTGGAGGGCCTGAACAAGACCGAAGCAATCGACCTGTTTCTGAAATTGGGCGAGGCTTTCCACGCCGACGCGGTGAAGCAAATTGTGGAACACCAACCCGGCCGCATCGAAGCCATCCGCCGACTGACGGGCGGGGTAATCCGCACGATGGTGTTGCTGTTTGAGATTATGGTAGAAGAAAATTCCGGCTCGGTCTTCAAGGATTTGAATGTGTTGCTCGACCGGGTAACGCCCCTCTACAAGCACCGCATGGACGATTTGCCTACCCAGCAACAGAAAATTGTGGCCGCCCTTGCCCAGGCATGGGATGCAGCCAACACCAAAGAACTGGCGCAGGTTGTGCGCTTGGAAAGCAAGGTAGTCTCGGCCCAACTCAAGCAACTCATCAACAACGGCGTTGTCGAGAAAGTAGAAACCAACACCAAAAACCACCTTTATCGGCTCGAAGAACGCTTTTTCAACATCTGGTATTTAATGCGGTTCAGTCGCCGAACCGACCAACGGATGCTGTGGTTGGTAAAGTTTTTTGAGGAAATGTTTGGGGGTGATGAGGCTTGGTTGGAGGAACGGATTTGGAAACATATTCACGCTATGGAAAGGGGGCAAATGGAAGAGCAAGCCGCCTTGTATTTAACGACAGCGTATGCGGAGGTTTCGAAGAACGAGGAAATGGAGGATTTTTTGAGAAAAAAGACAAGAACCTATTTGTCAAAAAATGGAAGGAGTGAACTGATCAAAGATGTAGGCGAATCAAAGCACGAAAATCTTACGAAATTATTGAATGACGGGGAGTACGAAAGGGCAATTGAGTTGTTGAAGAGCTTTAAAAAATTAAAACTTAAAGATCGCCTTGATTTGGCAAGTTGCTACATACTTATAGATGATATAGATGAGGCTACCCTTATAGTTAAAAAGATTATTATTAGAGACGAAATGCAGTCCGCAATCACTGAGAATTATGTAGGTTACCAACAGCAATATCCGCATTTAGAGGCCATTATTTACCGTATTTCAGGAATTATTAGCCAAGTTTCATTTAGAGTGCGACTGAATAATGGTGTAACTGAAGATATTGGCACAGAACTCTCTCTTTCAGCAATGGCATCTGAGATTGCCATGCAATATTTCTATTTAAAAGCATCGGACAGAAAGCAAGTAGTTGGAAAGTTAAATGACAAGATCTCAGCTTGGAATCTCTCAGGGACAATTTATTTCTCACAAAAGGAATTAGTGAAAGACATCATATATGTATGGAAGGGACTCTTTCAGAAATTAAGTGGAAAACTAGCAGAATACTTACGTTCAAATGAGATTGAGCGAAATACAGGTCTATCAACATCACCTTACGATGATGACTTTTTAGCGATTGATTTTCTCAAACTTCTCCTCGCCAAAAAGCAATACCATACTGCTTACAACTATTTCCAACAGGAAGAATGGCAGTTGAAAGACCGATTCAAGCCGCTCTATTACGCCACGCTGTACTTTTTGCAGGATGAATACCCAACAGATTATCTCCGCATGGGGCCGGAACTCCGCGAGACCGTGGATGACGTGCTGGCCGAGGTCGCGCAAATGGCCATTGACTACGCTTAGCTCGTAGCTAATTCACGTTGGCTTTCGTCGCGTAGCGACCTAATGTTTGTAGCCATCCAACATGGTCAACGCCGATTTTCCGTCGCGTAGCGACCAAACAAAAAGCCGCCCAATGGTTTGGTCGCTACGCGACGACATCCTACAACGCACTCAATCCTAAAATGTCAGCTCCCGAATCTTGTCCATATAGGAGCGGCTGACCCGTACTACGTCGCCGTTGTGCAGGATTACGTCGTAGCTGGACGGGTATTTCTGGATTTCGCGGACGTAGTGGAGGTTGATAATGTCGGAGCGGTGAACCCGGATGAACTGGCGCGGGTCGAGTTTGGCTTCTAACGCACTGATGCCGTAGTTGCTCAGGTGGTGGGTTTTTGCAGTCACGAGCGTGGCATAGTCGCCCTCGGCTTCGATGCGGAGAATGTCGGATACGGCCACCGTGATGAGCCGGTTTCCGGTTTGCACCAGGATCTTTTCCGGGTAGCTGGTGGCCAATGTGCGGTCAGACGTAGTAGTCATCAGACTTTCGGCGAGGGGCTGAATCTTTTGCAGGTTGGTGGTTCTGGAGTCCGTCACCCGCGCAACGGCCTGGGCAAAACGGTCGCGGGTGTAGGGCTTGAGCAGGTAATCAACTGCGTGAACCTCAAAGGCTTGCAGGGCGTATTGGTCGTAGGCGGTCGAGAAAATGATCTGGGGGATTTCGTCTAAATGCCCCAACACCTCGAAGCCCGACAAGCCCGGCATCTGAATATCCAGGAAGATCAGGTCGGGGCGAAACTCGTTAATAAGCCGCACGGCATCCACGCCATTGTTGGCCTCGCCCACCACAATCAGGGCGGGGTAGTGTTCCAGATACTGCCGAATGAGCATCCGGCCAGCCGCTTCGTCGTCGATGATGATTACTTTCTGCATAGTCTTGTACATCAAGCCGGTATTTCAAAATCAACGGTCACGCCATGAGGCTCATTCACCTTGATTAACAAGCTATTACCATACATCTTTTCCAGTCGCAAGCGCGTGTTAGCCAGGCCAACGCCGTGCGATTCTATGCCCAAAACCTTAACTGATTTACCGTTCATACCCACGCCCGTATCGGCCACCGTAACGTGCAACTGCCCGTTTTGCTGCCTGATTTTTATGCGTACCTCACCCCCTTCGATCAACGGAGCAATGCCGTGCCGCACCGCATTTTCTACTAAAGGCTGAAGGAGCATGGGCGGGATTTTGGCATCCATCACCCCATCGGGAACCTCAAAAACAACCCGGAGCCGGTCGCCAAAGCGGGCCTTTTCGAGATCGAGGTATTTTTGGAGAAAGGCCACCTCGTTGCGCACCGTTACGAAGTCGGTTTTGGAGGCTTGTAGTTGGTAGCGAAACAGGTCGGCAAGGTCGGCGAGGAGTTCGCGGGTATGTTCGAGTTCGGGGGGAACAGTGGCACTAATGGTGTTGAACACGTTGTACAGAAAATGGGGATTCAACTGCGCTTTCAGGGCGGTGAGTTCACTTTTCACGGCCAGTTCGCGAAGTTCGGCCTCCTGAATCCGCTGCTGCTGGTAGTCGCGGTAGTAGGCATAAGCGTGAAAAATCCCGAACTGTACCAAATAAAACAAAGCACCAATGTAGGTATCCCAAATCTGCCCGCTGTCGCGAAGCCGCCCAATGCGGATAGCATCCGAAATAAGGTAATATGTTCCCTGCCAAACGATAATGAACAGGGGAAGCAACGCAATATGCAATAACACCCGGCGGGGCAGCGAGTGGTTTCGCAATCGCCTGAACAACAGATACCAAATAGGGGCCGTAGTCAGCAATTTCAACCCATAATCCAGCAAAATCCGAGGGCCTCCCTCCAAAAAATCACTACCAAATGACTGCTTCGACCAGGGCCGCTGACTAATCGACAGAGCACCATCATACAGCAGGGCTGAAAGCAAATATAGCCCCAGTACCAGGGCAAGTTGCCGGTAGGTGATTCCCCAGAAAGCGATTCGATCTAGTGTTGGCATTTTTCTGTTTTCGTATCTTCGGTCTGTGTGCGTATAAAATGACTCAATATTCTACCGAGTTTAACTTTTATGAGCCTAACTTACTGGTTATTCACTACTCAAATGGACTTGGTTTTTCTTTCCGCATAAATGCGGCCACGATCATGGCAATGATCACGCTACCAATCAGGGCACTGATCAAGCCAATACCAAGGAGCATTCCGGGCGTTTGAAACCGCTCCATCATCTCCATTTGCTGGTCAATCTGCTCATCGCTAAAGCTCCCGTTGGCTTCCAGTGCTTCGCGGGTTTTCTCGGCTATTCCAGCCATCACGTTCGTGTCGATTATGGTCATGTAGAACCACGAAAAGGCCACAGAAAGCAAGCCCGAAATCAGGCCCGTAACCGTCCCTACCGTCGTGCCTTCGCCAAATGTCATATACCCACCGTTCAGTGTTCTGAACTCCCGCATGGCCAGCACCAAACCGCCAATACTGATAATAATTGAAACAACACTCGTCCAGGACTGACCTATGTTCCCGGTCAGGAAAAGGAAGAGCGAATAAACGATGCTAAACAGACCCAGAAAAATGCCCCATTTGATGGCGACGCGATAAGTGGAGGCTTGTTCATTCATGTCAGTTTGATTTAGTTGGTTTAGTAAACAGTGTATCTGTTTGTTAGCAAACATACATTTCTGTTTTCATTCCGCAACATGCTCAAAACCATTCCGTCCACTATTTATTCGGATCAAACCTACGGTCTCTACACATTCTCCCCCACCTTTTTCCGACGAACCGTCGAAATCGTCGCCGAATGGCAGCCCGCATTCGTTCACCGCCCATTTTGACTACTCACCGATTGAGGCTGGCTCACCGCTTAGGCTCGCCGTAGCTTTGACCCATCAATCTATCGAAGCCATGAAAAAGCTGTTCATCCTGTTCCTATTCGTGCTATCTGCACCCCTTTTTGCTCAAACTGCCACTCTGAGCGGCACCGTGGTCGATGCCCGCCAGCAAGCTGTTTCCTTCGCCACTGTTGCTCTCCTCCGAAGCAGTGATTCGACCCTCGCTAAAGCTGCCGTGGCCGATGCGTCAGGGGTTTATTCAGTCGTTGGGGTTCGGGCGGGGAGTTACCGGCTTCGGGTGTCGGGGGTTGGTTTTGCCAATTCCACTTCGGAGGTTGTTGCCGTGGCTGACGGGCAAACGATAACGATGCCGATTATCGCCCTTGCCGATGGTACCCAATCATTGAAAGCCGTGACCGTAACAGCGCGCAAACCACTTGTGGAGGTGCAGCCCGATAAGCTCGTTCTGAACGTAGAGGGGAGCCTTACTTCGGCGGGGAGTTCGGCCTTGGAGGTGCTGCAAAAGGCCCCCGGCGTGTTGCTCGACCCCAACGATAACATTATGCTACAGGGCAAAAATGGCGTTCGGGTGTTTATCGACGGGAAGCCCTCGCCCCTCAGTCCCAGCGATTTAAGCGCGTACTTGCGAACACTACAAGCCTCTGATATTGAAGCCATTGAGATAATTACCCAACCCTCGGCCCGCTACGATGCCCAGGGAAATGCCGGGATTATTAACATCCGCCTGAAGAAAAATAAAAACTTCGGCACCAACGGCACGGCCACACTGGGGTTTGCCCAGGGCAAGTATTACCCGAAAGTCAACGGGTCCGTAACGCTGAATAATCGTACCAAAAAAGCGAACCTGTTCATGAACTACAGCCACCGCAACGCCCGCGACTGGTCGTTTATCAACTTCTATCGGCGACAAGCTGGCTCCGATGGTCAGCTCCAATTTTTCGATCAGAAAAGTGAGACCCGGTCGCGCTCGCTGAACCACAATGCCCGCGCTGGAGCCGACTTTTTTGTGAGCCGTAAAAGCACCCTCGGTATTCTGCTCGACGGCTCAATGAGCGATGCCAACAGCGCGACTCTGGGGCGCACACCCATTGGCGTGCTGGGGCAATCAGCCACGAGTTTGCTCATTGCCAATAACCGAAACAAGTATGAGCGGGGTAATGGCAACGCCAACCTCAACTACCGCTACACCGACACCACCGGCCATGAACTGAGCGTGGATGCCGACTTTGGGTACTATGGATCTGACAACAACGCCTTCCAGCCAAACCAGTATGTAAACCCAGCCACCAACCAATTGCTGTCGGAACGTAACTACCGGATGCTGACCGAAACAAATATTGCCCTACGCACGCTGAAGGCCGATTATAGCCAGAAATTAGCCGGGGGAAAACTCAGTGCTGGGTTCAAACTTTCGTCAGTAAAGACGGATAATGGCTTCAATTTTTATGACATAATCGACAACAGCGACCGCCTGAATACCAACCGCTCGAACCAGTTTGTTTATACCGAAAATGTGAACGCGGCCTACGGTTCGTTTGAGAAACAGCGCGGTAAATGGAACGCTCAACTTGGCCTCCGGCTCGAAGACACCCGCTCAAACGGGCAACTCACCAGCACCACCAAACAAGCTGACCAAACGGTTTCCCGCCATTACCTGAACCTGTTTCCGAGCGCGGGCCTGACCTATTCACCCAACCAGAAAAATAGTTGGAACGCCACGTTCAGCCGCCGAATCGACCGGCCTTCGTATCAGAGTCTGAACCCGTTTGAGTGGAAAACCGACGAGTTGACCTACCAAAAAGGCAATGCGTTTCTGCGACCCCAATACACCAACACGGTTCAGGTGTCGCATACATACAACTACAAACTGACCACCTCGCTCAGTTACAGCGATACCCAGGATTATTTCACGTCGATCACGGACACCACCAAACTCAACAGCGATGGCCGCCCGCAGAATTTCATTACCACGCTTAACCTTGCCAACCAACGGGTTTTGTCGCTTAACGTCAGCTATCCGTTTAGCCTCGCCAAATGGTGGAACGTTTACAGCAACGTCAGTGCGTATCGCTCCACCAACCGGGCCAATTTCGGCGAGGGTCGCACCATTGGCCTGACTGCCAACGTATTGAGCCTGTACGTGCAACACACCATCACGTTGCCGCACAAGTGGAATCTGGAACTTTCGGGCTACTACACCTCACCTTCGATCTGGGGCGGCACTTTCAAAAACCGCCGGTATTGGGGCACCAATGTAGGCCTGCAGCGCAAAGTCCTGGCTGACCGTGGCAACCTTGTCCTGACCGTAACCGACCCCTTCAACCGGCAGCAGTGGCGGGGCATCAGCCAGTTTGGGGGTCTCTATATGGATGCCAGCGGGGGGTACGAAAGCCGCCAGATTCGGGTCAATTTCACCTACGCCTTCGGCAGCAACCAGGTAAAAGCCGCCCGGCAACGTAAAACGGGGCTGGAAGATGAGAAAGGGCGGCTGTGAAGACCCTTACTGCACGTTCACCAACCGCTCCACCGACACGGGTTGCCCGGTTGCGGTGATGCCCTGAATGGTTATGCGCAGCGTTCGCACTACGTCGGAAAGGGGGAATTTGAGGGTGGTTTGGCCCTGGGCATCGGTTTGAAGTTGGGGTTGCCACAACAGCACGTCGCGCCGGTCGGTGTGGTCACCGGGGTTGGCGTTGTAGGCGGGGAAGGTAAACTGGCGGGGCAGTGGATAGCCCATCACGGTCAGTTGTTTGCCGCCGGGGTTGAGTTGGTCGGGTTTCCATTTCCGCGTAAAAAATGCAATGACACCCGCCCCACCACGTGCCCCGTAGATAGTGGCCCCACTATTTTTCACCACTTCAATGCGTTCTATCTCAGCCGGGTTGGTTGCCATCAGTAAATCCTGGTCAACGTACTGACCATCCCGCAGAAACAGGGGGGCATTGTTGCTCCCAAATGACCCAACCCCGCGCACAACCACATTATACATACCCGACAGGGCGTTAAAATTAACCTGAACGCCCGGCAGTTTGCCTTGTAGCATCTCGAACACGTTGGCATACCGATTGGCATCTTCCTGCTTGAAAACTACACTGCCATCGGGTGTGCCGTGCAAACTCACGCGCCGGGCCTCGCTGTCGTCGATGCGGGCAGCTTTCACCACCACTTCTTTTAACTGCCGAGCACCGTTAAATCGGTAGCGTTCAGCATCTTCGACCTGTCGTAAACGAGCCAACTGAATCGACTTCAGGTATCGGCTCCAGTCAAGCGCGGCACTCGAATCCACGGGCCACTTGTTGCCTGTTCCAAGCGGGCCGGTGGGCGAATCGAGCTGGACGGTAGCTCTGGTTTGTTTAAAATCGGCACCCATCACCTGAATAGTTAGCTGGGCAGTGTCGGTCAGGGCGAGGGCATCCATCTGGAAACGCCCCTGCTCATCGGCAGCCGCCGAGCGGGCAAACGAGTCAACCGTACCAACAAACGACAGCAGGACTTTGGCATTCGGTACGGGTCGGCCTTTGGCATCGACCGCCCGCCCGTGCAGCACAATACCCACGCTCGTATCGGCAGGAGTAAGCTGCTGTTTTATCTGCAATGCACTATTTGCCAATGGCTTATTGAGTAAATAAGGTTGCAGCGAAGTCCCCAGCGAGTCAGTGGGGAGTTGTTCGGCATCGGTGACGGAAGCCGACAAAAACGCCGGGAGTGGGTCGCCCGTATCGTCATGCACCGTCAGTTGCAACGTTACCATGTCTCGGGGAGCATACTGAGGTTTGTCGGCAGTGATGGCAACGCGCACCGGCTCACCCGGCAACGTGGATACCGAAACCAATCGTTCGGCTTTGGGTTTGCCCTGCCCATCGAACAATGTCAGTCGGGTAAGGCCCGCCGGTATGTTGAACGCCGGAATCATGACCTTGGCCCGGCCATCGAGCAATTTGATTTTAGCCTGCCCCACAAACCGATCCCGGCTTTGAATGGTTAGGTAAACGGGTTGGTCCCGTGCCGATCCCGATGCCCGAATGCTCACCGCAATGCCGGTGGTGTCGCTGGTTGCATCGAGCGATAACTCGGCTGGTTCGGGCTGTTTTGTTCCGGCGAGTTGCGTCACTGCCGTTGGCACGTTCGTTTTTTCCTGCTTTCCGTTCAATGGCACACTGCTCAGTCCGTTGCTAACCAAAATCGTCTTTTCAAACGCGGGCCAACGCGCTGTTCGCCCTGCTTCGGTGTAGGCCCGGAGCGTGTAGGCACCCGTTTGGAGCGAGTCAGGGAGTTGAAAAACGCCTTCGGCCCGGCCATTTTTCACCGCCACCCACTGATGGTGCAGCGTTTGGCCCGATGGCTCAATCCAGTCGAGGTGAAGAGCCTCATTCACATCGGCATATCGATTCGGAAGCAGGCCCAGTGTGGTTGGGTTCAGCAGGTAAGCACTAAACCAGAGGTTGTCGCCCGTGGTGTAAAATGCTTTGTCGGTATGCAGATAGACGGTTGGCAACAAGGTTTTCTGGTACTGTTTCCAGTCGCGTTTCAGGGAATCGAGTCGGGCATCGGGCGGTAAGAGGGTGCCTTCTGCGCCGGTTTGGGGTTGCGCCGTGGTGGCATCGGGTCGCCAGTCGGCAGGGAGCAGATTGGCCAGTCGGTCTTTGCTGAGGTAGCCCCTGATCTCCATGCCATTCGGACTCGACACCCAGCCATCGGTCGTTACCAAAGCCGATTTATGGGGCAACACCAGCATCGAGTAGGCATAGGGCATATCGCGGTAAGGCGAGTTGCGGGCGTTCACGCGGGTGTAAAAAATCTCCAGCGGCCCATCCAGCAGCATCAGGCGTTCAGCTGCTAATTCGCCCGACCTGAAAATACTGTCCATCTGGGCGGTTGCGGGGCGGTCTCCTTCAAAAACCAAAACGGGGGCCATTGCGGCTGCTCTGCCCGTCAGGTCGATCTTGCTTTTATAGACCAAATACCCTTCCTGTTCGTGGGTTTTAGCTACCATACTGGCAATCAAATGGCGGGTGGAGCCAATGTAGGCTAATTGCCGGTTGCGTTGCCAGCGTTTTTGCTGTTGGGGGCTGTCGGGCGTAAGTTCCTCAAAACGAGTAGCTCCGGCATAGTAGGTGGCCCGTTGGTACGTGTCGAACGATAGCAGGTCGTAATGAATCCGGTAGCCGAGTGCGTTGTTTTCAAAAATGAGGGGTTCGGTAGCCGTGGCTCTCAAGTGGCCATCGGCTTCGGTCAGGTTCACGGCCTGTTCGTTCACCAGCACACACCGCCCCGTAAACGGACTCTCGCCCAGCAACTCGCTTTTGAACCGCCGAAACTGTCGCTCCCAGGCTTTGCTCCGCTTGGCTGTAACGGTCACGCCATCCAGCGAATTACCCGTTGGCGACAGTACCAGATTAACCGTCAAGGGGCTATTGAGACGGAGTTTCACCACCGACCGGGCCTGCTTATACCCCAAATACGAAGCTACTACCTCCACCGTTCCCGCCGGAACGCCCGTCAGTTTGAATTGGCCGTCGTCATTGGCCGTGGTGCCGCGTGTGGTGGTGTTGATATAAACTGTGGCAAAGGGCAGCGGCTTTCCCGTTGCCGCATCCATTACCCGGCCCTGCAACAGCGTTTGCGCGGGCAAAAGGTGGCTGAGAATGAGGAGCCAGAAGGTTAGGAGCGAATAGTTAAAAGGGCGGGTGTTCACTGTTGCAAAAGGATTTAGGTGGCGTTCGTTACTATTTCCATCTCTCATTTCAACCATTTTACCCGTTTTGGATTCCTATTTTGTACTATGTGTTTGACCGGTTGAAAAAATAGTTGTATCTATTTTTGATAGTCCAAGAGAAGTAGACTGTCTATTTATACATTTGAGTCTCGCTGGCGAGTGGCTCGTATTCAACGGCTAATTCATACCGTGGCGGAATTGAAATCGAAAGTTGACCAGGGTGCCCAGGATGGAGGCTCAAAACAGGAACATTCACTTCGGTGTTTGTTTTCAACTAATCGTTCAGCGAACGGGTGTAGATTTGTGTACCATTCGGCAACTCCGCAGGGCTATACTCAACGATACTCTTTCTCATGAAAATCCTTTTGGTTGAAGACGAAGAACGTTTGGCTTCCTTTATTCGTAAAGGGATGTCGGCCGAGGGCTACGAAGTCGACATCGCGTATGATGGGCGGATGGGTCTGTCCCTGTTCCGCCGGAATAGCTATGACATTATCATTCTGGATGTTAACCTGCCCCAGATCAACGGTTTTGAGTTGTGTCGGCTGATCCGGGCCGACAATGAGAGCGTATCTGTGCTGATGCTGACCGCTTTGGATAGCCTGGCCGATAAGTCGGATGGTTTCAATGCTGGGGCGGATGATTACCTGGCCAAACCCTTTGAGTTTCAGGAGTTGCTGTTGCGGGTTCGTGCCCTCACGCGCCGACACGGCCCTAAGCAGAAACAAGTGCTGCAGTTGGCCGATCTGGAATTGAATTTAGACAGCAAAACTGTTACGCGGGCGGGCGAACGCATCGACCTGACTACCCGCGAATATGCCCTGCTGGAATACCTGATGCTTAACAAAGGGAAAATCATTTCGCGGGTCGATATCAGCGAGCGGGTCTGGAACCTGAATTTCGATACCAGTACCAATGTTATAGACGTGTACATCAGTTACTTGCGAAAGAAAATAGATAAAAACTTCTCGCCCAAACTGCTGCATACGATCGTGGGTATGGGGTACGTACTTCGCGAGAGTTAACCCATCCCTATGCTTATCAGAAACCGCCTGACCATCATTTTTACCGGGCTGGCGATGGCCATTCAGATCACGCTGTCGCTGTTGGTGTGGTATTTCTATTCGCTCTACCGGCAGGAGGAATTTTATAATAAACTGGAGGGGAAAGCCCGCGTGGCCGGGCGGGTGCTCATTTCCCGGCGGCATCTGCACGATGACTTTTTCAGGAATATGGTGCGTACCGATTTGCTTACCATTGTGGAGGAGCAAATCAGTATTTACGACGACCGGCACCACCTGGTGTTCACCAACCGAACCTTGAAAGAATCAGACTATTACAAAGAAAAAATTCCGTTTCTGACCTCTAACGCTGACTCCCTGTTTGCCTTTAAGAGTGGCCATTTAGAGTCTATTGTAATCCCCTACCGCGACCGGGGGCAACTTTTCTACATTTTTGCCTCTGGTTTCGACCGGATCGGCTTTGCCAAACTGGGTGCCCTGCAGCAAATTCTGTTGCTGGCCAACCTGCTGGGTTTTGCCCTGATTGTGCTGGCAGGCTGGTATTTTTCGGGGAGGGTGCTGCGGCCCATTGCCCAGATCGTGGACGAAGTGGAGCAGATCACGGCGAAGCAGCTGCACAAACGGGTGCATGAAGGCAACCGGCGCGACGAAATTGCTCAACTTGCCATGACCTTTAACCAGATGCTGTTTCGGCTCGAAGATGCGTTTGTATCGCAGCGCAGCTTTGTGTCCCATGCTTCCCACGAACTACGCACTCCACTCACCAACACGCTAGGGACGCTGGAAACTTCGCTCCGGTATGACCGCAACCCCAACGACTGGCGCGACAGTATGGAAATAGCCGTTGAGGAATTAAAAAAAGTGATTACCCTGACGAATGGGTTGCTGGGATTAGCCAAAGTGACCGATGGCATCGTTGCCCTGGAAAGCGTGCAGGTAGACGATTGCCTGCTCACGGCCATTGGGCAAGTGCAGGCCAAGTATCCGGGCCGACCGCTGCCCCTCCAATTTATAGCAGACGACAACGAATCGTTCACCGTGAAAGGCAATGCAACCCTGCTCACAACGGCTTTGCTGAACATACTGGATAATGCCTGTAAATACTCCGCCGAAGCGGTTTCAGTGCAACTACAGGCTAACGAAGAACAAATTACGGTGACCATAACCGACCGGGGCCGGGGTATTGCCGAAACCGATACGTCCCATATCTTAGACCCACTCTACCGGGGAAGTAATGTGATGGGCGTGCCCGGCTATGGCATTGGTTTGGCCGTTACCCAGAAAATTATCGACCTCCATCAGGGGATTCTTCACATTAGCTCCCAGGAAAATCATGGAACCACGGTTACGATTGAGTTGCCGGGCCTAGCCTAGGGTTCCTAATATCTTCTCATACCCTTCTCATACCGTTCTAATGTAGTGCCGCGTACTTTGTGTCGACAAAATACAGACACAAGCTATGCAACGCCGACATTCTCCGCTTGGGCGAACCGACTCGATTTTGCTTTACGGCTTCGGATTGGCCTTAGCCCTTTCGTTGGTGTTCAATGGCTTTCTGCTGGTGGAGCAAAACCACCGGATAAACAGCTACGAGGACGAAATCGGTCGCTCCGTTAATCCGGTGGAACACGGGGTCTGGCAACAGCAACTTTCGGAGTGTCAGCAGGCCAATCAACTCAAAGACAGCGTGATTCGCCATCTGGAGAAGGCTTCCAATGCCCCACCGGGTGGGGGAGCCAACGGTCCGCCTACCGCATCCAACTAACCTATCCAATCGCATTAAATCGCTCTTAATATAGAATAGCTATGTTTCCCAAAACGACCACCAAACAACTGTTCCTGCTCCTGAGCGTATGTGCCTTGTCGGGCAACATGGGTTGTTCGACAAAAGCCGAAGAAAAGAAAGAGGAAGCCGTGGAGTACGCTGTTACGAGTCCCTTGCAAAAAGACACGACGGCCACCAAAGACTATGTGTGCCAGATTCATGCCATCCAGCACATTGAAATGCGGGCGTTAGAAAAGGGCTACCTGCAAAAAATCTTTGTGGACGAAGGGCAATCCGTCCGGCAAGGGCAGCTCATGTTTCAGATCATGCCCGTGATGTACAATGCTGAACTGCAAAAATCGCAGGCCGAGGCCAACTACGTGGGCATCGAGTTGCAAAACACCAAACGACTGGCCGATAGCAACATCGTCTCCAAAAACGAACTGGCTCTGGCAAAGGCCAAGTTCGACAAGGCAAAAGCCGAGGTAACACTGGCCCAAACCCATTTAATGTTCACCCGGATCGCTGCCCCTTTTAATGGCATCATGGATCATTTTCAGGTGCGGTTGGGCAGTCTGATCAACGAGGGCGATCTGCTGACTACGCTGTCGGACAATAGCAAAATGTGGGTGTATTTCAACGTGCCGGAAGCCGAATATCTCGACTACAAAATGCACCACAAAGACAACCAGGTTAACGTGAATCTACTGATGGCGAACAACGAACTGTTTGCCTATCCCGGCGTGGTTTCAACGATTGAAGCCGACTTTAATAACGAAACTGGCAACATTGCCTTCCGGGCTACCTTCCCAAACCCCAAAGGACTCTTGCGGCATGGCGAAACGGGGAATATCCGAATGACACTGCCGCTTAAAAACGCGCTGATTATCCCACAGAAAGCCACGTTTGAGGTTCTGGACAAAAAGTATGTTTATGTGGTCGATAAAAACAACGTGATTCGGTCGCGCGAAATCAGCATTGCCGCCGAGATGCCGCACATTTTTGTGGTTCAATCGGGTCTGAAAAAAGACGATAAAATCCTGCTCGAAGGCTTACGCCAAGTTAAGGAAAACGAAAAAATACGCTATAAATTCCAGCAGCCCCAATCGGTTATCAGTCATCTGGAACTGTATGCCGAATAAGACTATAGCTGCTCCATCGTCCAGTATCCTATTTACTTAAGACATAACTATGTTCAACCAATTCATACGCCGACCCGTATTCGCTATTGTCATATCGGTCATGATTGTTTTCGTGGGCATACTGGCTATCAGGCAATTGCCTATTTCTCAGTTTCCCGATATTGCCCCCACCACAGTCAATATTTTCATTGATTATCCGGGAGCGAGTGCCGATGTACTGGTTAAATCCACGCTGATTACGCTCGAACAAGCCATCAACGGGGTTCAGGATATGCGCTATATTGCCACCGATGCTACGAGTGCGGGCGAGGCTACGCTGCGGATTGTTTTTGAACCCGGTACGGATCCGAATGATGCCGTTATCCGGGTGAAAACACGGGTCGATCAGGTAATGCCCCTGCTGCCCGAACTGGTGCAGCGCGAAGGGGTTATTATTACGCCTATCCAGCCCAGTATGCTCATGTACGTTAATCTCTACTCCAAGACGAAAAGCATCGACGAGAAATTCCTGTTCAACTACGCTACGGTGAGCATGATCCCCGAAATACAGCGGACTAAAGGGGTAGCGCGGGCGCAGATATTGGGTAGTCGACGCTATGCGATGCGCGTTTGGCTAAACCCCGAACGGATGCGGGCTTATACCATTTCGGTTGAGGAGGTCATGAAAGCATTAGGCGAGCAAAGTATTATTGGCCGACCGGGCCGGCTCGGTCAAAGCTCTGGAATTGCGGCTCAGTCGCTGGAATATGTGCTTACCTATAAAGGACGATATAGCGATCCAAAAGAGTATGAAAATATCATTATCCGGGCCAATTCAGAAGGAGAAAGCATTCACTTGAGGGATGTAGCGCGAGTTGAACTGGGCAGTGAATTCGTTAACATCTATTCCAACTTAGATGGTCAGGCATCGGCGGCCATCGTGTTACGACAAAACTACGGCAGTAATGCCCGTGAAGTTATTGGTGAAGTAAAAGCGAAGCTGGATAAAATGAAAGCGTCCTTTCCACCGGGGATGGACTATAAAATCAGCTATGACGTTTCTCAATTTCTGGATGCATCTATTGAGCAGGTTACACACACGTTGCGCGACGCTTTTTTACTGGTTGCCTTAGTTGTTTTCATATTCTTAGGCGATTGGCGTTCGACGCTGATACCGATTCTGGCGGTTCCGGTATCGCTGATCGGGGCGTTTTTCGTGATGCAGCTTTTTGGCCTTTCCATCAACCTGATCACGCTCTTTGCGCTGGTATTAGCCATTGGTATTGTGGTGGATAACGCGATTGTGGTGGTGGAAGCCGTCCATGCCAAGTTTGAAGAAGATCCGTATATAACCCCGTTTAATGCGGTTAAAAAGGTTTTGGGTGAGATCAGTGGTGCCATTATCGCCATTACCCTCGTGATGGTGGCGGTGTTCGTGCCCATTTCGTTTATGTCGGGGCCGGTCGGTACGTTCTACCGGCAGTTCTCCATCACCATGGCCAGTTCCATTGTGATTTCGGGCCTCATCGCCCTGACGCTTACCCCCGTGTTGTGTGCCATGTTGTTGAAAAATCATCATGGCCACCCTCGAAAGAAAAACCTGCTGACTCGCTCGCTCGATAGTTTTAACCGGGGTTTCGATAAACTGACAGGCCGATACGTGGGCCTGTTAAGGTTAATTGTCAACCGCCGATTTGTCACCTTCGGTGTATTGGTAGCATTCTGCCTGGGAACCGTCTATGTGAATAATGTGCTGCCCGCCGGATTTATCCCGAACGAAGACCAGAGTACGATTTATGCCATTATTCAGACCCCTCCCGGTTCTACCTTAGAGAAAACCAATCAGGTTTCTCAACGGCTTCAGAAAATTTGTAAAGAAGTGGAGGGCGTAGAAACGGTATCTTCATTAGCTGGCTACGAGATTATGACCGAGGGGCGGGGTTCCAACGCCGGTACGTGTCTGATCAACCTGAAAACCTGGTCGGATCGCGATCATAACGTGAAGGAAATCATGGAGAAACTGGAAGAAAAAACGAGAGGGCTGGGAGCCGTTATCGAATTCTTCGAGCCACCCGCCATTCCGGGCTTTGGCACGTCGGGCGGTTTTTCAATGCGCTTATTGGACAAAACCACCGATACGGACTACCGGGAGTTTGATGAGATTAACAAGAAGTTTATGGCTGATTTGGGCAAGCGGAAAGAACTCTCGGGCCTGTTTACCTTTTTTGCCGCCAATTATCCGCAATACGAACTGGAGATTGACAATAAGCTGGCCATGCAAAAAGGCGTGTCTATCGGCAAAGCGATGGATAATCTTAACATCATGATTGGCAGTACATACGAACAGGGATTTACCAAGTTTAACCAGTTCTTCAAGGTGTATGTGCAGTCTGAGCCTGGCTTCAGACGGCTTCCATCAGACGTGTTGAAGCTGTTTGTGAAGAACGATGCGGGCGAAATGGTGCCTTACTCAGCCTTTATGACACTGAAAAAAGGCCAGGGGCCAAATGAAATTACCCGGTTCAATTTATACAATTCGGCCGCTATTCAGGGTTTGCCAGCCAAAGGATATACCACCGCCGATGCTATCCAGGCCATCCGGGAAGTGGCCGTTAAGACCTTGCCGAAAGGGTACGACATCGCTTTTGAAGGGCTTTCGTACGACGAATCGATTCGGGGGAATGAGTCTCTGTACGTGTTTTTGGTTGTACTGGCTTTTGTGTATTTTGTATTAGCCGCCCAATACGAAAGTTTTATTCTTCCGTTTGCCGTCGTGTTCTCGTTACCCGTTGGAGTCTTTGGTACATTTATACTACTCAAACTGATGGGCCTCGAAAACAATATCTACGCGCAGATCGGACTCATCATGCTGGTTGGTTTGCTGGGCAAAAACGCGGTACTGATTGTGGAGTTTGCCGTGCAGAAGCGACAGCAGGGAGCCACCATTCTGGACGCTGCCATTGAAGCAGCCCGAGTTCGTTTCCGCCCGATTCTGATGACCTCTTTTGCTTTTGTGGCTGGCCTACTACCACTGATTATTGCCACGGGTGCCGGGGCCATCGGCAACCGAACCATCGGAGCGGCAGCCCTGGGTGGGATGATGTTCGGCACTATTTTCGGGGTTATCATCATCCCCGGCTTGTACTACATATTTGCCAAACTGGCCGATGGCCGCCAGATGATTAAGGATGAAGAAGGTGAGCCGCTGACCGAAAATCTGGTTCATCAATTGGACACTTTTCCAGTAACCGAAGAAGAAACAAATCATGTTGAAGAAACTCATAAATAACTGCCTGTACCGCGTCGGCGTACCGATTGCCTGCCTGTCGTTTGCAATAACGGCCTGCAAAGCCCCGGCTCTGATCGAAAAAACCGAGAATCGGATGGTGCCTGTTAGCTACAACACAGCCCAGGACTCGACCAATACGGGTAAGGTCCGGTGGAATGAGTTTTTCACCGACCCCAACCTGAATGCGCTGATCGATGTGGCCCTGAAAAATAACCAGGAACTGAACATTACGTTGCAGGAAATTGCCATTGCCAGCAATGAAATCAGAGCCAGACAGGGAGCCTATTTGCCCTTTGTCGACTTCGGCGGTGGAGTTGGTGTCGAAAAGGTAGGCCGATATACCAGTCGGGGGGCTTCGGAGGCTGTTTCTGACTTTAACCCCCTCCGAAAAACTCCCGAGTTTGTACCCAACTTTATGGTAGGGCCAACGGCAACGTGGGAGGTGGACATCTGGCACAAACTACGCAACGCCAAAAAAGCCGCCGTTATCCGCTACCAGTCAACCATTGAAGGTCGAAACTTCATGGTGACGAACCTGATTGCCGAAATAGCCAATTCATATTATGAACTGCTAGCGTTGGATACGGAGCTGGCTATCGTTCAGCAGAACATCGAGATTCAGACCAACGCCCTGAACATCGTCAGGCTCCAGAAAGAGTCGGCCCGTGTCACTGAGTTGGCCGTTCGCCGGTTTGAAGCGCAGGTACTTAACACGCGGAGTATTCAGTTTACGCTGCAACAGCGGATCACAGAAACCGAGAACCGGATTAATTTCCTGACGGGCCGGTATCCGCAGCAGCCAATTGCCCGTGATCCTCAGGCATTCAACAAGGTAATACCCGTTGGTATGCAGGCTGGTGTCCCGACGCAATTGCTGCAAAATCGACCCGACATCCGACAGGCTGAACTAAACCTGGTGGCTGCCAAAATCGATGTAAAAGTGGCGCGGGCCAATTTCTATCCGTCGCTGAACATTTCAGCCGCCATTGGGTTCCAGGCTTTCAATCCAACCCTGTTGCTGAGGCCCGAATCAATACTGTTTGCTTTGGCGGGTAGTATAGCCGGTCCCTGGATTAATCGAAACGAAATCATTGCTACGTATTACAGTGCCAATGCCCGGCAAACGCAGGCTGCTTACAATTACGAACGGACGGTGTTGAATGCCTACTTTGAAGTGGCCAATCAACTGGCGAAGATCAGTAACTTAGAGAAAAGTTATGACCTGAAAACAAAGCAAGTGCAGGCCCTCAACCAGTCGGTCTCGATTTCGAATACGCTTTTCAACTCAGCCAGAGCCGATTACATGGAAGTGTTGCTAACGCAACGCGATGCTTTGGAATCGAAGTTTGACCTGATCGAAACCAAAATGCAGCAGATGCACGCTGTGGTTAACACCTACCGGGCCTTAGGGGGTGGCTGGCATTGAGTCTTGTTTCTAATGCCGTTCTAATTTCGTCCTAACCCAGGCCTAACATCAGTATATAACCTTTGTAGGGATAACGAAAAGGGGGATTCAGATAATCTCCCATAGCGTTGTCGATCTACTTTTTAACTGATGAAAGCCATGAAAGCGAGCCTTTTGATTATATTTTTCGGTGTTCTTTTTACCCTGCCCGCACGCGCTCAGGAACAGACCGCCTTACGAAATGACCCCACATATTCGACGCACAATTATAAGCATCCCAACAAAGCGGCTATGGCCCAAAAGTGGGGTGCCAAAAAAGGCGTAGCCGTTCCGGTGGTGGGTTATACAGCCGGACAACTAGCTAACTACAAACAACAAAGGCCCAGTAGTGTACCTGTTGGGGGACTGTCGATACCGTATACCCCATCGACCAGTTTAGCTGACCGTAACTACAAAATTCAGCGCATACATTCTCCCCGTCAAACTGTTCAACCAGATTCACAACTGGCCAATAAGCCCCTGAATCAGTCGACTACGGATGGGAACTAAAAGGGCCTGATTGTAAAGCCGCTAACGGCAGGGGATGAGGTGGGCTTAGACGATTTCACGCCAAACAACACCCGTGTTAGTTTGAAGGGGCGAATGAGAAACCAGTAAAGGCTCAAACAAACCAGCAGGGTTGACAAACTAACGAACAGGAAACCGTCGTAAACACCCAGCTTGGTTTGTTTGAGTACCCAATACCCAATCAACACAATCACGGTTTGGTGCAGAATATAGAACGGATATATCGCTTCAGTCAGGTACGGAAGAATTGGGCGGTTTATGTTCAGATAACAATAACCATAGGCCACTGTCATCAGCACCGAAAACCAGGTCAGGCAGTCGGTAGCGATCAGATAAGCAATTTCCCAGGCCAGGATATCAGGCCCTTCAGTGTCATATACCGCAAGAATGCCATACATCGCAACCGTGCAAATCAGTGTTCCACCCAAAAAAATGCGTCGCTGATTGGTGAGAAGTTGCGCAAACGAAGGTCGGCTCAGGAGCAGATAGCCAAACCAGAATAGCAGGAGGTTTTTTACGAAATACGCCCAATCATTGATTAACGCATGGGTTTCGTCAGGGAAATAGGGTTTCAGCGTAATCTGACTAACAAAAATAATCACGCCCCCCAGCCACATCACCCCCCCCGGTCGCGCTATGACTCTGCTTACCCAGTCGGTAAACCGCTCGCCGGATTCGCTTTTCAACCACCGAAACAGGGGAATACTGAGCAGTGAATACACAAACAGGTAGGCCACAAACCACAGGTGATGCCAACTGAACGCGCCCCCTGTACCGCCATCGTGGTAGGGTCTGAAGCCGAATACGTTCGGGTAAAAGTCAATGTAGCTGCCTGAAAACCGACCCCGAAACAGCCACTCGATGTAAATTTGGGGAGGCACAATCACGAACATACCAAACACCAGTGGAATAAATAATCGCCGGAAACGCTCCCCTGCATAGGTGCCGTAGGACCGCCGTTTCAGGGCAAAAAACGTGCCTGCTCCCGAAATAAAGAACAGCAACGGCATCCGCCAGCGGTGCATCCAACGCATTATTTCCTGCATTGGCTGGCTGTGTTCGTCGCTTTTGATGTGCCATCCCCACGACACATAGATCATGCCCGTGTGGTAGAACAAGAGCGTCAAAATGGCAACAACCCGGAGCCAGTCGAGGTCGTATCGGCGGGAGAGCATGGGGGTAGGGGCGGGGGAATTAGGGTCGGTGGAGGACACAGGTATGGGAGTGGAGTGATTAGGCATTCGTGGGGTTGGTTAAGTTGAGAGGGCAAAAATGGCCCTCAAAGGCATAAAAAACCCTGTTTGCCGATAGCTACGAACTTCGTGCCGACCGGAACGAAGCCGGTGTTTGTCCCGTGATGCGCTTGAACGCCGTGTGGAATGCTGAGGGGGCATTGTAGCCCACGCGCTCGGCAATTTCTTCAATTTTCAGGTGTGCCGTGGCCGGGTCGTTCAGCAGTTGTTGTGCTTCGGCGATGCGGTGCGTAGCCAGCCAGTCGAAAAAGGTTTGGCCCAAGCGGTCGTTCAAAACCTGCGACACATAGTGGGGCGATGTACCCAGATGATCGGCCAGTTTGGGTAACGACAAATCGCTGTTGAGGTATAGCTTTTCGGTGGTGGTGAGGAGGTTCAGTTTGGTGAGAATCGCTTTTTCCACTTCCGGTGAAAGGGCTGACTTTTCGTACTTTTTTCTTGGCTCAACGGGTCTATCCGTTGGCACGGCAGGGGGTGTGGGTGCTGGCTCGTGGCGGAAAAAATCGGAGTCACGCAGCACCAGGAAACTGGTTGCGTAGATCGTCAGCGTAACATAGGTGGCCAGAATATGGTCGCCGAGATCTTCGTAGAACTGAGCTTTCACGAGGCCAATCAAGATTGGAAACAAAAGATTCAGTAAACTCAAACTACGGAGCAGCGACAGCGGTCGGCCTCCGGCACGACTCCAGAACGAAAGCCCCTGCTGCCGATAGGCCCCGTGAACAATCAAAACGGACCACATCAGGTAGAACAGGCAACTCAACAGCGTCATTTCACTCACGTAGGTACGCAAGCCCGTAAAATCGTCGGCTACATAATAAACGGTTGAAATGAAGGGTAATTCGGGGTGCCAGGCATTGAGGTAGGAATTGTATTTAAAAGTTATGGGCTGATATAGCCAGGTAAAGGCGTTGATGAGCCAGATCGCAAACGGCACCAGATGCCAGCCCCATTGCCGGGGCAGAGACCCACGAATCCGGCTTACTACAAAAAAGTAAAACAGCGGACCCAGCAAAAAGTTGAATGGTTCGGCATAGTCGATGATGACCAGCGTTTGAAACATGTAGTTGGTGTATTCGAGCCACATCTCGATCAAAATTGCCGACAGAGCCAGCATCAACCCACCCAAACACCGGTTGGCCACGTTGCGCCCCCGCACACCCGACAAAAACGATACGCCCAGAAAGACACCCTGAGCAATGCCCAGCAGAATAATCAGCGCGAACAGGTCGAAACGGAGCGGAAGTGTTTGCATCATAGGTTGCCAAAACTACAAAAAAAGGGCCGACGAACCCGCCGACCCTTTTCCGTCGAAAATCAAACAATTCACTATCGGATCACCATCTCAAAGGGTAATCGGGCCTGAACGCCTTCCATCGTTTTGAGTTTCTGGAGGTATTTTACATAAGGAGCAAGGTTACCCAACTGAGCCTGCACACGCGATTCTTCGCTGTCGCTCATTGAACTAATGAATTTTTGCAGGACATCCTGCTTGCGGGGATACTTCACTTTATAGTCATCGTCGCCTAATTTGGCCGTTTTGGCAGCCAGCTTAATGGCATCGTCAAGCCCGCCCAATTCATCGACCAGGCCGTTTTCTTTAGCCTGCGCTCCCGTCCAAACGCGCCCCGACGCAATGGCCAGTACTTTGTCGATGGGGAGTTTGCGGCCCGCTGCCACCTTGCCCGTGAACACCCGGTAGATGCGCTCCGTGCTGCGTTGCAGGGTTTGCTTCTGAAACGGCGACATCTCGTGCGTTACCGAGGGAAAATCGGCGTTGGTGTTGGTCAGAACACGGTCGTAGGTTACGCCAAGTTTGTCTTTAAAGAAATTTTCGGTGTTGAACAGCAGCGAAAACACGCCGATTGACCCCGTGATGGTGTTGGGTTGGGCCATAATTTTGGTGCAACCCATCAGCATATAATATCCACCCGATGCGGCATAGTCGGACATGGAGCCGATGACAGGCTTCACCTTGCGGGCCAGATCGACTTCGCGCTGCATCACATCGGAAGCCAGCGCACTGCCACCACCCGAATTAACGCGCAGGACAATAGCCTTGATTTTATCGTCTAAACGGGCCTTGCGAATTTCTTCGGCCACGGTTTCCGAACCAATGCTGTTATCGTCGCTTTTGCCGGAGTTGATGTCGCCGGAAGCAATGATCACGGCAATGCGGTTTTTGCTACTGTTCTCGTCGCTGTCGGTCGATTCGGCATCGCTGTATTTGCCCAGAGAGATGTAGTCCACTTTCTTTTTGTCGGCAATGCCTAACTGCTTCTTAATCAGACCATCGACTTCGTCCTGATACCCAATATTCGAGATCAGTTTACGGCTCAGTGCGTCTTCGGGCGTTTGAATGCTCAGGTTATCGGCGTAGCGTTGTAGCGAATCGGCGCGAAGACCTCGGCTTTGGGCGATGTTCACCACCATGTGGTTGTTGATGGACCCCAGAAAAGACTTCACCTGCAAGCGGTTAGGCTCACTCATGTTCTCGCGGATGAAGGGTTCCACCGCGCTTTTGAAGTCGCCCACTTTGAAAATTTCCGGCTTGATCCCCAACTTATCGAGGGTGCCTTTGAAAAACGAAAGCTCGGCATCGAGACCATTCCATTCGAGGCCACCCGCCGGATTTACGTAAATTTTGTCGGCAACCGAAGCTAAGTAATAGCCCTTTTCGGTCATCACCTCGTTGTAGGAATACACAAACTTCTTCGACTTTTTGAAGTCGAGCAGGGCATTACGCACCTCTTCGATGGTGGCCCAACCAGCTTGTGGGTACTGCGATTCGAGGTAAATACCTTTGATATTGTCGTCGTCCTTTGCCTTTTGAAGGGCCTCGCGAATCTCGATCAGGCCAATCACATCGCCATCGGAGTTGAGCGGTTCAAACGCTTTGAACGGATTATCGACGCTCTGTTCGCGAATCGGATTGTCAAGATTCAGCCGCAGAACCGAGTTCGATTTCACCACGGTTTTGTCGCCCGACGAAAAGGCCGCGCTGACACCGACCAGGAGCAGAAAGCCAACAAAGCCGAAGATAAAGAGTCCGACGAGGGTGGCTAAAACATATTTAAGAAACTGACGCATGTATGAATTATCTAGTAGTAGAAGAGACTATCTATCTAACAAACATACGCGCCAAATAGGCACCAGCGATGCCAAAAAATGTTGAATGCGCTGATTTGGGGATTAGTGGTCAATGGGCTTTATCGGGGCCAACTGCCCTGCACTGTCGCTGTCTATAAACAAGATAGCGTTGGGATGCCAGCGAAGAATGGTAGACGGATAGGTTTCGTTCACGGCTGCGTTCAGGGTATGAAAAACCGCCGGGGCTTTGTTGCGGCCCGGCACCATGCAAAACACATGGGGAGCCTGCATCATGGCCGGAACAGTAAGGGTGAGAGCATGGGTGGGTACGTCTCCAAACACGGCAAAGCAGCCATCATTCACCTGTTGCTGTCGGCAAGCCGTGTCCAGATCGACCACTTTAACTGGCACCGGATCGTTGAAATCTGCCACGTGTGGGTCGTTGAAGGCGATGTGGCAGTTTTCGCCAATACCCATGCACACAATATCGACCGGATTTTGGCGAAGCAGTTGGCCGTACCGGGCGCATTCTTCGGCTGAATCGGGCAGGTTTCCGTCCAAATAATTGACTGTTCGAAACGGAACCCGATCAAACAGGCGCGTTTTCAGGAAGTTCCCGAATCGTTGGGGAGCCTCGTCGGGCAACTGCACATACTCATCCATGTGAAACGCATTGACTCGGCCCCAGTCGAGGTCGGGCTGCAGGCACAACCCGGCCAGAAATTCCTGTTGCGAAGGAGCAGCCCCAAAAATCATGTTGATGGTGTCCTTTTCAATCAACAAAGCCCGCATTTGGTTGGCCACTGCCTCAGCGGCTGCTTCGCCCAGTTGGGTTCTGGTATCGAATTTGCGAACGGTAAGGCGGCTGGTATTGGAGGGTATAATCATGTCAAATCATTGATAATTAATTTTTTACGAAAAAATAGGTGCGCTATTGCGCTGAAATACAATTCGGCCTTCAACCATGGTCAACTGCACAGCGATGGCCTCATCGAGAAAGACAATATCCGCATCTTTTCCCGGCATTAGGTCGCCTTTTCGGTTGCCAACGCCCATCACCCGCGCCGGGGTGCTGCTCATCATCCGAACGGCTTCGAGCAACGGAATATCGGCCATCGTGACCATGTTCCGCACCAGCCGGTCGGTGGTAGCCACACTGCCCGCAAACGACTGACGATCCGGCATTTTGGCCACGTCATCTTCCACAATCACTTCGATCCCATCGTGCAGGCTTCCCAACACGCTTTTGCCGGGTGGCATGCCGGCTGCCCGCATCGCATCGGTGATCAGCACGGTTTGGTCGGCACCCTTGATTTTGTAGGCTAATTTCAGGAGTGGGGCTGGTAAATGAACCCCATCGGCAATCAGTTCCACGTCTAATTCATCGAGCAGATAGGCACTCTCCACCACCCCGGCATACCGAAACCCATTCCGGCGCGTAACCCCCGACATCGCACTGTAGAGATGGGTGGCCAGGCTGTAGCCGTGCTGAACGGCGGCCAGCACCTCGTCGTAAACGGCATCCGTGTGCGCAATGGCGGCCAACACCCCATTCGACCGCAGGTAATCGCCGAAGGCCAAGGCACCAGGACGTTCGGGGGCGGCACTCCAGCGGGCAATGGCCGACGAGCGGTTTAGCACTTCCCGGTATTCGTCGGGATCGGGGTCGCGAATGTAGCGGGGGTCCTGTGCGCCCCGCTGATTCATAGCAAAATAGGGGCCTTCGAGGTGCATACCCAGAAACCGCGCCCCGGCTGTGTTGTTGAGCGCGGCCCGGTCATAAATCGCCAAGGTTTCGTAGAGTTCGTCGAGGCTGCTGGTCAGGGTTGTCGGCACCATTGCCGTGGTTCCGTAGCGGGCGTGAGTTTGGGCAATCTGGAGAAACGCGGTTTCGGTGCCATCCATAAAATCGTGACCACCTCCGCCATGCACATGAATGTCGATGAAACCGGGCGAAACATACGCTCCGTTGGCATCCAGCACCACGGCATCGGGCGCGTCGATGTTTCGGTCGCTCACGGCCGTAATGGTTGAGCCGGTAATCAAAATTGTTCCGTTCGGGATGATGCGGGACGGGGTTAGCACCCGGCCATTGATGATTTTAAGGCGTAGTGGTGCGGTGCCATTGCGGTTCATGGGCGGGTGATTTTGGGGCCGTAAATAAACTCCATCGCCGGATGCGATGGCCGAAGAAAGCGTAATAGGCTAAGTAGAGGTAGCCGGGAAAAAGCACCCAATAGGCATCGCGAAGGCCATACTGATCGGCAAAATAGCCATACACCAACGGTAAAATGGCGTTTCCGCTGAGGCCCATAATGAGCAGAGCCGCGCCAATTTTGGTGAATCGGCCCAGCCCGTCGAGAGCCAGCGGCCAGATGCCCGCCCACACCAGCGAGTTGGCCAGCCCCAGTAACACCACAAACCAGATCGACAAATCGGCGCGGTGGCCCAGGAACGATACCGGCCCGCTGGTAAAAATAATGAGCAGTGTAAACGTCAGCCCAAGCAGCGTGCAGAGCCGGAAAATCGTCACCTGACTCATGCGTTTGGGAATGAGACTAATTCCCAAAATATAACCGCAGATGGTGGCAAACAGGGTGTAGGACGGAAACACTTTGGCCTCCAGCAGGCCAATCCCCATCGACCCGGCATACCCGATAATGGTGTCGATGGCGATCACCTGCGTGCCTACATGCAGGAAAATGGCCAACGCGCCCAACACTAAATGCGGAAACTGGAACACCGACGTTTTGCCGATGTTAGCAGCCGCCACCTCGTCGGTTTCGTGTTCCGTATTGATTTCGGGCAGGGGCGAAAACCGCACCAGCAACCCCAACCCGATCAGCACGCAACCAATTACTGAATAAGGCACAATCACCCGCCGGACGAGAGCATCTAAAGCCAGCGATTTCTCGGACGGTGTCATGCCCGGCAATTGGCTGAACAGGTCGGTGTCGGTGGCCCGCAGAATAACAGCGGCAAATAGCAACGGGGCCAGAATTCCGGCGGCTTTGTTGCAGATGCCCATGATGCTGATGCGTTGGGCCGCCCGCTCTTTGTGGCCCAGCACCGTGATGTACGGATTCGCGGCCGTTTGTAGAATGGCCAGACCGAGACCCAGCCCAAACAAACCAAGCAGAAAAATTTCGTAGGTGCGGGTGAGGGCGGCTGGCACAAACGTAAACGCGCCGACAGCCATGACCCAAAAACCAATCATCATGCCTTTTTTGAACCCGACCGCCTTCAGCAGATACGACGACGGCACCGACATGATAAAATAGGAAATATAGAACGCGAACGTAACCAAATACGACTGGAAATTAGTCAGTTCGCAGGCGATTTTGAAGTATGGAATCAGGATGGCATTGACCCAGGTGACAAACCCGAACACAAAAAACAAGACCCCAATCAGGATAATGGAAATGGTCGTTTGCCGGGCCGTGAGTGAGCTAACAGCAACGGAGTTTGGTGGTGCTTTCAAAGGGCGAAAGAGCGAAAGAGTGAAAGAGCGTATAGGCTTACAACGTTGGTTCCCAGCCTCGTTGGTAATCGCGTTTCCAGTATTGTTGCGCGATTTTATTGTCCTTGATATGGCCGTTCGTGGGGTCGATGTTCAGGGTTGACCCCGATCGCAGGGCGATGTTTCCCAACTGGCAAAGCAGCGTGCTTTGGTGGCCGCTGAGAATGTCGGAGTTTAGGGCCGTTCCTTTTTTGATACCGTCGAAAAAGTTCTGAATATGAATGGCATCCAGAGCTTGCGAGGGGTTCATTTTGTCGCGCTCATTAACCACCACATCGTTTTTAACCTCCCGCACCAGCTTGTTTTCCAGGTCATATACCTTGTAGGCGTTCCCCGGTTCGATCTGCACCGACCCTTTGTCGCCGTAGAAAACAACGCCCACGCTGCTGCCTTCGATGGTGCGCCCGTTGCAGCTACGCCCCTCCCAGGTCATGGCCGTGTTGTTGGCAAACTCCACGTTAATCACCTGCGTATCGGGTGTTTCCCAGTCGTCTTTGTAGCGGTATCGCCCACCCGACGAGGTGACCCGTGTGGGGTAGTCAACGCCCAAGCCCCAGCGCATCAGGTCAAGCATATGGGTGCCGTTGTTGAGCGATTCGCCGGTGCCCCAATGCCAGAACCAGTGCCAGTTGTAATGCAACAGGTTGTCTTTGAAGGTTATACGCGGAGCTGGCCCCTGCCACAAATCGAAATTTAACCAGCTCGGCACGGCGGTTTCCTTGCCAATGCCAATGGAGGGACGGTTATTGGTGTACCAGCCTTTGGCGAAATAAGCGCGGCCAATTTCACCCGCCAACACCGCCCTGACCCCGGCTGCCACGTTGGGCCACGACCGACGCTGATTACCCATCTGAATCACGTTTTTGTACTTCTTCTGAACGGCTACCAGCAACTCGCCTTCGTGCGGATTGTGGCTACAGGGTTTTTCCAGATAAACGTGTTTGCCCGCTTTGGCGGCCAGAATAGCCGCCGGGGCGTGCCAGTGATCGGGGGCGGCAATCACTAATGCATCGAGGTCTTTGTCGTCTAAGGCATTCCGAAAATCGGGTTTGTTTTGTGGTTTCGACTGCTGAATCTTCTCCACGGTAGCGATACACTTCTCAGTCGCCCTTGTATCCACGTCCGACACCGACCGAACCTCGCAATTGGGTTGCAGGCCAAACGTGGTTGCCAGAGCAAGCCCGCGACTGTTCACGCCCATTACTCCCACCTGAATGCGCTCATTGGCACCCAGAATGCGGGCGTAACTTTTCGGACTGAAACCGGGAAGCATACCGCCAAGCGTCAGCGTGGCCGTGCCAGCCAGGGTCTGCCCCATAAATTGCCGACGCGACAGCGGGGTTATCGGCTCTGTTGGATTGTTGTCTAATAAAGTAGCCATTGGGTGGTAAGGGGTTGGGATTATTGGGCTTTTTTCAACACGCTGTCTAACCGCACGGAGGCTCCGCCTTTGCGTTTGCTCTCGTCAGCGGCTTCCATAAATACATAGATTTCCAGCGTTTCTTCGGGCCTGACGGGAGCTTCTCCAGTATCGAAAAAGCGGACAATGTCTTTTAGTAGCGGGTTATAACCGCCATACGGCCCCAGCGTTACGATGCCGCTGTTCGTGAAAACCGTGCCGCCATAGGTGTGTTTGCCGGTGCGGGTTCCCCGGAATGTTCCTACGCGGCCATCGGCCCAGGTGCCCACCACAATGTCGGTGTTGGGCGTATTGTGCCGCACCACGCTTTGGCAGCCGGTTCCCATCACGGCAAACAACGCTTCGACCCCGTGAATGCCATACCAGAACAGGTCGGGGTGCGTTTTTTCGAGCACTGCCGGGCTAAACGTGTCGGCCCCCACCACCTGCGACTTATCGAGGCCCGCAATGCCGTTCATGTAGCGCACCGACGAAGCCGAAAACAGGGGAACGTTGCCTTTTTTGGCTGCATCCATAATCGCCAGAATATCGGGGAGCGAAGCCGCTAGGGGTTTGTCGATAAACACCCGCTTACCAGCCGCCAGCACTTGCATGGCCTGTTCGCGGTGCCGCCGACCGTCGTTGGTTTCGAGCAGAACCACGTCCACTTTCCGAAGCAGTTCATCAACGGAGGAGACAATTTCGACCCCCATTTTCTTCACTTCCTCCGTGTATTCGGGGATGCGTTTCACACTGCTCTCAATGTCGTTGCTGCCTTTCGGGTAGGCGGCCACCACCTGATAGCCTTTCCAGTCGGGGTTGGGCTGGCCGACGGATGTCGTGGGGTTGTTGAGTTCTTTGGTAAATGCCGTGCTATGCGAGGTGTCCAGCCCGATTATGCCCACTCGTTTGCCGGGGGCCACAGGTGGTTTCGCCTGTCCAAATGTGTAGTTGGGCAGCAGCAAACTTCCCGCACCCGCTGCAAATATTAGTTCTGTGAATCGTCTGCGATTGAGCATGTTAGTCCTATAAACGTTTGCAACCCATTACAAAAGCCTATTTGCGTACTAACATCCTCACTTATAATACGGATTGCCCACCGAATCAATCGTGGCCCAGGGATAATGCCACTTGTCCATATAGACGTTGCCGGGCGAAAAGCTGTCGTTCGTTTCGCGGAGTCTGCGGGTAAGCAAATCATTCAGTTGCCGCTGGGTTTGAGCCAGTTTGGGGGTATTGGCGAGGTTGGTTAGCTGATTGGGGTCGGTGGCGTTATCGTATAAAAGCCAGGGGCCTTTCAAGTCGCGCACATAGGTATAGCGACTCGTGCGGAGGCCCCGGTACTCGCGCCCACCCCGGCCATAGTTCCACTGGTGAAACGGTACAACACAGGCAATCAGGGCGGCATCATCAGGTCGCGGGGCGCGGGGATTTTGGAGCAGCGGGGCATAATCTCGACCCTCTACCGAAGCTGGAATCGACTGCCCGGTGAGGGAGAGCAAAGTCGGCATTACATCGGTCAGGGTCATCGGCACATCCATTATGCGGCCTTTTTTGGTCAGTCCGGCGGGGTATTTAACCAACATTGGAATCCGAATCGACTCGTCCCAGGGCCTTTGTTTGTTAGTTTGCCCCTGCGAATACAGCATATCGCCGTGGTCGGAGGTAAACACAAAGATGGTGTTTTCGTCCAGATTAGCCCCTTTCAGAGCGGCCTGCAATCGCCCGATGCAGTCGTCGAGGGCGTTGATGTGGGCATAATATCCCCGCAATGCCCGGCGAGCCTCGGTGGTGTCCTTGATGGGCACATTGGCCCGCAGCGAAATGGGTCGGTTGGCATATTTTTGCCGGTATTCTTTCGGGGCCGTCTGATAGGGGTCGTGCGGAGGCCCCCACGCCAGCACCAGCAGGAAAGGGGCATTACGTTTTTGGGTCATAAATCCAATGGCCGAATCGGTTTGGCTGATGGCATCGTACTGTTGCCACACAAACCGCTGGTTCACCTCATTGTAATACGGCGAGTTGTTGTAGTCGTGTGTACATTCCAACGCCCGCCAGTATTGGAATCCCTGCCGCCGTTCCACCGGAATCGGAGCCAACCGACCTGGCGCGAAATCTTTCGCCAAACCCCCATTGATATGCCATTTGCCAATAAAACCAGTCTGATAACCAGACTTTTGACAAACCTCAGCCAGCGTTACGGCTTCGTTGCGGAGGGGGCGGTCGTTATAAAAAACGCCGTGCGTGTGCGCGTGTTGCCCCGTGAGCATACTGGCCCGACTGGGCGCGCAAACCGGCACCGAAGCCACGCAGTAGCGGGCATTCACGGCCTCGCCCGCCAGCTTGTCCAAATTGGGCGTGATCACCTCCCGATTACCCATATATCCCAAATCCTGCGCCCGCCATTGGTCGGCCATGACGATGACAATATTTGGCTTTTTCGCGGGAGCGTTTGTGGGTGATGGCGTACGAAACCCAACCAGCAGGCCGGTCAGCAGGGCAAGGGTTGTGAGGGCGGGGAGATGGTTCATAGGTTTGAGTTTTGTGCAAGCCACCTTTGCCCCTAAATCCCCTAAAGGGGACTTTGCTTACTCACAGACAAAGTCCCCTTTAGGGGATTTAGGGGCAAGGGTAGTCAGAGATTTATCAATTACCGGGCGGCTTCTTTAAGCCGTTCAAATGTGGGCAATAAATTGTTTTTCAATGCCTTACCCTGCGGTTTTGTTGCCAGATTAGTCAATTCCTGCGGGTCGGTTTTCAGGTTATAGACCTCTTCGTAGGTATTGGCGGGGTTTCGCATATTGTAGTAGTGAACATACTTCTGGTCGGCACGCAACACCCCTTCTGACTGGGGAATGAACACCGTGGGCAAGTTGACCGGGTGTTCAAAATAGAACTCCGTCCGCCAGGGTGCTTTGACCGGTCGGTTTACCCGCTCCGGCGTACCGGCATCACGACCGTAGCGGGTGTCCATTAATTCGGTCAGGGGGCGGCCCTGCATTCGGGCAGGCACCGGAACCCCCGCGAGGGTTAACAGGGTGGGGGCTAGGTCGATGTTGAGCGTGTATTGATCGGTGGTGCGACCCTGCCGTTTTGGTTGGCGGGGATCGTAAATAATCAGCGGCACCCGTATCGACAATTCATGGCCGTACCACTTATCGGCGAAGCCATATTCGCCTTCATAAAACCCATTGTCGCTGGTGTAAACAATGACGGTATTCTCGGCCAACCCGCGCTCCTGTAACGTTTTTCGGAGGTTACCCACCACCTCGTCGATGCCTGTGATCAGGCGAAAGTAGGACTTGGTGGTTTGCTGAAACATCGAGTCAGTAGCAAATCGGCGGCTCCACCGAATGCGCGATTCGTTTTGATCATTGTTCCGAAACCAGTCTGGAAACTGCCGATAATATTGCTCCTGAGCCGCTGCGGGCCGTTTCAGGGTCTGGTTAGCATAGAGATTGGTGAACCGTTCGGCATAGGGAAATTCGGGATTGGCCGCATCCTGCGCGTGGGGAGCCTTGAAACTTACCGACAAACAAAACGGTTTGCCATTGGGGTTCGTCTGTAGAAACTCGCTCATCTGCTGCCCCATCAAATCCGTCAGGTGAATGGGTTTGCCCCCGGCATCGCGGGCGGCATAATTTCCTTGACCCGGAAAACCGCGCCAATAATCGAACTGGGTGGTGGGCATCTGGTTTCCCACCCCATATTTGCCAATAAACCCCGTTTGATAACCCGCCTTTCGCAGCAGCATCGGGTACGTTTGGGCCAGCGACGTGTCCGAAAATGTCTTCGCAAAATCGACAATCCCGTGCCGACGCGCATACTGCCCGCTCAAAATACTGGCCCTGCTAATGGCACAAATGGGCGTGGTGACGTAAGACCGCCGAAAATAGAACCCGTCGCGGGCCAGCCGGTCGAGGTTGGGTGTTTTGATGGTACTATTACCCGCCACACCCAAAGCATCCCACCGCTGATCGTCGGCCAGCAGGAAAATGATATTGGGAGCGGTGGTCGTTTGCCGATGGGCAACCGGGCGCAGGGCCAGGGCTGTGGCCGCGATTAGAAGAAGGATGAGGGTTGGTTTCAAGGTTTATTTAAGGCAATAAATTTGGTGAAGCTTTACCCGTATGAAGCACTTATCAGTCCGGCCCAGCCCCTAAATCCCTTGAAGGAGACTTGGCTTATACTCGGATAAAGTCCCGTTCAGGGGATTTAGGGGCTGGGCCGGACTACTCAAAAGCCCGCGTCACCCAATCAGCCCTCAATATCCGGGATTTTGGTCTAATTTATTTACTGACACTTCAATAGCCGGAATTGGGGCTACTAATTTAGCAGGCGGAACCGCATAGGCTTCCGGGTAGAGGAACGGTTTGCGGGCTTTCTCGCGGAGGCCGTGGGCCGTCATCACTTCCACGGCTTTGCCGGTTCGTTTGAGGTCATACCACCGCTGATTTTCAAAGCAAAACTCCACTTGCCGCTCTTTGGCAATGAGCGTTTGCAGGGCTGTTTTGTCAAGCCCCGTCAGCGGATTCACCAGCCCGGCCCGCGTGCGAACCTGTTGCACAAACGGGATCGCTTCGCCCAAGCGGCCCAATTCGTTGAGCGTTTCAGCATACATCAACAGCACATCTGAATAGCGCAAAATGGGCAGGTTATCCCCCGCCCGGTCGTCGGGGGCGGCAATGGGTGCTTTGTATTTGTTGCAATACGGAATGGCCCGCACCTGCCCGTCCCAATCGGCACCTGTCCAGAAACCAATCGACACATCTTTCCGCTTATCGCCCGCGTCAAACGCATTGATTAAATCCTGCGTGGGCTGGTTCCAGCCCGCCGAAATGATGTTGATATTGGGGCGTTTGGTCACGGCTCCGCCCGATGTGTGGGGAGCGAAGTTGAAAATGAATCGGTTGGCCAACTCCACGCTGTTTTCCGAGTAGTTGATGGCGAAAATGGTCTCCTTGAAATCCTTAGCCGCCGGGTTGAACAGGTCTGCGTAGTTGGGCAAAAGGCTATATTTTCCCGCCGTAATCACCGATTTCAGCACCGTTTCGGCTTCTGCATAACTAGCCCTTGTCAGATACACCTTACCAAGCAAAGCCAACGCTGCCGTTTCGTTGGCTCGGCCCGTTTCGTTCACGTCGTTTGCCTTCGCAAAGCGGGCCGCCGACTCTTTCAAGTCTTTGATAATGCTGTCGTAAATCTGTGCCTCGGTCGATCTTTTAACGGCCACAGCTTCCTGCGACGTGATCGGGTCAAGCACTAAGGGAATGCCCCCAAACTGCCGCACTAAATTGAAATAATACAATCCCCGCAAAAATAGGGCTTCGCCTGCACACCGGTCTTTAAACGATTCTTTAGAAAAAGTCGCGGTGGTTCGGTTCAGTTCGCTCAGGAGTTTGTTGCAGCGCGTAATTCCGTTATACGACAGGTTCCAGAAGTTGGAGTAAGCCACGTTGTCCGATACCAGAATGAACTGGTCGATCACGCCACGCGAAGCCTCGCCAATGCGCGTATTGTTCTGAAAACTGGCATTGTCGGAGATCAACTCGGCCAGCACCCAATGGAAGTTTTTCTCGTAGTCGCGCATCGGCACATAGCAGCCGTTGGCCAGCAAAATGTACTCGACTTCGGACTTGTAGAAGTTACCTTCGTTGAGGGTTGCCTTTGGGTAGAGTTCCAGAAATTTATCGGAGCAGCCCGACAGCAACAACAGGAGTAATGATGTCAGTATAAGTCTCATGGGAATGGCTGATTAATGGGTTAGAATTGAAAGTTAACCCCAATGGAGGTGGTTCTGGACAGCGGATACGACGACATATCGAAGCCCGGCGAGAGCGTATTGTTGATGTCCCGCGACTGCGCTTCGGGGTTGGCTCCTTCGTATTTGGTGAAGATAGCCAGGTTTTGCACCGTCAGATAGAATCGACAACCGCTCACAAAGCCAGTCTTTTTCACGAGGTTGTCGGGCAGTGAGTAGCCCAGCGAGAGGTTTGAAATGCGGAGAAAAGAGGCATCTTCAACCCACGATGAGTTCACCCGGTGACCCCAGCTTGGGGTCAGTTTCGGCACACCATAAAGCATTCCCGTACCAGGATCGGCTGTGCTTCGCCAGCGGTTTGTCCACGCCTGCCGGACGTTGAAAAAGCCCTGTAAGTTGTCCACCGTCTGCCGCAGGCCGTTCATCACCTGCCCGCCCTGCTGCCCGTTGACGATGATGCCGAGGTTAAATCGTTTGTAGGTTAGGTTGTTAGTCAGGCCAAAAATGAACTTAGGGTATGGGTTGCCGATAATGGTATAATCTAAAAAATCATTAATCAAGCCATCGCCGTTAATGTCTTTATATTTTGGGTTGCCCGCATACACTTGAGTCGTTTTGATAATGGCCGGGTTAGCAATATCGGCATCCGAATAAACCCCTTCGAGCTGGAAGCCAAAGAACTGCCCGATGGGTTGCCCTACCACCGTGACGTGTGTGGGGTTGTTGTCGTTGTTACCCGATAAAATCCGGTCGCCGTTGTCGTTCAGCGACAGCACTTTGTTGCGGTTGAAAGCAATGTTGGCATTGATGTCCCACTTGAGCGCACCAATCAGGGGCCGCACACCCAAAGCCACTTCCAGTCCCCGATTCCGCACGTTGCCTTTGTTAACCACCTGCGTGTTGAAACCCGTAATAGCCGGAATCACGTCGTTGAGCAGCATGTTTTTGCTGGTGCGGTTATACACGTCCACCGTTAGCGACACCCGGTTATTTAGCAACTCAACGTCCAGCCCCCCGTCGATCTGATCCGACTCCTCCCAGGTCAGAAACGGGTTCGACAGGCCCACGAACGAGGCCGATACCTGCGTGTTTCCGAAGACATAATTACCGGGATTGATGCTGGCCAGATGCGAGTAATCGCCGATGTTGTTGTTGCCGCTTTTGCCGTAGCTAACCCGCAGCTTAAGGCCGCTGATGATGCGGTTGTTCCGCAGAAAATCTTCCTCCGAAATGCGCCAGGCCCCCGCCAGTGAGGGAAAAATGGCAAACCGATTCTCCGACCCAAACCGCGATGACCCATCCGAACGCAGCGTGGCTGTGAGCAAATACTTATCCTTGAAACCGTAATTGAGCCTGCCCAGATACGAAATTATGCTCCACTCGTTCACCGACTGTCCCCAAGCGTTGATGGTTGGGGCCGCGTTGATGGTCTGCACCAGGTCGTTGGGATATGGTCCCGCATTGACCGACAACCCGCTTGCTGTGTTTTTCTGGGTAGTATAACCCGCCAGGGCCTCGATCCGATGGTTTTTAAATTCACGCTTGTACGTCAACGTATTTTCAATGAGCCAGTTGAACGACTGATTATTCGAGTTTACCGAACTGCCCGTGCCGGGGGTAGGCGGGCGGTTGGCCCCACCCACGGTGCTGGGCGTGTACTGCGAGAAGCGCGCCGTTGACCAGATGGTGTTCACCGACGACCGGAGTTTCAGATCAGGGATAATGTCCCATTCCAGAAAGGCCAGCCCTAAACTCTGAAACTGCCGTTGCAACTGTGTAGTTTCGCGCAGAATGAACAGTGGATTGGCGAAATTCCAGGCTGAGTGGTACTTGCTTTGGGGCGACACTAAATAAGGAACCAGGTTGCCGTTGGCATCGTAGGGCGACACCGTGGGGTTAGCCCAGTTAGCTACGCCAATCACATCTTCGCGGCTGGAGTTGGTGTTGGTACGGTTCTGCTCAATGTAGGATGGTTGCAGCGAAACGCCCACTTTCACCCGTTTGCCGAGGTTCGATTCAACACCCAGCCGGGCACTGTAGCGTTGGATGCCCGTGTAGCGCAACACCCCATCCTGTTTGAAATAGCCCAGCCCAATGCTCAGACGCGAATCCTCGGTGCCCCGGTTAATGTTGACATTGTAATCCTGAATGGGAGCTGCTTGTAGTAACAGATCATACCAGTCTGTGCCGTCGCCGGTTAGCTGATCGGGGTTGCGGTATTCCAGCGGGTAGTCGTTCAGGGTAGGCTCCCGGTTTTCGGCCCGGCGCACAGCAATGTCGATTTTATTGCGCTGTAAATCAATGAACTCGCGTTGATTCATCAGGTTTGGCCGGCCTTTTTGCGGCACCTGCTGCACCCCCCGCATCACCGATGCCGTGATCTGGGTTCGGTTATATTGACCCTGTTTGGTCGTAATCATCACCACGCCATTGGCCCCGCGAGAACCATAAATAGCGGTTGACGATGCATCTTTCAGAATCGTAATCGACTCAATATCATTGGGATTGATAAGCAACAGTGGATTCAGCGTCTGGTTCAGGCCCGACGAATAGGGCATTCCATCGACCACGTACAGCGGCTCATTGCCCGCCCCCAGTGACCCGCTCCCCCGAATCCTGACCGACGTTCCAGCCCCTGGTGCGCCCGACAACTGCTGAATCTGCACCCCGGCCACCTGCCCGATCATTTTCTGGTCGAGCGACGAAACCGGCAGGTCTTTTACAGCCGTTTGGTTGATAGCCGCCACCGAACCCGTCACGTCCCGCGCCCGCTGGGTGCCGTAGCCCACCACAACCACTTCTTTCAAGGCCCGCGTGTCGGTGCTGAGTACCACGTTGATCGTAGTTCGGTTGCCCACGACCTCTTCTTTCGACAGATAGCCAACGAACGAAAAAACGAGCGTCGTGGCATTGTCCGGCACCGTGAATCGGAACGCGCCCGCTGCATCGGTTGCCGTGCCACGCTGGGACCCTTTGATCACCACGTTGACACCCGGCAGGGCTTCACCCCGTTCGTCGGTCACTTTTCCGGTAATGACCAGATCGGCAGGGGCCACCGGAACGAGGTTGTTGTCAAGGCCGGCGACCCCACCAATTCGGGCCGTTAAAGGTGATCCCATCGTTACGGAGCCATCGGTTGTTTGGCTGGAAGTCGGCGAATCAAGATCGGAGAGATTCTTTCTTCGACTTTTGCTGTCGCTCAGAATCATGTAGAAACCTTCTTTCACTTTGCGGTAGCGGAGCCGGTTGGGTTGCAGCAACTTGTCTAAGTTGTACTCAACTTTTCGGCTAAAATCCAGTTCACCCGTCGGTACGCTGATGTTATCGACCAGGCCACCCTCGAACAAAATATCCACTTTATAGTGGCTTTTCAGGGTCTGCAACACATCCCGAAGTTGCCGGGTTTCGGTGATGGCGCGGGTGGTTTTCACGGGTGGCTGATGGCCCCAGGCCAGCAGTTGCGCCCGGCAGGGTTGCCCAAAAACAGACAGACCAAGCAACAGCAGTCCAGTCAATACGGAATGTAAAGGGTTTTTCATGGAACGGTTTGGAAAGAAGGATAAAAACTAATTGCGTGCTTCGAGCAGCACGGTGTCGGCCTGTCGGGTCACAGTAAGATCGAAGAGTTCCGACACGGTTTGGAGCAGTTCGTCGGCGTTATTGGCCTGAAACGACCCCACCAACGTTCGTTTGGCGGTGCTGGAATCGGGTATTTCTACGCGCAGCCCGTAATTATCGGTGAGCAGTTGCCCGAACTCGGCCAGCGTCATGTTGTCGAAAACAAACCGGTGTTCTGTCCAGGCCGAATAAGGCTGGGCCGAAACCCGGTGCCGAAGCTGCGGGCGGTCGGGCTGATTGAGCGTAACTAAGTCGCCGGGCCGGAGCATGAGTTGCTTGCGGGTTTTGCCCACCCCATAATCCACCTGCACCTTTCCTTTCCTGAGCATCACATTGGCCCGGTGCATGCGGGTCGAAACAGTGAACTCGGTGCCATGCACAATCACGTCAAAGCCGTTGGCGGTTTTTACCACAAACTTCTGATTGTCAACTTTGTGTTGAATCGAAAAGTACGCTTCACCCACCAACTGAACTTCGCGGGAGCGGTCGCCGAACGCGGCCCGGCCGGGCCGCATTCGGCCAAACCCAAATCGGGGAACGCGCAGACTGGAATGGGCATTGAGCGTAACGGTGCTGCCATCGGATAATTGGAGGGTTCGGGTCTCTCCATACGCCGTTTGATACGTTTGGTAAAGCACCCGATTGCGATTGAACCAGCCGCCCAATGCTATGATTACCAGCACAGAAGCAGCAACGGCCATCCACCAAAAGCGCGTTGGATTCAAGGTCACAACCGGAGTTTCTTCTGGCTCACTTTCGCGAGTATCCTGCTCATTATCAGCTACCTGACTCGCGGACATATGTGCTACAAACTGCTGGAGCGGGGCTTCTAGTTCGGGTTGGTAAACCGGCAACTGATTTTCCCACTCGACCAGCCAAACGTAAAACCGCTCCTGATTGGCTTCGTCTTTCAGCCATTCCTCGATCATCCGTTGTTGTAGCGGGGTCGTTTTATTGGCGAAATGGGCAAACAGCAGCGATTTGGTTTCTAAAGAAGTCATGGCGTTGATGTATTGTCTATAGGATGGAGACAAAGGCCCCTGAAAAACTACGTAATTGGATGCCTCAGATAAGCGTGTCGAGGACATTTCCCAGCCAAGAAATCAGCCCGATGATGAACCATTGGTTTCGCAAACCATCGCGTAGGGTGGCTAAGGCTCTGGCAATATGCACCTCTACCGTTCGGACGGAGAGCTGCATGTCCTGGGCAATATCTTTGGCGCGTTTCCCCTCGAATCGGTTCAGAATGAAGACATTGCGGCATTGCGGGGGAAGTGCGGCCACCAACTCATCAACTTTTTGGTAAAGCTCGTTATAGCGCATCATCGACTCCGGGCCGTTGGAGAGAGCGGTTTCCTGTTGAGCGGCCGAGTCGAGGGAATCTGACTTCCTGAATTCGTTGGCTAAATAATTATAGGCCCGGTTGCGTACCGACCGAAACAGAAACGCCCGAAACGAGCGATTGACGGACATGTATGCTTGCGTGTTCCAGAACGTATAAAATACATCGGCCACGAGGTCTTCGGCTATTTCTTTGGAATAGACAAACCGCACGGCGTGCGTACACATGGGTTTGTAATAGAGCCGGAAAAGAAGTTCGCACCCTTTCTGAGGGTCAGTGTCAAAAGCCCGCCGGATAAACAGTTCGGTATCGGGCAACGTCTCGTTGTCGGGCCGGTCTACTAAATCCGGTTCCTTCATCGTGTCGATATGAATGCCTGGTTGGGGGGCGGCATCAGCATCGGTAACATGAACAGTAAAAGCGGCTCGCATAGGCTATAAAATTTTCCGACCGGGGTAGACGAATTACCTAATAGACAAAAGGCGAACAGAAAATACGTAGTTTGTTCTGATTATTTCGAGAAAAAAATGGATAAAAGTAGTTTGCGGGAAGAATAGGGGCGTGTTCTACTCCCTCCCAATCGCATCGGACTCGAACACGTGCCTCCCCACCAAACCCTGCTGTGCTTTAACGCACATGGCTTCGGCCACTTTGTCCGATTCGATGGCTTTGTATTTGGCTGGAATCAGCGGGTTAAATACTTTCATCAAGCTTTCGCCAATGCGCTCGCCCAGGCGCGACTCGGGCCGTTTGCCCAGCAAGAGCGACGGTCTGAAAATCAGCAGGGTGGGGTAGTTTAACTGGCTTAGATCGCGCTCCACCTCACCTTTCACGCGGTTGTAGTAGAACATAGAGTTGGAGTCGGCCCCCATCGAGGTGACAATGGAAAATTGGGTGGCTCCCTGCTCGCGGCCCAGGCGGGCAATATCCATGGGGTATTGATAATCGACTTTGCGGAAGGCTTCTTTGGAACCCGCCTTTTTCATGGTTGTGCCGAGGCAACAAAACAGATCATCGGCCTGGGTGAGCAAGCCGTTGGGTCGGTCGAAATCGAACAGAATTTCCTGTAGGCGCGGATGTTGCCAGCCGAGGGGTTTACGAACAAGAACCTTTACCCGCTCGTAATACGCTGACTGACAGAGCTTATGCGCCAATTGGTCGCCAATGAGGCCCGTGGCCCCGATGACTAACGCTATTTTTTGTGAAGAGGAAATCATATTCGGTTACTATTTTTTGCTAATTTATGGGCGAAAATTAATATACACCCATTTTACGCCGAAAACCTATTACCATGCCTCGCCATCATACTGCACTAGCCCTGTTGTTTATCGCTGGTTTATCGTTTACCGCCTTTCGCGCCTTCGACGATCCGTTCGTTACCAACCTCGTCGATAAACTAAACGCGTATAATCAGCAACTCCCCTCTGAGAAAGTATATGTGCAAACCGACCGCGACAACTATGTTCCCGGCGAAACCATCTGGCTCAAAGGCTATTTATTTGAGGGAATCAGTCACGGGATAGACTCAGCCAGCCGGGTGCTCTATGTGGATCTGGTAGATGCCGAACAGAGCCGTGTCGTCCAGCAAATCAAGCTGAAAGCCGATAAAGGGCAGGCCCCCGGTCAACTCGCCCTCCCCGACTCGCTCCCCACCGGAACCTACCTGCTCCGGGCCTACACGGGCTGGATGCGCAACTTCCCGGCAGACTATTATTTCTCGAAAACCCTGACGATTCTCCGCGCCGACGATGTGCCCGAACGCTCAACCAAAGTCGTTCTCAAACCAGATTTGCAACTCCTGCCCGAAGGTGGGCAGATGGTGACGGGGATTAATAGTCGCATTGCCTTCAAGGCACTCAACGCATCGGGAAAAAGTATGGATATCACGGGCTTTGTGCTTAATAATCAGAATGATACGGTTATGGGTTTTGGTAGTCTGCACCTCGGCATGGGTACGTTTTCGGTAACGCCGGAGCCGGATCAGACCTACCGGGTTTTTGCCAAGGCCACCGGCAGTACCGAGTTTTTCAGCTACCCGCTGCCTGCCGCCCAGCCGGTGGGCTTTGTGATGACGGTGGACAACATCAGTAATCCGAACAACGTCAAGGTGTTCATTCAGCACAACAAAACGAGTTCGGCACCGGAGGCCGGACTTCCCGACGGAGCAGGCCGGGTGACGCTGGTGGCCCAGACTCGGGGCGTGGTGGTTCATATGGTTCAGGCTCCGCTGAACAAAAAGGCGTTTCTGATCCAGCTACCCCGCGACAAATTCCCGGATGGTATTGCTCAACTGACGCTCTTCGATGAGAAAAATGTACCCGTGTGTGAGCGGCTTGTGTTTGTTGACCGCAAAGACCGGCTAACGGTGAAACTGACTCCCGGCAAAACCACCTACAAACCCCGCGAAGCCGTGGAAGTGGACGTTACCGTGACCGACCCGGCGGGCAAACCCGTTGAAACAACCCTCTCGCTGGCCGCCACCGACGAAAAACTGGCTCCATCGTTTGAGGCCAACCCCGGCACGCTTGTGTCGCACCTGCTGCTCACCTCCGATCTCGTGGGAACGGTGGAACAGCCGGGTAATTATTTTGAGGAAACAAATGGGAACCGCGCCCAACAACTCGACTGGCTGATGATGACGCAGGGTTGGCGACGGTTCACGTGGCCGGCCGTTCTGAGCGGCACCATTCCGGCCCTGAATTATGTGGTGGAAGATGGGCTGTTGCTGTCGGGAAAGGTGAGCCGACCCAACAACAAAGTAGCCGAAAACGTGATGATGACGTTTTTGCTCATGAAAAAAGATTCTACCCGCCAAATGCTGATGGGGCAGTCTAACGAAGTAGGTCAATTTATGACTACCGGCATGGATTTCTACGACTCAACCGGGATTTTTGTGCAGGCATTGACTCCAAAAGGAGGCATAAGGGACTTCACTATTACGCTCGATCAGTTAGCCAAACCAGTGGTGCGGATCACGAAAGTACCCTATAACTCGCTGTTGCTTGGCCCCGATGCGCTGGCCGATTTTCTGAAACGCACCAATGAATACCTGGAAATCGAACGGCAAATTCAACGAAACAAAGAGGTGCTGTTGCAAGCCGTGACGGTGAAAGCCAAACGCGAAGTCCCCAAGGATAACCGCCGGACGCTCTATTCTACACCCGACAAAACGGTGAAGTTCGATCCCATGAATACGGGTGGTGCCTTAACGTTTCTGGACGTGATCCGAAGCCGGATGGCGGGCGTTCAGGTAATTGGGTCCGGCTTCGACGCGAAGGTGCAGATTCGGGGGGCAGCCAACTTCGGTGGCGTTATTGAACCGGCCTTTTTTATGGACGGAATGCTTTCCACCAAAGACGCACTCATGAGCATTTCGGTGTCGGATATTGATGCCGTAGATGTGCTTACTGGCGGGGGGGCCACCATCATGGCCGGGTCGAACGGCGCAGGTGGCGTTATTAACGTGCTGACCAAACGCGGAGCACCCAACTACGATTATAAAACGGATAAAACACCCGGCACCTTAGCCACACGCATGGTGGGATATGCGCCAGTGCGCGAGTTTTATGCCCCCCGCTACGACACGCCAAAGCCCGAACACGTAAGACCCGATTTCCGGGCCACACTCCACTGGGCACCCATGCTGAAAACCGGATCGGATGGAAAAGCGACGGTCACATTCTTTGCGTCGGATGCAAAAACAAAGCTCCGCATTGTGGCAGAAGGCATGACGATCAGCGGCAAGGCAGGGTCGGGAAAAACGGAGGTATCGGTTGAGTAAATGCTGTTTAGGACGACTTCTTCAGCAACCAATAATTTACAGTCTCATCCATTATGGTAAAGGCCCCTGTGATAAGCAGGGGCCTTTTTGTTGTGGTATATCTTGCTTAAATTTCCACGCTTTAAAACCCCTTTACTCACATGAAAACCGCCCTGCTTAACTTGGTTATAGTCCTGATAATCAATATGACCGCCAACGCCCAGCCAATCACCCCCACCATCGGGCAAATTGTTCGTGCAGACCCTCGCCTGGACAAACTCATTCCGAAAGATGCCAAAATCGAGGTGTTGGCCAGCGGATTCATCTGGGCTGAGGGGCCAATTTGGGTGAAAGACGGGAGTTATCTGCTCTTTTCGGATGTGCCGCAAAACACGGTCTTCAAATGGAGCGAAAAAGACGGATTGACGACTTTTCTGAAACCGTCGGGGTACACCGGCACCGGCCCCTACAGCGACGAACCCGGTTCCAACGGCCTGACGCTCGACCAAAAGGGGCGGCTCGTGCTGTGCGAACACGGCGACCGGCGCGTGTCGGTGATGCCGCTGAACGGAGGGGGCAAACGCACCCTGGCTGACAATTTCGAGGGAAAACGGTTCAACTCGCCCAACGATGTGGCGGTGCATTCCAATGGCACCTATTATTTCACCGACCCACCCTACGGATTGGCCAAAAAAGAGGCCGACCCTACCCGCGAAACGCCCCTGTTCGGCGTTTACCGGGCCACGCTGGCCGAAAATGGCAAACCCGCCCAAATCTCATTGCTCATTAACGACCTCACCCGGCCCAACGGCATCACGTTCTCGCCCGATGAGAAGATACTTTACATTGCTCAGTCGGACCCCGCTCGTCCGGTCATTATGGCCTACCCGATGCAGGCCGATGGCTCGGTGGGGAAAGGGCGCGTGTTGTTCGATGCGATGCCCTTGATGAAGCAAAACCTGCCCGGCCTGCCCGATGGCCTCAAAACCGACCGCGATGGCAACATCTGGAGTACCGGCCCCGGTGGCGTTCTGGTTATCGCTCCCGACGGAACCCTGCTGGGCCGCATCGAAACGGGGCAAGCCACGGCCAACTGCGGCTGGGGCGACGATGGCCGCACGCTCTACATCACTGCCGATGGGTATCTGTGCCGGGTGAAGACAATGGCGCGGGGGTGGTGATTGATCAGAAAAATTTCATCCTCTCTTCACGCATACCCCTTTACTTATAACTAACTTTGTGTTGGGCTTAGAATACGTAGCCTGGATTTCCGGAAATTAGTGTCATGTTAGAGAATCGTAAATATATCATCATCGGGGTTTTCTGCCTCGTCGGGCTGATATATCTGTCTCGCCTGTTTTATCTTCAGATTTTAGACGACAGTTATTCGCTCGAATCATCGAATAACTCGATCAAGCGAGTGATCGAAGTACCGTATCGTGGTCAGATTTACGACCGAAACAGCGAACTCATCGTCTATAATACCCCCGTTTACGATCTGTATGTAACTCCCCGGCAGGTTCGGATACCCGATACGACCGCTTTTTGCCAGATGATGGACCTCACCCGACCGGAGTTCGACAGCATCATGCAGTTTGCCAAAGATTATTCCTACGTGAAACCGTCGCTGTTTATGCGGCAGCTTTCCAAAGAAGATTTTGCCCGAATTCAGGATGCCCTTGTCGACTACCGGGGTTTTGAACCACGGATGAGTTCGATGCGGACGTATCCGGCGCACACAATGGCCAACGCGCTGGGTTATGTGTCAGAAATAGGCAAGAAAAAGCTTGAAAATCAGGAGTTTCCCTATTATCGGCAGGGCGATTATATTGGCCATAACGGGCTGGAGGAACAATATGAGGAAGAATTGCGCGGCAAACGGGGTGTTAAATTCGTGATGCAAAACGTGCGGGGCGTAGCCAAAGGCTCGTTCAAAAACGGTGAATATGACACGATGGCGGTGGCTGGTAAAAACCTCTATACCGGCATTGATGTGGAGGTTCAGAAATACGCCGACAGCCTGATGCAAAACCGCATTGGCAGCGTGATTGCCGTGGAACCCAGTACGGGTGAAATTCTGGTATCGGTGTCGGCGCCGACCTACGATCCTAATCTGCTGTCGAGCAGGCACTTCTCCAAAAATTATATCAAGCTTATTCGTGATCCCTATAAGCCACTCATCAACCGCCCGATCATGGCGAGCTACCGGCCCGGCTCTACCTTTAAACTCATTCAGGCTCTCATTGCCCAGCAGCAGGGATCACTTTTTACGAATACGTTCTACGGCCACAGTGGTTCCCCCATGCGCTGCCACTGCCGGGGCGGTAATAACCTGCGGGGAGCTGTGCAGAACTCGTGTAACCCCTACTTCTACAACGTTTTTCGGAAATACATTTACCATAATAACAACCCGAATACGTTCAAAGCATCGGCCATTGGCTTGCATCAGTGGCACGATGCCGTTGTGAAGTTCGGTATGGGGCAAAAACTGGGCGTTGACCTGCCCAGCGAACTCAAAGGGAATCTCCCCGATGTGGAGACCTACGACCGCATATACCGGGGCGAAAACCGTTGGAAATTCTCGAACATCTATTCGCTCAGTATTGGCGAGGGCGAATTGCTGGTTAACCCATTAAAACTGGTGAATCTGGCGGCAACTATTGCGAACCGAGGCTGGTACATCACCCCGCATTACCTCAAAGGGTTTGGGCGGGTCGGGCAGGGTGTGCCGCAACAGTATCTGGAAAAACACCAAACCGACATCGACTACAAGTTTTATCTGCCCGTGATCGAAGGTATGCGGATGGCGGTGGTTGCCGGAACGGTCAATAAAATGGCCGACATTCCGGGCATCGACCTCTGCGGAAAAACCGGCACCGCTCAGAACAGCAAGTTCAGCCATAAGTATGACCACTCGATTTTTATTGGGTTTGCACCCATGAATAACCCCAAAATTGCCATCGCCGTGTTTGTGGAATATGGTGGCTGGGGTGGTTCTGCCGCTGCTCCGGTGGCGGCCCTGATTGCCGAACGCTACCTGAAACGCAAAACGGAAGCTACCAAACTCGACGAACATGTGAAGAAGCAACGTCTGATGCCGCCCGTGTCGATGTTGCCCGGCTACAAAGGGCCAAAAGTCCTGCCCGTCAAACCCCGCAAAGCCGATTCAATTCGGAAAGACACCACCCGCAAGGTTGAAAAAATCAAGCCACTGATGGCTGCTAATCGCTAATGTCCCGTAACGATCCTTTTTCACAAAATATTGACCTGCTCACCGTCGCGCTCTACATTGGTTGTGTGATGATGGGCTGGTTCAACGTTTATGCTGCGGTCTATAGCCCCGAAGCAGAAACAAGCCTTTTTGATCTTTCGACCAATGCCGGTAAGCAACTCATGTGGATTGGCACCACGGTTATTCTGGTGATTTGTGTGCTGGCCATTCACCACAAATTCTACGATTCATTTGCCTACGTTTTCTATGGCTTCATGATCCTGATGCTGCTGTTGGTGCTGGTGTTTGGAGCGAATATAAACGGGTCGCGGTCGTGGTTTAAGTTCGGGGGGTTTCAGATTCAGCCCGCTGAGTTTGCCAAAGTAGCCACGAGCCTTGCCCTGGCGAAGTTTCTGGATGTGCCGGGCATGAACATTAACCGTCGAAACAACCTGCTCACCATTGCAGGCATTATTGTCCTGCCTGCTTTGCTGATCATTGCCTCCAACGAAACAGGCTCTACGCTGGTGTTTGCCGCTTTCGTGATTATGCTCTACCGCGAAGGCTTACCCGGCTGGATTCCGGCCACGGGTGTTGCGCTGGCCATGTTGTTTGTGCTTGCGTTGGTTTTCCCCAAGCTCTACATCTTTTTCGGGCTGGTGGCCTGTACAGGCGCGTTCATTTTGCTGATGCCCCGTTACAACCGCAACCCACGAACGTTCATGAGTATGGGCGTGGTGATTGCAGGCATGATGGTTTTCGTAACGGGAGTCGATTTTTTTGTGAATAACGTACTGCAACGCCACCAGCAAAACCGGATCAAAGTGTTGGTTAACCCCAATATCGACCCGCTGGGTGTAGGTTGGAACGTAACCCAGGCCAAAATTGCCATCGGGTCGGGGCGGTTGCAGGGCAAGGGTTTTCTGGAAGGGACCCAAACCAAATTCGATTTCGTACCCGAACAAAGTACCGACTTCATTTTCTGCACCATCGGCGAAGAACATGGCTTTTTGGGCAGTGCCGTGGTGATTGCCCTGTTTCTGGGGTTGCTCTCCCGAATTGTGATTCTGGCCGAAAAACAACGCAGTAAGTTCACCCGCGTTTATGGCTATTGTGTGGCCGGTATTTTATTCTTTCACTTCATGGTCAACATTGGCATGACCATTGGTCTGATGCCTGTAATCGGCATTCCACTGCCATTTTTTAGCTATGGCGGCTCCTCGCTTTGGTCTTTTTCGATCCTGTTGTTTATCTTCCTAAAACTCGATTCTCGTCGAATAGGCTCAATGGCGTGGGGGTAATCACCTCACTGCCCACCACAACAACGCCCAGCCCGCAATCATAAGCACTCCCCCAATGGGCGTGATGGCTCCCAGCCAGGTGATGCCCGTGAAACACAGAATATAAAGCGACCCCGAGAAAATCAGGGTGCCGCCGAGGAACGACAAACCCGCGTAGTTGAGCCATTTCAAGGCCAGCGGATTCTGCGCCATCAGTTGCATCAAAACCCCCACCAGCACTAAGGCCAGCGCGTGATAAAACTGGTATTTTACGGCTGTCTCAAACGTAGCCATCCGGCCCGTTTCGTCCAGCATCTTGCGTAGTGCATGAGCACCGAAGGCTCCCAACCCCACGCCAATCAGCCCCAGCAGGGCACCCGTTTGAATGAAGAATTTCATAGTCGTGATCCAAAAATAGCACTTCCCACTCGTACCATTATACTGCCTTCGGCAATAGCTACTTCATAGTCGCCACTCATGCCCATCGAGAGTTCCGAAAAAGCCACGTTCGGCTGTTGAACCCTGGCTAGTTCGTCATAAAGTCCCTTCAACCCCCGGAATTCCTGCCGAACCTGGTCCTCATTGTCGGTGTTGGTAGCCAGTCCCATCAGGCCAATAATTCGAATGTTGGCGAGTGCTTCCAGATCCGGGCTACTGAGCAAAAGGCGGGCTTCGTCGGGTGATAGACCGAATTTGGTTTCTTCTTGGGCAATAAAAATCTGGAGCAGGCAGTCGATCACGCGACCGTGTTTGGCGGCCTGTTTGTTGATCTCCCGAAGCAGCGACAGGCTGTCTACCGAGTGGATCAGGGCTACAAACGGCGCAATATATTTAACCTTATTTGTCTGAAGATGGCCAATCTGATGCCAGCGGATATCGGCAGGCAGTTGAGGCTGTTTTTCGGCCATTTCCTGCACCCGGTTCTCGCCAAAATCGCGGCAACCAGCATCGTAGGCTTCCTGCAAAAGCGATACGGGTTTGGTCTTCGTAACGGCAATCAATTTAGCCCTGCCCCCAATTGTCTGCTCAATCTGAGCGATGCTTTCCCTGATGGATGTCATATACACAAAAGAAGATTTTGCAAAGATAGGTTTGAGTTGTGTGACGAATCGCGTAGTTTTTCGCCGAAAAGGACGTTAGATACTGGATATTGGACGTTGGATACCGGACACTGGGTAGTTAATCTAAAATTCACTACCCAGTACCTAACAGCCGGAATCTTATTACTTTCACAGAATGGAACCTCGATCTGAAAAACGAAACAGTGGACGTAATTACCTGATTGTTGCCCTGTTGGTACTGGTGGGGCTAAATGTGCTCCAACTCTATTTCTGGTATCAGGAACGGGAAATGGGCAAAACCAAAGATGCTACTATTGCCGCTAAAACCGAAGAAGTACTGGCAACGAAGACCCGCTTAGACTCCATTTCGGCGCAGCTAGACCTTAAAATTGCGGAAATCAAGCGATTGGGAGGCAATATAGACTCGTTGTTGACGATCCAAAAGCAACTTGAAGCCGATAAACGGGATCTCCGCAATGTCAATAATTTCGATGACCGGAAGTATGCGCAACGCATCCGGGAATATGAGTCAATGCTGGGGCAGAAAGATGCGGAAATTGCCCGTTTGCGGGAGGAAAACGGCATTTTAACGGCACAAAACAAAACCCTGACCCAGGAAAATACGGGCTTACGTGGTGAAAAACAGGCTTTGTTTGATTCGGTGATAACGTATTCGTCGCGTAATCGGGAATTAGAGCAAAAAGTTACAATAGCCTCCGCCCTGCGGGCTGAAAATATATCGGTGAACGCCATTAATCTACGGGGAAAAGAGAATGACGGAGGCAACTACAAAGCGAAACGACTGGATAAAGTAAAGGTGTCGTTTCGGTTGGGCGAAAATGCGTTGGCCCAGCAAAACGAGAAAATAATTTATATCCGCATACTTGATCCCAGCGGGGCCGTTGTGTCGGACATGGCTACCGGCTCCGGCGAATTTACGTACAACGAAAAAGGCATGGTTTACACGGTGGCCAAGCCCATCCAGTTCGACAATAGTCGCCAACAGGTCGATTTTGTCTATGGCCGGGGCAGTCAGCGATTCAATGAAGGGCGGCATGTAGTCGAAGTTTATGCTGAGGGGTTTAAAATAGGCGAAGGAGAGTTTACTGTTAAATAATTTTTTCGTACCTTTGCACCCTCATTTTAAACTGTTTACCAATAATGTTCCCAAAGAACTACGAAACGGTGTTCATTTTAACTCCCGTTTTATCTGAGATTCAGATGAAGGACACCGTTGATAAGTTCCGCAAAGTGCTGACCGATAATGGTGCGGAGCTTGTTCACGAAGACAACATGGGCCTAAAAAAATTGGCCTACCCAATCCAGCACAAGAATACGGGGTATTATCACCTGTTTGAGTTCAAAGCTCCCGGTACCATCGTTGCGGCTCTTAACACAGAGTACCTGCGCGATGAGCGTGTAATGCGTCATTTGGTGATTGCATTAGACAAACACGCCGTTGATTACAACGAGCGTAAGCGCAAAGGTTTAGTGGGTAAGAAGAAACAAACCGAAACCGAGGAGAGCAAATAATCATGAGCCTACAGAACGAATCAGTCTCGAAAACCGAGAACCGTAAAAAATACTGTCGCTTTAAGAAAGCCGGTATCAAGTACATCGACTACAAAGACGCAAACTTCCTGCTGAAACTGCTTAACGAGCAGGGCAAAATTCTGCCCCGGCGGTTGACCGGCACCAGCCTGAAATATCAGCGGAAAGTTGGTCAGGCCATCAAGCGTGCCCGTCACATTGCTATTTTACCTTACGTAGGCGACTCACTGAAATAAAAAATGGACATCATTCTTAAAACTGATATTGCCGGCCTGGGCTATAAAAACGACGTTGTGTCGGTGAAGCCAGGTTACGGTCGCAACTACCTGATACCCCAGGGGTTTGCTATGATGGCGAGTGACTCGAACAAGAAAATGATCAACGAGAACATTCGCCAGGCTGCTCACAAAGCGGAAAAGATCAAAACCGACGCACAGTCGATGGCTGATCAGATTGGTGAGATGGTGCTGTCGATCCCTGCCAAAGCAGGCGAAAGCGGCAAAATCTTTGGTCGGGTTACGAGCATTCAAATTGCCGACGCACTGCGCTCGAAAGGGTTCGAAGTGGATCGCAAGAAAATCACTATCGACGACGTGAAAACGCTCGGTACCTACCAGGCATCGCTAGACCTCCACAAAGAGGTGAAGCACAAAGTAAACGTTGAAGTTGTAGCAGCCGAATAGCCTTACAACCACCAACGCGACACCAATTCGTGAACCCGGTTGCCTTCTGGCAATCGGGTTCTTTTTTTTGTATAACAATACACACTCGACCCGGAACTCGCGGAACATGAACTGGCAGGCAAGTTCTCCGTTGATGGTTTTATCGAGTCAAAGCAGGTATCCGGGTTCCGGATTCCGATGCGGGCTATGTTCGACGAAAAGGCCAGTACGGAGGCTGTATTTTTGTTCTTATAGCATTGATAAACAGCGAGTTGAAAAGTAAAAATAAATAGAAAAAACGGACTTTTTAGGTCCGTTTTTTTGTTGAAAAGGTATGCACTTTCACACGGAACTTACACCCGAAAATCTGCCTGTTTCAATCGGTATCCACGACCGGATTGTGACCGTTGGCTCCTGCTTTGCCGAAGTTATTGGTGGTCAATTGGCCGACCATAAACTGGCTGTGACCAACAACCCGTTCGGAACGGTGTTCAACCCCGTTTCGATCAGCAAACTGCTCGTTATGGCTCTGCGCGAGCAAATGCCCGACGAGCGGTTGTATATTGAACGCGATGGAATCTGGTTTCACCACGATTTCCATTCCTCGCATTGGGCCCATAGCCGCGAGGCCCTGCAAAATCGGTTGATGGTCGTGTTGTCGGAAACCGGCACCGCCCTTCGCGAAGCCAATTGGTTTATGCTTACGTTGGGGTCGGCAGTGGTGTATCGGCATTGCGAATCGGGGCAGGTGGTGGCTAATTGCCACAAAGTGCCGGGGCATCGGTTCGAGAAATACCTCTACCAGATCGACCATCTTCGGGCTGAGTTTAATACCTTGCTCCGAGTGCTGCGACGGGCTAACCCGCGTTTGCAGGTGTTGGTGACGGTTAGCCCTGTGCGCCACACCCGCGACACCCTACCGCTCAACTCTGCCAGCAAAGCCACCCTTCGGTTGCTGGCCCACGAACTGACGGTTTGGAATGAGTCAGTGCATTATTTCCCGGCTTATGAAATCATGCAGGATGACCTCCGCGACTATCGGTTTTATGAGGCCGATATGATTCACCCGAATGCACAGGCGCAGGACTATATCTTTCAGAAATTTGCCCACAGCGCGTTTGATGCCGACCTTTGCACGTTCGTCGGCGAATGGGCCGGTATCAGGAAAGCCCTGAACCACCGCCCGCTCTACGGACAAACCGATACCCATCGCCGTTTTCTGACCCAAACACTCGCCCGGCTACAGGCTCTGCCCACCGGAATCGACGTGTCGGCGGAACTTGCCGACGTACGGGCACAGTTGCATAACTACTTAGCGATGAGTAATGAACGATGAGTGACTACAAACTCTCCAAAGAATCCGTGTTAGCGGCTCTCAGCCATGTTGAGGAGCCGGATCTGAAGCGCGACCTCGTATCGCTCGGTATGATCAAAGATATTGAACTGGGCATCGACCAGGTTATGTTCACAGTTGTGCTGACCACACCTGCCTGCCCGCTCAAAGAACTGATCAAGAAGCGGTGCGTCGATGCCATTCACATGCACATTGGCCCCATGATCGAGGTCAAGATCAACCTGACTGCCGACGTAACGTCCACGAGGATGGCTGCCCCCGTATTGCCGGGTGTGCGGAACATTATTGCCGTGGCATCGGGCAAGGGGGGCGTGGGTAAGTCAACGGTCACGGCGAATTTGGCGGTCGCCCTGCATCGGTCGGGCGCGAAAGTGGGCATTATCGATGCCGATATTTTTGGCCCCTCCATGCCGGTTATGTTTGGTGCCGAAGACCTGCAACCCGGCGTGGCCCAGATCGACGGAAAGAATATGCTCCAGCCGATTCAGCAGTACGGCATCAAAATCATGTCCATCGGTTTCTTGACTCCCCCCGACAGTGCGGTGGTGTGGCGCGGTCCGATGGCGAGTCAGGCACTCCGGCAATTTTTTGCCGACACAAGCTGGGGCGAATTAGATTACCTGCTCATTGACCTGCCCCCCGGCACGAGCGATATTCACCTGACGTTGGTGCAGACGGTGCCAGTAACGGGGGCCGTTATCGTGACAACGCCCCAAAAAGTGGCTTTGGCCGATGCTATCAAGGGGTTGTCGATGTTCCGGCAACCGCAAATAAACGTGCCGGTGTTGGGGGTAATCGAAAATATGGCCTGGTTCACGCCTGCTGAGTTACCCACACACCGCTATCCGATTTTTGGGCAAGGCGGTGGGCAAGTGCTGGCGGACAAATTCAATGTGCCGATGTTAGGCCAAATTCCGCTCGTGCAAAGCATCCGCGAAGCGGGCGACGAAGGTCAACCGGCCGTTATCAGTGGTGAACCCGTTGCGGTTGATGCGTTCCGGGCTGCTGCCGAATCATTGGCCCAGCAGGTAGCCATTCGCAACGCCAGTATGGATCAAACAAAGCGGGTCGAGATACAGCGTCAGTAACCAAAAAAACCTGTAAGGTTTTTGAGACCTTGCAGGTTTGCCAGAAACCTCGTAATTTTACTTACCAACGACTCACAATCAATGACAGCCATAGACACCAACAACGATCTGAAAGAACGCATTGAAAGGGCACTCGATTCGATGCGCCCCTACCTCGAAGCCGATGGCGGCAACGTGCGGGTGCTGGATGTTTCGGATGAGGGCGTGGCCCGACTCGAACTGCTGGGTTCGTGCGGCACCTGCCCCATGTCGGCCATGACCTTTAAGGGTGGTTTGGAAGAAGCTATTCTGCGGGCTGTGCCGGAAATTAAGCGTGTAGAAGCCGTGAATTTGACAGTTTTGGCGTAGCTTTCCCTACAACCCGTTCCGAATGGCAAACTGAATCAACTCAGTGACTTTGCTAATTCCCAGTTTGAAATAGATATTCTTGCGATGGGTTTTTATGGTCTCATGGGCCACATGAAGCTGGTCGGCAATTTGTTCGGTGCTGAGGCCCTCCCGGATTAGCCGGATGATTTCGACCTCACGGAATGTCAGGTTTAACCGCCGGGCAAACTCATCGCCAAACGGGTCGTCGGGTTTGGTAGAGTGGTTGGTCAAGCTAACATCGAAAACTGTGTTCCCAGCCAGCACTGCCCGGATTCCCCGCAGCAATTCATCCGTCGTGGCATCTTTCAGCATATAACCGTGCAAACCCACCCGCCGGGCTTCGTCCACTAATTTCGGCTGGTTATACATCGTTAGCATCAGCACCCGCACCGCCGGAAAATCATGCAGAATTTTGCGGCCCAGGTCAATGCCGTTGGTGCCCTGCAAGTTGGCATCCAGCAAAATCAGGTGTGGACTGGTTCGGTGAATGGCCGGTAAGGCACCGCTTGCCTCGAACACCTGCTCGCAAACAACCAAATCGATTTGCTCATCGAGGAGACTTTTCAGTCCATCGTTAAACAGACGATGGTCATCAATCAGCAGAATTCGGGTTGGTTCGGGAGTTGGCATCGGGCATAGTCGGATACGGCACATCTAAAACGATTAGCGTGCCGCTTTCGCTGGCCTCCCGCCATAGGTTCGCCCCGATGTATTCTGCTCGTAAGCTACTATTTTTCAGCCCGATTCCTTGTTTTTCGGCACCAATTTTTTCTGCCCGGCTTCCCAGCCCGTCATCCTCAACAGTAATGCTCAACTGGTCATCGTAATAGAGCATCTGCACGGCGGCCCGCTCTGCCTGCGCGTGCTTGTGAATGTTCTGTACCAACTCCGATACAATTCGATAGATATTCAACTCGGTATCGAGCGGCAGCTTTTGCTCTGTTCCCGCCACCAGAAACGAAAAGCGCGTTGGGTTGGCGGGCTGACTCTCCACAAACTGTTGCAGGGCCGACTGCAGCCCAATTCGCTCAAATTCGGGGGGCATCAGGTTGTGGGCAATGCGCCGGAGGTCGTGACCGCTTTTTTGAATGAGCGGTTCAAGGGCATCCATTTCGTGGGCGGCTTCAGGGTCACGCAATCGTTGGCGAATGTCGGAGAGCCGCCGACGGATGGTGGCGAGGGTTCCACCGAGATCGTCGTGGAGGTCGGCGGCAAGGCGTTGGCGTTCGGTTTCCTGGGTTTGGATGATGTGGGAATTAGCCTCTTTTTGGGTGTTGGCTAAGGAAAGCTGGAGCGTAAGGTTTTGTTTTTGAAAAGCGTTGTAGCGTAAGGTTAGGCCAAAAGCCAATGTAATTTCTTCAAGCAGAAAACCCGGTAATAACCAGTTGATTGTGAAATGGCCAGCGTTAACAATGTTCAGAATAGTCAATGTATAAATTATCGTTCCTGACAGAGTAAAGCAGAGAGCAACTGCATAGAGATAAGCAACTTTATTTCGTTTTCGAATTTGCTCAATAAAAATAGCTATAAGTAAAATTGCATTGGCGATGAGCCAGGTTATCAGCAAAAATATTCCAAACTGCAATACAACTATTGGCACGTTTTGAGGTTGAATCAAGGCAATTGAGCAACCAATGACCGAGATACTCAGGATATACCAGGCCAGCCAGTTAGTTGCCCGTGCGTAACGGCTGGTTGATGAATTAAGGTTCAAAAATCGTTTTATCAAAAACAGGTTGGTACTGGCCAACATGCCAGCCAGCATAGTCATAATGAGGGAGTTACTATAGATCCAATTGGGCCATAAAAACTCGAAGCTATAGCCAAGACTGGTTATTACATATAAGGTAATCGCCATTAGGTGAGCCATGAAAATCAGATGTACTGTGTCTCTAAGCGATAGCCATAGCAGGAAATTAAACAAGAATATAAAACCTGCTACACCCAAGAAGAAAGCTACAACTGCCGAATCAAACCTAACTCGCTGAAGAAATGTATTCGCCGAATGCAAGCCTAAATTACCAGAAATGAATTCGTTACGTTTTTCCAGAAGAATCAATAGTTCGGATTCGTCATCGGCAACAAGTGGGATAGGAATTGCGAAATAATTAAGCTGGATGGGGCGACTCCAGAAGGGCAAAGCATCACCCGTTAACGCTAATGTGTCAATATGGACAGAACGATTCCGAAAGCATTGAACATGATGAATATCAATACGGTCGAACGAAAACAGTACAGTTTTGGGAACGCCTTTGCTTTTGAGTCGAAAATAAATCCAGACGTAGTTCGCCTGAAGGCCAAGATTAATATGGCTTTCGGTGATAGGTGTTAGTTGTTCCCTGCCGACCATAGCAAATGCCTGCTTTGGTGTGAGACGCTGGGCCGTTGTAAAATAAAAGGCGTGGTTATTTAAAGACCACTCAGATTCATTCCCAATCAATAGCGGTTTGATTGGCTGTGGCCACGCCATAAGTGAGAATAAACAAATAAAGACAATCGACAGGCTTAGGTTCCTTTTCATAATCTATCCTCAAATACGCGCCCAAATGTATTCGAGTCTGGCATTACAAAAAATCCCCCTTTCGGGGGATAGCGAACTGATTTTCAGCCAGCCACCTTTGTGTCGTCAGTCAGCCACTTAACAGACACGGGAAAATACCCTATCAAATACGGGAAATCTCCCGTTGCGCGGTAGCATACTTTCTGGTGAACTTTGACCACGCTTTCCGGCTGTATCCAAACCTGTATGATTTCTCCTAACAATCCAAACCCCTCACTACCATGACTGTCAAAAACCTATTCATTTTCGTGTCCCTGATGTGCACGTTGCCGGGAATCCCGCTGACGTTTGCCACCGATTTTATGGCCGCACACTACCTGACCAATCCAGACTCAGTTAATGAAACCACCAAGTTTGTAGCACAGGGCTGGGGCAGTATGCTTATCGTTAAAGGCATTTTTTTGTGGTATGTCCGCGATGTTGGCCCCTCCTTAGCCCGCAAAGCCATCATTCTGGCTTCATTGCTGGAGAACCTGGCCTTGGTTGTGTTGCATTTGATTGCTCTTAATAACGGTGTTGAAACGGGGGTTGCCTGGGGGCAGGTGCTGATTTCGGTTGTGATTGTAGCCTGGTCGGGGATGCTTTTCTCAAAAGAGAGTAGAATTGTGGCTTGAGTTATCTCTCTGATAGAAAGCTAATTATACTCTCATGAACCTCAAAACTCTACTCCTGTTGCTGTTTGCAGTCAGCACCACCTATGCCCAAATCGCTACCACCAAAATGAAATTCCTCGTTCACATAACCTGCGGCCCCGACAATCCAACAAAGGCTGCGCTCGGTTTTCTGGTAGCCAAAACCGCCCTCGCCGAAGGCCATACTGTTTCGCTTTTTCTGGCCGGGGATGCCGTTACCCTGCTCAAAAACGACCAACTCGACAAAGTGGAGGGCCTCGGCACGGGCAAACTCCGCGAACATTTTGATGCCCTCGCGAAAGGGGGCGCAAAGTTCTACCTGTCAGGAAATTCGTCGAAAGCGCGGAACGTAACCGAGGCCGATTTGCAAGGGAAACCCGCCGAGTTTGCCATGCCGACCAAACTGGTTCAATTAGCCGCCGACTGCGACCGAATGTTTACGTATTAATTTTCACCCCAAACCAAATCCCAATGAAAACGCTGAAATGCCGCGATGTAGGGTTCGACTGCAACGCCGAAATTCATGCTGCCACCGACGAGGAAGTACTCGCACAGGCTGCCAACCATGCCAGCACCGTTCACGGTATGACCGTTACGCCCGAAATGGCTGAGGGGATTAAACCGCTTATTCGCGAAGTAGCTTAACGAGTTTGACTATATCTCACCTTTTAATTTTTCCATGAAAAAGCTCTTTTTGCTTTTGCTCTTCAGTGGCTTTGTGGCCAACGCCCAAACCTCATCCGCTCCGCGTATGCAGGCCAAATCCGGCGAAACCGTTATGGTTTGGGCTTACCCCGTCAAGGCCGGTAAACAAAAACAATACGAACGCTTCGTCCACGATATCTTCTGGCCGGGCGCGAAGAAACTGTCGGCATCGGGGCAGCGTGTGTTCAAGCAGACGCGCGTGATGCACGCTACCAAAGCCAACGCCGACGGTACCTATACCTATCTGTTCATCATGGACCCGTATATCGTCGGTGAGGATTATGACATCGAATCCCTCGTCAAGAAGATGTACGGCACGAAGCAGGGAGCCGAGTATTACAAGCTCTTCGCCGGGGCAGTGGTAGCGGGCAAGGATGTTGGGTATCGAACGATGCAATCGAAGGATTAATCAACTAAACCATCCAACATCATGCAAACACAACTTACCCAATCCATTGTGCAGCAACTCCGGGTCTGCAATGATTCTTTTGAAGCGGCCTTCCCCAATAAGGACAGTGCCGGTCTTGCTGCTCTCTACACGCCAGACGGCGTATTGCTCCCGCCCGGTTCGTCCGAACTAAGCGGCACCGAGGCCATCCAACAGTTCTGGCAGGGAGCCATGAACATGGGCGTTGCTGGAGCCAAACTGACCACCATTACCGCCCAAGAACTCGGCGATACGGCTATCGAACAGGGGCAGTTCGTTCTGAGCGGGGCCGATGGTAGCCCACTCGACCACGGCAAATACATGGTGATCTGGAAGCGAACGAACGACCAATGGCAGTTGCATCAGGACATCTGGAATAGCAGCCAGAGTTGAGTGGCTGTGGGTTCGCTACATTCGCGGAACGCATAGCCAGTTTTTCCATACCAACAAGGCGGATTTCGATCCATAGTGAGATAAATAATAAGTATCTGTCGGTTAGTTAATTATGTCTTCAAAATCTCCGAGGTCGTTGCGCAGTGACTATTGTGCAACGACCTTTATTTTTAACCTTCCCTCCATGCTCCGCACCTTACTCCTCCTGCTCTTTCCCCTGACCGTCATCGCTCAAACTGAGATGTATTTTGGTCAGCAGCAACTCCCAACGCCAACGGCCAATTGCATTTCGGTGGCTCAGGAACAACAAGTGCACAGGTTGTTAGGCATCAACCGGGCAACCGCACGGCTGGCCCAGAAAACCACTAACCCCGTGCTGTTCGACTGGCCGCTTCGCCAACGCCAACCAATCGATTACTCGTATTATGGGTTGTCGTTTTTCGTGGATCATAACCCGGCTTCGGGCGCGGTGCTGGATTACAACGGTGGGTCGCGCACCTACGATGGGCATACGGGCATCGACATTTCACCCCAGCCTTATAGTTGGGATATGATGGACAACAGCCGGGTGGAGGCCATTGCTGCCGCATCGGGAACAATTGTGTTGCGGCAGGATGGCAATTACGACCGGCGTTGCCAATCGGACCCCACGGCCATTGCCAACGCGGTTATTCTGCAACACGACGATGGCTCTACCACTCGGTATTGGCACCTCAAAAACGGCTCTGTTACCACCAAAGCGGTTGGTCAAACGGTGGCTCAGGGTGAATACTTGGGCATTGTGGGCAGTTCGGGGTTTTCGGGCGGAGTACACCTGCACTTTGAAGTTCGCGATGCAGCCAACAATGTCATTGACCCTTTGCCGGGTCGGGCAACCCGACTACGGCAACCAGCCGCTGGCTCAACCAGAAACCGTACTGGGATTCGCAGGTGCTGCGGCTGATGACCCATCATGCTGAGCCGACTCCCTACCCGGCCTGCTCGGCTAACCCGGTTGACGTTACCAACGAGAAGCGGTCGTTCGTTTCCGGCGAAACGGTTTATTATGGAATGTACGGGCGCGACTGGCAACCGGGGCAGGTGTTTAGTTTCACCATCACCCAGCCGAATGGGGTGGTTTGGGCCAATTTTAGCTATACCCGTCCAGCCAATTTTCAGCAATTTGCGTCGGTCTATTATTATAATTTCGCCCCCCTGCCAAACCCCGCCCAAACAGGTATTTGGCGGTTCAAAGTCAGCACGCTTGGCTCAACGTTTGAGACAGTATTTAACGTAAGCACCACGGCACCCTACACCAGCACCACGTCCTTATGCGCGGGCGGCAACACCGAGTTAGTAGCCATGAATGGGGGGCAAAACGCTACCTATCAATGGCAGCGAAACGGAGTAAACATCCCCGGCCTCGGAGCCACCAACGAACGATATGCAGCCACACAAGCTGGAACCTACCGGGTGGCAACCACAATGAATGCCATAAGCAACACCAGTGATGCGTTGATAATCAGCACTATTTCCAGTTTATATACACTCAAAAACGGTTCGTGGAGCGACCCCGCTGTTTGGTCGTGTAACCGGGTGCCAGTCAGCACTGACCCGGTCACGGTGAATCATGCCGTTACGGTTCCGGCTGATTATCTGGGTAATGCCCAATGGGTTAATTTTAGCGTTGGTGGCAGTCTTTTATATAATGCGGGAGGCCGATTGAGATTGGGGCCGTGAAAGATGTACCATTCACATCCCTAATCATTAACCATCTGCACCAGAAATTAGTAGCCTTTTCCTTCTGACCTCTTTAGTCTGTACTTGCTCAACCCGATACATTCGCGAGTAAGTAGAATGACTATGAAAAGGCGAATTGCACTCAAACAAATAGCGTTGGCGGCTGGCGGTCTGCTGGTTTTGCCCGCCTGGGCCAATGCCTGGACTAAAACGGCTGTTCAGTCGGGGGAAAAGCTCCTTGATCCGACGCAATCCCGGATTTTGGCCGAAATGGTCGATACCCTGATTCCTGCCTCCGACACGCCGGGGGCAAAGGCGTTGGGCGTACCCGATTTTGTGCAAAAAATGATAGCCGACTGCTACGAAGCCCCCGTTCAGCAAAACATGAAAGCAGGTTTGGAAGCTGTGGATGCCGCAGCAAAAACAAGCTTCAATCAGTCGTTTGTGCGTTGCGATGCCGCCCAGCGGATGGAGGTACTGAAGCAGATGGAGATCTCGCCCGAAGCTGGGCGTAAGGATTTTTATTCGCTGGTCAAAAACCTGACTATTCAGGGATATACTACCTCGGAGTATGTGATGACTAAGTTTCTGCATTACAACCCCATACCCGGCCATTTCTACGGCTGCGTACCGGCTCCTATCGCCCAAAAATAAACCCCAAACAACATGGAAACTTGTGCGATCGAAGCCGCAACCAAAATGACAACCCGTGCTGGAAACCGCCGTGCGACGGGTCGTTTCGATGCCATTGTGATTGGGTCGGGAATCAGTGGGGGATGGGCGGCTAAAGAGTTGACCGGCAAGGGCTTGAAAACGCTGGTGCTGGAACGCGGGCGCGACGTGAAACACGTGACCGACTACCCCACCGCCAACCTGAATCCCTGGGAGTTTGAACACCGGGGGCAGGTGCCGCTGGCCGTGCGGGCGCAGTATGGCAACATCCGCTCGTTCATGCGCGAGGAAACGCTACATTGGGCTATTAAGCCCGATGAGCAACCCTTTGTGGAGGAACAACCCTTCACCTGGACGCGGGGCTACCATGTTGGTGGCAAATCGCTGTTGTGGGCGCGGCAAACGCAGCGGTGGAGCGACTTCGATTTTGAGGGGCCTGCCCGCGATGGGTTCGCCGTTGACTGGCCCATTCGCTACGCCGACATTGCCCCCTGGTATAGCTACGTGGAGAAGTTCGCGGGGATTTCGGGGAACAAAGATGGCCTGCCCCACCTGCCCGATGGCGAGTTTTTGCCGCCCATCGAGCTGAACTGTGTAGAGACCCATTTTCAAGGGGTTATTGCACAGAAATATACCGACCGTCAGTTGATTCAGGGGCGGTGCGCTCACATCACGAAGCCGCAACCTATTCATACGGAGCAGGGCCGGGCGCAGTGTCAGCACCGGGCGTTGTGTGTGCGGGGGTGTCCGTTTGGTGGCTATTTCAGCAGTAATGCCTCCACCTTGCCCTGGGCCGAGAAAACCGGCAACATGACGTTACACCCTCATTCGGTGGTGCATTCGATTATTTATGACGATAAAAAGTCTAAAGCATCGGGCGTTCGGGTGGTGGACACCAATACAATGGAAATGATGGAGTTTTATGCCAACATTATTTTTGTGAATGGCTCGGCCCTCAACACCAATCAGATTCTGCTGAATTCAACCTCCAGCCGCTTCCCCAATGGGTTAGGAAACGATAGCGGGCTCCTGGGTAAATACATTGCCTGGCACAATTACCGGGGCAGAATCTCGGCTCAATTCGATGGATTCTTAGACAAAACAACTGACGGTAAGAACCCGAGTAACGGCTATATTCCCAGATTCCGTAATGTGCATAAGCAAGAAACGAGCGGTCCGGCGTCCCAGTTTTTGCGGGGCTATGCGGTAGGCGTTGGCGGAGGCCGGGGCATGGTTCAAAATCGTGACGGCATGGGCCTTGCCCTGAAAGATCAATTGCTGAATCCCCAATTGGGGCTCTGGAATGTGAGTGGCTGGATGATGGGTGAAACCGTACCCATTGAACGAAATCACGTTCGTCTTGATCCGAACCTGAAAGATAAATACGGCATTCCACAACTGGTTACTTCAGCTGTATGGACAGAGAATGACGATAAGATGGTGGTGGATTATATGGAGCAAATGACCGAGATGTTCACAGCCGCCGGATTCACGAATATAAAAGCATCCGACAGCCATTCAAATCCGGGATCGGATATTCACGAGATGGGCGGTGTCCGGATGGGCAAAGACCCCAAAACATCGTTGCTCAACAATTGGAATCAACTCCATTCCGTTAAAAATGTGTTCGTGACCGATGGGGCCTGCATGACTTCGACGGGAACTCAAAACCCCTCGCTGACTTACATGGCACTCACCGCACGAGCCGCCGATTATGCCGTTAAACAATCAAAAAAGAAAAACCTATAAGTAAGTGCTCGCACCTAATTGATTGAAAGTACCATGTTTTTTCGGAAGGTTGCTCTGCCCCTAAATCACCTGAAGGGGACTTTATCCGACGTTGAAGTAAGTCCCCTTCAGGGGATTTAGGGGCGATAGCAAAACACAATAATCAACTCCGTCTAATTCTCAAATTCCTTTTATGTTACACAAAACCACCTTTAAGTTGCTGTTAATCAGCATTATCACCCTCTCTCTGAGCAACGTTTTTGCCCAGTCGGGAAAGCCTGTTTATACGTTTCCGCTGGGTCTTCAGACCTACACCTACCGCAACATTATGCCCAAAGATGTGGTGGGTACGCTGGATCTGATCAAATCGTTAGGGTTTAAAGAACTCGAGAGTGGAACGCCCAAAGGAATGACCACCGAGGAATATAAAAAACTCTTAGACGAGCGAGGCATCAAAGTGACCTCCACGGGCGCGGGTTATGAGCAGATTGTGAAAGACCCCGAAGCCGTGGTAAAGCAAGCTAAAGCCCTCGGCGCGGAGTTTGTAATGGTCGCCTGGATTCCTCATCAGAAGAGCAATTTCTCGCTGGAAAACGCCAAAAAAGCGGTCGAAGATTTTAACCGGGTAGGTAAAGTACTGAAAGACAACGGTCTGACATTTTGCTACCACAACCACGGCTACGAATTTCAGCCGACTACCGAAGTGAAAGACAAGGACGGAACACTGTTCGATTACATGGTGCAAAACACCAACCCCGACTACGTTTCGTTTGAAATGGACATTCTGTGGGCTACTCACGGCGGGGCCGACTGCGTGAAATTGCTAAACAAATATGGCAGCCGCTGGAAACTGATGCACCTGAAAGACCTCAAAAAAGGCATCAAAGGTGACCTCAGCGGTGGCACTCCCCCCGAAAATGATGTGGTGCTGGGCGATGGCCAAATCGACATGCCCGGCGTTTTGAAAGCCGCCAAAAAAGTCGGAATAAAGCATTACTACATCGAAGACGAAAGCAACCATGAAGACACGCAGGTGCCTGCGAGCATCGCCTATCTGAAAAATTTGAAGCAGTAAGGTATTTGACAACTTGACCGAAAGCCGCCGAAACAGGCGGCTTTTTTGTTTCTTTGCACCCGGTCAGTTAACCCCATCACCAATTACCCAAATGAGAGTAGGAATTTTCTTCGGAGGACCATCGCGTGAGCGCGAGGTATCGTTCATGGGAGGCCGCACTGCCTACGAATGCATCGACAAGAGTTTGTTTGAACCCGTGCTGGTTTTTGTCAGCGGTTGGGGGCGATTCTATAAAGTGGAACCTGAATTTTTACAGCAGGAATCCATCCGGGCCAGTTTGCCCCCGCTCGATGGGTTTTCCGTTTATGACGAGTCGTTTGAGGACGATGTGTTTGCCGAAAACGGCATGGAAGCCATTGAGCCAGACTGGTTTGAAGAACATTTCGAGATGGCATTTCTGGCCATGCACGGCCCCGATTGTGAGGACGGAGCCATTCAGGGCCTGCTCGAATGGCACAAAATTCCGTACACTGGGCCGGGTTTGGTGGGGTCGGCGATTGGGATTAACAAGATTCTGCAAAACGAACTGATTGCGCTGGTGACGGGCCAACAGAAAAAAACGGCCACCATCTGCCGCGATGACTGGGAACAAACCGACAAGAGAGCCTTTTTCTCCTCACTCATCGACCATCTGGGCTTACCCGTTGTGGTGAAAGCCCCTCATCAGGGGTCGTCCATCGGGGTGTCGATTATCCGCACCAACGACCTTGATGCATTTTGTAAGGCAGTGGAGAAGTGTTTCTTCACGGTGTCGATGCCTGCCAGCGAGTGGCTCGATATGAGTGATAAAGACAAGGACAAATACGCCCAGGACATCGCCAACCTCGATTCGGGCATTGGGTATCCGCTCGTACTCGAAGATACCGGCGACTATATTCTTAGCCCCGTCGAACTGGTTGGTATGCTGGATTCGCTGGCCGAAGAAGCCCCAGATTCCGACATGGTTTTTGCCTCAGTCAATGCCGAAGATGACCTGTTATTCGAGGAATTCATCAGCGGGCAGGAGTTCTCATGTGGGGTGATTCAGGACGACGATGGAACCGCCATTGCGTTGCCGCCCACGGAAATCTACAACGCAGAAGCCTTTGATTTTCAGACGAAATACAAAACCAACGTTGCCAAAAAACGGATTCCCGTCGATACCTCTTTGGAGAACAACCGGCAGATTCAGGAGTCGGTGGCGGCTGTGTTTAAGGGGCTGGGAATCAATGTCTATTCCCGCATCGACGGATTTTTGACCCCGGCAGGAAAAGTAATTCTCCATGACCCGAACACGATTCCGGGGATGTCGCCCGCGTCGCTGATTTTCAAGCAGATGGCCGAAATCGGAATGAACTTCACCGATTCACTAACCTACCTGATCCGGCAATCCCTCCGCGAACGCATTCGTACCGGCAAAGACACGTTCCGGCTCAAGCAATTATTGGCCGACCTCGACGACCGGCTGGCTGAACGCAAAGCAAACCCTGCTCCTGAAAAAGCAATCTCTTTCGGCCCAACCGACGATGCCTGGCTCAAAGCCAAAGCCGACTACCACCGGACAGCCGCATTTGGCGAAGAGCGGCCGGTATTGGTATATCAGAAAAGCGGTTCGGAGTCGTATAGCATTCCCGTAAACCTGCTTTTTAAAGATACCATTGCCGATTTAGATTCGGCCTTGGGTGCCGGTCGGCATCCGTTATTGGTTGAAACCGACGAGCGGGCAAGGAGTATTACTAATCGGTATTTGGTGTAATATCCAAAACAATCTACAGGCATACTGGATTAATCAGGAAGGACCTATTCAATGATTATGAACGTATTCGTCAAAATTCCTTCGTGGGCTGCTGCTATACTGGTAACCACTTCGTTCGGACTGTCGTCTTGTAACATCGGCGATAATAATTTGCTGGCACCCGACTACGGCGACCGCGTGACCTTTGAAAGTACTCGTCAGTACCCCGAAGGCATCGCGTATTCGCCCGTACTGAATCGGTTTTTGGTTACGTCGATCACCCAGGGGAAGGTTGGAACGGTTGACAAAGCCGGGAAATACGCTGAATTGTTCACTGATTCTCAACTGATTAGTGCTATTGGTATCAAAGAACTCAATGGTAAAGTGTATGTCTGCAACGGCGATCAGGGTGTTTCGAGCAAAAGCACGGCGCAGAGCAAGCTGAAAACGGCTGGTTTGTTTGTCTATAATATGGCCACTAACCAGGTGGAACGCCGAACCGATTTGGCGGCTTTGCTGCCCACCGCACAACACTTTGCCAACGACGTTGCCCTTGACCCACAGGGAGTTGCCTATGTAACCGATTCATTTTCGCCGGTTGTGTATCGCATTGGAGCCGACGGGCAAGCCAGTATTTTGGTAAACGACCCTGTGCTTGCACCGGCTACCGGGCAGTTCGGCCTGAACGGAATTGTATATCATCCTGATAATTACCTGATCGTTGCGAAAGCCGGAACGGGGCAGCTTTTCAAAATTAATTTGGTCAGCAACAACGCCATCACTCAAATCATGGGTCTCCCCGCCCTGACAGGTGCCGATGGTATGACGCTGCTTGGTAACGATTTATATGTGGTGAATGGCCAGACGAAAGTGACCCAGATTCGGAGCAGCGACGGTTGGGGAACGGCCACTGTAGTGAAAACAGACGAGGTTGGCTATGAGCAGGCAACCACCAACACTGTGTACGACAACCAGATTTACACGCTCAATGCCCGCATCGGCGAAGTCAGCGCGGCAGCCACGAGCGGCAACCCGGCCAGCTTAACGGCCTCAAGTTATAGTATTCAGCGGTTTAAGTAGGGGGGGCTTCCCAAAGTCATCTATACTTGGTCTCGATAATTTACCGCCAACCTACCCAGCGCATTTGTAGACCGTTGGCGTAATCGTAATTTTGGCCCGTGAACCCGAAACCCCGCCCAAATCATCATCAATATCTGGCTGTACTCCGCAACATGACCGAAGAACAGCGGTTGCTGAAAGCATTTGAACTATCTGATTTTAGTAAACAGCTTTTCAAAGAAGGGCTAAGGGAGCGATTTCCGGAGAAATCGGAGGAAGAGTTGCATGCCTTATTCTTGAAACGCCTTGAAAAGTGTCACAACCGGAATTATTAGACTTTGTCCTGAAGATACTGAATGATCTCGAAATACCATACATGGTTACAGGGTCTGTTGTGTCGAGTTTGCAGGGTGAGCCTCGCATGACCCATGATATTGACATGGTTATTGTGCTGGAAAAACAGACGATTCCTTCCTTGAGTCAGGCATTTCCCAAAGCTGTGTTTTACATCAGCGAATCGGCTATGTCAGAAGCCATTGACCACGAGCTGATGTTCAATCTGCTTGATAGCCTGTCCGGTAACAAAGTTGATTTCTGGCTGTTAACCGATTCCCCTTTTGACCAATGCCGGTTTTCCCGTCGAAGAAAAGCATCTGTTTTGGGAGTTGACGATTTTTTTGTGACAACTCCCGAAGATACCATTCTGAGCAAACTCCGCTGGGCTAAATTGGCGGGCGGTAGCGAAAAACAACTAACCGATGCCATCCGTGTTTTTGAAATGCAGTTTGACCGGCTCGACATTGAGTATATCAAACACTGGATAACTCAACTTGGGTTGCAGACCCAATGGCAGCAACTTATAGATCAAGCTGACCCATATTGACATAAATTTTGCTATTATACCCCCCAGGAAAAGAGGTTACGATACCGTTTCTGCCATTTCTTTCCCCGCCCTTTCCGGCGCATATTCGAGCAAATCGGCGGGTTGGCAATCGAGTTGATAAACAATAAATATTTATTGATTATGACGAATTTTGTTTTTGACTTCCGCTTAACCTACTCAGCGGATTTGCAGACCGTTGGCGTAATCGTAATTTTAGCCCGTGAACCCGAAACTATTTCTCAGCATGACCCCAACAACCATTGACCCCGCAGCCCAAACCGAAATAAACCGCTGGCTGACCGGCCCTTACGACGATGATACTAAAGCCGCCATCCGCCAACTTCAGGACAGCGGCAACAACACCGAACTCACCGACTCGTTCTACCGCTCGCTGGAGTTCGGGACGGGCGGGCTTCGGGGCGTAATCGGTGTGGGGTCGAACCGCATGAACCGTTACACCGTTGGGGCAGCCACACAAGGTTTAGCCAACTACATAAATCAGGCCTTTCCGGGTGAAGATGTGAGCGTGGCCATTGCCCACGACAGCCGCCGGATGAGTCCTGAATTTGCCCGTTTAGTGGCCGACATTTTCTCGGCCAACGGCATCAAAGTATATCTCTTCAGTGCGTTGCGCCCCACCCCCGAACTCTCGTTTGCGATCCGACAGTTGGGTTGCCAAAGCGGAATCGTGGTGACGGCATCGCACAATCCCCCCGAATACAACGGCTACAAAGTCTATTGGAACGACGGAGCGCAGGTGGTGGCCCCGCACGACAAAAACATTATTGACGAAGTTGAGAAGGTACAATCCATCGAAGACATCAAGTTTACAGGCGACCCCAACAAGATCAAACTGATCGACGAGGAGGTGGACGCGCCCTACATTGAGCGCATCAAAACCAATGCGGTGAACCCCGATGTGATTGCCCGGCAGTCTGATTTGAAAATCGTTTACACGCCTATTCACGGCACGGGAATTACGTTGGTGCCACGGGCCTTGGCCGCCCTTGGCTTCACCAATGTGAGCATCGTGGAGGCTCAGGCAACACCCGATGGCAACTTTCCGACGGTGAAATCGCCCAACCCCGAAGAGCGGGCCGCCATGCAATTGGCTCTCGATCAGGCTCTTGCTCAAAATGCCGACCTTATTCTGGCCACCGACCCCGATGCCGACCGCGTGGGTGCCGGTGCCAGAAACCACCACGGCGAATTCGAGTTGCTTAACGGCAACCAGATGGCCAGCCTCATTATTTATTATCTGCTTCGAGCTTGGGGCGACGCGGGCAAACTGACCGGCAATGAGTTCGTGGCCAAAACCATCGTCACCACCGACCTCATCGACCGGATGTGCGAGCGGGCGGGCGTGCATTGCTACAACACGTTGACGGGCTTCAAATACATCGCCCAGGTGATCCGCGAACTCGAAGGACAGCAGCAGTTTATTGGCGGTGGCGAAGAAAGTTATGGCTACCTGATTGGTGATTTCGTGCGCGATAAAGATGCTGTTGCGTCCTGCACGATGATTGCCGAATTGACTGCCTACGCCAAAGACAGCGGCCTGAGCCTGTTCGATTTGCTGATGGAGATGTACCAGGAATACGGCTTCTATTATGAGGGGCTGGTGTCGCTGACCAAAAAAGGCAAGTCGGGTTCGGAGGAGATTCAGCAGATGATGGCCGACTTCCGGGCCAATCCCCCCAAAGCTATTGCCGGTTCTGAGGTAATCCGAATTGATGATTACAAAGCTCTTACCCGCACCGAAAACGGGCAAAAAAACCCAATTGAAGCTGGTAAAATGGGCATCGAATCCTCGAACGTTCTCCAGTTTTTCACGGCAGACGGCACAAAAATTTCGGCCCGCCCATCGGGAACGGAGCCGAAGATCAAGTTCTATGTCTCCGTAAACGAACCCCTCAACAGCAAAGACGAGTTTGATGCAGTCTATGCCACCTTGAAACAAAAAGTGCAGCGGGTGATTGAGGATATGAATTTGAAGTAATTGTGAAGGGCGAATAGTAAAGGGTGTCTGTACATGTCTAAGATGTCTGACCCCCTTCACTATTCGCCCTTCACAATTCACCGTTCCCCTTCCGCTGGCATTTCCGGGGCTTCGGAGCCTTCTTCGGTGGTGCGCCCCCCCGATGAGCTGGCGGCTGATGATTGTGTGTCACTGTCAGGTGCCGTGCCGTTCTGGTCGTCGTTCTGTTCTGGCTGCATTGTATCTGTGGTTAGTAATCCGACCGGCCCGTTGAGGTTGTATCGTTGTCCATTTCATCATCGAGATCGTCGCCCATTGGGTCAGTATTATCGTCGTCGTCTTCGTCCAGTAGTTCATCATCGTCCATATCGTCGCCCCGGCCAACGGCATCAGCATCCGTGGCTCCGTAACCAGCGGTGGCACCGGAGCCTAAATCGTCATAAACAGCCCCACCCTGATTGGTGTTTTCGGCCAAAGCATCATCGTCTTCTTGTTGCAGGCTCATGTCAGTTTGTTAGTTTTTGTTGAACAAAATAGTTTCCCTGTGCTTGTAGGCAGATATAACCCGGCCACCCCGACCCCGTCAAAAGAACTGAGCAAACGGCCTGGCTAACTCAACCCCAATGAAAAACTATCGCTTACAACGGCTGTCTGATCAGCCCATTATTCGCACCGAAGATGTGCGAGCTGCTGTAGAAGGTTTCACTGTACTGGGAGCCTTTAACCCGGCAGCAACCCGCTTCGGCGACGAAACTATCCTGCTCCTGCGCGTTGCCGAAGGCCCAACCCCTGAGCCCTCAGATAAAGGCTGGCTACATATTCCGGTATTGGAAGAACATGACGGATTGCCCCAATTGGTCATCAAACGCTTTCCTGAACCCACCGAGCCTTACGATCCCCGTGTGGTCACGCTCGAAGGCGACGGCCAACCGGGCAAAGTCTATCTGACTTCCATCAGCCACCTCCGGCTGGCCCGTAGCCGCGATGGTATCCATTTCCAGATCGACGATAAACCATTTCTCTTCCCGGCCCGCCCCGACGAAGCGTTTGGTATCGAGGATGCCCGCATCACGTTTTTGGAAGGCGAATACTGGATTACTTACACAGCCGTGTCGGAACATGGCCCGGCTGTAGGCCTGGCTAAAACCACTGACTTTAAGACGGTTGAGCGCGTTGGACTGGTGTTGCCTCCTCCCAATAAAGATGTGGTGATCTTCCCTAACCGAATCAACGGTAAATACCTGATGTTGCACCGGCCAATGGTTTCCGACATCGGAAAACCCTCCGTGTGGCTGGCTGAGTCTGTGGATGGCATCCATTGGGGACAGCATAAATTTCTGTTTGGCCCGACCGGAAACGAATGGGAAGCACTTAAAATTGGCGCGGGACCAGAGCCAATTCTCACCGACGAAGGCTGGCTAGTGTGTTATCATGGCTCCAGCCCCACCCACGGCTATGGGCTTGGCCTGGCCTTGCTCGACCGCGAAAATCCAAGCCGCGTATTGGACCGCACTCCGGCCCCGCTCCTGACCCCCGACCTGCTCTGGGAACGCGAAGGCTTCTTCCCGAACGTGGTGTTCTCCAACGGCTGGGTGCAACAGCCCGATGGCCGAATCCTGATTTATTACGGTGCCGCCGATTCGGGGGTTGGCGTAGCCGAGTTGCGCGTCCCCTAATTTGGCCTAACAAATGCAGCCCCCTATCTTTGAGTGATGGAAATGTCACGCATTACGCATTATCCATTCATCATTACACATTATCCATTACCCCAATGCTCCGTACCGACTGGACCCGCGCCGAAATCACGGCTATTTATAACTCACCTGTTCTGGATCTGATTTATCAGGCTTCCACCGTTCACCGGCAACACCACGACCCGCAGGAAGTGCAGGTTTGTACCCTGCTTTCGGTGAAAACGGGTGGTTGCCCCGAAGATTGTGCCTATTGCCCACAGGCTGCCCGCTACCACACCCATGTGAAAGTGCATAAGCTGATGGAAGTAGACGAAGTTCTTGATGCCGCCAACCGCGCCAAGGAATCGGGAAGTTCGCGGTTTTGCATGGGGGCCGCCTGGCGCGAAGTCCGCGACAACCGCGATTTCGACAAAGTGCTCGACATGGTTCGGGGTGTCAATCAGATGGGGCTTGAGGTGTGCTGTACGTTGGGAATGCTTACGGATAGTCAGGCGCAAAAGCTGAAAGATGCCGGCTTATATGCCTACAACCACAACCTCGACACGAGCGAAGAGTTCTATGGCGACATTATCAGCACCCGCACCTACAACGACCGTTTGGACACCCTCGGCCATGTTCGGCAGGCGGGCATCTCGGTTTGTTCGGGGGGCATCATCGGCATGGGCGAATCGCACAACGACCGGATCGGGATGTTGCTCACATTGGCCACGTTGCCTCAACACCCGGAGTCGGTGCCAGTGAACGCGCTGGTGCCGGTTGAGGGCACGCCGTTGGAAGATCAGGAGCGGGTGTCGGTTTGGGAAATGGTGCGGATGATTGCCACCGCCCGCATCATCATGCCAAAGGCAATGGTGCGGCTTTCGGCGGGGCGGATTCGGATGAATACCGAGGAACAGGCACTTTGTTTCCTGGCTGGGGCAAACTCAATTTTTGCGGGGGATAAATTATTGACCACGCCCAACCCCGACGTAGATGCCGATGCACAATTGTTTCAAACCTTGAATATTCGCCCCAAGGCATCTTTTTCTCAAAAAGAGGGACAAATAGGTGTCAGATTCGAGCAAATTCCTGCTTAAGACAATTATTTCTTAACTTTTTCTTTATTAATTGTGATAGTTCGGTTTAAAAATCAGTACTTTACCGCACTAAACAGACGAAGCACCTCAGTTGGGCGGCTTTGTTGATCAGCAAAAGGAATAAATAATTCCCGGTTTGAGTGGCAAAACGAACAGGAATGGCGTTAGGTCTGTTATATAGTTTGAGTACAAGTTTTTTTAATTAACAGGTTAATTTCTAATGGCACAGACCGGGAAAGTTAAGTTTTACAACGAGTCAAAAGGGTATGGTTTCATCACGCCCGACGCAGGTGGTCCTGACGTATTCGTACATGCAACAGGTCTCATCGACCAGATTGGCGAGAATGACATCGTGAGTTTCGAGGTAGTTGAAGGCCGTAAAGGTCTTAGCGCAGAGAACGTGAAGAAAGCGTAATCTCTGCCACACGACACAAAGAAAAAGCCCGCCAAAAGCGGGCTTTTTCTTTTTCACCTTTTTCCCAATTCCATCACCTGCATATCCCGAATCTGTCCGGCATCCAGCGTGAATCGCAGGCAAGTTCTCATTGGGTGAAAACCCGTTCGGCCAGCCGCTCCGGGATTCATAAACAGAATCCGTTCGGTTGTGTGGCCACGCAACACCGGGTCACGCGCCACTTTCAGAATATGGGAGTGCCCGCAAACAAAAATGTCGGGTGGACTTTTTTGCAGCGTTGGCCGCACAGCTGGGTTATATTTCGGGGGGGTGCCACCAATGTGCGTCATCCAAATATCGAACCCTTCAAGTTCAAAGCGTTGGTGTAGGGGCCAATCGTAGGTTATCGCGTCGATGTTGCCCCGCACCACCCGCATGGGCCAACGTACCCGAAGCTGTTCCACCACGTCGGGGGCACCCACATCGCCCGCGTGCCAGAGTTCGTCGCAGGTGTCGAAGTGCGTGAACAGGTTCTCGTCGAGGTAGCTGTGGGTGTCGGAAAGCAGACCAATGCGGATCATCCTAACAATAGATCTTTCATTTCGACCCGAATCCGTTTCTTGTCGAGTTTGCCGACGCTCGTTTTTGGGATTTCGGAAACAAGCACCACCCGGTCAGGAACATACCATTTGTTGAGTTCACCGCGTTCTGCTTTGGCTTGCAAAGCGGCCCGAATCGCATCGGGCGAGGGGCTGGCCCCGGCTTTGGCTACGATAAGCGCGTAGGGTCGTTCACCCCATTTCTCGTTGGGGAGGCCCACCACGGCAGCTTCGCCCACGCCTTCCTGCTGCGAAAGCAAGTCTTCGATTTCGAGCGACGAAATCCATTCGCCCCCCGTTTTTATTACATCTTTGGTACGGTCGGCTATCTGCACCCAGTTATCGGGCGTGATACTGGCTACATCGCCCGTATGGAGCCACCCTCCGCGCCAGAGTTCTTCGCCCCGTTCGGGTTCTTTGTAGTAGCCCTGGGTCATCCACGGCCCACGCGCCACCACTTCGCCCAAGGAGTGACCATCGTGCGGTACAAAATTTCCCTCTTCGTCCATAAGGCGAACTTCTACAAACGGTGCAATTCGCCCGGCACGAGTTCGGTACTCGATCTGCTCGTCGGACGAGAGTTTGCGTTCTACTTCGTTCAGGTAGGTCAGAGACATAATCGGGGCCGTTTCCGACATGCCGTAGCCTTGGAATAACTCGATGCCGAGGTCGGCGGCTGCTTTGGCCAGCCCTTTGGTCAGAGCCGACCCACCAATAATAACTTTCCAGCGGCTCAATTGTGCCTGAAACTGTTTGGCTGCCGGGCTGTTCACCAACATGCTCATGATGGTTGGCACGCAATGCGAGAACGTGACCCCCTCTTTCAGAATCAGTTTAAGCAGCATTTCCGGCTCATAACGACCCGGGTAGACCTGCTTGGCCGAGAGCATGGTAGCCAAAAACGGAAAGCCCCAGGCATGAACGTGGAACATGGGGGTGATGGGCATGTACACATCCTGCGACGCTTTGAACGGCACCGCTTCATAGGCCGAGGTGAGTGCCATCAGCGCCATAGAATGCAGAAACAATTGTCGCTGCGAGAAATAAACGCCCTTTGGATTACCGGTTGTACCAGTAGTGTAAAACGTTGTAGCCCAGCTATTTTCGTCCCAATCAGGAAACTCATACTGATCGGACTGCATAGCCAGCAGCGACTCATATTCACCCGCGAAACCATCGGGAACCACAATGCCCGCCGGGTCGGTGTAGGCTTTGTCGCTGATAACAACGTAGGTTTTCACGGTTGTTAGCTGTGATTTCAGCGCGTCGATGATAGGCAGAAAATCCTCATGAACCAGCACGATCGTGTCTTCGGCGTGATTCATGGTATAGAGAATCTGCGCGGGCGAAAGCCGGACGTTAATCGTATGGAGAATAGCTCCAATGCCAGGCACCGCAAAAAAGCACTCCAAATAGCGGTGGCTGTCCCAATCGAGCACCGCAACTGTGTCGCCTGCGCCAATGCCCAACTGCCCCAACATGTTGGCCAACTGCCGAACCCGACTATTGAAGGTGTAGTAGTTCATTCGGAACAAATCGCGATAAACAATTTCGCGGGTAGGTTCAAATTTAAGCGACTGGGCCAGCAGCGTTTTAATGAGCATAGGCGGCTCCTGAGCTGATCCGGTACGGGGGATTAGTTTGGTTGTTGACATAAATTCAAAATTTTTTTCTGAGGCTAAAATTGATATAAAGTGCGGCACGAGCCTAATATTTTTCATAAAAATTTAGTTAGTCGATATTTTACTATTCAATGAATATATAGACTCCTTTCTTTATCTATTATAAACAGTAAACATGAATCGGTACAATTGTTGCTATCATCGGTTTTAATACTTCATAAAAAAATATCATCATAAAAAAAATTTGATCAGCCTTAAATCTGAAACACTCATATGTTCGTATTAAAGAATAGTTAAAAGTTTTGTGTCAAACCACAAAGCAAACTCTACCCATGAAAAATAAACTCTTCAGCTTAAGCGCGGTAGCCGCGCTATGCTTTGCTGTAGGCTGCGCGCCACAGGATCAAATCACTTCGCTGACTCCTCAAGTGAAGGAGTCTGTTCACACCGAACAAGCCTACCCCGGCCAAACAGGTCTCTGGAAAAAAGGCTACTGGTTCAATAACGAGGTACGGTATCAATCGCTGAATGGAGAAGCCATTATTGACGGCGATATGGTGTTACACCCCCACGATCTGTCGGAGGAGTTGCTGCCTCTACCTGAAACAACTGGCCGGACCCGATCGTCGGCCAAGTGGCCTAACCGAACGGTTATCTACCAAATTGACCCGTCGGTTCCGTATCCTAATCTTGTGTCAAAGGCCATTGCCCATTGGGAAGCCACAACACCCATTCGGTTTGTGCAACGTACTACTGAGCGTGGTTTTGTTCAGTTCAAGGGCGGCAGCGGCTGCTCTTCGAATGTGGGTCGCATTGGCGTTCAACAGTATATAACGCTGAGCACTGAATGTACGCTCGGTAACATCATCCACGAGATTGGGCATACGGTTGGCCTGTGGCATGAGCAAAACCGTGCTGATCGCGACGGGCATGTAACGATTCAACTTGGCAATATCCGGTCGGGGGCAGAGAATAATTTCCAGACTTACGTGCAGATGAATTACGATGGCTTTGATCTCGGTTCAGCCATCGACTTCGGATCGGTTATGATGTATAGTCCCTATGATTTTACAGGCAATGGCAAACCAACAATTACTAAAAAGGATGGCTCGTTATATTCCATCCAGCGCGACGGATTGTCGCCAATGGATATAGCAACGGTGAAGGCGATGTATCCTTAATGAGGAGAAAGGAGGAAATACAATAAGGAGAAAAGAGGAAATACAATAAGGAGAAAAGGGTGGCTCACGCGAGTTTATTTGCGTGAGCCACCCTTTTTGCTTACTCCCTTCGCTTGTTATAACAAAAGCCCCGCGAGGGTTGCCGACATATAGCTGGCAAGAGTGCCACAAATCAGGGCTTTGAATCCCAGCTTGGCCAGATCACTCCGGCGGGTAGGAGCTAATTCGCTGATGCCGCCTACCTGAATGGCGATGGACGAGAAGTTGGCAAATCCACACAAAGCAAAGCTGACAATAGCCACCGTTTTGGGGTCAAGCGTGTCTTTTATCTTTACCAAATCTAGGTAAGCGACAAATTCGTTGACCACCATTTTAGTGCCCATCAGTGCTCCCGCCGTTTGAACGTCCTGGCTGGGTACACCCATTGCCCAGGCGAATACGGAAAAAAAAGAACCTAATAAGTAATTGAGACTCAGGTTCTCCATGCCCAAAATATAAAAACCAATGCGGAACAGAATGCTGTCGAGGAGGGCGATGAGGGCAATAAAGCCAATTAACATGGCAATCACATTGAAGCCCACTTTCAGGCCCTCGCTCGCTCCAGAAGCAATGGCATCGAGCAGGTTGGCGTGGGCTTTCTTGATGTCTATTTTCACGGTTCCCTGTGTTTCAGATACTTCCGTTTCAGGAAACACAATTTTGCTAATAACCAGCGCACCCGGCGCGGCCATGATGCTGGCTGCCAGCAGATAAGGTGCCGGTACGCCCAGCGAGACATAAACCGCCAGAACCCCGCCCGCAATGCAGGCAAAGCTACCTGCCATTGAAGCCAGAAGCTCTGAATTGGTCATGGTTTTGAGGTAGGGCTTCACCATGATCTGGGCTTCTACCTGCCCCACAAATGTGCTCGCCACGTTGCTGAGGGCTTCGGCACCACTTACCCCCATAAGCCATTTCATACCCCGCGCCATGACGGCTACCACCCGCTGCATGATGCCGAGGTGATACATAATATTGACCAGAACGGCCACGAAAATGATGGTCGGAATGATGGTGAAAAAGAAAATGAAGTTGTTGCCCGGACCAAATGCTTTAGTCAGCACGTCGGGTTTCACCAGGGGAGAGAACACAAATTCGGCACCCTTGGATGCTTTGCTCAACAGACGTTCGACATAGTAGCCGATAGTCTGGAAAATTTGTTGCCCGATGGTGGTTTTGAGTACAAACACAGCCAGGCCGAACTGGAGAGCCAGGCCCACGCCCACGGTGCGGTAATTGATTGCTTTGCGATTGTTTGACATCGCGAAGGCGATGCCCAGAATAAGTACGATGCCGATTAAGCCGGTGAAACGCTGCATACGGTAAATGTCGGAATTACGGTTTGGCCCGAAACCACGAAGATACACTGGCAAAGGGACTATTGCACCAACTGCCCTAAATCGAGTGTAAAACCGGGTAGCACATCCTCGCCCGAAAGCGTAACCGGTCCCGGAATTTCTTCCCGATCCTGCCCGGCCCGATACACGTAGGTAAGTCTATTATCAAAGTCAATTAGCCAAGCCAACTTGCAACCATTAGCCATCCAGTCGTTCATCTTCTCAAAACAGTCTTTAAGGCGATCTGATTGGGAGCGGAGCTCAAGCACAAAATCAGGGCAAAGGGGAGCGAAGCTTTTGCGTTGTTCAGGAGTTAGAGCATCCCAGCGGGCTTTGGCGATCACAGACATATCAGGCGACATTACAGAGGTGTCGGGTAATCGAAAGCCTGCTGAAGAATCAAACACTTTTCCGAATTTCACTTTCCGGTTCCAGAATACAAAATCTGCGTTTATCTCAGAATTGTTTGCTCCTGTTTCACTTCCTGTTTGTCCCATTACGATGATATCCCCGTTTTTACGGCGTTCAAACTTCAGATCTGGATTATCCTGACAGAAACGAAAGAACTCATCGTCGTTCATCCGTAAATCTTCCGGTAAATGCACCCGTATCGCTTCCATAATGTGTCAAATATAGCCAGTTAAATATCAGCAATAGCCCGCTCTTCGCTTTCTTCAAGATGGATTTCGGGGAGGGGCTTTTCCTGGTGTTCACCCTCAAAAAGCCGCGCCTGCATCACATCAGACCAGTTTACCTCGAAAAACCGTTTGTGAATATCAAATGGCTCCTGACCTTCGGGTACTTCACATTTCTGATAATTTCCATCCTCGTTCAGATCGTAAGCGTTTACGTTGTCGCGCAGATTATAATTCAGAATGTGAATGGCTTGTTGTTGAACCCGCTCGTCGGCCAGTAGAAACAACGACTCGATCCGGCGGTCGAGGCTGCGCACCATGAGGTCGGCGCTGCCGCCGTAAATTTTGGGTTTGCCGTTGTTGTGGAAATAGAAAATGCGGGTGTGTTCCAAGTAGTCGCCCACAATGGACCGCACGGTGATATTTTCGCTCAGGCCTTTCCGCTTGGGCCGAAGACAGCAGATACCCCGTACAATGAGTCGCAGGGGAACGCCCGCCTGCGAAGCTTTGTACAGCTCGTCGATAATAGATTTATCTTCTAACGAATTGATTTTGATGCAGATACCACTTGGGACTCCCACTTTGGCATTCTCCGCTTCTACCCGAATTAACTCGATCAACTGCTTGCGCATGTTGCGCGGTGCGGTGATCAGATACTGATAGCGATTGGGTAAAGAATGGCCCGTGATGACATTGAAAAACTCGGCAATGTCGCGGGTAATTACCTCATTAGCCGTGAGTAGACCAATGTCGGTGTACATCTTCGAGGTTTCCTCGTTGTAATTGCCACTCGACAGGTGGGCATATTGCACCACTCGATCGCCTTCGCTGCGCACCACCAACAGGAGTTTGGTGTGGGTTTTATAACTGCTGATACCGTAGATCACAAAGCAACCAGCCCGTTGCAGGCGCTGGGCTTCGCGAATGTTGTTTTCCTCATCGAAACGGGCTTTTACCTCGAACAGTACCGACACGTGTTTTCCGTTCTCGGCGGCTTTCAGCAAGGCTTCGGTCACACGGGAATGTTTGGCCAGTCGATAGATTGTGAGCTTGATGGCCAGTACGTTAGGATCCTCGGCGGCTTGCTCAAGCAGTTGAATGACCGGCTCAAAATTGTTGAACGGGTGATGCAACAACAGGTCTCGCTCTTGGATTGTCTCGAAAATATCGGCCAGTTTTTCGCGGTTGAAGCCCGGCCGCGACAGGCCCAGCGGTTGAACCGGCGGGTGTGGCACGGGCATATCATCCTTAAAATCGGGGTGTTTAATAATCTGCCACAGGCTGGTGAAGTCGATTAGCGAGGCCGCCTGAAACAGGTTATAATCGTCTATCTCCCACCGTTTTTTGAGCAGCTTAATCATCCACTGTACGCCCGGTTCGGCTGAGTCGACGGTTTCAATTTCGACTCGCACCACCCGGCCTAATCGCCGGTTTTTGATCTTCTGCTTTACTTCGTCAATAAAATCAACCTCTACATCGTCGCTTTCTTCAAGCGTAAAATCACCGTTGCGGGTAATACGAAACAGGTTAGCGGATAGAATTTCGACGTTGCGGTATAGCTTCTTGATGTTGTGCCGCACGATTTCCTCGATGGGCAAAAACAGCGTTTCGCTCGCTCGCTCAAAAGGCATGAACCGGGGTAGGTTGGCCGGAATCTGTACAAAAGACAGCCGTTGCCGATCATCTTCGTCGTCGGAGACCACCTTGCGACCATTGGCGGCATCGGTATTTTGTGTAACTACCCCAAAAATCAACACTTTCGCCAGCAACACCGGAAACGTGTGGGTGTAGTCATACAACATAGGCGTAAGCGTGGGGTAGATCGTCCGGTCGAAATAGTCGTTCGCATGCGCTTGCTCATTGCGATTCAGGTCAGCGAGTTCGACAATGCGGAGTTGATTTTCGGGGAAGAGCGGTAGTAATTCCTGCGTGAAAACTTCCTGCTGAGTCACACTAAACTGTTGCGTAGCCGTGAAGAGTGCCTTTTTGAAGGGCACTTCGCGCAGGCCTGAATAATCGACGCGCTGTTTATGGTAGTCTAAATAATTGTATAGACTTCCAACCCTGATTGAGATAAACTCATCGAGGTTAGAGGCTGTGATAGCCAAAAATTTCAGCCGCTCCATCAATGTCCGATGAGGGCTGCGGGCCTGATCGAGCACTCGCTCGTCAAATTTCAACCAACTCAGGTCACGGCTCAGATAGTCGCTCTGATCAATGACATTACTAACTTTCTCGCTGACTTTAGCCATAGTAGATGATGCTGCTTCTGGAGAAGTTTTGGGAGGTTGAGTAAATCGGTGAAGGATATTGCGAATCACAGGTTTTAAAATATTTAGTGGCTTGTCGATAGAAATACAACAAAAAAGCGGGCGAATTGGCCCGCTTTTTCAATTGATTTACCCTTAAACGTCCACTCTGGCGTATTTAGCGTTCCGTTCAATAAAATCTCGTCTGGGGGCCACATCATCGCCCATCAGGGTCGAGAAGACGTGGTCGGCATCGGCCGCCGACTCGATGGTAACCAGTTTCAGGCTCCGGCGGTCAGGGTCCATCGTGGTACTCCACAACTGTTCGGCGTTCATCTCACCCAGACCCTTGTAGCGTTGCACGTGAACGCTCTCCTCACGACCCGTACCGGCCAGGTCTTTCACAGCCTGTTCGCGTTGTTGTTCGGTCCAGCAATAGCGTTCTTCTTTACCTTTTTTGAGGAGATAAAGGGGTGGTTGAGCAATATAAATGTTCCCGTTGTCGATGAGGGCCTTCATGTTGCGGAAGAACAAGGTCAGAATCAGCGTTCTGATGTGGCTTCCGTCTACGTCGGCATCGGTCATGATGATAACTTTGTGATACCGGAGTTTTTCCAGGTTCATTACCGTTTCATCATCCTTTTTCTCTAAGCGTATGCCGAGAGCCGTCCAGATGTTTTTGATCTCTTCGTTCTCGTAAATCTTATGTTCGAGAGCTTTCTCCACGTTCAGAATTTTACCACGGAGGGGCAAAATGGCCTGAAACGCCCGGTTGCGACCCTGTTTGGCGGTGCCACCGGCCGAGTCTCCTTCGACAAGATAAATCTCGCATTTTTCGGGGTCCGTGTCTGAGCAGTCGGCGAGTTTGCCGGGCAGGCCTGCGCCACCCATAAAGTCGCTGCGCTGCACCATGATACGCTTGTAGGCCTGCTCGGCGGCAATTCGGGCCTGCGCCGACACCAGCACTTTTTTCACAATGCCCTGCGCCGTTTTTGGATTTTCTTCCAGCCACGACTCAAGCAAAGCGGCCATTGTCTGGCTTACCGCACTCACCACTTCCTGGTTGCCCAGTTTGGTTTTGGTTTGGCCTTCAAACTGAGGCTCCTGCACTTTCACCGAGATCACAGCGGTCAGCCCCTTGCGGAAGTCTTCGCCAGTGAAGGTTAGTTTACCCAGGTTTTTGAACTTGTCGGCGTTTTTATCGGCGTAGTTTTTCAACACCCGCGTCAGGGCCGACCGGAATCCCTGTACGTGAGTTCCGCCCTCGTGTGTGCTGATGTTGTTCACATACGACATCACGTTTTCGCCCGCTTCGTAGTTATACACCAAGGCCACCTGCACCGGCGTTGACCCCTTGTTGCTCTCCATATAAACGGGGCTCATTCCGTCGAGGGGGGCACGGGTTTGATCAAGGTATTTTACAAATTCGACCAGACCACCCTGCGAATAAAAATCGTCGGCGTTGATGGGTTCTCCCTGCTCATTGAGATCGCGGAGGTCGGTCAGGAAAATGTGGATGCCCCGGTTCAGGTAAGCTAACTCGCGCAGACGGCCGGCCACGGTCTCGTAGCGGAAAACAGTCTCCGTAAAGATGCTGTCGTCGGGTTTGAACTTCACCGTTGTTCCGTGGTCGTCGGCCTGACCAATGATCCGTGCGTCGTACTGGGGAATGCCTATTTTGTATTCCTGCTCCACAATATTTCCATCGCGGTGTACTTCTACGCGGAGATCGGTCGAGAGGGCGTTCACGCAGGACACGCCCACGCCGTGCAAGCCACCCGACACTTTGTAGGTGTCTTTGTCGAACTTACCACCGGCATGCAACACCGTCATAACCACCTCTAGGGCCGATTTGCCCATTTTGGTGTTGATGCCCGTTGGAATACCCCGGCCATTATCCTGCACGGTGATGGAATTGTCGGTGTTGATAGTCACGCGGATCGTGTCGCAATGACCGGCCAAAGCCTCGTCGATGGAGTTATCGACTACCTCCCAGATCAGGTGGTGTAGTCCTTTGAATCCGATGTCGCCGATGTACATGGCCGGGCGTTTGCGAACGGCCTCTAAGCCCTCAAGAACCTGGATGTTATCGGCCCCATAGTTCCCATTTGGGTTAGGAATCAGGGCCTCGGCTGGAATGTCGGTTTCGATCAATTCGTTTGTCATAAGTCTGCTCGAATAATAGTCGCGAATCGGTTACACCACGTTTGGGCGTTTGCGATTGAGTCGCGCTATCAGATTGTAAAAATACAAAAAATAATGACCATTTCCTACCATCTGACTACCCAATTGCTCTTACAATACAAAAAAACGCGGTTCTTGCCTAGAACCGCGTTTAAACCTGCTTTAATGACGTAATACACCCTGCTTTCCAGACCATACCGGGGGGCGCTTTTTGCGAACTAATAGCCGTATTGGTAAAAGTGATTATGCGGGGACGTTTTCTGAGAAAAATCTTATTATAAGTTTGCTCCTGATCTCGGTTCCCGTTCTTTTTTCAATCCTCCGGAAATGGAATATAGACAAAGCCCGCAAACTCGGCGTGAACCACAAAGAGGCAGCAATACTCGTCGGGGTTGCGGTAGTTTTCTTTGAACATCTCGATTGAATCTTCGCCAATGAGTTCGCGCTGGATAAACTCGTCTAAATAAGACGCTTTATAGTTCCAGGCATTGGTTAATTCGTTAGATGCAATCAGGAGTTGACCAATATCTATGCTGCGATGAGAGGCCACAAAAATGGGATGTTCCGAAAAGCCCCGCGTCCGAATCTGGTAAGAGGCATCTTTAAGCTGGTCGGCAACCAGGACAAAATCCCCTGAAATCAGCCCCATCAACTTTTTGTTGAGGTCGGGCGAATTAGCATCATCCAGTAAGATGCTTTCGTTGCTGTTATTAGTCATAGTTAAAATCTTGCTGCCAACAGCAACTGCAAATCTTTGAACCGCATGTTGAATTTGCGGGCGATGTAGGAGTTGGTCAGCGTGCCTTTATGACAATAAACGCCTTTCATAAACCAACGGTTCGTATACATCATTTCTTCGATACCGCCGATGGTACCGGTTTCGAGCAAAAACGGCAGGAAAATATTGCTCAAAGCCATGCTCGCGGTATGGGCCACGCGGGCGGCAATGTTCGGTACGCAATAATGAATGACTCCGTGATGCTGAAAAATGGGGTTTTTGTGACTGGTGATACGCGAGGTCTCGAAGTTGCCCCCCTGGTCGATGGCTACGTCGATGATCAAGGCTTCGGGTTTCATGCGGCTCACCGTTTCTTCGGTCACCACAATGGGGCTGATGCCATCGTCGCCCCGGAGTGCGCCAATCACCACGTCGGCCCGTTCAACGGCTTCCGACATGGTTTCGGAGTCGATGATGGACGTGTAGATGGGTTGCCCCACGGCATATTTCAATCGTTGAAGTTTATAGAGATGCCGGTCGAACACCTTGATGTCGGCCCCCATGCCGAGGGCGGTGCGAATGGCATATTCGGCTACCGTTCCGGCCCCCAAAATAACGACTTTAGTGGGGGGAACGCCGGTGATACCACCCAGAATAACGCCCCGACCATTCACACTATTGAGGTATTCGCCCGCCACCAGCATCACAATGCTGCCTGCAATTTCGCTCATGGTACGAATCACCGGCAAGCCACCGCCCTGATCCTCAATGTATTCATAGCCAATGGCGGTAATGTTTTTCTCGTTGAGCCGCTCAAAATAATTGCGCTCGTGCGAGGGCAGGTTCACGGCAGAGATCAGGGTACTGCCTGATTTCAGATACGCAAACTCATGATCGACCAGCGGCTCTACTTTCAGAATGACGTTGGCATCGAAGACCTCTTTGGGCGAGTAAACGATCTGGGCACCGGCTTCGCTGTATTCATTATCACCGAATTTGGCTCCGGTTCCGGCGGCCGTTTCAACCACCACCTGATGGCCGTTCCGCACCAGAATGGTGACGGCTTCGGGCGTGAGAGCGATGCGGTTTTCCTGAAACGAAACCTCTTTGGGCAGGCCAATCAACAGGCTGTGCTTGTCGGTTTTGACAGCAACAGGAGATTCCTGTGGGTATAGTGCCGTTTGCTTGGCTAATTCCTCGAATCCAGTCACTTTTTTTGTGTTTGTGCGTTTACTACCCTTGTCTCCACGGTCCTCCGCCCCGTATGATCGGCAGACAGATGTAGTTGATAATACGTTGAGGGCCAAAGGGCTTCGATGCGTTCGGGCCACTCGACAAAGCAATAATTACCCGAATCGAAGTACTCTTCCACGCCAATATCCAGGGCTTCGGTTTCATTACGAAGGCGGTAACAATCGAAGTGATAGACGGGTTCGCCCTGCTGGGTGGTGTATTCGTTGATCAGGCCAAACGTGGGACTTTGCACCACGCTCACCACGCCAACGGCCCGGCAAAGGGCTTTGATCAGGGTGGTTTTACCCGCTCCCATCTCTCCCTCGAACAACCAAACCCGATTTGTTCCGGCCTCATCGAGCAGTTGCCGGGACACCTCGTCTAATTCGTCTAAGGAGTGAAACTGAAGAGTCATAGCGTTGTTGAAATGCGTCACGAAGATACGAAGATTGGCCGAATGTTGCCCCTGACGCTGACCCGCATTGATCTGATTTTGCCAGGGAGTGATGTTTATACGAACACAGAAGACCTCCTGATTTGACCGTTCGTCAATCCCCTAAGTCATTCATCGCGAATCGGTTTGAACTGCCCGGCGATCGCTGTAGTTTAGTAGTATAAACTATTCCGGCGATGACACCGACACGAAAACAAGCCATTATCCGGCGCGTAAAAGATATTACGCTCGGCACCACCCTTAGCGTAGCCCTGCTCAATGGGTCGATGCTGTTGCAGAGTTGCAGCAGTAACAACGACGACCAATATAATGAGTCGGGCGAGGGGCAACAGTCAGAAAGTTTCAAAAAAGGGGTGCGGACGTTCATCACCGAAACGGCTCCCGGGACCTTTAAAATCACTGACGAACAGCAGGTTGGCCCGGAGCGGGCGGGGGCTATTGTGAATTACTTCGATGGGCACCGGGATACGCTTAGTGTAGCTGCTGCTCAGGCACTCGTAAAGAATGACCCGTCGACCAGCCGGTATTTCAATAATCCGTCGACCTATGGGCAGCACCACGGCAACGGGCTGGCTAACGCGCTCTTGTGGGGCGGCCTGGGCTATATGATCGGGCGGCAGTTTATGGGTGGTTCCAGCTTCGACCGCGACCGCCGATACAGTCAGGGTGCTTATTCCAATCCAAGTGCCTATGCCCGTTCGAGCCAGATTGGGCAGGAAGTGAGCCGGTCGCGAGTGGTCACGAGCCGCCCCAGCGGGAGCCGGGGTGGGTTTTTCAGCCGGGGCCGCAGCGGTGGGTTTTCTTCCTAATTTTCTATCCAACAGACATGATTCAATTGAAATCCCTTTCTACCTCGCCCGATGCGCAACTGCGCAATATTGGGTGGGACTGGATGATCGGCACCGACACCTTGCCCTATCTCGTGAACGAGGTGGTGGTGGTGTCAAAGGCCGAGGTAGATGCCTATTATAATGCCGCCAGCGAACTTTTCGAGATGTATGTGGCGGCTGCTCAACACGTAATTGATCAAAACCGATTTGCTGAACTCGGCATTCCCGAAAACCTCGTGGAGCTGATTCTGCTTTCGTGGGACGACGACCGAAATATTCACCTGTATGGCCGTTTCGATTTGGCGATGACCGATAAAGGGGTGAAACTGATTGAGTTCAACGCCGACACCGCGACTTGTCTGCCCGAAACAGCCGTGGTGCAATATGCCCACCTTCGGGCCAATGAACTCGACGAATCGCACCAGTTCAATGCCGTTTATGAGACATTGGTGGGGCAGTTCCGGTATTTGCGCGAACAGAATGCCGGTCTCGACCCATCGTTGCTGCTATCGACCATGCGCGACACCGACGGGAACGGCATTCCCGAAGACGAAGCCAATGTGGCACTGCTTGCCGAAGCCGCCCGCGAGGCCGGTTTCGATACGGCCATCGCCTACATCGACGCGGTGGAATTCTCGGCAGAAGAAGGAATTTACCGGCAGGACCCGTTCAGTAATCGGTATGTCCGGTATGATTACTGGTTTAAACTGGTGCCCTGGGAATATATTGCCGAGGAAGAATCGGACCTGTGTGCCCTGCTGACTGAGGCCGTGCGCAACCGCCGGACGTTGGTGTTGAACCCGGCCTACACGCTGCTGTTTCAGTCGAAATACATTCTGAAAATTCTGTGGGAGTTATACCCTAATCACCCCCTGCTGTTGCGCACCGAAACCAAGCCCTTAGTGGGGGAACCCAGTGTTGAAAAAGTGCTTTTCGGGCGCGAAGGGGCCAATGTTCGCATTCTGGAAGCGGGCGGACAGGTGCGTCAGGAAGCCGATGGTGACTATGGCGATTACCCCAAAATCTATCAGCAATATGCCCCCTTTCCAACCGATTCGGCGGGTCATACCTACCAGGCAGGGGTGTTCTACGCGGGCGAACCCTGCGGACTTGGTTTCCGCCGTGGCGGGCTGATTTTAGACAACTTAGCCCAGTTTGTGGGGCATGTGGTAGAAGGATAAAAAAAATCGCGCGTCGTTCCAACCTTTTGCCCCGTTTGGGAATCCTTATAGTAACAATCGGTATTGGTTTCGTAAGGCAAGATTGTTATCATAGCTCAGAACGCGAGTGGCCCGGCCAAATTGACCGGGCCACTTTTTTGATAGAGCCTGCTGAAAACCAACGTCAGAACGTTATTTCTGTGACCGTGTCGGACACCGTCAGTTTGCCTTCGGTGGCGTTCCGCACCGTGTCGACTGTTACGCCGGGGGCCAGTTCGAGCAGGTGAAAACCGCCTTCGGGCAGAATGTCGAGAACGCCCAATTCGGTTACGATTTTCTTGACGCAACGCACGCCCGTGAGTGGTAAGCTGCACGTTTTGAGTAGTTTAGACTTGCCTTCGCGATTTACATGCTGCATGGCCACAATGATATTTTTGGCCGAAGCGACCAGATCCATTGCGCCACCCATGCCTTTAACCATTTTACCAGGGATTTTCCAGTTGGCAATGTCGCCGGTTTCCGAGACTTCCATGGCCCCCAAAATGGTGAGGTCAACGTGTTCCCCGCGAATCATGCCAAAACTCTCCGCCGACGAAAACAGCGACGAGCCGGCCTGCATCGTAATCGTTTGCTTACCGGCATTGATTAGGTCAGCGTCCACCTCGGCCTCGGTTGGAAAAGGGCCAATGCCCAACAGGCCATTCTCCGACTGAAGCACAACGTTGAGACCATCAGGGATATAATTGGCTACGAGGGTCGGGATACCGATTCCGAGGTTAACGTAGTAGCCGTCTTTCAGTTCACGGGCAATGCGCCGGGCAATCTGATGTTTGTCTAACATGATTTGGTTAGAAACTGTCTGAAAATTAATTTTTCTCTGCCTGAAAATGCCCCCACCCCCTGAAGGACAGGGCTGTTAAGTTCATTAATTGCGTACCAAAATCAAGTGGCTTTTTTGCCGTTTTTAGCCCCCCAGCCCCCTGAAGGGGGAGTAATCCAGTTCCAGCTTGCTCCCCCTTTAGGGGGCTGGGGGGCAGACTTGCCTGAACCTAACAGCCCTGCCCTTTGCGGGATTTAGGGGATTTTAAAACATGATTTCTTAAGGACGGATGGTTCGTTGCTCGATTCGTTTCTGGTAGTCGCTACCCTGAAAAATACGCTGCACATAAATGCCGGGCGTATGAATCTGACCCGGATCGAGCGATCCGGCGGGCACCAACTCTTCGACTTCGGCAATGGTAATTTTACCCGCAGCCGCCATCATCGGGTTGAAATTTTGCGCCGTTCCTTTGTAGATCAGGTTTCCGGCTGTATCACCTTTCCAGGCTTTCACGAGGGCGAAATCAGCTTTGAGCCAGCTTTCGAGCAGGTAGGTTTTACCGCCAAAGTCGCGGGTTTCTTTACCCTCGGCCACCTCGGTGCCAACGCCCGCCGGGGTGAAAAAGGCCGGAATTCCCGCTCCGCCCGCCCGAATCCGTTCGGCCAGCGTGCCCTGCGGAATGAGCTCAACGGCCAGTTCGCCCGACAAAAGCTGTCGTTCAAACTCTCCATTTTCACCAACATACGAGGAGATCATTTTGATAACCTGCCGCGTCTTGAGCATCAGGCCAATACCAAAATCATCGACACCGGCATTGTTAGAAATACAGGTGAGGTTACGGACTCCTTTTTTGAGCAGGGCCGTAATGCTGTTTTCAGGAATCCCGCACAGCCCAAATCCGCCCAACATCAGCACGGCTCCATCGGGAATATCGGCAACCGCTTCGTCAGGCCCATTCACCACTTTATCAATCATACGTGTTGTTTGTTAATGCTGCTGCATAATTAATCAAAATCAGCAGCAAGTGTAGTCAAAAAACGCATAGAAGCGGGAATCCCCCTCTACCCACAGTTCCGATAGAGTGAGTTTTGCTTCAGTTTGGGATTTGGGATACTGAATAAACGTAGCAGCGGCTTACTGCTTTATTTTGACTCCAGCCGGTAGGGCAAATGCAGAGTCATCCAATGAAAACTTTTCTACTTTAATTGTCAAAGCTGGTCTGTAGGGGCGTTCGCTCTGTCGCCAGACAAGCCGCCCACATGGAGTAAAAGAACCAACGGGTCATACCGAGACTGGTATGTTGCGTAAAACCTACACAACCGCATTTATCGAAGTGCTACGAGCAAGCTGCCAAACAGAACTACCTCAATTATACGTTGTACCCCCCCCCGGATAAATAAATGGGGGATAGACAAACCTATACCTCCGGCTATCACGGTGATTGCGGCTATGGAGAAAAAATCGTAATTGAATAGCATCAGCTTAGTGCTAATCTGACTAAGGAAATAGGCTCCACCAATATATTCGATAGCTCCACCTAAGTTATGAATTTGTTGTCGGCTACTACCCGATGTAGGCGATCCCACATCACAGGGGAAGAGGGCTGCCACCACGTATCCAGCCCCCACACAGCCTGCCAACCCTGCCACTGCTTCTACGTCGGTCAGTACGGCAACCAACCATAGCAACACCCCAATTGGCAAAAACAACCCATAATTCACTGGGCGCGCTACTGGACTACCAACTTCCCCTAACTCGCTGATAGTATGATGCCAATGATTGTAGTTCGGCTTGCGCCACCCAAAGTAGATGATGCCTGTTAGTAGTAACAGTGAACTGAAAAGGGTAAGTATAAAAGTCATTGTAAATTAATCGAGTAACCTACTCCGTTGTTTTATTATGACAATTATGAAGCGTTATATCACTCAATGACAACCATCATCATGCTACGTCCACTCGCTTCTATCGTTTGTTTCCAGAGTCGGCGATCCTTTTTATCAATGAAGTAGGTGCTTTTCCCGTTGCCGATCTCATCCGTAACATCTACTACCCACACGTTTCTAAGTCCTGATGTTCTACTGCCATACGTGCCCGTACTCACCTTGTCAACTGACGCGCTGATCACTCCAATTTTGGCAGACGGGTTGTAATCGTAGATGGCAATTTTCTGGGTGAAACCCTCTTTAAGTGGTAGCCAGCGGATCAGAACAGGATAGAGGTTGCTATCGAAGTAAGGGGTTCGGGTGGTGTCGCTGATAATCATGTCCTTCTTTCGCATCTTGTCTCGGTAGAATCCGGTAACCACCTTACCAAAGTTCAGGGCCATATCGCGTTGACTGTTATAAGATGCATGACGAACCGGACTCAATGTATTCCTAATACAAATGGACGAATCGACCCAATCTCCTTTCATACCCTTCATACTCACCGATGTCACTGCTATAAGGCGATCTTTGTCCGTCGTCAACTGAGTAGATACCGTGCCTATTTCCACTCGTGCTGTATCGCGAACCATATACCAGGCCATTTTGTAAGCTTCATTTTTAATCCATTGATTTTCAATAGTTTTAGTGGATGGTGTCAATTGTCCGTAACTTAGGCTGTAACAGCATAGTATGATAAGGGTCAATAGAGATTTCATAATTTTTTTGTTGGTTGATGAGGCAATATGCTCGTCCGTTCAACAACAGGGATTGATAATAGTATGAGCGGCTAAAAATAGGGTTATAAGTGACCTGTCGGGGCGGTTGCCTTGTCACCCGAAACCCCGAAATGGAAGCCAACACTTACCTCACCGGGACGTGCGGCCTGTGTGCGATTCATGCATCCGAAACCATGAAAGTGGGGGATGGATGGTAAGGAGAAATCCAAACCTTGACAACTGGATAACCGTGAGGGTACCAGTCCCTCCCTACGGTAGCGACTGGTCATCAACCGACCCGTCGGACCGCCATAAAGCGGGGAGGAAAGGCGGTAACGGCGAACCTAACGTCCGACCCCCCACTGGTGGCTAGGGGAGGTATGTGTGACAGACACCACGCTACTGAGGAGCCGTGTGCCGGGAAACCGGCAAGCACGGTTTTGGAGACCGGCGGGGCTGGGGACGGCCCCGCCGAGTTTAACCACCGGAGAGCTGCCCGCGCGGAGCGGACAACAACGCATTTCTAAACTTTCGTACCGAGGGCGAAGTAAAACTTAACTGTCGTGCGGCTGGCTTGTCGTCGAGACGTACCCTTACTTTTTCCCGTATATTGATCGCACCCCTTCAATGTCCCCCGCCTGCAATTCACGCAGAGAAACCCCCGGATTCATCACATTATTACTTGTCACGTGTCCAAGCCCCAAAACGTGACCTATTTCATGAACCACAAGGGAATAGAAATTATCACAAGTATAATTTGAAGTAGAGTTGAGAATCACCAAACCACCGCAAGTCTGATTTGGAATGGGAGGATAGGCGATACCACCTTGAGTAATATTTGCTACAATCAACTTTATATCAGCCGTTTCCTGACTTAATTTTTCAACAAATTTTACGCTTGCAACAGCTTCCCAAGCAGCAAAAGCGTTCCTAATTTGCTGTTTTGAACAATTAAGCATATTGTCAAAGGACACACTTGTTACACCTCTTTGTGAATGAGTGTCGAAGACAAGGCCAGCATCCTGAAATTTGTAGGAGATTTCTGTTACGCCACTACCAGGGCCGGGCTTTCCCCCACCTGCATTTGCAAACGGGTTATCCTTCCCCCATTTGTATCCGAAAGTACAATACCCTGTGTTATCATTTCCTGAGCAAATTCCACTTAATAACTCATTACAAATAGCCGCCGTAGGTTTTTGAGTAGTAGGTGATGCTTCTTTGTTACAAGAAATGTTGACAAGGAACAGAATTGCCAAAGTTATATATCTACTTTTCATAGATTCCTGAATTTATGATTTGTACTTCTCGGCTCTAAACCATCTTTTCTTAAAGGATTGCCCTGTCAGCCAGAAGCCGCCGAACGAGAAAAAAGCCTGACTTTTGCGGCCTGCTTCCTGTCGACCGTGACCTGACCACGCCACCTGCTTGGACGGGTCACCCAACATATATATGGGCGAAAATTTACTTAATATCAAGCCGTTGATAATCAGTGACTAAATATTAAGTGCACGAATGAAATAAGTACTTTTGCTGGTGAAATCAATCAACGCTTAATACTGACGCAATCTTAAAAAGTTGAGTCAAACTTTGCAAACTAAACGATGAAAAAAGTTGCTATTACTCGGTTAGTCGAGCGGATCTGGGATATAGATGGCTATCCGAATTATTTTTTTGGCGAGGATAAAAAACTCTACCGTTTCGATTCGCGGGGAGCGGTAAAGACAAACAAACGAATTGTTATCGGGACTACCCAGGGCTATATCCTTAAAAGCCGCTTCTACAGCCTGTCGCAACTTCGCCCGCTGCTCCGTCGGCACGACGGGACTGTCGATCACTCAACGGCATTTTGATTGCCTTCCACAACCAAAACACCCTACTGAAACTCCCTCAGCTATCGGATGCCGTAGTCTGGTCATTATTTTCTGTCGCTTTCTGCTTTTATAGTCAATCCGACCTCGTCGGCGGACCGATCCATTATCCAGATACTATGCCAATTTCTATATTTCGGGGGCTTGCCGTTTTTGTGGGGTGCCTGATGCTGTCTGCGTCGGGTTTTGGGCAGCAGACTCCGTTTCAATGGCAACAAATTGCGCCCGGCGTGTGGAAATCGGTGGTGGGGAGTGCCGATGGCATCACGCCATTGGCCGTTGCCGAGGTTAAACCCCGGCTCGATGGTCTCCAGAAGTTGGGTAATATTCCGTTTCCCGCCCTGTTGAGCGAGAGTATGCATCAGAAAACGGATGGCAAGACGTATCTGCGGTTTCCGCTCACCAAAGACGAGCAACTGTTTGGCTTTGGGCTTAATTTCAAAGCTGTTCAGCAGCGAGGCAGCATCAAAACGCTGCACGTCGATCATTATAATGGGCGCGATAATGGCCGCACTCACGCGCCTGTGCCGTTCTATGTGTCGAGCCTGGGTTATGGCGTGTTGATCAATTCGGCGCGGTATATCACGGTTTATGCAGGGACGGGAGTATTGGCCGAGGGCAAAAACGCTCCCCCGGAAATGAACCGCAACAGTCAGAAAAACTGGAATCCGCAACCCTATTCCGATGCCGTGGAAATGGTGATTCCGGCGGCTGGCACGGAGGTGTTTGTATTTGCGGGAAACACGCCGATGGAGGTGGTTCAGCGGTATAATCTTTACTGCGGTGGTGGCACGCTCCCGCCCAAATGGGGCCTGGGGTTCACCCACCGAACGCCCACCCTGTTCACCGATAAGCAGATTCTGAACGAGGTGGCCGAGTTCGAGGCCAAAGGCTACCCGCTGAGTTTTGTGGGGTTGGAACCAGGCTGGCAAACGCATTCGTACCCCAACAGTTTTGTGTGGGACAGCACCCGATTCCCCCAACCCGAGCAGTTTCTGACCCAGTTGGCGGCCAAAAACATCCGGGCCAATTTGTGGATGAACCCGTATGTCTCGTCGCAGTCGCCCATTTTCGGGAAGGTGCTGCCCTACACGGGTTCGCACACGGTTTGGGTGGGTCGGGTGCCCGATTTCAACCTGCCGCCTGCCCGCCAACTCTACAAAGATCTGTTCACGAAACAGCATTTGTCCATTGGCGTTTCGGGCTACAAAGTGGACGAGGTCGATGGCTATGATAACTGGCTTTGGCCCGATGTGGCTACGTTTCCGTCGGGCGTTGGGGCCGAGCAGATGCGGCAGATTTATGGCTTGCAATTTCAGAAAATGACCGATGGCTGGTTCCGGGAATTAAATCAGCGGACGTTTGGCCTGGTGCGGGGGTCCAACGCGGGGGCTTCGGCCATGCCCTACGTGATCTACGACGATTATTACGACCACCGCGATTTCATTACAGCCCTCTGTACCAGCAGCTTTGCCGGGGTTCTCTGGACTCCCGAAGCGCGTTCGTCCAAAACGTCGGAGGAGTGGTTACGCCGGATGCAAACGGTCTGTTTCTCGCCAATGGCCATGCTCAACGCCTGGGCCGACGGTACCAAACCCTGGACGTTTCCCGATGTTGCCGAGGACGTGAAAGCCGTAATGCAGTTGCGAATGCAGTTGCTGCCGTATCTCTATACCACCTTTGCCCAGTATCATTTTGAGGGCAAGCCGCCCATTCGGGCGATGAACCTCGTCGATGGGTTTTCGTTTGATGACCGGGCCACGGCGGGGCAACTCAACTCGACGGACAACCCCTATGCACTGGCCGTAAAAAGAGACATTAAAGACCAGTTCATGCTGGGCGATTTTCTACTGGTGGCTCCCCTGTTTGCGGGTGAAACGAGCCGAAAAGTGGTGCTGCCCGCTGGCAACTGGTACGATTTTTATACGGGGAAACTGGCGGGCAAAGGCGAAGTGATCGAAATCAAGCCCGGCCTGTCGAACCTGCCGTTGTTTGTGAAAGAGGGCGGCATTATCCCCATGATTCTGCCCCGGTTGCAAACGCCCGGAGATACCGAAAAACTGCCCCTGCAAATTCGGTATTACGGGACAACCGAAACCAGTTGGACGCTCTACGACGACGATGGCCGCACCTTCGACTATGAGCGCGGGCAGTTTAGCTGGACTCCGTTGGCCGTTAAAAAAGACAAAAAAGGGAAGCTAACCGGCAGTTGGACAGTTCCCAAAGACCCGGCTTTTCACTACACCACCGCTACTTGGGAGTTCATGACGAAATAGATCATTCCCGTAGTGTACCGACTCCCGATCCCCATGAATCACTCACTCCTAACTGCTCCCTCTTCTCTGCACCCCGACGACCTGCACCTGATTTTCGACCGCATCACCCGGCTGAAGGTGGGCGTTATCGGGGATTTCGCGCTCGATGTCTATTTTGATTATGCCACCCAAACCGGCGAAGAATCGCTCGAAACGGCCCTTCCGGTGCATTGGGGTCACCAGCCGAGGGCCTCATTGGGCGCAGCCGGCAATGTGGTGCAGAACCTGCTGGCCCTGGGCGTTGGGCAGGTGTGGGCCATTGGTTGTGTGGGGCCGGACCTGTTCGGGCGGGAGATGCGCCACCTGTTTGGGCAACAGGGCGTTTGCACCGATCACCTGCTCACGGCCAACGAGGGTTGGGATACGTGTGTTTATACCAAACCAATGGAAGGGCAAATCGAATCCAATCGCATTGATTTTGGCAATCGTAACCACCTGTCCGACAGTCTTTTTGCTCAATTGATTGATGCACTGAACAGCCTGCTTCCTCAACTCGACGTGCTGATTATCAATCAGCAGTTTGGCCGCCCCCTCCTGACCCCCGACCGAATTGAACCGCTGAATAACCTGATCCGGCAACATCCTTCCGTGCAATTCGTGGCCGACCTCCGCGACAGTGGGTTGCTGATGCGGGGCGTTACGGTGAAAGTGAACACGGCAGAACTGGCCCGGTTTCTGCACCTCGACGCACCCGAAAATCCCGACCTGAACTGGTGCCTGGAATATGGGGCCACGCTGTCGCGGCAACTGGCGGGGCCGGTGGTGGTAACTCGGGGCAAAGCCGGGATAGCGTGCGTCGGAGCGGAGGGCGTTTGGTCGGTGGAGGGGCTGGCGTTGCCCGGCCCGCTCGATACAGTGGGGGCGGGCGACACGGTGGTGGCCACGCTGGCGGCTACTTTGCCTGCCGGAGCCAACTGGCCGCAAAGCCTGGCAGTAGCTAATCTGGCAGCCGCCGTCACGGTTCAGAAACTGGGCCAAACCGGCACCGCTACGCCCCTTGAAATTGGACAATTACTCACTTCCTATCCCTTATCGGTATGACTTCGCAACTCCTTCAGCACTATCGGCAGGAACTCCGCCACCACCTAACCCGGCAATTGCTCCCGTTCTGGGTGAGCCGCACCGCCGACCATGTTAACGGTGGGTTCATTACGCATTTCGATCAGCACGGACACGATTCCGGCACCGACGAGAAATCGCTGATTTCGCAGACGCGCTCCATTTATACGTATTCATCAGCGCACCGGGCGGGTTATGGCAACGGCTCCGAACTGGCCGATCTGGCCCGACACGGTGTCGATTACCTGATCGACCGAATGTGGGATGATGTTCACGGCGGTTTCTATTGGATGACTAACCGGCAGGGCAAGGTGTTGAACGACCAGAAAATCGTGTACGGGCAAAGTTTCGCCATCTACTGCCTGAGTGAATACACCCTCGCCACTGGCGATCCACGCGGCCTGGACCATGCCAGCCGGTTGTTCGATCTCCTGCAAAAACACGCTGCCGATACGTGCCATGGGGGCTATTTTGAAATGTTTGAGCGCGACTGGACCTTGAAAGGACCAGGGCCGGGCGGGGGCGACCGCAAAACCCTCGACGCGCACATGCACCTGATGGAAGCCCTCACAACGCTTTTTGAGGCCAGTCAGTTGGGGTTGCACCGTCGGAAACTACTCGAAGTGATCGACCTGTTGTTGGGACGAATCATGCACCCGGTCTATGGTACGGGCGTTCCGCAGTTCTGGCCCGACTGGCAGGTGGCTCCCCAAATTAAGTTTGACGTGATCTGGGGGTGGGATCGCTTTGCCGACGGGGGCATAAAACAGTCCGCCACCGACAACACGAGCTACGGCCACAATGGCGAATTTGGCTGGCTGTTGCTCCACGCTTTAGACGTACTAAAAATCCCGTATGACTCCTATCGCCCTGCTTTCGACAAGGCACTACACCACGCCGTTACCCACGGGGTCGATTGGGAAATGGGTGGAATTTTTGTGGAAGGCGCGCATAGCGGGGCCGTCTATGACCGGGAAAAAGAGTTCTGGCAACAGGCCGAAATCCTGATTGCGTTTCTGGATGCGTACCGGCTCACGGGCGACGAGGTATACGGGCGGGCCTACGAAAATGTCCACCGTTTTGTACTCGATAAAATGGTGAACCCCGAAACCGGCGAATGGTGGCCGCTGCTGACCCGCGACGGGCAACCGATCTGGACGCACATGGGCCACTCTTGGAAAATTAATTACCACACGGTTCGCTCTGTTATTCAGTCGATTAGCCGTATTGATCGGATACTGGTCTCATAACTATCGACGCTGAATTTACCCCAATACCTCCCGCAACACGGGCAGCGATTTTACCTCGCCGAGCGAATCGACATGAATACGATAATAGGCCACGAGCGCGTCTAACAGTTCGTTGCGTTGGGCACGGCTAAGGGTAGCGGGTGTGCCAAAAGGCGAGCGAATCAGGATGTTCAGGCCCCGGTCGGTCTCGTCGTCGGGCAGGAAAGGATACGAGTTTTCACGAAGCTGATTCTCGAACTCACGGGCGTTTTCGGGACCAAAACCCAGAAACGTGGTCAGTTTGAGCAGAAACGCGAGGTGGAAATTTTCGTAGTTCGTGCGGGCATTTTCCAGGGACAATACCGAATCCATCAGGAACCTAAATAACATCGGGTTGCCGGTTTCTTCTTTCAGCGTTTTGGTGAGCATCTCCGTCACAAACATGGCCATGCTGGCCTTGGCCACTTCGAAGGGCAGGCTCTGAAATGGATGGTTGGTTTTTACTTCCGAGATCCGGTGTAGTTCGCGGTCTTCTTTATAATACACCACCATCTCAAGCAGCGTCAGGGGCTGATACAACGCAATTTTGTTAGTCTTGCTTTTAGCCGACCGTACCCCGTTGACAAGATAACTTTGCAGCCCATATTCTTCGGTATAAACGCGGGCAATAATCGACGTTTCGCGGTAGCGAATATAGCTGAGGGCCACCCCCCTGGTTTTCTGTAGCATAGATTTTGTCCGTCTTTCCCGGAAGGACAGATGACTTTGGCCCGCAATTTGACAGGCACCCAATCCGTCGAAATCACAAACAGGCGAATCCGCGATTGTCCCTTTAATGAACTCAATATACGGCATTTTGGCCTGATTTCAAACGATTGTCCAGTTGTTGGCATGATGATAAATTAATTAGCACATATATTGTTGTGTTGGTAAACGATCATCACAAGGAGCCATCGTTATGCGCCACCGTTTATTTCGATACACTTTTTACTGGTTTGCTGCCTTACTATTTACCTGTCCAAACTGGAGTGTGGGGCAAATTACCAGCCGCCGACTAACGCCAACCAAAGCCAATGCCGGGTCGATAGGAGAGGGGTTGCCAACACTGACACTTCCTGCCATCGACGCAGCACCATTGCTTGCCGAAGACGAGCGCGAAGCCAAACTGGGCCTGCCGTTTCGGTTTGGTGTGAAACAAGCCGCTAACCTAACCGTTCAGCGCGATGGAAACCGGTCGGCAAATACCGAGCAAACGGTGGTGAAGTGCCGGATTCAGGCAACGGGGGCTTTTTCGGTTAACTTGCTGTTCGATCAGTTCAAGCTGGCAGAGGGGGCCGAATTGATTCTTTGCAGTGCCGATAGCTCGTTCATGATTGGCCCTATTACCTCTGCTCAGAACCCCAAAAATGGCCAGTTGTGGTCCGATTTATTGCCCGGCAGCGAGGTGATTGTGGAACTCCGCGAGCCAGCCAATACCACCACACCCAGCCAGATTCACATTGCGGGGGTGGTGCATGGCTACAAGAACACCTTTCCATCGACCACCGACAAAGTGTTTGGCGCGGCAGAATCCTGTGAGAAAAACGTGGTGTGTTATCCAACCTACCAGACAGAAGCCGACGGTGTTGCCATGATTTTGCTGGCCGACGGCACCCGCTGGTGTACGGGAAGCCTTATGAATGCGATCAACCAACAATATCGCTCGTTTTTGCTGACTGCTTTTCACTGCCTCGATCTGAACAGCAACGGCCTGATGGAGTCATCGGAAAGTGCGGGTGTTCAGAACTGGTTATTCCGGTTTGGGTATCAAAGCCCCGGTTGCTCACCCGCTGCCGACGATTTGGATTTTGTGACCATGACCGGAGCCGACCTGCGGGCTTTACGCAGCGAGTCTGATTTCTTATTGCTCGAACTGCGCCAGCAAATCAGCCCGTCGGTGAACCCCACCTATCTGGGCTGGGACCGAAGCAGCACGCTACCCAGTTCAATGGCGAGCATTCATCACCCGGCGGGCGACGTGAAAAAGATTTCGTTTGCCACCGGCACGGCGAGCTTAACCGACTACGAAACCGAAACGGGAACCACTCATTTTCAGGTGCAATGGGGCGATCTTGGCGTTACCGAACCCGGTTCGTCGGGGTCTCCGCTGCTGAATGCCAATCGGCGGGTGGTGGGTCAACTGCACGGGGGACCGTCCTACTGCGGGGCACCCCTGGCAAGTCGCTATGATTTGTATGGACGATTGGCCATCTCGTGGAACGGCGGCACCTCACCCGCCACCCGCCTGCGCGATTGGCTCGACCCCTCCAACCTGTATACCACAGCAAATACGGTGAAACCAGTAATTACCGGACCCGCCACCATGACTGGGTCCAGCACGTATCAGGTCAATGTGAACAATACAAACTCAGTGTCGTGGGTTGTAACGGCACCGCCGGGAGTAGTGGCTTCGCAGGTGGTGTCGGTCACGAGTGGCACCGGTCCAACCGCCAGCCTGAGCGCGCTATCGTCGGCTTCGAACTTGTCTATTACGTTTGCGGTGTCGGCGGGGCAGTCATACCCCATTCGGTTCACCCGTCAGTTCGAATCCATCGAAGCCAAAGCAGCCGGTCCACTGGCCACGAGTCAACCCGGATACGATTGCGCTACCCGTCAGCTCACGCTTCGGGCAGCGGGTGGCAGCCTTGGCCCCGTCGAATTTATGGTGGTGGGTGTTCGACGGTGGGAAACGAACCCGGTGGTAGTGTTGCCCGATGCGCTGGTGGCCGATCCTGAGACTAACAACGTTACGATTTTCACCCGCCAGCTTAATGGTAAAAATCCACCAACCCTGAGCAGCCGGGTTTTCGATTTCAGAGCAGCCTGCCCGAATAGCACCGCTCGCTAAAAGTTAGAACACGGTACACCAAGGCAACGATTTTACACGGACTTTTGTCAGCATCAAGCAGGTCTATCTGGTCAGTTCGCCGGATATATGTCTCTGCTCGATGCTAAACCCATGAATGTAAACCGATTAGTAGTAGTTGGCCTGTTGCTTTTTTGGCTGGGATTAGGTGCCGACAGGGCAAATGCCCAGGTACGTACCAAACGATTTGGACAAAGCCAGAATCTGGATGCTTATGGTCTTGCCGGAGCCAAACAACAGGTAATTCCCACACTCCGTTTGCCCGCCATTGATGCCGCTCCACTGCTGGCTCAGGACGAGCAGGATGCCAAAAACGGGATGCCCTTTCGGTTCGGCATCAATCAGGATGTCAGTATTGACCTGATTAATGTATCTGCCAAAGACAAACAGGACGGTTTTCAGATTTATACGTATCGCATTGACGCAGCCGGGGCCTTTTCGCTGAACCTGATTTTCGACCGCTTTCAACTCAAAGAAGGCTCAAAGCTGTTTCTCTATAATGGCGACCGAACCATGATTGTAGGCCCCATTACGGAAGCCCAAAACGTGGTTTCGGGCAATTCAGCCGGGGGCAATCCAGCCGGGGGCGAGTTCTGGACGGACCTGGTGCAGGGGTCAAACCTGACGCTGGAGTTGCAGGAACCCGTTTCCGGCACCGGATCGAGCGATATTCACCTCCGTTCGGTGGTGCATGGCTACAAAAATATGTTTCCTGATAAACTGTTCGGGCAGGCCGGTACGTGTCACCCCAATATGGGTTGCTACCCGGCTTTTCAGTTTGAGGGCGATGGGGTAGCCATGATTCTGTTGGCGGGCGGCTCCCGACTGTGTACGGGGTCGATGGTGAACACGATGCGCCAGAGTTTTCGCTCGTTTTTTCAGTCGGCGTTTCACTGCGTCGACCTGAACAACACCGATACCATTGACCCTACTGAACTGGCTCAGGCACAGAACTGGCTGGTGCGGTTCAATTACCAAAGCCCAACTTGCTCGCCCTCGCAGGAAGACCTGGAGGTGGTTACGCTCAATGGCACCATCTTCCGGGCCGGTTATCCCGACTCCGATTTTGTGCTGGTCGAACTCACTCAACAGGTGCCACCCGATGTCAACACGACTTATAACGGCTGGAACCGGGGAGCCGCCACCACGGCCAACAACTTTGGCATTCACCACCCCCGTGGCGATGTAAAAAAGATTTCTTTTACCAACGCCGACACCCAGATCAGCGGGTATGGCGGGGCGGCTGGAAACTCGCATGTGATCTCATTTTGGGGGACACTGGGCGTTACTGATCCCGGCTCGTCAGGCTCACCCTTGTTCGACGGCAACCGGCGGATTGTAGGTCAGTTGCAGGGAGGGCCATCCTTTTGTGGAACTACCGGAACCGGCCTCCGCGACTATTACGGACGTTTTTTTACATCGTGGACGGGCGGTGGTACCAACAACAGCCGCCTGAGCAACTGGCTCGACCCCGATAGTGGCAGCGGCACCACCACCAATGGGGTAAAGTCCGCCCTGAGCGGCCCGGCCTCGGTTTCAGGCGTGGGTATTTTTTCGCTCAACACGCTCAACTCTTCCATTGTGTCGTGGTCCGTGGCGGGTGGAGCGGGCCTGGTTTCGCCCACTTCGGGTGTGGGAAATCAGGCCAGTTTAACCGCTCTTGCCAATGCGGCATCCCTAACCATTACGTTCTCGGTGAACGATGGACAACCTTACCCCATTCAGTTTTCAAAAGAATTCAGCACATCGGCACCAGCCGTTACGCCGGGGGGGAGCCTTTCGCTCCTGACTCCAACCTACTCCTGTGCCACCGGGTTCATCACGTTTGTTATAGCCGGGGGGGATGGGACACCCGTTACCTACTCAGCCGTGGGCGTGCAACGGGAGTCGGCCACGAGCAACACCGGCACGGTGGAAACTGAACTTCGGGCCGACCCTAAGCCACTGACAATCAGAGCTACCCAAAGTGGCGTGACCATTAGCCAACTGTTCGATTTTGCCGCTTCCTGTTCGGGTGTAACACCACCTGTTTCGCCCACCCTCACGCCGGGCGGGTCGCTTACGCTGTTGCTGCCCACCTACAATTGCACGACGGGGTCTATTACCTTCAACCCGATTGGGGGCGATGGCACGACCATAACCTACACGGCGGTTGGCGTGCAACGGGCCTCGCTCACCAGTAACACCGGCACCGTGGAAGCGGGCCTCCGGGCCGACCCAAAACCGCTGGTTATTGTGGCCATGCAAAGCGGAGTGACCGTCAGCCAACCGTTTGATTTTGCGGCCTATTGCGGATTAGCCCGCATGGCGCACAATGAGCCGGAACCAGATTTGCAAATTCGGGTGCTGGGTAATCCCGGCAATCGGGCCGCCACGCTGGTTGAGATCCGGGGAGCCGAAGGTCAATCGTTAAACCTGCGGCTGATGGATGCCAGCGGCCGTCAACAATCGGAATGGCACGTTGAAAAAGCGGGCAAAGTCGAAGTGGTTCAGATGCCATCGGGCCGGTCGGCAGGGGCCTATATGTTAGAAGCCCGAACCCCCACCCAGCGGCAAACAGCGCGAATCCTGACCGTGGATTGAGGGAACAACTTGTTAATAGACAATGATTTGTGCCGGATTAGCCAGAAATCACTGTTCCCAGCAACTTGGCAATTTCCACGTCGATGCGTTTGAAGTGCATGTAGTCGGCCATCAGGCGGTCGCTTTCGGCGGGGTCGGTGGCTTCGACAATGCTGCGTCGGATTTCGAGCATTTTTTCTTCTGCCAGCGTTTTCTTGATACGAAGCACATTACCAAAAGCGGCATCGGCCAAAATGCTCAGGTCTTCTTCCGAAGGGACAATAATCTCGTGTTTCAACCAGCCATCGCTGATTTCGTGGCGGGGCGTGGTCAGCGTAATGGCTTCCTGTTGGGCTTCGGGTTGGTCGGATTTATTCAGAAAATCGTCGGCGGTCAAAATGTCGCCGTGCAAAAAAGCCTCCCGATACAGGGTCAGCATCAGGTCGTAAGGTGCGGTCTGAAACGTAATATCGTCCAGTTCCGACAGCACATACTGGCAAAGTGTGATGCCCGGTTCCAACTCGCGGGAGCCATAATTAACCAACAAGCGAATACATTCTTCTTCCTGGTAGGAGAGGGCCGTGCGTTCAGCGCGTCGGGTGCGGGCGGTGGAGGTGGCTGCGGGGGGATGTGAGCCGGGGTCTTCGGCAAAAAAATCGTCGGGTGGACCGCCGGGATCATTGGCCGGGTTGATGCCCGCTTCGGCAAGCAAGGCGTTGATGTCGGCCAGGGAACCCGAATCGGCTGGAGTGGCTGTTTGGTTGTTGTTGGCCCGGTCGCGCTGCCGTTGATTGTCGCGGCTTTGTTGCTCCTGTTGCTTGCGAATCAGGCGGTTACCCTCGCTGATGAGCGTTTGCTCGTCTACCCGCAACTGCTGGGCGGTGGTCCTGAAAAACACCTGCCGTTGCAGGGCATCCGGTATTCTGACAATGCTGCTCACGACTTCGCCAATCACCTCGGCCCGCTTGAAGGGGTTGTCGCCCGCGTCGCGGAGGAGAGTTTCAGTTTTGAAGCGGATAAAGTCGCTGGCTTTGGTTTTTATATAGGTTTTGAAGGCATCGGCCCCTACCCGTCGCACATAACTGTCGGGGTCTTCGCCATCGGGAAACGTGACAATACTCACGTTCAAGCCCTCTTCCAGCACCATATCTAGCCCTCGCAGAGCCGCTTTAATGCCTGCTGCGTCACCGTCATACAAAATGGTAACGTTGGGGGTGAAGCGGGCAATGAGCCGGATTTGCTCCAGTGTCAGCGAGGTGCCCGACGAGGCCACCACGTTTTTGATGCCCGCCTGATGCAGCGAAATCACATCGGTATAGCCTTCCGTCAGGTAGCAAACGTCCTCCTGCCGAATGGTTTGTTTGGCCTGATAAATCCCATAAAGAACCTGGCTTTTGTGGTAGGCATCGGTTTCGGGCGAGTTGAGGTATTTTGGTTGGTTTTTGTCCGCGACCAGAATCCGGGCACCAAACGCAATCACCCGTCCCGACACGTTATGAATGGGGAACATGACCCGTCCCCGAAACCGGTCGAACACTTTTCGTTTGGCTCCCGTGTCGTCCTCTTTGTTCAGAATTAGTCCCGCTTTTTCCAGAATATCGCGGTTGTAGCCTCGTTTTTCGGCTTCCTGCAATAGCCCGTCCCAGCTGTTCAGGCTATATCCCAAGTCGAATGCGTCGATGGTGGGCGTGGTGAAACCCCGTTCCCGAAAATAGCTCAGGCCAATGCTTTGCCCCTCTTCATGTTGGGTAAGGAGTTCGTGAAAATAAGTTTTCGCAAAATTCAGGACAATAAATAGACTTTCGCGCTCATTTTGGCGGAGGAGGTCTTCGGGAGTAGGGGCCTGCTCCTCAATTTCAATGCCATATTTTTTGGCCAAAAATCTCAGTGCTTCCCCATAGCCAATGTTTTCAACGTCCATCACAAACCGCACTGAGTCACCGGCCTTGCCGCAGCCAAAGCATTTGTATATCTGCCGGGCGGGGTTTACATTGAAAGATGGTGATTTTTCGTTATGAAACGGACAGCAGGCGATGTAGTTACTACCCCGTTTCTTGAGCGACACAAAATCACCGACTACTTCAACAATGTCGGCGGCCTGCTTTATTCGTTCAATGGTATCGTCGGGAATGCGCATGGACAGGAAAAAAATTTACACCAATTGGTCAGGTCGGTTTGTCAAAGATACGATAAAGCAGCTTTTGGGCTAAACAGATTTAAGCAATGTAGTTCTATCAATATAGTAGTTCGAGTATCTGGCATTACTTTTGCTAACTGGCAATTGAGTATTAATTTGTTGTTAGCTCAGCAGTTTCACCGTTTTAACTCATGAAGGTATCTATACACTTACCATTCGTCCAACCAGTTCGATCCGTTAGCAGATCATGGCCTGTTACGGCTTTGATGCTGTCGGTATTGTTTCTGGAATCGTGTCGTCAGCAACCACAGGACGATGCGATTACCCCCCAGCCAGTAACCAACGCAGCCACTTCGATTGATAATGGAGTAGCCCTGACCTGGTCGGATATGACGCTCCGGCTCATTCGGAATAGTCCCGGTTTTACACCACCCGTTGCCGCTCGTGCCATTGGTTACGCGGGTGTTACCATGTATGAATCGGTGGTGGCAGGGATTCCGGCCAAACGTTCCCTGGTTGGTCAGTTGCAGGGGTTGACAGCCTTGCCCCAAACTGACACGAAACAAACGTACAATTGGGCGTTAACGGCCAACGCTGCTCAGGCCGTTGTGTTGAAAGCGTTGTTTGCTAACACAACCGACGCCTATAAAACCAAAATTGACTCGGTCGAGACGGTTCTGTTTACGAAGTATAAAGTAGCCGATGCCGCTGTGAATGACCGTTCTGTGGCTTACGGCAAAAGCATTGGGCAAGCCATTTTTGAGTGGTCGAAAACCGATGGCGGTCACGAAGGGTATAGCCGAAATTTTCCGGCTGATTATGTGGTCCCCGTTGGACCGGGCTTGTGGCAACCGACCGAAAATGGTCGTAAAATCCCCATGTTACCCACCTGGGGCAAAAACCGCACGATGTTGGCTAGCACAGCTGCCATGACTTTACCGACAATTATTCCGTATTCTACCCAGGTAACATCGTCCTATTTCGCGCAGTATCTGGAAGTGTATACCAAGAATAAATCGCTGACGCAGGAGGAAAAAGAGATCTCTATCTGGTGGGCCGATGATCCGAGCGAGACCTTCACGCCCCCCGGCCATTCCTACAGTTTGGCCCGAACGGCCATCAGCACCGCCAAAGCCGATCTGGCTAAATCGGCGGAAGCCCTGGCAAAAGTGGGCATTGCTGTCAACGATGCGTTTATCAGTTGCTGGAAATGTAAATACGTCTACAATAATCAGCGGCCCTATTCCTATGTTCGGCTGGCTATCGACCCCAATTGGGTTCCTTTTTGGCCGGCTCCGCCGTTCCCCGGTTTCGTTTCAGGCCACGCTACCCAGTCGGCAGCCACGGCCATTGTGTTGGCCGATGTGTTCGGAAGCAACTTTGCCTTCACCGATGAATCGCATGTGGGGCGCATTAAAGACACCAAACGTAATGTCGATTTCAAGGCGCGGTCCTACAAATCATTCTGGGAGACCGCCGAAGAGTCAGCCTATTCCCGTTTTCTGGGTGGCATTCACACCCGGCAGGACAACGACACCGGCCTCCGCGAAGGCCGCAAAGTGGGCCAGAATATTAATGGGTTGAGTTGGAATAAATAAAAAAACCGGGCCAACGGCCCGGTTTTTTTATAACAAGCCTTCATCCGCGAAACTCAGATAGGTTCGGTCGGTGAAAATGAGATGATCCAGCACCGGAATATCTAATAACTGACCACAGTCGCGGAGTTTGCGGGTCAAGTCTTTGTCGGGTTGCGAGGGCGTTATGTTGCCCGACGGGTGGTTATGCACCAAAATCATCGAACTCGCCAGGTGTTCGATGGCGTGTTTGAAAATCAGCTTGGGGTCGGCCATGGTCCCGGAAATGCCCCCCGCGCTCACCTGAACAGGTCTCAGCACTTCGTTGGCCCGGTTGAGCAACAAAATCCAGAACTCTTCATGAGGTTTGTCCATCAGGTGCTGTTTGATTTCGTCATACGCATCCCGTGAGCAGGTAATCCGGGTGCGAACGGGCCGATCCTGATCCCGTCGGCGACGACCTAACTCCAGGGCCGCCACAATGCTGATGGCTCTGGCTGCACCAATTCCCCTAAACTTCGACAGGTCTTTGACGCTCAGTTTAGCCAACTCGTTGAGGTTGTTGCCCACACTTTGCAGAATGATTTTCGATACATCCACTGCTGTCAGGTCGGTGGTGCCGGAGTTAATCAGAATAGCAATCAGTTCGGCATCGGAGAGCGCGGCCCGACCTTTCAGCATCAGCTTTTCGCGGGGGCGATCTTCTTCGGCCCAACTCAGAATCTTGAGGGGATTATCGTAGGACATGGAGGGTATAGGCATAAAAAAACCTCACGCCGTTGCGGGCATAAGGTTTTCATAGATCGTTGGTAGGTAGTAGCGACTAAGCGGTGGCCGGAGCCATTTTATTCACGAAACGAGCAAGCTTCGATTTGTTGTTCGAGGCTTTGTTCTTGTGAATAACATTGCGCTTGGCCAGACGGTCGAGCGATGAGGCTACCTTCTTGTACAATTCAATCGCCATAGCGTGATCGTGCGTCTCGCGGAGCGTCTTGATCAAATTCCGGGTTGTTTTGTGCTGGTAACGGTTCAACAAACGCTTCTTGGCACTCGACCGGATGGCTTTTTTCGCTGATTTATGATTTGCCATTTGTATATAAACGAATTTCGTGTTCTGCAAAAGAGTTGCAAAAGTACAGCTTCTTATTCAGAACATCAACTGTTTATGGGAAAAACTATTGCTGAATATCTGCGTTGATCACCAACACATTTTCCCAGGCGGCTTCGTTCTCGATTTTGAACGTTTTAAATTCGTCGCTTTTCTCGAACGCCTTCATGTCTTCTTCGCTCTGAAATGTCAGATAATGTACGACATCATAGGCTCCGGGCTTGCCGGCAGGCTCAATTGTGCGTCCTGCACTGTAGCCAACAATGGCTTTAGTTTCACGCTTCAATGACGCAAAAGCGTTCATATGCCGTTCAACAGCTTCTTTTTCAATGCTGTTTTTGAATTTTACACAAAAAATTTGCTGTTTTTGTGCTTTTCTTGCAGGAGAGTATGCACCGTAGATGAAAAGGGCAAATGCACAGAAGACGGTGACAATAATTAGATAACCTTTTGATTTGCGATTCATTGTTATGTGTTTTTGCGATTAAGCAAAATTTTGTTCTGTTAAAAACGCACTCTGTTTTAATAGTTAAACTATTTCTTGACAAAGTACTATGTTCGTTCAAAGGTATTTATTTTTTGGATTTTTGTGCATCATCAATCCAACTTTTTTTGAAAATTTTTTTTCGCCGGATAATCCGGCTTCGATCAATGGGCAGCCAACATGGGGCTTTCATGCCCATCAGCAAATCAATCGATTAGCCGTATTTACGCTACCTGCCGAAATGATGCCGTTTTTTAAACGCCACATCGACTACCTGACCGATAATGCCGTGAACCCCGACCGTCGGCGGGTGGCCGTGGTGGGGGAGGCCCCGCGCCATTTTATCGACCTCGACGATTATGCTGATACCACGGCTACAACGCTGCCGCGTTTCTACAAAGATGCCGTGACCCGTTATGGCGAAGACACGCTGGCGGCTCATGGCATTGTTCCCTGGCATATTCAGCTCACCAAGTTCCAACTTACCGAAGCCTTCCGAACCCGCGATGTCCGCCGTATTCTGCGCATTGCGGCTGACCTTGGCCACTACATTGCCGATGCCAACGTGCCGTTGCACACAACCCGCAACTACAATGGTCAACTCTCCAACCAACAGGGGATTCATGGGTTTTGGGAATCGCGCTTGCCCGAACTCTACAGCAATCAGTTCGACTTTGTGGTTGGCCCTGCCGATTATGTTCAGTCTCCACAAAAATCGGCCTGGCGGGCTGTGTTTGTGGCTCATGCCGCGCTGGATTCGGTGCTTCGGTTTGAGCGGGAGTTGACTGCCGAGGTGGGCGATACCCGCAAATTTGGCTTTGAGGAACGCAATGGGATTACGGCGAAAACCTATGCGGAGGATTTTGCCCGGCAATACCACGAGCGACTTCGGGGGCAGGTGGAGCGACAAATGCGGGCCTCCATAAAGATGGTCGGAGATTTCTGGTACACCTGCTGGGTAGATGCCGGTCAGCCCGACATGCGCCTACTGGCCCGGCAGGAGTTAACTGAAACGGACAAAAATGAAGAAGCCGCCGAGCAGAAAAACTGGCTCAGGCGGCTGTTCAAGGTTAGGGCAGAAGAGTAGTTTCAAGGCTATGCCGTTTCTGTTGTTTCGTCGCTCATAAAACGGCGAAGCCAATGAAACAGCGAAGCCTTAAAACCTAATTTACGCGCAGCTTCTGTCCTGGACGAATGCGTGTTCGGGCCGACATATGGTTTTTACGGGCCAGGGTCGAGGTCGATAGCCCGTAGCGACCGGCAATGGACGAGAGCGTTTCGCCATGCCGTACTTTATGCAGTACGGTGCGCTTGAACTTAGGTTTGAAACTTAGATCGTCGCCCGAAGTCGAACTGCGGTTTCCCCGTAAATAATCCCATACTTTGCCTGTGAGCAAAAAGTGATCGGTAGTGACCACGTTTTCGGGGAACGAATAGATATTGAGCGGGCTGAAAGGGTTGCCTTCGTAGCGCGTTTCGTAATGAAGGTGAGCACCATAGCTGCGGCCTGTGTTTCCACCCAAACCGATCTGATCGCCTGCCTTCACCAACTGACCCGATTCAACGAGTTGCTTAGACATGTGGCCATAGAGTGTTTCAAGGCCGTTGTAGTGCCGAACCAGCACAAAACGGCCATAGCCGCTGCCATCCCAGCCCACCACACGCACAATGCCATCGAAGGCTGCATATACGGGGTCACCGGTTTCACAGTCAAGATCGGCACCCGTATGCCAGCGGCCCCAGCGATACCCAAAATTAGAGGTGAGTTTTCCCTGTTGAAGCGGTGCCGACCAGAAATGGTTGGCCGACGGGTCATACAACTTAATGTCGATCACCTCGTCGAACTCAAGGGGGTTAATGTTGTAAGGGTCAATATGGCGGGAGTCCCAAACCTGATAATAATCAGCTACTTTCACCCATTCGTCGCCCACTTGCACGGAGTCGATCACCTCAACCACGCTGGTTTCACCCTGGTCGATCATGACCGTGTCTTCGGCAACAACCGGGTTTAATTCTTTTTTGGGTTCAAACTGACTATTGAAGCGGAGACTGGTGGTTTCCTGCTCGAAAACGTCCGGCTGTTTTTTTTCTTCTACTGTCGGAAAGTTCGGGTTGTAGGTATTCTTGGGTTTGATGCGGGTGTTTTTAAACAATCCGCGTTCCTGAGCCTGAGCAGTGAAGGTGGTGGCGACGAAGCATCCAACGGCCGTCAGCCATAAAAGTCGATTTTTTCCCATCTGTTCATCAAGATCGGCTACTAAACAACTTCCTCTTCCAAAACAATACCAATGAACAACAGTGGGCAGATAGCGTGGTTTCAAGGGGCTAGCTGCTCACTGGTAGGTTGTTCAAAACGGGTTGTTCGGCGAGATGGCGGTGTTGTCCAGTTGCCGGTTTTTAAGTTAAGTACTTGTACTGTACGCCTTAGTCCCCTATGCCATCATTTGCTCCTGCATTTCGAGCGTTACCAGGTATCGTTCGGCATCTAAGGCAGCCATGCAACCCGTTCCGGCGGCTGTAATCGCCTGGCGGTACACATTGTCCTGGGCATCTCCACAAACAAAAATGCCCGGCACATTAGTCCGTGTGCTTCCTTTTTCGGTAAGAATGTAGCCATTCTCATCCATGTGAAGGAAACCTTTAAAAATATCGGTGTTGGGTTTATGACCAATAGCCACGAAAAATCCCGTCACATCGAGCGTTCGTTGCTCCCCCGTCACTGCGTTGCGCACCAGAACACCGTTCACCTCCTCATCGCCGACGACTTCGAGGGTTTCTGTGTTCCACAAAATTTCAATATTTTCTTTTGTCTGAACGCGCTGTTGCATAAAGCGCGAAGCCCGCATCGAATCGCGCCGAACGAGCATGTAAACTTTCCGGCAAATATTCGAGAGATAGCTGGCTTCTTCGGCGGCTGTGTCGCCCGCACCCACAATGGCCACGTCCTGATTACGGAAAAAGAAACCATCGCACACCGCACAGGCAGAAACGCCCCGGCCATTCAACCGCATTTCGGAGGGCAACCCCAGCCATTTGGCAGAAGCCCCGGTCGAAACGATGATGCTATCGGCGGTGATTTCGTGTTTTTCGTCTACAATAACGCGATGGGGGCTATCTGGACCGGGATTAGCCGAAAATTCGACCGATGTCACCATGCCATAGCGGGCATCGGTACCAAAACGGCGGGCCTGCTCTTCCAGATCCTGCATCATTTTAGGTCCGTCGACACCCTGGGGATAGCCCGGAAAATTATCAACTTCGGTGGTAATCGTTAGCTGGCCACCTGGCTGAGGCCCCTGGTATAAAACGGGCTGCATGTTGGCCCGTGCGGCATAAATTGCTGCTGTATAGCCGGCTGGGCCGGAGCCGATAATAAGGCACTTTACGTGTTCGGGAGTCATCGTCACTCAGGATGAATGTTGTCAGAATCAGTTAGAACAGCTAGTTTTCGTACAAGGCAAAGCCTGTCATAAGCTACTGTTTACAAGGACAACAACGGCAAAGTTCAAAAAAATTCCGCCCGAAACCAAGTGATTCAATAGGATATAGAGTCGATATTAACTCCATTTTCACAATACCCGCCACTCGATCCGGCGGTTCAGACGACGGTTTTCCTCCGTTGTATTAGGCAGCAACGGGCGGGTTTTGCCAAAACCTGTAGACCGAATTCGTTTGGTGTCAATGCCTGCTTCGGTGAGGTAGGCCACCACCGTTTGTGCTCGTTTTTTTGAGAGAAGTAAGTTCGCATTGGCATCACCCTGATCGTCGGTATGTCCCGAAATTTCGACGCTTACGGTTGGGTTCGCTTTTAAGAAATCGACAAGCCGGTTGAGTTCCGGGCGCGATTTTCCAACGAGGTCATATCGGCCAAGCTCAAAGAAAATATTGTTAAGTGTCTCTTTTCCTGTGTTGCTGATGGGTTCCAGGACCACCGGGAGGGCCAAACCCCGATTTGTATCGTTGTGCTTCTGCGTAAAATCGAACGACAGGCTTTTAAACAGATAGCCGGGGCTATTTACATATAACGCATACTCGCCCTCGTTGGGTAACACAATGGCATATTGGCCCGTTTGCCCGTCGGAGGCTACCCGCGAAACGGTTTGATTGGTGGCCAGATCAATTAATTCAATCGTTGCCGAAATGGGCTTTTTATCCTTGCCATTCGTAATTACCCCTTTCAGATAACTCACGGGTTTCACCCGTTCCCGCAACGATTCGGGCATATCGAATACATAAATCCGTGAGCGTTGAGAAATACCTTCTTTTTGTTCTTCAAACGAATAATAGGCACGGGCACCGTTGGCCGACACAAACAGCGAAGCCTGATCTTCAGACGTATTAATGGGGTAACCGAGGTTGGCGGGTGTCGACCAGCGTTGCGGGCCACTTGTGAGGGTGCTGTCGCTCACGAATAAATCGTAACCACCCATGCCCGGATGCCCCTCCGATGCAAAAAACAGGGTTTGCCCATTGGCATGGATAAACGGAGAGGCTTCGTTGAAGGGGGTATTGATGGGTGTTCCCAGGTTGACCGGCTCCTGCCAGTTTCCTTCGGTATCGGCATCGGTGCGCCAGAGGTCGCGCTTGCCTTTGCCGCCCGCCCGGTCCGATACAAAATATAACCGCCGACCATCAGCCGATAGGGCTGGTTGCGATTCGTAGTTGGATGTGTTTACTGTAGCACCCAAATTTTGAGGGGCAGACCAATCACTGCCCGTTCGGCGCGAAATGTAAAGATCGCAACTGCCGAATCCTTTGCGACCCTGGCAGGCAGTGAACACCAGCGTTCGTCCATCTGCCGACAAACTTGGAGTTCCTTCGTTCTCGGCCGTGTTTATGTTGGGCGACAGCGATACGGGTGGTTGCCAGGTTTCGCCATTGAAACTGGTGACGAACAGATCTTCGTCGCCTTCGGGTTTCAACACGGTGAAAACCATCGTTTGCTCGTCGGCGGTCAGAACCGGGAAATACTGCGACGGGGTTGTTTGCAGGCTTTCCGACAGGGGTTTGGGCGATACGGCCTGCGGGTGAGCCACGGCCTCCTGCCCAAAGCGCGCATTGGTCATTAACTGCTGAATTCGTTTTCCCTGCGCCGACTGGGGTGCGAAAAACGTGGCGTATTTTTCGAGAAAGGGAATGGCCTCGCCATAACGACCCAATCGAAGCAGCAAATTACTCAGCGACTGGTAGGCGGCTGCCGAAGCAGGCGCATCGGGCTGGAGTTTAACACCTTCGCGGTAGGCCAACAAGGCTGGCTCAACTCGCCTGGTGAACTCGTATAATTGCCCCAGTTTCAGGTGCGCATCAGCAAAATTGGGGTCGCGTTTGATGGCTTCCTGCATAAAAGCGATGGCTTCAGTAGCCTTCCGTTCGCCAAACAGTTTGATCGACTGATCGTAGAGTTGTTTGGCTTTGATATCCTGCGCCGAACAGGGAGCAGTAATCAGTAAACAGTTAACAGCTAGTAGCCAAAAGCCCAAAGCTAATAGTTTCATGGAATATCCATGTACTTGTGTGTTTGCAACGAAACCTGCCATTGCGGATTGTTTTTTACATACTCAACGATGAGCGGGAGCATTTCTTTTGTCCGGCTCCATTCGGTTTGCAGAAACAATCGGCAATCGGGTCGCAGATGCGGTACAAACGATTCGGCAAAGGCAAAATCCGACTGGTTATAAATGATGACTTTCAGTTCGTCGGCTCGCTGATAAATAGCCAGATTGGGTTTCCTGAACTTTTTGGGTGAAAAGCAAATCCAGTCCCAATCTCCGGTTACGGCTTCGCACACGCCCGATGTTTCGATATTGGTTTTAAAACCGGCGGTTTGCAGAGCCGCCGTGAGGTTGGTGAGGTCGTGCATCAGAGGTTCGCCCCCGGTGATCACAGCCAACCGTCCGGGGTAGGCGACCGCCCCGCCAACAATGGTGTCGATTGCCTGACGGGGATGTGCCTTCACGTCCCACGATTCTTTCACATCGCACCAGTGGCACCCCACGTCGCAACCCCCCAGCCTAATGAAATAAGCTGCTTTTCCGCTATGTGCTCCCTCGCCCTGAAGCGTGTAGAAGGCTTCCATCACGGGAAGTGCGGTGTTGGTTGTTGTTTGTTGAGTCAGTGTGCTATTCATGGGACAAAGATACGGATTGACCCAGAGATGCCCGCAGGCACTGGCTCCATATATTGATAGTATACATAATATACATACCATATATAAGAATTTTCATTTAGTGGATAATCAACGACTTGGCCGGGTCAATATATTTGCCTTGACTATCTGTTGCCATAGGTCACAGAGCCGTCTGTTACCAGTTCGTTTATCTCTTTTAACCATCAATCAAATGAGTGTATCCCAATCAAACCTGTCGTCGGCCAAATATGGCTACGACTTCGTGGTGGCAACCACGCAAAGCAGCGTCAACGCGACGTTGAAGGAGTTTATGAGTGCGATGACCGAGCCAGTGGTGGTCGCCTGTTACGTGGCCGACGTGAACGGTAATCCGGTTCCCATCGACTATGCCACGTTGGTGCAACAGGCCAACGGCTCCGATCCATTTACGGTTCCGAACGGTGCTGACCCCAACATCAATCAGGACTTGAAAAACCTGTTTGCCGCGCGGTTCATGACGGGCTTCAAAGCCCAGATCGGGTTGCCGCCGGGTATTCCGCCCACCAGCATTCCCGATGTAGTTACACTCACCGGAGACACCTCGTCGGTGACCTACAACCTGATGTGTTCGGAGTTTACGGTGGTCGAGTATAAGGCGGGTGGGTTTGCGCCCCCATCGTGGATGAACCTCTCGCAACAACCCGGTTCGCCCTGGTTGTTTACCTCAAAAGTTGATCTGCGCCTGCTCACTACCGATCAGAGCGACTACAGCAAGTTGCCCCCGGCGGTGCAGGCGCAAATCAAAAACCTCGGCGGTAATGCATTTAGTGTGCAGCAATTGCTGTTTGATCTGGACAATGCCGCCCTGGAGACCACGCCAACCATCTCGGGAGTCGACCCGAGCAGCAACCTGTATGCCTGCCTGCAAAAGTATTTTCTGGATACCTATTACACAGCCTTACAACAAAACGGGCAACCGGTGCTGGGGTGCAATGTGTCGCAAAGCACGGTTCCACCTGCTACGCTGACCCTAACCGATCTGAACTTCGAGACATCGCCTTATTTGGGAACCAACGGGCAACCCGTTGTGAACCCAACACCCGACCAGCAGGGGTTATACACGCTCAACTACCTCTGCGCGGCCAACGGCAACACACTCCCGGCCCCCTCGCAGTTTGGGTGGAACTGGATGGAACCCGCCGACGAAGCCAATTTCGATGGGGTTATCGCCATAAACCGGAATACGTTTGCCAATTTTTTTGCGAGTCAACTGCCTGACTACGTCAGCTCGAACTGCTACCTGTCGAATGTTAGGGTATATATGGATGGGCTTGATGTGGACTATTCGTGGAGCCTGACCCCCTACCAAACGCCAACCGTTAGCCAGCCTGCTTCGGGGGCCGTTGTGTTGAGTTACTCCTATAGCTCGACAGCCAGTGATAAAGCTGGTTTGAATGGCGACATGGGGCAGATGACCCTGTCGCCCTCGTTCACGCTCACGGTCAGTTTTACGGGCAACACCATCGTGATTGTGCAGCATCTGGTGATTTATCTGCGGGTGCAGGTTATGCAAACCTCGGCAGATGGCAACGTGGTCGATAAAACCATCACCGACACCTACACGCTGGCAGTGGATGACAATGGGAACCTGACGGCTTCGCTGTCGTCGGTGCCGGTCGATAACTCACAGACACCCAGTACCAACGGCTTCCTGAATTTCTTCACGGGTCTGAACGCGATCATCAGCGACATTGCTACCTGGACCCGCAATTTCACCCAGACCAACTTCACCGATATTCCGGTATCTGACTTGCAGAGTTTTGTGTTTCCGGGCGGTAAAACGTTCGCTTTCAAAGACGCGGCTTTCTCCGACAATCAGGACCTGACCACGCACATCACTTACGTTGACCCCTCTTAACTTCCTCTTTCACCTACGACTATGAAACTTTCATTCGAGTCCGAAATGATGAAGAATCAGAAGCAGGCCGATGTGATGGCCCCTGATTCAAAATTCCAGGCCCTCCAGACGAACGAGGGTCACGCGCTACTTTTCTCGATAGGTACCGATTCGGTGTTCTATCTGATTAAAGAAACGCCTACCGACCCAACTGGCTGGGTCAAAACCGACCTGAGCAGTGCGCTGTCTGCTTCGTATGGTGGTGCTGCGGTTGCGGCCAAAACCTTCGAGGTGTCGCAGAACGGCAGTACGGGCAACATCGACATGGCTCTGGCCATCACGGTAAACGGCACCGATTACCTGTATCTGGCCCTGGGCATTGCCAACACTGATGCTTCGTGGGGTGGGCCAATCACCTGGCAAAACATGCCCTACGATGATACCAGCCAGCCGTTCCCGGTTCTGTCCATCGCCGACCTTTACACCGCTCAGGCAACGGCCGGCGAGTATATTGTGGCCGATGTGCTGAAAGATCCGTCAAGCTCCATCCCGATTGTGTTTCGGTTTTACATTGACCCAACCAAACAATTAACCGGGCATTACTGGAATGCCCACGACCTGTCGGCCAATCTGGAGGCTTCGACCATACAAAGTTGTTTGGGCCGGAAACAGGGCGATCTGGTCGATGGAATTTACACGCTGGGGCAACTCGTGGGCGTGGAGCAACTGATTTACACACCCCTCTACAACGCTTTCAAACCGTCGATTCCGGCCAGTCCGTCGCGGCTTACGCTGCCTGCGGGGGCCAGTGCTATTGCCACTGCACCCGTGGGCGATGGCAGCACCAATCTGTTTGTAGCCGCCAACCAGGCGTTATATTTCTTCCCGTCGAATCAACAGGCCGACGGGAGCACGGGACAAGCGATTGTGAGCAATGCCCTGTTTGCGGGGGTGCAGAGCCTGTTTGCCGATACGGCCAATGCAACCACCATTGTGTGGGCACTGAATCAGGCCGGAGCTGTGTTTTACCTGACTTGCCCCGCCGGGCAGGAAACCAACTCGTCGGCTTGGTCGGTGCCGGTGCCCATTGTGCAAACTGTTGAGCAACTCACGCCCTACCTGAATTATCAGACCAACCTAAGCGTGCTGTTTGCCCACCTGACGGGGCAAAATCTGGTGCAACTTTCGCAGGACCCGGCCACGGCCATCTGGCAACAACGGAACATTCTGCTCCCCAGCACCGATGTGGGCGATGTGATCGAGTTCGATACGTTCTCGACCCGGATTCAGGCTACAGACGACACAAACCTGCCGACCGGCCAACCCGTTGTGCTGTCGATTACGGCCACCAGCCCGGCCAGTATTTATGTTAACAACGTGTATTACCGGCTGTCGTCCGACGTAGCGACCAGCATTACCACCGATGTGACGGGTGTGGTGACCATTTTGCAGGAAACGCACAGCCTCACCGCCGTTTGTTATCAGGTAACCACCGATGGGCTGGCTACGCCCCTGAGTATCAATCCGGCCAATAACCTGGTCAGCACAATGGCGCAGGTGCAGTCGGGCAGCGATTTGAGCAGTATCCAGATTGGCAACGCCGACAACAACACCCTTCGTCCCCTGGTGCCCGCCAACACCCCCTCCGACCAAACGGCGGCTGTGGCCAGTTCGCTCCAGCAATTTGTGCAGGTGGCTCAGAAAATGCCCGCCGACGGTTCCAGAATACCACCCTCGCAAACGCAGGCCAAGCCAATGTTCACAGCTACTGCGCTGACTGCCAGTTACAATACGGTCTGGGGGGTATCGTTTGGCTCGGATGGCTGGACGTACCACGAGGGGGCTGAAGCGATGCAGGCGTTTGGGCTGAAGGCCAATGCGACCACCAATACGATAGCGTTTCAGTCGGCCTACAGCAACCTGACCGACATTGGTGACGCTATCAAATCAACCGCCGAAGACATTTTTAACTGGCTAAAAACCGCCTATGACGACGTAACGAATTTCTTTATTCAGTTGGTCGATGGGGTCTATCATTTCTTTATCGAGCTGGCCGGGGAGGTCTATCAGTTCGTGATCGACTGCGTGAACGCGGTGGTGCAGGCTGCCGAATTTGTGTTCAACAAGATCAAGGTGTTCTTTGAGGATCTGGTGCAATGGCTGGGTTTTATCTTCGACTGGGACGACATTCTCCGCACGCACAACGCCATCAAAAACATGCTGAAGCAGTACGTTGGCTATTGTGTGGCAAACATCGACACCTACAAAACCAAGATGGCCGATGCGTTTGTGAGCCTCGAAAATGAGATCAACAACTGGGCGAATCTTCCCGCCATACCCGACAGTCAAACGGTTAGTTCGATGGGGTCGGGCAATGGGTCGGTGGCGGGGCAGAACAACCCACAGTCGCACTGGGGCATCTACCATATGCAGAACGGGGTTGGCACGGCTTCATCGACCTTCACCCCAACGGGGAATTTCTCGGCGGATATGCTGGACGACTTGCTAAACCTGTTGCAGAACGAAGAAGGTACATTCACTACGGCCTACCAGAACCTCAAAAGCATGGCCGACAACATTCAGTCGATGTCGCCTATGGCTGTTTTGAAGCAGTTGGTGGCCATTATTGCCGACGTAGTCATCGACTCGGCCAAGAATGTGGTGGTGGCTCTGATCAACATCATCGAGTCGATTATTGTGGGTGTGCTCGACGCGCTGGATGCCCCCATCGACATTCCAGTGATCTCGTGGCTCTACACCAAAGTATCGGGCAACCCGCTCAGTATTCTGGATCTGATCTGTCTGGTGGTGGCCATTCCGACTACCATCATCTACAAAATCGCTAAGGAGGAATCGCCTTTCCCTGATACCCCGTTCACTAATCAGCTCATCAGCGCGCCCGACTTTGCCACCATTCAGAACTTGTATGCCGCCCAGCAACCACAGGCCCGTATGGCAGTCTCGACAAACGGGGCCGTTGCCGACACCGATAACCCGCTGTATGACACCCTGACGCAGGTTTTCAATACGGTGGCTTTTCCAACCTCGATTGTATTCGCACTACTGATCGAAGCGAAGGCCAACACCCCAACGAGCGGGCTTATTTCGGTGGCCTACGCGGTGACCTATTTGCCATACATTGCGCCTGACCTGCCCCCGCTCATTGCCCGGCCAAACAACCAAAAACCCTGGGAGATTTTCAACGAGTTGGTCATGTTCATCAGTGTGGTGAAGGCCTTACCCGACATTGCCACATTCCGCAAAGGCGAAACCGGTTTCCTGGCAAGTTGGGACAAAGCCTCGCCCTGGCTCGATTGCGTGATCAACCTCATTTGGGAGGCTCCCGTGATTTGGGCTGTTGTGGAGGACCACTCAACCCCCGGCGTGATGAACTTTGTGGGCAACACCTGTTTCAATGCGGGGGGCGTTATTGCACCGGGTTCACAGGTTGAAGACCCAAAAGTGAAAGAGGTATTTGTGGCCCTAATGGGGCTTTGCGCGTTGCTTTACGGCATTTTCATGGTGCTTAACCTCGCCGAATCGGTTCCGGCTGAAACGGCTGCTGAGGTCTGACGTTGAGATCATTTGTGGCGTGGTGCGGTTGGGGGTTACTAGCCATTGCCTTCAGCCGCACCAATTACGTCTATTTCTGACCATTGGCTCAGTTGCTGACAGGACGTGCAGCAGCGGTACTTATTTGGCGTAATTTTGCCTCACTTACCGGGTCTTAGTCCCGTTTAGAGAGGTTAAACGCACCTCAACGTTACTGTATGTCCAATACTCTTTTCAATCGGCGGGATATAATCGCCTATTTTATTGTAGCCGCCATCGGAGCTACAGTCCAGCTCATTGCTGGTAGTTTGCTTCAGGAATGGTTCCAGATTAGTTACGAGCAGGCCCTGTTCATCGGGTATCTGGTTGCTTTTGTGGTAGGCTTTGTCCTCACAAAACTGTTCGCGTTCAACGCCCGAAACTCGGCTCAAACCCGCCGTGAAGCAGTCAAATTTGTGATGGTTTCGGCTATATCCTGCCTCATCACTGTGTATGGTTCCTCGCTTTTATACGAGTATTCAACCACTCAATTCGAGCAAATGATGCTTGTTATCCCCTTTTCGGTGAAACGAGTCAATCTGAACAAACTCATTGCCCAGGTAATCGGCATGGGGCTAAGTTTTATCAGCAACTACATTCTTCACAAACGATTTACCTTTCACAATACCGGGTTCTACGAACGGCTGAAGAACTTGCTGGGATTGTAAGTGCCTCATAAACAATCCACATCGGCCACCACGCTCACCTGCCGCAGGCCCTTGTCGGTGAGGATGTCGTTGATGCGGTCTCGGATGAATTCTTTCACGGCTTTCATGTTCACCGGGCCGCGCTCAATCTTTATTAATATATCGTAGAGAAACTGGTTGCGGATGCGCTCCACCAATGGTTGCTCCGGCCCCAAAACCCGGCTGCTACCGAGAGTGTCGGTCAGTTCAGCGGCAAGTCGTTCGGCGGCTTGTTGACTAATATGTTGCTCGGGGTGGCGCACCGTTAGTTTGATGAGCCGCGAAAACGGCGGATAGTTGAAATCCTGCCGCTCCCGAATCTCTTCGTCGTAAAGCCCTTTGTAATCGTTGTCGATGATTTTCTGGAGAATCAACTGCTGCGGGTTATTTGTCTGAATCAACACACGCCCCCGTCGCCCCCCCCGCCGACCGGCTCGCCCGCTCACCTGTGTGAGCATTTGAAACGCTCGTTCCGTGGCCCGAAACTCCGGGAAGTGGATGATCCGGTCGGCATCGAAAATCCCGACCAAACTCACCTTGTCGAAATCTAAACCCTTGGTAATCATTTGTGTACCAACAAGCATATCTACTTCGCCCGTCTCGAACTCCGAGATAATTTGTTGGTAGGCATTTTTGGCTCGCGTGGTGTCGAGGTCCATGCGCAGGATTCGGGCTGCGGGAAACAGAATCTGTAGTTGATCTTCCAGTTTTTCGGTGCCAAAGCCAATGGTTTTCACTTTGGTGGAGCCGCAGGTGGGGCAGGTGCGCGGCACTTCCTCTTTGTAGCCACAATAGTGGCAACGCAGTTCGTTAGCCCGCATGTGGTAGGTCAGGCTGACGGCACAGTTGGGGCATTCGCCGGTCCAGTCGCAGTCTTCACACTGAATATAAGGCGAATAGCCGCGCCGGTTCTGAAAAAGGATGCTCTGTTCCTTATTCTCCAGGTTGTTGCCGAGGGCAGCAAGCAGGGCCGACGAAAACTCATTTTTCATCGTTTTCTGCTTCTTTTCCTGCTTTACATCCACCAGCATAATCTCTGGTAACACAGCCGCCCCAAATCGCTGAAACAACTCCACAAAGCCGTAACGCCCCTGTTTAGCCTGATAATAACTTTCTAGTGAGGGTGTTGCCGACCCCAGTAATACTTTGGCCTGTTGCCACTGTGCCATCATCATAGCCACATCGCGGGCGTGGTAACGCGGGGCCGGGTCGTGTTGCTTGTAGGACGTTTCGTGTTCTTCGTCCACGATGATTAGGCCGAGATTATCGAACGGCAAGAACACGGCCGACCGCACGCCCACCACAAACTGATATTGCCCCGATACGATACCTTTCCAGACTTCAACCCGCTCATTATCAGAGAATTTAGAGTGATAGATACCCATTTTATCACCAAACACACGCTGAAGCCGCACCACAATCTGGGTAGTCAGGGCAATTTCGGGGAGCAGATACAGCACTTGCGACCCACCCGCCAGTGCCTGTTGAATCAGGTCAATGTAGACTTCGGTTTTGCCGCTGCCCGTTATCCCGTGCAGTAGCACAATATTTTGGCTTTGAAACTGAGCCATAATGCTCTCCGATGCTTTGCGTTGAGTCTCGGTCAGCACAATTTCGCCGGTAGGAACGAGCGTATCAGAAAAGCGGGGTTGGATTACTTCAAACGTTTGAAACACATCGTTTTTGATGAGCGTCGCGAGTGATGACTGGGAGAGTTCATCGTCCTGATTCAGAATTGATTTATCGAGGCCGCGCTGATTGAGTGATGGCGTATGCTGAACGGGAACATGGCGCATATAACGCATGACGACTTCTTGTTGCTTAGGTAGTTTTTCGAGCCGTCTAATCAACATCATTAACTGTTCCTGTTCTTCATAATTGGGGTGTAAACGTACCTTTCGAACCATTTTAGGAATGTACTTTTCCCGGACTTCTTCGAATACGATTACGGCCCGTTTCCCCACTAGGGACTTAATAACGGCGGGTACGTTGAGCTCACCTACGAGCCGTCCAAGTTCTTCGTAGGTGAGGGCCGGGAGTTTTTTTAGCTCCTCCAGTAGTGATACTTCCTCAGGAGTAAGTAAATCCGGATAATCGAAATCCGGATTATACTGCACCTTCGATTGGGAAGAAATTTTCAGCCCCGATGGCAGGGCCACGTTCATCACCTCCCCCACGCAGCACATATAATAGTCGGCCATCCACCGGAATAATTCTAACTGATAACCAGTTATTAACGGATAATCATCTAATAATTCAAGAATATATCGTGCCTGGTATTTGGGAGGGGGAGTATTATGCAATCGGGCGACGATGGCTGTTAGGACCCGGCTGTTCTTTTTGCCAAATGGAACAATAACTCTGGCACCAATTTTGATGCCGTCGGTCATTGCTCTTGGAACCCGGTAGGTAAACAGATTTGGAATGGGTAATGGCACGATCAAATCGGCGAAAAAAGTAACTTCTTCATCAACCTGATATGAAAATACCAAGTTAGGGAGGGATAGCTGGTTCTCTGACATACTCACAAAGTAAAGATACCTAATTCTGCCTGAAAAGGTTGGCAAGATGTTTGCGTGGTGTTTAGTGTCATTAGAACGGCATTTTTATACTCGACGAATTTTAGCCTGAACATAAAGTTTCTCAATGCCAGTTAATCGTCTTGTATTTCAAGACATTACTCACGCAAACTCTTCTCTGATCACCAGAAACACTAATTAATTGAATAGTACAGCCTTATGAAAAAAAATATATCATTCACGTTGCTGAATCGCCTGTGGCTGTTTGGTATTGTTTTCTACCTTATTGGAACTACGATCCCGGCACTTGGACAAATTAGTGGCAAAGTATTCCGTGATTTCGATGGCGATGGCGCACTGAGTGCTTCTGTTCCTACTGTATCTGGTGCCCGCAGCGGCACGGCTCCCGTAGAGAACGGAGTCGGCGGGATTACCGTTCGGGCTTATGTTGAGTTAGGGAATCTCCCAATCTCCACCACTACTTCGGCCGACGGTTCCTATTCGTTTACGGCGGGCCAAATTCAACCGGGTCAGCGCGTCCGAATCGAGTTTGCCAACTGGCAACGCGGTTACTTTCCGGCACCCCACAATCCGTTGGGCGGTGGCACAACCGTACAGTTTCTGACTGCACCGGCAACGGAGGTCAATACGGGCGTCAATTATCCGAGCGATTATTGCCAGCCTACAAATATTAAAGTAACTACACCCTGCTTTGTCAATGGCGATCCGTCTAAAACGGAAGATAACGGTACGCCTATTGATATGCCCAGTCAAGCAGGAATGGCCGATGCGCTCGTCGGTTTCGATTATAGTGCATTTACTGTAAAAGGGGCGGGCAACTCAGCGGCCAATGCCTCCGATTTCCCTCCTCTTCATTTAGGCACTGCCAGACAGGTGGGTGCCGTCTGGGGTTTAGCCCTGCAACGCCGAACCAAACAACTCTTCAGCACCGCCGTTGTGAAGCGACACGCCGGTTTTGGCCCACTGGGATCAGGGGGAATTTATAAAACTGACCTTACTAGTGCGACCGACAATGCGAGTATCTCGTTTCTCAGCCTGAGCGCCGATCTGGGCATTGCTACGGGCGATATTCCAAACCGTAACCTATTGGGTAACAAGCTTTTCCCGAGTGCCGACCCTGGCCCAATGACGGCTATGGGCCGTGTTGGTTTGGGCGGAGCCGATATGTCGGAAGATGATAAAACGCTATATGTCGTAAACTTATTCGACCGTAAAGTATATGGCCTTGAAGTCGGAATACCGGCCCAGAAACCCAGCTCAGCAACGGGCGTAAAATCGTGGGCTTTAACGGGACCGGGCTGTCCACAGGGGGAGTTTCGCCCATGGGCACTCAAAGTTTATCGGGGTATTGTTTATGTAGGGGGTGTGTGTTCGGGCGAATATGCCAACAGCCAAACGCCTGTTGCCAACGGCTCAACGCTGGCAGCCGCTGTGGCCTCAAACACTGTTTTATCGGGCCATATCTACCGGTTAGACCCCGCTCAGGCGGGTGGGCAGTTCGAATCCGTTTTGTCGTTTCCGCTTTCGTTTCGGCGGGGTTCGGCAGACTTGACCGGCTCCTGTGCTGATTATACTTATTGGCTTCCCTGGACTAATACATTCCCTGAACCCTGCGTCAATAATTTTGTGATGTGGCCGCAACCCATGATTACTGATCTGGAATTCGATGTGGACGGACACCTGATTATTGGTATGCTCGACCGTTTTGGCCACCTTGCCGGGGTTGCCAACCACGACCCTAGTGGGAATGGTTTCTACGATGGTTTTACCGGTGGCGACCTCCTGCGTGCTGCTCCGTCATCCGGCAATCAGTTTGCACTGGAAAGCAATGGGGTAGTGGGCACTAAAACCAGTCTGAACGGAGTAAATGACAATGAAGGGCCGAATGGTGGCGAGTTTTATAGCGACGATGCCTGGCTGTTCAATGGAAACGTTGCCCACGACGAGATCAATAATGGCGCACTGACGCTCATTCCTGGAAAAAATGAGATTATCTCGTCGGCCTACGATCCCGTGGACGAAATCTATAAATCAGCCGGTTGGAAAGTACACAATAATACGAACGGATCAGGCGGACGCGGATTCGTTGTCCTTATTAATGAACCTGGCACGTTTGGGAAATCGTCGGGTTTAGGCGATAGCAAGCCTATCTGCGACCCGGCACCAGTAGAAATTGGCAACCGTGTTTGGTATGACGACAATCGCAATGGTATTCAGGATGCCTATGAGCCGGGTATCGACGGAATTGTCGTTCGCCTGTACGATGGCAATACGCTGGTTGCTTCCACAACCTCGGTCAATAATGGTCAGTGGTATTTCACAAATGCCAACGTGCCGGGAGGAGTCAAATTTGAACATCGGTATCAGGTCAGAATGGACATGAGCCAACTGGCTACGTATAATCTGACAGCCAGAGGACCTGTTAACGCTGGTGCGCGATTGCAAACACCAAAAGCAGGTGGGCGTTTAGGGACCCGAATTTACTCGTTATCGCCTTTTCAGGTAAATAGTGGTGTCGATGGCTCCCTTCGCGATTCAGATGCACTCCTGGTGGGTGGTGATGCCACTATTGATGTGTTCACCGGCGATATGGGACAGAACGACCAGAACTATGATTTCTCTGTTGAGGGATGTCCTGTTCTTTCCCCAGCAACCAGTCAACTCACTGTCTGTCAGGGAGAAACTGTATCAAAAGTCAGTGTCGTCGGCAATTATTTTTCGGTCACTGACAAGGTAAAGTTCGTTTGCTTCGACACACCTCAAACAAATCCGGCAACCATCTACAGCGCAACCAATGTGCTTGGTACTGTTACGCCCAACTCATCGTCGACTACGGCAACTGGGGATTTGTTAATAACGCTTGATCGGCCAACCATTAATACCAACACCAATTCGCCGGTTACTACCTTTAAATACGTTTACGCCATAATTGAGACGGAGTCTGGAACGGTATTGCCAACCGGATGCCTGCCCTACGATGAAATGGTAATAGTGATTCTGCCCAAGCCAACGTTGCGTGTTACGAGTGGTACGCTTACCTGCGCCCAAACGTCGGCAACGCTGACTGCAATACTTACGGATGGACAAAATCAGCCCATTTTAAACGGCATCTACCGTTGGACGGGTCCCGCCAATTTCACCAGTAGTGCCCAGACCGTAGTGGTAACAGGGGAAGGGAACTATACAGTCACTGCGGCCTCACCTACCTGCCCCACTGCATTCACAACGGCCACAGCAACAGTGCAATCATTTACAACGGCTCCGATTATTGTTGATGCAATTGGCGGTGTTCCTGCTTGTTCAACCTGTACAACAACTATTTCGGTGACGGTTTCGCCTAGTAATTCAACCCTATTCTGGACAGGACCTAACAACTTTACCTCAAATCAGGCAACGCCAACGGTTGTAACACCCGGGTTTTATGTTGTTGTGGTTACGGGTCCGAATGGTTGTACGGCAGAGACCGAGGTTGAAGTGTCGCGTGGTCAGGACGAAGATATATTGTCGAGCCTCGGCAATTTTGTTTTCTATGATCGCGACAATAATGGGATTCAGGGCGGAGTCAATGAAACGGGTGTTGGTGGTGTCACTGTGGAACTGTATCCAGATGGTATTCCAACGCCTATTCGGAGTGTGACAACGGCAGCCGACGGTTTCTATAGCTTCACCGGCCTGATCCCAGGCTGCTATCAGGTGAAGTTTGTAACCACAACTTTTCCAACCGACTTTGTGGCAACAACGGCCAATGTGGGCGGTAACCCGGCCCTCGACTCCGATGCCAACCCACAAACTGGCTTGTCATCCGTGGTGTGTTTGAGTGCCGGCGAAAATAATACAACCGTCGATGCGGGTCTGGTTGAGAAAAGCCTGGTTATTGATGTCAGGTCGATCTGTATCAGAGATACTCCTTTCGTTTCCTACAGTATCACGCCGGTAAATTTCACGCCCACTGGCGGAGCTACCATTACGTTGCGCAAATTCGTCGATAACTCCCTGATCGAGACCAAACTCAGTCAGCCTTTGTCAGGGACATTCCTCTATCCGGGGGCGGCTGTCGACAATCAGGGCAACCCAACGGATTGGCCGGGCTGGGATTTTGTGAACGGAGAGTGGATCATCGTGAACGATGGTTTGCGTCCACGAATGAAGGTGGCCATTGCGGTTAACCCCACCTCAGAAACAACTGTATTTTATCCCGACCCAAGTCCAGCCTGCATTAGTGGTCCACCCATGGGCCTTGGCGACCGGGTCTGGAAAGATCTCAATGGCAATGGTATTCAGGATGGTGGCGAGCCGGGGGTTGCTAATTTTGCCGTCGAACTATACACGGTAGTGAATGGGGTGCGGTCCACCAGTGCCATCAGTACGACCACTACCGATGGAACCGGCAATTACCTGTTTACCAATCTGCCAGAAGGTAGTTATCAGGTTCGGTTCCTGCCCAGTTCGGTTCCTGCCGATTGTGTGATCACTCAACCCTTTGCCGGAACAAATCGGGCCAACGACAGCAATGTGAACGTTACCACCGGTTTCTCTGATGTGATTCCGTTAAGTTTGACGGATGCAACAAGGCCTAACCGAACGGTCGATTGTGGGGTACGTCCGTGCCCAACGGGAGTTTGTATTCCGGTACAGGCCCGTCGAGTTCGATAAAGAATAAATAAGGGCGGTTATGAAACCGCAGCGTCGCCGAGAGTTTAACTGGTTACAGTTCTCGGCGACGCTGCGGTTTTGCGTGAAAATTCACCATTTCCAAACCAACAAGGCCATATTTCATGTTGCATCAGTATGAAACTGTACGACGTAATAATTATTGGGGGTGGTCCCTGCGGGCTGGCAGCCGGTATTGAAGCCACCAAAAACGGGCTGTCGCATCTGATTCTTGAAAAAGGGAGTATTACCGAGTCGATTCGGCGGTATCCGAAACTGATGCGATTCTTCTCAACGGCCGAGAATATTGAAATTGGCGGTATTCCGTTTCCTATTTCCGGAGTAAAGGCAAACCGCAATGAAGCCCTTCAGTATTATCGGAAAGTGGCTGCTTATTACAAGCTCAAAACAAAAGTATTCACCGAAGTAGAGCGGGTAGAGAAGAACGGAGAACTCTTCACCGTTTATACAACCGCTGGCGACACGTTTCAGGCGCACCGGGTGATTCTGGCAACGGGTTACTTCGACAAGCCACGGTGGCTCGGGATTCCGGGCGAAGACCTGCCTCATGTCTCGCATTATTACGACGAACCCTTCCAGTACTCATTCACTAAAGTAGTTATCGTGGGAGCGGCTAACTCAGCCGTCGAAGCCTCGCTCGAACTCTACAGGCACGATGTAGACGTTACAGTAGTCCACCGGGGAAATGATTTTAAACCAACGGTGAAATACTGGTTGATTCCTGATGTGAAAAACCGGGTGAAAGAAGGCAAAATCAAAACTCAGTTCGACACCTGTGTAACGGGTATTGAGCCGGGTTGGGTGTATACTCAGCACTTAGAAACGGGTGAAACAAACACACTCCCCGCCGACTTTGTACTAATTCTGTCTGGCTATACACCCGATGCCAGCCTGCTCATGCGTTGCGGTATCGAACTGGACCCTGTAACGCAGATTCCCGTATTTGATAAACGTACGTTTGAAACCAATGTGCCGGGCCTGTATGTATGTGGCACCGTGTTAGCGGGAATTTATACCGAAAAAGTATTCATTGAAAATGGCCGGGACCACGCCCGTGCGATTCTGGAACACATAATGGGCCGCGAAGTGCAACCAGTGAAGGAGTTGATTGACCGGATATAGGATAAAAGTAGTTTATCAGGTCGATGGCCGTCGATAGTAGGGTTCTCACTCACTTTTCTTTGGTCATGTGTAGATCAACACGTATGCATCGTTTTCTTTTCGTGCTTGCCACGCTTATTTTACTGAGTCATATTGGTTACAGTCAGACGCTTTCCCCGGTCTCAGCAGTTACCCCGGTGCAGAGTCGCTGGCAATCTAATTATTGGGATGCCCGCTGGATCATTTATGGAAGTGGGCAACCATCCATAACGTCTGCGCGGCAATATGGGATCTATCACTTCCGAAAAACGATAACCCTGCCCCAAGTTCCTGCCCATTTCATGGTGCATGTGTCGGCAGACAATCGGTATCGGCTGTTTGTCAATGGTCAGTCGGTAGCTCTCGGACCCGCCCGCAGCGATTTGCTCAACTGGAATTATGAAACGCTTGATCTGGCTCCATTTCTGAAACCGGGTGATAACCTCATTGCCGCACAGGTCTGGTACTTGGGCGACTCGGCCCCGTTTGCCCAGATGAGCTACCAACTCGGATTTTTGATGCAGGGTGATACGGAGGCCGAAAAAATGGTGAATACTGACAAAAGCTGGAAAGTAGTTCGCAATGAAGCCTATGAACCGATCAAAACCACGAAACTGCAAACCTACATTGTGGTGGGCGATGGCGACCGCGTGATGGCCTCAAAATATCCCTGGGGCTGGGAACAACCCGGCTTTGATGACACCCAATGGCCTGCTGCTCAACAACTGTGGTTTCCGGCAAAACCTCGAGGTTTAGGCTCCGATGGCAACTGGGCACTCGTTCCCCGGCAAATTCCGTTGCTCGAATCATTCAGTCAGCGATTGAAAACGGTTCGTCGGGTAGAAAATGGCCGCATGACAGATGTGTTTCTGGACGGAAAAGCCCCCGTTGAGGTGCCAGCCAAAACAAAGGCCGTTTTCCTGCTCGATCAAAGCCACCTCACTAACGCCTACCCCGAATTGACAGTGAACCGGGGCAAAGGAGCCACCATAACCCTAGGCTATGCCGAAGCATTGGTGGACGACAAACGCCAGAAAGGCAATCGCAATGAGATAGTAGGCAAGCAATTGATTGGTTTCGAGGATCAGTTTATTACCGATGGTCAACGCCGAACCTTCCGGCCCCTGTGGTTCCGAACGTACCGATATATTCAGATTTCGGTGGAAACGGCCGGTGAGCCACTGGTTCTGGAAGACATTATCGGGCAGTATACGGGTTATCCGTTAGTCGAAAGAGCAAAGTTTGCCAGCAGCGACTCCACCCTTGCTGATATCTGGAACGTTGGTTGGCGTACCGCCCGGCTCTGTGCAGGCGAAACCTATTTCGACTGCCCCTATTATGAACAGTTACAGTATGTGGGCGATACGCGGGTGCAAGCCATGATTTCGCTGTATGTGTCGGGCGATGACCGGCTTATGCGCAAGGCCCTGCTCGATTTCGACCACAGTCGCATTCCCGATGGCCTCACTCAAAGCCGTTATCCCAGTGCCGATTTGCAGGTGATTCCGACCTTTTCGCTGTTTTGGGTTTGTATGGTACATGACTACTGGATGCACCGGCAGGACGATGCCTTCGTGAAGTCGCTGTTGCCGGGTATGGCAAGCGTGATGCGCTGGCACGAACAACGATTAGCCGCCAACAACCTCAATGGCCCCCTTGACTGGTGGAACTTTGTGGACTGGGCCTGGCCCTGGAGCGAAGAAGCCCGCATTGGCGGGGTGCCACCGGGTGTACGTGATGGTTCTTCTACGCTGTCGCTTCAACAGGCCTATACGTACCTGCGGGCGGCAGAGATTTTTGCGCATTTCGGGCAGAACGATGTGGCTGAAAATTACCGGGGAATGGCCTCCCGCATCAAGAAAGCCGTGCGCGAAAGCTGCTGGGATGCCAATCGGGGCCTGATGGCCGATACCCCGGCCAGGAAGTCGTTCAGTCAGCACGCCAATATCCTGGCTATTTTGACCGATGCGGTTCCGATAGCACAGCAACCCGCGCTGCTCCAAAAAACAATCGCTACAACCGACATTACCCAGGCTACTTTCTATTTCAAATATTATTTGTTTGAGGCCCTGAAAAAAACGGGCATGGGCGATCAGTTAGTACCACAACTCAAACCCTGGCGCGATATGCTGGCAATGGGCCTGACCACATTCGCCGAGCAACCGGAACCGACAAGGTCAGATTGCCACGCCTGGAGTGCGTCGCCCCTCTATGCGTTTTTGTCGACCGTTTGTGGCATCAACTCCGCCGAACCGGGTTTTCGCTCCGTCCGAATCGAGCCATTCTTGGGCAACCTGAACTTTGCCGAGGGGCAAATGCCGCACCCCTTGGGCGAGATTGCCGTTCGGTTCGAGAAAACTTCAGCCGGAGGTCTAAAAGGTACTGTTTCGTTGCCCATGACCTTGACCGGCAGCTTACTCTGGAAAGGCAAAACGGTGGCGTTGAAGGGAGGGAAGCAGGAGATTAGTTTATAGACTCAACGACTGCCGGGTTTCGGAAATCTTTTTGCTCGCCATACGATACATACCCCAGCATGTTAGTGATCAACTGCGTTTTCCCAATCTCAATGGGCGGGCGGTTGCCATGGCCATAAATCCAAACATCGGGTTGGGTTTCCCAGATAAAATCGTCCAGATCGTTGGCGAACCCCTGTTGCAGATCGCTATTTTTATAGCGAGGATGCACACACTGCAACGAGGGTAAATGGTGGGTTACAACCACTGTTGGCCCCGCGAAGGGTTTGGCTAACTCAGTCCGAAGAAAAGCCACCGACGGTTCATGCAGCCGTTTGGTATACATTGCCGGGGTCAGCGTTCGCCCCGAATATCGAATCAGATCGAAATCGGACATGCCCCGCCCAATGGTCCATTCATTTTGTTCGTCGATGTGCGACCACAGTGTCGTGAGCAAAAACCGAGTTCCTCCAATAATTTCTGCCACATTATGCACTAAGTGAACATTGGGACAAACTTCGATTTGCACCGGTTTTTCGAACATGAGTGTGTCCCAGCTTCGATAGAACTCGTGGTTGCCCGGAATCCATAAAACCCGTTTAAACTGTTTGCTCAACGACTTGAAAAAGGATTTGTCAAACGTCCGCACATTGTAATAGTTCAGGTTGGTAATGTCGCCTGCCAACAGTAACACATTACCCACTGGTTCGATGGGATTGCCCATGATATATTCCTGATTATGAACGAATTCAAGATGCAGGTCGGAGCAATATTGGATGATCATGGGAAAGACAGTGTGTCGGTTAACGACTTAAAGATAGGACTACATTTTGGGAGTTCGCCTGAGAAAACTGTTGAACTACAGAATAGCGACACAAGCAAATGCATCAGAACAGTCAACCCTCATTCAATTATTTACTGATCTACAGACTTCAAATATTCCTTTGTAGTGCCAAACATTTTGTGGTACACAAAGAGTTAGCAGTTCACTTCATCGAAACTCGGTTAGATCCTTTACAAATTAAAATAAGGCTCAAAATATCAAAAGTGAACGTTTGGGTAAACAGCAATCGTGCATTACTTTTGTGAGCCAATAAAAGTTGGTAAGCATTATGTATAATAACTCACTAAATAAATCATTGAAAATGAGTCGCTTATCAGGGTTTTGCGGAGCCTTGGCTCTTTCACTGACATTGCTCCTCAACGGTGGTCAGGTGAATGGGCAGGACTCGGCGGCAGCCGCCGGCGGTGGTCCGGCTGCAGCAACACCCGCCCCTGCAAGTGGTGGTGGTGATGTCGCGAAAGGAGAAGCACTATTCAAAGGTAACTGTGCTCAGTGCCACGCTGTTACTGCAGAAGTTTTGGTTGGACCTGGTCTACAGGGAGTTCGTCAGCGGACACCGGGAGAAGCCTGGTTGCAGAAATGGATTCGTAACTCGTCTGCTCTTGTTGCTTCGGGTGATGCTTATGCCGTTCAGGTTTTCAACAAATTCAATAAGGTGCAGATGTCAAGTTTTGCGAACTTGACCGACGACGACATTAAGGGTATCCTCGATTATGTCGACTCAGCTAATGCTCCCAAAATTGCCGGTAATTCTGGAGCTGGAACAACAACTGGTCCTGCCCCGGCCCAATCTGGCGATGGGGGTTCTCCGTCAAGCCTGTTCACATTCGTGTTGGTTGCTCTGCTGGTCGTGATGTTGCTCGTACTGGGAGTTTTGCTGGTTATCGTCACGATTCTGTCTAAAGCAGTTCAGCCGAGTGCAGCCACCCTGGATGGGACCTCTCCAAAAGCCAGTCTGGTTAATCAGTTACGCACTGGCCTGACAAACACAGTAAATAACCCAATCATTCGCTCTGTGGTGGTTTGGTTATTTGTATTGATCGTGGCTAAAGTGGTTATTGACGGCTCATTTAGTGTTGGTATTCAGCAGGGATACGCGCCCAAGCAGCCTATCCAGTATTCGCATAAACTCCACGCAGGTCAATACAAGATCGACTGTAATTATTGTCACACAGGAGTGAACAAAGGCAAGTCGGCCACCATTCCGGCAGCAAACATCTGTATGAACTGCCACGGTGTCATCAAAAAGGAGTCACCGGAGATTCAGAAGATCTACGCAGCCATTGAGCAGAATCGCCCAATTGAGTGGATTCGGGTTCACAACCTGCCCGACTTGGCGTATTTCAATCACGCCCAGCACGTAAATGTGGGCAATGTTCAGTGTCAGACCTGCCACGGCGAAATCGAAAAGATGGAAGTTGTTGAACAACGGTCGTCTCTCACCATGGGCTGGTGTATTGATTGCCACCGCAAAACGGAGGTAAACACCAAAGACAACGCCTACTACGACAAGCTCGTTGCCCTACACCGCAAAGAGACTAAAGAGCCGCTCAAAGTAGCCAATATCGGTGGACTTGAATGTTCAAAGTGCCACTACTAATTCGATTTTCATTCAATTAAATATGGAGAATACGACTAAACGGTATTGGAAGGGGGTTGAAGAGTTACGGAACGATGCTCAGTTTGTGAAAAACGCGAACTCTGAGTTTAGTAACGTGAATTCAGAAGAAGACCTGTTAGGCAAAGACCCCCAGCGCCGTGACTTTTTGAAAGTAATGGGTTTTGGCCTGGCCGCTGTCTCACTGGCGGCTTGTGAAACGCCCGTTCGAAAGGCAATTCCTTATTTGAACAAGCCTGAGTTTACGTTCCCATCCATCTCAGATTATTACGCATCAACGTATACCGAGGGTGGTGACTACGCTCCTGTATTGGTTGAGACGCGGGAGGGACGACCCATCAAAATTGAAGGGAATCCGGCTTCAAGCATCACACGGGGCGGTACAACAGCCCGTGTTCAGGCTTCGGTGCTGTCGTTGTATGATATCGATAAATTGAAAGGCCCTAAACGTGGCGATGCCGATATCGAATGGACTGTTGCCGACCGGGAGATCATTAATCAACTGAACACGGTTGCCGGTCGTAACGGAGCTATTCGACTTGTTACGAGTACTATTATTAGCCCATCAACGAAAGCCGTAATCGCTGAGTTTGTGGCTAAATACCCAACAGCCCGCCATATTATGTACGATGCCAATTCGGTATCGGGACTAATTCAGGCAAATCAGGCTTCGTTTGGTCAGGCTGTTATTCCGTCCTATCGGTTCGATCAGGCTCAGACCATTGTGAGCATTGGGGCCGATTTTTTAGGGACGTGGGTAGCTCCATTAGATTTTTCCCGGCCCTATGCGGAAACCCGTAAGTTGGGTGCGACCAAGAAAAATATGTCACGTCATTATCAGTTTGAGACCTTGCTGTCGATGACTGGTTCTAATGCTGATTATCGTGGAACCTACAAGCCTTCGCAGGAGGGTCTGGTAGTGGCTGCTCTCTATAACAAGGTAGCTGCTAAGTTAGGCGGTGCGGCCCTCAGTGGTGTTGCCGTTACAGAAGTGCAGTACCTCGACAAAGCAGCCACCGATCTGGCCAACTCACGAGGCCGTTCGCTGGTGGTTTGTGGGTCAAATGACCCCAACGTTCAGATTGTGGTAAACGCACTGAACAGTTTGTTGGGTAGCTATGGCACAACCATCGACCTGGGAACACCGCTGAATTATCGTCAGGGGAATGATCAGCAGATGAATGCTTTTATCAACGAAGCAAAATCAGGCACGGTTCAGGCGGTGATGTTCTTCGGAGCCAACCCGGTTTATGATCACGTTCGGGGTGCCGAGCTTGCTCAGGCCTTGCCAAAAATGGCCCTGTCGCTCTCGTTTGCTGATCGGGCTGATGAAACTGCGTCCTTGTGTAAATACATTACCCCTGCTCCTCATTATCTGGAGTGCTGGGGTGATGCCGAACCAAAGCGTGGGTTCTATAGCATTGCTCAACCGGCCATTACCAATATCTTCAAAACCCGTCAGTTCCAGTCGAGTTTATTGACATGGGCGGGTCGTCCCGGCGATTTCCAGGCCTACCTGAAAAACTTCTGGCGGACAACGTATTATTCACAAGCAAGTGGATTTGCCTCGTTTGATGCTTTCTGGATTCAGACCTTGAACGACGGTGTTTTTGAGCCAAATAAAGGGACAGCTTCCGGTGGAGGAGGTACATTTAATGCCGGGATTGTAGGTCAGGCGGCTGCGGCCATCGCGCAACGTTACCGTCCAACAACCAATATGGAACTGGCTCTTTATGAGAAAGTAGGCATTGGAACTGGTTCGCTGGCCAATAACCCCTGGCTTCAGGAGTTGCCTGATCCCGTTACAAAAGCAACCTGGGATAATTACGCTACAATCTCGCAGAAAACAGCCGCCGACAAAGGGTGGGAGCAGGGCGACATGGTGAGTGTATCGGTCGACGGTAAACCAGCCCTTGAGTTGCCCGTTCTGATTCAACCTGGTCAGGCCGATAACACGGTTGGCGTTGCCATCGGTTATGGACGGGAAAAAGGCGGACGTTCAGCCAATAATATTGGCAAAAATGCCTATCCGTTTGCGTCGATTGTGAATGGGTATGTAATAATGTCGGCCATGAATGCCAAGGTTGACGGAACTAGTGGTCGGCGCGAAATCGCCCAAACGCAAACGCACGATACGGTCATGGGCCGCCGGGCTGTATTGCAGGAAGCCACACTGGCTGCTTACAAAAAAGACAAAGCCGCTGGCAGCTACCGTCCGAAAGTACAAACCTCAGAAGGCCCCGTTGATCCAACCGATATTACCCTTTGGAATGGTTACGGAAAACCGAACCATTCGTGGGGTATGGTTATCGACCTGAACTCCTGCATTGGTTGTGGAACTTGTATTGTAGGCTGTAACTCTGAAAATAACATACAGGTAGTAGGTCGCGACGAGGTTATTATGCGTCGCGAAATGCACTGGATGCGCATTGACCGGTATTATAGCAGCGATGCCGAAGAAGGTGATTATACAGCCATGGAGGTTGCATCAGCTAATCCGGAGGTAGCCTTCATGCCTATGTTGTGTCAGCACTGTTCAAACGCTCCCTGCGAGACGGTTTGCCCGGTTTTGGCTACCACGCACAGCACCGAAGGTCTGAATCAGATGACCTACAACCGCTGTATTGGAACACGCTATTGCGCCAACAACTGCCCGTATAAAGTGCGCCGGTTTAACTGGTTCAAATATTTTGACAACGACAACTTTGATTATCACTTCAATAATGATCTCGGTAAGATGGTCATTAACCCGGATGTAACAGTTCGGTCAAGGGGTGTAATTGAGAAGTGTTCGTTCTGTGTTCAGCGTATTCAGGAGGGTAAGCTCACTGCCAAAAAAGAACGTCGTCGATTACTGCCTGACGAAGTTCAGGTGGCTTGTGCACAGGCCTGCCCAACTAATGCCATCGTATTCGGCGACATGAACAACCCCGAAAGCACCATCTCGAAAGTGCTGGCAACAGAACTGGAGTCACGGGCTTTCCACGTATTGGAAGAGATCAACGTTCGGCCACAGATTTCGTATCTGACCAAGATTCGTAATAAAGACGAAGCTCCGAAAGAGAAATCTGTTCAAGAATCGCAAGCGTAGTTTTTTAATGAGCCAACGTAATTAATTGATATAAAACCATGCATATCACTTCGTCCGTTAGAACTCCGCTCGTTACCGGTGGTAAAACATACGCCGATGTAACAGAGGACATTAGCCGACAGGTTGAAGGGCCTCCCACCCGTGAGTGGACGATAGCTTTCACCATTTCAGTAGTCGTATTGCTTTATGGAACTGCCTGCGTGTTCTGGACATGGTGGGAGGGCTTAGGCGTTTGGGGTCTGAACAAGACCGTGGGCTGGGCCTGGGACATTACCAACTTTGTATGGTGGGTAGGTATCGGTCACGCCGGTACATTGATCTCCGCCATTTTGTTGTTATTCCGTCAGAAATGGCGGACGGCTGTGAACCGGGCGGCTGAAGCCATGACAATTTTTGCCGTTTTGTGCGCAGCAAGCTTTATTGTCATGCACATGGGCCGCCCTTGGTTAGCCTATTGGGCATTGCCGCTGCCAAACACGTTCGGTTCGTTGTGGGTGAACTTCAAATCACCCCTTGTGTGGGACGTGTTCGCCATCAGTACCTATTTTACTGTATCACTGGTATTTTGGTACATGGGTCTGATTCCTGACCTTGCTACCATCCGCGACCGGGCCCGCAGCAAAGTATCTCGTTATATCTATGGTGCTTTATCGCTCGGCTGGAATGGTTCAGCTAAAACCTGGGCACGGTATGAATACATGAGTTTGATTTTGGCCGGTCTGTCAACCCCACTGGTATTATCCGTACACACTATTGTAAGTATGGACTTTGCTACCTCAGTGGTTCCGGGTTGGCACACGACCATCTTCCCGCCTTATTTTGTGGCCGGAGCTATCTTCTCTGGTTTTGCGATGGTGCAGAACCTGGTGCTGATTATCCGGGTCGTGTATCGGTTAGAAGACTATATTACGTTTGAGCACATTGAGTCGATGAATAAAATCATCACCTTGACGGGTTCTATCGTAGGCGTTGCTTACCTGACAGAGTTTTTCATTGCCTGGTATTCGGGGGTAGAGTTTGAAAGTTATGCGTTCATCAACCGCGCAACAGGTCCCTACTGGTGGGCTTATGCAACTATGATGACCTGCAACGTTGTGTCGCCACAGTTATTCTGGATTCGGTCAATCCGTCGGTCAGTGGTTTGGACATTCGTGATCTCGGTGGTAGTGAATATCGGTATGTGGTTCGAGCGATTCGTAATTATCGTGACTTCGCTGCACCGCGATTACCTGCCATCGAGCTGGGCTATGTTCCACCCAACACTGTTCGACATCAGCGATTACATTTTCTCATTCGGCTTTTTCTTCACGCTGTTCCTGTTGTTCTCCAAATTCTTGCCGGTTGTGAACATGGCCGAGGTAAAGGCGATCATCAAGTCATCATCGGAGCGATTACCTGCATCGGTATCTGGAGTAGCCAAAGGCGAGCGTGTAGCGAATCCTACATTTAACAAAGACGCTGAATAACCCACTGGACACACGAAACAATGGTAGATACACATAGCAATGGCGGCAAATTTTTGGTAGGCATCTTCGACGACGATGATGTGGTGCTGAAAGCCGTCAAAGAAATAAAAGAAGCGGGTGTACGAATTCACGAAGTATACACGCCATTTCCGATTCACGGGTTAGATGTTGCCTTAGGGCACCCACGTAGTAAATTGGGCATTGCTGCCTTTCTATTTGGACTTTCAGGTACATTGACCGCACTCGCGATGACCGCCTATATGGAGAAATTTGATTGGCCAATGGTAGTGGGTGGTAAAGACTCGTACTCATTCCCCGTTTATATTCCGGTTATTTTTGAGTTGACGGTACTCTTTTGCGCGCTTGGCATGGTAGGCACATTCATTGTATCGAATGGTCTCGGACCCAGCGTCAAGCCTCTTATGTTTGACCTGCGCACAACCGATAATAAGTTTGCAATGGCTGTTGACCTAAGCAAAAACCAGTTAGCCGAAACGCGGATTGAGCAGATTCTGAAAGATTCCGGCGCGGCAGAAGTTAACGTCAAGCAGTTTTAATGGATATGGTTGACAACATGGTATTTCGAAAGATAACATTAGCAACGCTTGCCTTTGCCGGTATCGTAGCTTTGAATACTTCGTGTTCGAAAGGACACGACAGCACCGGGATTGAGTATGCCCCTCAAATGTATCTGCCGGTGGGGTACGAGCCTTATCGCCAGACTGACTCGAACACAGTCAATCCGATGGGTTTAAATATGCGGATGCCGGCACCGGGAACAGTTGCCCGGCCAAATTACAATACCCGCTTTGGGGCCAGTGATAGTGCGTCGGCAGATCTGATGATCTATAACATCCCAAAAGACAGCATTGGTATTGCCGAACGGCTGTTGACGAATCCAATTCCAGAAACGGAGAAAACGTTGGAAGAAGGAAAAATTCTCTATAGTCGTTACTGTACTCATTGTCATGGCGAAGGAGGCAAAGGCGACGGCTTGGTTGCGGCTCAATATAAGGGTGTCCCCAACTATTCGTCAGACGCGCTCAAGAATTTGAATGACGGGCATATTTTCCACGTCATTACACACGGGAAAGGCCGTATGTGGCCTCACGGTTCGCAAATGACACCTGAAGAACGATGGAAAATCGTTCAGTACGTTCACAAATTACAGCAAGGATAAAATCACAATCAATGGCATCAGTACACGCAATCCCATCGCTGGAGCAGGAATATGAATTCACCGGGGAGTCGAAACGTCGATTGCTGATTGGCATCGGCGCGGGTGTCGCTCTTGTTGCTCTTGGCTCGTTTCTGCTGGCATCCGGCGTTGGTGAACACTCCACCGAAGTGGCTCATGGATCAACGCATAGTGCCGCAAGCGAAGCCGGACATAGCTACAAATGGACAACCCGATTGTGGGCCAATGTCTGGACGAACGCCGTTTATTTCACAGGTATCTCGGTAATAGGCATGTTTTTTATGTCGTATAATTACTTGGCTCAGTCCGGCTGGTCATCTGTTTTAAAGCGCATTCCCGAATCACTGCCCGCGTTTTTGCCGTTTATGGGTGTGGTTATGCTGGCCGTATTTTTTATTGCTGGTCACGACCTCTTCCATTGGACACACCACGACCTGTATGATCCTAAAAGCGAAAACTACGATCCGATCATTGCGGGAAAAAGTGGTTTTTTGAACACCCCTTTCTACTTGGCTCGAATCGTATTCTATTTTGTGTCGTGGTATGGTCTGTGGAGACTGTTAAGAAATTTCTCCCTGAAAGAAGATCTTGAAGGCGGTACAGAATACTACGAAAAGAGTATCAAGTTTGGTACAGCTTTTCTGGTCGTGTTTGCGGTAACTTCGTCAACGGCTGCCTGGGACTTCGTCATGTCAATCGACACGCACTGGTTCTCTACCATGTTTGGCTGGTATACGCTGGCAAGCTGGCACGTAACTGGTTTAGCCGTAATTACCCTCACTGTGGTTACATTGAAAGAGCGTGGCTACTTACAGGCTGTGAATGAGAACCACCTTCATGACCTCGGCAAGTTTATGTTTGCGTTCAGCATCTTTTGGACGTATGTGTGGTTTGCCCAGTTTATGCTGATTTATTACGCCAACCTCCCTGAAGAAACTATCTATTACCGGGAGCGATTCAGTGGTTTTAATGGTATATACAAAGCCCCGTTCTTTATTACGTTGTTCCTAAACTTTGTCTTTCCGTTTCTTGTTTTAATGACAAGGGATGCCAAGCGGGTTAAGGGCATTTTAAAGATCGCTTGCTGGGGTATTATTGTTGGCCACTACTTTGACTTCTACACGAATATTATGCCTGGCACAGTAGGTGAACATGGCGGTTTTGGCCCTATTGAATTTGGCATGATTCTGATCTTTGCGTGCGGATTTATGTGGTCTATTTCAGCTCAGTTAGCCAAAGCGAATCTGTACCCGAAAAACCACCCGATGATTGAAGAAGCAATTCATCACGACATTTAAAATCCTCGTAATCTTATGATTTACATAGTTGGCTTATTAGCAGTAATCTTCCTGGCATTAGCCGCGCTGGTAGTGTCTCGTATGGCTTCCGTAGTGCGGGGTGTCAATAGCAACGGTAGTGGAGTAGATGACGATGCCACTTACACGGGCATTAGTAACAAGATCAATGGAGCCATGTTCATGGTGTTTCTGGTACTTGGAACTGCAGCAGCAACGTGGTCATTCATTAACTCGATGCCTTATTTTCTGCCAGAAGCGTCGTCGCCACACGGTCGCCGGACGGATTCCCTGTTTTGGGTGTCAATGGCCATTGTTACGGCAGCTTTCATGCTTACTAACACGATTCTTTTTTACTTTGCCTTTAAGTATCAGGCTAAAAAGAATTACAAAGCAGCCTATTACCCAGAGAATCACAAGCTGGAGTTGATCTGGACGGTTGTACCAGCCGTGATCATGGCGGTGATGGTTTTCACGGGCTGGAGAGCATGGCGTGATATTATGTCGGAAGCCCCACAAGGTGCTCAGGAGATTGAAATTGTCGGAAAACAGTTTAACTGGATTGTTCGCTACCCAGGCGTTGATGATAACAAGTTGGGTAATTTCAATTATAAACTTATTGACAACAACAATGAGGTAGGGATTGATTTTTCGGATGAAAAAGCGTTTGATGATTTTACATCAACTACCGAAATGCATATTCCAGTTGGTCGTCCGATCTCGCTGAAAATTCGTGCTCGCGATGTATTACACAGTGTTTTCATACCGCACATGCGTGTGAAAATGGATGCAGTTCCGGGTATGCCAACCCGCTTTTGGTTTGTTGCTGACAAGACAACGGAACAAATGAAAAACGAGCTGAATAATCAGGATTTTACCTATGAAATTGCCTGTACTGAGGTTTGTGGACGGGGTCACTTTTCTATGCGGGTTCGCCTGATTGTTGAAGACGAAGACTCATGGAAAAAGTGGTGTGCCGAACAGAAGCCTCTGTTAACCTCTTACCCTGAATACGCAACCCGGATTCCAGCAAACTTAAAAGCAAAAGCGGCCAAATACCTGCCGGCTGATTCAGCAGCTCCTTCTGATAGTACCACGGCTACCACTGAACAAGGTGGTTCAGCAGTAAGTGTTTCATTGCGTTAAACGACAACTACGAACAGATACCAACCTATGGCAACTGTAGAAACTAACCTCGCGTCTCCAGTTCATGTGGTAGAGCATGAGCACCACGAACCAGACAGTTTCTGGCGCAAATACATCTTTTCGGAAGACCACAAAACGATAGCCAAACAATACCTGATTTCTGGTATATTTTGGTCAATCATCGGCATTAGTATGTCCGTAATCTTCCGGCTTCAATTGGGCTTCCCAAACATGGAATTAGGTTTTTTGAAACCAATTCTGCGGGGCTGGATCACCGACACCAATAAATTAGATCCTAACTTCTATCTGGCCCTGATCACAATGCACGGAACCATCATGGTATTCTTTGTATTGACGGCTGGGTTAAGTGGAACATTCTCTAACTTCCTGATTCCGTTGCAGGTGGGTGCCCGTGATATGGCATCAGGTTTCCTGAATATGTTGTCATACTGGTTCTTTTTCGTTGCCAGTGTGATTATGTTCTTTTCATTATTTCTGGAAACAGGTCCGGCTGCGGGTGGTTGGGTTATCTACCCTCCACTCAGTGCTTTACCGCAAGCACACATGGGGTCCGAATTAGGGATGACGCTATGGTTGAGCAGTATGGCTTTGTTCATTGTCTCGCAACTATTAGGTGGTATTAACTATATCACTACAGTAATTAACCTGCGGACAAGAGGAATGTCGTTCAGTAAACTGCCCCTGACAATCTGGGCCTTTTTACTAACCGCAATCTTGGGTTTGATTTCCTTCCCTGTACTTTTGTCGGCGGCTCTGTTGTTGATTTTTGACCGCTCTTTTGGCACCAGTTTTTACCTGTCTGAAATCTATATTAACGGTGAGGCCTTACCAAACGTAGGTGGTAGCCCGATCTTGTTCCAGCACTTGTTCTGGTTCTTGGGTCACCCGGAAGTATACATCGTGATGTTGCCTGCATTGGGTATCACCTCAGAAATCATTGCAACCAATGCCCGTAAGCCTATTTTTGGTTATCGCGCCATGATAGCCTCAATGATGGGTATTGCTTTTCTTGCCTTTATTGTTTGGGCGCACCACATGTTTGTAACGGGTATGAACCCATTCTTGGGTTCCATCTTCATGTTCCTTACATTGATAATTGCTGTTCCCTCTGCCGTTAAAGCGTTTAATTACATCACAACACTTTGGCGTGGCAATATTAGGTTCACACCGGCCATGTTGTTCTCGATTGGTCTGGTATCATTCTTTATTTCGGGCGGGGTTACCGGTTTGATTTTAGGTAACTCGGCACTCGATATCCAGTTGCATGATACCTATTTCGTAGTAGCTCACTTTCACTTAGTAATGGGTGCTTCTTCAGCGTTTGGTTTGCTGGCGGGTGTTTACCACTGGTTCCCTAAAATGTTTGGTCGTCTGATGAATGAGAAGCTAGGGTATGTTCACTTTTGGCTGACCTTCATTGGAATCTATTGCGTGTTCTTCCCGATGCACTACACAGGTATTGCAGGCTTTCCACGTCGGTATTATGCGTTCACGAGCTACGATTTCACAAAGAACATCTTTGCAGATCTGAACTCATTCATTAGTATAGCAGCCATTGTTACGTTCAGCGCGCAATTCCTGTTCCTCTTCAATTTCGTGTACAGCTTGTTCCGGGGTAAGCGGTCACCGCAAAACCCATGGAACTCGAATACGCTGGAATGGACAACACCAATTAGCCCGAAACATGGTAACTGGCCGGGTGAAATTCCGGCCGTATATCGGTGGCCATACGACTACAGTAAGCCAGGTGCGAAGGATGACTTCATTCCGCAAAACGTACCCTACTCGCAGACCCCCGAATCAAATCTCCCGCATGAGAATGAGTTGATTGGGTTAGAAAAAGAGATCGAGGCTCAAAATCTGAATGACCAATTTAATCAGCCGCATTAATTCTAAAGAGATGTCATCTTTATGTTGACTGTCGATAAAAAGATGACATCTCTTCGCCATGAACAGCAATTTCGGAGACTGGCTCTCCTGACGGTTGCCACCATCTACCTCGTTATTTTGGCAGGTGGTATCGTCAGGGGAACCGGCTCTGGAATGGGTTGCCCCGATTGGCCTAAATGTTTTGGGCAATGGGTTCCTCCCACTGATGTATCGCAACTTCCTGCCAATTATCAGGAGATTTACAGTCATCGCGGCTACGGCGATACCCTTTTCAACCCAGTCAAAACGTGGATTGAGTACATTAATCGCCTTCTGGGTGTACTCACGGGTTTCTTTATTTTCCTGACATTCCTATCTTCCTTACGCTTTATAAAAACTGACCGGTTCATCACGATCCTTAGTTTTGCCGCGTTCTTATTAGTGGGTTTTCAGGGTTGGCTTGGTGCCAAAGTGGTGTCGAATTTGCTGGCACCCTGGATTGTTACCTTACACATGCTGGTTGCTATTCTGATTGTAGGGGTGTTGCTCTATGTAACAACCCGTTCTTACTCGACTGTGCTACCCGGTGATTCATTACAACATAAAGTGTTTGTGAATCGCTTTCTGATCATCAGCACCCTAGTTCTGTTAGTGCAAATTTTGTTAGGCACGCAGGTTCGGGAAGAAGTTGATTATGTGGCGCATCGGTTGGGCGAAAGCGCGCGCGATCAATGGGCTGAAGAGTTAGGAGTCAAATTTGCCATTCACCGCTCATTTTCATGGGTGGTTGTACTGACACAATTGCTATGGTATTGGCGATTCAGGCAACAGCAAACGCAAGGGGTAATTGGTATATTAGGTAAAGGAGCCATTGGCCTTACAGTGATTCAGCTTTTAACAGGTATAGTATTGGCCTATTTGGGTATGCCTGCAATCGCCCAACCCATTCACCTGACAATTGCCATTGTTGCTCTGGGAATACAATTTGTGCTGATTTTGTTAGTCAATAAAGAGACGCTATTCCTGAACCGGGGTAGGCGTTTTACGTCAGAAACGACGGTGAAAACGGTATGATGACGGTAGAAGAGAAAACAGAACCCTCGCGGACAAAGTGGCGTGTCACAATCAAAGCTTACGTCGAGTTGCTTAAGCTCCGGCTGGCTGTAATTGTGGGTCTGTCTGGCGCACTGGGGTATATGCTGGGCTTAACAGGGCCTTATAATTTTGGTCTTATTCTGCTGTTTAGTATCAGTGGGCTAATGATTACCGGATCCGCAAATGCTACCAATCAGGTGTTGGAAGTAGAGTTAGACCGGATGATGAATCGGACTGGAAATCGACCATTGCCATCAGGAAGACTAAGTAAGCGAAGTGCTTTGTATTTCGCTGGAGTACTTTTGTTTTTGGGGATTTTGATTCAGGCCCTCTGGTTCAATCCTTTAACAGCCGCTATTTCATTCATTTCTTACCTGCTGTATAGTTTTGCCTACACTCCTCTGAAAAGGCAAGGTCCAATAGCTGTCTTTGTAGGGGCTATTCCAGGGGGGTTGCCTCCACTTATAGGTTGTGTAGCGGCAAAAGGGACCATTGATTTGGAAGCGTTAGTATTGTTTGCTGCTCAATTTATGTGGCAGTTTCCGCATTTTTGGGCTATAGCTTGGGTTCTGGACGAAGACTACAAAAAAGCGGGTTTTCGGCTGCTCCCACTCGACAATGCAAAATCACTGAACACAGCACTGATCGTATTGGTTTTTACCCTTGTGCTCTTGCCGATTAGCCTTCTACCTACTTATTTTGGTTTCACTGGCACAACCTCAGCCTGGATAGCGGCTTTGGCAGGACTAGGTTTCCTATATCTTAATCTCCGTTTAGTAAAAGCAGGAACAGACCGCAACGCATTGCAGTTAATGTTTGGCTCGTTCCTGTACTTACCAATAGTTCAAATTGCTTACGTTTTAGATAAGCTGTGACATGAAAGAGGAATTGGAAAGTATTGATTACACCGTTGAAGAGCCGGAAGAAACCCTTTCGATGAACCCAAAAAAGTTCATTATGTGGTTGTTCATTGTCAGTATTATCATGTTGTTTGCAGCCATGACAAGTGCTTATCTGGTACGACGTGCTGAAGGTAACTGGCTGGAATACACCATCCCAGCGGTGTTTTCATACAGCACTGGTGTACTGATTTTTAGTAGCTTGACTATGCAAATTGCGCTCTGGGCTGCAAAAAAAGACAGTTTCGGGCTAATGCGTTTAGCGATAAGCATTACTTTTGTGGCCGGAATCGCCTTCCTTTACATGCAATTTCAGGGGTGGGTGCAGTTGGTTGACCAGAAAGTTTTTTTTGTGGGTAACCCAGCTGGGTCGTTTATGTATGTGTTTACGGGTTTGCATGCTTTTCACCTGATTTCGGGACTTATTGTCCTGCTCTATGCACTGAAAGCCGCTTTCCAGTTAACTATTCACGCCAAGAATTTAGATCAGATGGAGATTGCCACCACATATTGGCATTTTCTGGATGTTCTCTGGTTATATTTGTTCGCGTTTTTAATCTATTTCCATTAAACTGTGGCGCTACAAGCGTCAAATTCACTACCTCACGCATGGCGACGACAGTAACGACGGAGTCAACCGAACTATTCGACAAAAAAACCTGGATGGGTGGTGTCGAACCAATGAACGCGAGCTATGGCAAACTGATGATGTGGTTTTTCCTCATCTCAGACACCTTTACGTTTTCGGCTTTACTCGTAACCTATGGTCTTATTCGGTTTAGTTTTCCGGCCTATGATCCGGCCATCCATGGTGCCTTCCAATTTTCAAATCTCTATTGGCCCATTCCCGAACAGGTTTACAACTCAGTTCCTTTTCTGCATGGTGTAGATGCTCCACTGATCTTTGTGGGTATAATGACCTTTATTCTGATCTTTAGCAGCGTTACCATGGTGTTAGCTGTGGAGGCTGGTCACCGAATGGACCGCCCGACGGTTGAGAAATACATGCTCTGGACAATTCTGGGAGGTTTTGCTTTCTTGGGTTGTCAGGCTTGGGAATGGTCTCACTTTATTCATGGCACAGAGCAGGGAATGTCAATTAAGGAACTGGTGGGAGGTGAATGGGTAAGCCGCACAGTGTTTGGAGCCAATCTGACCGAGAATCAATATGGCCCACCCGCTTTTGCTGATCTGTTTTTCTTTATTACGGGTTTCCATGGAACACACGTTTTCAGCGGGGTTTTGCTCAATGTTCTGATTTTTTACCGGACCGCTACGGGCTTATACCAACGTCGTGGCCACTATGAAATGGTTGAGAAGGTTGGTCTTTACTGGCACTTTGTTGACCTCGTTTGGGTATTTGTGTTCACGTTCTTCTACTTAGTTTAAAAAACCCGGTTAATAACCAAAGGTTGATAACTTTACGATTCTACGACAATGTCTGATCATAACCACCACGCAGACCATGCCGGCACCGAAGTAGCACCGGCTCAAACGAAGCGAATTTGGCAAGTATTTATCATTCTCTCGGCTGTTACAACCGTTGAGTTTATCATCGCCTTCACTATAAAATCAGGTTACTTTAAAACCTCTTTGTTCGTCGGCCTAACAATTGTGAAAGCCTTCTATATAGTTGGCGAATTCATGCACTTAAAACATGAGGTGAAGGGCCTGATATGGGCCATTCTGCTGCCAACTTTGTTTGTTTGCTGGCTATTATTAGCAATGATGTTAGAAGGCGGCTCGATCTTCAACCTTCGGTAATATGACTAAAAATACAAAAGCCGGGATCCTGCTGATTGTTCTGCTGGTCCCGGCTTTGGCATATATACTGCTCAGAGGGTTAACCCAAAATCATTACCAACTGCGCCGATATATTCCCGTAATTGATTCAACTAATGGTGAGCCTGTAATCGGTAAGCAGATCAATGATTTTGGTAAAGAAGTAGAAGATACGCTCTTTCGAACTGTTCCCGGCTTTAGACTCACCAATCAGGATGGCGGCATCACCGATAGCACTACCGTAAAAGGTAAAATTCACGTTGCCGCTTTTTTCTTCACCCGTTGCGGCACCATTTGTCCCAAAATCGCCAGCGAATTAACGCGGGTGCAGGACATCTTCCGTGAAAACGCGGACATTGTGTTTCTTTCGTACTCAGTCGATCCTGAACACGACAAACCAGCCCAATTAAAAGAATATGCCAAACGTTATGGAGCCATCCCCGGCAAATGGTATTTTCTGACAGGTGACAAAGCGCAAATTTATACCCTGGCGCAACGGGGTTATTTCCTACCTGTGGTTGATCATGGCGTTACTTATGGCAAGCCCGACGAAACTTTTATCCATAGCGAAAAGTTAGTTTTAGTAGACAAGGCAGGCCACATTCGGGGTTTCTATGATGGTACCGATAAGAATGATGTTGACCGCCTTATTCTGGAAATGAGGGTGTTATTAGACATCTATAAGAAACAATAATTTGTAATCATGCAGACAGTTCAAGTGGCCCAGGAGCGCAAAGCCAATCGGGTTATTAATACGCTTGCAATTGCTATTCCAATTGCTGTTGCAGTGATGCTTGGCATTCGTTTGAAAGTAGATTTAGGGGCTTGGACAAACTCATTGCCCTTTGTGAATGCCGTACTCAATTCGCTAACTACCATATTGCTCCTGTTAGGCCTATATTTTATCAGGCAAAAGAATGTAGCAGCTCACCGGGTGAGTATGCTGGGAGCGTTCTCACTGGGGGCTGTTTTTCTGGTCAGTTACATACTCTATCACATTACGCATCAGTCAACCCCCTTTGGTGGACAGGGTTGGGTTCGCCCGGTTTACTATTTTTTGTTAATCTCACATATTGTATTGTCAATAGTGGTGGTTTGGTTTGTACTGCGAGCAGTATATTTCGCTTTGTCAGGGCAGATTGCCCGGCACAAAGCAACCGTAAAATGGGCCTATCCGATCTGGCTTTACGTAAGCATTACGGGAGTGATTGTTTATTTTATGATCGCCCCCTATTACACCTTCTAAATCGAATAAGATCATGAAGACTTGGATGAAAATTACGTTGGCAATAGTAATATTGTTTTTGGCAGTATCACCCGATTTGATGGCTCAGTGTGCCATGTGTCGTAGCGTTGTCGAAAGTACCGTTAGCAATGGCCGTAGTACTGTTGCGTCAAACCTTAATTTTGGAATTGTTTATTTACTGGCTGCCCCGTATCTGCTCGTTGCCGCAGTGGCCTATTTATGGTATCGTAACAGCACAAAAGAATATGGCCGACGTATCGAAATCACACGCCGTGTTAAGCGGGCTATGTCCTCAATGTAGGAAAGGTAAAATTTTCAGTAAGCCATTTTACTCCCCAACTGGCTTCGATGATATGTATGAACACTGTCCCCATTGTGGGCTGCGCTATGAAGTTGAGCCGGGTTATTTTATCGGGGCCATGTATGTTAGTTATGCCGTTTCGGGTGGGGTTGCTTTGGTATTGGGATTCATGCTTTTTTACCTGTTTGGCGACCCGGCAGGTTGGGTTTACACAAGTGTCGTTGCAGGGGCGGTGCTACTAATTGTCCCCATCAATTTTAGAATTTCACGAGTAGTCTGGCTACATTATGTAGCAGGAATCAACTATCAGGAGGGGCTTTAGGCCCCTTTTTTTTGTGTTCAAGAAAAAACTTTACCCGCACATGCAACCCAACCCAATCCTTTAAGCATCTTCGGGTTATAAAGCAGGTTGTATGCTCCGTATTATACCATTCTTTCAATCTGAGTCTCAGCTCATAACAGCCTTGAAGCGAAACGACAATCGCGCTCAAAAGGTCGTTTATGAACGGTATTCGTCGAAAATGATGGCCGTTTGCGTCCGCTATATTGCCAATCGGAACGATGCCGAAGAAACAATGATCGACGGATTCATGCGGGCCTTCGAACGGATTGGTCAGTTTCGGGAGGAGGGCAGTTTTGAGGGATGGCTTCGGCGTATCATGGTAACAGAATCGCTCATGTTTCTCCGAAAAACTAAATCGTGGCGGCAGGAAATTGGCTTGGAAGAAATAACAGCCGAACCCGATTATGACTGGGCCGATAGTTCGCTTGAAGCCGACGATTTACTAAGGCTTGTGGGTCAGTTGCCAGATGGATATCGGACAATCTTTAACCTCTATGCTATTGAAGGATACACACATCAGGAAATTGCCAATGAATTGGGCATTTCCGAGGGAACATCAAAATCACAGTTGAGCCGGGCACGCCTTTGGCTACAAACGAGTCTGGTAAAATTGGAACGAGAATATGGACAAACCAACCGAACATCAGCCCTTAGATGACCTCTTCCGGCGCAAACTAAACCAGGCCTCGGTACAACCCGGCACCGAAAGCTGGTCGCGTTTGCAAGGTCGACTGGCCGGCCAACAATCCGTATTAGCAGAAAGACCCTCCCGGCGGATTGGAGCTATTTGGTATGGATCGGCTTCGGCAGTTGCCGCCTGCATGCTCCTGGCCTTTTTGTGGACAAACTGGAACGAAAAATCAGCCAGTAACAACCTTGGTAATGAGTTGTCAGCTGGGGAGAAAGCAGCGAAGACGAGACTCCAACCGCTTGAGAACCGGGTTATTCCTTCACCCACGGGCGGACTCAATGAGGTTTCTGAAGCGGTGGTCACGCAACCAAAAACGAGTGATAGTCCCAAAAACCAGTTAAAACCAGAAAAACAGCATAGCGGCTATGCCAAACGGTTTAAAGTGGAAAAGCGGGAAGGAGTTATTACTGTAAACCCACAACGCCAGATCGTCAAAGCAATAGAAAAGAAAACCGAACCAACGTTGAACAAGCCGGAAGTACCCGAAAAAAATGAGCTTGCCAGCACCAGCCCTCAGAATGGTCCCACAAAGCCAGCCGTGTCAAATCCCGAACGCACCCTTATTGTGAGCGTAGCCGAACCTATCTCTGAGCAGACATTACCAACTGTAAATGAAGGCCAGCCTATAAAATCAGCCGTTGCTCAGACACCCGTTAAAAATGCTCGAATTGCGCGCGTTTTTCGCCAGATCAAACGGTTGAAGGATGGCGAAGTCCTAGCCAGAGCTGACGTTAGCACGAACGAAACCGACGATGAGAGTGGCCTTGTTAACCGGCTGTTTCAGTCAGCCCGATCTAAAGAAAACCAAAGTAAACAACAGAAATAATGAAACGTACCTTCACATTCATAACAACCCTGCTACTGGTGGTGGTTACTACGCTGACTACCATAGCCAACCCCACTGCCGATTCGCTCATCATTCAGTTTGCGAATCGAACTAAAATGGTCATCTATGCCCCCAATCGGGAAGGTATCAAAGCCCTGTCGAAGTATGACCTGAACAAAATCGTCCGTGAAATGGGCATGCGCTTAGATTCAGTTCCGAATGGCCAGACCTCGATCAGTATTGATAGTCGGGAGGGAGGTCGTTACCTGCGCGACACTGTGTTGATCATTACTCGTGGAAAAGATGGCAACCGTGGGAAAAACGGTGATGTTCGCATCATTTTCCGGGGCGACGACAAATCGGCCAAGGATACGAATCATGTGCAGAAAGAATATAACATAGAGCGTAACCGCAAAAAAAGAGACGCTAACAGCGATTGGCGGGTCAAAACCGATTTCTTGATTGGGCTAAACACCCTTGTATCACCCACAAATACATCCACTTACGACCCTAATCGATATGAGCTGCGCCCTATTGGCTCACGGTTTTTTGGGATAAGTTTTGGCCAGCGACCAACGTTAGTCAAAGGCAAAAATGCCCGTTTGAGTCTTCATTACGCCTTGGAGTTAAATTGGAACAATTTCATGTTCGATAACAACGTGACTGTAACGCGAGGAGCTAGTCGAGTTGAGTTCACGGACATTCAGCAGCCTATTGAAAAAACAAAATTGACCATTGCCAATCTGCAATTACCTGTAGTGCCGCGTGTAACATTTTATAACCACGACGGCAAGCGCGTAGCCCACATTGGGTTTGGTGGCTATGTTGGCTACCGGATTGACAGTTATACAATGGTTAAGTATGGGCGTAAAGACAAAGTCCGGGATCATGATCAGTTTTTTCAGAATGATTTACGCTACGGGCTAATGGCTCATCTTGGAATTCTGCGAACCAATTTTTTTGTGAAGTATGACATGAATCCTGTTTTCCAAACGGGCAAAGGCCCGGATGTGCGGGCCTTAAGCTTCGGGATCACTTTATAAACGGTTGACAATTAGTCATGTAATGTAAATAGAATTCAGAGACATGGAGGCTATAGAGGAACAAAAAACTAATTTTTCTTCTGTGTTCTTGGTGTCTCTGTGTTCAATTAGTACAAACTATAGCAGGCTGTTTTTGGAGGTAGTCAAATAATTTTCAGACCATGTATTGACAAGACACAGAAAAACACTAATTTTGCAACTCCAAAGCCGGAAAGTGGCAGCGGAATTGTTCTTTTATACCTTTTTTGGGGAGTTTCCAGAGCGGCCAAATGGATCAGACTGTAAATCTGCTGTCTTCGACTTCGGAGGTTCGAATCCTCCACTCCCCACAATTCAGTGAGCAACGAACAGCCAACAACGAACAGTTTTACTGGTCATAGTTGGCTGCTCACTGTTCACTGTAAAGCGGGAGTAGCTCAGTTGGTAGAGCGATAGCCTTCCAAGCTATAGGTCGCGAGTTCGAACCTCGTCTCCCGCTCAGTGAATGTATAATGGTTAATGTATAATGCACACTGAGGAAACTCCTCAAACGCGGGGCTACATTATCTATTTTTCATTATACGTTTTTTTAGTCACCAGCCTTCTTAGCTCAGTGGTAGAGCACTTCCTTGGTAAGGAAGAGGTCGTCGGTTCAAATCCGATAGAAGGCTCAAGCCCGTCATACTGATATTGGATGTTCAGATTGGCAAGGCCGTGATAGCAAGTGTCCCCACAAGGGCACTTTCTTCGTAAATAGCAAATCATCCAAAAGAACCAATAACAGTTCATTAAAGCGTTTTTTAAACATGGCAAAAGAGAATTTTGACCGTTCGAAACCGCACGTTAACATCGGTACGATTGGTCACGTTGACCACGGTAAGACGACGCTGACGGCAGCCATTACGAAAGTATTAGCCGGAAAAGGTCTGGCTGCTATGCGGGACTTTTCGTCTATTGACAACGCGCCCGAAGAAAAAGAGCGCGGTATCACTATCAACACATCGCACGTTGAGTACTCGACAGTTAACCGCCACTATGCGCACGTTGACTGCCCAGGCCACGCTGACTATGTGAAGAACATGGTAACGGGTGCCGCTCAGATGGACGGTGCTATCCTGGTAGTTGCTGCCACGGACGGCCCGATGCCACAAACTCGTGAGCACATCCTGCTTGCTCGTCAGGTAGGTGTACCTCAGTTGGTTGTCTTCATGAACAAAGTGGACATGGTGGATGATCCGGAACTGCTCGAACTCGTTGAGATGGAAATCCGCGAGCTGTTGAGCTTCTATAACTTCGACGGCGACAACATTCCCGTTATCCAGGGTTCTGCTTTGGGTGGCTTGAATGGCGAAGCTCAGTGGGTTGAAACTATCGAGCAATTGATGGACTCTGTTGACTCATTCATTCCGCTTCCTCCTCGTCAAACGGAATTGCCGTTTCTGATGCCGGTGGAAGACGTGTTCTCAATCACAGGTCGTGGTACAGTAGCCACGGGTCGTATTGAGCGTGGTATCATCAACTCCGGTGAGCAGGTTGAAATCCTGGGCATGGGTGCTGAGAATCTGAAATCAGTTGTAACGGGTGTTGAAATGTTCCGGAAAATTCTGGACCGTGGCGAAGCCGGTGACAACGTGGGTCTGCTGTTGCGAGGCATTGAAAAAACTGATATCCGTCGTGGTATGGTTATTTGCAAGCCAAACTCAGTGAAGCCACACCAGAAGTTCAAGGCTGAAGTTTATGTACTTTCGAAAGAGGAAGGTGGCCGTCACACTCCGTTCTTCAACAAGTACCGTCCTCAGTTCTATTTCCGTACCACTGACGTAACAGGAGAAATCATGTTGCCAGCCGGTGTAGAAATGGTTATGCCTGGTGACAACATCACTATCGACGTAGAGTTGATCAACAAGATCGCTATGGAGAAAGGTCTTCGCTTCGCTATCCGCGAAGGTGGTCGCACCGTTGGTGCCGGTCAGGTAACGGAGATCCTCGACTAAGGCAAGATTAAAAACAAGTGCATTTCTTAACGGGAATGCACTTGTTTTTTTTAGTAAGTTTTCGTACTTTTGCAGTCCGTTTCGGCGGGCATCATACACGGGTGTAGTTCAAGGGTAGAATAGCGGTCTCCAAAACCGTTGATGGGAGTTCGAATCTCTCCACCCGTGCCAATCCCTTATACAAATGGACAAGATTACTTCGTTTCTGAAAGCTTCCTGGGAGGAAGTTCAGCACAACGTAACCTGGCCAAAATTCAGCGATCTACAAGCCAGTTCAACATTGGTTCTCGTAGCATCGCTAATTTTTGCGCTATTAGTTGGTCTGATTGATTTCGTTTTTGAAAACGGACTCAACGCCTTCTATCAATCATTTTAATTTGGGATTTCGGAACGGTCCGCCGTAGCGGTTCGGATTTGCGTCAATTGAAATCCGAAATCCGAAATCCATAATCCCAAGTTTTCGTAAATCATGGCTGAGATACAATGGTATGTTATTCGGGCGGTATCAGGTCAGGAAAAGAAAATTAAATCCTACTTAGATAACGAGATTCTCCGGCAAAAGCTAGAGGAAGTAATTCCTCAGGTATTGATTCCGTCGGAGAAGGTGTACGAAATGCGCAATGGTAAAAAGCGCGTTCGGGAGAAATCATTCTTTCCCGGCTACATCCTGATCTCGGCTGACCTCACTAACAACCGGGCACTCGACATGATTTTGAATATGCCCGGTGTGATGGGTTTCCTTGGGAACTCGCAAACGGGTACAAATTCTAAAGTTCCGGTGCCATTGCGTCAGGCAGAGGTAAACCGAATTTTAGGACGAGTTAACGAAGAAGCTCAGGAAGCAGCCGCACCAACGGTTGGTTACATTAAAGGTGAATCAGTGAAAGTGATCGACGGCCCATTTGGTGGGTTTGTTGGCACAGTTGAAGAGGTATTTGAAGATCGTAAAAAATTGAACGTTGTCGTGAAGATTTTTGGTCGCAATACCCCTGTTGAATTGAGTTACGCGCAAGTTGATAAAGAGTAAAGGGAAACAACTCCGGTTATTTTCCGGTATCAGAACTCATGCTTCCCATGGGGGTTCGGTGCCAATCTAAGGTACCGATTGACGATTGCTGCCGATGCATTGTGACGTGCAGACGGGTGGTCAACAATCACGATGGGCCGCCACGCGGCCATAAAATTCACCAAGACAATGGCAAAAGAAGTAGGTGGCTACGTAAAGTTGCAGGTTAAGGGCGGTCAGGCCAACCCGTCTCCGCCAATCGGTCCGGCTTTGGGTTCCAAGGGTTTAAATATCATGGAATTCTGCAAGCAGTTTAACGGACGGACGCAGGATAAGATGGGGATGGTATTGCCGGTGGTGATTACATATTACAAAGACAAATCATTTGATTTTGTAATTAAAACCCCACCTGCACCGATCATGCTGATGGAAGCGGCTAAGATAAAAAGTGCTTCAGCTCAACCAAATCGTAATAAAGTTGGCTCAGTAACGTGGGATCAGGTACGGACAATCGCGGAAACGAAGATGCCGGATTTGAATGCCTTCAAAGTTGAGTCGGCCATGAAGATGATTGCCGGTACAGCGCGTAGTATGGGGATTACGGTGCAGGGTATAGCACCCTGGGACAACCAGTAAGCAATTGTTGCCAAAAGCAATTTACGAGACATGGCAAAGTTAACAAAGAAACAAAAGGAAGCGATATCGAAATACGATGCTTCTAAAGCATACTCGCTCGAACAGGCAGCGGGTATACTGAAGGAAATTTCGTACACGAAATTCGACGCTTCCGTGGATATTGACGTTCGGTTGGGCGTGGATCCGCGTAAGGCTGACCAAATGGTGCGTGGCGTTGCAACGCTGCCCCACGGTACGGGTAAAACGGTTCGCGTGTTGGTGCTTTGCACCCCCGACAAAGAGCAGGAAGCTAAAGACGCGGGTGCCGATTTTGTTGGCCTCGACGACTACATTCAGAAGATAGAGCAGGGCTGGACGGACATCGATGTGATTATCACGATGCCGACCGTCATGGCGAAAGTAGGCCGCTTGGGCCGGGTTTTAGGACCACGTGGTCTGATGCCTAACCCAAAATCGGGTACAGTGACTCTGGAAGTGGGCAAAGCTGTTCAGGAAGTGAAGGCCGGTAAAATCGACTTTAAAGTTGATAAGCAGGGAGCCATTCACACCAGCATTGGAAAGGTGTCATTTACACCCGAAAAGCTTGTAGAGAACGCACAGGAAATTATTGCTACACTCATGCGTCTGAAGCCTTCATCAGCTAAGGGTACGTATGTGAAAGCAATCAACCTGTCGAGCACGATGAGTCCGGGCGTTAACATTGACAAAGGCACAGTAGCAGGTATCTAACATGACACGGGACGAAAAAGGAGCGATTATAGAAGAGTTGGCTCAGAAATTTCAGAGCACTCCTTTCTTCTACATCACGGAGGCCAGTGGCATGAGCGTTGCTGAAGTCAATGACCTTCGTCGGAAATGCTATGAGCGTGGAATCGAGTACAAAGTGGTGAAGAATACCTTCATCAAAAAGGCACTCGAAACGCTCGATACGGATTATACACCGTTTAACGATACGGTACTGGCTGGTGCATCAGCGGTGATGTTTCACCCAGACAACCAGAAAGCACCGGCTCAACTCATCAAGGAGTTCCGTAAGAAGAACGACAAGCTGAAGTTGAAAGGTGCTTCTATTGACTATAGCCTGTTTATTGGTGCGGACCAACTCGAAACGTTGATCACGCTGAAGAGCAAGCAAGAGTTAATTGGCGACATTATCGGTCTGTTGCAATCACCCGCCAAGAATGTGCTTTCGGGCCTTCAGAGTGCAGGTGGTAAACTGGCTGGCATTCTCAAAACGCTGTCAGAGCGCGAAGAGGCATAGTTTATTTCGGATTTATGGTTTGGGGTTTCGGATTTGCCAGACTGGCAGTACAAATCTGAAATTCACAACCCGAAGTTCCAGATTTTTGTCGTGGGTGGGTGCCTGCGACTTCCCAATCAATTGTATCACAATCAAATAAGAATACTAAAATGGCAGATTTGAAAGCGTTCGCTGAACAACTCGTAAACCTGACGGTAAAAGAAGTTAATGAACTAGCTGCTATCCTGAAGGACGAGTATGGTATCGAGCCAGCGGCTGCTGCTCCTGTAATGATGGCTGGTGGTGGTGGCGGTGGCGAAGCAGCTGCTGCTGAACCAGAGAAAACAGCTTTCGACGTGATCCTGAAGGCTCCGGGTGCCGCTAAATTAGCTGTAGTAAAGCTGGTGAAAGATCTGACAGGTCTTGGCCTGAAAGAAGCTAAAGAACTTGTTGACAATTCACCTAAGCCTGTGAAGGAAGGTGTAACGAAAGACGAGGCTGACGCGCTCCGTAAGCAATTGGAAGAAGCTGGTGCTGAAGTAGAAGTAAAATAAGCAACCGCTTTAACGATACTACTCCAAATAGGGGAGGGCCTGATACTGTATCAGGTCTTTTCCTGTTTGGAGACTTTTGTCTATACAAAAGGTAATAGGCCAAACTAATTCGTTGGTCTATACGTTACCTCTCTATTGCCCCCTTGGGCGGGTGACGCTTAGGGTATATTTGGTCAGTTTAAGTTGCCTTGTAAATAGGGGCCGGGAGCGCAATTGACCTCACAAATGTAATCGCTCAAACATTGGCTACAAACGCAAACACCAACAGCATGCGCAAAAATTTTGCGACGATTCAGCCAGTAATCGGATATCCTGACTTCCTCGATATCCAAATTAAATCATTTAAAGACTTTTTCCAACTCGATACGCCCTCAGACCACCGTTCACAGGAAGGTCTGTTTAAGGTGTTTCAGGAAAACTTCCCGATTTCCGATTCACGCGAAAACTTCGTTCTGGAGTTTATGGACTATTCGGTCGATCCACCGAAGTATTCTGTTGACGAGTGTATTGACCGGGGATTGACCTATTCAGTTCCGCTGAAAGCCAAGTTGCGGTTGATCAATAACGATCAGGACAACGAGGATTTCGAGACTATTGAGCAGGAAGTTTTTTTAGGGAACATTCCCTATATGACCGAGAAGGGTTCGTTTGTCGTAAACGGAGCCGAACGAGTCATTGTTTCACAACTCCACCGTTCGCCGGGGGTGTTCTTCTCTATGAGTAAGCACACCAACGGTACGAAGCTGTACTCGGCGCGGATTATTCCGTTCAAAGGGTCGTGGATTGAGTTTTCGACTGACGTTAACAATGTGATGTATGCGTACATCGACCGGAAGAAGAAATTCCCGGTAACAACGCTATTGCGGGCTATCGGTTTTGGGTCAGACAAAGACATTCTAGACTTGTTCGGTTTGTCGGAAGAAATGCCTGCTACACCAGCCAATCTCAAAAAGGCAGTTGGTCGTCGGTTGGCTGCACGGGTTCTGCGGACTTGGACAGAAGACTTCGTGGATGAAGACACGGGGGAAGTAGTTTCGATCAGCCGTAACGAGGTGCTTTTAGAGCGCGACTCGGCCATTCGGGTTGACGATATTGACTTGATTATGGATTCGGGCCAGAAATCGGTCATCCTGCACAAGGAGGATATGAATATGGCTGACTACAATATTATTTACAATACCCTGCAGAAGGATAGCTCGAACTCTGAAAAAGAGGCCGTTGAGCAAATCTATCGGCAGTTGCGTAATGCCGATGCACCAGATGAACAAACAGCTCGTGAGATTATTCAGAGCTTGTTTTTCTCGGATAAGCGGTATGACCTCGGTGATGTAGGCCGTTACCGGATCAATAAGAAACTAGGGCTGGAAGTATCATCAGACACAAAAGTATTGACGACTGAAGACATTGTTCTGATCGTGAAATACCTGATCGGTTTGATCAACTCAAAAGCCGTTGTTGATGACATTGACCACCTGAGCAACCGCCGTGTGCGGACTGTGGGTGAGCAGTTGTACTCGCAGTTTGGCGTTGGTCTGGCGCGTATGGCCCGGACGATAAAAGAACGAATGAACGTGCGTGATAATGAAGACTTTAAGCCGGTGGATTTGATCAACGCCCGGACATTGTCGTCAGTTATTAACTCGTTCTTTGGTACTAACCAGCTTTCGCAGTTTATGGACCAAACGAACCCACTGGCCGAAGTGACGCACAAGCGTCGTATGTCGGCACTGGGACCCGGGGGGCTGTCGCGGGAGCGAGCTGGTTTTGAGGTTCGTGACGTTCACTATACGCACTACGGTCGTTTGTGTACTATTGAAACGCCGGAGGGTCCGAACATCGGTCTGATTTCGTCGCTTTGTGTGTATGCAAAAATCAACAGCATGGGCTTCATCGAAACACCGTACCGGATTATTGAAAACGGGAAAGTGTCGATGGATAAGCCGGTGATGTATTTGACCGCTGAAGAAGAAGACACGCACTACATTGCTCAGGCTAACTCAAGTATCGACAAGAAGGGTAACTTCCAGGTCGACAAGCTGAAAGCCCGTTTTGAAGGTGACTTCCCAATTGCCGAGCCTAAGAGTGTGACCTTTATGGACATTGCTCCAAATCAGATTGTGTCAGTAGCCGCGTCGATGATTCCGTTCCTGGAGCACGATGATGCTAACCGTGCTTTGATGGGATCGAACATGCAACGGCAGGCAGTTCCGCTGCTCCGCCCCGAAGCCCCCATTGTGGGAACGGGTCTGGAAGCTCGGGTTGCCGTCGATTCGCGGGCATTATATCTGGCTGAGGCTGATGGCGTTGTTGAGTTTGTTGATGCCAGCAAAATAATGGTTCGCTATAACTTGGCGGCTGATGATCGGTTGGTGACTTTTGAGGAAGATGTGAAGACTTATAGTCTGATAAAATTCCGGCGGACAAACCAGGATACCTGCATTAACCTAAAGCCAACAGTTCTGAAAGGCCAAAAGCTGAAAAAAGGTGATGTACTGTGCGAAGGCTATGCGACACAAAAAGGTGAACTGGCCCTGGGTCGGAACATGAAAGTGGCGTTCATGCCCTGGCAGGGATACAACTTCGAGGATGCTATTGTGATCTCGGAGCGAGTTGTTCGGGAAGATATTTTCACGTCGATTCACATTGAAGAGTTTGAACTGGAAGTTCGTGACACGAAGCGGGGCGAAGAGGAATTAACCTCGGAGATTCCGAACGTGAGTGAAGAAACAGTTCGTAACCTCGACGAAAACGGCATTGTGCGGGTAGGTACGGAGGTTAAGGAAGGTGACATTCTAATTGGTAAGATTACACCAAAAGGAGAAAGTGACCCAACACCGGAAGAAAAACTGCTCCGCGCCATTTTTGGTGATAAAGCTGGCGATGTGAAGGATGCGTCGAAAAAAGCACCACCGTCGTTAAAGGGCGTTGTTATTGATACCAAACTGTTCTCACGTCCTTCGAAAGAAGATCGGGGCAAGCACAAGGAAGAGATCAAGGTGCTATCGAAGAAATTCGCTCGCGACCTGACCGCTATCCGTGCCCGGATGATCGAGAAAATGGTTGAATTGCTTGATGGTAAAACCAGCCAGGGAGTGAAGCACAAGTTTGGCGACGAAATCGTTAGCAAAGGAGTGAAATTCAACCGGAAGAACATCACCGATAATCTGTTCCCTGATAAAAACCCGTATCGCGACGAAAGCAGCTATTCAGTGCCAGAAGAAGTCAACATGTTGGCTGATGTGGTTTTGGAAAACTGGACCGAAGACGCGCATACGAACCAATTGGCGGTTCAGGTGATCAAGAATTACAATACACGCCGGAACGAGATAACAGGTCGTTTCAAGCGGGAGCGTTTCACGCTCGAAGTGGGTGACGAACTACCAGCGGGCATTGTGAAACTGGCGAAGGTATACATCGCTAAAAAGCGCAAGCTGAAAGTAGGGGATAAGATGGCTGGTCGCCACGGAAACAAGGGCGTTGTTGCCCGGATTGTTCGTGACGAAGACATGCCATTCCTCGAAGATGGTACTCCCGTTGATATCGTACTGAACCCACTTGGTGTACCTTCCCGGATGAACCTCGGTCAGATTTATGAGACCGTGTTAGCTTGGGCCGGACAAAAACTGAACCGTAAATATGCCACGCCGATTTTCGACGGAGCCACGGAGCAGCAGGTGTTCGACGAATTGCACGAAGCTGGTTTACCAGAGTTTGGCCGGACGTACCTTTATAATGGTCTGTCGGGCGAGCGTTTCGATCAGAAAGTAACAGTCGGTATCATCTACATGCTCAAACTCGGTCACCTAGTGGACGATAAGATGCACGCCCGTTCGATTGGACCCTACTCACTTATTACGCAGCAACCGCTGGGTGGTAAGGCGCAGTTTGGTGGTCAGCGATTCGGCGAGATGGAAGTGTGGGCGTTGGAGGCCTTCGGGGCATCGAACATCCTGCAGGAAATCCTGACTGTGAAATCGGACGACGTGGTTGGCCGTGCCAAGGCATACGAAGCTATCGTGAAAGGCGAGAATATGCCGAAACCGAACATTCCGGAATCGTTCAATGTACTCGTTCACGAATTGCGCGGTCTGGCTCTTGAAATTACTTTAGAATAAACCACAAATCTCCAACTTCATGTCGTTCAAAAAGAACAAGAAACTCAACAGCGATTTTTCGAGCGTGACCATCAGTCTCGCATCGCCTGAGTCGATTCTGGAGAGTTCATACGGCGAGGTAACGCAGCCTGAAACGATCAACTACCGGACCTACAAGCCGGAGATGGGTGGTCTGTTCTGCGAGCGCATCTTTGGTCCGGTGAAAGATTGGGAATGCCACTGCGGTAAATACAAGCGGATACGCTACAAAGGCATTATCTGTGACCGCTGTGGGGTAGAGGTAACGGAGAAAAAAGTTCGCCGGGAGCGCATGGGCCACATCGAATTGGTGGTGCCTGTGGCGCATATCTGGTATTTCCGTAGCCTTCCAAATAAAATCGGTTACCTGCTCGGCCTTTCTACCAAAAAGCTCGACCAGATTATTTACTACGAACGGTATATTGTGGTTCAACCGGGGGTGAAGGCCGAAGATGGCATTAATCAACTGGACTTTCTGACGGAAGATGAATACCTCGATATTATCGACAAGTTGCCCGGTAACAATCAGCACCTCGAAGACAAGGACCCGAATAAATTCATCGCTAAGATGGGGGCCGAAGCACTAGAGATGTTACTGTCGCGGGTGATGTTAGACGAACTCTCGTACTCACTGCGTCACGCTGCTGCAACGGATACGTCGCAACAGCGGAAAGCGGAGGCCTTGAAGCGTTTGAAAGTGGTTGAAGCATTCCGGGAAGCTAATGGCCGTATCGAAAACCGTCCTGAGTGGATGGTAATCAAAATGGTACCGGTGATTCCACCCGAATTGCGTCCACTCGTCCCCCTCGATGGTGGCCGTTTCGCTACATCTGACTTGAATGACCTGTATCGTCGGGTTATCATTCGGAACAACCGATTGAAGCGTCTGATTGAGATCAAAGCTCCCGAAGTAATTCTCCGTAACGAAAAGCGGATGTTGCAGGAAGCCGTTGACTCGTTGTTCGACAACTCACGCAAGGTAAACGCCGTTCGGTCGGAGGGCAACCGGGCGTTGAAATCGCTGTCGGATATGCTGAAAGGCAAGCAGGGTCGTTTCCGGCAAAACCTGCTTGGTAAGCGCGTTGACTACTCAGGCCGTTCCGTAATTGTGGTTGGCCCAGAGTTGAAAATGCATGAGTGCGGTCTGCCAAAAGATATGGCGGCTGAGTTATTTAAGCCGTTCATCATTCGTAAGTTGATTGAGCGGGGCATCGTGAAAACGGTGAAGTCGGCTAAGAAAATCGTTGACCGTAAAGACCCGGTTATCTGGGACATTCTGGAAAACGTGTTGAAAGGTCACCCTGTTCTCTTAAACCGCGCTCCAACGCTTCACCGGTTGGGTATTCAGGCGTTCCAGCCAAAACTGATCGAGGGAAAAGCTATTCAGTTGCATCCACTGGTTACGACGGCTTTCAACGCTGACTTCGACGGGGACCAAATGGCCGTTCACGTGCCACTTGGTCAGGAGGCAATCCTGGAAGCGTCGATGCTGATGCTGGCGTCGCACAACATTCTTAACCCGGCTAACGGCGCACCGATCACGGTTCCGTCGCAGGACATGGTGTTGGGTCTTTATTATGTGACGAAAGGCCGGAAGAATATCCCGGAATACCCGATTGTGGGTGAAGGGATGATTTTCTACGGTGCCGAAGAGGTAATCATTGCCATCAACGAAGGCAAAGTATCGAAGCACGCCAACATCAAGTGCCGGGTTAATGTTCGGAACGAGGAAGGTAAGCTGGAATCGAAGGTCATTGACACGGTAGCAGGTCGGTTGTTGTTCAACCAGTTTGTGCCGAAAGAAGTGGGCTTCATCAACGAATTGCTGACCAAGAAGAAACTACAGCAGATTATTGCATTGATCTTCAAGATTTCAGGCGTTGCTAAAACGGCTGCTTTCTTGGACGATATCAAAGAACTAGGTTTCCAGATGGCCTTCCGGGGTGGTCTCTCAATCGGTTTGAGCGATGTAATGATACCCGAAGCCAAGCAGGGCCTTATTGATGAGGCAAAGCAAGGTGTTCAGACAGTTTGGGACAATTACCTGATGGGTCTGATTACGGAGAACGAGCGTTATAACCAGGTTATCGACATTTGGACGCGGGTGAATTCCCGCGTAACCGAAACGCTGATGAAACAACTGGAAGCTGATCAGGGTGGATTCAACTCCATCTATATGATGATGCACTCCGGTGCCCGTGGTTCACGCGAGCAGATTCGTCAGTTGGGTGGTATGCGGGGTTTGATGGCCAAGCCACAGAAAAACCTGCAAGGCTCTGTGGGTGAGATTATTGAAAACCCGATTTTGTCGAACTTCAAAGAAGGTCTCGACGTATTGGAGTACTTTATCTCAACGCACGGTGCCCGGAAAGGTCTGGCCGATACTGCCTTGAAAACAGCCGATGCCGGTTACCTGACCCGTCGTTTGCACGACGTTGCGCAGGATGTAATCATCAGCGAGAATGATTGTGGTACGTTGCGGGGCCTACAGGTTTCTGCTTTGAAGGACAACGAAGACATCGTCGAGCCACTCTCAGAGCGGATTTTAGGTCGTACAACAGTACACGATGTATATGATCCACTCAAGAAAGATAGCAACGGCAATCCGTTGTTGCTGGTAGCTTCGGGTGAGTTGATTACGGAAGAAATTGCTGCTGCCATCGACGAAACCAGCATTGAAACGGTTGAAATCCGTTCGGTATTGACATGTGAGTCGCGGAAAGGTGTTTGTGGTAAATGCTACGGACGCAACCTGGCTTCGGGCCGCATGGTCGACATTGGTGAGGCTGTGGGCGTAATTGCTTCACAATCTATTGGTGAGCCGGGTACACAGCTTACCCTGCGTACTTTCCACGTGGGTGGTACGGCTTCCAACATCGCGGTTGATGCCTCAATCCGGGCTAAGTTCGATGGTCTGATCGAGTTTGAAGAAATGCGGACAGTACAATCGGAAGACAGCGAAGGTAAATCGCTGACTATCGTGATGGGCCGCTCAGGGGAAGTCAAAATTGTGAACCCAGAAGACCGTAATCAGGTCTACATCAGCAACAACATTCCTTACGGCGCGTTTCTGCGGGTGAAAGATGGTGATACGGTGAAGAAGGGCGACGAATTGAGTGCCTGGGATCCTTACAACGCCGTAATTCTTTCGGAACTGACAGGTGTAGTTTCTTTCGATGCTATTGAAGATGGCATTACCTACCGGGAGGAGTTTGACGAGCAGACAGGCTTCCAGGAGATGGTAATCATCGAAACCCGCGACAAAGCGAAAAACCCGTCGATTATTGTAACAGGTAGCAGCATGCTGCTCGAAGACGTAACTGAAAAGGGATATAACTTGCCCGTTGGTGCTCGTTTGGTGGTGAAGACAGGTCAGAAAATTACGGCTGGTCAGCCACTGGCAAAAATTCCTCGTAACGTGGGCAAAACCCGCGATATTACGGGTGGTCTGCCACGGGTAACGGAATTGTTTGAAGCCCGGAACCCATCGAACCCGGCAGTTGTGTCAGAAATCGACGGTGTTGTATCCTACGGAACTATTAAGCGTGGTAACCGCGAGATCTTCATTGAGTCGAAAGATGGCACCCGGAAGAAGTATCTTGTACCCCTTTCGAAGTTTATCCTGGTTCAGGACAATGACTTTGTGCGGGCTGGTGCTCCGCTATCGGATGGTGCCATTACGCCGAGCGACATTTTGGCTATCAAAGGGCCAACTGCCGTTCAGGAGTATCTGGTGAACGAAATTCAGGAAGTATACCGCTTGCAGGGTGTAAAAATTAACGACAAGCACATTGAAGCCATCGTGCGCCAAATGATGCAGAAAGTTGAAATCATCGACTCTGGCGATACCAACTTCCTTGAGGGTCAAGTGGTTGACAAATGGTCGTTCCGTGAGGAAAACGGCAAAGTGATGGACGCTAAAGTGGTGATGGATGCCGGTGGCTCCGACACGCTGAAGCCGGGTCAGATTATCTCTTCACGCCGTTTGCGCGATGAGAATTCGAACCTGAAACGCCGTGACTTAGCCATTGCGACCGTTCGGGATGCTATGCCAGCCGTTTCGCAACCAACGCTGATGGGTATCACCCAGTCGTCGTTGGGTACGGAAAGCTTTATCTCGGCGGCCTCGTTCCAGGAGACAACCAAAGTATTGAGCGAAGCCTCGATTCGGGGTAAGAATGATACGCTTGAAGGCTTGAAGGAGAACGTGATCGTTGGTCACCTGATTCCAGCCGGTACCGGTGTTCGTCGCTACCTGAACGTGATTGTTGGCTCGAAAGAGGAATACGAGACTATCACCGAATCGCGCGAGCAATTCTCTCGTGCGAAGAAGCGGGTAACGGCGTAAGCGGTCTCCACATAGCCCATAAAAGTGCCCCTGTCTCCAGAGATAGGGGCACTTTTTGTTTATCTTCAACTAGTTGTTTAAGACCACAGACCTTACTTGTAATCGTTGGGAAGCTGCCGGTGCTTGGTAGCCTGCTCGTAGGCATAACCAATTTTTAGTAGTTTGTCCTCCTCAAACGGTCGAACAATTAAAGTAAGTCCTACGGGTTCGCCATTGGCACGGTATCCCATCGGAATCGTAAGGCAGGGATAATTAGCGGCTGCCGCCAGACCGGCACTTCGGTTGTTTACAGACAGTATAGCGTCGAGCTGGTATTGTAGCATAGGCTTTTCGAAATAGCTGGCTCCGCTCTTACGAATGCTGGTTCGTAATTTGGCCATCTCTTCCGGGCTGGTTGTTGACTTTATAACACCAGTAAATCGCCCCTGTCCGTAAGGTATTCGACGGGCCGAATCCTGTTTATTATAAGCCACAATGTCTGAAACTGACTGAAGTTTAAGCGACTTGGACCCGTAGTTTCTGATATAGGTGGGCAGGTCTACGTTCATGTCGGCGTTTAGCAGTGCTCCGAAACCTTCGTTGGCCGCCTGTTCGAGTTCGATCTCTACCACAATGCCACCCAGCGAAGTGATCTTATCAACGTTCGATTTGTAGATAGAATCTCTAAGTAGAGGTTTGTATGCCCCAAACCGAACCCCTTTGAGGCTTCCTGTTTTGACCTCCTCCCAGTATTTCTTATCCTTGGGGTTTCCCTTTGTCGCGGCATCTGCGGGGTCTTCGCCTGCCATCGCCGATAGTAGAATAGCGCCGTCAATAACGGTTCTGGTCATTGGGCCGGGGGTATCAAACGTGCTTGAGATCGGAACAATACCCCCCCGACTCAGTAAGCCGGTAGTTGGCTTGAGGCCGACTATTGAGTTGGCGCTTGATGGCGATAAGATAGACCCGGATGTTTCAGTGCCCACGGCTGCCGCAGCATAGTTGGCGGCTATGGTGGAGCCGCTTCCCGAACTTGACCCCCCGGTATCAAATCGTTTCCGGCCATAGGGGTTAAGGGTTTGTCCACCCATTGCACTATAGCCGTTGGGGCAGTCGAGGCACAGGAAGTTAGCCCACTCGCTCAGGTTTGTTTTGCCGAGAATAACAGCCCCTTTTTCCTCTAGCCGATCTACAATGAAGGCATCCCTGGTTGTGTTGTTATTGAAAACCTGCGCCCCGGCTGTGGTAGGTAGTCCCTCCAGGTTGATATTGTCTTTCAACAAAACGGGCATCCCAAAAATGGGGTGCATAGAGGCTGATTTACGTTTATCCCGCCTGCGTGCTTCGGCAACAGCGTTTGGGTTAATGGCGATCAGGTTGTTTAGGGTTTTATTCCGGTCGTTCTCGAAAAGGGCGATGCGGTATAGATACCATTGAGTCAGCCGCTCGTAAGTAAGTTTACCGGACTGAATATGAGCCTGAAGTGTAGGAATATCCTGCTCCAGAATAAGAGGTTTGAGGGCCTCGTAATCTGAGGCAGAGAAATTGCCGAGCTGTCCCGCTATGCTTTTCCAGAGTTGATTTTTATCCAGGTACTTCGATTGGATAAGTTTGTAACGCATCCTCTGGGATTCGTGGGTGGCGTTTTTGGCTAATTCATCGGATTCATCGTAGGGTGCCCAGGCGGGAATGTCTGTTTTCTGGGCTACTTTACACGAAGCCATAACCAGCAACAGGAGCAACATCGCATTCTTCATAAGTACGCTTTCTTGGTTTATCAGTTTTGTTAAACGAGTATTAGGGTGGATCGTAATTCGTTCCGACGCGGTTTACAGGAAAGCTGTTTAAACGTTAAGGAGAATACCAAAACGGTGTGAACGTTGACGCTCGAACTTTAAATAAACACAGAAATGGGGTCATATACAAAGCTATGATTGAAATCGGTACACCGAAGCGGTGGTTTTGCCGCATTTGCCAATGGGAACTCGCGGATTTGATATAATTGTACCGCTCACCGAACTCGTTGAGTGCATTTTTCTCCTAAAAATAGGTCGGGGTACTGGTACGATGTCAATGGCTGGAATTATCCACTAAACAGTTCTTTACTGACAAAGTTTTGCACCGCTCCGTAGGTCTGATCCGGGGTAATTCCGTTGAAGGTAACCTTAAGCAGATCGTTCCAAGGGTAAGGCAATGTCCACGGCTTGGTGATGTGGTGGAATTTAAAAATCGTCCGCTCGAACCGCTGCTGATTGAAAATATTTTGCCGAAGTTAAGAATTAATGATCAGCTTACATCTTCGCTTATGGCTCACTACTCTGCCTCCATCGAACAGGCCATCCGAGACTTTTACACCCGGCTGGCCGAAAAAGATAAACGCCATTATGCCGCACTGGAAGCCCAAAAAATAGGCTATGGCGGCAAACGATACATTGGCTCCCTGTTGGGCATCTCTCAAAAAAACCTCCGTAAAGCCCACAACGAACTCGCCCAACCCGAATTGATGAACCAAATCACCCCTGGACGACAACGTCGGGTTGGGGGAGGACGAAAAAAAACGCGGTTCAAAAAGCCGACATCTTCACCGAGTTGACCGCTTTTTTAGATCGATACAAGGCGGGTTCGCCAACTAATCCTGCTCTGTTTTGGATTAGCCTGCGCCCGGCTCAAATTGCCGCTCAATTTGAACTTGAGTCAGGTCACAAACTCACCCATGGTCTGATTAAAAGACACTTACGTGCTTTAGGCTATCGCTATCGTAGGCTCCAGAAACAGCTTGCCACAGGTTCGTATGCTGACCGCGACAAGCAGTTTAAGCTCATCTTCAGCTTAGTGGGCATGTTCTCGCTTAATCAGCATTGATACCAAAAAGAAAGAACGCCTGGGGCCACTGCATCGAACAGGCCGTTGTTATAGCCAGGCTCCCCAACAAGTCTATGACCGCGCGGGCGGCCCCGCATGACTATGAGCATCTGGCTAGGGGAAAGGTGGTCCCTCACGGTATTTACGATTTGTTGCGCAACCAAGGTTATATCAGCATTGGCACCAATGCGGAGACAGCCGAATTCATTGTGGATAACCTGTTGTGGTGGTGGGATACCTATGGTATTCATCAGTATGCTGACTGTAAGCAGATTATGATTCTGTGCGATGCTGGCGGAGCCAATTCCTGCCGCCACCACTGCTTCAAAAAGCGATTGTTGTGGTTGTTTGCTCAGATTAGTCGGGACTTACTGATTTGTCATTACCCCCCTTACTGCTCCAACGGGGCCGCCCGCGCGGTGGAATCCTATTGAGCATCGCTTGTTTGCTCATGTATATCGGGCCATGGAAGGCGTAATTCTCTAGGAGTATGACACGGTTCGAAGTCTGATGAGTCAAACTTCCACCCGAACGGGTTTATCGGTAGTGGTACGCGCAGTAGAAAAACAGTACCAGAAAGGACTCAAAACAGAGCGGTCGTAACTGGACATGGCTCGTATTCGACCTCATCCGGTTAACCCCCAACTCACCTACCTCATTCTAGCGTAGAATGTTACCTTGTTTTAGCTCCATTCCTTAGATAAGCAAAGGCATCTAATCAACAATTTTAAACTTGGTAGTTTGTTTCTTTCATATATTTGAAAAAATGAGTACTCCAACCCGTTGTAAAAGTAGCAAAACCAACCGAAACAGTAAGTAAAAATACCTTCTTTAGATTTTCAACTCCTCCAATCAATTGACTTAATTTTTACAAAAAAATGAAACAAAATCTCTATCAAAAAATCATTATGCTCTGTACAGAGCACTTAAACTTCATCCAAAACTTTCGACTGTATCAAGTCAAACTTTGGGTGCTCACGGCCCAGTGGGCCATTCGCATCGCCCCGCTCTTCTTGAGCCTCTGCCTCTGCTTGGGGCTGGGCCGCCAAAGCGCTTTCGCGCAGGCCACATTTTCAGCAACCGGCTTGCCTGTGGCTATTCCTGACCCGGGCAATGTCAGCAGGACCATCGTTGTTTCCGGGCTGAGCGGCACGGTTGCTGATGCCAACGAAGTGCAAATTAATTTCAATATTTCGCACGCATGGGCAAGCGATATTGTAGTGGGGATAACTCCGCCTGGTGGTGCCGAAATCCTGATTGTCAATCGCATAGGGGGCGGTGTCAATATCGACATGAGCGGCATGAATACCTTGAGTTTTCGGAACAATGCATCTGGAACGATACCCGTTCCTGGTCTCAATGGTGTTATTCCTGCTGGAGTATATTTACCTACTGGCGCGTCTCCAGTTGGTAGTTTAGCCTCTTTGGTAGGGGCTACTCGCAATGGAGACTGGACGATCAGGGTTGGGGATGCTGATGCCATTATTCAGGGCTCTTTGTCCGAGGTGTCCATCACGTTTTTTGATGCTTGCACGGCCGTCACACCCTCCGTGTCCATCGCTGCCAACCCAAGCGGCAGCATCACCACTGGCACAAGTGTCACCTTCACGGCCACGCCCACCAACGGTGGTACAACACCGAGCTATCAATGGAAAAAAGGCAGCACCAATGTGGGTACCAATAGTGCCACCTATATAGATGCGGGTTTAGCCAATGGCGATAAGATTACTTGTGTCATGAACAGCAACGTCCCTTGTGCTTCACCAACTTCGGCGACGAGTAATGAGATTACGATGGCAGTGACAGCAGCTTGCGTCACACCTACTGCCTACACCGTCACGGGCGGTGGCGCGTATTGTGCAGGTGGTGCTGGCGTTGCCGTTGGTTTGTCCAACTCCGAAACGGGTGTGAGCTATCAACTCAAAAAAGATAACGTCAACGTGGGTTCACCCGTATCAGGCACAACAGGTTCAGCGATTAGTTTTGGCAATCAAACAGCAGTGGAAACCTATACGGTTGTAGCCACTCGTACCACAGGCGGCTGTACAGCCCCGATGACAGGAAGCGTGACGGTGACAGCTAACTCCGTACCCACTGTTGATGCTATCAGCGACCAAGCCGTCTGTAATGGGACATCAACAACAGCAGTGACGTTCACGGGTACAGTACCAGGTACGATTTACAATTGGACAAATGATACCCCGTCTATTGGGTTAGCCGCCAGTGGTACAGGCAATATCGGTGCCTTCACGGCCACTAATACTGGTACAACGCCTATTAGCGCAAGGATAGATGTCACACCAGACTATACAAGTGGTGGAGTTACCTGTCCGGGTACGGCTAAAGCATTTTTTATAACAGTCAATCCAACGCCGACGGTGAATACGGTAAGCAACCAAACGGTTTGTACTAATTCATCGACCACAGCGGTAACCTTCACGGGTTCAGGTACGACTTACAGTTGGACCAATAACAACCCCTCTATTGGGTTAGCCGCCAGTGGTACAGGCAATATCGGGGCATTTACCGCTACCAATTCGGGTACGTCACCTGTCACTGCAATGATAATGGTTACCCCCTCTTATACCAACGGCGGTGTAACATGTGACGGTACCCCAAAAACGTTTACGATAACGGTTACGCCCACCGTGACCATTACGCCCGGCCCCAGCCTGACCATCTCGTCCACCCAAACCGCCACGTTCACTGCATCGGGCGGGGCCACGTACAATTGGTCATCAGGTCAAAACACCCCGGCTATTTCGGTCTCGGTGGCCGGAACCTATTCCGTCACGGGTACCACCAACGGTTGCTCCGGCACGGCGAGTGTGGTGTTGAGCGTCACCTCGGCGGCTCCCATCATCACCACCCAACCCGCCACGGCCTCCAGCGTGTGCGAGGGAGCCTCGGCAATGGTCAGCGTGGTGGTCTCCAACAACGTAACAGGCTATCAGTGGCTCAAAGGGGGAAACCCGGTTCCGGGGCAAACTGGCCCCATACTCGCGTTGGGTAATGTGCAGGTGGGCGACGCGGGTGTCTATTCCCTCTCCATCACGGGGCCGGGCGGCTCCACCACCTCCAACGGCTTCACGCTGACGGTGAACCCCGTTCCCACCGCTACCATCATTTTCCCCAACAGCGTGACGGTGGCGGGGGCCGGCCTTCCGGGTTCGCCCGTGCCGGTGGTGCGGGTGCCGTCGCTGAATCCGCCGGTGGTGTTCCAGGCATCAGGCGGGGTGTTATACGAGCGGCTAATGATTCTGGATCGCATCAACGGTTACGAGATTCGGCAGGTCGATAACAACACCATGGGCATTTTCCCCATCAACCGGCTGGGCTTGTTCACGCTCACCGTCACCAACGCGGGCGGTTGCCAGCGCAGGGTGGAGTGGGTGGTGCAGACGCAGTAAGTGCATTTATCATCCCGACTGGTCCGCCAGTCGGGATGATAAACGATCACCCTATTAATTCTACTTTGTCAGATCAGGGTTGGTACATATAGAGGTGAGCGTTGCCTGATCGCTGCCGATGCCGGGCTGATTTCTCTGTTGCTGCTGCTCGGCAGCCTTTTGGCGCAGGCAGAGCGTGAGATACTCCAAAGTTACTCCAAAGGCTGACAAGGCCTGTTTCTCGCAACGTAAATGGGGTGATTCAAAACAGGAACCGGTAAATCATACTGATGAATACCCGTAACGATATCGCCTGATGGCGAGTAAGAACAGGAAAGCATGCAAATGCCTGGCCATTTTGAGCCAGGCGTTTTTGTTGATTTTGGATAAATCCGGTACGCGCTGTAGGGTAGTGCGGGTTATTGGGGACATACCAGGCTTTTTTAGACCGGCTCCAGCGTACTCCGGTTAGTTGTCTGACCTTATCAACTAGTCCCTGCTGTGTTATTTTGTAGCTTTGCATGATTCCGATTCGTCGGCCCCTTCTAGACCACTTCACCATGCGAACTTTTTTTGTTTCTGTTATTTGTATGACGACTCTAAACAGCATGACCAACGCCCAAACGGCAACATCTGGTACGGCAACCTCCGTTGTGGCCCCAAAAGCCCCTATAAAACCGAAAGAACTCAAGATTCACGGTGATACCCGTGTCGATAATTATTACTATCTCAACGACCGGGAAAATCCGGAAGTCATCGATTATCTCAAGGCAGAAAACGCGTATCTGGAGCAGGTATTGGCCCCTGTAAAAACCCTGCGTGAAAAGCTGTTCGAGGAAATGAAAGGCCGCATCAAACAGCAAGATCAGTCGGTGCCGTATAAAGAGGGAGCGTATTTTTACCAGACCAACTTTGTGCAGGGCGGTGAATACCCCGTTTATGTCCGTAAAAAAGGGTCGCTGACGGCCCCGGAGGAGGTTATGTTTGATTGCAATCAGTTGGCAAAAGGGCATAACTATTACAATATGGGGGGCTATGAGGTATCGGACAACGACGAACTGGCCATTTTCTGTGAAGACACTGTCAGTCGCCGGCTATACACGCTGAAGGTGAAAAACCTGAAAACAGGCCAGATTTACCCTGAAGCCATTCCGAATGTGGAATCGGGCGATTTTGCCTGGTCCACTGATAACAAAACACTCTTCTACGTCAAAAAAGACGTGAAAACGCTGCTCGGCTATCAGGTCTATCGGCACGTGCTGGGCACCGATGCTAAACAGGATGTGCTGGTTTACGAAGAGAAGGACAACCAATTTTATATGGGTTTGTACCGGATGAAGTCCAAAAAGTATGTGGCTATTGTGAGCGATCATAACGGGGTCACGACGGAGTACCGGCTTCTGGATGCAGGTAAACCGACGGGTGATTTTGCCGTATTTTATCCCCGCGAACGCGGCCACGAGTACGATATTCAGCACTACGGCAACAAGTTTTATGTGCGAACCAACTTCAAAGCGGAAAACTATCGCCTGATGGAAGTATCTGAGGGGCAGCAGGCCAACCGGGCCGCCTGGAAAGAGGTGATTCCGCAACGGGGCGACGTGTTTTTGCAAAATATGGACGTGTTTGCCAATCACCTCGTATTGGGCGAGCGGAAGGAAGGGCTGACCAAAATCCGGGTGATCAACCAAACAACCAAGGCCGATACCTACCTCGAATTTGGCGAACCGGCCTATGTTGCCGGGATGTCATACAACCCCGAATTCGATACGGCTGTCCTACGATATAGCTACGCTTCGCTGACAACGCCCGGTTCTACCTTCGATTATAACATGGACACGAAGGCGAGAACCCTGTTGAAACAACAGGAGGTTCTGGGCGGATTCGATAAAAACAATTACGTGTCGGAGCGGGTATATGCGACCGTGCGCGATGGCCGCGACGGCGTACCGGTGAAAGTGCCTATCTCGCTGGTGTATCGTAAAGGCACCAAAAAAGATGGCTCGGCCCCGTTGTTGCAATACGCCTATGGGTCGTATGGCAGCAACACCGAACCGGGTTTCGGGTCAGGGCGATTGAGTTTGCTTGATCGTGGTTTCATTTATGCCATTGCCCACATTCGGGGAGGGCAGGAAATGGGTCGCAAGTGGTATGAAGATGGCAAAATGTTGAAAAAGAAAAACACCTTCAACGACTTTGTCGATTGCTCCAAGTACCTGATCGCCAATAAGTACACCAGCCCCGATAAACTCTTCGCGCTGGGCGGCTCAGCGGGTGGTTTGCTGATGGGTGCGGTGGTGAATCAGGCTCCCGAATTGTACCGGGGGGTGGTGGCAGCGGTGCCGTTTGTAGACGTAGTCACGACCATGCTCGACGAAACAATTCCGCTCACAACGGGCGAGTGGGAGGAATGGGGCAACCCGAAAAACAAACCGTATTACGAGTACATGAAATCGTATTCGCCGTATGACAACGTAACCAAACAGGAGTACCCCAACCTGTTTGTAACCACGGGTTTACACGACTCACAGGTACAATATTGGGAACCAGCCAAATGGGTAGCGAAACTCAGAACAATGAAAACCGATGGCAATCAATTGCTGCTTCACACAAACATGGAAGCGGGTCATGGGGGCGCATCGGGGCGATTTGAGGCATTGAAAGAAGTGGCTTTGGAATATGCGTTTATATTGAATTTGCTGGGTGTTCAGCAATAAACGAACTGGTCCATGATTCAAAAAGGTATTTTAGTAGTCGTATTATGGCTGTCGTTCGGAACGCTTTACGCACAGAACGGCACGGAGGTCTACTTGCTGGACCTGTCGGTGCCAGGGGGCAAATTGTCCCTGTCGAACCCCCGAAATGTGTCAGATAAGCCGGGATACGACAATCAGCCATTCTTCCACCCGACGCAGCCACTGTTGTATTATACGTCGATGATGGCCGATAAGCAGACAGATATTTGGTCCTACAACACTGAAACGGGGGTTCGGAAGCAGCTTACCAACACGTCGGATTCGGAATATTCGCCGACGGTGTTGCCAGACAAACAAGCCATCTCGTGCATTGTGCAGCGCAAAGCCAATGGCGATCAGGATCTGGTACAATATCGTTTGACTGATCCCACAGCAACTACCCTGCTGCTGGAATCGCAGAAAACGGGCAAAATTGGTTATCAGGCCTGGTTGAATGAAAACGAGGCCGTTGTATTTGTGTTGGGTGAACCCAATTCAATGCATTACCTGAACCGAAAAACCGGAAAAGACACGACGATCGCAACCTCGATAGGTCGCTCGCTGCATCGAATTCCGGGGCAGAACGCCTTCAGTTTTGTTCAGCAGGTGAGCGATAAATGGTTGATTCGGGCGTATGATCCTGCTCGCAATCAGGTCAGCAGTATTGCCGAGAGTTCGCCTGATTCGGAGCATTACATGGCCTGGATAACAACGGGTATGTTGATTGAGAGCCGGGGTAACGAACTGTGGCAATACGACCCGAAAGCCAAGCAATGGCAGACTGTACCATTGCCCGAAAACCTGCCTCGCAAAAAAATGTCGCGTATTGCAATACGTGGGAAGCAAATTGCTCTGGTGCTTGATGAGTAAAAATGGGCATACATCAATCAATCAGGTGATTTGAGGTACTTTGCAAGTAAGCTATTATCTTTGAAATTACGAGTAAATAACGGTAGGTATGTCGAAACAACAGGTAATACGGGTCGGGACCACCAAAGACAAGGCCGTTCAGAGCAAGGCTCAGAAAGAGTTTAATCGGCTGACTAAGAAGATAGAAAAAACGGAGAAAGAGATCAAGGAATTTCGGGAAGTGGCTGAGACATTGCAAAAGCGGGTTGCCAAAGAAATGCGGCCTCTTTTGGCTCAATTGTCTGAATTGCAGGCTCAAATTGTCAGAATTTATGACCGGGCTTACGAGAATAAGGAAGTGAAAAAAGCTGAAAAGAAGAAATTGGCTCATCTGATTCAGACCGTTGCTTTTGAACTGATTGACCGGGAGGGGATGGAAGACCTTAAGGTCATTTATGATAAGTACGACGAACAGGGCTACGATGCAGTCAGCGACGAAATGGAGCAGAGCCAACTCGACATGGTGAAGCATATGGCCAGCCAGATGTTAGGAATCGACCTAAGCGACGTTGACATGAAAGACCCGGAGCAGATGCAGGCTTTTTTGCATCAGAAAATTCAGGAACAGGAAGCTGCCGAAGAAGAACGCCAACGCCTTGCTGCCGAACGACGGGCAAAAAAGCCAAAATCCGATAAACAGCAGGAACGGGAAGCAAAAAAGGAAGAAGAGACCCGCAACATTACCAAGTCGGTCAGAACGCTCTATATGGATTTGGTGAAGGCGTTTCACCCCGACCGCGAACCCGACGAGGCTGAGAAAGCCCGCAAAACTGAGATCATGCAGCGCGTTACCCAAGCCTACGAAGCTAGTGATTTGCTGGCACTGCTTCGGTTGCAATTGGAATTCAATCGCATCGATCAGAATCATCTGGAAACTCTGGCCGACGATCAGCTACGGTATTACAACAAGATTTTGAAAGATCAGGCGCAGGATCTGGACGGCGAATTGTTCGGCATCCAGCAACAACTGGGGCAGATGTCGGGGTCGATGTTTGGGATTCAATCAACCATGCAATTGGAATATAAATTCAATAATGACATCCGTCAATTGAAAAAAAGTATCAAAGATATGAAGTCTGAAGTGGCGATGTTTGCCGACTTAAATGTATTGAAAGCATGGCTTAAAGATTATAGAATTCCCAAACCAGATCAATTTACGTATTTTGATTTCATGTAATCGAGCGAGGAAGCGCGTTGTTATTTCCGCAAGTTTCATACTGTTGACATTGCTGTCATTAGTTAGTCAGGCGCAACAGTTTGAATTGTCCTATCCGGTTGCCCGACTGGTGGTGCAACGCGGTGCCGATGGCAACGGGCGGCTTTACGTGTCGGGCCGAATTGACTTTGCCGCTGATCGCATTGAAGGTCAACTAACGGCAGCCGCTCCGGGTCAGGGCGTTTCGTCGGCCTGGCAAACCATTCAAACCAACCCGACGGCTGGCGTTTTTTATGGTCAACTAACGGGTGCTGGTGGTTGGTATATGTTGACTGTCAGGGCAATACGAAATAATATTATCATTGGCGAAACCTCTGTGCGTCCAGTTGGTATTGGTGAGGTATTCATCACAGCGGGCCAGTCGAACGCGCGTGGTTTGGGCAACGGTGATAATGACCTCGGTACAGCCACTGACCGCGTGAGCAGCATCGACACCATTAATCATTCTTATCCCCCCGGCGCGCAGGCTCTTGTTTCGTCGGGCGACCCCATGCCATTTCCGACCTATAAGGCCATGACAGCCGCCCGGCGCGTATTTCCGATGGGCGAAAGTTCGTGGGGTTGGGGTGAGTTAGGAGACTACATCGTGAGTCGCTATAACGTGCCGGTCGTTTTTTACAATGCCGGTTGGGATTCTTCAACCATTGAGAACTGGATCAATACGGCCAACGGCATTCCCGCCTGTAATCGATATTACTGCGCGGCTGACTGGCCTAATCTGCAACCCTATACCAACCTCAAAAATATTCTTCAATACTACGGCTCGGTAGGCGGGGCGCGGGCTGTTTTGTGGCATCAGGGCGAGGCTGAATTCGGCGATAACAGCAATGGTAGCATCCCATTTTATGGCAATCGGCTGCGCGATTTGATTGCCAAAACGCGGGCCGATTTTGGGGGTCGCCAACTGCCTTGGGTGGTTGCGCGGGCTTCGTTCGATGGGTCAGTGAACCGGCCCGACGTGGTTGCTAAACAGCAGGAAGTGATCGACACCCCCAATTTGATGGCGTTTCAGGGACCACTCAACGACACCATTGTGAACCGGCGGGCCGGTAATGTAGATGTGCATTTTGGCAACGTAGCCCGTCTGCAACCGCACCCTCAATATTTCAATAATCCAACTAGTATTCCGGCTAATATGGGTCTGTCGAGGTTTGCCCGGAACTGGAACAACAGCCTGAATAACACATTTTTTAGTTCGGCAACGCCAATTTTGCCCGAACAATTTGCCCTTACGAGTAGTGTGGCCACCATTATTCTGCCCGCCGATAGTTTGCGGTTATCTATTTATACGGTCGGGACATTTGGCAACGATAACGGCTGGCAGGTGCAGTTGCTGGATTCGAGCGGACGGTTTTTGCGGGCGTTACCGAGTTCGGGTAACAACCCCGTCCGCACTAAACTCCCCGACGACCTGACAACGGGTTGGTTTCGGGTTCGGGTGGTGGGTACAAATCCGGTGGTTCCTGCCGTGCCAACCAATAAGTTTCAGTTAGGAACGCCCCCACCCCCACCTCGCGCCGATTTGAGTTTGTCGATGGAAACAAGCCAACGGGTGGTGCGGGTAGGAGAGACGTTCACCGTACAGATTAGGGTGCAAAACACTGGCCCCGACCCCGCCACCAATGTACAGGTACAAAACCGATTGCCCGCGAATCTGGCTATTATCTCGGCACCGGGTCTGACTAACACTGGTACTGCCCTCATCGGAACGATCAGTCAGATAGCCAGTGGAGGCATTACGGTATTAAGTTTCCAGGCACAGGCTGTTGCCGAAGGTACATTTCGCAATGCCGCCGAAGTGATTAAATCCGGCATTACCGACCCTGACAGTCAGCCCGGCACCGGCACCCGAACCGGGCAAGACGACGAAGCAGGCACCGAGTGGCGTACTCTGCAACCCGGCACGGTTGTGTTCGAGTCGCCCAATCCAAATCAGATTCCGTTGCCCCCTGTTCAGACCAACCAGCCCACACCCGACCCGGCCACCGCTGACCTGAGTTTGCAACTGGTGGTGAGCAACCGAACGCCGGTACTGAACGAAGTGATCTCGTACTCGATGATAGTATCGAACCGGGGCGGAGCAACGGCCACCGGCATTAGTGTTGGGGCGGTGTTACCGGCGAATTTGAGTTATGTGAATGGCTTGTCGGCAGCGGGACAAACCGTGACTGGCACCATTGGCAGTTTAGCCGCTGAGAGTAGCACAGTTTTGGTGTTTCAGGCCCGCGTTGTGACTTTGGGCGAAGCCATTACAAAGGCTCAAATCACAGCTTCCACCCCCGCAGATTCGGACTCTACACCAAATAACGACACAGAAAATGGCGAAGACGACACGGCTTGGGTTGGCGTTCGGGCGCGGTAGGAACTAAATCAGCACTGCTTCGCGAATCCGCACCAACCGTTCCAGTAAGGCCTCCAGTTGATCTAATGGCAACATGTTGGCTCCATCGGATTTGGCACAGGAAGGGTCGGGGTGGGTTTCAATGAACAGACCGTCGGCACCCACGGCAATGGCCGCTTTGGCAATGGTGGCAATCAGGGCCGGTTTGCCACCCGTCACGCCCGACGACTGGTTGGGCTGTTGCAGCGAGTGCGTACAATCCATCACTACCGGAACCCCAAACGATTGCATGGCCGGGATGTTCCGGTAATCAACCACGAGGTCACCGTAGCCAAAGGAGTTGCCTCGATCGGTCAGGATCACGGCAGCATTGGGGTTGATAGCCCGCACCTTTTCGGCGGCAAAACTCATGCTCTCACCCGACAAAAACTGCCCTTTTTTGATGTTTACGGCCTTTCCAGTCCGAGCGGCTGCCTCAATAAGTTCGGTTTGGCGGCACAGAAACGCCGGAATCTGTAACACATCTACGGCCTGAGCAGCCATGGCAGCCTCGTGCGACTCGTGAATGTCGGTAACGGTGGGGATGTTGAATGTGTCGCCCACTTCTTTCAAAATCGAGAGGGCCAATTCGTCGCCGATGCCGGTGAACGAGTTTGCTTTGGTGCGATTGGCTTTGCGGTAGGACCCTTTGAAAATATAGGGAATACGAAGTCGGTTGGTGATTTCAACAATGCGTTCGGCAATTTGGAGGGCCATGTCGCGGCCTTCGATGGCACAGGGGCCAGCCATCAGAAAAAAATTGGGGGAGTTGGTATGGTGAAGTTTGGGAAGTTGAATCATTTTGCTGAAAGTCTGATTTATGGCTGCAAAGTTGCAACGGATTTCATGCCCCTGCCAGTTCATACTAAGCCTGTATATCAGGCTATAAACCTATGGATAAGGGCACCTGTGGATAGAATAAAGAGCTGGGATGAGGTGGGCTATCAGGATAGAATGAATAGGTATAATGTATGACTAAGTCGTTGTATAACAGTTAATTATAAGGTAATTAAAGGCTAACTAAAACGGTATAAGACCGAAAAAATTGTTTGACAATGACGGGGGAAATGGTTTTCTTTGTGGCGTTTTTCAACCCCAATTGACTATCGAAATGTCAGAAATTGCACAAAAAGTTAAGAACATCATTGTTGAGAAATTAGGCGTGGAAGAGTCAGAGGTTACGCCCGAGGCAAGCTTCACGAATGATCTGGGAGCCGACTCTTTAGATACCGTTGAGTTAATCATGGAATTTGAAAAAGAGTTTAACATTTCTATCCCTGACGATCAGGCCGAAAACATCGGAACGGTTGGTCAGGCGATCACTTACCTGGAGGAAAACGCTGGCAAGTAGGCCTGCAATGGGCTTTCTACCTGTTTGAGTAAGTAGGTTTTGCCGACAGCATCGCCAATGGCATCGCTTAGTCAGACTTACCTATTCAAATAGGTAGCAGCCTAATTCACCCGTTTACTCCTTTTTACCACCTGCGTTCATCTGTATGACGTTTCGACGAGTTGTAGTTACGGGCCTTGGTGCCCTCACCCCTATTGGTAATGATGTGCCTACGTTTTGGGATGGCCTTGCCGCTGGAACAAGTGGGGCCGGACCAATCACGAAGTTCGATGCCAGTAAGTTCAAGACGAAGTTTGCCTGTGAACTCAAAGGGCTTGACGTGCTTCAGCATATCCCTCGTCAGGATGCACGCAAAATGGACCCCTTCACACACTATGCTGTCATTGCTGCCGATCAGGCCATCCGCGATGCGGGGCTGGGTCTGGAGCCGCAACTGCTGGGTAGTGAGCAGATAGGAATGATTAATCCGCTGGGATTGAATCTGAATAAAATTGGCGTGATCTGGGGATCGGGCATTGGTGGTCTTAAATCATTTGAGGATGAAGTGATCGACTATGCCAAAGGCGACGGTACTCCCCGTATAAACCCGTTTTTTATTGTCAGAATGATTGCTGATAGTGCGCCGGGGCAAATCTCGATGCGCTATGGCTTGCGGGGACCAAACTATGTGACGGTGTCGGCCTGTGCGTCGAGCCTGAACGCGATGATCGACGCTTTCAATTACATTCGGTTGGGCCGGATGACGATTTGTGTGACGGGCGGCTCCGAAGCGGCCGTAACCAGAGCCGGTATTGGTGGTTTCAACGCCAACCGAGCCCTCTCAGAACGCAATGACTCACCCGAAACAGCCTCACGTCCGTATGACAAAGATCGGGATGGTTTTGTGTTAGGCGAAGGTGCTGGTGCCCTGATTTTAGAAGAATACGAACATGCAAAAGCGCGGGGTGCCAAAATCTACGCCGAATTGATTGGTGGGGGCATGTCGTCGGATGCATTCCACATTACGGCACCTCACCCCGAAGGATTAGGTGCCCGCCTGGGTATGCTCGACGCGCTCGAAGATGCTGGTATTCAGCCCGAAGAAATAGATTATATTAATACCCACGGTACCTCAACGCCCGTGGGCGACCCACAAGAATTGAAAGCGATTCACCAACTGTTTGGCGACCATGCTTTCAAGATGAATATTAGCTCCACCAAGTCGCAGATTGGCCACTTGCTGGGAGCGGCTGGCGCAGTAGAATCTATTGCCTGTCTGTTCGCGCTTGATCGTCAGCTTGTTCCGCCCACGATTAATCACTTTACGGATGACCCGGAAGTTGATCCGCGTTTCAACCTGACGTTCAACCAGGCACAACCGCGTAAGTTAACTACGGTAATGAGCAATGGATTTGGTTTTGGTGGCCACAACGCATCGGTCATTTTTCGTAAACTCCCCGACTAAGTGCAGCTCGCCTTGCCCCGCAGTTTTTTTGCTCCACTGCTGAATTTCTTCCGTCCCGGCGATGCCGAAAAGCGACGGAAGCTCAAAACGGCTGTTGCCCATATCATTGGCGATAGTCCATCGAACCTGGGTCTTTATCAACTGGCACTCCGGCACTCATCGGCCTCGAAAGAGACGTTAATTGTGGGGTTTCGGGAGTCTAATGAGCGACTGGAATACCTCGGTGATGCGGTTTTGGGAATGGTGATTGCCGAGTATTTGTTTAAGAAATATCCTTATAAAGACGAAGGTTTTCTGACCGAAATTCGCTCCAGGATTGTGAACCGGGAGATGCTCAACAGTATTGCCCGCAAGATTGGTCTCGACCGGCTGATTGAATATGACGGCGCAAGAACCAAGAGCCTGCCTACCCGCACGTCCATGTATGGCGATGCGCTGGAAGCCCTGGTGGGAGCCATTTATCTGGATAAAGGCTTTGGGTTTACGCGCCGGTTTATCCTGAAAAACCTCCTGTCGCACTACGATATCGAATCGTTGGTGCAGAACAATGCCAATTTCAAAAGCCGGTTGATCGAGTGGTCGCAGCGTGAGGGTAAGGAGATTCGGTTTGATATTATTGCCGAGAAAGGCAACAGCCATTACCGTGAGTTCATTGCTCAGATTGTGATCGACGATGAACCGTTCGCAACAGGCAGCGGCTACTCCAAGAAGAAAGCCGAACAGTCGGCTGCCGAGAAAGCCCTGGAATTGCTGGAGGCCAAGTAGGTTATACTCCACAATAATTGTAGATTAAATGCCACGTCCATTAGGGTAGTGGCATTTTTATTGTCAGGTATCTGGTAAGAAATCCGACAAAATGTCTTCAGAAGCGATTGAGAGCCTATTTTTGTGTCATCCTGTCTGTTTTCAGAATTTGGTATGGAAGTTGAAAAAGGATAGTTGATTGGGAAATGTGGGCTATCTAACAAACCCTTGTTAATAATTGTTAAGTACGCACATCACCAAGAATTTTTTGACCACCAGATTTCGTTATTTTACTGAATGACTTGCGAACACAGAGAAGCAGGTAGCTATGAAAAAGCCGGTCGGCGATCCGACAACGCAACACCCTAAAAAACTAATGAAAAGCAACTGGAAACTATTAACACTGATTGCCATTCTGTCGAGTGCAATCACTCTGGCGGCTTACAACTTCCTCGGTTTCAATAACCGCGACGTTGTGATGAACGAGTCGTCAACGCCGACTATCACGAGTCGGTTAGCAGCCTTAACCGGCAATGGTACGGGGGCACCCGGCGATTTCTCGTTTGCCGCCGAATCGGCTACCCCAATGGTTGTTCACATCAGAACCACCATGACCCGCACCGTTCGGCAGCAACAAATGCCCGACATTTTCCGCGAATTTTTTGGTGACGAATTCGGAGGTGGCCAACGCGGGCAGGGGCAACCACGTCGGCAGCAGGGTCAAGCGTCTGGTTCGGGTGTGATTATCTCGAAAGATGGCTATATCGTGACCAACAACCACGTGGTTCAGGATGCCGACGAAGTGGAAGTGGTGATGACCGATAAGCGCAGCTTCAAGGCAAAAGTGATTGGTACAGACCCACTGACTGATCTTGCTGTAATCAAAGTAGAAGCGTCTAATCTGCCTGCCATCACGCTGGGCGACTCGGATGCTCTGAAATTAGGCGAATGGGTGCTGGCCGTTGGTTATCCACTCGATCTGGAATCGACGGTGACGGCGGGTATTGTGAGCGCGAAAAGCCGGAAAATTGGCATTTTGGAGCAGGACTTTCAACAACGTCGGCAACAGCAGGGACAGGGACAAGGGCAGCCGGATCCTCAGCAGGTCGACACGCCTTTGGAGTCGTTTATTCAAACTGATGCAGCCATCAATCCCGGCAATTCGGGTGGTGCTCTGGTGAACCTGCGGGGCGAGTTGGTAGGTATCAATTCGGCAATTGCCTCGCAAACAGGATATTACAGCGGATATGGCTTTGCTGTGCCGGTGTCATTAGTGAAGAAAGTAACGGCTGATCTGCTGAAATACGGCAATGTGCAACGCGGATACCTCGGCGTATTGCCCATGGAGTTGAATAGCAAAATTGCTAAAGAGAAGAATGTTAAAGTAGGCCGTGGTATCTATTTGGATGAGGTTGTCGATAATGGCGCGGCCAAATCGGCTGGTCTGCAAAAAGGCGATGTGATCGTGAAAATGGAGGGACAGCCGGTTGATTCCGATGCACAGATGCGCGAGATCATTGGTCGTCGTCGTCCAGGCGATGTGATCAACGTAACGGTGAACCGTGATGGCTCCGAGCGTGATTTCAAAGTAGAACTTCGCAACCGCAACGGTGGCCGCGACGTGATCAAGAAGGCAGAAGCAGCCACAACCACTGCATCGGTTAATTCATTGGGTGCTGAACTGGAAGACCTGAGTGCAGCCGATTTGCAGAAACTGGGCGTAACGGGCGGTGTACGGGTGAAGCGGTTGACCGATGGTAAACTGGCCGAGACAGATATTGAAGAAGGCTTCGTGATCGTGAAAGCCAACGGCAAGAACGTGAAATCGGTGAAAGATTTGCAAGCTATCATGAGCAGCACCAAAGAAGGAGAAGGCCTGATGTTGATCGGCATGTATCCCGGCAGTTCGCGGATGTATTATTACGCGGTGCCAGTGTAAGTTTGGTTCACAGTTTTGGGTTTGTGGTTTTTTTGCCAGAATGCTCAAGTTCATACAAAGCCTGTTCGGTTGAAACCGGGCAGGCTTTTTCGTTGGCATAATCTTTAACTAATTTTCGCACTTCGTATTTCGGTAGTTCCGGCATTTTCCTGAACTTTGGCCCGTAATCACCAACTTCCGTCCCTTTATGATCACTGATTTGCCCGTTGCGGATGCGCCTAACAATCAGTCAGTCAGTGGTGGCCCCGTTCAGTCGGCCATCACCTACGAAAAAATCCCAACTCACATCTACGCCGATGCTAAGGCTGCCTCGCGGGCGGTGGCTCACGAAATTGCCGACCTGATTCGGCAACGGCAGGGCGAAGGCAAGCCCTGTATTCTGGGTTTGGCCACGGGTTCGTCGCCCAAAACGGTTTATGCCGAATTGGTGCGGTTGCATCGCGAAGAAGGCCTGAGTTTCCGAAATGTGGTCTCATTCAATTTGGACGAATATTACCCGATGGAGCCTGATTCGCTACAAAGCTATTGGCGGTTCATGCGGGAGCAGTTGTTCGATCATGTGGATATTCCGGCCGAGAACTACCATGTTCCCGACGGCACTATTCGCTATGACCGGGTGGCCGAATTTGTGAAACAATACGAAGACAGGATTGCCGAAGCAGGCGGGCTTGATTTTCAGTTGCTTGGCATCGGTGGAAACGGCCACATTGGGTTCAACGAGCCGGGTTCGCTGGTTAATTCGCATACACGCCTGATGATGCTTGACCACTCCACGCGGGCGGCTGCATCGGTGGATTTTGGCGGACTGCCCCGCACCCCACGCAAAGCTATCACAATGGGTGTAGCCAGTATTCTGGCGGCCAAGCGCGTGGTGTTGCTGGCTTGGGGTGAGCGAAAAGCTCCTGTGTTGAAGGGGGCCGTGGAAGGCACTGTTACCGAAACCAACCCGGCTTCGTATTTGCAAACGCACCCCAACGTGCTATTTGTGATCGACGAAGCGGCTGCCTCGGAACTGACCCGGATGAAAACGCCCTGGTTAGTTGATACGGTGGTTTGGGATAATAAAATGATCAAGAAGGCGGTCACGTTCCTGTCTTTATCATTGAACAAGCCCATTCTGAAACTTACCGACCGCGACTACAACGACAACGGTATGAGTGATCTGCTGGCACAATATGGTCAGGCGTATGACATTAACATCGACGTTTTCAACCAGTTACAGCACACCATCACGGGCTGGCCGGGTGGCAAACCCAATGCCGACGACACCAACCGGCCCGAACGGGCCCTTCCTGCCGAAAAACGCTGCCTCATTTTCAGCCCGCACCCCGACGATGATATTATTTCGATGGGGGGCACCTTCCAGCGATTGCACGATCAGGGCCACGAAGTACACGTAGGCTACCAAACCTCCGGCAACATTGCCGTAGCCGATGATGAAGCACTACGTTTTGCCGATTACGTGGTCGACTTCAACCGTCAATTTGGCATTAAGAGTCCCGAAGCAACCCGGATTTTCCAGGATGCAGCCGCTTATCTACGGGCCAAAAAAGATAGCGAAATGGATACCGACGAGGTTCGCCATGTGAAGGGCCTGATTCGAATGGGCGAGGCCAAATCGACTTGCCGGTTTGTAGGGGTGTCTGTTGACAATGCGCACTTTATGAACATGCCATTTTACGAAACAGGCAAGGTTGAAAAGAGTCCGTTGAGCGAGGCCGACGTGAAAGTAGTGATGGACTTGATCGAGAAAATCAAGCCCCACCAAATCTATGCCGCTGGTGACCTTGCTGACCCCCACGGAACGCACAAAGTGTGTTTAGATGCCATTATGGAGGCTGTCCATCGCCTGAAACATAAGAACTATATGAAAGACTGTTGGGTCTGGTTATACCGTGGTGCGTGGGCTGAGTGGGATGTGAGCGAGATTCAGATGGCTGTTCCAATGTCGCCTGATCAGGTGATGAAGAAGCGATTAGGCATTTTCAAACACCAGTCACAAAAGGACGGGGTGGTTTATCAGGGCACCGATTCGCGGGAGTTCTGGCAACGCGCCGAAGAGCGCAACCGGACCACAGCGGGCATTTATAACCGCCTGGGTTTGGCTGAATATGAGGCAATGGAAGCTTTTGTTCGGTGGAAGTTCTGAGGAACCATGCTTACAAACGACTTTCTTTCTGTTTCGATTCGTCCGCAGGGGGCAGAATTGACTTCTATTGTTTACAAACCCACCCAAACGGAACATCTTTGGCAGGGCGATCCGGCGGTGTGGGGATGGCACGCGCCAAACCTGTTTCCGGTGGTGGGTGGTTGCCTGAACAATCAGATTCTGGTCGATGGTGTGGCCTACCCGATGGGGCGGCATGGGTTTGCGCGGCAGTCGGTGTTTGCGTTGGTAGAACAAACAGAAACCTGCGCCCGCTTTGCCCTGACCGATTCCGACGAAACTCACAAAGCGTTTCCATATCGGTTTTTGTTCGAGATAGAATATGCGCTGAACGATAACGCTTTATCAGTCACATACCGCGTTCGCAATACCGACGACAAAACGGTTTTCTTCTCGGTGGGGGCGCATCCGGCATTCAATGTACCGTTTCATAACGTGCCGTTCGGATCGGGAGAGGAATACGAAGATTATTGGCTTGAATTTGAGCAGGATGAACCACTGATGACTCACCTACTTTCGAAAGACGGCTATTTTACGGGTGAAACCCAGCCCATTCCGATGCAGGGAAACCGCCTGCCGCTTACCAAACACCTGTTCGATCAGGACGCGCTGGTGATCAAAAATTTACGGTCGCGGGCGGTCACTATCCGTGGCAAAAACCACGACCGGGCCGTAACAGTATCGTTTGATGGGTTTCCGTATTTGGGTTTGTGGGCCAAGCCGGGTGCGCCGTTTGTGTGCATCGAACCCTGGCTTGGTTGCGCCGATTCGGTTGGCGAACCCGTTGAATTTGCCCGGAAAGAACTGATTCAGCAGGTGGAAGCGGGTGGTGTGTTTGAGGCTACGTTTGTAGCGCGGTTTTCCTAAACCGCAAGTCGGGCATCAGCAATAACTGTTTTGCTGATGCCCGACTCGCAGTTTAAAAATAATCAACTGTACCTTATTGAACAGTTATGAACCCCCGACGGGCACCATCGGAGGCAAACAGGGCACGGGTGCGAGTCCGCTGACCCGTGGTGAACATATACATACAGTCATCTTCGGTGTAGTCCATGTAGTTCATGGTCATAAGCGTGTTGGCGCATCGCACCGTTGGGAACGCCGGACAGCCATATGTGGGCTGGTCAGAATCAGGGGTATCGGCAACCTGATCGTCGATGCCACAACCGCCATCTCCCCAAATGTGGCGCAGGTTGAGCCAATGCCCAATTTCGTGAGTTGCCGTGCGGCCACCATCGTAGGGGGCTTCGAGGTAGCCCGTATTGCCAAAGTACGGTGCGGCAATCACAACGCCGTCGGTGGCTGCTTTGCCACCGGGGAACTGGGCATAGCCTAAAATGCCCCCACCAATGTTACAGACCCAAATGTTCAGGAAACGCGACGGGTCTTGCGCTGCCACCCCACCCCGACGCGGAAGTTTCATGGCATCGTTTGTTCCCCATTCCACTACCGAAGAGGCCGTTCTGTCAACAGAAGCGAGGGTGAACTGCACCTGTAGATTCGATACGAAGGGCGAAAACAAGCCGGGAGTCTGGCTCGCGTCGGTGTTTGTGGCCGAAAAGTCACGGTTTAATACGTCAATCTGTGACTGAATCTGCTGTAGACTGATGTTCTCCCGTGTATCGTTGACATTGTAAATGACGTGAACCACCACCGGAATAGTAACGATGCCATCGTAGGGCGTTGAGCCGCCCCCACCTGGTTTACGGTTGTTGGCGGCAAACTTACGGGCGTGTTCGTCGATGTCTTTAATCTTTTTGGCGAGGCTCGGATCATCGGCCAAATTCTTGTTTAACACGTCCATCGTGGCGCAGGAACGTCCTTTGCCGTTTCGGGCCTGCCCATTTAATCCGTCACTCTCGCTGTGCAAAGAGGGATCGAGGCACGACGTTACACTATAAAGCGTGGTCAGCGTGGCAATCGCTAATAGTAGTTTTTTCATGTGTTTGTTGGTTTGTGTATCGGGAAAAACTTATCCGGTTAATAGACGGACAATATATGCGTATTTATCGCTATCCGCAAATTCGGGGGAAGAAGCTCAATTGGGGGATAGAATCTGAATCAGAAGCAAATGACTGATAAATAGGTAAGTGGTCCGAAAGGTGAACGAGCGATAAACTGTTTATAAAAAAAATGCCCATCCGTGAACCTTCATGTACTTCTTACAGTTTTCAGTATCAAACAGTTAGGGGTGTAAAATCACGGAGCCTGGTCAGAGCAATTTGACCAGGCTTTTGTGTTTATCGACTGCCTTTGGAATCGTCGTTGCTGATTTTTTTACTTTGCTTGCCCCCCGCGCTCATCTGTCCGAACCGATAACTAAATGTTAGCCGAACGGCCCGGTTTACCATCGCCATGCGGTTTTCCGACGTGAAACTCGGTGCCGACATCTGACTTGTGATGCGTACAAACCGATTGAAGGGGTTATTGACGTTGAGTGTCAAGGTGGCTTTTTTGTCCCAGAACTCCTTTTTAGCCGCCATCCCGTAGTAATACCAACCCGAATTAATGCCCTGCAAACTCACATAGCCGTTGTTCACATAAGCATTTAGCTGTATCGTATAATTCTTTGGCAATTTGTAGCTTATGTCAGGTCCAATCCCCATCACCCAACCCGAGTTGCTTTGTTGCAGGGCCACACTCGTCAGCGAAATATAGGTCATTTCGGCGTTCACGCTCACGTTCATTTTCTTGTTGGGCTGTGCGCTCACATTCATATTCAGGCCATAACTGGCATTGCGGCCAATATTCAGCGGGGTAGTCAGGGCCACGCCATTGGCATCCACTGTTGCCAGCCACTCAATGGAGTTGTTGGTTTGCCGCCAAAAAGTCGAGGCATTGAGCGAGAATCCCTTGTCGTTGAACGTACTATACGAAAATTCGGTGGCGTGTGTTAGTTCCGGGCGTAAATAGGGGTTGCCAGTCTGAACGTTTTTGGAGTCGCTGTAATTTTTGAACGGATTCAGATACCAGATCATCGGGCGCGAAATGCGTTGGGTGTAAGCGGCCTTGAACGTATGCTTTTTATTGACCGTTTTCGAGATAGTCAGGCTGGGCACGAAGTTGCCATACTGACTGCTGAACCGGGTGTTGGTGGTGATAAAATCGCCGTCGATGAGCGTGCGTTCGTAGCGGAGACCGACCGTGGTGGCCCACTTTCTTTTGGTGTCAAACTTCAACGAACCATAACCTGAAAACACCCGCTGAATATAGCTGAACTCGTTGGAGCGGGCCGGATCGAAAACGTAATCCTGCTCAAGGCCCGATAGCGATTGGTTGATCACAGACTCGCTCCCAATGAACCGCTGAATGGTTTTGGCCCCGACCTCCACCCGCAAATTGGCCGAATCGCGAAGTTTATACGGATTTACATAATCAGTTTGGAACGTGAACTCGTTGTTGCGGCTGAGGTTGACCGTATTTTCGAGGTAGGAGGGACGCTCCGCAGACCCCTGAAACTGGTTGATGGTATAGTAATAATTATCGGGCATGTAGCTGTACTGCGAGAGGAACGAAAACTCCTTGTCGGGTTTCTTGAACGAGCGGGTCCAGCCGAGGTTGAACTCCCCATTGCCATAGGGATTTCGGAAGGCAATATCGCGTCGGGAGTCCTCCAGTACCTGCCCGCTGGGATTGGTTAAACGGTTGGATAAAGTGCTGTTGTTGGGGAAGTTGCCGCCCCAGACGTTGGCCGAAAAATTCAGTCGGTTCAGCGAATCAGGGTCATAATCGAAACTCAACGAGCCGTAGCCACCTGTGCCGCTATTGTCGGCTTTGCTACGCTGGGTTAAGGTGTTCACAGGTTGGCCATCCACGAGTGTCGTTCGGATGCTCTCGCTTTCGCGGATGTTGCGGAAGGTATAAACATCGCCCGATGCGGCCAACCCAATCTTTCCCTGCTTCACATTGAGGTTGCCGCCCAGCGAACTGTTGAAATTACCCCCCGTGGCGTTCACCGTGCCGTTGGTGCCCTGCAATTGCTTTTTGGTAATGATGTTGATCACCCCCGCCGAACCTTCCGCGTCGTATTTGGCTCCCGGACTCGTGATCACCTCTACTGATTTAATGATATTGGCGGGCATCTGTTTCAGGGCATCGGCCAAATTTCGGGCCATAATGCTCGACGGTTTGCCGTTCACCAACACCTTAATGTTGCTACTGCCGCGCATTTTCACGTTTCCATCCAGGTCGACCATCAGCATGGGCACTTTGCGTAACACATCGGCAGCGGTGCCGCCCGTGTTGGTGGCATCCACTTCGGCATTGTAAACGAGTTTGTCGCCTTTGTCTTCCACGAGTGGGCGTTGCGCTGTTACCACCACTTCTTTCAGGTTTTTTGAGTCGGGCCGCAACATGACTGATCCCAAATCGACCGTTGGCCGTTCGGCGGTGAAGCTGGCGTTGGCAAGGGTTTTTGTCTGATATCCCACAAAGGAGATAAGCACCTGATAGACCCCTGCCGGAATATTGTCGAGCGCGAATGCACCCGTTTCGTCAGAAGTGCCGCCCGTTTGAATTTTCTTTTCGGCGTTGATTACCGCAACGGTGGCGTAAGGAACGGCTTTGCGGGTTGTGGAGTCGGTGATGGTGCCAATCAGTTTACCAGAGTTGGTCGATTGAGCAAATGAACTAAACGAGCCGAGTGCCAACACGAGCAGGCAGGCGGAAAAGTTTTTCATGGAGATTCGGTTGGAACTGTGTGACGTTTGCAAAAGTAGAGCGTGGCAACAATACCCCCGACACTGTTACGAATCTTTAACAATCTTTTACAATAATGTACCACACTTACTCATCACCCTGTCCCAAAACCTGCCAAATCAGGTCCGACTCGTAGCCTTTGCTCAGGGCATACCGCACCAGTTTCTGTTTCAACACCAGTGGGTTGTCATCCCGAAGCGACAATCGTTTTTTGTCTAATAAAGTAGTGAGGGTTTGGCGGTAATCGTCGGGCGCGATTTCTTTCATGGCCTGTTCGAGATTATAGCCTGCAATGCCGCGCTGTTGCAGGTGCTGCCGAATCTTGCGTTTTCCCCAGTGTTTCACCCGAAATTTGCCACCCGCAAACGACTTTGCAAATCGTTCTTCGTTCAGATAATTTTGAGTAATAAGTTCCGCAATAACTTCCTCGGCATCATCGCCATAAATGTCCCATTCGTTGAGCCGGTCGCGAACTTCCTGTTGGGTTCGTTCCTGATAGGCGCAAAACGAAGCGGCTTTGCGAAGAGCATCTTTGAGGTATTGGGTCATGGAATTCGTATCGTGGACGAGTGCGCCCACCCGGTTTCAATCCGCGTGTTTTGACGGACGGAGCTATTTCAGAACAAAAATAGCGGGCGAAAGGCTCCTGTTTGTCAAAACTTGAACCCCAATTCCAGAGAGACCATCCGGTTGCGCACCGTTAAATCTTTGGGACGGGCAATTTCCAGCAAACCCCGCTGGTAGGTTACGCCGACGTTGAGCGCGTTGGTGCCGTTTAGCCCAAATTGAATGCCCCCGCCGAGGAGCCATGCGGCATCGGCAAAACCAAACTGACGCTTGGTTCCGTCGCGCTGGGCCACCTGATAATAGGCGTTAGTGGAGGGCGTGAGGGCTTTTTCGGCTAATTTCACGTCCAGCACACCGCCCGTTTGAATGTAGAGTCGCGAGGTGGGGAAGAGGTTGTTGGCGAACAACTTAACCGTGAGTGGAACCTGCACATATTGCAAATTATAGACTCCTTCTTTCACGGGTGCGCCCGGATTCCAGCGTGTTTCGCCATAGGAGCCGGGAATTCGGTAGCCAACTCGCTTGATTGTGTACCACAACCCCGAACTAAAAGCGTAACGATCTTTGAAGAAAAAATAGTCGAGCGAAACGCCCACACTGGGCCTGACGGTCGCTCCGTTGGTGGCAAAGCCTGCATAATTACCCGCCCCTTCTACCACATTGACAGCGGCATTGGGCGCGAATCGCAAACTCATTTCGATCAGGTGGCTCGGACGTTCGTAGTCAGGATAAGCATCGCTGCGCGATTGCTGGTATTCCTTATCAATACTGGTCTTTTTTCGACGTTTGCGGAGGGGTTTTTCGTCGTAAACCACCGTTGCCCGCTCCGTAGGGGCAGCAACTTGTGGGTTGTTATAATCACTGCCCAGAATCTTGCGAAAACGTCGTTCGGTTACGCGGGCAGTGGCGTAATCGTTGGTAGATGTTTGCCGGAACTGCGCCCACGACTCGGAGGTCAGGGTGGTCAAGACCAAAATCAGGGTCAGGGCTGCAACTTTTTTCATAAATTTGTACGTTTTCAAGATGGGGAACAGTTCACGTCGATTGAATGGTGTATAATCCATTCTCCACTAACAAGTCTTTGACAAAATAACCGTTGAATGGATTAGTGCAGTTTCTGCTCGAAAACCATTCTTTTCACAATACAATGCGCTTTTCAGGTGCCCTGTGTGGGCTACTCACTGTTCTTCTGCTCAACTCCTGTGCCAAAACCAACGAGATTCCTCTCGATAGGCTCGATCAGGCACTTTTTGCCGCTAAATCGCCCGAACAGATTCGGGCATTTCTGGCTAAAAACCCCACTATCACGCAACTGTATTTGCGCCCCGATGAATCTGTTTCGATGGATAGTCTGGTGGCCGATTTATACCATCGGGTTAACGACCCCGAACTGAACGTATTGTATAAGCAGGTGCAGGATGAGTTTCCGGCGGAGCACAGCGAACTCGCTCAACAATTGGGCGAAGCCTTCCTCAACATCAAAAAAGCATATCCTGATTTTAAGGCTCCCCGTGTTGTAACAATGGCAACGGGTTTCATGGGGCCTGATATGATCGTGACGGATAGCCTGATTGTGATCGGATTGGATTATTTCGTGGGGCCAAAAGCCAAATACCGCCCGCGTGGCCCGGAGTTTCCACAGTACATTTTACGCCGGTATGCTAAAGGATACATCGCGCCCTCAGTGGTTTTTGCCCTGGGTGACAAATACAACGCAACCGAAGCGTCGGACCGCGCAACGGCGGACCAAACGATGCTGGCTGATATGGTGTATTATGGTAAAGGGTTTGTGTTTACCAAGGCGATGATGCCCGAAGTTGCCGACAGCCTGATTATTGGCTACTCGGATCAGCAACTCACCGAAACATACAACGCCCAGGATTTAGTGTGGGCGCATTTTATTGATAAACAGTTGCTCTACGAAACTCGACCCGACGTGAAAGAACGCTACATAAACGAGCGGCCTTTTACGGCGGAAGTCGGGTCGCGCTGCCCCGGTGCCATTGGCCGCTGGGTGGGCTGGCGCATTGTAGGGCGTTATTTTGATAAACAAACCAACCCCAGTATCACCGACCTGATGGCCAACGCCGATGCGAAAAAGCTGTTTCAGGAATCGGGATATAAGGGGCAGAAAGAACAATAATGGCAAAACGAGGACGAAATTTTGGCGAGGAAGCCAGCCCGGAAGACAAAAAACCACTGAACCGCGACAGTATTCGGCGGGCGGTCAGTATTTTCCGGTTCATTAAGCCATATCGATGGCTGTATGCGACGGGCTTCCTGTTTTTGATACTGTCCACCAGCACCACCCTGAGTTTCGGGTTGCTGATTGGACAGATCACGAGCGTTATTCAGGGAAAATCGGCCTTCACGCTGAACCAGGTAACGCTGTTTTTTGTGGGCGTACTGATTGCCCAGGCAATTTTTTCATTCTTCCGCATCTACTTTTTCTCACAGGTAAGCGAGCGGGCAATGGCCGATGTGCGTCGGGCTACCTACAGCAAAATCGTAACCCTGCCAATTCCATTTTTTGAGCAACGGCGCGTGGGCGAACTCACCAGCCGCATCTCAGCCGACGTGTCGCAGTTGCAAGACGTGCTGACGTTGACGCTGGCTGAACTGTTCCGCCAAATTGCTACGCTGACCATCGGCACGGCTATCATTTTGTACGTTTCCTGGAAACTGACCTTGTTTATGCTGGCTACGTTTCCCCTGATTATCATTGCGGCAATGGTGTTTGGCAAGTTTATCAGAACGCTCTCCAAAAAGGCGCAGGATCAGTTGGCCGAGGCAAATGTGGTTGTTGAAGAAACGCTGCAATCCATCAACATCGTGAAAGCGTTTACCAACGAACGCTACGAAATTGGTCGCTACAGCACGGCTTTGGCCAAGGTGGTGAACACCGCTTTGCGGGCGGCTAAGTTCCGGGGGGCGTTCGTGTCGTTCGTGATTTTCGCGCTTTTCGGGGGCATTATCGGCGTGGTTTGGTACGGTGGAACACTCGTACAGGGGGGCGAGATGCCTTTTGCTGATCTGTTGACGTTTATTGTTTATACGACATTCATTGGCGGCTCGGTGGCGGGCATGGGCGATTTGTACGCTCAGTTGCAGAAAACCATTGGGGCTTCGGAACGCATTCTGGAAATCATTGGTGAGGAGTCGGAAGTTGATGCAGAGTACCAACCGTCGGCACTGCCGTTGCCCGTTCAGGGGAATGTGGTGTTCGATGATGTTCGATTCTCGTATCCGGCCCGGCCTGACATTCAGGTACTTAAAGGGGTAACATTGCACGTGGATGCCGGGCGGAAAATTGCCTTGGTTGGGCAAAGTGGGGCTGGTAAATCGACCATTGTGCAGTTGCTGATGCGGTATTACCAGACGGGCGAAGGCCGGATTTCGGTGGATGGCCGTAACCTGACCGATTTCAACATTACGGATCTTCGGCAGAACATCGCTGTGGTGCCGCAGGAGGTGATGCTGTTTGGCGGCACCATCCTCGAAAATATTCAGTATGGTCGTCCTAATGCGACGGAGGCCGAAATCCGCGAAGCGGCCCAAAAAGCCAACGCGCTGGAGTTTATCGAGTCGTTTCCCGAAGGCTTGCAAACCATTGTGGGTGAGCGGGGTGTGAAATTGTCGGGTGGTCAGCGACAGCGGATTGCCATTGCCCGAGCCATCCTGAAAGACCCGGCGATTCTGATCCTGGACGAAGCGACGAGTTCACTCGATGCCGAGTCGGAAAAACTGGTACAGGACGCGCTCGATATTCTGATGCAGGATCGTACCACGATTATTATTGCCCACCGGCTGGCCACGATTCGCAAAGTCGATACGATTTATGTGTTGCGCGAAGGACAGATTGCCGAGCAGGGCACCCACGACGAACTGGCCCACCGCGAAGATGGCCTCTACGCGAATTTGGTTAAATTGCAGTTTGAAACCGTCGAATGAACGCAACACAGACCCTGAAAAACTTCGACTTGCGCCACACTAATGGACGGGAGGAAGTGCTAAACCTGTTTTTGGGTGCCGACCATGCCCTGTCGCATGGCGACATTGAAAACGGGCTTGGCCCCGATCACGACCGCGTGACCATTTACCGGACGTTGCGGACGTTTCTGGACAAGGGGATTCTGCATAAAGTGCTCGATGATGGTGGAAACCCAAAATATGCCATGTGCCGCGAAACCTGCGCCGAAGGCCATCATCACCACGATCATGTTCATTTTAAATGTGAAGATTGCGGCCAGACCACCTGTCTCGATCAGGTAACGATCCCCGCCGTTGCCTTGCCCAATGGCTACAGCCGCAAAGAAATGAATCTCCTCATTCAGGGCGTTTGCCAGGAGTGTAACAAATAAGGGTTGTGGTTTCAGGTTTCATGGCTGCGCCGTTTCATAGCCATAAAACCTGAAACGGCGCAGCCATGAAACAGCGTAGCTTTGAAACAATTTATAGATCGCCAACAGCAATTTCAACAAGCCGAGCAAGTCGCCCAGCGTCAGTATAATCAACTGGCTCTCTGGCGGCTTGTCTGGTTCGTAGGGGTCGTTGTGGCCGTTTGGGGGCTGCATCATGCCGATCAGGTAGCGGCTACATTGGCCGTTGCGGTGGTGGGTATCCTGGGATTTTTGTGGATGCTCAAACGCCACACGGCCATCCGCCGAACCCGCGACCTGAACCACCACCTCGCCTATGTGAACGAAGATGAAGCCACCCGGCTCGACCGGAAATTCGTGCGTTCAGAAACCGGCGAGCAGTTCATTAGTCCAACGCACCCGTATTCGGGCGATCTCGATGTATTTGGTAAACTCTCGTTGTTCCGGCTCCTCAACCGAACGCATACCTACGAAGGCACTCGCCGATTGGCCGACTGGCTCCTGGCCCCTGCCAAACCCGAAACAATTCATTTCCGGCAACAAGCCGTAACCGAATTACTGCCTCAACTCGACTGGCGGCAAACGTTTGAGGGACTGTCTTCCCTAAACGAAGCCGTTTCGCGATCAACCGAACCATTGCGAAAATGGGCAAGTGCCGAGGAAAAACCCTTACCGGCGTATCTGAACATTGCCCGGTTTGCCCTACCCTTGATAACGCTGGCTATGCTGATTGGCTGGTTGGTTGGCTGGCTGTCGGGCTGGGCGGTGTTGGGTTCGCTTGCCCTGTCGGGGTGGGTGTTGAGTCAGGCGAGTGAGCGGGCCAAACAGGTGAGCGAACAAACGGCAGACATTACGGCGGCACTCGATACCTTCCGCGATTTGATGGCCCATGCCGAGGCTGTTTCTGGAAAATCGGAGCGGCTCCGGGCCATTCGCAACGCATTAACCAGTGGTTCTCTGCCTGCTTCGGTGCTGGTTGGGCAATTGTCGAACCTGGTGCAGAACTTCAATTTTCGGCGGAATCCATATTTCTATTTGTTCGTGTGTCTGCCCGTTTTGTGGGATGTGCATTACCTGATTCGGCTCGAACGGTGGCGACATGAACATGGCCCACACCTCGACCGCTGGTTTGCCGCCCTCGCCGAAATGGAATGCCTGAACAGTTTGGCTGGGTTTGCTCACGCGCACCCTACCTATGTGCAGCCCGATCTGGTAGAAACCGATCACCTCACGCTCGATGCAAAACAGGCAGCCCATCCGCTTTTGGTGCCGGGTAAGGGCGTGGCCAATTCGCTGGCGATGGAGGGCGATGGCGAAACCGTCCTGATTACTGGCTCGAATATGTCGGGGAAGAGTACGTTTCTTCGGACGCTGGGAGCCAACACGGTGCTGGCGTTGGCAGGAGCTGTGGTCAGCGCCGAGCGGTTTGTAGTATCGCCTGTGCGCTTGTTCACGAGTATGCGGACGCAGGATTCACTCGAAGAAAGTACGTCTTCGTTTTATGCCGAACTGAAACGGCTCCAAACCCTGATTCGCTTGTCTGCCGAACCGAACGGGGGCATCAGCTCACAGATACCCATTCTCTATTTCTTAGACGAGATTCTTAAAGGCACCAACTCCGCCGACCGGCACCGGGGAGCCGAAGCCCTCATTCGCCAACTGCATAAAACCACAGCATCCGGCTTTGTCTCGACTCACGACCTCGAACTGGGCCAACTCACCAACGCCACCGGCGAACCGCTTGATTTTGTGCGGAATTTCCATTTTCAGTCCGATATTCACGACGGCAAGCTGCTGTTTGATTATCGCCTTCGCGACGGAATTTGCCAGAGTTTCAACGCCAGTCAGTTGATGCGATCTATTGGCATCGACATGGATTTGGCCGACCATTAATTCCTGCTTATGCCCCGCATCAACGCCCGTTATTATCCTGTCCTGCTCATTGTGCTCGGAAGCCTGTTTTTCTTTCCCTTTCTGGGGCGGGTTCACTTGTTCGATTGGGATGAAATCAACTTTGCGGAGTCGGCGCGGGAGATGGTTGTGTCGGGGAATTATGCGCGGGTACAGATCAATTTTCAACCGTTCTGGCAAAAGCCGCCCCTGTTTTTCTGGTTGCAGGCTCTGGCCATGCACGGCTTCGGCATCAACGAATATGCCGCCCGGTTTCCCAACGCCGTTATTGGTGTGCTGACTCTTGTGGTGCTGTTTTTGATTGGCAAACGGCTCCACGATGCGCGGTTTGGCTTGCTCTGGGCCTTGGGATACCTCGGCTCCATTACCCCTCATTTCTATTTCAAAACCGCCATTATTGACCCCACGTTTAACTTTTTCATTTTCGTGGGGGTTTGGTTTTTGTATAAGGCAACAACCGAACGGGAGAGTCGCAACGCGGTTCTCGCTGGCCTGTTTCTGGGCCTTGCCGTGTTGACAAAAGGGCCGGTAGGTGCTTTGTTGCCGGGCCTGATGTTGGGGGTAATCTGGGCGGTGAACCGATTCCGGCCCCTGCTTTCGTTGAAGGCGTTGGGACTGATGGTATTGGTTGGCTTGTTGGTAACTACCGCCTGGTTTGGGTTGGAAGTAGCCGAAAATGGCCCGTGGTTTCTGGTGGAGTTCATCAAGTATCAAATTGTGCTCTTCACCACCCCCGATGCTGGCCACGAGCAACCGTTTTATTATCATTTTCTCGTCGTTTTGCTGGGGGCATTCCCGGTATCGGTGCTGGCGGTGCGATACCTCACCCGACTTCGGCCAGTGGATTCCAATGCTTTATTTCTGCCCTGGATGGTTACGCTGTTTTGGGTGGTGATGATTCTGTTCTCTATTGTCAAAACTAAAATCGTGCATTACTCGTCGCTGGCTTGGTTTCCGGTCTCATATGTGGCGGCTTATCACCTGCATCAGGTGCTAACGAGCCGGGTTCAATGGAGCCGATGGACAACGGTTGGCCTGTTGGTGGTGGGCGGTTTGCTGGGCCTTGTGCTGACGGCCGCACCCCTCGTGGGGATGAACAAAGACGTGCTGATTCCGTACATCAAAGACCCCTTTGCGGTGGCTAACCTCCAGGCTAAGGTGGTTTGGGGCGGTTGGGAGTGGATCATCGGGGCGGCTTGGACAGTGGCGTTGGTCGTGTGCGTGCGGCTCCGACGGCAAACGTTCCGGGCGGCTGTGGGACTGTTTCTGGCAACGGCTATTATGCTTTTCTTCTTCACGACCACGGTTGTTCCAAACATCGAACAGATTGTGCAGGGCACCGTCATCGACTTTTACCAATCGAAGCGGGGGCAGGATGTGTATGTAGAGCCGATTGGGTATAAAAGCTACGCCCAGCTATTCTATTTCCAGAAAACCCCACCCATCAACCCCCGCACCTCCAACGAAAATTACCTGCTCAACGGCCCGGTTGACAAACCCACTTTCCTGATCGCCCGCATCAACAACGCCGACGGTTTCCGCAAAAACCCCAATCTGGAGGTGGTGAAAGAAGAAAACGGGTTTGTGTTTTTCAAGCGGAAGTGAAAGTGACTCACAAGAGATGACACCTTTCTAAACAAGATGTCATCTCACCGCAACATTCCACCCCACACATAGCCCTCGAATGTCCGTAATGGATGCCGCCCTACCACATAGTTTTGGGTCAGCTTGAGGTTTTCGGCTAACGATTGCAAGTTTTTGAGATCGCCCTCGGCTGCCGTTTCTTTTACTTCAATGCCTATTTTCTGATCAATCACAAAGTCAATCTCCCGCCCTGTTTTGAGTTGATAATACGCCAATTCGCCCCGGTGGAGCAGTTGATTGAAAACAGCATTCTCGAACTTCGCTCCACTTCCCGAATCGCCAACGATGGCCGCAATGCCGTTGTCCAGAAAATACAGTTTGCGAGCCTTCACAATTTCGCGATCCGGGCTGTTCGCCAGCACCGGCAAGGTTCTGATCAGGTAACTTTGTTCCAGTAACGTCAGGTAATTCTCAACTGTCTGCCGCGACAGCCCCACCAAACTTGTCAGTTTCGAGACATCTAATTTTGTCCCCGTCCGAACGGCGAGTAATTTTATTAGTTTGTAGAGGTTCGTCGGGTCGCGCAGGTCGGCCAAAGCGCGAATGTCGAAGTTGATGTATGAACTTAGAATATCCTGGAGCAAATCCTGTTTGTCGGCAACCGCATCGGCCAGAACAACCTCCGGGAATCCGCCAAACTGCACGTATTCCTCGTAATACCCTTTTAATCGCTCATACTCCGACCGCACAAACCGACTGGCTTCGGTCCAATCGAGCGAAATGGCCGACACATTTTTAAAGCCGAGCAGCTCACCAAAACTAAGCGGGTAAATATCGAATACTTTTTTGCGCCCTGCCAGCGACTCAGTAAATTGGTTTTTCATGTAATAGGCACTCGATCCCGTCACGATAAACTTGATCGGGTACGTATCATACAGGTATTTCAGGACGCTCGACAAATTCGGCACCAACTGAATTTCATCGAGTACCAGCAACACCGGTTCGCTGAATCGAAGTCCCTGCTGCGTCAATGCCTGAATAATAGTCTCGTAGTTTGGTTCGCTCCAAAGCGTTCGGTTATCAATTCGCTCCAGGTCGATGTACAACTTCTGGGCAATCACCGAATCGGCCATGAGTTGTTTGCAGAGCGTCGTCTTCCCCGTCCGGCGCATTCCAGTCAGTACCGTAATCTGACGACGGTCGAGATGGCTTTTTAAGGACGGGTAAATCGAGCGAAATAGGAACATATTTTTACTATTTTACAAGTGTACTGTAAAAATAGTAAAACTATTTTAAACCAATCCTTCCCGAAGCAAATCGTGCAAATGTACGAACCCCATTAGCCGGCCCTCGTCCAGCACTAATAGTTGGGTGATGTTGCGGCTTTGCATCACATCTAAAGCCTGTACCGCGTAATCGTCGGGGGCGACACTGATGGGGGAGGCCGTCATAATATCGCGGGCAGTCAGTTGACGGTAATCGTCGTGTTGGCTGACCATCCGGCGCACATCGCCATCGGTGATGATGCCGATGACCTGCCCCGTTTCATCGACCACCGCCGTGGCTCCCAACCGTCCCGCCGACATGGCCAGCATCGCATCGTGAATAACCGTGTTGGGTTGCACCGCCGGGCATTGGTTGTGCGGGTATAAATCACAGACTTTTAGGTACAGTTTTTTGCCAAGCGATCCGCCGGGATGGTAGCGGGCAAAATCCTGCCGGGTGAAATCGCGGGCCACGAGCAGGGCAATCGCGAGGGCATCGCCAACGGCGAGGGCCACCGTTGTGCTGGTGGTGGGAGCAAGGTTGAGTGGGTCGGCTTCGCGTTCGGCGTGGGCAATCAACACACAATCGGCGTGTTGGGCGAGGTACGAATCGGCATCGCTGACGAGGGCCATCAGGTTGGCACCTGTCCGACGGATGAGCGGCACCAGAACCTTGATTTCAGGGGTATTACCACTCTTTGAGATGGCCATGACCACATCGGCGGGCTGAATCATGCCCAAATCACCGTGGATGGCATCGGCTGCGTGCATAAACAGGGCAGGAGTTCCCGTGGAATTGAGGGTGGCTACTATCTTCTGGCCGATAATCGCACTTTTGCCAATGCCCGTGACAACTACCCGCCCGCCCGAAGCCAAAATTGTTTCGACGCATTGATCGAAACGATGGTCTAAAAAGGCCATAGCGTTCTGAATGGCGGTGGCTTCAGCCTGCAACACCTCGCGGGCAATGGTTTGCGGATTTTTTATTACTTTCAAGTTCAGATTCTGTTGCGGCAACAGATTTGGCTATAAATTCGCTAACTTTAGAAAATAGATGCTCGGGTATAGGATTATAGATGCTGGATAGTAGATTAATTTGATACAGCTACATCACTATACGCCTTGCCAATTATCCTTCTGAGCCGCCCGGAGTGACTCCGTTTGGTCAGGCAAAGATACAGTCGTGCGAGTCTTTTCTGGGTTTGTCAAGTTGATTGTTAACACACAATCAACATTAGTAAACCAATGAGCAGGCAAGCAGACAAACAACTTAAATAAACCAGTAACTTTTTGTACGTCGCGAGAGCATGATGCAGGTTGACCAGTTCGTACAGGTAACCCTTAAGGAACAATTAAAAGAGATTTTTGGCTATAGCCAGTTCCGGGGCGACCAGGAAGCCATTATTCTTAATATTTTGGCGGGTCGAAACACATTCGTGATAATGCCTACGGGGGCAGGTAAATCACTTTGTTACCAATTGCCGGCAATAGTCAGCGAGGGGACAGCTATTGTGATTTCGCCCCTGATTGCCCTGATGAAAAATCAGGTCGATCAACTTAATGCATTCGGCATCAACGCCCAATTTCTGAACTCGACCCTCTCGAAAGCCGAGATGACGAAGGTGAAGAAGGAAACGTTGAACGGAACGCTCAAACTCCTCTACATTGCGCCCGAATCGCTCACGAAAGTTGAAAATCTTGATTTTCTCAAGAAGGCCAACATTTCGTTTGTCGCCATCGACGAGGCCCACTGTATTTCGGAGTGGGGGCACGATTTCCGACCCGAATACCGCAAAATTCGGGGCATTGTGGACGACATTGGCAATCTGCCCGTGATTGCCCTCACGGCTACGGCAACGCCCAAGGTTCAACTGGATATCCAGAAGAACCTGCAAATGGAAGACGCGCATATTTATAAAACGTCCTTCAATCGCAAGAACCTGTATTACGAGATCAAGCCTAAGGTGGATGCCAAAAAGGCGTTGATCAAGTATATCAAGAACAATAAAGGCAAGTCGGGCATTGTGTATTGCCTGAGCCGAAAAACCGTTGAAGACATTGCTGAGTTACTGTGTGTCAACGACGTGAAAGCATTGCCCTACCACGCTGGCCTCGATCCCCAAACTCGCATGAACAATCAGGATGCTTTCCTGAACGAAGATGTGGATGTGGTGTGCGCTACCATTGCTTTCGGTATGGGTATCGACAAACCCGATGTGCGGTTCGTGATTCACTACGACGCGCCGAAATCGCTGGAAGGGTATTACCAGGAAACAGGCCGGGCCGGGCGCGATGGACTGGAGGGTAACTGTATTATGTTCTACAGCTACGACGACATTCTGAAATTAGAGAAATTCAACAAAGACAAACCCGTTACGGAGCGCGACAATGCCAAACACCTACTGGGCGAAATGGTGTCGTATGCCAATCTGGGAGCCTGTCGGCGCAGACAATTGTTGGGTTATTTTGGTGAATACGTAGAGAAAGATTGCGGGTTCTGCGACAACTGCCTCAAGCCAACCCATAAATACCGCGCTCAGGACGATGTGGTGCTAGCCCTTCAAACGGTGCTTCAAACCGATCAACGTTTCGATGTTACGCACCTCTCGCACGTGCTGACTGCTACTGATAACCAGTATATTACGAGTTATGAACACAACCGTTTACCTGTTTATGGCAAGGGGCGTGAGTTCAATGAAAACCCGGAACACTGGTGTTCGCTGATTCGGCAGATCACGATTTTTGGCTACTTAGAAAAAGATGCCGATAACTACGGTGTGTTGCGCGTCTCGAAAAAGGGGATGAACTACATCGAAGACCCGTATCCGGTCTCGTTGTCTGCCGACCATAACTACGATCAGCAAATTGCCGATGGGAAAGCCGACGACGATAAGGATGTTCCAAATTCGTCGGGTGGAAATGCTTATGATGAGGAATTACTGGGTCTGCTGAAAGCCCTGCGGAAGAAGGTTGCCAAAGAGAAAAACCTGCCTCCTTACGTAATTTTTCAGGACCCTTCGCTCGAAGAAATGGCGACCACTTACCCCACAACTCGTGAGGAAATGGCCCAAATCAACGGCGTGGGAATGGGTAAAGTGCAAAAGTTCGGGCGGCAGTTTATTGACCTGATTACCCAATATGTGGATGATAATGAGATCGAAACGGCTAAGGATGTTGTCGTTAAGTCGATGGTTAACAAGTCGAAGATCAAGATTTTTATCATCCAGCAAATTGACCGTAAAGTTGACCTCGACGAAATTGCCGAATCGAAAGGGTTGACGATGGAAGATTTAGTGGAAGAAATAGAGCACATTTGTTATTCCGGGACGCGCCTGAACCTCGATTATTACGTGGATCAGATTGTGGACGACGAGCGGCAGGAAGAGATTTTTGATTATTTCATGGCGGCAGAGACGGATAATATTGCCGTGGCAATGAACCAATTCAGGGGTGACGATTTCACCGAGCAGGAGTTGCGCCTGATGCGGATTAAGTTTTTATCGGAAGTAGCTAATTAAAAAAGGAGTGAGGAGTGAGGAGTGAGGAGTGAGCGGTCCGCCATTCCTCACACCACACACCACACAACACGAAAAAATTAATATACTAATACTTGGTTAGGG
>JANOCD010000092.1:0-87590 GCA_031411995.1 Cytophagales bacterium
GAATCGTTTCTGGTCAAGCCCGGTTGCTGAGCGCCAATGACGATCGGTTCGTAAGTTAGCCGTTGAGAAATTCATGCCACAAAATTAACGCATTCGAGCAGTTATAACGACTTGACTATCACCGACGCAACAACTCTATTATATTCTGCTCATTATCCGGTATTTAGGCAACTGGACGTTTATCCAGCGTTTTTACAGTGCAAAAACTGAAACCGATGGGCAGAAATTAGCGGGATTGTCGGCGTTATTTTTCTTCATTTTCCCCATCATTTTTCTGTTCCCACCCCTTGCCGCGCGGGTTATCCTGCCCAATCTGGCCAACCCGGAAATGGCCTATGTGAGCCTGTGCGTGAAATTGTTGCCATCGGGTATTATGGGCTTGATGATGGCCGCCATGTTTGCCGCCACCATGTCGGTCCTCAGTGCCGAATACAACGTAACGGCCAGCGTATTGACCCGTGATATTTACCAACGGGTGTTCCGGCCCAACGCCAGCGGTAAAGAGAGCCTGTTGGTAGGCCGACTGATGACTCTTTTAGTGGGGACCATCGTCACGATCGGGGCCTTATTTGTGGCTGGGTTTGGCGGTGCTTTCGAGGCTAACAAACTCCTGGCGGGCATTTTTGCCGTACCGATGATCGTGCCCGTAATTGTGGGGGTGCTGATGGCAAAACCGCAACCCTGGGGCGCGTTGGTGACGCTGTTTGGCGGTGTACTTTTAGGCTTTTCGATGCACTTGTTTTTTGTCAAAAACGACTATTTCCACCTTGCTGGCCCCACGGTTATTGAAGAAACAAGATGGGCCATTGCCACCCTCGTAGAGATCGTTTTTTGCTTCGCGGTCTTTATTATTTCGGGCCGTTTCAAATCAACAGATCAGGCCTACAATACCCGGGTAGCGGCCTTCTTTCACAAGTTGACTATTCCATTTATGCCTGACCGGGAAAGCAAAAACGACGATGCCTTTGCCGCTGCCATCAAACTCATGTATGGCATTGCTTTCGGGCTTACGGGCCTGATGTTCGTGATTATGGGTTTCCCCTCGCGCAGTCTGTTGAGCGGGCAATTGGCACTGGCTGCCGGTTGTTTGTGCCTGTTGCTTTCGGGGGTACTGTGGTACAGAACCCGGTTAGGGAAATTAGCTGATAAAGAGACGAATAACTTACTGAAAAACGAAAAAATTACAACCTGAACGATATGGATTATCTTCAAAATCGAGTTTGCTTCATCACCGGCGCGTCGTCGGGTATTGGTCGCGCAACGGCCCTGTCGCTGCTGGAGCAGGGGGCAAAGGTGTTCGACTTTAGCCGGACCCACCAGCTTTCCGACGAACATCCACACGATAATCTCCGCTCGTTTCGGGGCGATGTGAGCCAGGAAGCCGACGTGAAAGCGGGCTTTGCGGCCTGTCTGGAAGCGTTTGGTACCGTGGATGTGCTGCTCAACAACGCCGGGCTTGGCCTGCCCACCCCCGACCTGTCGATCGCCGATGTGGATGTGTTCGACCGCATGATCGCCACCAACTTGCGGGGGGTATTCCTCTGCGACCGTGAAGCCCTTGCCGTGATGAAACCACGCGGACGCGGCCATGTGATCACGGTGATCTCGATGGCCGGGCAACGAACCAACCCCGGCTCGCCAGTCTATTGTGCGTCGAAGTTTGGCGCACGGGGCTTGAGCAGCGGGTTGGCCGATCAGATGCTGAAACTGGGGATAAAAGTGACCGATGTGAACCCCGGCCCCACCGACTCGGCCTATTGGGGAGACCGCCCGGTGGCCCGCGAGAAATTTCTGCGGGTGGACGACGTGGCCCGGGTGATTCTGTTTGTACTCAACCAGCCGGACGATGTACTGATTCGGGAAATCAATTTTGACAACATGAAATTCTTAGCCGCATGATCACAAAACCACTTCCAAACGGCAAGCATGCCCTTACCCTGCCAAAAATTTCCCCAACGGAGATGACCCCGGCACCCGCTTCCGCTCCAACTTTGCCAACTTATCCGGTATCGGTAGCTGAAATGCGCGAACGGTATCTGAACCTCTACACGGGGGCGGTTAACGATGTGTTGCGGTTCAACTACAATATGCACACCACCAGCCTGCCCGCCCATTTTGCCCCCCTGCGCGAGGGCATGAAACTGGCAGGTTTGGCCTTCACCGTGAAAGGAGCACCCGACATCACAACCGATGGCGAAATGGAAACCCGCGCTCTGATGCTTGAATCGCTCCACGAAGACTCGGTGGTGGTTTGGGACTGCACGGGCGACACCGTGACCTCGCAATGGGGCGAAGTGATGACAATGGCGGCTCAACGGATTGGATGCCGGGGGGCAGTGGTCAACGGCATTCGCGACACGCAAGCCATTCTGGAGCAGGGTTTTCCGATCTTTTTCCAGTATAAAGCCAATACCGGGATGCTGGGCCGGTTCAAGATGTATCATTACCAGAAACCTGTGTTGATGGGGGCTGTGGTGGTGGAGCCGGGCGACTGGATCTTCGGCGATATCGACGGGGTCATTTCCATCCCGAAAGCCATCGCCTACGACGTTCTGTTGGCTGCTGAAGCCATTCTGACCAAAGAGATAACCATTCGCGAAATGGTCGAAAGCGGTATGAAACCAACCGATGTAGTCAAAAACGGGGGTTATTTTTGATTTTGTCGTAGAGACGCATATTTGCGTCTCCTATGCGTTAGCAATCTTCCACGCTGATTGGCTGATGCATCATCATTGCTGACGCACAAAAGACGCAAATATGCGTCTCTACATAGGCCCACCACAACGTACCCGAAACAGGTAATGCATTGAAAAAAATAACTGGCCGTTGCTTTCTGACAGTAGCGGAATGTAGCCAAATCTTGAACGGGCTTTCGTCGGGCGATCCGATGCTGACGCGCTTTTATGCCGCACTGCAAAAGCGCGTGTATGAGCGGGTAGCCGTGAAAGGCTTGCTCGGCCCCGACGAGACGGTTGCCTGGTATTACCCGGCGGCCGAATATCTATCCGATGCAGCTATGCTTTTCGCTTTAGAGCCAGAGGTACGATTGGGAAACTGGCTCCGAACAGTCACGCTCGACATTGCCCGCACTCCCGCCTACGATTGGGTTGGGCCTGCCTTCCGCGATCACCGAACCGATGGACCGCTCGACCCATTGACGGGTCACCTCGAAACAGCGCATTTGTGCTGGGGCTTGAGTGCGGTGTATGACTTAGCCAAAGACGCTTTTTCCGAATCGGAGCAAGCCGAAATCCGGCAGGCATTGGCTGAAAAAGGGATTCCGCTCTGTCGGCAATGGATAACAAAAAACAGCCATTTGGCCAACTGGCGGGGCATCCTTACATCGGGGGTGTTGGTGTCGGCAGCGGTGCTGGGAAACGAGGCACTGGTGGATGAATACATAACGGAATGGCAACGATGCGCCCTGGCTTTTCAGCCCGACGGTTCTTATGGTGAGTCGCTGCAATATGGTAATTACCTGGCCTTCGCGCTGATGCTGTCCTACGAGTCTGTTTGCCGGGCCTACCCCGAAAAAGCGGCACTGCTTAATGTGGGAGCCTATAGCAAAGGTATCCGGTGGGTGGCAAGCAGCATGTTTTACCAAAAGCCGATGGGAGGTATCTGGGGAGCAGAACCCCGCGCACGGGCGGCCAATTTCAACGATAGTGCAGCCCTGTTCCGACCCTCCGGCGATCTGTTACTGCACCTAATAGCCCGTAGCGAATCAGCCGAAGAGCGTGCCGCCGTGGATTCGGGTCTGGCCCGGCATTTATTTGAGACCTATTACGCAACCGTACCCACCCAAGGCCCCCACGATTTAGCGAGTTTCGGGATGGTAAACGATTGGGGATTTTTGACGCTTCCTCTCCTCGCCAACACGATTGACAATGAGCCGGTAGCGGCTCTGTCACCCGCTACGTCCAACCTGCCTTTGACTCACTCGTTCAGCAACGGACATGCGTTTATGCGCGATTCCTGGGACGGAAGCACTATTGTGGCCATCAACGGCGGGGGCGATGCCCTGCACGGCCCTGGTCATCTGCACGGCGATCTGAACAGTTTTATCCTCGTTCATAATCGCGAGAGACTGCTGACCGACCCCGGCCATAGTTGCTATCGGAACCTGATTCACGGACTGGAAAGCAGTACCCAAACCCACAACACCTGCACCTTTCTGGTAGAAAAAGAAGTCCTCGGTTTGCAGGAAGACATGGCTAAATCGACCATGCTCGAGCAGAAAAGTGTATTGCCCCGGCGGTTGCTCGTCAACGGAGTTCCCGGTTCGGCTGTTGATAGAGGCAACCGGCGATTGCTGGCCCAACGCGACGATGTCATATCCGTCGTCGGGGCAGAAATTGGTAGGGCTTGTGGTGTGCCGATCCAACAATTTACCCGGCTTTGGTTGTTGGCTGGTAGTCATTGCTTGTTTGTAGTGGATCGGATCGAAGCGAGCCAACCCGTTACGACGGTCTGGAACTGGCTCGTGAACAACCGTGACAGTCAGGCACAGGTAATCAGCCAATCCAATTGCCTGACTGTCAGGCGAAATGAGGCTGGTATGAAGTTGTTCCATTGTGGCACCGGGCACATTGGTCACCCGGTTTATGGGTACGTGCATGATGCGTATCATGTTGAGCCAAACGCACGCGGGGAGGGAAAACCCGGTAGCGGGCTGCTCTATCGCTGGACAGAAACGGCCCCGATGGCCTCCCGCACCGTTGTTCATGCCATCGCCCTCGATGAGTCTATCTGGCTGGATCGTTGGTCGTTGCAAACGGAAGGCAATTCATTTACGCTGACAAACGGCCAAAAGAAGTGGACCCTGACAGTGCAGGACGAAGCCGCCAACCAACTTTCGTTACTTTCGGGCCACGGTCGGCGTTGGGATGTCCTCAACGAAGCCGGACAATACGCCCTGAAACGAATAACTGATCAAGCGTGACGGGCCAAATCCTAAAAAAGATGAATATCCTGAAAATTAAAGGCATAGACCATCCCGCTGTGGCTGCAAACGATGTGGAAGAACTTGCCAACTGGTATTGCGATATGTTTGGATACGAGAAGTGGTTTCATCACCCCAAGCCCGTATGGATGCTCAAAGCACCCGACGGAACCCTGCTTGAAGTGATGCCCAAAGATGACACTGCCCGACCTGAGCGCACCACTTGGACACCCGGCTGGTCGCACATTGCCCTGCGGGTCGAAAACATCGAGGAAGCTATCGCTTTCTTAGACACCAAAGGCGTGAACTGGAGTGGCGAAACAATTGAAGCCATCGGGGGCGGCAAAGTCCGTAACCTCGTTGACTTAGATGGGAATATGGTACAGATTTTAGAAAGATACGGTCTCGAGTAGAGACGCAATTATGCGTCTCTACAAAAACACACATTATGAAAGCTTTACAGTTTATAGGAAACAAAACATTTGATTTACAGGAGGTTGACGCATTGCTACCCCAGACCGGCGAGGTTCGCCTGAAGGTGGCCTATTGTGGCGTGTGTGGCACCGATGTCCACATTTATCACGGGGCAATGGCTCAACGGCTCACATTGCCGCAAGTAATTGGCCATGAGGTTTCTGCCGAAATCGATGCAGTGGGCGAGGGCGTAACGGGCTGGCAAGCGGGTGACCGCGTCACGGTTCGGCCTCTTAAACCGGGACCCGAAATGGCGGTTGATAATGGAGTTAGGCACATTGGGCAGAACTTGAAATTCATTGGCATCGACACGCCCGGCGGGATGCAGCAGTACTGGAATGTCCCCGCCTACACCCTCCACCGACTGCCTGAAAACCTTTCGTTACAACTTGGGGCAATGGTTGAACCATTGGCCGTTGCCTGCCACGATGTACGGCTTGGCGAGGTGAAAGCGGGCGAAAATGTTGTGATTATTGGCGGTGGTCCCATTGGAATGTTGATTGCGCTGGTGGCCAATCAGAAGGGAGCCAACGTGTTGATTTCAGAGGTAAACCCAACCCGCCTGCAATTGGCCGAGTCGATGGGATTGGCCACGGTAAACCCTAAAGAACAGGACCTGGTGGCTGAAGTTGAGACGTTTACAAGCGGAGCAATGGCTGACGTTGTCTTTGAAGTGTCGGGGGTGCAGGCGGGTGTGACAGCCATGACTCAACTGCCCCGCGTTCGGGGGCGGGTGGTGATGGTGGCCATTCATGCCGAACCAAAATCGGTGGATCTGTTCCGGTTTTTCTGGCGCGAACTCAAGCTCATTGGTGCCCGCGTCTATGAACCCGAAGACTTCGATGAAGCCATTTCGCTCGCGGCCTCCGGCAAGTTGCAACTGGATAAATTGATTACCGAGGTGGCTCCCTTAGCCGAGGCAAAATCCGTGTTTGAAACCATCGACAACAATCCCGCCGGGATGAAATACCTACTCCAATGCGACGTGTAGCCTATTTTTTGGGAGTCATAGGGTTGATTGGCTCTTTGTCTGGAGCCAACGCACAAGTGCAGCTACAAGCGTTGCCTGCTCATCCGCGCCTGTTAATGAGCGCGTCCCGCTTGGCGGCCATTCAGTCGCAAACCGATACGGTGAGTCAACAATTGTCCGCGTTAACTCGGCGGGATGCGGACAGGATCTTGTCCGAACCCCTTACTTCCTATGCTACGAAGGGCTTTTTAATGGGACCAATGCGGCAGGTTCAGGGCCGGGTTATCTCGCTGGCAATGGCCTACCGGCTCAGTCGGGACAACCGCTATCTGGACCGGGCAAAAGGGGAACTTCGTCAGCTTGCCGACCTGAAAGACTGGGGAAAAGGGCATTTTCTGGATGTAGGCGAGGCATCGATGGCAGCCGGATTAGGATTAGACTGGCTCTACGACGAACTGTCGGCCGACGAACGGGATCATATTACGCAGGCCATTGTGGCCAATGCGCTTCAGCCCTCGCTCCCGGCTCAGGAGGGCGTGAATGGTTGGATTGATGGGGATTTTAACTGGAATCAGGTTTGCAATGCCGGGTTAACGGTGGGTGCATTGGCCATTGCCGAACGCGAACCAGCCCTGGCGCAACAGATCATCGACCGGGCTATCCGAAACGTACCCAAAGCTGGTGCGGTCTATGCCCCCGATGGGTCATATCCCGAAGGGCCAAGCTACTGGTCCTATGGCACATCGTTTCAGGTAATTATGGTGGAGGCTCTCCGGTCGGCACTGGGCAGCAGTTTTGGACTTGAAAAACTGCCGGGCTTTCTGAAAACGGCTGATTATAACTTACAAATGGTGGCACCCAGCGGGCTTGATTATAACTATTCCGATTATCATCTGGAGACTCAGAACGAACCCATTATGCTCTGGTTTGCCCGCGAAAACCGTCGTTCAGATCTCGCCCGGCAGGAGCTTGCAGATCTGAATACGCTGTATCGGGCGGCACTCGGCAACACCAAAAGCAGCGTGAATCGCAGCCGCCATCTGCCCCTTGAATTACTGTGGTGGGAACCTTCATTGACCCGTCCTGGCAAAACAAATGAGCCATTACCCCTCCACTGGTCGGCCAAGGGGGTGTTGCCTATTGCCGTGATGCGGTCAGCCTGGAACGACCCGCTGGCAACGTTCGTGGCCGTGAAAGGAGGCACGCCCAACAATTCGCACGGACATATGGACGTGGGCAGTTTTATTCTGGAAGCCGACGGGGTGCGCTGGGCCATCGACCTCGGAACCGAAAGCTACGATAAGATGCGGGCGGCTAAACTCACCATCTGGGAATACACGCAAAACAGCACTCGCTGGAACACGTTTCGGGTTGGTCCTGATGGTCACAACATCATCCGGTTCGATGGGCAAAAGCAGGACATAACCGGCAAAGCCGATATTACGACATTACCCACCGTACAAAAAACGATGGGTAATGTGGTCGAGCTGACTCCGATGTACCGGGGGCAGGTTGCCCAAGTGCAGCGCAAGGTGAGCCTAAACCCGGATCGTTCGGTGACCCTTGAAGACCAATGGACAACGGGCGACCGTCCGGTCGAAGCGACTTTTCAATGGCTGACGAAGGCTGAGGTTAGTAAAACCCCGCAGGGCCTGCTGTTGCGTCAGGATGGAAAATCGCTGACGTTGACAGTTGAACCCTCTGCCGGAACAACCTTCGACATTGAGGATGTGTCAGCGGCCAAAAACCCGCAGGATTCCCCCAATCCGGGTGTTAGTCGGATAATCATTCGGCTGACTACACCCGCCAAAACAACAGCCCGTTTGCAGCTAAAGGCCGTACCCGGTAGGGTAATAAAGAAGCAAAAATAATGAACCGCATGATGATAAGTAGTTGGTTTATGTATTGACTTTCAGTTAGTTAAAATATATATTCTATTATGAGACAATCGTTTTTGATCGTTGCTTTTTTAGCCGTGGGGTTGGCAACAACCCAAGTGACATTCGCCCAGAAAATCGACACTTCAGCCGACCGGCGGTCCGTCCTACAGGTGAAAACCGATTTTGCCATTGGGCTGCCTCGCTTAGGTACGGTTAAACCCCGCTCGACCAGTGAGATCGAATCCTCGAACTGGCTTCTGGGTTGCGAAACAATGGACCGCGACTTCACGGACTATGATCAATATAAAGAATACCTGGTTCCGCTGGGAATCAAGCGGTTACGGATGCAGGCTGGTTGGGACAAAACCGAAAAAGTGAAGGGTCAATATGACTGGGCCTGGCTCGACCACATCATCGACGATGCGCACCAACGGGGTCTAAAGCCCTGGTTGCAAGCGTCGTATGGGAATCACAACTATCCGAACGGGGGCGGCTCGAATCTGGGAGCTGGGGTGCCTACCTCGAAAGAAGCACTCGAAGCCTGGGATCGGTGGGTGGAAGCATTGGTGAAACGATACAAAAACAAAGTGGTCGACTGGGAGATCTGGAATGAACCCAACTTTGCCGATAATCTGGAAAATACCCCGGAAAAAGCAGCCGCTCTGAACATTCGTACCATCGACATTATCAAGCGTATCCAACCCGAAGCAAAAGTGTCGGGACTGGCACTGGGGCATATCGGCCTCGACTATGCCGACCGCTTTTTCAACGTACTGGCAGAGAAAAAGAAGATCAAGCTGTTCAATAATTTCACCTACCACGACTATACCTATAACCCCGATTCACATTACCCCAAAGTGATGGAATTGCGGGTCGTTCTCGACAAATATGCGCCCAATATCCCGCTCCGGCAGGGCGAAAATGGTGCCCCATCCAGCCCCGGTTTTGGGCGGGGTGCCCTCGGCAATTACGAATGGTCGGAGTTGACGCAGGCCAAATGGGATACTCGCCGGATGCTGGGTGATCTGGGCCACGATATTGAAACGAGTGTTTTCGGTATCATCGATATGGCCTACAACAACGGGCCAATCAGTCGACTCAACTATAAGGGTATCATCATGTCGGATTCTACAAAGCGGGCTATCCGACCCAAAATGGCCTATTATGCCATTCAAAACGTAACGGCCATTTTCGATCATTCGCTGCAACGCATCAAGAAATTTGAACCGACCCACAACCGGTCTTATATTCCGCAAAACAAAGCCGAAGTTGCCTACACGCGTGGCACCGACCGGAGTGTGTCTGTGTATGCGTATCAGCATAAAGACACCAAAAAACAATTGTACACAATCTGGACGGACGACTATATTCCCACCGAATCCAATAAAACCCAAAACTTAACCTTCACCTTTGCCAACGGCAATATTGATCAGCCGGTATACGTGGATATCATCACGGGCGGGGTTTATGAAATTCCGGCCGCAAAATGGAAAAAAACGGGCGATCTCTACATCTTTACCGACATCCCGGTTTACGACGCGCCGATTCTGATTGCCGATAAAAGTTTGGTCAAGTTTTGACCCCATCAACCAAAACCATGAAAGCCATTATTCTTGAACAACCCGGTGCATTTAAGCGGTTCACCAAAGACCATCCCGGCAAACCCGCTGAGGGTGAAGTGCTGCTGAAAATCAGAATGTTAGGTATCTGTGGAACTGATCTGCACGCCTACAAAGGACATCAACCGTTTTTTGAATATCCCCGAATGCTGGGTCATGAAATTGCCGCCGAGGTTCTTGAACTTGGCGCGGGCGTAACGCACCTGAGTGTGGGCGATCTATGCGCTGTGATGCCCTACCGCAACACCTCCAACGATCAGGCGGTTCGGCGGGGCAAAACCCATTGCGGAGACCATGTAAAGGTGTTAGGCGTTCACGAAGACGGGGCTATGCAGGAGTACCTGACCTACCGGGCCGACCATGTGTTTCCTGCAAATAAGTTAACCCTTGAACAGATTGCCACCATTGAACCGCTGGCCATTGGCAGTCATGCCATTGAGCGGGCGCAGGTACAATCCGACGATATTGTTTTGGTGGTGGGTGCGGGGCCAATTGGCATTGCCGCCATCCTGATGGGGCAGTTTAAAGCCGCCCGGATCATTGCCCTCGACATGAACCAAAGTCGGCTTGATTTCATCGCCAAAAAATGCCCCGGTGTCAATACCGTCAGCCTGAGCGAAAACGTCATTGATGACTTAAAGCAACTCCTGAACGGCGACTTGCCAACCATTGTGATCGACGCGACAGGCAACAAACAGTCGATGGAAAAGTGCTTTGAATATGTAGCGCCGGGGGGCACGGTGGTGTATATCGGGCTGTTCATCGGCCAGATCACCTTCGATGATCCGTATGTTCAGCGGAAAGAACTGACCCTGAAAACGTCGCGCAATGCCTACCCCGAAGACTTCACCAAGATTATCCGACTCATGGAATCGGGCCTGCTCAACACGGATGGCTTCGTAACGCACCACTTAACATTCGATACGCTGGCCGAAGAATTTACCATGCTCTATGATCCTAAAAATGAGGTAATTAAAGCGGTAGTGGCGTACTGATCCCAATTCCTTTCGCTCGATCTCTACTGCCCGGCTCCCTGGTGTTTGCCCGACAATACTATAGCCATCATGTCATTTAGTCTTCAAGTTCGCCCTGGTGCACTCACTTTTTTTGCACATTCAGTAAAACCAACGGACCATTGTTCTGCGTAATGGCAAGCAATGGTCCGTTTGGGGTTTTAATGTGCTGAATGTCACGTACATCGCCGGGCCAGTTTAACCCCGACGGCACGGCATGAAACTCATTGCGACTATCTCCCAAAAGTAACGTTCCCCGGTTGGCATCCATTTTCCCGATTCGGATGCGGTATGTAGCGTCGTTCCCGCCCAGCAGAATGTCGGCATGGCCGTCAAGATTCATGTCGGCTACGTCGATGGCAAAGACCGGGGCAACCTGCGCCCACATGGGCAGCGGTTGCCAGCGTAAGTTGCCGTTCTCGTTGATGAGCAAGCCCGTTCGGGGTTCGGTCATCGACAGTTTTTTGGCTTTCTGAATGGTTACCTCGTCAAATATATCGTTAATCGTGGCGGTCGAATACGACTTGTAGGTCGTGAATTTTTTTCGCAACGGCACCAATTGCTCTAAGGCTTCGTCGCGCCCGTAGGTCGGAAATGCCTTATCGCCAAAGAAGTGGGTCATATAAAAATCAACGGAGCCGTTATTGTCAAAATCACCATAGTATAGTGAAACGGGGCGGTCGGTTGCGGCATCGAAAGGGTTGTTTTGGCCCACATTACCCACTACAAAATCGAGGTCGCCATCCTTGTCTAAATCGGCCGCCCGAATCCGGTTCCACCAACCCCGTTGTTCGCCGAGGTCGGGCATCCGTTCGGCGTGTTTGCTGAAGTCGGTTATGGTCGAAGTGGGGTCAGCCGCCAACAATTGTGTGAACAGTACCCGGACGGGTTGCCATTGGGCGGTTATAATTATTTCATGGAAACGGTCTTTGTCGAGGTCGGCAATGGCGGCATCGGTCACCATGCCGAGGGCCAATTTTTGGGCGATGGTGAAGCTGCCTTTCCCGTTGTTTTTCAAGAGATAACTATCTGACGAATAAGGAAAAAGGCCGCATTTTATACCCCCACCTACAAACAGGTCCAAATCGCCGTCGCGGTCGAAATCAAGCGGTTTTACACACGATTTGTTCGTGGCCATCACGGGCAAAGCTGCTGCATTAAATTGACCCGCGCCGTTGTTGACGTAAAGCCGGTCGTTCAGTACGGGGTCATCGGGGAATTGCTCGTAGCCCCCGCTTGCCACATAAAGATCGAGGTCACGGTCGCCATCGGCATCAAAAAATACAGCATCGCAGTCTTCGGCGGTCGAATCTTTTTCAAAGGCAGTCTGCCGCGACGGGGCAAAATTTCCATCCGTCTTTTGGATAAATAACTGCCCTGCCTGTCCCCGTGCTCCCCCAATATAGACATCGTCAAGCCCATCACCGTCCACATCGCCAACCGCCATTTTGGGGCCGTTGCGGGAGTAAAGTTTAGGCAACAGAATCTGGCGGTTGAAGTCGATATTAGCGTTTTCGCGATGCACGAAATCCAGTCCGGTTGCTGGCTCAAAAAACGGCTTATCGAGTGATAGTGAGTTCCTGAATACTGGCGCATTACTGTGGTAATCAACCTTTAGTGTGGTGTTTAGCGTTGGTTTAAGCAGCAACTGGCTGCGTCCATCGGGCCACTGTACCCGCACTGAATCGACTGTTTTAGTTTCTCCCAGCCCCACATGCAGCTGCCCAATCATGGACGATTGAAACCCGTGCGTCGGCTGATTTTCGAGGTACTGGACACCGTTGTTGGCATAAACCCAAACCCTTGCCCCCACCGCGAAGGGATTTCCCAAAGTGCCTTTTACCTGAATACTAAGGTACGATTGTGGAGCCGTTTCCTGCTGATGGTTCTGATAAATACGGGCCGGGCTGTTCGTGTTGTTGGTGACTAAATCGAGGTCGCCATCCTTGTCGAGGTCGGCATAGGCCGAGCCGCTGGCAATCGTATTGTCGGTGAATCCCCAATCGTTTACGGCGTTGGAAAACGTTATATCGCCGTTGTTCCGAAACGCATAGTGATGAGTGGGCGTGGCTGGCATCCGCTTGAGTTGGTCCAGCAAAGGCAGTGCCCCAGCTTCGTCTGCTTGAAACTTGACAAAGTCCAGGTCGGTAAGGTCCTTAACAAACCCATTGGTCACAAACAGATCTTTTTGACCATCATTATCGAAATCAGCCAACAGCGGCCCCCAACTCCAGTCCGTTCGAGAAACCCCCGCTAATTGGCCAAGTTCGGAGAATTTGGGACCGATCCCCGATCCCAAATTAACCTGAAGCATATTCCGCATGTTCTGCCAGTGGAAGCCGTTTTCGAGCATAGACTGCTGCACGTTCCAGTTGTCGGGAAAGGCCAGCAATTTCTGCCGACGGTTGTCTTCGGGCAACATATCGCAGGTGAACAGGTCGGGGCGGGCATCGTTGTTGATGTCGGCAGCATCTACACCCATTGATGAGTACGAGAAATGGCCCATTGCCTCCTTGCCCCGCTCAAGAAAAGTGCTCGGTCCTGCACCGGCGGACCGGTCGCCACGGTTACCATTGTTCAGGTAGAGGTAATCTTCCTCCACATAATCGTTGGCTACGTACAGATCGGGGCGGTTGTCGCCATTGAAATCAGCCACGGTCACGCCCAGCCCAAAGCCCAGCGGATTGCTTTTGATGCCAGCCAGAACGGTAACGTCCGTAAATGTTGATTTGGGCCATTCATTCCGGTAAAGTCGGTCGCCCGCGAGGGGATCAACCGTTTTTTTCATCACGGCGGCTTCTTTGCGCTGATAACCTTTGAGGTTGTGATTCAGCACAAACACATCGAGATCGCCGTCGCTGTCGTAGTCAAAAAAGGTGGCGTGGGTGGTGTAGCCGCCATCGGCCAGCCCGTAGGCTTCGGCTTTTTCGGTAAAGGTTATATTGCCTTTTGTTCCCTCTCGAACGCCATTGTTGATAAACAGCTGATTCCGGCGCGATTCAGGAGAGCCGTTGCCAGAGTAGCATATGTACAGATCAAGCCATCCATCGGCATTCACATCGGCCACGGCCACGCCCGTTTTCCACGACGAAGGTCGCCCGGCTATGCCCGCCTGTTCGGTTATGTCCTCAAATTGAAGTTTGCTCTCTCCCGATGCTGTTTGGTTGATATACAGCTTGTTAGGGACTTGATTGCCCGTAAAAAACAGGTCGATACGGCCATCATTATTAAAATCACCCGTGGCAACTCCGCCCCCGTTATAAAAATATTCGTAGGCCAGAATATTCGCTTCTTCCGTTTCCGTCAGCACATTGGCAAACGTCACGCCCGTTTGCTCAGGCGAGAGAGACTCAAATAGAGGTTCGTTGCCCCGGCAACCGGCGAGAAGTAGGCTGAAAATGAACAGCGAGCGGGTGGCAATTCTCATCACTTTAGTCCAAAAAACTGAACTGCCCGGTTATTCCTCGCCACCAGAATTCCTTTTTTAGCCCCGGATCGCCGGACCGCTACCGAAACCGGCTGAATATCACGGAGTTCGCCATCCGCCAGCCAACCACTTTGGACGGGCCATATCGTCTGAAAACCACCTTTTCCGTTGCCCTTGAGCAACCAGCCGTAACTGGCATCATACTGCCCCTGATAGGTACTGACTCCATACAGGTTGCCGCCACAGAGAATATCTAATTTGCCATCGCCATCGGCATCCATCAGCGAAATGGCATAAACAGGGGCAAACTGAGCCTCCGACGGTAATTCGTGTACGGCAAACTGCGGATGGCCGCCCCCGCCCGCTCCTTTGTTTTCTAAATAAACGGAAGCAAACGTGTTGACTTCAAACAGTTTAGCCGTGCTCAACTCGTCCTCTTTAAACAAGTCGTCCATTGTTTTTCCGGCGTACTGATTGTACTTGGTAAACCGCTTGTTGATGATGATTGGGGCCATTTTTGCCAGTTCGTCCCTCGATGCCACCGGATACCAATTTCCGTCACGCTGATAGGTCAGCAATTGCTCCATCCGCCCGTTTCGGTCGAGGTCGTTGGCATACATCCGCAACAACGGTTTATCCGGGTCGGCCGGTGCGCCGGAGCGATTCCGATGTTTGATGAACTTGGTGTTTTGGCCCAGGTTGCCCACCACAAGGTCGGTGTCGCCATCGTTGTCCATGTCGGCGGCTGCCACGCTGTGCCACAAGCCTTTCAGATTGGCTAACGGCCCATCTAACGGTTTCAGCGATTTTCGGTCATTGACGAAAATCTGCACGCCCGTCCATTCACCTACCACCACTAAATCGGGGTCTTTGTCGCCGTCAATGTCCGTCCAGAGAGCGTCGGTCACTAAACCAGCTTGTGCCAGACCGGGTGCCATCTGTTTGGTTTTATCCTGAAAGATCCCCTTGCCGTTATTCAGCAACAAAAACGAGGGTGGTACATCGCCGTAGCGGAAAGCCACCGACCGACTTCCTACGAACAAATCGAGGTCTCCGTCGCCATCGACATCAGCCGCTGCCACGCTGCTTTTGTTTTCGTCCATCGGCGGCAGAGCTGTTTTATCTTTCGTAAAATGGCCTTTTCCATCGTTCCTGTACAGTCGATCCTGCAATTCGGTCATGCCCCGCACGAACTCGTTGCCCCCACTCACCACGTATAAATCGAGGTCTTTGTCTCCGTCGGCATCAAAAAACAGGGCATCCGTATCTTCGGCAGCGGCATCAGCCAAAAAATCGGGTTGGGCAGAGGGGGCAAATGTCCCCGCGCCGGCGGGGGTGCGGCCTTCCGACCGGTCGCGCTGCTGAATGGCCAACTGCCCGGCCTGATCGCGGGCACCACACAGAAACACATCGTCAAGTCCGTCGCCATTCACATCGCCAACGGCCATTTTTGGGCCATCGGTCGATGCCTTAAACGGCATGAGTGGTTCGCGGGTGAACTCAGCAAATTCATTTTCGCGGTGCGAAAGGCGCAGACGGGTACTGTCTTCTGTAAAAACTGGTGGTTGCGGAGACCGAATGGCGTAGTTTTTTCCGTCCATCTGGGCATCCGATTGGCGCAGGGTCAGTTGCTGATTGGTTTTCACGTTGGCCAATTGCTGCATTTTTCCGTCGGGCCAAATCACAATCAGCGAGTCAACCGTTTTATGGCTCCCCAAACCCGCGTTCAGCCAGGGCGACACCGACGACATGAACCCCCGCACCGGCTGCTGATGCCACACCTGTAACGAATCACCGCCCGTGCGTAGAATCACCTTTGCGCCAATTCCCTGCGTATTTGGTTGATTACCAGTTAATTTAACGGTCAGGTAGTTTTGCTTACCGTTCACTGTATTTTCGTAAACCCCGGCTTCGCTGTTCAGGTCATTGGTGATAATGTCGAGGTCGCCGTCATTGTCCAGGTCGGCATACACGGCCCCGTTCGAGACGGTTTTTTCGGTAAAGCCCCAGTCTTCCGACTTGTTTTCGTAGCGCAGTTGTGGACTGCCCCGGAAGATAAAGTTGGCAACGGCCCCGTCGGGCATTTGCTCAATTGCCTTCTGATCGGCTACTTTCTGGGCAAACACTGGCTGCACCTTAAAGATCATGGTATCGAGGTCGCTCGACAAATATTTCAGGTAGTCCAAATCGTTGGGGCGGTGCGGAATGCCGTTGGAAATGAACACATCCCGGATGCCATCGTTATCGAAATCGGCTAGTAACGGCGACCATGTCCAATCGGTTGATGACACCCCCGCAAAAATACCAGCATCCACAAAACGCTCCTGTCCGGCATTGATTTGCAGCGCGTTACGGCTGTATTGATTATAAAAACCAAACTGAAGTTTATACTGGTAAATGTCGAAAGCATCTTCGCCCAGTGACATTTTTTCGGTCACTTCGTCGGGTGGGTGCATGTCTGAGGTAAACACGTCCAGCCGACCATCGTTGTTCACGTCGGCCACATCGCACCCCATCGAATACTTGCTGAGGTGCTTGAAATGGCTCTTTACCTCTTCCTTAAAGGTCCCGTTTTTCTGATTGATGTAGAAATAATCGTCCTCGTGAAAATCATTGGACACGTAAATATCGTCCCAGCCATCATTGTTAAAATCAGCAGTCACAACTCCCAGGCCGTAGCCCATTGCCGCCCCGTAGATACCGGCCTCGGCGGAAACATCGGTGAATAATGGTGAAAGAGTGAAAGAGCGAAAGAGTGACGGTTCTGGGAGTGCAGAACCGTCACTCTTTCGCTCTTTCGCTCTTTCGCTCTTTAAATTTTTATACAAATGGTCGCCCGCTTCGTTGTCGCGGAAGCCCCGTGCCGACACCTTGTCGTAGGAGCTTACACTGTGGGTGGCGTGGGTGAGCAGGTAGCAGTCGAGGTCGCCATCGCGGTCGTAGTCGAAGAAGGTGGCCTGGGTCGAAAAGCCCTCAAAATCAAGGCCATACTCTTTTGATTTTTCGTCAAATACCGGCACGCCATCTTTCCCAACGCCCCGGTTTATATAGAGTTCGTTGTGGCCTTTGAGCATTTTATATTTCCCAACCGCACTCACATACATATCGAGTAGTCCATCGCCGTTCACGTCGGCCATCGACACCCCCGTTTGCCAGGATGCCATGCCGGCCACACCCGCTTTTTCAGTAATATCCTCAAATTTCAACCCGCCTTTGTTCAGGTATAGCGCGTTTTTGCCCTGGCTCGACACAAAATACACATCAAGCAACCCGTCGTTGTTCACGTCGCCAGTGGCCACGCCCCCCCCGTTGTAGAAATACAGGTATTCCAGAATATTCAGCCGGGCCATTGTGCTGTCAACGGTCTCCTCCAGCCTATTGGCGAACCGGATTCCGGTATCGCTGCTGCTCTGTTTCGTGAAAAGGGTTGGCTTGGTCTGGCAACTCCAAAGCCAGCAGGTGAGATAGAGGAGGGTAATAGTTACAAACTGTCTCATTTAAGGTCTTTTTTCAGCGAAATCAACTGTGTCTTGTCGTTATTTTTGGCCAGTACGAACATCGTTTTCGCACCAACCTGAATTTTGTGCATGTTTCGCACCTGCCCGTCAACCCACAGGCCCGATTGCACTGGCGATAAGGCGCTGAACTGCCCGCGTCCGCTGCCCAGCAGCACTAAGCCGTGCGAGGCATCGTAGCGACCGAGTTCGGGTAAAACGTCGTAGAGGTTACCGGTTAAAATCAAATCCAGCGTGCCATTCTGGTCATAATCAAGGGTTTCGATGCCAAACACTGGCGCATACTGAGCCTCAACCGGCAGCGGCTGAAACGTTAACACGCCTTTGTTATTGAGCAGCACACCGCTCCGGGCCTCCGTCACTTTTCGGATTATTGACTGCTCCGCAATCGGTTTTGTAAACAGGTCGGCAATGGTTTTTTCGGCGTATTGATTGTGTTTCAGAAACTGTTTCTTGATGGACGGAATCCGCTTCTGTAGGTCGCCTTTGAGCATAAACGGATAGGCTATTCCGCTTTGGTCGGCAGCCGTAATAATCTGATCGACAACCCCATTCTTATCAAAATCATTGACGTATAATTCAACCGGATTGATTGCCGAGGGGCGCAGGCGAGTGTTCAAACCGCGATTACCCACGACAAAATCCATATCGCCATCTTTGTCCAAGTCGGCTGCGTGAATCCGGTTCCACCAGCCTTCGGTGCCAGCCACGGCATTGGTTTGGAGACTTAGTTTTTTGCCTTTCTCGTTTTTCAGTACCTGAATTGGACCCCAGTCGGAGGTCACGATCAAATCGAGCCAGGTGTCGCCATCAACGTCAGCCCAAACGGCATCCGTAACCATGCCCAAATCCACACCAGCCAGCCATTGCGCCGACCGCTCTTGAAAACGAGGATTGCCGCCTGCGTCTGCTCCCTGATTCTGGTAGAACTGACTTTTGGGACTGTTCCCATACTGCGTTGGAATCAGCCGCCCGCCCACAAAAATGTCGAGGTCACCATCTTTATCGAAATCGGCGACCGCTGCCGACGACCCGCTTTCGGCAATGGCGGGGAAACGACCATCACGACTGAAATCCCCCTTGCCATCGTTCAGATACAACAGGTCGTTCATGCCTTCGAAGCCGGGGAAATATTCATTGCTGCCCGTAACCACCAGTAAGTCAAGGTCTTTATCGTTGTCCGCATCGAAGAAAACGGCATCCACTGCTTCCGAAATCGCATCGGCCTCAAAAACGGGTTGGAGTAGATTCCTGAACTTTCCCGCATCGGCGGACCGATTGGGCTGTTGCAGAAAAACGGCTTTCAAGCCGCGAGCCGCACCCCCCAAGAATATATCATCCAGCCCATCGCCGTTCACGTCGCCGGTTGCCAGCGCGGGGCCTTCGCGGGAATACATTTCTTTGAGCAGCGCATCCCGGTCATAATCGACAAACTCAGTCTCTGTATGCTGATAATCAAGCCCCGAAGCCAGCGTTTCGTCCGTAAATCGGCGGTTGGAAGGCCGCACCCCCGACGTTTCGGCGGTTGGCGCGGTTAGGGTCGGTTGCCAATTCCTATTGGCCGACACTATATCGAGCGTAAGAGTTTTGTTGATGGCCGGGTTCCGCAGTGTTTGTTGCTTGTCGTTGTTCCAGCGCACCACCACCGAGTCTATGCGGGTGGCTTTGACTGACGTGGCCCGGCCAAGGCCGAAAACCATCACATGATCCGACGACGACTCAAAACCCCGGTTGGGCATCTGTTCGAGTGTCTGGGTTGTGCCACCGGCATAGACCATCACCCGCGTTCCAATCCCGTTCAGGTTGCGGGCGTTCCCTTTCAGTTTGACCCGCAGGAAATTAGTTTTATTTTTCTCAACCGACCCATTCTGGTAAATCTGCGTCGGTTCGTTCAGGTTATTAACGATTAGATCGAGATCGCCATCGTTGTCCAAATCGCCATAAGCCGCCCCGTTCGACATGCCGGGTGTGCCTAATCCCCAATCGTTCGCTTTGTTAGTGAACTTAAGTTGGCCCTCGTTTCGGTAGGCATAGTTGGCTATCGGCACCACGTTCATCATATCCACAAACTCCTGGTACTTGAACACCTTTTCGCGGTTTTTGTAGGGCCGCATGGTTTCCTCGTCGTTCAGAAACTGGACAAAATCCTGGTCAATCACGTTTTTGTAAATCCCGTTGGCTACAAACACGTCTTTCTGACCATCGTTGTCCATATCGAAAATCAACGCACCCCAGCTCCAGTCAGTAGCTTCCATTCCTGCCAGGCAAGCCACTTCGCTAAACCTCCCGTCGCCGTTGTTCACGTGCAGCGAGTTGTGGGTGTACTGATAAAAAAAATCGTTTTGTAGCTTGATATTCTGGACGTTATAATCGTCGAAAGTGGTGGTGGTTTTCAGCCGCTTATCGGTGCCGGGCAGCATATCGGTCACAAAAATATCCAGATTCCCGTCGTTGTTGATGTCGGCAACATCGGCTCCCATCGAGGACAGGCTTTCGTGGCCCAGCCGCTCTTTCGATGTTTCAACAAAGGCTGGCCTGTCTCCCTTTTTGTTGCCGTATCCACGGGCCCCCTGATTCAGGTAGAGATAATCGCGCTCAAAGAAGTCGTTTGAAATATAAATATCGGGCCAGTTGTCGTTGTTCACATCGCCAATCGTAATGCCCAACCCGAAGCCGATCAAGCTCCCGAAAATACCCTCCTTTTCAGAGACATCAATGAAGATTGGGGATTTCGGATTTCGGATTTCGGATTTCCCTTCGGATGCATTAACTCCAAGATGTATGGCACCTCCGCCCTTCACCCTCCGCCCTTCACCCTCCACCATTGTATTCCGAAAGAGCTTCTGCCCAGCCAATGGGTCGCGGAGGTGGCGGATGTTCTGGTTGTTGATTTTACCGACGGGGAATGAACTGTTTTCTAATAAAAACATATCAAGATCTCCGTCGCGGTCGTAGTCAAAAAAGGCTGCGTGGGTCGAGTAGCCCTTGTCATCAAGTCCGTACTCGGCGGCTTTCTCGGTGAAGGTCAGTACGCCGTTGCGGTCGTTACCGTTACTGATAAATAACTCGTTAGCGCGGTCGTCGCCTTCGCCCGAATTGCACACATAAATATCGAGCCAACCATCGCCGTTCACATCGGCCATTGTTGCGCCTGTGCTCCAGCGGTGGGTTCCACCGACACCTGCCGTTTTGGTTTGGTCAGCAAATGTCAAGGACTTACCCTTCCTATTCCCTTGATTGATATAAAGCTTGTTTTCACCTTGATTCGAGATCAGATAGACATCCGAAAAGCCATCGTTATTCAAGTCGCCGATGGCTACGCCCGCACCGTTATAGAAATTACGATAGTTGAAAATATTCATCGTATCGTTATTATCGACCTTATTTGTAAAGTCGATGCCCGACACAGAAGTGGGAAGGGCTGTGAACAGGGTATCCTGTTTCGATGCACAACCGGCAATCAGGAAAATACCACTCAAAAAACCAATCAGCCGGATAGATTCCCTCATTATTTATATAGACTTGACCGCGACGGCGGACCGTCTCAAAGATAGCAGAAAGGGTGGGCAAGCTGCCCACCCTTTCTGCTAATTTAATCGAACTTTACTAAGGATTAATACCCTGGATTTTGCTTCAGCTTAGGATTGCTCGCCAACTGGTTTGTTGGGATCGGGAACAACAACACCTTGTCGGCCGACTTGGCGGTTTTGTTCGTATAGCCATCCAGGAATTTACCGAAACGGATCTGGTCCTGACGACGAACACCTTCCCAGAACATCTCGAATGTACGCTCCTTATAGATGCCATCCAGTGTGATTGCGGTCAACGCAGCAACACCGGCCCGCTTCCGAACCTCATTCACGATTGGAAGAGCAAGAGCAGGAGTGCCTGCGCGAACCAATGCCTCGGCTTTCACCAGCATGATATCGGCCAAACGGAAGATTACGAAATCGTTTTCGCCTTGTCCACCCGGAGCAGCCACGTCGGGCTGGTACTTTGGAACACGGATACCATTGCTTTCGTCAGCGTTGGTGATCGGACAAGCCTTTGTAAAGAGAAGTGGCTTTCCAGTACGGTCTTTCAACGGTGTTCCGGTTGTGTTAGCAGCGGGCCATGTCAAGTCAGCATACTGCTGTCCCTGCCACATAACCGAACGACGTGGGTCAGCAGCGTCGAATGAGTCATAGACTTCGGCAATGGTACAAAAACCATTCCAGGGTGATGCCGGAATCTGGTTGTAGTGCAGTGTTCGCATGTACAGGTTCATGTTAGGGAAACCAAGGTCTTTGGTTGACGCAAAGGTTGCCGCTAAAATGATTTCTTTTGACCCGTCGTTAGCGATTTTGAAGTTATCAAAGTAGCTACCAGCCAATGCATATCCACCGGCGAGTACGGCATCAGCCGCAATGATGGCATCCGCATTACGGGCAGCACCACCCCACGCCTGTGAGTTCAGGTACAATTTGGCCAGTACCGCATTTGCGGCACCTTTCGAGAAACGACCATAGGGCGGTGCAGCCAACAAACCTGGCAGAGCGGCCTTCATTTCGTCTTCAATAAACTTCATTACCTCAACTCGTGTACCCTGTGCCGGCGGATTTGCCGGATCAGACTGGGCTACTGTCACGAGAGGGACGCTGCCGAATGTATCGACTAACAGGTAATAATAAAAGGCACGGAGGGCTTTGGCTTCGGCCACAAACGTAGCTTTTTCCTTTACCGCATCTGACGCAGCAGCTAATGTAGCGATGGCGTTGTTGCAGCGCGATACACCACCGAACAGGTCGTTCCATAAGTCGTTCACTAAACCTTCGTTTGGCAGCAGATCATGTGAGTTCAAGCGAACCCACTGTCCACCGTCACCCCAGTCACCACCCCGTGTTGGCCCCTGAACTTCGTCGGAGGTGTGCTCACTCAGGTTCCAGTAATTCCAGATATATCCCCGAAGCGAGGCATAGGCTGGTACCAAAGCGGCTTCGAATGCAGCAGCGTTGGTAAAAAATTTATCAGGAGTGGCTTCGCTAAAAGGCGTTTCCACCAGGTCTGTACAGGCTGTAAACGTCATCAATGATGCGAGTACGGCTGTCAGGGTAAATTTAGTTAATTTCATTTTTAATGTTCTTGGAGTTGAACTCGAGATGATTCAGTTTTCGATCTTAGAAACCAATGCTTACGCCAACCAGAATGTTACGGGGAAGCGGGTAGGCTAAGTAATCAACACCTACTGCCGAAGCTCCGTCAACACCCAATTGTGAACTCACACCTGGATCAAATCCTTTGTAGCCCGTGAATACGTGCAGGTTCTGGCCTGTTACGTAGATACGTGCGTTGTTCACTATTTTCGAGCCACCAAATGCTGCTGCAGGAATTTTGTAGCCGAGTGTCAGGTTGCCTATGCGAACAAAGCTGCCATTAGACAGGAAATCGGGGTTGAAACGAGTTTCTGCATCATTATACAATGGACGAACGGCACCGTAAGCGTTTTTGGTGATGTTGTCCAACCGTGAAAACTCATAGAAACTGTTGTTCAGAATCTTGTTGCCACCTGAGTACTGCAGGAACAGGCTCAGATCGAAATCGCCATACGTAAAGCTATTGTTCAAACCACCGTACTGCGTTGGCAGACCTGTTCCGAACGAGATGCTTGAGCCATCAGCCAATAAAGCGATGGCATCTTTCGTACCATACTTAGGTGACAAGGCACCACCTACTTCTGGGCCGTAACCCGTGATTGGGTTCATCAGGAACGTACCGACAGGATAACCTACTTTCAGTATCTGTACAGGAGCGTTTGAGGCACCGGCACCTACACCCCGCGCTGAAACAAGGTAGCTTGAACCTTCCTGAATTTTGGTGATTTCGTTTTTCAGGGCTGTGAAGTTCAACTGAGCCTTCCAGCTAAACTTAGCAGTAGAAACCAGTGTCGCGTTCAGATCAAGTTCAACACCCGTGTTCTTCATTGAACCTACGTTTGACAACTGAAACGGGAACGGAGCAGGCTGTGGAATCTGAATTTCGTACAACAAGTTGTTGGTCGTCTTGTTGAAGAATTCAATAGAACCTTGCAGACGGTTGTTAAACAAACCATAGTCCAGACCAATGTTGAGCGATGAAGTTGATTCCCACTTCAAATCTGGGTTGGCTGCACGGGTCAGACCTACTCCCAATTTGTACACATTGTTGATAATAGCCGACTTGCTTGGGTCAGCCGTAACAGTAACCAACGAGCGGTAAGGCTGAATGTTGGCGTTGCCCACTTCACCGTAACCAACACGCAGTTTCAGGTTCGAGAACACCGTCTGCGACTTCATAAACGCTTCATCCGAAATCCGCCAGCCGGCCGAGAACGATGGGAAGATACCATACTTGTTGTTAGCACCGAATACCGACGCACCGTCGCGACGCACCGTTGCCGTTAATAAATACTTACCGTTGATGTCGTAGTTAACACGACCAAAGAAAGACTGAATCTCCCGCATAGTTTTGTCTGAGCGGGAAGGTACTGTGAAATCAGAAGCTGATTCCAGTTTGTTAGCCCCTAACACGTCGCTCAGGAAGCCACGGGTGAAAGCATCGGCGCTCTGGTTCACAAATTTCTGATACGAGAAACCGCCCAATACCGACAGGTTTTGTCCGGTAGCCACTTCTTTATTGTAGCTCAACGTGTAGTCAATCTGCGAGCTGGTGTAGCTGGTGCGGCCAATGGTCGCAACGCCACCATAAGGAGCGTAGTTCAACAATTGCTGCGAGAAATAGCTATCCCGCGTTCCGTTCGAGGTGTTCATCGAACCAAAGGCTTTTGCTTTCAAGCCTTTTACAATCTCAAATTCAGCCGAGATGTTGGCCAACACACGGTCAACCTGCAACCGGTCGTTGATCAGGTCGATCAAAGCCAATGGGTTAGGAACCGAAGGTGAAATCTGGTTGAACGAACCATCCGGGTTAATCAGTGGAGTTGTTGGGTTCCACTTGTACAAACCAGCCAAAATGCCACCGCGATAATCGCCTGATTCACCTGAAGCTACCTGACGTTGTTTTTCGCGTGAGCCGGTCAAACCAAAGTCAAGAACCAGACGGTTGTTGATGGCCCGCTGCTGCAGGTTCACCCGCGCCGATATGCGGTTCATGTTACTGGTTTTGATAATACCATCCTGATTGGCATAGCCCAACGATACATAATAGTTCGTATTGTCGCTACCACCGCTGAAACCAAGGCTATGGTTCTGGATATTGCCTACCTGGAATACTTCTTTCTGGGTATCTACGTCGGCAGAGCCACCAGCTACACCCCCGTTCTTCGATGAAACCGCTTTCCAGTCAGCCGCACTTAGAATGTCTACGCGCTTGCGCAATGAGGTTGCTCCGTAATAGGCATCATACGATACCCGGCCCTGCCCTTTAGCACCACGCTTGGTTGTGATCAATACAACCCCGTTGGCAGCCCGTGACCCGTAGATAGCCGTTGCCGACGCATCTTTCAGGATGTCCATAGAGGCAATATCCGATGGGTTCAGGAAGTTCAGTGGGTTTGAGTTGCCGTTCGATGGAATACCACCGTCGATACCGCTTGCCCGTGAGTTGCTGGGTGGGTTGGTTGGGGTGTTGTCCAAAGGCACACCGTCAACTACGTAAAGTGGGTCGTTACCAGCCGTAATCGAAGTACCTCCCCGAATACGAACCGACGTAGCCGCTCCCGGAGCACCGTTGTTCTGAGTTACCTGTACACCTGAAGCGCGGCCCTGCATCAACTGGTCAGCCGATGGAACTACACCTGGGTTGAAATCAGACGTTTTCAGTGCCGAAACAGAACCCGTGATATCACGCTTCTGCTGTACGCCGTAGCCTACTACTACAACTTCGCTGAGTACTTTGCTATCCTCGCCAAGCGTGACATTGAGTATACTCTGGTTGCCAATGGCTATTTCGCGTGACGTGTAACCCACAAAACTGAATACCAAAACGGCCTTGTCGGGTGCGTTGATACTATACGTTCCGTTTGCATCCGAGTTGGTACCACGAGTGGAACCTTTTATTGCGATGCTCACACCCGGCATACCGATACCTGCGGCATCTGAAATCTTGCCGGTAACTTGCTTGTCTTGTGCCTGAAGGCTGAGTGAAACAAACGATAGAATGGCGACTAAAAGTCCTTTGCCAACCATCGTTACAAAATGATTCACTCTGTTTCGACACGTCGAGGAGTACAAATTCATCATTAAGTTGTGATTATTAGGTTTTAAGTATTTATACATAAGGTTTGTCTATGATAGGACAGCATTCTGGCTTTTCTAATAGGGAATTAGGATTGTCTGAATCGTAACCTATCATAAACAGACCGCAAATAAACGGCCCTGAATAGGATACAACAAATAAGATAAGTTTAAAAAAAACATTGCTACGTTCATAAAAAGTAATATTATGCAAATTTAGTCCTCATTCAAGTATTTTTCTTAGGCATTTTTACGATATTTTACGATATTTTTAATCAAATTATAAGTAGAATGTGCTTAGTAATACTCATAGGTAAATGCTCAAATAATCGCAGTTATTTTGTCAAAATAGTATTAGTTTCCATAAAATTGCTACCAAACACGGTCACGAAAGGTAACTATAAATGATATTTACTATATAACAGGGTGGGGGGAGGCACAGAACACCCAGCGATGAAAAAGCTCATTTTGCGAAAAATGCACCCTTGAAGACTAACCAATAACAAACTACCAACTCTCAAAATAGTCCTGTTTGACAACTAAACACACCTATATAAAAAGGTATAAATTTATACCGACACTGCGTCAGTATTATAAATAAGGTATAAATTTAGGGCGTAAAATAAAATCACTAACCGTTATGTTGACGCACGACGAGGTTTATAAATTCCTCAGAAAGAAGCCAACACTTTCGCACTCTGGTCTTAACAAAGAAGCCGGGTTGCCAACAGGTACGTTGGCTAAAGCGATGAATGGGCAACGTACGCTTACCGAGACTCATTTAAAAGCATTGGAGCCAGTGCTTAGTCAATATGGAATTGAAGAGTTTCGGAATCGACGGGCAACGGTTCTGGCTGTTGTCAACCACAAAGGCGGTGTTGGTAAAACGACAACGACTATCAATTTAGGGAAAGGGCTGGTTAATCGGGGATATTCCGTTCTGCTCATTGATATGGATTCGCAGGGTAACCTGTCACAAAGTTTAGGAATTCACAACCCGGAACAGCAGCTTTTGCAGTCGCTAATCCAGGCAGCTCCCATGCCCATTTTACGCCTGTACACTAACTATCATTTGGTGCCAAGTGACCTTGAGCTGGCACGAGTGGAATCGGAATTGATTAAAACACCCAGTGGGGTTCTTCGATTCAGGAATGCCCTGTCGCCCTTACTCACTCAGTATGATTATATCCTGATCGACTGTCCTCCCTCTTTAAACATTTTCACGTACTCAGCACTGGTTGCGTCAACTGCGGCATTGGTAGTGCTTGAGCCAGAAGCTTCTGCGGTGAAAGGAATGTATAACCTGCTCGAACTGATTCATGACATCAAAGAATCGTTTAATCCCCGTTTGGTGATTGAGGGCATTGTAATGGCTCAGGTGAATCCTCAACTGGTTTTACATCGGGAGCTTATGGCTAAAGTTCGGGCCGATCTTAAAGGGCAACCATTTTTCGGAGCCGAGATTCGTCAGAACGTGGCTATTGCTGAATCGCAATACGTAGGCAAAGATATATTCGACTATAAACCATCGTCAACGGGTGCCGCCGATTACCAGGCTCTAGCCGATGAAGTTGTTGCCAAGCACTCAATTTAAGTCATATCTGCTATGAAAAAATTTCAGACTGCTTCTGGAGAGCCGCCTGTGCTGCACCGCAATTCTGCCAATCTGATGCAGAGTATGCTCGACGAAGTAAAAAATAGCATCACTATTTTACCGGAGTTACAAGCTCTGATTCCTCCGCTTCAAGTGTCAGAATTTGAGCAGTTGGAGGCTAATATTCGAAAAGAAGGTTGCCGTGAAGCCTTGTTAATCTGGCAAACAACGCAGGGTATAGTTGACGGAACAAGCAATTCTTTACCCCTGAATATCCTGATCGACGGTCATAACCGACATTCGATCTGCTCAAAAAATTCCATCGACTTTAAGGTTGCTCTCCGGGAGTTTCCTTCGCTTCAGTCGGTGCGCGATTTCATGATCGACAACCAATTGGGTCGCCGGAATCTAACACCCGAACAGATGTCGTATCTCCGGGGTCTGAAATATCGTAACGAACGGCAGGCTACCGGAAGACCCGTGCAGGCTGGGGTAGCGGCAACTACGGGCGAAACCGAAACAAGGGCCTCGCAACGTACCCGCGATAAACTGGCAAAGCAATTCAATGTTTCACCCCGAACAATTCTGCGCGACCGCGACTATTCGGAGGGCATTGACCGCCTGACCCCTGAACTGAAACAGGAGGTATTAAAAGGTAACCAGAAAGTGCCGAAGGAGATCGTGCGAGAAATTGGCCGACACAGAAAAACGTTGCTGGACAACGCTTCTGGCGATGCCGCTGGGATGGTTTCGTCTGAAACCCCTCCCCTATCGTTGGCTGAGGTCAATGCGATAACGTTAGATAAGAAAACGGCTGGTGTTGAATCAGCAGCCCCTTTACAGTCGGAGGTATCGATTTTAGTGAAACAGATTGCCCAGTTGGCGAGTACGCTGAACCCAGAGAAACCAGATTTTGGGTTTGACTGTGATCGACTGGTGGCTTTGTTAATGGAAGCAAAAAAACAGGTCTAGTAGGGCATTTATAGGACATCGACAAAAAGGGTGTCAAATTGGCACCATTATCTTTCAGGCTTTTTTCGGACAATTAATGGTGTCAAACTGGCACCATTGTTCGTTGGCGCACAACCCAAAATGTTTGATCACCTTTTTTGTGTTCTTGCTTTTTCCAAGTATCTGTAACTGACCCCAATGAAAGTCAATGTCACCCACCGTCAAGCGCGTCACCTCCACAGTACGTAGACCTTCCAGCACTAACAGAGCAACAATAATGCGGTCAGTTGGGTCATCAATACTAATCAGTACTGATCGCGTTCAAGCTCATCAAGGCTGTCCTTATACAAACCGCGTTCAATGGTTGACCCGGTAATGGCCTGCACATCGCGTAAATTATCGGCCTGCTTCATCGGTCAACCCCAGTAGAGTTCGGTGCTTGATAACCCATTTGGTTAGCTGCTTGATAGGGGAGAGGTAGAAGTTAACGGTAAACGCAGACAAATCCCGAGCGCGAAGATCATTCCCATATTGACCAATTGTCAATGTGGGAAATATACTGGTTCATCAACTGACTAAGAGTGATACGGCTAATGGTTATACTACGAGTTACTTTCGGTCAAGCGTAAGTATATAGGGATTGTGCAGAAATTTGAGTAGGCACGATCGAATCGGGCGAGTTTCTTTGTGTAAAGAAGTTGATTTTTTCAACGTTGTACAAATTGTACTTTGTGTAAACTGTTGAAAATGGGTTTTTATTGACTACTTGCTACTTTTAGTATATTCGTTAAATGAATTCAGCAAAATGATAACTTTACTGATAAACAACTGACAATTAGTAAGCGTCTAACGGAGAATCAGAAACGTTGAACGCAATCCCCAATGATATGGAAGCTGCCCAAACGGTTCAATCAATTGAATTATTTCGCTACTTACGCACCCTGGTTGATAGTGCCGAGGCAGCGCGAACACCTTATCCCAAGTTTGCCCTGGTTGAAGCGTACTGGCATATTGGCCGTATCATTGTTGAAATAGAACAACAGGGTCAACACCGTGCAGATTATGGAATTCATTTGATTGAGAGTCTATCAACTCAGTTAACAGAGGCTTTTGGGAAGGGTTATAGTTTGCCCAACATGTGGAAGTTCAAGCAGTTCTTTTTAGCTTTCCCAATTCTCTCCACAAACGGGAGAGAATTAACGAACCTTCGAAACTACTTCCGAATAGAATTATGTTGGTCGCATTACCGTATCCTGATGCAACTTGACGATAGACAGGAACGAGCTTTTTATATCCAGCAAGCCGCCGACGAACAGTGGACAGTCACGTTTCTACAACGCATGATCACAACTCGCTACTATTATAAAGTGGCTTTGGGCGAACAGCAATTGATACCAACTGCGCGAACGGCCAAGCAAACTCAACAATTATCCCACACTACACTTTCCGTGGAAAGCGGCACGGCGCGCACCCGCCTTGCCAAAATTAAAAAGCAACTACTGGAACGCTATGTTGGCTTTGCATTTGTAGCTCAACGCCAGTTTGTAAGCGTCGGAGGGCAGGATAACTGGGCTGAATTGGTATTTTTCCATTTTGTACTGAACCGCTTTGTCCTTGTTCAACTAGGTGAAAATGAACTAGTTACCACAACTCAATTCCGATTATTGCTGGACAGCTATATCAGCAAGCAACCGCCAACTGTTGACACATTACCTGTTGGTTGCCTTATTGACCGAAATGGAAAGGTGAAAATTCAGACCACAAGTCATGAACTAATAATCACGCCTGAAGAAGAAGCGGTTTTTCCCGCCTTTTTATGACAGAATCTCACTAAAGGGCAGCCATCCACTTATCCCGTTAGAGGCCAGTGGTTTTGTCGCTCATCATGAATCATCATGCCTGAGTATTTCGAGAAGCAAATCGCCGAGTAAGAAGTTAACGATTTGCTGCGATATCTGTTAAGTGTGAAATGAACGTATCTATTGCACCAATAATGACAACTGAATCGATCACCACATCCCGTCAAATTCTGACAACGGGCGGGGTAAGTCGGCAAACATTTCCGGTACTCGAAATGACCTGTGCAGCCTGCGCTGCTAGCGTTGAGTCGATGCTGACTAACACGCCCGGCGTAATCTCAGCCGCTGTAAACTATGCCAATCAGTCGGCCACAGTTGAGTTCGACCCAAAGCTGATTACCCCCGCCGGGATGCAACAGGCTCTTCAATCCATTGGCTATGACTTGGTTATCGAGGTAGACGATCCGCAAAAAGCCGATGTTTGGGCCGTGCAGCATGAAGCCCAGGAACAACACTACGAATCATTAAAGAAACGGACCATTTGGGCGGGTCTCTTATCGGTGCCGGTTGTGATGCTGGGTATGTTCTTTATGACGTTACCCTATGTGAACTGGATTATGATGGCCCTGTCGGCTCCGGTGGTTTTCTGGCTTGGTCGCTCCTATTTTGTCAATGCATGGAAGCAGGCTCGGCATGGCAAGGCTAACATGGACACATTGGTGGCTTTGTCAACGGGTATTGCCTTCCTGTTTAGTGCCTTCAACACGATCTACCCCGAATTCTGGGCGAACCGGGGCCTCCATTCTTCTGATAGTGGTTCACACGTTTATTTTGAAGCCGCAGCGGTGATTATAGCCTTTATTTCGTTGGGTAAACTATTGGAGGAACGGGCCAAATCGAACACATCGTCCGCAATCAGGAAACTGATGGGATTGCAACCGAAAACGGTTCGTATTATTGAGGGAGGCATAGAACAGGAATTACCCATTGTGCAAGTGCGGGTTGGGCAGGTGATCGTGGTGCGGCCCGGCGAGAAAATCCCGGTGGATGGACTGGTCGAATCCGGCGAATCGTTTGTGGACGAGAGCATGATTTCGGGCGAAGCCATTCCGGTGATTAAACGAATGGGCGATTCTGTGTTTGCCGGGACAATCAATCAGAAAGGGTCATTCCGGCTGACAGCCCAGAAAGTGGGGGGGGAAACGGTGCTGGCACAAATCATCCGCATGGTGCAGGAAGCACAAGGCAGTAAGGCTCCGGTTCAGAAACTGGTGGACAAAATCGCCGGTATTTTTGTGCCGGTAGTCATTGGCATTGCGCTATTGACCTTTGGGGTCTGGATGCTTTTGGGACAGTCGGCCAATGGGGGCGAAAACGCCTTTGCTCATGCGTTGCTAACTTCGGTTACTGTGCTGGTTATTGCCTGTCCGTGTGCGCTGGGGCTGGCCACGCCCACCGCCATAATGGTTGGCATGGGCAAAGGAGCCGACAATAACATTCTCATCAAAGATGCCCAAAGTCTCGAACTCGGGTATAAAGTGACCGCTGTGGTGCTCGACAAAACGGGCACCATCACCGAGGGAAAACCTTCCGTCACGGATCTGGCCTGGCAAGTACCTGACAACGATATAGCCCGTTTGTCGCCCATACTCTACACCCTCGAAGCACAATCAGAACACCCATTGGCCGATGCCGTGGTAGCGAAGCTTCGGGCGGGGGGGATCGGTGGCACCGGAATTGAGAGATTCGAGAGTTTAACGGGTCGGGGGGTAAAGGGTTACCATCAGCACGTAACCTACTTTGTTGGAAATGCCCGGCTCCTGGCCGAACAGGGAATTCTGGTTGAACCTACCGTTCAGAAACTGGCTACTGACTGGCAACAGGAAGCTAAAACAGTGGTGTTTTTCGCTGATCAAACCCGTATTCTGGCCGTGATCGCAATTGCTGATCCGGTGAAAGCAACCGCCCGCGAAGCCATTCAAACCCTCCAGAATCGAGGTATCGAGGTGTTTATGATGACGGGCGATAATCAGCAGACCGCCGGGGCCGTAGCCAAAGTGGTAGGCCTGAGCGATTTCCGGGCCGAAGCCCTGCCCGCCGACAAAGCCGCATTTGTAAAAGAGCTTCAGGCTCAAGGTAAAGTGGTTGCCATGATTGGTGATGGCATTAACGACTCGCAGGCATTGGCTCAGGCCGACGTGAGCATTGCGATGGGGCGGGGTTCGGACATTGCGATGGACGTTGCCCGGATAACGCTCATCACCTCCGACCTGAACAGCATACCCAAAGCACTGAATTTATCGAAGAAGACGGTTCAGACCATCCGGCAAAACCTGTTCTGGGCATTCATCTATAACCTGATCGGCATTCCGATAGCAGCGGGGGTGCTCTACCCCATCAACGGCTTCCTGTTGAACCCAATGCTGGCCGGGGCAGCCATGGCCCTGAGCTCCGTGTCGGTGGTAAGCAACAGTCTGCGGTTGTGGACGGCAAAACTCTAATCCTGACTCTTGTGTTGTCGATTTCCCTGTCTCCCATTTAGCTCAACCCCTCTAAATCATTCATTGTCAACACGTTTACCCCAGTTCGTTGCTGTGCCGTATCACCTCCATAAACCAGTATAGACTCCGTTTGCGAAGCCAATCCGCTAAAATACTGTAACCCTTTGAAGAAATCGGCCCGGATAGTTTGGCCCGATTTTATCTCAACAACGGTAAGGCCTGTTCCCCGGTCAATCAACAAATCGACTTCGTGGCTCGATTGATCCGACCAGAAATAAAACGGCGGTCTTTGTCCCCGATTTAGCCAATTTTTGGTCAGTTCGTTGATAATCAGGTTCTCAAACAACGACCCCCGCGCAAAGTGGACCGCCAGATCACCCACCGACCGGATGCCCAGCAGATACGCAGCCAGTCCGGTGTCGTAAAAGTAAACCTTGGGCGTTTTCACGATCCGCTTACTGAAATTCTGGTAATAGGGTTGGAGCCGATACGCAATAAAAGACGTTTCCAGCACCGTTAGCCACGCATTCACTGTCTTGTTGTCCACGCCCAGTTCAACAGCCAAACTCTGCTGATTGAACAATTGCCCGACCCGCCCGGCCAACAACTGAATGAACCGCTGAAACAGGCCTAGATTCAGAATATTTTTCACCTGCCTTACATCGCGCTCCACGTAGGTTTGTAAGTAACTATCGTAAAAACCGGCCGGGTCAATACCTTGCACCAACTTTCGGGGATAACTGCCGCTTACTAAATAATCCTCCCATGAAGCGGGCGCGTAGGCCGTTCCCCGAAGTTCGCTCCATGACAGAGGCAGCAGATTAAATACAGCCACTCGTCCAGCCAACGATTGAGTAATCTGTTCCATCAATAGAAAATTTTGTGAGCCAGTCAGAATATATTCGCCGGTTCGTTGCCTTTCGTCCGTCACCACCTGTAAGTACGAAAACAGTTCAGGTACATACTGCACTTCGTCCAGAATTACCCCGTTTTGATATGTTTCCAGAAACCCCTTTGGGTCTTGCCGGGCAAACTCACGTTCGGTCAAACTCTCTAAACTCACATACCGAAAATCAGGCCGCAACAGTTTAGCTAGCGTTGTTTTCCCCGATTGACGGGGGCCGGTAATGGTAATGACCGGGTATTTTTGAAGCATTTCAGAAGCCCGATCAGTAAGTTGGCGAGGTATCATGACGTTTTTTCTGACAATTTAGGAATTGAATTCCTAAATTGTCAGAAAAACTGTTGATTAAGCGTAAAAGGCCGAACCCTCTCTTCTTGGGCTTCTGGCAAAGACAGTCATGCCAGCCATTTCATTCTGTGTCGGTGGTGAGCAATAAGCTGCGGTTATAACCGACAAAAACTCTAATCCTGACTCTTGTGTTACATACACGACGAATAACAACCAATTATGGAAGCACTGAACAACAAGACCGATGCGTCGGAGCAAATCCAATTCAAAACCAATATCAAATGCGGGGGGTGCATTGCCGCCGTTACGCCCTATCTGAATGCCATTGAACAGCTTGATGGCTGGAATGTGGACACCGCCAGCCCCAGTAAAATCCTCACGGTGCAAACCACCGATCCCCGAATTGGGGAAGTAGTGAAAAAGGCCGTTGAACGGGCAGGCTATAAGGCCGAACCCATACCGGAAAGTTAAAAAGCCATCAACTCTGTTCCAATTGGAATCCATGAAACCCTTCGCCTTACTTCCTTCTTTTTGCCTGATTGGACTCTCGTTATTGACGGCTTCCACTACCCAAACCACCACGATTTCTGCCCCTCGTGAAGTGCGTTTTTGGAGGCATTTTGTGGCTGCCGAAAGCTATGAATCGGTGGGGGTAATCGACGTGAACAAAGATGGAAAACCAGACCTGGTTTCGGGCGATTTCTGGTACGACAACGCCGACGAACGCAAAAACTCGTTCCGTCGGCGTAAGCTCATTGGCGATCAGAAACGGTTTGATCAGTACTACGACGACTTTTCGACCATCCCGCTCGACGTGGATGCTGATGGCGATTTAGACGTGGTCACGGGCGGCTATTGGGGCGGTTCATTGCGGTGGCTGGAGAACATCGGGGCCGATGGTAAACCCTGGCCCGTGCATGAGGTGGCTTTTGTGGGCAACACCGAAACAACCCGCGCCTGGGATGTGGATGGCGATGGTCAGATCGAGATTGTGCCCAACAACCCCGGTAAACCGCTGAAATACTTCACGCTCGACAAACCAAACACCTTTCGGCAGGTGAACGTGGCCCCCACCCAGGGCCATGGACTGGGCTTCGGCGATATCAACGGCGATGGCAAAGGCGATTTTGTGGTGACCAAAGGCTGGCTCGAAAACCTGGGCAATGAATCGGACCGGCGGGGGTACGGCCTTCCGACCGGGTGGGAACTTCACGAAGAGTTCGACATTGGGGTGGCGAGCGTGCCCGTGATCGTGACCGATTTGAACGGCGATAAAAAGAATGATCTCATTGTGGGTCAGGGACATGGCTACGGACTGCACTGGTATGAACAACAACTCCAGGCTGGCAAACGGACCTGGGTGAAGCACATCATCGACGAGAAAAACTCGCAATACCACTGCATGGAATGGGCCGATATCGACGGGGACAAACGCCCCGACCTGATCACGGGCAAACGATTTCGCGCCCACAATGACACGGACCCCGGCTGTTATGACGAAGTTGGTTTGTATTATTTTACGTGGAATGGCCAGGCCTTCACCAAACATACCATCGCCTACGGCCCGGCAGGGGTCGGCAAAGGAACCGGCATTTATTTCGCCCTGGCTGACCTGCGGAAAACGGGTCGTTTAGATGTTATTGTGGCTGGGAAAGATGGGCTGAATGTGTTCTTCAACGAAGGGAATAAATAGGGGTAACATCAGTTTGTGAATACGAACGAACCCGGAAACTCTCGCGGTAGTTTTCTGAAAAACTGCCTGATCATCAATTCTTTCATGGTTTCCAGGAGTACTGGCAAAGATCAACACCCAGGCTGATCTTCATCAGGTTTGGGCTGAACGCCCTGTGCTTGTTTTGTACAAGAATTTAAACGCAAAACAAGCAGGGTGGTTCACCTCAAAATCTCCCTGATAAACATCTTGTAGGCCATGAAAACTATTGTTGTTGCTACGGACTTCTCCCCCAACGCCAACCAGGCGGCTCATTTTGCTATACAACTCGCCAAAGCGCAAAAAGCGTCGCTGGTGCTGCTGAATGCGTTCCATTCCTGGCCCACTAATCCCGCCGAAACCGGGGGTGATTTCCCGCTAAGTGCCCAGGCGATGCGCGACGAAAGTATGCATGCCCTGAACCAACTGGCGCATGAACTTCATGAAAAATATGGGGCTGCCTTACCCATCCGTTGCATAGTACGGGAAGGCTACGCGCTGCCGGTCATTCGCCAGGTGGCGCAGGAAGAAAAAGCCGATCTGCTGGTGATGTCCATTGTCGGTTCGGCCCCGCAAAGTGCCCAACTAATGGGCAGTGTGGCCACCGAAATGGTGGGCGAAACAACAGTACCACTGCTGCTGATTCCACCATTGAGTGCCTATGCCGACGTAAAAAACGTGGTGCTGGCTCTAGACCTCAACACCCCCACCGATGCCGTGGTGCTGGATACGGGCCTTCGGTTAGCCCGGCAATTTGGTTGCGTTGTTAACCTATTGTGTATCAATGACCAACCTACCGATGCGGGCCTACACACCAAAGCCGAACACATTCGACACCTAATGGGCGACGTACCCCACACAATGACTATTCAAGCCAGTGACGACGTGTATGATGCCCTGTTGACCTTTGCACATACCAACAAAGCCGACCTGATTATGATGCTTCCACAAGAACATAACTGGTTCCGGCGACTATTTGCGGAAGGCGAAACCCAGCGGGTGGCCCGCCTAACGGATATTCCGTTGCTGGCAGTGGTGTAACGAACGGCAACATGACCACTGCCACGACCCCCAAAACGGCTTGCTACCACTGCGGCAGCGACTGCCCAACGTCGGCAAAGCCTATTCTTTTTGACGAAAAACCGTTTTGCTGTACGGGTTGTCAGACGGTATATGAGCTATTGAGCAGCCACCAGCTTTGCCCCTATTACGACCTCAACCCCGCTCCCGGCAAGGTTATGTCGGCACCCGCCCTCGACCGGCTGGCGTTTCTCGACATACCTGACGTTTACGCCCAACTTCTTGATTTTCAGAGTAAAACTGTTGCTCACGTCACGTTTTTTGTCCCAGCCATTCACTGTTCTTCCTGCCTGTGGCTGCTCGAACACTTGTATCGACTGGAGCCGGGTGTTCAACAAACCCGCGTCGATTTTCTGAAAAAACAGGTGCATCTGGTATTCGACCCGGCCCGCTTGTCGCTTCGGCAAGTGGCCGAGTTGCTGACATCGTTGGGATATGAGCCACTCATCAGCCTGAACGACACAACAAAAAAGCCCGTCACCACCTACCGACCGCTGCTTTACCGGCTGGCAGTGGCGGGTTTTTGCGCGGGCAACATCATGCTGTTCAGCTTCCCCGAATACCTTGGCCTCAATGACCCCGCGTTCGTTCGTCTGTTCGGCATCCTGAACCTGCTGCTGGCCACGCCCGTCGTTTTTTATTCGGGGTCGGGCTATTTTACTTCGGTCTGGAAAAGCCTGAGAAACGGGGTCATCAACATCGACTTTCCGATTCTGCTGGGTATTCTGGTAGCCTATTTTCGGGGCACGTATGAGGTATTGGCTTTGGGCGGTGCAGGCTATTACGACTCAGTTACAGGTCTGATTTTTTTCCTGTTATGTGGAAAATGGTTTCAGCAACGCACCTACGATTTTCTGTCCTTCGAGCGGGATTACAAATCATATTTCCCCCTGGCCGTACAACAACTAACAAACGATCAGGAAACCCCCGTTCCCATTGCCGATATCCAGAAAGGCGACCGAATCCGGGTGCGCCACGGCGATCTGATTCCCGCCGATGGACTGCTCTACCGGGGTGAAGGCCTAATTGATTACTCGTTCGTTACGGGGGAATCGGAGCCGGAACAAAAAGAACCGGGTGCCTTACTCTATGCAGGCGGTCGGCAAATGGGCGGGGCCATCGACCTCGAAATTGTGCGCGAGGTTTCGCAAAGCTACCTGACCCAACTTTGGAACAACGATGCGTTTAAGAAAGAGAACAACAAAGACAGCCGGGCCAATTCAGGTCGGGCCAATTCAGGTCGGGCCAATTCAGGTCGGGCCAATTCAGGTCGGGCCAATCCAGGCCGGGCCGCGGCAGGCCAGGCAAAGACTTTCGCCGATTCGGTTGGCCAATATTTCACATTGACCGTGTTGACGTTGGCCGCGTTGATTGGCACTTACTGGTTCTGGTGGGCAGGCCAACCCGCCACGGCGGTCAATGCGTTCACCGCCGTGCTGATTGTGGCTTGTCCGTGTGTGCTGTCGCTCTCGTATCCGGTGGCCCTTGGACACGGTCTGCGGCTGCTGGGCAAACGAGGGTTCTTCCTCAAAAATGCCGATGTAATTGAGCAGCTAACCCACTGTGATACAATAGTTTTTGACAAGACCGGCACGCTAACAACACCGGTATCAGAAACCGTTTCGGAACAGTTTACACAACCCCTAACCCCAACCGAACGGGCCATGATTCGGGCGTTGGTGAGTCAGTCGGCGCACCCCCTGAGTCATAGATTAAGCCAATTTCTGGCTGACAGCCCACCCATGTTAGTGGAGAACTTTACCGAACTCCCCGGCAAGGGCATCGTGGGTGTGGTGGATGATTTCATCGTGAAAGCAGGCAGCGCGGCTTTTACCTCACCCCCCGACCCCCTCTCCTTAAAAAAAGGAGAGGGGGAGAAAGAAGGCTCGACCGTCCACATCACCATTGACGGAATATACAGGGGCTTCTTCCAATTCGCCGGGCAAATTCGCGAGGGGTTGGCCGAGATGCTGACGGACTTTTCGACCCACAAAAAGCAACTGTTTCTGCTCTCCGGCGATACCGACGCAGCCCGCTCTGAACTACATCCCTGGTTTACCGACGAAGCCATGCGGTTTGGGTGCAGTCCAGCCGACAAGCTTCAGTTTATTAACCAGTTACAAACCAAGGGCCACCGCGTATTGATGATTGGCGATGGCCTCAACGATGCCGGTGCTTTGAAACAGGCCGACGTAGGCATTGCCGTAACGGACGATACGCTTCGTTTCACACCCGCCAGCGATGCGATTCTGGAAAGCCGTTCTTTATCGCAACTCCCCCATTTTATGCGGTATAGTCAGTTTGCCATGCGCCTGATAAAAGTCAGTTTTGGCGTGTCGCTGCTCTATAATATGGTTGGCTTCTCGATTGCCGCCACGGGGCATCTCTCCCCCATTGTTGCCGCTATTTTGATGCCGTTGAGTTCCGTGACAATGGTGGCGATTGCGACAATTGGAATGCGGTGGCGGGGAATTGGCAGAGCCTAACATACCCACAGCCAACCCATAAAAAAGGCCGATCTCTTCGTGAAGACGAGATCGGCCTTTTTTTGTAAAACTCTTTATTTCTTGCCTTTCGGGTCCAGTTTGGCCTGTTGGGCTGTTGCTGCGTCTTCGCGTTGTTCGTATTTGGGCACCTTATGGCCCCCAGCCCCTTTCTCGACTACTTTTTTTGCTTTTTTCGAATCGTTGCTCATGCTCGTAGTTGGTTAGCTCTATAGGGTAGAACACCTCTGCCACGGAATCGCTTTTAATTAGGCAAGATAGTTGGTTTCCAGCAACCCGATCTGATACATCCGGCTTTGCATGACAGTGGCAATACTTTGCGCCCTGAGCAGGGCTTCATTGGCGCGTTCGCCCGCGAAACACTCGTGGAGGGTTTGAGTGAACAACGCCAGCCATTGATCGAAGTGGGCGGGGCGGATAGATGTTTTCTGCGCCAGTTCGAAATGGGGACGCATGGGTTGCCCCTGATACCCGTTGGTACCTAACAACAGGCTCGACCAGAACGCCCTGATTTTGGGCATATGGGTGGGCCAATCGACTTGAGCAACATCATTAAAAATAGGGCCGAGATCGGGGTCTTGCCGGATGCAGGCGTAGAAACGATCCAGAAAAAAAGCGATGTCGGCTTCGGTTTTGATGTCGTTGAGAATTATCATTTGTTTTTGTGGGTACTTCACATATACGCTTCGTCGCGGCCCAGACGCAGGTGAACAATGCCAAGCTTGTTGAGTACCAGAATAATCGGGTAAGCCGGATCGAACTCGTGCCAGCGGAAACCGCCAAAGTTAGGCCGCCCCCCAAATTTGTGGTGATTATTGTGATACGACTCACCCATCATCAGGAAATCAAACGGCAGCAAATTTTTGGCGGTGTCGTCCAGCTTAAAGTTCGTGTAGCCGTACCGGTGCGCGTACCAGTTGATGATAGCACCGTGAACCGGCCCCATCAGAAAGTGAATCGGCAGGAGCAGAAACCACCATGGGGAGGGGGCAAACACCACGTAAACCATGATGTAAGCCGTTACCCAGGCCAGCCGCACGGGCCAGCGGTCGCCAAACCACTCCATGAATTCCCAGTTGGGAACTCCTTTCTTGAATTTCGCCGGAACCGAGTCGCGATTATTGAGAATGTCATTATAAATCAGCCGGGTCTTCCACATCATATCGAACAGATTTTTGGAGTATCCCGGCGAGTGCGGGTCAGCTTCAGTATCAGCGTGGGCATGGTGCAGGCGGTGCATAATACCGTAGGCACGGGGACTCAGGAACGACGATCCCTGGCTAATGAATGTCAGTACGTAAAAGAATCTTTCCCAGCCCCGGCTCATGGTAAACATCTGGTGGGCTGCGTAGCGGTGGAGAAAAAATGTCTGCATTGACACCGATACATACCAGTGCAACAGAAAGAAAGCGGGAATCAGCATATTGTCAGGTTGAAAGCAGGAATGGCACGAACCAGACTGCGCCGGTTGAGGGAGGTAATTAAATCAAATTCAGCCGCATCAGTTCGCTGAAGAAAGCATGGCAACGGTCTTTTATCTGGTCATACTCAGCAGACACGCTAGCAATCAACGAGTTACCAGTTGAAAGGGGGGCGAAATGTGGGTCAGGGCAGGTGACGCTTGCCACGTTCACCGACGAACAGGCGACACCCGAACAGACCACTTCCGTCATCAGGCGATGAATGTGCGCCTTCAACTGATGAAGTTTCTGGACATACTCAGAAGCACGATGGTTCAGACTGCGATAGGTTTCGCCAGGCAAGTCGGCCAGCAGACTGATTATCTGATCAATGTCGTCTTCGTGTTGCGCCAGATCAACCGCCCAGTGCTGATGTTGGGTGCGGCAGGTTAGCAAAATGGGTGTTGGCGTAGTGGAAAGGGCCGTATTCATGCGTTTGTGAGCTGGTTTAAGCCGTAAATTACCGGCTCTCCTCTTTTCCAACTCCTGACGGGCATCAGCTACGCAACTGAGTTTTCTCATCCCCCTACCATCCTGAATTTAATCATCTCCCCGGCTGACCACGCTCAGTCCGCGCCCAGCGACTGACCGCCACCTTTGTGTCAATCAACTACAAACGGGTATGTCTGTTATCTTTTTCATGATCGGAATCAGTCTATTAATGGCCTTGGGGTTCCTGGGAGCCTTTATCTGGTCGATGCGCACTGGCCAACATGACGACCTGTACACGCCTTCGCTCCGCATCCTGACCGATGATGAGCCTTTACCCTCAGCCCCCCACCCTTTACCCCCCAAAACCTCCATTTCTGCTCTATGAACGCTGTTACAAACAACCACCAACCCGTTATCCTCATACCAGACCAGGATGCGGTTGCCCAACCACCAATCAGCCAGGTACTTGTTGCCGAACAGTTTAGCTATGACAATGCCATTGTCCGCGACTTTGCCGTGGCCACCATCATCTGGGGGATCATCGGGATGGTGGTGGGCCTTCTTGCCGCTACCCAACTGTTCGCACCGGCAGCCAATCTGGATAATCAGTACACCACATTCGGGCGAATTCGGCCCCTGCACACCAACGCGGTGATCTTCGCCTTTGTGGGTAACGCCATTTTCATGGGTGTTTATTACTCGCTGCAACGGCTCTGCAAAGCCCGGATGTTTTCGGATTTGCTCAGTAAAATTCACTTCTGGGGCTGGCAACTCATCATTGTATCGGCTGTGGCAACCCTGCCCCTCGGCCTCACGACTTCCAAAGAATACGCCGAATTGGAATGGCCCATCGACATTGCCATTACACTGATTTGGGTCGTTTTTGGGTATAATATGTTCGGAACCATCATCAAACGACGCGAACGACATTTATACGTGGCCATCTGGTTCTACATCGCCACGTTTGTAACGATAGCGGTGCTGCACATTGTCAACTCGCTGGCCATTCCCGTCGGTCTGTTCAAAAGCTACCCGATTTATGCCGGGGTGCAGGACGCGCTGGTGCAATGGTGGTACGGCCATAATGCGGTGGCCTTTTTCCTAACAACTCCGTATCTGGGCATGATGTATTATTTCCTGCCTAAAATGGCCAACCGCCCCGTCTATTCATACCGGCTCTCGATTTTACACTTTTGGGCTTTGATTTTCCTGTATATCTGGGCGGGGCCACACCATTTACTCTACACTTCATTGCCCGATTGGGCGCAGTCGCTGGGGGTTGTGTTTTCCATTATGCTGATTGCTCCGTCGTGGGGTGGCATGATCAATGGCCTGCTAACGTTGCGCGGTGCCTGGGATAAAGTCCGTGAAGATGCCATCCTGAAATTCATGGTCGTGGGGCTGACTGCCTACGGTATGGCCACCTTCGAGGGGCCGCTGTTGTCGCTCAAAAACGTGAACGCCATTGCCCACTTCACCGACTGGATTGTGGCGCACGTTCATGTGGGTGCCCTGGGCTGGAACGGCTTTCTCTCATTCGCTATTCTGTACTGGCTGCTGCCCCGGATGTATCATACACCGCTGTATTCCAAGAAGTTGCTGAATATTCACTTCTGGATCGGTACGCTGGGAATCCTGTTCTACGCCGTTCCGATGTACATTTCGGGATTCACGCAGGGCATGATGTGGAAGGAGTTTACGCCCGAAAGCACCCTTCGTTATGGCAACTTCCTGGAAACAACGCTCCAACTGCTGCCTATGCACCGGATGCGGGCCATTGGGGGCGGATTGTATTTGATCGGGGCGGTTTTGATGGCCTATAACCTCTTCAAAACGATGGCCGCTGGCACACTGATGGCCAACGAACCCGCTGAAGCCCCCGCCCTTACCACCCCATTTGTGCCCACGGGTGGCGATACCTACTGGCACCGGTGGCTGGAGCGCAAACCCATTCCGTTGCTGATTGGCTCGCTCGTGGTCATTCTGATTGGTACGATGATCGAGTTTGTGCCCACGTTTATGGTGCAGAGCAACGTGCCGACTATTGCCGCCGTGAAACCTTACACCGCTCTCGAAGTGGAAGGCCGCGACCTCTACATCCGCGAGGGTTGCGTGGGCTGTCACTCCCAAATGGTGCGGCCCTTCCGCTCCGAAACCGAACGCTACGGCGAGTACTCCAAAGCGGGCGAGTTTGTGTATGACCACCCGTTTTTGTGGGGCAGTAAACGCACGGGTCCCGACCTCCACCGTGAAGGCGGCAAATACCCCGACTCGTGGCATTATCGCCACATGGAAGCTCCGACATCCATGTCGCCCGGCTCCATTATGCCGCCCTACCCGTGGCTGATTACCCAGACTCTCGACGGATCGCAAACGACCAACAAGCTGAGTGCGCTTCGCAAAGTTGGGGTGCCGTATGATGATCTTCAGATTGCCCAGGCCAACGCCGATCGGCAAAAACAAGCCACCGAAATCAGTGGAAAACTGGCCACGGACGGTATCAACGTCCCCGCCGACCGCGAAATCATTGCGCTCATCGCCTATCTCCAACGATTGGGGACAGACATAAAGAAATAGTCATGTTCAAGCAATTCATCTCCCACATTCCCGGTGCTGACCTCTATATGGTCGGTTCGTTCCTGACGTTTTTTGTCTTCTTCGTGCTGGTAGGTCTCTACCTGTGGCTTGCCGACAAAAACCACATGGCCCAAATGAGCCAACTGCCGTTTGATGATTCTTCTACCGACAAAACCAATTGATTCCCATGAACTTGCCGCTTCTTTTCATAGCCGCCGACCCCACAAAACCCATTTGGCAGGTGCAATCGGGCGAAGAACTGTTCCTGATTATTATAGCTGTTATCCTGCTGGTTGGCATGGTGATCATCGGGATCGTGTCGTTCTATCTGCTCTTGATGCTTCGGAAGGCATTGAACCCCGAACCCATCGCCGTGGCAACCCGGCCCGTCGATTTGCGGACAACCTGGCAGCGATTTGCGGGTTTACACGCCCTTGATCAGGAGGCAAACCTGACAATGGAACACGCTTACGACGGCATCCTTGAACTCGACAACCCCACGCCCCCCTGGTTTATGGGCCTGTTCTACAGCACCATAGCCTTTGGTATTGTCTATCTGCTCATCTTCCACGTTTTTGGCGGGGGCGACCTTCAAATTGCTGAATACACGCGGGAGGTGGCCATTGCCGAGGTGCAACGGGCGGCTTACATCAAAAAAGTGGCCGGGTCGATCAACGAAAACACCGTCGCGCTGACCACCGATGCCAAGTCGCTTGGCGCAGGGAAAGCCTTGTACCTGCAAAGTTGCGTGGCCTGTCACGGACAACAGGGGCAGGGTGGGGTTGGCCCCAACCTCACAGACGACTATTGGCTGCACGGTGGCTCGGTGAAGGCCGTGTTTCATACCATCAACGAGGGCATTCCCGAAAAGGGCATGATGTCGTGGAAGAAGCAGCTTAATCCCTTGCAGGTGCAGCAAATAGCCAGTTTCGTTCTGTCGCTGAAAGGTACCAAACCCGCCGGGGCCAAGGAGCCGCAGGGAGAAAAGGATGAAAAAGATGAAAAAGAGAAAGTGGTCATTCGGTAGGTGTGTTACTGCCCCTGCCCAACAATACGCTCAACTTAACGTAAGATGACCCCAATTCAAACTCCCGTTGATGATTATTTCCGCTCGCATATGCCTAACCAACAGGCCAATGGCAAGCGGCAATGGGTCTATCCCCGCGCCACGTCGGGACACTATACCCGCTGGCGGAACATGGTGGCCTGGGTGTTGCTGGCGTGTCTGTTTGCCGGGCCGTTTGTGTGGGTCGATGGGCATCCGCTATTTCTGTTCAACGTACTCGAACGGCGGTTCATCTTTTTTGGAGCAACGTTCTGGCCGCAGGATTTCTACCTCGTTGCCATCGGTTTACTCACGTTTATCGTGTTCATTGCCTTGTTCACCGTGGTTTATGGCCGCGTGTTTTGCGGGTGGGCCTGTCCGCAAACGATTTTCATGGAGATGGTTTTCCGTAAGATCGAGAACTGGATCGAGGGCGATTTTCGGGCCAAACAACGGCTCGACGCAAGCCCCTGGACAATGGAGAAAATCGGGAAAAAGACCGCCAAACACGGGGTGTTTCTTCTGATTTCGTTCGTCATCAGCAACACTTTCCTGGCCTACATCATTGGTCGCGATAACTGGCTGACGCTCGTTACCGACAACCCCGCCAATCACCTCGCCGGGCTATCGTCCATGTTGGTGTTTACGGGTGTTTTCTACGCCGTTTTTGCGTACCTCCGCGAGATCGTTTGCACCACCATTTGCCCCTACGGACGTTTGCAGAGCGTTTTGTTAGACAAAAACTCGCTGATCGTAGCCTATGATTACATACGGGGGGAGCCGAGGGGGAAACGAGTTAAAAGTGACGAGAAAATAACTAAAAATGCCCCCACCGGCAGCGGCCGACCGTCCCTAAAGGGGGCTTTGGTTGAGCATAAGGAAGCCCCCTTTAGGGGGTTGGGGGCAAAAACTGTTAACTCCCCAAAAGGGGATTGCATTGACTGCCACCTCTGCGTGCAGGTTTGCCCAACGGGGATCGACATTCGGAACGGGACGCAGATGGAGTGCATCAATTGCACGGCTTGTATGGATGTGTGCGACGAGGTGATGGTCAAAGTGGACCGGCCTCTCGGCCTCATTCGGATGGACTCGCAGCAGGGCATCGAAACCCGGAAGCCATTTCGGTTTACGGGCCGAATTATGGCCTACACAGGTGTTTTGGTGCTGTTGCTGGCGGTGCTTGGGGTGCTGCTCGTTAGTCGCCCAGCTCTCGACGTAACGGTATTGCGGGCACCGGGGCAGTTGTTTCAGCGCGAGGCCAACGGACAAATTGCTAACCTGTATTCGGTGGAGGTTATCAACAAAACGTACCGCGCCCTGCCCATCCGGTTTCGGTTGAGCAACCCCAACGCCCGGCTCCGCTTTGTGCAGCCCCTCACCCAAATCCGCCCCGGCGAACTGACCAAAACCATGTTTTTTATTATTCTTCCAGAAACGAATCTTCACCAGACCAACACCCCGCTCACACTCGATATTTTGTCGGGTAACGAGGTTGTCGATCAGGTAGAGACGAGTTTCTATTTCATGGGCGAAAGAGTGAAAGAGTGAAAGAGTGGCTGTCGCGAAAGCAACACTCATGCAACAGCCGCTCTTTCGCTCTTTCGCTCTTTCACTCTTTCACCTTTAAGCCATGTCCTGGGGAAAAGCAATTATTCTTGTGTTTATCGTTTTTGCCGGGTTTATCGGCACGATGGTCTATTGGATGAGTCGCGAGAAAATCGACTTAGTCCGCGACGATTACTATGAGGATGAGCTGATGTATCAACGGCAAATCCAACGCGTGGCCAACGCCAGCCGACTCGACAGCAGCGCGTTTGTGCAGTATTATCCTGAAAAGCAACAGATTGGCCTGAAATTACCCAACGGCCTTGTGTCGGGATCATTGCTACTCTATTGCCCCGCCAACCGGGATCAGGATGTCCGGCGGTCGTTAACCAAAGCAACCCCGAAAGTAAGCAACGTGCCCATGCTGGGCCGACCATCGGGTTTGTGGCGGGCGCAACTAAACTGGTCCGACGGACAACGCGAGTTCTATGTCGAGCGGGAACTGATGTTGCCATGACGATCTGGTACACCACAGCCCTGCTGACCGGTTTTGTCGGTAGTCTGCACTGCATTGGCATGTGCGGCCCGCTGGCGGCAGCCCTGCCTATTGGCCGGTTTCCGATGGGGCAGCGCGGGCTGGCACGGGGGCTGTATCATGCAGGGCGACTGGGGGCCTACAGTCTGCTCGGGGCCGTGGTTGGCACCCTTGGACAAGGGTTATTGCTAACGGGATTACAACGGCCTGTGTCTATTAGCGCGGGCGTTTTACTGCTGGTTTGGGCGGTGTCGGCGCGGGCGTTTCCGGGCTGGATGCAGACTTCTCCGCTGGGCCGCAAACTGATGGCTCCTTTCGCTAAACTGCTCCGTCAGCCTACTCTGCCGCACCTCGCCGGGCTGGGTTTTCTGAACGGGTTGTTACCCTGCGGCTCTGTATATGTGGCCCTCGTGGGCGCGCTGCTAATGCCCTCGCCGATGGGTGGAGCGGGCTATATGCTCGCGTTTGGCTTGGGAACGTTACCCGCGATGTTGAGCATACATTGGGTTGTTAATCACCTCAGTCCGTATGTACGGCAACGCCTGAGCCGTAGTTTACCAATCGTCACGATTGCTGTGGCTCTGTTGCTGATTGGCCGGGGTGTAGCTGGCTTGTCACCCGCCAAACCTCCGGGGCAGGATGTGATTCCGGTTTGTCACGGCGAAACGGTAGCAACGGCCCCTCCGAAATACGCTGACTAACCAATAGCAGAACAACGACGAAACCAGATAGCAAATGAACTATTCATACTTTGTCAATCCACCGAGATTACCACAAATCAACGGGTTGGCTAACGATGGGCAGCGGCAAGTAAGAGAACTAAAGATTTATAAATCAGATACTTGCCCTAATCTCCAGTAGTGGGTAACCAATGGGTCATAAATAGTGTTGATCAATAATCCGGTTTTACACACTGACACACTGCTGATGAAATTAACCATAGACTATTTACAGAGAATCCTGACGGGTCGGTTTGAATATAAATTATTGGAAGAACTGGCTGAGGTAGGGCAAGTAAAGACGGCCCCGGTTGGGGCCTATCTGATCCGGCCCGGCGAGTTCATCCGCTCGGTGCCAATAATCATTAGCGGCTCCGTTAAGATCATGCGGTCTGACAAAGAGGGTCGCGAAGCACTCCTCTATTATTTGGGTGGACTCGATGCCTGCGCCATGTCGCTGACCTGCTGTCTGGGCAATAAACAAAGCGAGATCACGGCCATTGTGGAAGAAGTAACCGAAGTGATCACTATACCTGTCGAGAAAGTGGATGAGTGGATGTGCCGCTACTCCTCCTGGAAACAGTTTGTGTTTCAAACCTACCAGAAACGCTTCGATAACTTACTGGAAACCATCGACGAGGTCATTTTTCATAAACTCGATGAGCGACTGCTGACCTATCTGCAAAAGAAAGTAACCAGTTGTCAGTGCGATGTGCTGTCTATTACGCACGAAGAAATTGCCCACGAAATGGCCACCTCCCGCGAGGTGATTTCACGTTTGTTAAAGCAGTTGGAAAAAGGCGGGCAGATTAAGCTGATGCGAAACAAAATTTCCATCCTACAGCCCACTGTTTTGAGTTAATTTTCGACCTGTGTAACAATTGTCACGGAAGTCGCCGTGGATGAAGTCGTATTTCGCTTAAAATTTAAGCGTTTATGACCACCTTACAAGTTGCCGGCTTTTCGGCTTCCATCCTTATCGGGGTAAGTTTAGGATTGATTGGCGGGGGCGGCAGCATTCTGACCTTGCCCGTGCTGGTTTACCTGCTGGGAATCACCCCGGTGATGTCCACAGCCTATTCGCTGTTCGTGGTCGGTACAACCGCGCTGGTTGGTTCCGTTAATTATATGCGGCAACAGCAGGTTAATTACAAAGCGGCTGCCGTTTTTGCGATTCCCTCGTTTCTGGCCGTTTTCCTGACCCGGAAATACCTCGTTCCGGCCATTCCCGACCCCATTTTCACGACCGATACCTTCGTTCTGAGCAAGAACGTGGCCATCATGGTGTTCTTTGCCCTCATTATGCTGGCGGCTTCGTATAGCATGATCCGTGACCGGAAAGCAACCACCAACATCCCCGACGGCCCCCTCCAATTCAACTTCCCGCTCATTGCCGTCGAGGGGCTGCTGGTTGGCACCCTCACGGGGATTGTGGGCGCGGGGGGTGGCTTCCTCATCATTCCGGCCCTGGTTTTGCTGGCCCGCTTGCCCATGAAAATGGCGGTTGGTACATCCCTGCTCATCATTGCGGCCAAATCGCTGGTTGGTTTCCTCGGCGACTTGTCTACCCTGACCGTTGACTGGTCGTTTCTGCTTCCGTTTACGGCTTTGGCCGTTCTCGGCATTTTTCTCGGCACCTACATCGCCCGGTTTGTTCCGGGCGAAAAACTCAAAAAAGCATTCGGCTGGTTCGTATTCGTCATGGGCGTGTATATCATTGGCCATGAGGTTTTTATGTGAAAGCTATCATTCCAAAAAACACATTATCTATGTTTTTCCAACACATTTTCGATAAGAGTCTGGCGCAGGCCAGTTACCTCGTGGGTTGTCAGCGCACCGGCGAATCCATTGTGATCGACCCAAAGCGTGACGTTGATACGTATCTTGACATTGCCAAACAAAACGGCCTTCGGATCACCCACATTACCGAAACTCACATCCACGCCGATTTCCTGTCGGGGTCTCGTGAGTTGGCGGCCATCACTGGAGCTTCGTTGTATTTGTCAGACGAAGGTGGCCCCGACTGGCAGTATCAGTTTGCCCACGAAGGTTTGCGCCACGGCGATGTGATCACGGTGGGCAACCTGGCTCTCGAAGTGATTCATACACCGGGACATACACCCGAAAGCATCAGCTTTTTATTGACCGATAAACCGGCCTCTGCCGAACCTGTGATGTTGTTCACTGGCGACTTTGTCTTTGTGGGTGATGTGGGTCGCCCCGATTTGCTCGAAAAAGCAGCCGGTTTGGTTGGCACCAAAGAACGCGGTGCAAGGCAGATGTTCCAGTCAGTTAAGGCGTTTCGGGCGTTGCCCGATTTCTTGCAGGTATGGCCGGGGCACGGGGCAGGGTCGGCATGTGGCAAGGCGTTGGGAGCCGTTCCCAGCACAACGGTGGGCTACGAAAAAATCCGCAACTGGGCATTTCAGCACGAGAACGATCCCGACGGTTTTGTGCAATATCTGCTGGCCGACCAACCGGAGCCGCCCAAATACTTTGCCATGATGAAAACCCTCAACAAGGTGGATCGCCCCCTGTTAACGCAAGTCCCCACGCAGACCAAACTTACGCCCGACGCGGTGAAAGAAGCTCTCCGAAAAGGAATTAAACTAATTGATACCCGCAACAAAACGGCCTTTGCCAGGGGGTTTGTGCCGGGCAGCCTAAACATTCAGGGTAACAACGCTTTTGCTACCTGGATGGGCTGGTTCATGACCTACGAGGAGCCGTTTATGCTGGTGGCCGACGATGCCCAAATCGAAGACCTGACCCGTAAACTCATGCGCATTGGCCTTGATAACATGCTGGGTTATAGTACGGACGTATCGACGCTCGGTATCGACCTGCAACAGGCCGATGTAATTGATATTGAAACCTTTAACACCTACCTGAACCGCGACGATGTGCAGGTGGTCGATTTACGGGGTGCCGCCGAATACAATAGCGGCCACGTTGAGGGGGCCGAAAACGTGTTCATTGGCACCCTGCCACAGCACCTCGATCAGATTAGCCGCGACAAGCCGGTGGTGATCTATTGTCAGGGCGGAGACCGGGCCACCATTGGCTATTCGCTGCTGGTGCGGAATGGGTTTACCAACTTCAGAAATTACTCAGCCAGCATGAACGAGTGGGTAAACAATGGCAACCCCGTTGTGACCGAAGAACTGGAGTTAACCGTCTGATTATGACAATAGCCCCTGCAATTCCTGGTTTGAAACAAAACTGGCATCAGTTCACGCTGCTGGTGATTATCAATGCCTTTGTGGGGGGAATGGTTGGCCTCGAACGGGCCATTTTGCCCCAACTGGCAGCCTCAGAATTTGGCATCCGGTCCACCACCGTGATGCTGTCGTTTATCGTCGCATTTGGGGTATCCAAAGCCCTGACCAACTATGCAACAGGTTATTGGGCCAACCGAATTGGTCGGAAAAATCTGCTGGTGCTGGGTTGGGTAATTGCTTTGCCCATTCCGTTCATGCTGATGTATGCGGCTGAGTGGCACTGGATTGTGGTGGCCAACATACTGCTGGGTATCAATCAGGGTTTGGCCTGGAGCAGCACGGTGGTGATGAAAATGGATCTGGTTGGCGACCGGCAACGGGGCCTTGCTGCGGGTATCAACGAATTTGCCGGGTATCTGTCAGTGGGGTTGGTGGCCTTGCTGACGGGCTATTTGGCAGCTCAATATGGTGTCCGCCCAGTGCCTTTTTATACGGGTGTGGTGCTGACGGTGCTGGGGTTGGTGCTCAGTTTTTTCTTTGTGAACGACACGGCTCATTTTATCACCCAACAGGGGAAATTCAGCCGGATTCCGTTGCTGCGGAAACCCTTTCTCGACACCAGTTTTCGGCATCGGTCACTCAGTACGATCACGCAGGCGGGTTTTGTGAACAACCTCAACGACGGCATGTTATGGGGTTTGTTACCGATCTTACTGCTCTCTAAACACTTCACTACCAGTCAGATTGGTGTGTTAGTCGCTCTGTATCCGGGTATTTGGGGTATTGTCCAACTGTTCACCGGCCCCCTCGCCGACCGGTATCCAGTCCGGCTCATTCTGTTTGTGGGCATGACCATGCAGGGCCTGTGCATTGTTGCGCTGTCCAGTGCCAGTACTTTTTTCGAGTTTGCCGCACTGAGCGTACTGCTGGGTCTGGGCACTGCATTAGTTTATCCCACATTTATGGCCGCTATTGCCCATTACACCCACCCCCACCAACGGGCCGAAAGCCTCGGCGTGTTTCGGTTGTGGCGCGATTCAGGCTATGCAGTCGGTGCCCTGCTCACGGGCTTGCTGGCCGACTGGTGGGGCATCGAAGGCGCAATGGTGTTGGTCGGGTTACTCACGGGTGCGTCGGGTTTAGTTGCGCTTTTCCGAATGAACGAACCCATTCATTGACAGCCATGAACAATTACTTCCAAACTTTTCTGAATGGCTACAGCGGGTATTTCAATTACCTCCTGAACGAAATAATTCACCCCGGCAGGCCCAACTATTTCTATGCCCTGATTGGGGTCTCGCTGTTCGTTTGGGGACTAGAATTGTTGTTCCCCTGGCGCAAAAACCAACCCATGTTTCGGCAGGATTTCTGGCTCGACACATTTTATTTGTTCTTCAACTATTTCCTGTTTTCGCTCATCGCCTACAATGCTTTTTCGGATGTGGGCGTGCTGGCATTCAGGGACTTAATAGCCTTATTCGGTATCAAAAATCTGGTTGCCATCAGCGTGGCTGACCTGCCCGGCTGGTCGCAATTGTTGATTTTGTTTGTCGTCCGCGATTTTGTGCAATGGAATATTCACCGGCTGCTGCACCGCTCACCCCGCTTGTGGGAGTTCCATAAAGTTCATCATTCGGTGGAGCAAATGGGGTTTGCGGCCCACCTGCGCTACCACTGGATGGAAACCGTTGTGTATCGCACGCTGGAGTATGTGCCGCTGGCGATGATTGGTTTTGGACTACACGATTTTTTCGTGGTTCACCTCTTCACGCTGGCGGTGGGCCACCTCAACCATGCCAACCTCTATTTGCCCATTGGCCCACTTAGCTATGTGTTCAACAGTCCGCAAATGCACCTCTGGCACCACGCCGACGAACTGCCCCACAACCGCGTAGGGGTCAACTTCGGCCTGACGTTGAGCATTTGGGATTACCTGTTCCGAACGGCCTATTTTCCCTATGAAAGCAGCCATATCAAACTAGGATTTAGAGGCATAAGCCGGTTCCCTAGAACGTTCTTCGGGCAATTGGTATATCCTTGGTGCAAGCCCAGAAGTCACGAGAAGGAGAAGCAATTGGCCGAGGAAAGCCAGGCCCTTTTTTAGAATTGGTGAAAATAGGATAAGGATTCGTGATATTTGTCAACGAAAGGCCGACTGAAGCAGTTCAAGTTCAGTCGTTTACTACCTAAGCTCTTTTTCGGATGAAATCACCTTATACAAACCCTTTTGAACAAGCTCTGAAACGAAACGTCTGGCTATTGGCAGGACTTTTAGTGACAGTGGCCGGTTTGCTGGTCGTACTGCTGTTTTTGCAATGGCGCATGGCCAACCCGCCCACTGCCGAACCCGTTGCACTCGTAACAACCACCACTCCCAAAGACACCAATTTCGTGAACCTCTGGACGGCCCCCTCCGATTGGCGACTCAGTCGGTTGGCCCCGCAGGAACAGGAACTTGTCCACTATGGCCGAGAACTGATTGCCCACACTGCCGATTACTTAGGGCCAAAGGGTTCAGTAGCGCATATTTCCAACGGCATGAACTGCCAGAACTGCCACCTCAACGCCGGTACGCAACCCTGGGGCAACAACTATGCAGGCGTGCAGGCCAATTATCCCAAATTTCGGGAGCGGTCGGGAACGGTGGAAAACCAGGTGAAGCGCGTGAACGATTGTGTGCAACGGAGCCTGAACGGTCGTGCGCTGGACTCCACAAGCCGCGAAATGCGGGGAATTCTGGCGTATATCAAATGGCTTGGCACCGATGTTCCCCGCAAAAAAATACCCCGTGGAACAGGTTTATTCAAGCTAAAAGGACTGAAACGAGCTGCCGACCCCGACAAAGGACTGGCCGTTTATACCCACAAATGCCAGAGTTGTCATCAGGCTTCGGGGGCGGGTTTGCAGGTGGCCGGTGCCAGCAATTATGTTTATCCACCCCTCTGGGGGCCAAATAGTTATAACGTAGGCGCGGGTTTGTTTCGGTTGTCGAATCTGGCGGGCTATGTACGGTACAACATGCCGCTGGGTGCCACCTACGAACGCCCTCAACTAACCGATGAAGAAGCTTGGGATGTGGCCGCCTACATCAATTCGCAGCCCCGCCCCACCCTCGATATCAGCCGCGACTGGCCCAATCTGGCCGGCAAACCGTTCGACCATCCATTTGGCCCCTTCGCCGACCCATTTTCAGAACAACAACACAAATACGGTCCCTTCAAACCAATCAAAGACTGGCAAGAAGCCCACAAAAAGAAGTCAACTAACAAACCTACAAAACGCCAACTGGCTCTATTATGAAAAACCACCTATTCTCCCTTTCCATCCTTCTGCTATTGCTGAACGGAGCAGCCTTTGCACAAACCAAACCCGCAGAGAAACAACACCGGATCGTGTTTCACCTGGCCTCCCCCGACACACTGACATATAAAGGCCTGGTTCGACAACTCAACAACGTGCTCGATTATTGGCCAACGGCAACACTGGAAGTGGTCGTGCATAGCGCAGGTATCGACTTTTTGCGTAAAGATCGGTCGAAGCTGGAGCCGGAAATTCAGGCTCTAAAAAACAAGGGTGTGGTGTTTGCCGTATGCCAAAACACGATGAAACTACAGAAACTCACCAAAGAGCAGATTCTGAGTCAGGCTATTTTCGTACCCGTCGCCCTCGCCGAACTCACCCTGAAACAGGAAGAAGGCTGGTCGTATATCAAAGTGGGGAATTGAGGTAAACTCTGATCACACCATGCAAACAAGACGCGATTTTTTACAGAAAAGCCTGCTGGCCGGGGCAACGGCCGCTGTGCCGCTGGCGACTCCGGTTTCGGTAATGGCCGGGACGAACTCAGGAACTGACTCGGCTCCGGTTTCTCCTGAAAGCGGCACCATCACGCTGCTCCAAACCACCGACGTTCATTGCCAGCTTCATGCCCACGACGAACTGTTTTGGGAGAATGACAAACTCACGTTTCGTAAGGCAGGGGGCTATGCTCATTTAGCCACAGCCATCGACAGTATTCGCAAAAAGAACCCTACAAACACCGTCCTGATCGACACGGGCGACATGTTTCAGGGTAGTATGCTTTCCGTTAAAACAGAAGGCAAAGCGTTTTTGCCCCTGCTCAATGCCCTGAACTACGACCTGTTTTTGCCGGGCAACTGGGAGGTGATCTATTATAAAAAGGCCATGCAGCACCTGCTGGGCGGTCTTCAGGCCCCCAAAGTCTGCACCAACATGCACCACGACAAGGGCGAGGGAGCAAAGGGAGAACTGATTTTCCAGCCCTACCAGACTATGCACCGGCTCGGTATCAAAATTGGTTTCCTGGGTTATACCGACCCGCTGGTTCCGATTCGTCAATCGCCCCTTTATAGTAAGGGAATCGTGTATGCCAAACCCGAAGAAAGCATTAAGTATTGGGTTGATGTGCTTCGGAATCAGGAGCAGTGCGATTTTGTGATCGTGCTGGCTCACCTTGGACTCTCGCAACAAATTGCCCTCGCAAACAACTCTGATTGTGAAGGTGTTGACTATATTTTTGGAGCCGATACCCACGAGCGGGTGCGCAAACCCATCCAGTGCAAATTCGCCAAAGTGGTTGAACCGGGGGCATTTGGCTCATTCATCGGGCGACTCGACATAATGGTAAAAGACGGAAAAGTGACGGGCAACCACTACGAACTGATCGAAGTTGATTCTAAAAAATACAAGGCGGATCCGGTGGTGCAGCGGTTGGTGGAGCAGATCGAAGCACCTCATAAAACCAACATAGACCGAGTTCTTGGCTATAGCACTGAACCCCTCTATCGCAATTTCGTTGTCGAAAACACCATCGACACCCTCATAACCGATGCGCTGATGTGGAAAGTGAAATCCGATGTGGCCCTATCTAACGGCTTCCGGTTTTGCCCCCCGCGCACGGCTGGCCCCGACGGGCGGGTGGCCATCACCGAAGGCTATTTGTATGATATGCTACCTTTCGATGCGCCGATACGAACGGGCAAAGCCACCGGAAAACAGATCACCGAATGGTTGGAGCGTGAATTACAAAATGTTTTTGCGCAGGATGCCACCAAGCGATTTGGCGGATGGGTGGTGCGTTTCAAGGGGATGGAAGTGGAATTTAAGGCCTTTGCCCCGGCCAATGAGCGGGTACAGGCGGTGCGCATTGGCGGGCAGCCCCTCGACCCCGCCCGCACTTATACCATCTGCGCCTGTGAGCGCGAAGGCGACCCGGTCGATATGCTCTGCCGGATGCGGGGTGTCACCGACGGAAAAAACACCACAGCCACGCTCCATTCGTCGGTAAAAGAGTATTTGCAGGCCTTTCCGCTTGTCAGTCCAAAGCCCCCCCGAATGGCCCGGATTCTGGACGGACCTCAAACTTTGTTAACCCAGGTATATGGGGTGGACTATAAATTTTCCTGATAAATACTTCGTTGGGTGTGACAATTGTCACGGAACGGCGAAACTCGCCCCCCTACTTTTGGGTTACCATTTACAGCCGTGAGATGAGGCTGTGTATCCCTTAAGATTATGTCTTTTTTAGAGTTCATTCGCCAACCCTGGCCCTGGTATATAGCCGGGCCACTGATCGGCCTGACCGTGCCGACCCTGCTGCTGATTGGTAACAAATCATTCGGTATTTCGTCGTCTTTGCGGCACATCTGCGCGGCCTGTCTACCCGCCAACATCTCCTTTTTCAAGTACGATTGGAAAAGGGAAGCCTGGAACCTTTTTTTCGTAGTGGGAATATTGCTGGGCGGCTTTGTGGCCACGTACTTCCTGTCGAACCCAAACGATATGGTAATTGCTCCGGCCACCGAAACGGCTCTTCGGTCCTTTGGTATTCAGGACTTTACGGGGCTCATGCCCGCTGATTTGTTTGCAACCGCCAATATTTTTACGCTGAAGGGTTTGTTTTTCTTTGTTATTGGTGGCTTGCTGGTAGGTTTTGGCACCCGCTGGGCGGGAGGATGCACGTCGGGACACGCCATCATGGGTTTGTCGAACCTGCAATGGCCATCGCTGGTGGCTACCTGTTGCTTCATGATTGGCGGTTTTGCCATGACGCACCTGTTATTGCCCTTCATTTTCAAACTGGTTCTTTAATCAATCTCAACGTATGCAACCAATAACGGCAACGAAACACCGCACTAATGAGAGTGAAGAGATAGTGTGCGATGCGCCAAACGTGAGTAAAAAAGCCGAGAGTGGGTTGGCCAACCTGAAATATATGCTGGTTGGGCTGGCTTTTGGAATCGTGTTTGTGAAAGCCGAAATCATTTCCTGGTTCCGCATTCAGGAGATGTTCCGGTTCGATTCATTCCATATGTACGGCGTTATTGGCAGTGCCGTACTGGTTGGGATGTTGTCTATCTTTCTGATCAAGCGATTCAACATCAAGACGTTAGATGGCGAGCAGGTGTATATCTTGCCAAAGACCTTCAATAAAGGTCAGATTTATGGCGGCTTGCTGTTTGGTTTTGGCTGGGCCATCACGGGAGCCTGTCCGGGGCCGCTGTTTGCCCAAATTGGGAGTGGGTTTATGGCCGTTCTGGTCACACTGCTGAGTGCCATTGCCGGTACTTGGCTCTATGGTTATTTCCGCGACCGGCTGCCCCATTAATCGAGGCAAATTACTTTCAAAGCCATTTCACCGACAACTGCCGGGAAACAAATAGACAGTATAGAATGCAGAAAGGCACTTTATGGAGATAAAGTGCCTTTCTGCATGTCAAGGGAAACCAGCTTCACCTATGCGTAAAGATCCATACATACAGCCTTCGCTTAGGAAGCCAAAGGGGGGATGGCTGGCTTTGGTAAGCCTCTGGCTGATGATGGGCTGCGGAAGGGTCGATAAACCCGCCGAAATTGCCCGGCTCGACAGTCAGCTACCTGCACAGATCGACTACAACCGGCACGTTAAGCCCATTCTGTCTGACAAGTGTTTTCTCTGCCACGGTCCCGACAAAGCGGCTCAGAAAGCGGGGCTGGAACTGGCCACGCCCGAAGGAGCCTATGCCGCCCTGAAGAAGGCCAAAGGGAAACACGCCATTGTGCCGGGTAGCCTGGCCCAGAGTGAGGTTTTCTACCGACTCACCACCTCCGATACCTCAGAGTTGATGCCACCGCCTTCGTCGAACCGCTTTCTGACGACTTACGAAAAAGCCGTGCTGATGAAGTGGATCGAGCAAGGGGCCGAATACAAACCCCATTGGGCCTTGCTCAAACCCCAACAGTTTGATCTGCCCGCCGTAGTCGATAAAAGCTGGCCCAAAAACCAAATTGACTATTTCGTACTCAGTTCGCTGGAAAAAGCCCACCTTAAACCAGCGCCCGAAGCTGACCGCGAAACTCTGCTCCGGCGTGTCTCCCTCGACCTCACGGGCCTGCCCCCAACCATTGAGGAACTGGATGTGTTTCTAGCCGACCGCTCGCCCACAGCTTATGAAAACGTAGTGGACCGACTGCTTAAGTCGCCCCATTACGGGGAAAAAATGGCCACCGACTGGCTCGATGTCTCGCGTTTTGCCGATACGCATGGCTACACGGTGGACCGCTACCGACCCATGTGGCCCTGGCGCGACTGGGTAATCAAGGCTTTTAACCAAAACATGCCCTTCGACCGCTTCACGACCTGGCAACTGGCGGGTGACCTGTTGCCCCAACCCACTCAAGAGCAACGTCTGGCAACGGCTTTCAACCGCAACCACTCCCAGAATATGGAGGGGGGCATCATCAACGAAGAGTTTCGGGTTGAATATGTGGCCGACCGGACTAACACAGTGGGTACAGCCTTTCTGGGGCTGACAGTGGAGTGCGCCCGATGCCACGACCACAAGTTCGACCCCATTTCGCAGAAGGACTATTACAGCCTGTTCAGCTTTTTTAATAACATCGACGAAGCCGGGCAGATTTCCTGGGATAATGCCATGCCGGTGCCAACTCTGCTGCTCTCCGAAACCCGACACGACAGCCTGCTAACGTTCCTTGATAAGCAGATCAAAAAAACAGAAACGGGTATCCAACAGACCATTAGTTCCGAAAAAACCGCTTTTGCTAGCTGGCAAGCAACCAACCCAACTCTGCCCCCGTTCGACTATAAAAAGGGTTTACAGGCTCATTTTTCGTTCGATAAACTCGTGAACGGTCAGTTTCTAAACAGCGTGTCGGCCAAGGATAAGGGCATAGTGATTGAGCCAAAACTGGTAGCCGGGAAAGTGGGTCCAGCGTTTCAATCCAACGGTGATGATGTGTTGACGCTGGGTAAAGTCGGCATTTTCGACCGGGCGCAACCGTTCTCGGTGGGTTTGTGGGTAAACATTCCGAAGACGCTTGACAAGGGGGTGATCTTTCACAAAGGAATGGGCGACATTCTGTACAACTTCCGGGGGTATTTCCTGAACCTGCGCGACGGTCGGGCCGAACTGCTCATGGCCCACACCTGGCCCTACAACTCCCTAATCCGGGTGAGTCGGCAACCGCTGCCCAAAGAACAGTGGGTTTACCTGATGATGACCTACGACGGCTCCAGCAAAGCAAATGGCTTGAAACTTTATGTGAATGGACGTTTGGCTGAGGTGGTCACCGAAGCCGATAACCTATACAAAGACATTTTGCTGAGTCAGGATAACCTGATTGGGGGCGTGCAGCCCGGTTTGCAACTGGGGGCCGACATGCGGGGGTCTGGTTTTAAAAACGGTCAGCTAGACGAACTGGTTGTCTACGCCCGTGAACTGACTGCTCCCGATGTAGCTCAACTCGTGCGCACTACGGGCGGCACAAACCCATTGCCGACGTTTACCACCAACGATTTGATGCCCTATTTTCTGGCCAACGTATCGAAAATCTACCCCCAGCAAGCCGCTACCCTACAGCGACTTAGAGCGAAGCGAAACCAGATCGTGGAAGGCATCCCGGAGCTGATGGTTATGGACGAACGGAAAAATCGGCGACCCACTTACATGCTCAAACGGGGGGTTTATGATGCGCACGGGCCAATTGTTCAGCCTGATGCCCCAGCCAGCGTGTTGCCCTTTCGCAATTTCCCTAAAAACCGACTGGGGTTGGCCCAATGGCTGCTCCATCCCGATAATCCACTGACGGCGCGGGTAATTGTGAACCGATACTGGCAAACCTATTTCGGAACGGGTCTGCAGAAAGCCGCCAACAATTTTGGGAATCAGGGCGGCATACCCACCCACCCCGAACTGCTCGACTGGTTGGCCGTTACCTTCCAGGAGTCAACGGGTTCGGGCCACGCCTGGGACGTGAAAGCCATGCAAAAGCTCATTGTCATGTCGGCTACCTACCGCCAATCGTCGCAGACAACCCCCGAATTGCGCCGAAATGACCCTGATAATTTACTGTTGGCACGTGGTCCGGCAGTCCGGCTAACCGCCGAAATGGTTCGCGATCACGCGCTGGCTTCCAGCGGTTTACTGTCGCACCGGATGGGTGGCCAATCGGTGAAGCCGTACCAACCCGATGGCTTATGGGACCTCAACCGGGCGGTGTATGAAACCGATAGGGGTTCGAATCTGTACCGCCGAAGTCTGTACACGTTCTGGAGACGCACCAACCCACCTCCGTCCATGAACACCTTCGATGCACCGTCGAGGAGTTACTGCCTGGTTCAGCGGCAAAAAACCAGTACTCCCCTGCAAGCCCTGGTGTTGCTCAACGATCCGCAGTTTGTGGAAGCCGCCCGCGTGATTGCCCAACGTGCAACCGCCCGCTATGCCACACCCAACGAACGGCTCATCTATACTTACCGAATCCTGACAGCCCGTCGCCCGGTGGCCCGCGAACTGGCCATTTTGACCCGTTTGTATGAATCAGAACGGGAGAAATTCCGACTGTCGCCCGGCAAAATGAGCGGCTGGCTAAAAGCAGGAGCCTATCGGTCAGGCTCCCCAACCGATTTGCCTGCCCTGGCAGCGGGAACCGTTGTCGCCAGCACCATTATTAACTCAGATGCTTTCATCACCAAGCGGTAATTCAAATGCAACAGCCACTGAATCAGATTATTGCCGACACCCTCAACCGCCGGGCCTTTCTCCGAAACGCATCGCTGGGGTTGGGGTCAATGGCCCTCAGTGGGCTGATTGGCCAAAAACCGGGGCCAACTTCTCCCCTACCCGGCCTCGGTTCTGAACCAATACCCCATCGAGTTCCTAAGGCGAAGCGCGTTGTCTACCTGTTTCAGAGTGGTGGCCCCTCGCAACTGGAAATGTTCGATTATAAACCCATGTTGGCCAAAATGCACGGGCAGGATTTACCCGATTCGGTGCGGAAAGGACAGCGGCTAACGAGCATGAGTGCCCAGCAATCGGCCTTACCACTGGTGAAGTCTCCTTATGCGTTTGCCCGACACGGCCAAAGCGGGGCCTGGGTCAGCGAATTATTGCCCTACACAAGCCGGATAACCGATGAACTGTGTTTCATTAAGTCAATGTATACCGAGCAGATCAACCACGACCCCGCCCTGACGTTTTTTCAGACGGGGAATCAGTTGGCGGGTCGGCCCAGCATTGGCGCGTGGGTGAGTTATGGATTGGGTTCGGCCAATCAGAATCTGCCCGCTTTTATTGTGCTGGTCTCCAAAAATGCCCCGCAGGACCAACCCCTTTATGCCCGGCTTTGGGGCAACGGGTTTTTGCCCTCCCGGCATCAGGGGGTGCAGTTTCGGTCGGGCAGCGACCCGGTTCTGTATCTCAACAATCCCGATGGCTACAAAGGAACTGACCGCCGGGCCATGCTCGATGCGCTGAACCAGTTGAACCAGGCCCAGGCCGACCGCTTTGGTGACCCGGATATTGCCAACCAGGTTGCGCAGTACGAAATGGCGTTTAGGATGCAAACATCCGTTCCCGACGTGACAGACCTCTCCAACGAACCCGACTGGGTGTTTGATCTCTACGGAGCCGATGCCCGCGAGCCGGGTACGTTTGCGGCCAACTGCCTGATGGCCCGCCGGTTGCTCGAACGAGACGTTAAATTTGTGCAATTATACCATCAGGGTTGGGACCAGCATGGCAACCTGCCCGCCGGGTTGACCAAGCAATGCAAAGCCACCGATCAGGCTTCTGCCGCTTTGGTTATCGACCTCAAACAACGGGGATTGTTAGACGATACAGTGGTGGTTTGGGGTGGCGAATTTGGCCGGACCAACTACTCGCAGGGCAAGCTGACCAAAGACAACTACGGGCGCGACCATCACCCGCGCTGTTTCACCATGTGGATGGCGGGCGGGGGCGTAAAACGGGGGATCACCTACGGCGAAACGGATGAATTTGGTTATAACATCGCCAGTAATCCAGTGCATGTCCACGATTTTCAGGCTACCCTGTTGCACTTGCTGGGCGTGGACCATAAACAATTGACCTATGAGTTTCAGGGGCGACGTTTCCGGCTCACCGATGTAGAGGGTAAACTGGTGAACGGCATTCTGGCCTGACTATCCTACTCTGACTACTCCACTATATTGGATTCATGCACCGATTCAAATCCAATATAGTGGAGTAGTCCAATCATAAATGGCTAAATTCGTTCAGAAATGCCTTTTTATTGATTGGTGCTGAACTTGTAGAAGGGATAATCATGCATACTGAGGAAGTAAAAACACTGCTGGCTTTAAGTCAGACTTTGGCTACGGTCCGCGACAAGGAAAACCTGCTTCGCACACTCATCGAGCAGCTCCAACCAGCCTTCGGTTTTCACGATTGCGGCTTGTTTGTTTTTAATCAGGATAAAACAACACTAGAAGACTGGACAGTCAGTATCCCTACCCTAAGCCCGTCCGCAGCCAATACGCTACTAGCTGAACAGGATGCCGCTACCACGAACTTCCATGACTCCGTTTGGGAACTGATAGTCACCCAGTTGCGCCAGGTTCAGCAGCCACTTGTTTATGATTACAGTGAACCTATACCGGGCTGGCAGTACTACGAACAATCCCCAGTTATCGAACAGTTTGGTTATCAAGAAGCAATGGTATCCTTACTGCAAATGCGTGGCGAAGAACTGGGCGTGTTTTGCATCAACTCATTGCAAAAAGGGCAGTTTAACGAAAGCCATACACGTTTGTTTGGGCAAGTAGTTCATCAAATCGCTGTGGCCGTGGCCAACATCCTGGCAAATGAGGAAATTCTGGAGCGAGAGCGGGAAAAGACACAATTGCTGGAAATTTCAGAAGCGATTTCCCGCATTCAGAACAAAAAACAGATGCTCCGGGTGATCTATGAAAGCATCAGGCCCTTATTCCCCTTCGACAGTGCCGGCTTGTTTATCACTGATTCGGAAAAAGATCTTGTCTATGAAGTGCTTGACAGTGAAGCCTTTCCTGATTTGCTACAAAAAACGCTAACCGAACAGAACTTACTTGGTCCCTGGGGGCTAAGTGATTCCAATCCCAACAGTTGGTGGGTGCAAAACCACGTTGTGATCCGTTCCATGCTCGAAGAAGCCCAGTTCGCGGCAGGAAAATCTGGCGAGACACAATTTGAAGCCGGTCTGTCTTATGGATTGAAACAAATGATTGGTGGCCCACTGTATGCCAACGGCAAAAAAATTGGGGCCATATGTTTTAATACCCGGCAGGATAATTTTTATTCATCCAGGCATGCATCCAGGTTCAAAAGCATTAGCGACCAGGTAGCGGTGGCTCTCGCCAACATCCTTGCCAACGAGGAGATTTTGGAACGCGAACGCGAAAAGGCACTGCAACTAAGCGTAATTGATGCCCTGATTAATGAGCACGACTGGGGCCGGAAACTGCTGGCAGTAGTCCAGGCTATTCAAGCCCACGTACCGTTCGACTATGCCAGCGTTGGGCTACAGGCCAATGGCCAAACCCGTTATGGCTACCGGTTCTATCGCACCGGCCACGACGAATACCAGACAATGGTCCCCGATGATTTTCTGCGGCTGAGTGGACTGTCTCCAGAGCAATACACCAAACTGCGACAGCAGCGACAGGATACCACACCTTTGTTACTGAACGAAGTCGACTTCCGGCAGCATTGCCGACAACACGAATTGAAACGAATTATCGGGCAAACATTTCGGTTTCAGAGTCACCTGCTGATTCCCGTCCCGCTCACCCGCGAGGGTCGGTTTATGCTGGCTTTTTATTCCCGGCAACCCAATCCATACCAACCCTATCACCTCGACCTGCTGCTGAAACTCCGCCCAACCATTGCCCTGACCCTCGACCGATTGTTGGCCTATGAGGAAGTAGAAACTCTCTCTAAACAACTGAAACAGGAAAACATTTACCTGCAGGAAGAAGTCCGAACTAACTACCGATTTGAGGAAATCGTTGGCACCAGTCAGGCTCTGCGCGAAGTATTTGAGAAAGTGAGCCGTGTGGGGCCAATGAGTTCGACGGTGTTGATTCTGGGTGAGACTGGTACGGGTAAAGAGCTGGTTGCCAGGGCCATTCATCAGGCATCGCCCCGCCGTGCCAAACCACTCATTAAGATTAACTGTGCGGCCCTGCCTGCCCAACTCATTGAATCAGAATTGTTTGGCCACGAGAAAGGAGCTTTCACGGGTGCCATTGAACGGCGGGTTGGCAAATTTGAATTGGCCCAAGAAAGCACCATTTTTCTCGACGAAATCGGCGAACTGCCCCTCGAACTGCAAGCCAAACTGCTGCGGGCGATTCAGGAGAAAGAAATCGAACGGCTCGGTTCCAACAAAGTGATTCAGACCGATGTGCGGGTGTTGGCCGCCACCAACCGGAATCTGGAAAAAGAGGTAGCCGAGGGGCGGTTCCGCTCGGATCTGTATTTCCGGCTCAATGTCTACCCCATCAAACTTCCCCCCCTCCGCGAACGCCGGGAAGACATTCCTTTGCTGGCGACCCACTTCATCCAGAAGCTGTCCAAGAAACTGGGGAAACCCATCAGCGGGTTATCCAACGGGGCCATCAACGAGATGCAGTCATACCATTGGCCGGGCAACATCCGCGAGTTGGAACACGTGATTGAGCGGGCCGCCATTGAGTCGGTGGGGGGAATCATCAAAAATCTGTCCCTTCTGGTACGCTCGGAAGCCCCACCCGTTATGCTCTCTCCCGGCTTCCAGCTCAAGTCCTACGCCGACGGCGAGCGGGAATTGATCATGAATACGCTTCGCCACTGCAACGGCCGCATCCGGGGAGAGGGCGGAGCGGCCCAACTTTTGAAAATAAAAGCAACAACGCTCGAAGCCCGCATGAAAAAACTGGGTATCAAACGCGAGTTTCTGATCACCGAGCAGGCTGGTGCTTAATCGGCGAGTGTCGAGAACTGCCGGATCAGCGGAGCACTGGTTAAGTAGGGGGGTGCATCAATCCCAAATGCCTTAAAATGGGGTTGCTGAAAGTGGTTTTCCAGTGATGCCAGATCCTGCCACTCTTCCATCAACAGAAACACCTCCGGCTGATCCGGTTTTGTGAAGAGATCGTAGCTAAAGCAGCCAAGATCCTGCCGGGATCGGGCAATCAGGGTGTTCACCAGCCTGCTTTGAGCAGGCTGGCTTCCCGGCTTCAGGTTGAGTGTGGCCGTTACCAAAATCATGCCGGTTCCGGTTGCGCCCGCGCCTGACTTACCTGATCCATCAATCCCAAACCGATGAGCGTGTAACCGTAGCCGCCTTCTTCCAAAAACCGCTGGCGGAATCGCTGGTTAAGGGCAATCCGGGTGTGGCGCAACGTCAGTGGGGGTTGCTTCACCATCATCCGGGCCAGTTCCCGCGCTCTCGGCATGAGTTGATCAGCCGGTAACACTTCGTTCACAACGCCAAATTCCAGGGCCTGTTGGGCGGTCAGCACCTGCCCCGTCAGCAGGAAATATTTACCGCGCACCACACCCAGTATTTCCTGCCAGATCACCTGGGCAATGCCCCCGATAACCATTCGGGCAGCCATATGAAAGTCCTGAAACGTGGCGTGGTCGGCAGCCAGCACAATGTCGTTCACCACCATCAGGTCGCCATGAACGTGAGCCGGTCCATTGACGGCGGCAATTACCGGAGCCTCAATGTCGAGCAGGTTCGCAAACATGTTGCGGCCATCCCGTGAGCCTTTGCTCAGGCCGTCGGGCGTGGTGAATGCGGTTGGGTCAGAGCCACGGGTGCCGGTGCAAAACACATCGCCCGTGCCGGTTAAAATGATCACTTTGTTTTCGCGGTCTGAGCCGATGTCATTCCAGGCATAGCCGAGGGTGGCGTGGAGGGCATCGGTCACCACCAGCGGACCACCGTTATCGTGGAAAGTAACTTCCAGAATGCCATCCTGGCGTTCCATTTTCAGGAAAGAGTATTTTGTGGCGTATTCGCGCAGCGTTGCCATAATTGAGTTGATTTAACCGAATGAACGGTTTTTTTATGAAGAAAAGTTGGTTCGAATCTTGGCTCTATGGCCACGTAATCAGGCCACTGGCTCCTTAAACTGACCGTAATTTTCGAGCAGCGAAACACCCAGGTGGGCCATGCCCGCGCCCGCTTCGTTGAGCACCAGTTTGCGCAGCCGCTGGTTCATGGCAATCCGCGAATAGCGCAAGGTCAGAGCGGGTATCTCGATCAGTTTTTCGGCGTGTTCCCAGGCGCGGGGCAGGAGCTGATCGAGTGGCAACACTTCGTTGACAACCCCAAACGCCAGCGCTTCCTGAGCGTTGAGCGTTTGCCCGGCAAACTGGAAATAGCGGTGCCGAACCGGTCCCAGAATTTCCTCCCAGATCACCTGCGTGTCGCCACCCGGTACGTTCCCCGTCGGGATGTGGGTGGCATCCTGGAAGGTTGCGTTGTCGGAAGCCAGGATAATATCACCCCCCATGAAAATTTCGCCGTGGATGGTTGCCGGGCCGTTGATGGCCGTGATCACGGGTACTTCGATCTTGAGCAGTCCGGCCAGAAACCGCTTGCCATCCCAATACCATTCGTCTACCTGCTGCGGAGTCATGTGCGTGAAAATGTAGCCCACCTCGCTGTCCACGGCACTGTTACAAAACACATCACCGGTGCCGGTAATGATTACAACTTTATTATCGCGGTCGGCGGCAATATCAGCGAAGGCGAACCCCAGCCCGCTGTGTGCCGAATTGGTGAATACCCAGGGACCACCGTTGGTGGTGAGTCGGACCTGTAGAATGCCCTCCCGGCGTTCCATATCCAGAAATTCATACTTGTCTTTATAGTCTTCGAATGTGCTTTTCATGGCTGATCTGGTCTGTTAACTGGTTTTAGATAGATTCCTTTATTGCAGAAATTGACTGGTTTTCGGCCTATTGGTAGTTCAGGTCGACCATTGCCAGACCTTCCAGAGCAAGTCCGTAGCCAGTACCCGCCAACATTTCGCCTTTCAGTCGTTGGGTCACCACCACGCGGGTATAGCGTCGGGTGAGGTTAGGCAAGGCTGCCAGTTTTCGGGCATGTTCCCAGGCGCGGTCCAACAGTTTATCGGCGGGTAACACCTCATTCACCGCTCCATACTTCATGGCTTCCCGCGCTGTCAGGGTTTGTCCCGTCAGCAGAAAATACTTGGCCCTCGTCAGACCAATGGCGAGTGGCCAGATTACCTGCAACCCATCGGCGGGCACCAGACCGCTGGTGAAATGCCCCGCATCCTGAAACGTGGCCGTTTCTGAGGCCAGCACCATGTCGCAAAGTAGGGGCACATCGGAATGAATGGAAACCGGCCCGTTGACAGCGGCAATCACCGGCACCTCAATGTCGAGCAGGTTCAGCAGCAGTTGCCGACCTTCCCAGTAGAGTGTGTCGACACCGATGGATGACGTGAGAGCTGCCGGGTCGTTGAAGCGGGCACCGGCCATGAAGCTGTCTCCCGCTCCGGTGAGAATGACGATCTTGTTTTCCCGGTCGGCCCCAATGTCGGCAAAGGCATAGCCCAGATCGCGGTGCGACTCGTCGGTGATCAGAAACGAATCCCCTTCTTCGTGCAGGGTTACCTGCAAAATACCGTCGCGACGCTCCATTTTCAGGTTGGGGTAGCGGTCGGCATAATCCTTGAATTGAACAATCATGTTGATAGAAATTAACGTGAACAAAAAACAGGTAAGGCTGATTTGGCAAAAAGTGGGTTGGTAGTGTCAGAATGAGGTCTACGTGGTTGGCAAAGCCGGTTCGAGGAGTTGAACGGTGGCGGCTGTGTCCCAATAGAAAGGTGTGATCTCCTGCACACTGCCGTTTTGCAGTCGCCAGATTTCGACTAGCGGCATGTCAAAGGGTTTCCCCGTCTGCCGGGCTTTTCCGCGCATCACGGCCCTGACAATTACGAATTCACCCGCATCAAGAAACTGGTCTGGCTTCACCTGGAAATTTTCCCAGGTATTAAAAATGGCGGTGCCCATGTGCATGAATCCCTCATGCCCCCGGTAAGTACCACCATAGGGAAGCGAAGTTGCCTGATGGGCGATCACGTTTTCGTCGAGTGATTGCAGGACAGCAGGCAGATCGTTTTGTGCGACGGCCTGATAGATGGCTTGTACGATAGCTAGGTTTGACGTTTCCATAGCTACCCTTATGCCAAAACGTGTGCCACCAGAAAAGGAAAATTTCCAGGAACACTAAAAACTGCATTTGGAGGCCGTAGACAGTATTTTTAGCCTGATGAGCGCGTCACGAGTGCCCTCTACAGCGGCTATAGTCTATTATGTTGGAGTGGTTATTTTGCTCTTCTCCATTATACTGGAGACCAGTCAAAAATGGCAACTGATGAGCGTCGACTATTCACCCTTTTTGGGGGGTCAACCAAAAAAAATCCTCGAAGTAACAGAGTGTCACTTCGGGGATTTCGACCGGATTTTATTGCCTGCAACAGGCTCGCTACGAAACTCCTGATCGGGTATAGATCAGGCAGTCTACACCATTCCGTTGTTCAAACCGGTAGTTGGGCATTGTTCGGTACGGGCTTAAACTGGCTTCAAAGGTTTCATATTCCGATAGCCCTTGCTTTCGCATCGCTTCCCATCCACTGCGCAGTTCATCGAGCGCGATAACATCCTCAACCACACCATCGGTAGCGATTTTAGACTCCGGGGCTTTGTAGGTAGGTTGAGCCGCTTTCACAGCTTCCAATTCATTAGCTAACTGATTGGTCATTAGTGCTTTATAGATAGCTCCGGCTAACGAACGAATCCGGCCTTTGGTCTGAGCCTGCTCATAATAGGTCAGCACAAACCGGATGTATTCTTCGGCCAGTTTGCCCTGTCGGTAGCGGTCTTTTATGTCGTGTAAGGATTTAAGGGAGATCCCCAGTTCGGTTAGTTTCTGTTGAACACCATCCGGCAATTCCGTATCAATCCGGGCCACCACCACCGGCCTCAGCAACTGAAACTGAATGCTCACCACCGACTTCCCGTCTTTGATCGGTTTGTAGTCAAAAGCCATATCGGTGGTGGCAATCTCCTGCTGGGCAACATCCAGCACAAAGCGTTTGAAATCGGCGAAATTGGTGTACTTCCCTGTCAAATGAAACATGTGCTTCATTTCTGCTAAACCCACGTCGATGGTGTCGCTATGAAAAGCCGACAGTTTGAGTAGCCAATAGACGCGAAAGGAGTAAAAGCTGCGAAACTCGATCAAGGTCAGCTCCTGCGCCACCGAAAAATCACCCCGCAACTCCAGCAGGTAGGGTTTCACAAAATTGTTGAACTGGGCCATCACGTGACCCGATTTTTCTTTATATCGACAGGTCGACATGATCGGGTTGCTGACAATTTCGCGAATACCCCGTTCGTCTTTTGATTCCACCGTGATCGTCCGGCCCGACAACCGGATAACCGCTTTTTTGATTTGCGAGTAGGTCTTCCCCCCTACTTTATCTTCCGGGTATAACTCGCTGACGGGAATCCGATAGGTCGAAAATTCTTTATCACCCCGGTTTATTCGGGCCAGCATGGCAATAAACAACCGCATTTCCAGCAGCGACATATCGTATTGCGCCCTAATCAAATCGTTGTGTTGGGCAACAATCCGGTCGGGCCGGTTTTCGGGAAAGCCAATTTCCAGTTGAATGGACAATTGTTCGGGTTGATTTTCTGTAGTTTCGTTGGTAGCCATCGGAAGCTGCTGTGTCGCCATCAGACAAATTTATTAAATCCGGGCAGGACCACAAGACTCATTTTTGACCTTTGCGAAAAGGCATTTTGATCAATTGCGAGTAAAAACCCGTCAATAGCCAATTCCGTACACACTTATCCTACCCTATACCCTACTAAAGGGCCGTGTTAACCCAATCAGCGTCGTTTTTCGCCATCTGACGGTACTTTTCTCGCAATTGGCAAGTAGCGGCCAACTTATCCACACACACAAACAGGTCAAACAGGCTGTAAACGGCGTTTTGACGGTACTTTCCTCGTAGGTGACGGTACTTTCCTCGCAATGACGGTACTTTCCTCGCAGGTGACGGTACTTTCCTCGTAGTTAACGGTACTTTCCTCGCATTCAGACGGTACTTTCCTCGTAGTTGACGGTACTTTCCTCGCATTCAGACGGTACTTTCCTCGTAGTTGACGGTACTTTCCTCGTAGTTAACGGTACTTTCCTCGTAGTTACCCCTTGCAACTATTTGATTTTCAGTTAGTTACGCGCCCTTTAATAGTTAATAGTTTTAAAAGGTAAATAGGCCAACCTTGTTAATAGGCAAAGGGCCGGGCATTTTCAATTTTTTTCTTTTCTAAAAAAAAGGCTGACGCTCAACAAAACTTTAGAATCAAAAAAATAAATCGGTTAATAAACTATTCCGCGACGGTACTTTCCTCGTAGTTGACGGTACTTTCCTCGCATATGAAGTGAAACAGACCCGAACTCAAAAATTGGCTATTGTTGAATTGGTTATCCGCGACGGTACTTTCCTCGCATTTGCGGAAAACGTTCTTGCAGATAGAATTCAATAGCGTAAGAATGGATTTTAACGAATAGGACAACCTACAGGACACACCTATACAATACGTGCCGAAATTTTTACGTTTACGGGGCCATGGTTGAATTTTCTTTAGCAATTGAAGTAAGTGGACGTCTGAAAAAGATCGTGGCTTAAATGCGCCCAAATTGACCTTTTTAGAATGCGCTAACTTATACACGTAGCCACGCTCATGAATTGACTACAGCCTTGGTGGCTGCCAATCGCTCGAAGATGGCTACCCAGCGGGTGGCTTCGGGGAAATTGGTACCGCTCAGGCTCTTTTGGTTCAGTTGGCGTTGCACCGAATTGGTGAAAGCCTGCGCCAGCTCAACCCGCCAGTCAACGGGAAGGGTGTAGTTATTTTGCCGGGCAAATTCGTCCATTTGCCGCACTATCGGAACATTGGGCCGCAGCAAATCATCGAAATCATCGGTGTGGCGACCCCGAAACCGTTTGGCAAACAAAACCGACAAGTCGTAGGGAGACATCAGGTCTTCGATGGTGGCCCCGGAAATGGGCGAGAGTTCGCCCAATGAAATCAGCCGCCCGGCATAGCCGCTGTAATACCCCGCCGACAACTCCTCCTGCCACTGCACCCCGCCGACATCAGCCGGAAGCAACACAAACGGATGATCGCCCGAAATGACAGGCAGCAAATTGATCAAGGGTCTAAGCCCCACGTTACTGTCGATAGGCACAAAAACCAATTGTGTAGTCAGGGTATATTGCCCCGTCCGAATCAGGTAGTGTTGCATCAGGTGGGCATAAAGTTGTTCGGCTACCGACGTGACCAGCACCGGCTGACTGTTGCGCAACACCACGTCGGCCACAGTCAGGCCCAGAGCTGCCTGCACCGGGTAAATGGATTCCTGAACCACCCGTCCGCTGGCTCTGAAATCCGACGAAACCACCGAACTGCCATCCGTGCTGACGTGCAGAATTTTGATGCCGCCGAGGTTGCCCGTACTGACCAAAAAAGGCGAGTGTGTGGTGTAAATCAGTTGGTTATCGGCGGAGAGAGCATGGAAAAAGGCAATTAAATCGCGCTGGGCAATGGGATGCAGCGAGCTTCCCGGCTCATCGAGCAACAACACACAATTGGCATGAGCCGCCTGCCGCTCGACCATAAACACCAAAAAGAAACTGAAAAACCATTGCAGACCCTTGCTGCGGCCTTCCAGTTCGATCTCTTCGGGTCGTTTGTCATCGCTGATCCAGATGCGGAGGTGGTTGCCGTCGGCCTGAAACCGGAACCGGTAATCGCCCTGTTTCCACCATCCCCGGAAATCGTTGGTGAGCCGCGACGAGGCTGACTGCAACAGGATTTCCCGGCGTTTTTTGCTGGCCCGCTCGTGTTCGATCACACTGCTACCCGACTCTTCGTAGCCAGTACTTTCAACCCGGCCATAGCTGTCTCGGGTGATCACTTTGGTCAGGCCCGACTCCTGACCGAGTTCCAGAATTTCGTCGGGTTTGAGCCGCACAAAGTCGAACAGCACCCGAAGACTCCGCATTTTGGCGCGTTCTTTTTCGCCCAGATCATCACGCCCGAGGTTTCGGATTACGTAGGGCAGGTAAATTTCTGAGTCTAAGTTTCCGTAATCGGAATAATAAATAAATTTTGGTATCTCACTCAATATCAACGCCCTGTGTTCGTCGGTCAGCACCACGCCCCCCGCTTTGAGCAACTGGCAAACCTGCTCGACCGGCACTTTCAGGGATTTTTCGAGACTTGTTTTCAGGGTTTGTTTACGGGCGGCTTTTAGCGTAATCTGCTCGTCGATGGTTTGGAGCAGGGTCAGGCAATCGGTCGGGTTGAGTTCTTCACGGTTGGGCAATTCATCGACCATTGTGCGTAGAAAAGCGGTCCATTCGGCCCGGCTTTCGTCGCGTTCTTTGGTAAAAACCTCGCCCTGAAGCAGCGTTCCGAAAGCTTCCACTAATTGCGAAACAAGTCGGTTGCGGGAGTAAGTCGGGCGGGTTGTCAGGGGAAAACTGATCTGATAATCGCCGTTATATTGTCGGGCAATGGCAACCGTCGTGAGCAGGTTGGCATCGCAGGCAAGCTCAACCGACAGCGATTGGGCCACGCTTGTCCGCAGCGCGAAGGTGGCCCGCACAAAACACTCCGAGCCACCAGTCTGATCGTAATTGACAAACTGCTTACGCGGGTAGTCGACAAGGGGCGAAATGGCTTCGCCGTTGGCAGGGTTCAGTTTCCAGAGTGCCGCCAGTAAGTTGGTTTTGCCCGACTCGTTTGTACCCACCAAACAGCTATAATCATTAACCGTGATAACCTCCGAATCGAGCACGGATCGGAAGTTAGTGACCTGAAATTGTAGAAGCCTGGTAGTCATAGGTTCGGAACAAAAGTGGCTTAAGGGCAAAGAACACAAACAAAGTACGGAAAAAAAATACTTAAACTATCCCTACCACTTGTTTGATAACTGGGCAGAGGGTGTGCTGAATTTATATATATTGCCCGGCAACAAATCGAACCCGATCTTATGCCCCCTGCCGCCCGCCTGACTGATATGCACGTTTGCCCAATGGTGACACCCGCTCTGCCACCCATTCCGCATGTGGGAGGCCCCATTGTAGGCCCCGGTTGCCCCACGGTGCTCATTGGTAGTATGCCTGCTGCCCGCATGGGCGATATGCTCGTGTGCGTTGGCCCCCCCGACACTATCATAAAAGGCTCGGCCACCGTGCTGATTGGGGGAGTGCCCGCAGCCCGCATGGGCGACAACACGGCCCACGGCGGAACGATTGTGCTGGGAATGCCAACTGTAATAATCGGGGGGTGAGAAAGAATTTCGCTCACTCACTCATTCACTCATTCACTCACTGGTGCCGATGCAAGCCCTGCTCCCTTTTTTTCTGACGTACTTGATGGTGCCGTTGCTGGCTATGCTGATGCTGATCCCAATGGCCATTCAGAACAAGAAGGGGCAATTGATGAGCAACAAACGCCTGATTGTGACGGTGTTGATTGGCGGGTTGGTGCTGGCCTTGCCGGGCCTTTTCGGCCTGATCGACCTCTGGTTTATGTGGGAATATTACGTTCTGAATGGGTTCATCAGCCTGATTTTAGGGGTTGTTTTTTTGCGGTATCTGCTCCACGACCTCGGCCCGGCCTATGAAACCCGACCTTTGTTTGTGATGCTCATTACACTCGTGATCGTAACGCTCGGCATGGCCCTTTTTTCGTATATTTTCAACTTTTTCAGTACACTCCACTATGGCCTGTGGGCGGCAACCTGCCTGTTGCCCTTCATTGCTCCGATGGTGTTTTCGTATGCGTATGCCTCACTCGTGGCCGTACCAAACGAGATTTATAAACTCTGGTATTACCCGCGTCAGGCCGAAGAAATTGTGATCGAAGGAGTTGATTATTACCGGCTTATGATTCTGGAAGTGCAGGTTCGGAAACACCCGACAAGCACGGGGAAACCCATTAAGGTGAAGGCTCGTACCACTGAAGAAATGCCGTTTGGCATGTGGTTTCAGAAGTTCATCGACGACTATAATTACAAATTCCCGAACGACCCCATCAAAACTCTCGACAACCAAGCACACGAGTATGGCTGGTTGTTCTACAGCCTGAAACCGTCGCCGTTTCGGTTGCGGCAATACATTGATTTTGACCAGACTATTTCTCAAAACAAACTCCGTGAAGACTACCTGATTGTGGCCAAGCGGGTTGAAGAAATCAAATAAACCATGCTGTTTTCGAGGAGTTATTTGCCCGTTAACTGGGTCGATGGAATGAAATTGTCGGGACAGCATTTTGTTGAAACCGACCATCATATTCAGGATTTAGTGCGCGATGCCGTGTCGTTGCAGTTAACCAACTACAACTACGGTTTGCTGCCGCCCGTGAAGGGGACAACGGTCTCGCACGACTTTCACCTGCTCGAAAAAATGGGTAACTACGTGGAGGTCAGGCTATCGCGGTGCAACGCCATTACGCAGGGCGGGTGCCGCATTGCCATTAACCCTGATGTGCTTCGGTTCACCGTGTTGACTGCCTCCTTTGACATTGACCCACACCTCGACGACGACCAACGGCCCATGTATGATGTGGTGTTGCTGGTGAACCCGTTTCAGCGCGTGCCGGTTGGCGACCCCGACCCCGAAGAATCGCCCCTGCGCCATCCCCATACCGACTATCACTACCAGTTGATGGTGGTGCCGTCGTCTCAGATCAATGGCAGCGATTTGGGCAGATACCATTTGCTTATTGGAAAAGTTGTGTTTCAGGAAGGTCGCTACGTGGTCGATTCGCGATATATTCCGCCTTGTTCGTCAGTGGCAAGCCACCCACAACTGATTGGCCATTACAAGCATTTTGGCTGGGGTTTGAACGAGATTCAGGTTAGTTCGTTTAAGATCATCCGTAAAATTCACGATCAGAACCATCCTTCAGAATTGGCCCGCAACGTGCAAATGCTCTGCAACCGCCTGTTAGACTATCTTAGCACGGTGTTTTTTCAGTATCGAAACCTCGACCACCAAAACCCGCCCGTGTTTTTGGTGCGCTATTTCGCCGACCTCACCAGTATTTTCTACACGGCCCTAAGCTGCCTGCCGACCCGCCAAAAAGAGGAATTACTGCATTATTTTTATGAATGGACCGACGTAACACCCGGCCAATTTGAGGAACTCCTGCTCAACCTGCTCGAACACGATTATAACCACGAACAAATCGACGAGTCGATGCAGTTGATCGAGCGGTTTTTAGACGTGTTCACCCGCTTGTGGACCAAACTCAGCACCCTCGAATACATTGGTCAGCGCAAAGACACGATCCTGGTGCGCGAAGAAGCTCCCACCGCTTTCACAAACCGGCGCGGCTGGAATATTCTGGATGCTTAAGGATAGGTTCGGGAAACACAGTGAACCCTGATCTTGTGAAAAGAAACAGAATAATTTTCGGAACTTAGCGCGAAGTAACTCTATGCGATTAAGCTGGCGCAATTATCAGGATGCAGACAACCTTACCACTTTTCACCGAAGACCCAACTATTGAACACACTGACGAGTCGGAAGTGGAGCTGGATATCAAACAACCGTTCGACCCAAAGGATATTAATATTACAGTTGAACCAAAAACGATGGATAATCTGGTTCAGCGACTCAAATATAATGAGATCGACCTCGATCCTGATTTTCAGCGAAAAGGCAATCTGTGGGGTCCTGATGTGCAAAGTCGGCTGATCGAATCACTCATGTTGCGATTCCCCTTACCCGCATTCTATTTTGATGCTGAGAGCGAAGAAAATTGGTTGGTGGTCGATGGTTTGCAACGGCTATGGACTCTCAAAAACTTCGTGGTCGATCAAACTCTCCGGTTGCGGGGTCTCGAAATTTTGAAGGATTACGATGGTAAACTCTACAGCGAATTACCCCGGCCTATGCAACGCCGGATAATGGAAACACAGGTAACTGCATATATTATTAAGCCCGGCACGCCCCGGGCTGTCAAATACAACGTGTTTCGGCGTATCAATACAGGCGGGTTAATGCTCAACCCAATGGAAATTCGGCACGCACTCAATCAGGGTCCGGCTGCTGAATTTCTAAAAAATGTATCAGAGAGCGACACTTTCAATGAATTTATTACTACGTCGGACAAGCGAATGGCTGACCGTGAGCTTGTGCTTCGTTATGTGGCGTTTCGGCTAACTCCTTACCAGCAATTTGAGAAACCTATGAGTTCTTTTTTGGACAAAAACATGGAGAAGCTTGGGAAACTAACTGAAAAAGAACGGGCTACGCTACAGGATAAGTTTTTTTCTTCTATGCAGATTAGCCTTGAATGGTTCGGCAGACATCATTTTAGCCGGTCATATGGGCACGAGAATACCCGGCTGTTGCTAAATGGAGCTTTGTTTGAAGTCTGGACTTCACAGATCGCACAGTTGACTAACAAACAGATTGCCCAAATAAACAGTCAACTCAATGCATTCAGAGCAGATTATAAACTCCTGTTTACTTCTGATAACTTCGACAATGCCGTAACCCGAGCCACTTCAGATTACAATGCAGTTCAGGCTCGTTTCGGAGCGGTTGAAAGCCTGTTAACTAAGTATAGCCAATGATTACACGCTTGATTATTGAGAATTTTAAGGCATTTGAGCATGCCGAACTGAACCTGACTGAACTGAACTTGCTGACCGGTGTAAACGGTGTTGGGAAATCCAGTGTGTTACAGGCATTGTTACTGTTGCGGCAGTCGCAATATACCAGCATAGATCAGCCTTTTGCGGGTTTAATGCTAAAAGGCCCCTTAATGGATATTGGGTTGGGGAAAGATGCTCAAAACGTAAATTCCGACCGAGATTCCATTCGTTTCCAAGTTCATTTTGAGAGGACCAAGGATCAAGTTAATGCTCAATTTAAATTCGTTGCCGAATCTGATTTTCAGCCCTATGAATCAGGTTCCTATTCTGATAATGTAAGTGAGCAACCTTTATTTATAGACGGTCGCTTTCAATACCTGAATGCCGAACGAAAATCACCAAGCGTTATTTTTCCGACATCCAATCATCAGGTACAACAACTCCGATCAGTGGGTAAAAATGGCGAGTATGCTGTTCATTTTCTGGCTCAATACCAGCGAGAACCCATGGTGCTTAAATCCGCTCAAATCACTGAATCGAACACACTGCTGGATCAGGTAGATGCCTGGTTTCAGCGGATTTCGGCGGGGACGCGCCTTACCACTACCTATCGCTCCGACCTGAATGTGGCTACATTGACCTATCGGTTTGAAGCAGGTGAAAATGTAACGCCCGATTTTACCCCAGTCAACGTTGGCTTTGGCTTTACCTACGTATTACCAATTATCGTGGCCGTTCTTGCCGCCCGGCCCGGCGATTTGTTATTAATTGAAAACCCCGAATCACATTTGCACCCACAAGGACAAGCTCAATTAGGGGCATTATTGGCCTTTGCAGCAGCAGACGGGGTTCAACTTATTGTTGAAACTCACAGTGATCATTTGCTCAATGGAGTTCGGGTTGCTGTAAAAGAAAAGCAGATAAAACCGGAACAAGTATCGGTCTATTACTTTGAGCGCGACCCTGATGCCGATGAACACGTCACCCAAATTATTCAACCAACTATTGATGCCAACGGACGGCTTAGTCAGCAACCTCGTGGCTTTTTTGATGAATATGCCCGCCAATTAGACCAATTGTTACAGTAAGAATGGATTGTATTTTCAACGAGCTGTCTGCTCAACCAGTAGGTACTGTCACCGAAGCCTTCGTGGTTATGGAGCGTTTTGTAAAGGCAGTAGGCGCGATTCAGGTGTTTGGCATGAAACGGGTTCGTATTCCAGAGGAGTTGGGGCAAAATTTATTTTCTCTGCCACTTGCTCCAGTGTACACAATTGGCTCCTGGCTTAATGATGAGCGAGTTGATCGAGACCTCAAAGACAGATTTCGGCTGATTGTAGCTGACCCACCTCTTCTCGGTATCGACGATTTTGATGCGCTTACCCTTTTTGATCATTCTGTATTTTGTTTAACAGAAGCTGGCGGAAAACCTGAAGCCAAAGGGTTTGGTGCTGCCTATCTAAGCGATAAATTTTTACTGAGTTTTTTGACGGATCAATACTGGAACGTGCATTTGTTGTCAGGTTGGTACTGGTATCTTGATTCGGATGGGCAGACGCAAACAGAAAAAGTGAACGTTAAACACATCGCTACAACTCTCCACATTGACCAGCACAGGCCTTGGATATTACAGTTGCAAGAAGATCAGTTGAATCGTAGTATTGATGTGTGGAATAGGCGGGATGAATTCTTTCCCAATTTAATTCTGTGTGGAGAGGTTAAACGACAGTTGAAGCTTGTAGGCATGTCAGGCTATCTAACCCAAATTATCGACCGGTTGCGAACGTTAGATAGTTTTGTCGCATACTGGCAGAATGGCGCGTTCACTATTGACCAATTGAATGCACAGACGAATTTGCGCGCGTCTAATGAAAGCGATTCTACAATGCGTCTTCATAGCGGTCAACGTCGTTTTAAGCTTCCAGACGGACGACGTGAGCTTTTTGAGGCACACATCAAAGTTGGAGATTTACGCTTTCATTTCTACCCCGATAATCATGAACACAAAGTTTATGTAGGGTATATAGGGCCACATCTACCCACAGTCAGCGGGTAGCCAAAGTTATCCCATCCACTAAGGCTCCCATTCCTCCCCCATCAACCCCTTTAACCGGCTGAGGGCCAGCCGACGCTGATCGAAGGTTTTCTGGAGTTTCCAGTAGGCGCGGGCAATGGCGGGGAGGTGCGCCTGGAGCCGTTGGGTGGGTGTGAGGGGTTCGGCGAGGGCGAAAATCCGGTCGTAGTGCCCGTTGGCCAAGTCCGATTTCTCGGCGGCCAGATAGGTTTCGCTCAATCGGCGGTGGCATTCGATGGCCAGGATTGGTCCCTTGAGCAGGTCGGCACGGTCGGTGGCTTGCTGGTAAACGGCGAGGGCCGGGTTGCGTTCGTTTTGACGTTCAAACACGGCCCCAAGCCCCAGCCAAACCGATATGCTGGTTAGTCCGGCCAGCGCGTCGCCGGTTTCATAGGCAGGTTCGGTGAGGATCAATGCCTGCTCAAAACGGGATTTGGCTTCCTTGAAACGCCGTGCATCGGCATAACCCTGTCCCAAACCGATATAGACAGTTGCCGCCAGCGCGGGCCATTTTTGGGCGCTGCAAATGGGCAACAACAGGGTGGCAATCTGTTCGGCTTCGGGCAGGTCTCGCCGGTCGAGGGCATTCGTAAAGTCGGCCTGATGCTGCCGAAATTCGCCGTCTGGTTGGGGCAAATCGCCCGCCGAAGCCGCCTGCCGCACCAGTCCTGGCAAATCAAGATCAATTCGTTGGCTGTGTACCAATAACCCAAATCGCCCGGCAAAGGAATCGAGTTTGGGTTTGGCAGCATCATCGCGAACCAGCACCCGCACCGAAGCAGGCCAATGTTGATTCATCAATAAAAACAAAAACCGCCCGAAAGCGTCCAGATCAGTGTCGGGGCTGGGCAACAAACACAGCACCAACGGGCCGTTGCCGGGCGGGGCCGCCATTTTTCCGAAATCCAGCACCATTTGCAAAAACCGGCCCGGCGCATCGGTGCTGCTCTGCACAAAAACGGGTGTCCAGTGAAGATTCCTGGTCTCATTTTCGGGCCGGGCCACATACTCGGTGGCAAACCGGCTTAGTTCATTCGCCAACGAAAGCCAATATCCCTGGTTGGTTTCGCAACGAGCGTGGAGAGGCACAAAAAGCCCCTCCACGCTCGCATCAGGGGCTTTTTCCTGAGTCAAGAACGCATCGAGTATCCAGGCTTCATCAGCCACAAACAACCACCGGCACAAGCGAACTTCGGGCAGAATTGCGAAGTCATGCCAGGCAACGGTCAAAGTGTTCAGGCGTTGGGCGAGCGGGTTGACCATTTCAGTTAATCATCACCAGCGACCCCTTCACGGTTGTTATGCCGGAGCTTTTCACGTTCAACATGCCGGTTCCTTCCACATCGGTCATGGCTCCTTTAGCGGTGAGTTGGGCCGAACCTTCAATGGATACCGTCGTTCCTTTGATGCTGATGGTGGTGCCTTTGATGGTGATGGTTTGTCCCGTTAGTTCAATCTGGGGGGCATCGACGGTCACTTTTGCGGTCGCCTTTACCAGAATATCTTTGGACGATTGCACCGTAATTGTCCCCATACCAGACGGAACGGAGATTTTGACGAAGTTTTTCTCGTCAACCTGGAGGTGAATTTCCTTTTTGGCAATTTCCTCGATGAACGTGAGCGTACTGCCACTGCCTACACTGATGTGCTTTTCTTTTTCGGGGTCGCCCGTGTCGATGGCACTATTTTTACCGTGGGGCAGTGCACCAATCACGTAGGGGCGTTCGGGGTCGCTGTGTTCAAAACCAACCATCACCTGATCCTCAATGGCGGGTACGAACACAAATCCCCGCGTTTTTTTCTTGTCGTTATACAACCCGAACGAAGGCATGGTCATGCGGATGAAAGGCGTTTTTTCGGGGGCCGTCATCCAAAGCAACTGCACCCGAACCCGGCCCATGCCGTTGGGGTCTTTATTGTCCACCACCTTGCCAATCTGTGTCTCGGCCAGAGGTCGTTTCAGGTTCCTGACGGGCATGGCCACCACATCGGCGGGGATGGCCTGAAACCGATTGTGATACTGCCCCACGCCATTTATAAAGTGCGTCACATCGGTCACGATCTGGGGAGCCGACGTTCCTCCTGCCCCCAAAACAGAGTCTTTTACCAAAATCGTTTGACCGGGAAATACATTGGTAATCAACGACTTTCCTTCCATAAACGATTCCTCCGACCCCAAAGCCGCTTTCCGATTATCGCGGTATGGGTTCATGTCGGCAACGGCCTGGACGGGGTGAGGATTGGCTGTGCCGCTGCTGGCGGGTTTACCGTAGGGAGCGAGGTCAAGGCCCGATTCGGCTTCCAGACGCTGGTCGAGCAGGGGCAGGTAATCGTAATGTTTGTGGTAGGTTGGTTTGGCCCGCACCCCCGACCGAAACGAAACGAGGTTGGCCCCAAACGTAAGCCGCAGCGGGGGCGAACTGCCCGGTTGGGTGGTGAACAACAGAGTGGTGCCATCGTAATAGAACCAGGCCCCAAAATCGTAGGCAATTCGTTTCAGAAAATCCCAGGTCGATTCGCGGTAGCGCACACAAAACGGAATCGCTTTTGGCCCGGCGGGGGGCAGCACTTTCTTCGGAAATGAATAGGTGGACAGCGAACCCGATACCACATCGGCAATCGACTTGTCGATGAACGTGGCAATACCCGGCACGTGGCGCAGGCTCTCGGCATGACCGTGGCCAATGAGCGTGAGCCGCCCCCAGTAGGCATCGTCGCGTTGTTGCAGGTCAACGCGGGTGATCACGCCTTTGAATTCGAGCGGGGGAGCCGTTGAGTCACCCTGCACCGTGATGTCGATGCTTTTGCGGGCAAACTGAGCCAATGAACTTGAAAAAAGCATCACCAAGGCCTCCACGGAGTCGTGTTCAAACGAAACCCGAAACTCGTGGGTGTCGTGGATGGACTGGCGCAGGGTGATCGATTCAAAGGCGGCAATGCGCTTTCCCTCGATCAGCAGGGTGGTTTCGGTGGTAATGGAAAAGGTGGGCATAGGGCAATTTCAAAAGAATGCGACCGAATATAAGAGAATGATTGCGGTCTATTTTCCTATTCTGTTTATTGGTCGCTATTTGTTTCCTTCCTCTACAATGAACCACCTTTTCTACCAGCTACCCATCCGATTTGGCCCGCTCATGGCCCGGCAGGAAATCCCGACCTGTAGCGTGGGCGTGTCGATAGCCCAAATGCTTTACCTGCTCATTCACTCGCGCTATGGTGAACTCCGCAGCGACCGCTCGTTTGGGTGCCGGATCTGGGAAGTCGAGTTTGAACAAAGCCTGAGCAACAGCGACTGGTCGGGGGAGTTGAGCGAATCGCTCGAAAAGGCCATCCGCCAACATGAACCCCGCCTGAAAAACGCCAATGTTTCTGTGGGTATGATCCCCATCGACAAAAACAGCTTCCGCCGACAACCCGACGAATACCGCCGATTAGCCACTGTCAGCGTCGACGCCCGCCTGTCCGAAACCGAAGAACCCTTCCGATTCTCCACCCAGCTTCATGTTGGGCAATTAGCAAAATAATGCCCCTCAGCGACCACCGTTCTCAGTTTACAAAAGAGGCCATCCGGCAACGGTTGTTGCGTCACCTGATGCACATGTGGGGCGTTCGCGATTTGAACCACCTCGACACGTTTGTCAGGATGCTGATGGATACGCTGGCTAATGAGGTTCACCGGATTAGCCACGATTTTATTGGGTCGGAGGTGCGGGTACTTGAAAAATTAGCCAGCCTGCTCACACCCGATTTGCTAACGGTGCCGCGCCCGGCCCACGCTGTTCTCAAAGTCCACCCCGCCGACCCGGTGCTCGAATTATCGCCCGACCACAGCTTTTTTGTTCAGAAACGGTACGCTACTCAACTATTGGGCGCACTCGACAGTCGGCAGGATATTTTCTTTTCGGCCCTTGAATCCACCACGCTTATTGATGGCCGGGTGACTTTCCTGGCCACGGGCGGGCATTTGCATCGGTTTGAAGAGCCACTGGGAAAACTGCATTGTTTGAAGGCTAAATCGGGTGCCAAACTTCCGGGTCAAACGCTCTACATCGGGCTGGCAGTTCACGAAGAAGTGGAAACACTGAACGGTGTTAATTTTTATGTTGAATGGCCTGACGATCAGGAGTTTCGGGCCTTATATCCGCTGCTGGCTCTTGGCAAGTGGTCGTTGAACGGGCACCCCATTGAAACGGAAACCGGGCCGGCGTTCGACCCGGCCAACCGACCCATCGACAACGGCCCCACGCGCTTGCTGGCCGAGTTTGAGATGAGTTATCTGCTCGAAGAATCCATTCGGCAAACCTATCATACCCGTTTTATTCACATCACCCAGACAGGTGTTGAGTCGCTGGCCGAAGTGGCTCAACCCTTCCCGCCTGCGTTTTTGGCCGTGTTTGGGGCGGATGAGCTTAGTGCCTTAGGCGGGTCTAACTACCTGTGGTTAAGCGTGTCGCTCCCGGCTCAATTTACGGAGGAGGTGCTTGAATCGGTGTCGGTGTCGATCAATGCGTTTCCGGTGATGAACCGAAAAGCCAACCGAATCTCCTATCGTACGCGGGCTTTGTATCACCTCTTGCCCCTGCGAACCGAGGCTTTTGAAACCCTGCTGACCGTGCGTAATGTGCAGGACAGCAAAGACCGAATTTATGCCCCCTTTCCGTTTCACAAGGCCGACCATATCGACGAAGGCAGCTATGCAGTTCGGCGGGGGGGCGTGGAGCGGTTCGACGTGCGCGATGCCCGCGACTCGCTGAACCACCTGCTCGAACTCCTGCGCGAAGAAGCCGCTGCGTTTTCGGTGTATGGCCGCGACACAGTGCAGTTGCTGGTGAGTCAGTTACTGGATCAGATCGAACAGATTGACCGAAAATTGCAAAACGCCACTGTGCCACCCGTAGAACTAACTCAGTATGTGCTGTTTAAGCCGTTTGACGAAGGCGACACCATGCAGGTCGATTTTTGGGTAACGAACTGCGAACTCGCCAATCAGATTCCCGCTGGCAGTCGTTTGCAGGTGTTCAACACCGATCTGATTAAGCCCGACAGTGCGCTGTTGTTAACCACTTCAACGGGGGGCCGTAACCGTCCGTCGGCCATGCACCGGGCCGATACCTACCGCTACGCCATAATGTCGCGGCAGCGCATTGTGACGCAGGAAGACGTAACCTCTTTTTTGCGGGCCGAGCTGGGGCCGCTGCTCGAATCACTCTCAATCAAGAAAGGGGTAGCCATTGGCGCGACTCCCAAAGAGGGGCTGATGCGGACGGTGGACATTTTTCTGAAACCACCCGCCAACGACCAACTCACCCCCGACGAGTGGGAAATCACGCTCGAAGGGCTGCGCCAAAAACTCATCGACCAATCGGGGCAAGTCACACAGTACCGTTTGTTTGGCCCCCATTCCACCGTCTGACCGTATTTTCACTACCAACGCATGTCTCCGTATCACCGTACTTTCTGGGTTTTTTGGCTGGCAGGTCTGCTCTTTTTGGGGCAACCCGACGCGCTGGCCCAAGTCCCGCTCAACTGTTGCAACAACCCGCCCCCGGCTTCGCAGCCAACCCGCCTGACCAATCTGGGCCATTGGCGGTTGGGTGGTGGTCTCGGCGTAAGTCAGCAATACCAGCGAAAAGGAAGCGACCAAAGTTTGTATCTGGGTCGAGGTTTCCAGACCACGCTGAACGCCGACTATTTCCTGGGGCATCACTGGGGCATCGAAGCAACCCTTGGCTACCAGAGCTTAACGGTTCGTAATCAGTATGTCAGTCTAATTTATCAGGACGCGGCCATTCCCGCCAACTTCGTACCGGCCCTGCTTCCGAAAGCCGGTATGCAAAGTTTTCAGGCCACCATCGGCCCCCTTATTTCCATTCCCCTCAAGCGTCGGCTCACGCTCGATTTGGGCTTGAAAGGCGGCATTTTCTACAACAACGCGCCCGTGGTGGGGGCATTTGACCCGAAAACTAAATTGCTGGTGTTTCGGCTGTCACCCAATTATAAACGGTTTAGCCTTGGTGTTCAGGGATTTGGCAACCTTATGTATCGTTTGTCACCCCGCTTGCAGGTGGGCCTGGGCGGTTCGGGAGCCTACTCCCGGTTTGGCTACACCGTGGATCGTACGGACGGTCAGTTTTTCCAGTTTTTGCGCCGGTTGGGGGTATTCGGCGGTCAGTTGATGGTGGTTTACACCTTTGAACCGCACCCTGCTCCGATGGCCCCGGCCCTGCCCACCTGCTACCCACCCGTGCTCGACAACGCGATGCCATCGCGCTATGAAATTGGTGTGGATACCCGCCCCGTGCTGAAATGGCGAAGCAGCGCCCCCGTTTACACCGACGATGAACGCTACACCGTCCGGCTCTACAGTATGCCCGGCAACCGGCTCCTCGCCGAAAATACCGTTCGCGATACGGAATGGGCCTGGCCCGCCAAAATTGCCACGCCCGACACCAGCAGCTTCTATTTTTACTCCGTTCACTCAACCCGCACGGACTACGTGGATCAGATTTGCCGGAGCGAGTTGTCCACCGGGACTCTGGAGTTTTTCAAGCGGATTGCCATTGTGTTGCCACCTGCTCCCGAAGCCCCGCCCCTGACCATTGAACTGTTTGAATTTCAACCGGTTATTGGTGCCGTTCAGAAATCTATTGTCCCCAAACGGACCACTGTCAGGCGGTATAAGCGACCGTCAGGTGCCGGCATTTCATCCCGAAAAAAATCGACAGTAACCTATCGAAAACGGCGCACCTACCCGCCAAAAACCGTGGTTGAATCGGGTGTGGTTGGCGTGAAAGAGTCGCTGATTTACCGGGAAGTGACGCGGCAACGCGAGGTGGTTTGGCCCGCCGGAGTACCGTATCCGAGCAAACCGACCATGTACCGCTACGTCGTAAAAAAAGCCAACGAACGTACCGGTGCCGCCGTTGGCGACTATATGCTACTCGTGGAGCCGGGCGGTACTGTGCGCGTGATTACGCAGGAAGAAAAACAGCAGCGGTTGAAAGTGCCGAAGTAACGGATTACAAATACGTTGAATACCCCATATACACGACCTCTGGTTTTGGGTCTGTGGGGGCGGGTGGCTGGGTGAGAACGGAGATGGAAACTTCGGTGGCAATGGGGACGAAATAAGCAATTAGCTCATCGAGAAGGGCCAGCGTGTCGGAGCCGGGTAAAAAACGCTCGATTTTGGCAATCGGAATCGGGCCAAGCGTGATCTGAACACCGTTGCGCCCATCATCGAAACTATCGCCTGCCACGGCATCAACTCCAAGGCGGCAGTTTGACAGCGAAGGCAGGCTGTCGGTGTGGACGGGTTTACGAAGCGAACGCCCGGCACGAATGCAAACGGGAATATCGAAGAAGCGTTCGAGAAGGCGTGAAAACCAGTGCAGATCGCTCCGAAGGACGTGAATATGAGGCAGAAACGATAAAAACTGACCATCCTCTGCTGGGTTCATCCGGTGCAAAATGGGCCAGTGATTGGCGAATTGTTCGATGATCGTTCGGGCATCATCCAGGCGATCCACCGCATTGTCGTAGTGAATAGACAGGGTACGCAGGTGGTTTAGTTCGACATCGAAAGGCCGGAAAAACTGCCGGGCTTCTTCTTCGAGCTGCCGATCCTGGCGAATGTCGGACAGAATTCGATCGGTGTCGGTGACAGCATCGGGCGACTGTGGTTCGACAAAAAGGTACTGGGGCATCATATCGAACAGCCCTTCGCGGGGCGTATTGATGCGCTGGTAGGGCCGCTCCGACACTTCGGGCCACCAGTTGGTCAGTTCGTCGATGTCTTTGGAATAGGATCGGTTGTGCAGCCCGGTTGGGTTGATAATCACCCGACCCCCGGCTTCGGCCTCGTTGGCGAGGGCAGCGGCCAGAATTTCGGCACGGAAGTCCACGTCGAGCAGATCCAGAAAATAGGGCGTGTCGGTTTCGGTTGGTAAAGAGGTCATCATGAGGAAGAGGAAACGGTTGAAAGGTACTAAAAACAATGGCCCATCACTATGCAAGTACAAAATCGTAAAGAAATAAATCGGGCTTTTGGGCGGTTTTTGGCCTGGTTTGCCAGCCTGATAATCCTGCTGTTGCTGTGCGTCTATTCATTTTTGCGAACAGGGACGTATCAGGTTGACCGTCTGAGTGAACAGCGGCAGCAGTTTGAGGAAGTCTTTTTGATGGATGCGATACTGGCCGAAAAAGTCGATACGCTCTATGCCGATCTGTCGCTGTTGAACACCGGCCGCATTGCCAACGACCGGCAGATGCAGCGCGTAATCACGAAGGAGAAAGAAGAAATGGCCAAGATTGTGGCGCAGAAACAGCAGCTTCAGGGCTATTTCGGGGTCTATGGCCGACTGTCAGGACACGTAAACGAGATGTTAATTCTGAAAGACTCCCTCAGCAAAGCCATCGCCGACGAAACTACCACCCGCAACGATTTAACGGATTGTTTGAATTATAACCGACGCAGGAAAAAGTAAACCTCACCCCCGGCCCCACACCGTGGGGAGGAGATGGGCCGGGGGGGAGGTGGCACAAAAATAAATATGTCTCCAAT